>NZ_RRYH01000098.1 GCF_004010155.1 Solirhodobacter olei | reverse complement strand
GTTCTTGATGAATATTCTTTGATGTTAGGTGTTAGCTATTCTAGATGAGTTTCTTAGATGTGGATGCCTGTCTTGATGAAGTTATCTATGATGTTAATATAATACTTGATGTTGATTCTTAGATGTTAGTGCGATTTCAAGATGCTGATTCTTTGTTGTTGCACTATCTTGGTGACGTTTCTAGTTGTTTATAGTTATCGCATCTCTTGATGTAAAATCTAAGATGTTTATGC
>NZ_RRYH01000097.1 GCF_004010155.1 Solirhodobacter olei | reverse complement strand
TGTTGATTCTTAGATGTTAGTGCGATTTCAAGATGCTGATTCTTTGTTGTTGCACTATCTTGGTGACGTTTCTAGTTGTTTATAGTTATCGCATCTCTTGATGTAAAATCTAAGATGTTTATGCATTTCTAGATGTTAATTCTTCGCTGCTTAAGAATTATCTTGATGGTAAATCTAGTTGTGCCATGCATTTTCTCATGATGAATCTAAGGTGTTAATTCATTGATGTGTGCTGTTTCTTGTTGCTTCATTATCTTGATGGTGAATTTCGTTGTCTAATGCACTTTTTCAAATGATTATTCTAATTGTT
>NZ_RRYH01000096.1 GCF_004010155.1 Solirhodobacter olei | reverse complement strand
CGTCCCCGCGCTGAGCGGTGACGCGGATCCGATTCCGGTTCTGATCGCGCACGGTTTGCATGTTGGTAAAGCCCTGGCTCTGGAGAGCCTGATAGACAGGCCCCATCCCGCCGACGGTCTGCGCAGTGGCCGTCAGCGGGGACATAAGCAGGACAGTGGCAGCGATAGACAGAAAGCGCGTTCTCATCTTCGTTCTCCAATGCATTTGACAGTTAGGGCCGGCATCCAACGGCGCCCGAATCCAGTACCCGGACATGCGCAGCCCAACATTGATCCAGATCACCTGCCCGTGAGCTGTGGCGGTGTGGCACACGGAATGCGATAGCGGATAGCCTGAGGCGCGGCGCGACAGGGGGATGGCACGCGGGCAATGCCGGCGCGTCCTACGTGACGGCGACCATTGCGAGCCAGCCGTTTACCCCGGCTGGGCGCCGCCCGTGCCCACGTCGTATTGTTACACAGCCTCACAACCAGTTGATGTATGTCAATGAATGCATATTTGAAGTCTGCAATGCAGCAGTGGTGCCGGATGCAGGCGCTAAGGACAGGAGACGGACATGCGTCGCTACGAT
>NZ_RRYH01000095.1 GCF_004010155.1 Solirhodobacter olei | reverse complement strand
CGTCCCCGCGCTGAGCGGTGACGCGGATCCGATTCCGGTTCCGATCGCGCACGGTTTGCATGTTGGTAAAGCCCTGGCCCTGGAGAGCCTGATAGACAGGCCCCATCCCGCCGGCGGCCTGCGCTGTGGCCGTCAGCGGGGACAGTAAAAGCACGGTGGCAGCAAGAGGTAGAAGACGCATATCCTTCTCCTTCAAATCAGAGGTGTTCACCTGGGTGTCGATCGCCGACACCCGAATGCGGTACCCAGAACCTCGGCCCCCTGCGTTGACGTCTCTCACAGCCCCGTGATGCGCGGCGTTATGACACAGGGCGCGGGAGGACTGCCGCCAGGGCGGATGATGTGGCAGGGCATGACGGACCGAGGGTACGCATCGGCGAAAAATTTCGCTTACGGTCCCGGGCGATGCGGGCGGCACGGGGCCGATATCGCGCCTTTCAGAGCGTCGGGCGCTCCTGTCCTTCGGCCGGTGCATCAGCCCCGGATTGTTACCCCCTCATCACGATCCGTTGATATATGTCAAAGTACGCATGTAAGTTTCCTGCGATGAATAAGTGGTGCCGGATGGCAGGCGCTAAGGACAGGAGACGGACATGCGTCGCTACGAT
>NZ_RRYH01000094.1 GCF_004010155.1 Solirhodobacter olei | reverse complement strand
TTCACGTCAACTTTCATCGCTTTTCTCCTTTGGTTGCGATGTGTCGTCCGCCGGAGAACCGCCCGAAGTGACCGCGGACAGGATCACCTCGAGCGCCCAGGAAGCGGTCTCTCCGGCCTGGGCGCCGGAAAGACCGCCGTAATCCTTCAGAACCTCCCATGCGGAGGCTGAGTAGAGCAGATGGGCCAGCGCCTCGACCTTCCGCGCGTCGGCCGCCGGAAGGGAGGAGATGGCAGGCGCGAGCGCCTTCGCGAAGAGGAGACGGCGCCCCTCAACCGTACCGGCGCGCATCTCGCGCCCAGTTCGGGAATGGAGGGCCCCGCGCATGGCCGCCGCGTGCATGTCGAAATTTGGAAAGGCCAGCTTCGGCCCATCGAGGATATCGTGCACCGTCCGAGGTGTCGGGGAGGCGCC
Organism: Solirhodobacter olei; assembly: GCF_004010155.1. Classification (GTDB taxonomy): domain Bacteria; phylum Pseudomonadota; class Alphaproteobacteria; order Rhodobacterales; family Rhodobacteraceae; genus Solirhodobacter; species Solirhodobacter olei. Next base: position 237 of record NZ_RRYH01000094.1, on the reverse strand, counting down.
GATCCGGTCGTTCAGCCACGGCCAGAAGGCGGCGAGAAGATCATCCTTGGTGGCGAAATGGCGGAAGATTGTCCGACGCTGAAGGCCCGCCTGCTGGGCGATGGCCTCCATGCCGACTTCGTCCGGAGTGGTCGAACTCTCCATCAGGTCATACAGGGCCTTGAGGATCGCCTCACGCGTGGCGCGGGTTTTCTCTTCACGCAGGGGGCTGTTGTAAGATCTGGTCGTGGTCACGCG
>NZ_RRYH01000093.1 GCF_004010155.1 Solirhodobacter olei | reverse complement strand
CGCCGAGCCGCCGCTGGACGGCGCCCCGGGCGCCGTGCCGGCCGGCGGCGCGACCGCCGCAACTTTCGGGGCCGCGCCCGCAGAGGGTTCCGGCGCCTTCGCGGCCGGGGCGGTGACGCCCGGCGTGGCCGTGGCACCCCCTGTCGCGGTCCCCGTCGAAGCCTGCGCCGTCTCCGTCCCGGTCTGCGCCCCGCCTGCCGAGGCTTCCGGCGCCTTCGTGCCCGTGCCAGCCCCAGCCGCCGTCCCGGATTGGGCCCCGCTCCCGGAAGAGGCGACCGCCGGGCCCGAGCTCGTCGGCGCGATGATCACGCTCTGGCTGGAGGCGATCCGCGTTCCGTCGGCCAGAACCTCCGCCAGCGTCGCCACCCGCGGCTTGGCCGAGGGCGGCAGGTCGAACTGCACCACGAACTTGCCGCCGTCCCCGGCCTTGCCGGAGGCGGCCTTGGCGGCGTCGATCAGCACCTCGACCGAGGCGCCCGGCTCCGCCCGCCCGGCAATCAGCGCGCTGCCGTCAGGGGTGACGCGGACCACGTCAAAGGCGGGCTCCGCGGGGCCCGCGGCGGGGGCGGCGGCGCTGCTGCCGGCCTCGGCGCCCGCCGGGGCCTGCGCCGCCTGTCCGGTGGCGCTCGCAGCCGGGGCCGTGGGTTTCGCCGCGCCCGCGGCCTGCCCCGTT
>NZ_RRYH01000092.1 GCF_004010155.1 Solirhodobacter olei | reverse complement strand
CTCGTCGCCGCCGCCGGCGGGTTCGAGGCGAATATCGACTGGCTGAAGGAAAGCTGGGGCCCGCCGGCCGAGAACTTCCTGATCCGCGGAACGCCCTACAACCGCGGCGACGTGCTGCGCATGCTCCTCGACCTCGGGGTGGCGCCAGTGGGCGACCCGACCCAATGCCACGCGGTCGCCATCGACGCCCGCGCGCCGAAGTTCGATGGTGGCATCATCACGCGGCTTGACTGCGTCGTCTTCGGCATCGTGGTGAACAACCGCGCCGAGCGGTTCTACGACGAGGGCGAGGACTTCTGGCCCCGGCGCTACGCCATCTGGGGTCGGCTCGTCGCGGCGCAGCCCGGGCAGATTGCCTATATCGTCTTCGACGCCCGCTCGCTGAAGCTCTTTATGCCCTCGCTCTACCCGCCGATCTCCGCCGGCACGATCGAGGCGCTGGCAGAGAAGCTGGGACTGCCGCCCGAGGCGCTCGCCCGCACCGTCACCGCATTCAACGCCTCCGTGCGGGACGGGACCTTCGACCATACCGAGCTTGACGATTGCCGGACCGAAGGCCTCAGCCCGCCGAAAAGCCATTGGGCCCGGCGGCTGGAACAGGCGCCGTTCTACGCCTACCCCGTCCGCCCCGGCATCACCTTCACCTATCTCGGCACCCGCGTGGACCGCGACGCGCGGATGCGCATGGCCTCGGGCGGGATGGCCGAGAACATGTTCGC
>NZ_RRYH01000091.1 GCF_004010155.1 Solirhodobacter olei | reverse complement strand
GGCGCCGGTGATCGTCTCCGGCGGCGGCACGCTCTATTCGGGGGCGGAGGACACGCTGGCCCGCTTCGCCGAGGCCCATAACATCCCCTTCGTGGAAACACAGGCCGGCAAGGGCGGGTTGAGCTTCGAGGACGCCCGCAACTTCGGCTCGCCCGGCGTCACCGGCTCGCAATCGGCCAACGAACTCTGCGCCAGGGCCGACCTCATCATCGGCGTCGGAACGCGGTTTCAGGATTTCACCACCGGGTCGTGGACGGTCTTCGCCAACCCCGCCCGGCGGCTCGTCTCGATCAACCTCGCTGGCTATGACGCGCTCAAGCACGGCGCGACCGGGGTTCTCGGCGATGCCAGGGTCTCGCTCGAACGGCTTTCGGCCGCGCTCGGCCCCCACCGCGCCCCCGCGTTCGACGCCAGGTCCCGCAGCGACTGGCACGCGACCGTCGCCTCCGTCACCGCCGCGCCTGGCGAGGGCAACGCCCTGCCCACCGATGCGCAGGTGATCGGCGCCGTCCAGCGCACCGCGACCGAGACCACGCTCGCCATGTGCGCCGCCGGCACCATGCCGGGCGCGTTGCAGGTGCTCTGGCAGGCCGCGAAGGGCGGCTATCACATGGAATACGGATATTCCTGCATGGGCTACGAGATCGCAGGCGCCATGGGCATCAAGCTCGCCCAGCCGGAGAAGGACGTGATCTGCTTCGTCGGCGACGGCAGCTACATGATGGCGAA
>NZ_RRYH01000090.1 GCF_004010155.1 Solirhodobacter olei | reverse complement strand
ACCGTCCCCAAATGCACGACCTTCAGATTATCGCCGAGCGCGCTACACGGGCGTCAATGCCGCGCGAGCGGCTTCGTCCTTGGCCCGCCCTCGTCAATGGCCCTCCTCCATCGCGAGGAGCGGACTTCTGACCTTCGTTGCAGCCAGCGGCATGGCGCAGGAAAAGCCGGCGCCGGTCATTCACCGCGGCCACGCGAGGCTTCGGTCAAGGCCGGCCGCGCATGGGGCCGCGCGGCCGACGGTGCAGTTCGCAAAGGTCGCCGTTACTCAGGCAGCCATGTTAAGCACGTCGATGCCGTGCCGTTCCATCGCGGCACCGATCCGGGCGAAGTCGGGCTGCTCTTGCGCCTCGGCAGTGCCGATGTCGCGGAAGAAGGCGATCATGGTCTGCTCGATCAATACGACCATTCGCACGGTGCGGCCGCTCTCGTTCGCATAGTTGTGCGGGATGCCCGAGGCGATGCGAACCGCCGCGCCCGGACTGGCCGTGATCACCACCGGCGGTTCGGTTGCACCGGGAAACTGCCGAACGGTCAGTTCTCCTTCTACGATGTAGAACATCTCGGCGGAGGCATGGCTGTGGGGCGGAGTTCCCGATCCGGCCGGCACCTCGACCTCGAGTAGTTCGAGTTCCGAGCCCGGAAGACCCCCGAGAAACCGGATGCGGTCAGCCACGACCCAGAGAGCGTCGCCCTCCTCGGGCCGATTCACGTCAACTTTCATCGCTTTTCTCCTTTGGTTGCGATG
>NZ_RRYH01000009.1 GCF_004010155.1 Solirhodobacter olei | reverse complement strand
ATGGCCGATGCCGTGGCCTTCATGACCGGCGCAAAGGTCCCCGAAGAGGCAACCCAGGCGGCGTGAAATGACGGGGTGCGCAATAAATGCGCACCCTACGGCGTGGGCTCGGCCTACCTTCCGCCCGGCGACATCGCGCGGCGCTGGCGGGTGCGTTCAAGGCCGAGCTGGCGCTCGCGCCAGATAATGATCAGCCCGGCCGCCACGATGATCGCCGCACCGGTCAGCGTGTCGGCGTCCGGGATCTCGGCGAAGACCATGTAGCCCAGCCCCAGCGCCAGGATCATCGAGGAATATTCGAAGGGCGCGATCAGCGAGGCGTCGGCCTCGCGATAGCTGGAGGTCAGCAGGATCTGCCCGACCCCGCCGAAGATCCCCGCCGTGACCAGCATCGCCGCCTCGGCCGGGGTGGGCATCACCCAGCCCCAGGGCAGGGTCAGGAAGGACAGGACGGTGGCCGAGAGGGAGAAGTAGAAGACGATGGCGGAGACCTTCTCGCGCTGCACAAGCCGGCGGACCCAGACCTGCGCCAGCGCGGCGAAGACGGCGCCGACCAGCACCACGGTGGCCCCGATCGCGCTACGCGCGTCGCCGTGGCCGAAGAGGCCCGACAGCTTCGGCGCCGCTACGATCACCACGCCGACGAGGCCGAGCCCGACCGTGGCGATCCGGAAGAGCCGCACCTGCTCGCCCAGAAGCAGCGCCGCGAAGACCACCGTCAGCAGCGGCGCGGCATAGCCGATCGCCACCACCTCTGACAGCGGCAGGAAGGCGAGGCCGGCGAAGCCGAGGCCCATCGCCGTGGTGCCGAGAAGCCCGCGCAGCACATGGCCGAAGGGCGAGGTGACGCGGAGACCGGCGGGGAACTCCCCCTGCGCGACAAGCCAGACCAGGATCACCGGCATGGCGCAGGAGGCGCGGAAGAACACCGCCTCGCCGGCGGGGACGCGTTCGGAGGCCATCTTGATCAGCGTCGACATCACCATGAAGAGGGTGACCGAGGCGATCTTCATCGCGATGCCGCGAAGGGGGCGCATGGCGGGCCTTGGGATGCTGGGGCGCGGGACGGAAAAAAGGCGGGCGGCGCGCCGGGGCGCCCGGATCTGCGATCTGTCATGGTTCGGCCGGGTCTGCAAGGGCCGCAAGGGCGCGGGGGTATTTAGGCCCCCCCAACGCCCGGGCGCGGCCGGCCCTCAGCCCTTTCGGGCTTCGCGGATCAGGCCGAGGATGTCCTGCGCCGCGGCCGGAATGTTCGTGCCGGGGCCGAAGATCGCCTTCACGCCGTGGCTCTTGAGGAAGTCGTAGTCCTGCTGCGGGATCACGCCGCCGCAGATCACCAGGATGTCCTCTGCCCCCGCGGCCTTCAGCGCCTCGACCAGCTTCGGGGCCAGCGTCTTGTGACCGGCCGCCTGGGACGAGATGCCGATGACGTGGACGTCGTTGTCGATCGCATCCTGCGCCGCCTCCTCGGGGGTCTGGAACAGGGGGCCGACATCGACATCGAAGCCGATATCGGCGAAGGCGGTGGCGATGACCTTGGCGCCGCGGTCGTGGCCGTCCTGGCCCATCTTCACCACCAGCATGCGCGGGCGGCGGCCCTCCTCCTCGGCAAAGGCCTCGACGTCCTTCTGGATCTGCGCGAAGCCGGCGTCGCCCTCGTAGGCCGCGCCGTAGACGCCCGCGAGCGTCTTCACCTCGGCCCGGTGGCGGCCGAAGACCTTTTCCATCGCCATAGAAATCTCTCCCACGCTGGCCCGGGCGCGCGCGGCCTCCACCGCCGCCTCCAGGAGGTTGCCGCCCTCGCGGGCGCGGCGTTCAAGCTCGGCCAGCGCCGCGTCGCAGGCCGCCGCGTCGCGGCCCGCCCGCACCCGTTCCAGCCGGGCGATCTGGGCGGCGCGGACGGCGGCGTTGTCGATGTCGAGGATCTCCAGCGGGTCCTCGGTCTCTCGGCGGTACTTGTTGACGCCGACGATGACCTCTTCGCCGCGGTCGATCATCGCCTGGCGCCGGGCCGCGCTCTCCTCGATCCGGAGCTTCGGCATGCCGGAGGCGACGGCCTTGGTCATGCCGCCCATCTCCTCGACCTCGCCGATCAGGGCCCAGGCCTTTTCGGCGAGCTCCGCCGTCAGGCTCTCGACGTAATAGGAGCCGGCGAGGGGGTCGACGACATGGGTGATCCCGGTTTCCTCCTGCAGGATCAGCTGGGTGTTGCGCGCGATCCGGGCGGAGAAGTCGGTGGGCAGGGCAATCGCCTCGTCCAGCGCGTTGGTGTGCAGCGACTGGGTGCCGCCGAGCGCCGCCGCGAGCGCCTCGTAGGCGGTGCGGACGACGTTGTTGTAGGGGTCCTGCTCCTGCAGCGAGACGCCGGAGGTCTGGCAATGGGTGCGCAGCATCAGGGAGGCGGGCTTCTTCGCGCCGAACTCCGACATGATGCGGTGCCAGAGGAGGCGGGCGGCGCGGAGCTTCGCCGCCTCCATGAAGATGTTCATGCCGATGGCGAAGAAGAAGCTGAGGCGCCCGGCGAAGGCGTCCACGTCCATGCCGCGGGCGATGGCCGTGCGGACGTATTCGCGCCCGTCGGCGAGGGTGAAGGCGAGCTCCTGCACCAGGTTCGCGCCGGCTTCCTGCATGTGGTAGCCGGAGATCGAGATGGAGTTGAACTTCGGCATCTCGGCGGCGGTGTATTCGATGATGTCGGCGACGATCCGCATCGAGGGCTCGGGCGGGTACACGTAGGTGTTCCGCACCATGAATTCCTTCAGGATGTCGTTCTGGATCGTGCCGGAGAGGGCTGCGCGGGGGACGCCCTGCTCCTCTCCCGCGACGATGAAGCTGGCGAGGATCGGGATCACCGCGCCGTTCATGGTCATGGAGACGGAGATCTCGCCCAGCGGGATGCCGTCGAAGAGGATCTTCATGTCCTCGACGGAGTCGATGGCCACGCCCGCCTTGCCGACATCGCCCACCACGCGGGGGTGGTCGCTGTCGTAGCCGCGGTGGGTGGCGAGGTCGAAGGCAACCGAGACGCCCTGCTGCCCGCCGGCAAGGGCGCGGCGGTAGAAGGCGTTCGATTCCTCTGCCGTCGAGAAGCCGGCGTATTGCCGGATGGTCCAGGGCCGGCCGGCGTACATCGTCGCGCGCGGCCCCCGCGTGAAGGGGGCGAGGCCGGGCAGCGAGCCCATGTGGCCAAGGCCCGCGGTGTCCGCTTCGGTGTAGAGCGGCTTGACGGTGATGCCCTCCAGCGTCTGCCAGGAGAGGCTTTCCGGGGCGCGGCCCTTCAGTTCCTTCGCGGCCAGCGCGGCCCAGGATTTCAGATCTGCCATCTTGTCCCCCATCGTCATTTCGCCGCCGGCCCGAGCAGCTTCAGCCCCGCGTCCGCGGGCACGGTCGGCGCGAACCGCTTCAGCGCCGCCACCACCTTCGCCACGTGCTGCGGCCCGGTCGCGTAGAAGGTCACGTCATAGGAACCGATCGCGCCGACCTTGCCCACGAGGGTCATCCGGGCGACCGGCACCCAGTCGGCTGGCGCGGCGGATTTCAGCCATGAATGAACGTACATCGCCGCCACCACGCCATGCTCCACGGCCAGTGGCCCGGCCCAGCCCGGCGGCGGCTCTGCCCCGCCGATCCGGATGCGGCGCGCGTCCTGCGAGGCGAGGCCCCAGAGGTCAAGCACGTAGTGGCGGGCGTTCCAGCTCACCCGGCCGATGTCGATCACCGCCACCGGTGCGTCCAGATAGTCCCGCGCGAAGCGGGCAAACTGGTCCTGTTGCAGGTGGATCGCCCGGGGCGCGTGGACATAGGCGCGGGTGAGCGGCGGCAGAAACGCCAGCGCGCTGGCCAGCACGGCCACGGTGCCCAGGAGGCCCGCAGCGCGGCGGTCATTCAGCCCGCCCCTGCCCAGGAAAAGGAGCGCGCCGGCGGTTTCGGCGACGAAGATGTAATGCTCGTATCGGTGCATCCAGCCCAGATAGCTGAACATCAGATGGCCGAGGCCGGACAGGGCCAGCACCAGCGGCAGCAGCGCCTTCTGATTGCTGCGCCCCCGGGCGAGCACCAGGACCACCAGCAGCACGGTCAGGGACAGCAGGATCCAGGCGGCGAACCCATGCAGATTGAACTGGAACCGCGCCACCATCCGGGCGAGGGGCCCCGTGTCATGGCCAAAGATGGCCATCTTGGTCAGCACCGAGCTTGGCAACGGCGCCAGCCCCTGGCTGACGAGGAACCCGGTGAAGGCGAGGATCGGCAGCAGGACGCCGAGCCCGAGCAGCACGCCAGCCCGAACCCTGCCCGATAAGGCAATCGCCCCTGCCGCGCCGAGCGAAAGGGCAAGCCCCTCGTAACGGAACAGGGGCGAGAGGATCGCCACGGCAACGAACCAGGGCGCGATCTCGCCCGTCGTCAGGTAGCGCCAGAGGCCGAGGACGACGAAGAGGGTCAGCGCGGCATGGATTTCGTTCTCCATCCCCGTGAAGGCCACGCCAGGCATGTTGAGGCCGATCGGCCCGAGGATCGCCAGCAGCCAGCCGATGCGACCCTCGATGCCGGAGAGGACCAGCACCCGGCCCCATCCCCAGGCGCAGGCGGCGAGCGCCAGCGTGTTCCAGGCGAGCGGCAGCAGCCGCTGGAACGCGCTGCCCGGGAACGGCACGAGGAGAAAGGGATAGAGGACGGAGGACGCGGCTGAAGCGGGTTCGCCCGGGTTGATGCCGTAGGTGCCGCCGCCGATCAGCTGCGCCATCCTCAGGTGGATGTAGACGTCGTCCAGCGGGTATTCGAAGACATGGGCGATCGCATAGGCCCAGACCTGCAGGCCGGCGAAGGCCGCGAGCGCGGCCAGCACCGATACCGTTGGCAGCCGGAGCGCGCCCGGCCGCTGGTTCGCGGCCAGACTATTCGAACTCGAGAATGACATCGTCCACCTTCAGGCTCTGCCCGGCGGTCGCGGCGACGCGGCTGACGACGCCCTCGCGCTCGGCCCGCAGGGTGTTTTCCATCTTCATCGCCTCGACGGTGGCCAGCGGCTGGCCCTCCTGCACCTCGTCGCCCTCCGCCACCATGATCTTCACCACCAGCCCGGGCATCGGGCAGAGGAGCAGCTTCGAGGTGTCGGGCGGCAGCTTCTCGGGCATCAGGGCGGCGAGTTCTGCCTCGCGCGGGGTGCGCACCACCGCCTTCAGATCCGCGCCGCGCCAGCGGATGCGGGCGCCGCCGCGGACATAGGCGGTCTTGACGATCATCTCCTCGCTGCCGACCGTGCCGCGGAACAGCGGATCGCCCGGCCGCCAGTTCGATCGCACCTCGTAGCGGCCGTCGCCGGCGAAGGAGACGTCGGTGCCTTCCTCCGTCTCGAGGATGTGGACCGGGAAGCGTTCCTTGCCGATGAAGATGACGTAATCGGGCGCGACGCGGCGGCGGTGGTTCGGCATCGCGCCGGAGATCCTGGCCGCGCGCGCCTCCTTCCACATCTTCATGTGGCCGACGATGGCGGCGAGGCGGCGCATCTCCTCCGGTCCGGGGGTGACGCCCTGGAAACCGTCGGGCCATTCCTCGGCGATGAAGGCGGTGGTCATCTCGCCCGCGGTGAAGCGGGGATGGTCCATGACGGCGGAGAGGAAGGGCAGGTTGTGGCCGATCCCTTCAAGCTCGAACGCGTCGAGGGCGTGGCGCATCTCGGCGATGGCCGAGGCGCGGTCGGGCGCCCAGGTGCAGAGCTTGGCGATCATCGGGTCGTAATACATCGAGATCTCGCCGCCCTCGAACACGCCGGTGTCGTTGCGCACGGCGCGGGCCTTGGTCGCGATCTCCTCCGGCGGGCGGTAGCGGGAGAGGCGGCCGATGGAGGGCAGGAACTTGCGGAACGGGTCCTCGGCGTAGAGCCGGCTTTCCATTGCCCAACCGTTGATCTTGAGGTCACCCTGCGCGAAGGGGAGCGGTGCGCCGTCCGCCACGCGGATCATCTGCTCGACGAGGTCGACGCCGGTGATGAGTTCGGTCACCGGATGTTCGACCTGCAGGCGCGTGTTCATCTCGAGGAAGTAGAAGTTGCGGTTGCCGTCGACGATGAATTCGACCGTCCCGGCGGAGGTGTAGCCGACCGCCTTGGCCAGCGCGCAGGCCTGTTCGCCCATCGCCTTGCGGGTGGCGGGGTCGAGGAAGGGGGAGGGCGCCTCCTCGATCACCTTCTGGTTCCGGCGCTGGATCGAGCATTCGCGCTCGTGCAGGTAGAGGCAGTTGCCGTGCTTGTCGGCGAGGACCTGGATCTCGATATGCCGCGGCTGCGTCACGAATTTCTCGATGAAGATGCGGTCGTCGCCGAAGCTCGCCGCGGCCTCGTTCTTCGAGGCCTGGAAGCCCTCGCGCGCTTCGGTGTCGGACCAGGCGATGCGCATGCCCTTGCCGCCGCCGCCGGCGGAGGCCTTGATCATCACCGGGTAGCCGATCTCGCGCGAGATCTTCACCGCCTCCTCGGCATCGGCGATCAGGCCCATGTAGCCCGGCACGGTGGAAACCCCGGCCTCGGCCGCGATCTTCTTGGAGGTGATCTTGTCGCCCATCGCCTCGATCGCGCCGGAGGGCGGGCCGATGAAGGTGACGCCCTCGGCCTCCAGCGCCTCGGCGAATTTCATGTTCTCGGAGAGGAAGCCGTAGCCGGGGTGGACGGCCTGCGCGCCGGTCTGACGGATCGCGGCCATCACCTTGTCGATGACGATGTAGCTTTGGGCCGCGGGGGCGGGGCCGATATGCACCGCCTCGTCGGCCATGCGGACGTGGAGCGCGTTGCGGTCGGCGTCGGAATAGATCGCGACGGTCTTGATGCCCATCTTTCGCGCCGTCTTGATGACGCGGCAGGCGATCTCTCCGCGGTTGGCGATCAGGATCTTGTCGAACATCTCACTCCCTTCCCCCCGGGGCGGCGGGGTGGGCCCCGGTCCGCAAAGCAAAAGGGCCACCGGGGCGATATGCCCCGATGGCCCGATCAGAGTGGTGGTTGGTCTTCGGACTAGTTGTTCCGGCAGCCCGGCACGTTGAGGTCACGGCAGAAGACGCCGGCCGCACCGCCGATGACGGCACCGGTCGCCATGCTGCCGCCGGTCGCACCGGCGATGGCCGCGCCGCCGACGGCGCCCGCGACACCGCGCTGGGTGTCGTTCTGAAGGCAACCGGAGAGCGAGACGGCAATTGCCAACACGGCCGTGATCTTGAGCAGTCGCATGTTTCAATGCCTCCATTGAACTGGGTTCCAGGCATTGACATAGCCCGCGCCGCGGCGGCTGCAAAGGCGCAGATGCGTGTGCGGGCCGGGCCGGCGGAGCCTTGCCTATGTGACGGGCGGCGGAAAAATGGCCCGACCCGCGAAGGGCCGGGCCAAGGAAAGGGGAAAGGGTAACGGTCTTGGCAATCCAGAGAAGCGGTCTGGGATGCCTGCTTCTCTACGGCCATCCTGCCCGATCGCTCCTCTCTGTCAAAGCCTGCGGCTTGGGCCCCGCCGGTATGGGCTGAACCCTGCCGTTTCGCGCGGGGCGTGCGCAAATTCATGCCGAGGTTCCGCCCGAAAACGCGGCCGGAAAGCTGACCCGGGCCACTTCCACGTCGATTCTCAGAAGCGCTTCGTAGCTCGACGGATCGAAGGGATCCTCGGCGGGCACCACTTCGCGCCCGAAGAGCCACGACAGGCGGCCTGCGTCAAGGTTGCCGCGTTCGAAGGGCTCCTCGCCGAACTGCTCCCAGAGCGCGGCCATGAAGGCGGCGTCGGCGGCGCGGTCGGTGGGGCGCCGGTCGGCGAAGCGCTGGCGGGCGACGAGTTTCGAGGCGCCCTCCTTCACGTTGGCGCGGCGGATGGTGAACTGGAAGTCGGTGCCGGTCAGCCGGCTGGGAAATCCGCGGTGTTTCTGCATGGTCTCCTCACCAAGGCGGCGCGAAGGCGCAATGGGACGCCTTCAGTTGATAGGCCTCGAAGACCTGGACGACATCGGGCCGGCTTTCGCCGAGCTTCAGGGGTTTCGAGGCGAGCGAGACGATGACCTGATCGACCGTCGCCCCCTTCGCCTTCACCATCGGCCGCGCGACCTTCTCGCAGAGCGTCTTGAGGTCGGCATCGGTATCGGCGCCTTTCTTCAGGTCCGGCGCGAGGAAGCGGAAGCGCGCCACGCGGTCGCCCTTCGCCGCGCCGGGCGCGGGCCAGACCACTTGCATCAGGCTGACCTGCAGCCCGGAGGGCAGCTTCGGCAGCGCCGTCGCGGCGGCAAGCGCCAGCGGGGCCAGGGCCACAAGGCCGGGGACGAGAAGGGCGGGGCGGGGGAGCCTCATAGCGGGATGTTGTCGTGCTTCTTCCACGGGTTCTGCTGCTTCTTGCCCTTCAGCGAGGCGAAGGCGCGGCAGACCCGGCGGCGGGTGGAATGGGGGCGGATCACCTCGTCTATGAAGCCGCGCTCGGCCGCGACAAAGGGATTGGCGAAGCGGTCCTCGTAATCCCGGGTGCGACGGGCGATCTTCTCGGCGTCGCCCAGCTCGGCGCGGTGCAGGATCTCGGTCGCTCCCTTGGCGCCCATCACCGCGATCTGGGCCGTGGGCCAGGCGTAGTTGAAATCGCCCCTGAGGTGCTTGGAGGACATGACGTCATAGGCGCCGCCATAGGCCTTGCGGGTGATGACGGTCACTTTCGGCACCGTCGCCTCGCCATAGGCGAAGAGCAGTTTCGCGCCGTGCTTGATGACGCCGCCGTATTCCTGACCCGTGCCCGGAAGGAAGCCCGGCACGTCGACAAGCGTCAGGATCGGGATCTCGAACGCGTCGCAGAAGCGCACGAAGCGCGCCGCCTTGCGCGAGCTGTCGATGTCGAGGCATCCGGCGAGGACCATCGGCTGGTTGGCCACCACGCCGACGGTCGAGCCCTCCAGCCGGATGAAGCCGGTTATGATGTTCTTCGCGAAATCTTCCTGGATCTCGTAGAAGTCGCCCTCGTCGGCGAGCTTCAGGATCAGCTCCTTCATGTCGTAGGGCTGGTTGGGGTTGTCGGGGACGAGAGTGTCGAGGCTCAACTCCAGCCGCGCGGGATCGTCGAAGAAGGGCCGGACGGGCGGCTTCTCGCGGTTCGAGGCGGGCAGGAAGTCGATCAGGCGGCGGACCTCCATCATCGCCTCCATGTCGTCCTGGAAGGCGCCGTCGGCAACGGAGGATTTGCTGGTGTGGGTCTTGGCGCCGCCGAGTTCCTCTGCGGTGACGACCTCGTTCGTGACGGTCTTCACCACGTCGGGGCCGGTGACGAACATGTAGGAGCTGTCGCGGACCATGAAGATGAAGTCGGTCATGGCGGGGGAATAGACCGCGCCGCCGGCGCAGGGGCCCATGATGACGGAGATCTGCGGCACGACGCCCGAGGCCATGATGTTGCGCTGGAAGACCTCGGCGTAGCCTGCGAGCGAGGCCACGCCTTCCTGGATGCGGGCGCCGCCCGAGTCGTTGAGGCCCACGACCGGGGCGCCGTTCTGCACCGCCATGTCCATGATCTTGCATATCTTCTGGGCGTGGGTTTCGGAGAGCGAGCCGCCGAAGACGGTGAAGTCCTGGCTGAAGACATAGACCATGCGGCCGTTGACGGTGCCCCAGCCTGTCACCACGCCGTCGCCGGCCGGGCGGTCCGCCTCCATCCCGAAATCGGTGCAGCGGTGGCGGACGAACATGTCGAACTCCTCGAAGGAGCCCTCGTCCAGCAACAGCTCGATCCGCTCGCGGGCGGTGAGCTTGCCCTTGCCGTGCTGGGCTGTGACGCGGCGTTCGCCGCCGCCCGCGCGGGCGGCTTCGCGGCGTTCCTCCAGCTCTGCCAGGATGTCCTTCATCGGCTCCTCCCGTAACGTCCCCGGGGGCGAGCATATCGGGATGCCGCAGGTGCAGAAAGCAGATTTCGGAAAATTTGCAAATATGTCTGCAAACATACGGTGCGAATTGCAAAGTTGCGCAGGGCCGGCTTGCCCTCGGGCGGCAGGGGAGTATCGTCGCGAAAAACCGACGGAGGGCAAGAATGGACGAGGCAGCGCAGGACGGCGCACCGGTGGGCGAGCTGACGCTCCGCACGCTGGCGATGCCGGCGGACGTCAACGTCAACGGCGACATTTTCGGCGGCTGGGTGCTGAGCCAGATGGACATCGCGGGCGGCATCGTCGCGGGGTCGCGCGCCCGGGGGCGGGTGGCGACGGTGGCGATCGACGCGATGAAGTTCATCCGACCGGTGCATGTGGGCGACGTGCTGTGCATCTATGCGCGGGTCGAGCGCGTCGGGCGGACCTCGATGGGGATCAAGATCGAAGCCTGGGTCCTGCGCGACAGGCTTGGTGCGCGGATGAAGGTGACAGAGGCGAATTTCACCTTCGTGGCGATCGACCAGGCAGGGCGCCCGCGCCCGGTGGACGTCTGAGGGGGAGCAGCCCCGGCCCGAGACAGCGGGCGTAGCCCGCCGGGCCAGCGCCCGTCCGCCCGGACGGATGGGCGATGGCCCTCCTCGGCGCGCGAGGCGGCTCAGGTCAGGTCGAGCGTGAAAAACGCCGAGTTCGGATCGAGCGTGTAGCCCTCGAAGGGCGGGCAGGCGACGAAGCCGGCCCTGGCATAGAGTGCGCGGGCGGCCTCGAATTCCGGCTCCACGCCGGTTTCCAGGTTCAGCCGTTGCCAGCCGGAGGCCCGCGCAAGCCCGATGAGATGGTCGAGCAGCAGCCGGGCGAGGCCCCGGCCGCGCGCCTCCGACAGGATATGCATGGATTTCAGCTCGCCCTGCGGCCCGGAGAGCTGCTTCAGGGCGCCCATGCCGAGGATCGTCCCACCCTCGCGCAGCGTGAAGAAGCGCACCTCGGGCCGGGCGAGGCCGCTGGCGTCGAGCGCGTGCATCGATTCGGGCGGAGAGGTGTCGACCATCAGCTGGAGGTGCCGCGCGAGCAGCGGGGCCACCTCGGGCGCGGTCGGATCGTCGGGCCGGATTTCCAGCAGCGCTTCGGTCATCGCGGCGCCTTCCCTTCCGCCCCGGGGGTCAGTGCGTCCAGACCGTGCGGCGGTCGGTGGCGAAGTTCTCGCCATAGCCGCGCGGGCGGATGTTCTGCTTGCGCTGCTTGGGCTCGAGGACAATGTAGTCGATGCCCTTTTCCTGGGCATAGGCCTCGGCCTCGGCGCGGCTTTCGAAGCGCAGGCGGACCTGCGCCTGGGTGTCGGGCGAGCCGGTCCAGCCCATCAGCGGGTCGATCTCGCGCGGCGTGGCGGGATCGAATTCCAACACCCAGCTGCGGGTCCTGGCCGTGCCGGACTGCATCGCGGTCCTGGCGGGCTGGTAGATGCGGGCGGACATGGGCGAACCTCCGTAGGAAACCAAGCTCTTATCGGGGAAGGCGGGCGGCTGTGCAAGAGCCTCTCGCGGCGGGCGGGCCTAGGCGCGTCGGGGGAGCAGGCCCAGGGCGGCCACCCAAACGCGCTCCACCAGCGCGCCGAGCGGGGCGAGCCGCGCCTCTTGCCGCAGCACGAGGACGACCACCACGAAGGCCATAATGAAGGCGCCGAGGAAGTCGAGCGGGTAGTGGACGCCGACGTAGATCCGCCCCCATGCCACCGCAAGGCCGCCCCAGCGCACCAGCGCGCCGAAGCGGGTCAGCGGCCCGCGCAGGCCGAGGGCGAGGCCCACCGTCCAGACCAGCGTGCCGTGATCGCTGGGGAAGGAGGCGTCGGGGGCGTGATGGATGAGGAGATGCCCGATCCCGGCCATGAAGGGCCGCGGCGCACCGATGAGCCCGCCCAGCATCACGTTCGCCAGAAGTCCGATCGCGGCACAAAGCGCGGCGAGCATCAGGCGGAACCGTGTCTCGGCCGAGCCCATGACCCAGAAGACCGCCATGGCCGCGATCATCAGCCAGACCAGGTCGGAGGCGCAGAACACGGCAAGCGCCCGCAGCACCGGGTTCGGGCTTGCCGATGCGTTGATGAGGTGAAAGAGAAAGAGATTGCCCGGAAATGCCTGTTCCATCGCTGCCTCGCTGTGCCTGGTGGGTCCGGGCTTGCGCCAAGCTTCTCGCCTTCATGAAAGCTTTGCAAGGGCGTCACGAGACTGTCATCCGTCCCCGTTCGCCGCGCCGGGGTTGAATAGGAACAAAAACAGATCAAATCTGGACGAAGCCCCAAGGATTCGCCGATGCCCCATAACAACACCAATGCCCCCGTCACCCGCCCCGAGGTGCTGACCCGGCCGAAGCTGGAGGGCGGGCGGCGGTTCGTCATGTCCTCGCCCTTCAAGCCGGCGGGCGACCAGCCCACCGCCATCGCCGAGCTCGCCTCGGGCGTGATGGCGGGAGAGCGCGACCAGGTGCTCCTGGGCGCGACCGGCACCGGCAAGACCTTCACAATGGCCAAGGTGATCGAGGAGACGCAGCGCCCGGCGATAATCCTGGCGCCCAACAAGACGCTGGCCGCCCAGCTTTACGGAGAGTTCAAGGGCTTCTTCCCGGACAATGCGGTCGAGTATTTCGTCAGCTACTACGACTACTACCAGCCGGAGGCCTACGTGCCTCGGTCGGACACGTATATCGAGAAGGAATCCCAGATCAACGAGCAGATCGACCGGATGCGCCACTCGGCCACCCGGGCTCTGCTGGAGCGGGACGACGTGATCATCGTCGCCTCCGTCTCGTGCATATACGGTATCGGGTCGGTCGAGACCTATTCGGCGATGACGCAGGATCTGATCACCGGGCAGATGTACGACCAGCGGCAGGTGATGGCGGAGCTGGTCGCCCAGCAGTACCGCAGGAACGACCAGGCCTTCGCGCGCGGCTCCTTCCGCGTCCGAGGCGATACGCTGGAGGTCTGGCCTGCCCACCTCGAGGACCGGGCCTGGCGGTTCTCGTTCTTCGGGCCGGAGCTGGAGGCGATCACCGAGTTCGACCCGCTGACCGGCGCCAAGACCGACACGTTCAAGCAGATCCGGATCTACGCGAATTCGCACTACGTTACGCCGCGCCCGACGATGCAGCAGGCGATCAAGGGCATCAAGCTGGAGCTGGCGCAGCGCCTGAAGCAGCTGACCGGGGAGGGCAAGCTGCTGGAGGCCCAGCGGCTGGAGCAGCGCACGAATTTCGACCTGGAGATGCTGGAGGCGACCGGCGTCTGCAACGGGATCGAGAACTATTCGCGCTACCTCACCGGCCGCGCGCCGGGGGAGCCGCCGCCGACGCTGTTCGAGTTCATCCCCGACAACGCCATCGTCTTCGCCGACGAGAGCCACGTCTCTGTTCCCCAGATCGGCGGCATGTACCGGGGCGACTACCGGCGCAAGTTCACGCTGGCCGAGCATGGCTTCCGCCTGCCCTCCTGCATGGACAACCGGCCGCTGAAGTTCGAGGAATGGGACGCGATGCGGCCGCAGAGCGTCTTCGTCTCCGCCACCCCGGCGGCCTGGGAGATGGAGCAGACCGGCGGCGTCTTCACAGAACAGGTGATCCGCCCCACCGGCCTGATCGACCCGATGGTGGAGATCCGCCCGGTCGAGATGCAGGTGGACGATCTACTGGACGAGGTCCGCAAGGTCGCCGCCGCCGGCTTCCGCACGCTCTGCACCACGCTGACCAAGCGGATGGCAGAGGATCTGACCGAATACCTGCACGAGCAGGGCATCCGCGTGCGCTACATGCATTCCGACATCGACACGCTGGAGCGGATCGAGATCCTGCGGGACCTGCGCCTTGGGGCCTTCGACGTGCTGGTGGGGATCAACCTGCTGCGGGAAGGGCTCGACATCCCGGAATGCGGGCTGGTGGCGATCCTCGACGCCGACAAGGAGGGCTTCCTGCGGTCGGAGACCTCGCTGATCCAGACCATCGGGCGCGCGGCGCGGAACGCCGAGGGGCGGGTGATCATGTATGCCGACCGGATCACCGGCTCGATGGAGCGCGCGATGCGCGAGACCGACCGGCGGCGCGAGAAGCAGGTCGCCTATAACGAGGCGCACGGCATCACGCCGCAGACGGTGAAGAAGAACGTCGAGGACGTTCTGGCCGGCCTCTGGGAGGGCGACACCGACATGTCGCGCGTCACGGCCAAGGTCGAGAAGCCGATGGTGGGTCAGAACCTCGCCGCGCATCTCGACGCGCTCCGGGCGCAGATGCGCAAGGCTGCCGAGAACCTGGAATTCGAGGAGGCCGCCCGGCTTCGCGACGAGGTCAAGCGGCTGGAGGCGGTAGAGCTGGCCGTCGCCGACGACCCGCTGGCGCGGCAGGAGGCGGTGCGGGAAGCCGCCGAGGCGGCGGGGGCGTCGCGGGGACGGAGCACGGCCGGGCGGGCCGGGCAGCGGGGTGGAAATAAGCGGCGGGGGAGGTAGGGGGCGCCATCCTCCCAACGCATTCGGCGCGCACCCCCTGCCTTTCGATTGCCCCCGGGTGCGCAATGAATGCGCACCCTACGTGCGCTTGACACCCCGGCCCGGCGGGCCATCCTCCTTCCGATGACATTTCTCCTCCTCCTCGCCTGGGCCTCGCTTGCGCTTGGCCTTGTCTCCGCCCTCTGGATTGCGTTCGACCTGACGCGGCGGCCGCAGCCCATGGGGGTGATGAACGCGGTCTGGCCGCTCTGTGCGCTCTTTGCCGGGCCGGTGCTGCTGGCCTTCTACCAGCGCCACGGGCGGGCGATGCCGGCGGGGGCTGGGCATCATCATCACCATCACGGCGGCGGGCCGTTTCACATCGCGGTCGCCAAGGGGGCGCTGCATTGCGGGGCGGGCTGCACGCTGGGCGATATCCTGGCCGAGGGGCTATCGGCGCGCTTTCCGGGGCTGCTTGCGCCCTTCGGCTATCCCGGGGTGTTCGCGGAGCGGATCTTTGCGGCCTGGGGGCTGGATTTCGTGGTGGCGCTCGCGATCGGGATCGCGTTCCAGTATTTCGCCATCGCACCGATGCGCGGGCTCGGCCCGGTTGAAGGGCTGAAGGAGGCGGCGAAGGCCGATGTCCTCTCGCTCGCCTCCTGGCAGGTGGGGATGTACGGGCTGATGGCACTGGCCCGCTTCGCCGTGCTCGGCCGGCCGCTGGAGCCGGATACAGCCGTCTTCTGGTTTGCCATGCAGTTTGCCATGATCGCCGGGTTCGTCACAGCCTATCCGACGAACTGGGCCCTGATCCGGGCAGGGATCAAGGAGGCGATGTAGCCCCGCCTCAGAAGAAGGACGAGGGCGGCCCTCCGCAGGCGGCAAGTGCCAGGAGTGCCCCTATCGCGACGATCAACTTCAGACGCATGTCTTGCTTCCCCTCAATCTTCCGGAGGCCACCCTAGGGCCGCCGCACCGAAGGATCAACGGGGGCGGTCGCCCTGTCGTGCCGATCCTGCGGGCCTGCCGGATGGGCGACGGAATCGCTGCGCTGCGGCGTGACATTATAAGTCACGGCCGCGTGATCGGCCGATTGGAAACCAAGAAAGAGGAGAGTGAAATGCGCCGTCTGTTCAGTCTCACAACCGCCGCGCTGTTGCTGAGCGGCGTGGCCGCCTTCGCGCAGACGGGCCTCGGCCCGATCTACCGGGCGCTGCAACAGCAGGGGTTCACCCAGATGCAGACCTACCGGGAGCAGAACCGGTTGCGTGTCGTCGCCCAGCGGGGCGAGGATCTGCGCCAGTTGGTCTATGACGCCCGGACCGGCACGCTTCTGTGGGACAGCATGAACCCGGACCGCGACCGGACGCAGGACCGCATCTACCTGAAGACGCGGGACCAGCTTCGGACCCAGGATCAGCTGCTGCTGCGGGATCAGGACATGACCCAGGATCAGGACATGACCCGGGATCAGGACCGCACCCGCGATCCCGCCAGCCATTAGGGCCGGCGAAGGCCGGATCTGAATGAACGAAGCGCCCGCCCCGGTTCCGCCGGGGCGGGCTTTTTCGGGCCGGGTCAGGGGTCGTTCAAAAATGGTTTAATAATTAAACCATCACCTCGAACCGGTCGACATCGACCATGCCGTGATCGGTGATCTTCAGATGCGGGATCACCGGCAGGGCGAGGAAGGCGAGCTGGAGGAACGGCTCTTCCAGCGTGACATCGAGGCCCCTGGCCGCCGCGCGCAGCTTGCGGAGCGCGGCTTCGACCGTCTCGAAACTGTCGAGCGACATGAGGCCCGCGACCGGCAGGGCGACCTCTGCCAGCACCTCGCCGCCGGCGGCCACCACGAAGCCGCCCTCGATCTCGCCCAGCCGGTTCGCGGCCAGCGCCATGTCGACGTAATCGACGCCGACCACGGCGATGTTGTGGTGGTCGTGGCAGACGGTGGAGGCGATGGCGCCGCGGGTCAGGCCGAAGCCGCGCACGAAGCCGGTGGCGATGTTGCCGTTCACGCCGTGCCGCTCGATCACCCCGATCTTGACGAGGTCGCGGGTGGGGTCGGGGCGCTTGTCGCCGTCGAGGGGTTCTATGGTCTCGGTCAGGTGTTCGGTGATGATCTTGCCAGGCAGGATGCCGATCACAGGGGTTTCGGCGCGGTTGCCGGCGGTGCGGAAGTCCTCGGCCGCGACGCGGCGGGCCTTCACCGAATGGCGGGCGACGGGGGGCAGGATCTCGCGCCGGGCGAAGGCCTCTGGTTCGGCCACGACGCCGCCGCAGATCACCGTGCGGGCGTGGCAGCCCTCGAGGCTGTCGAGGATGGCGATGTCGGCGCGCTTGCCCGGCGCGATGAGGCCGCGGTCCTTCAAGCCGAAGGCCTCGGCCGCGGAGAGGCTCGCGGCGCGGTAGGTGGCCAGCGGGGATGCGCCTCGGGCGATGGCGGTACGGATGACGTAGTCGAGATGCCCGTGCTCGGCGATGTCGAGCGGGTTCCGGTCGTCTGTGCAGAAGCAGATGTAGGGCGAATGGCGTTCGGTGATGATCCCTGTCAGCGCCTTCAGGTCCTTCGACACGGAGCCTTCGCGGATCAGCACGCGCATGCCCTTGCGGAGCTTTTCGAGGGCCTCGGGGGCCGATGTCGCCTCGTGCTCCGTTCGGATGCCGGCGGCGACATAGGCATTGAGGTCCCGGCCGGAGAGGAGCGGGCAGTGGCCGTCGATATGGCGCCCGCGCCAGGCCTCGAGCTTGGCCATTGCGCCGGGGTCGCGGTGGATGACGCCGGGGTAGTTCATGAACTCGGCGAGGCCGATGGAGCGGGGATGGTCGCGGTAGGGGATCAGGTCCGCCGCTTCCAGCCGGGCGCCGGTAGTCTCCATATGCGTGGAGGGCACGCAGGAGGAGAGCTGGACGCGGATGTCCATCACCGTGCGGGCGGAGGCCTCAAGGAAATAGTCGATGCCGGTCAGGCCGCAGACATTGGCAATCTCATGCGGGTCGCAGATCGCCGTGGTGACGCCGCGGGGGGTGACGCAGCGGTCGAACTCGAACGGGGTGACCATCGAGCTTTCGATATGGAGGTGCGTGTCGATGAAGCCCGGGACGAGTACGGCCCCGCTGGCGTCGATCTCGCGTTCGCCCTCGTAGCCCGTCTCGAAGACGCCGACGATGGTGTCGCCAAGGATCGCCACGTCGGATTCTACCAGCTCTCCGGTCACGAGGTCGAAGACCCGTCCGCCGCGGATCACCAGATCCGCCGGAACCTCGCCCCGAGCTGCCGCGATGATCCGATCGAGTTCCGCCATTGCCTTCTCCTTCGCATTTTGCGCAGAGAAGACCGTATGTGCGGCCCGGCGTCCAGCCCCCGGGCGGGGAAAGGCCGCAGGGCCGCGGCGCGCGCCGTCAGCCCTTGGCCTTGCCGTCCTTGGTCTTGCCGGCCCCGGCTTCCAGCGCGTCGAGACGGGCCTTCAGGGCCTCGTTCTCCTCGCGGGCCTTCTGGGCCATGGCGCGGACCGCGTCGAATTCCTCGCGGGTGACGAAGTCGCGGTCGGCGAGCCAGCGGTCCATCCAGCCCTTCATCGCGGTCTCTGCCTCGGTCCGCGCGCCCTGGGCGACGCCCATGGCGTTGGTCATCAGTTTGGAGAGATCGTCGAACATCTTGCCTCGGGTCTGCATCTGCCGCCTCCGTGCCTTGCGGTTGCCGGTCACGTTCGCCTTATATGGGTGCGGGCGGCAGAGGCACAAGGTTGACTTCGCCGCGCCGCCCGTCACAGGTAGCGCCGAGGAGGCGCCATGTTCAGCCGCGGATACATCCCCTTTCCCAATGTCTCGCCGGACGTGTTCACCGTCCATGTGCTGGGATATGCCTTCTCGCTGCGCTGGTACGCGCTGGCCTATATCTGCGGGCTGCTGATCGGCTGGCGGATCGTGGTGGCGCTGGTCAGGGCGCCCCGGCTCTGGCCGTCGGAGAAGGCGCCGATGGTGCCCCGGCAGGTCGAGGACCTGCTGACATATGTGATCCTCGGCGTCGTCCTCGGCGGGCGGATCGGATACGTGCTGTTCTACGACCTGCCCTATTACATCAAGCATCCGGCGGGGATCTTCGAGGTCTGGCACGGCGGCATGTCGTTCCACGGCGGTTTCCTCGGCGTGGCGCTGGCGCTGGTGCTTTACACGCGGGCGCAGAAGATCCCGCTTCTGTCCGCCGCCGACGCGCTGGCGGTGGCGACGCCGCCGGGGCTGTTCCTGGGCCGGATCGCGAATTTCATCAACGGCGAGCTCTGGGGCCTGCCGAGCCATCTGCCTTGGGCGGTGGCCTTCCCGGGGCCCGAGGCGCAGAATTGCGGGCCGAACTGGCTGACGATCTGCACCCGCCAGCCCTCGCAGATCTACGAGGCGCTGATGGAAGGCGTGATTCTCGGCGCCGTCCTGCTCTGGCTTGCCTGGCGGCGCGGCTGGCTGAAATATCCCGGCCGCGTGGCGGGCGCCTTCTTCGTGGGCTACGGGCTTGCACGCTTCATCGTGGAGTTCTTCCGCCAGGCCGACGCGCAGTTCATCACCGCCACGGATCCGGCGGGCAACGTGATCTCCTTCGGATCGCTCGGCGGGTTCTCCATGGGGCAGGTGCTCTCCCTGCCGATGATCGCGGTGGGGCTCGGCGTGATCTGGTGGACGGTCTGGCGGGCGAAACGGCGGGCGGCCTCGGCCGGGAAGGCGCAAGAAAAGGCGGGGACGTGACGCCGCTCGGCGCGCGGATCGCGCGGCGGATCGCGGCCTCGGGCCCGATGAGCCTGGCCGAGTACATGCAGGACTGCCTGCTTGACCCCGAGCACGGCTATTACGCCACCCGCGACCCGCTGGGCCGGGCGGGCGATTTCACCACGGCGCCAGAGATCTCGCAGATGTTCGGCGAACTGGCGGGGCTGTGCCTCGCCCAGGCCTGGATGGACCAGGGCGCGCCAGCCCCCGTGGTTCTGGCCGAGCCGGGACCCGGGCGGGGGACGCTGATGGCCGACATGCTGCGCGCGACGCGCGGCGTTCCGGGGTTTCACGCCGCGATCCGGGTGCATCTGATCGAGGCCTCGCCGGTGCTGCGCGCGCGCCAGCGCGCGGCGCTGGAGGGATACGAGGTCACCTGGCTCGACACGCTGGCGGAGCTGCCGGAGGCGCCGCTGTTCCTGATGGCGAACGAGTTCTTCGATGCGCTGCCGATCCGCCAGTTCCAGCGCGACACGGCGGGCTGGCGCGAGCGCATGGTCGGGCTGTCGGGCGGGGCGCTGGCCCTTAGCCTGTCGGAGCCTGCGCCGCTGTCCGCGCTGGCCCACAGGCTTGCCGATACCGTGCCAGGCGATGTGGTGGAGCTGTGCCCCGCCGTGCCCGTGCTGATGGGCGAGATCGCGGGGCGGATCGGGCGGCACGGCGGCGCGGCGGTGATCGTCGATTACGGCGGCTGGCATTCGCTGGGCGATACGTTCCAGGCGGTGGCGCGGCACGGCTATGCCGACCCCTTCGCGGCGCCCGGCGAGGCCGACCTGACCGCGCATGTGGATTTCGAGGCGCTGGCCCAGGCCGCCCGCGCGGTGCCGGGCGTCGCCCATACGCCGATGACGGATCAGGGGCTCTGGCTGGAGCGGCTGGGGATCGGTGCGCGTGCGCGGGGCCTTGCCGCCCGGCTTTCGGGCGCGGCACTGGAGGCGCATGTCGCGGCACATCGCCGCTTGACCCATCCAGAGGAAATGGGAAGGGTGTTCCAGGTAATCGCCATCCATCCGTCCGCTGCGGCGCCGCCTCCGGGATTCGCCTGATGACGCTGGAAATCCTGAATGCAGACTGCCTGGGATCCGTCCGCCACGGGTTCTTCACCCGGCGTGGCGGAGCCTCGTCGGGGATATTCGAGGGGCTGAACTGCGGGCCGGGCTCCTCCGACCTTTCCGATGCGGTGGCGATCAACCGCACGCGGGCTGCCACCGCCATGGGGCTTGCGCCGGATCGGATGGTGACGCTGCGGCAGATCCATTCGGCCGAGGTGCTGACGCTCGACGCCCCGCCCGAGGGCCGGCCCGAGGCCGATGCGATGGTCACGCGCGTGCCGGGGCTTGGCCTCGGGATCCTGACGGCGGACTGCCAGCCCGTCCTTTTCGCCGACCCGGAGGCAGGGGTCATCGGCGCGGCCCATGCCGGCTGGCGCGGAGCGCTCGGCGGTGTGCTGGAGGCGACGCTTGACGCGATGGAGGCGCTTGGCGCGACGCGGGCGTCGATCCGCGCCGCGATCGGGCCGACGATCAGCCAGCGTGCTTATGAGGTGGGGCCGGAGTTCCTCGACAGCTTCATGGCCGAGGATCCGGACTATGCCCGCTTCTTCGCCGGCGGCACGGGCGACCGGATGGTGTTCGACCTGCCCTCCTTCGGGCTTCACCGGCTGCGCGAGGCGGGGATCGGCGAGGCCGAATGGATCGGCCATTGCACCTATTCGGATCCGGCGCGGTTCTATTCCTTCCGCCGCGCCACCCATGCGGGCGAGGCCGATTACGGGCGGCTGCTGTCGGTCATCCGGCTCTGACCCCGGCCGGCCGGGCGGACGCATTTCGGCCAAAATCCGAACCGATCCACGAACAATCGTCACCCGCAGGCCGTGAATGTGCCCCAATGCGCGGCGAATTTGGGGGAGCCGCCGGGTGCGCCGGTCTCTGCGCTGCGCCCGGGAACCGGCATGGGAAAGGGAACGGGACCATGAAAAAGACTAGTCGCTGGATGAAGTCGATCCTGGCCGCGAGCGCGGAGCCGCAGCCCGGCCTGCCCTGGCAGCGCGCGACGCGCCGCATGCCGGCGGCCCTTGCGGCCGCACCGAAGGCCAAGCCGGCCGCTGCCGCGAACTGAGCGGCCCGCACGCGCCGAACGGGCCGCCGGGGCGGCACCGCGGAGCGTTTCATCATCACATCGCGCGAGGGTCGGGCACGTGGGGATATGCGCCCTTCGCCCTCTGCGCCCCTAGACAATTACCGCCGATGACCGAGTTTTCGCTGCATCCGATCGTCCCATCCCCCGCCACTGGCCGCCCCTCGCGGCCGCGGGGCGGGGCCTTGCACGCGGCGCCCTCGCCGGCGGCCGGAGCCGGGAGGCCGCTGCCATGAACCGTCCCACAACCGCGGCCGATCTGGACGCCGTAACCGCCGCCGAAACCCCTACCGCGTCCCGGCCCGAGACCGCACCGGATGCAGCACCCGATCCCGCAGCGCGCAGCCGGTCGCGCCCGCTTCTGCGCCGCTACGAGGCGATCTGCCTCGATGCCGAGGGGCAGGAGGTGGAGATCAACCGCCTCGCCCCCGCCTCGTCCTTCTTCGAGAACGCCTTCAACGCGCTTGCCCGCGGCACGCTTCTGGCCACCCCCGACGGTCCTGTGGCGATCGAGGACCTGCGCCCCGGCGACCGGGTCGAGACCGCCGAGGCCGGGACGGAGCAGGTGCTCTGGCGCGGCAATCTCACGCTTTATCCGTTGCGCTCCAGCGGTGCCGGGCGGCCCGACCGACTTTACCGTTTCACCGCCGATGCGCTGGGCTTCGGCCGGCCGATGCAGGATTTGCTGCTTGGCCCCGGGGCGCGGGTCTGGTCGGCGCGGAAGGGGGATTTCCTGCCGGCGGAGGTGCTGGTCGATGGCGACACGGTGGTGGAGCTGACGCCGCAGACGCCGGTATCGGCCTATCACCTCTGCCTGTCGAGCGGGCGGACGCTGCTGGCCAATGGCGTGGCCTTCCGCAGCTTCTCGCCCGACATCACCGCTGCGGGGCACCTGTCGCCGGATCTTCTGTCGCTTTTCCTTGCGCTGTTTCCGAACGCGGAGAGGCTGCACGAGTTCGAGGCCTTGCCGAAGCCGCGCCGCCCCGGCCCGGTCCCACCCGGCCACCGCATCGCCGTGGCCTGAGCCGAAGTGGTCTGAGCCGAAGTACTCTGAGCCGCCCTGGCTCAGCTGCCGCGGCTGACCCGGTCCTCCAGAACGTCGAAGGGCACGCCCGGCTGGTCCTTGGCGCAGCGGATGACGAGGCTTGTCTTCACCGAGGCGACGTTCTCGGCCGAGGTGAGCTGCTCGGTCAGGAAGGTCTGGAAGGTGGACAGGTCCGGCGCCACGCATTTCAGGATGAAGTCGATCTCGCCGTTGAGCATGTGGCACTCGCGCACCAGCGGCCATTCCTTGCAGCGGCGCTCGAAAGCGGAGAGGTCGACTTCGGCCTGGGAATGCAGGCGGACCATGGCGAAAACCTGGACCTCGAAGCCCAGCTCGCGCGGATCGATATTGGCGTGGTAGCCGCGTATGTAGCCGGCTTCCTCCAGCGTGCGGACCCGGCGCAGGCAGGGGGGTGCAGAGATGCCGACGCGGCGGGCCAGCTCGACATTGGTCATTCGGCCATCGGCCTGCAACTCCGCCAGAATCTTGCGGTCGATCGGATCTAGTTTGGTCGCGCTCATGCTGTGTCCTTCGTCCTGAGCAGGAACTTACGCAATAGCTGCGTCTCGCGCAATATTATTTCAATACCGCGCAATATTTCGACGCATACTCACGGTGTTTTGCCGCTCGGGCGGGGCGGAGCCCTGCCGCCGCATGGGGCTTTCCCCGGCGCCGCGCGGGCCCTATATCGGGGCTGGCAAGCGAATGCGAGAGCGAAGATGGGGGCGGCGATGGGCGAGACGCGTCATAGCAAGGTATTGATCATCGGGTCCGGGCCGGCGGGCTACACGGCGGCGGTCTACGCCTCGCGCGCGATGCTGGAGCCGGTGCTGGTGCAGGGGATCCAGCCGGGCGGGCAGCTGACGATCACCACCGAGGTCGAGAACTGGCCCGGCGACACCGAAGTGCAGGGCCCCGACCTCATGGTTCGGATGGAGGCCCATGCGGCGGCGATGGGCGCCGAGGTGGTGGGCGACATCATCACGTCGCTCGACCTTTCGCATCGTCCGTTCACGGCGAAGGGCGACAGTGGCACGACCTATACCGCCGATGCGGTGATCCTGGCGACCGGGGCCCAGGCCAAGTGGCTGGGCCTGCCGAGCGAGGAGAAGTTCAAGGGCTTTGGCGTCTCCGCCTGCGCGACCTGCGACGGCTTCTTCTACCGCGGCAAGGAGGTCGTGGTGATCGGCGGCGGCAACACCGCGGTCGAGGAGGCGCTGTTCCTGACCAATTTCGCCTCGAAGGTCACGCTGATCCACCGGCGCGACACGCTGCGGGCCGAGAAGATCCTGCAGCACCGGGCGGAGAACAATCCCAAGCTCTCCTTCGCCTGGAACAAGACGGTGGAGGAGATCCTTGGCGCCGAGGACCCGCTGGGCGTCACCGGCGTGCGGGTGAAGGACACGCTTACGGGCGAGGTCAGCACCATCCCCTGCGACGGCTTCTTCGTGGCGATCGGCCACGCCCCGGCCTCGGAGCTGGTGAAGGACCAGCTGGAGCTGCATCACGGCGGCTATGTGAAGGTGGAGCCCGGCTCCACCCGCACCTCGATTCCCGGCGTGTTCGCCGCGGGCGACCTGACCGACCATGTCTACCGTCAGGCGGTGACCTCGGCCGGGATGGGCTGCATGGCCGCGCTCGACGCCGAGCGCTGGCTGGCGGAACAAGCGGCGGTGCCGGAGGCGGCCGCGGCGGAATAATATCCCGGGCTGCGGCGATGGGCCGGGAACTGGTCCGTATTTGCGGTTGCAGAATGGGGTTCGCTTGAATTTCGTCCCGGTTTCCGGCTAAAGCCGCGCCGGGCAAGGCCCCATCCGCAGCTGACGAAAGCCGAGACCTCATGTCGAATGCCAATCACGCCCCGATCCCGGAGCTCTACGTTTCCTACGAGTCTGCCCAGAAGCTGAAGGTCGAGGCCGGCGAGCTGCCGTCCTGGGATCTGACCCAGCGGCAGGTCTGCGACCTGGAGCTGTTGATGAACGGGGGGTTCCACCCGCTCAAGGGCTTCATGACCGAAGCCGATTACGACGGCGTGCTGGACGACATGCGGCTGGCCTCCGGCGCGCTGTGGCCGATGCCGATCAACCTCGATGTCTCGGAGGCCTTCGCCGAGAAGGTGGAGCCGGGGCAGGATATCGCGCTGCGCGACGCCGAGGGCGTGATCCTGGCGATCCTCTCGGTCACCGACAAATGGGTGCCAGACAAGGCGCGCGAGGCGGTGGCCGTCTTCGGCGCGGATGACCTGGCGCACCCGTCGGTCAACTACCTGCACCACACTGCCGGCAAGGTCTATCTGGGTGGGCCGGTCACCGGCATCCAGCCGCCGGTGCATTACGATTTCCGCGGCCGCCGCGACACGCCGAACGAGCTGCGCGCCTTCTTCCGCAAGCTTGGCTGGCGCCGTGTCGTGGCCTTCCAGACGCGCAATCCGCTGCACCGCGCGCATCAGGAACTGACCTTCCGCGCCGCGCGCGAGGCGCAGGCGAACCTGCTGATCCACCCGGTCGTCGGCATGACGAAACCCGGTGACGTGGACCATTTCACCCGGGTGCGCTGCTACGAGGCGGTTCTGGACAAGTATCCGCAGTCGACCACGCACCTGTCGCTGCTGAACCTGGCCATGCGGATGGGCGGGCCGCGCGAGGCGCTGTGGCATGCGATCATCCGCAAGAACCACGGCATCACCCATTTCATCGTCGGCCGCGACCATGCGGGCCCCGGCAAGAACTCCGCCGGCGAGGATTTCTACGGCCCCTACGACGCGCAGGAAAT
The DNA here is from genome assembly GCF_004010155.1 of Solirhodobacter olei. GTDB lineage: Bacteria > Pseudomonadota > Alphaproteobacteria > Rhodobacterales > Rhodobacteraceae > Solirhodobacter > Solirhodobacter olei. Next base: position 114,197 of record NZ_RRYH01000009.1, on the reverse strand, counting down.
GGTGCTGAAGCACCAGGAAGAGATCGGGATCGAGGTCGTGCCGTTCAAGCACATGGTCTACGTGCAGGAGCGGGCGCAGTATTTCCCGGTGGACGAGGTGCCGGAAGGCACGACCGTCCTCAACATCTCGGGCACCGAGCTGAGGCGGCGGCTGCGCGAGGGGCTGGAGATCCCGGAGTGGTTCTCGTTCCCCGAGGTGGTGGAGGAGCTGCGCCGCACCTCTCCGCCGCGGGCGCAGCAGGGCTTCACGGTGTTCTTCACCGGGCTGTCGGGCTCCGGCAAGTCGACCATCGCCAATGCGCTGATGGTGAAGCTGATGGAGATGGGCGGGCGGCCGGTGACGCTGCTCGACGGCGACGTGGTGCGCAAGCACCTGTCGTCGGAACTCGGGTTCTCCAAGGAACACCGCGACATCAACATCCGCCGGATCGGCTATGTCGCGAGCGAGATCACCAAGAACGGCGGCATCGCGCTCTGCGCCCCGATCGCGCCCTATTCGGCGACGCGGCGGTCGGTGCGGGAGATGATCGAGGCCTATGGCGCCTTCGTCGAGGTGCATGTGGCCACGAGCCTTGAGGAATGCGAGCGGCGCGACCGCAAGGGGCTCTACAAGCTCGCCCGCGAGGGCAAGATCAAGGAGTTCACCGGGATCTCGGACCCCTACGAGGCGCCGGGTACGCCGGAGCTGCGGGTCGACACCGAGGGCATGGACGTCGATACCTGCGCCCATCAGGTGGTGCTCAAGCTCGAGCAGATGGGGCTGATCGCGGGGTAGGGCTCGGCCCTTGGCCCGAAACAGCGGGCGAAGCCCGCCGGGCCAGCGCCCGTCCGTTCCCAAGGGCGGGCGCTGACCCTCTGCCGCGCCTCGGTGCCTACTTCTCGCCGGGGCGGATCATCTCGAACGTCTCGGTCACCACGGCGAAGTCGCGGTAGCCGAGGCGGCTGACCGGGTGGAAGCGGGTGACGTCGAAACGGCCGTCGACGATGCAGTCGTCGCGCATGTGAACCCCCGTCACCTCGCCAATCACCAGGAAGTTCGCCTTGCCGAGGAGCTGCACCACCTGCACCAGCCGGCATTCGAGGCTCGCCGGCGCGTTGGCGACGCGCGAGCAGGCGATGGTCTCGCAGGCGGCTTTCGCAATGCCGGCATCGGCGAACTCGTCGGTCGTCTTCGGCCAGGGGCCGGAGGTGCGGTTCATCGCCTCGCATGCCGCCTCTTCAACGATATTGACGCAGAAGACGCCGGTTTCCTCGATATTCGACAGGCTGTCCTTGCCGCGCGGTCGATCCGGCTTGGTGCTGGTCGAGGAGAAGATCACCTGCGGCGGGGTATAGGCCACGGCGTTGAAGAAGGAATAGGGGGCGAGGTTCTCGGACCCGTCCGCGCCGCGGGTGGCGATCCAGCCGATCGGGCGCGGCGCGACGATGGCGTTGAACGGGTTGTGGGGCAGGCCGTGGCCGTCGGCGGGGCGATAGAACATGAAGGCTCCTGATCCAATTTGCCCCTGACCTAGGGCCATGTTACCCGCGTTTCCAGAAGATTCGGCCCGGAGGGAACGGGGGGCATGTACCAGCTCGAGGAGGAGACCGAGGCCGACGCTTGGGAGGTCGAGGCGCTCTATGATCTCTGTTTCGCACCGGGCCGCACGGCGCTTTCCTCCTACCGGCTGCGCGACGGGGTGGAGAAGGTCCGCGAGCTGTGCCTGGTCCTGCGCGAGGACGGGGTGCTGGCGGCGGCGATCCGGTTCTGGCCGGTGCGGGTGGCGGGGCATCCGGTTCTGCTTCTGGGGCCCGTCGCGGTTCACCCGACGCGGCAGGGCGAGGGGCTGGGCGGATACCTGATCCATGAAAGCCTCGCCGAGGCGCGCCGGCTCGGCTGGGCGCGGGTGATGCTGGTGGGTGATGCGCCCTATTACAGCCGCTTCGGCTTCCGCAGGCTCGAGGGTGTGATCATGCCGCCGCCGACCAACCCGGCCCGGGTTCTGGGGTTCGAGCTGGCCTCCGGCGCCTGGGCGGGCATCACGGGCGAGGTGCGCGCCTGGAACGATCCCGAGGGCCCAGATCGCGGAGCGGCCTGAGGCGCCCGTCGCCCAGCCGCGGCGGGCGGCTTGCGCAGGCCCTCGCGGCTGCCTACCTTTCCGGGCATGAGCGAACCGAACACAGAGATCGTCCCCGCCCGCGAGGCCCTGCCGATGGACCGCATCGCGGCGCTGGCCGCGCGTCACCGCAAGGCCGGCGGCGCGGTGATGGCGGTGATAAACGCTGCCGGCTCGCGGATCGAGAACCGGCTGGAAAAGCTGCCCGACGGGGTGAAGGACCGGCTGGAGAAGGCCACCGCCACCGCGCTGGAGCGCAGCTACCGGCTGGCCGGGGAGACGCTTGGCGAGGGGCCGAAGATCGGCGACCGGGGGCACCTGGCGCTTGCCACGCTGACCGGGGCTTTCGGCGGGCTCGGCGGCATCGGCACGGCGATTGCCGAATTGCCGCTGACCGTGACGGTGATCTTCCGCGGCCTGCAAAAGATCGCCGAGAGCTATGGCTACGATCCGAAGGACCCCACGACGCGGCTGGAATGCCTGCAGGTCTTCGGCGCGGGCGGGCCCCTGAAGCGCGACGACGGGGTCAACACCTCGTTCCTCGGCGCGCGGGTGACGATCACCGGCGGCACGCTGAACCGGGTGGTCGCCGCGGTCGCGCCACGCTTCGCCTCGGTGCTGGGCGAGAAGCTCGCGGCGGAGGCGGTGCCGCTTCTGGGCGCGGTGGCGGGAGCGGGGATCAACTACGCCTTCGTCACCTATTACCAGGAAATGGCACATGTCCGTTTCGGCCTGAAGCGGCTGGCGGAGACCCATGGCGAAGAGGCGGTGCTGGACGCATTCCGCGCGGCGCTGGCCTGAGGCGGAAGGGCCGCTGGCCGGGGGGCTGACTGCCCCCCCTCCCGAGAGTATTTAGGCCAGGAAAAAGAGCGTGGCCTAGGAGCCGTCGCCCTGGCGCGACAGCCAGTCGAGCACGGCGGGGCGCACCGACTGGGCACCGCTGGCGGCGGCTTCCTCGATCACCGCGCGGGCCTCCTTCAGGTCCACGCGGCGGATGAGGGATTTCACCGGGCCGATCGAGGCCGGGCGCATCGAAAGCGAGCGCAGGCCGATGGCGGCGAAGCAGAGCGCCTCCACCGGGCGGCCGGCATCCTCGCCGCAGAACGAAAGCGCGGTGTTGCTGTCCTCGCAGCGCTGCACGATGTGCTGCAGGAAGGACAGGAAGCTTACGTCCAGCGTGTCGTAGCGGCGGCGGACGCGCTCGTTCTCGCGGTCGGCGGCGAAGAAGAACTGCTTCAGATCATTTCCGCCGATGGAGATGAAATCGGCCAGCTCGAAGAAGGCCTTGGGCGCATAGGCGAGGCTGGGGGTTTCCAGCATCGCGCCGATCTCGATCTTCTCGGGCAGGGTATGGCCAAGCTGGCCCTCGCGGTCGATCTCTTCCAGCAGATGCTCGCGCGCTTCGAGGAATTCCTCGAACTGGGCGATGAAGGGGAACATCACCGTCAGCGGCCGGCCATCCGCCGCGCGCAGGAGGGCCTGGAGCTGCATGCGCAGGACGCCCGGCTTCTCCAGCCCGACGCGGATCGCGCGCCAGCCCATGGCCGGGTTCGGCTCGTCCAGGCGCTTCATGAAGGGCAGCACCTTGTCCGATCCGATGTCGAGCGTGCGGAAAGCCACGCGGCGGCCCTTGGCGGCGTCGAGGACGCGCGAATAGAGCGCGGCGAGCTCTCCTCGTTTCGGCACCTTGTTGCGGATCAGGAACTGCAGCTCGGTTCGGAAGAGGCCGACGCCCTCGGCGCCCGAGCCCTCGAGCGAGGGCAGGTCGGCCATTAGCCCGGCGTTCATGTGCAGCCCGACCGTGGTGCCGCATTTCGCCACCGCCGGCAGCATGCGGAGGCCCGCGTAGCGTTCCATCGCCTTCGCCTGCATCGCGATCTTGTCGCGGAAGGCGGCGGCGACGGTTTCGTCGGGGCGCAGGTGGACAAGGCCCTGGTCCCCGTCGACGAGAATGTGATCGCCGTTCAGCGCCTCTGTCGTGATGCGTTCGGCATGGATCACCAGCGGGATCGCCAGCGCGCGGGCGACGATGGCGGCATGGGAGCCGACGGCGCCTTCCTCCAGCACAACGCCCTTCAGCTTGCGGCCGTATTCCAGAAGCTCCCCGGGCCCGATGTTGCGCGCGACCAGCACGGGATCGTCGGGCATGGCGGCACCTGTCTCTGCCCCCTGGCCGGTGAGAATGCGCAGCAGGCGGTTGGAGAGGTCGTCGAGATCGTGCAGCCGCTCGCGCAGGTAGGGATCGGGCACCTGGGCCAGCCGGGCGCGGGTGGCGGATTGTTCCTTCTCGACCGCGGCCTCGGCCGAGAGGCCACGCAGGATGTCCTCTTCCATCCGGTTCAGCCAGCCGCGGGAATTGGCGAACATGCGGTAGGCTTCGAGCACCTGGTGCTGTTCTCCGTCGGCGCTGTCGGCCTGGGTCAGCAGCGTGTCGACCGAAAGCCGCAGCTTCGCGACCCCCTCGCGCAGGCGCTCGCATTCGGCCTGGGGATCGTCGGCGACCGGGTTCGTGACGACGACGCGCGGCTCGTGCAGCCAGACGCGGCCCTCGGCCGTGCCTTCCTGCCCGGTGCCGCCGCGGAAGAGGACGGAATGCTGGTGCGGGGCGGCGAGCGCCTCGCCCTCGCCGGCGAAGGCGCCGAGTTCGGCCATCTCGGCCAGCACCATGGCGACCACTTCGAGCGCGTAGACCTCGTCGTCGGAATATTGCCGCGCGGCTTTCGACTGCACGACGAGGACGCCGAGCATTTCGCCCAGCCGCTGCACCGGCACGCCGAGGAAGGCGGAATAGATCTCCTCCCCCGTCTCGGGCATGTAGCGGAAGCCCTTCTCGGCGGGCGCGTTGGCGGTGTTGATGGCGGTGCCGGAGCGGGCGACGCGGCCGACGAGGCCCTCGCCCAGCCGCAGCCGGGTCATGTGGACGGACTCCGCCTTCAGACCCTCGGTGGCGCAGAGCTCCAGCGTGTCCTCGTCGCGGAAGAGGTAGATCGAGCAGACCTCGCAGCCCATCGAATCCGCGATGAGGTGGGTGATGCGGTCGAGCCGTTCCTGCCCCTCGCCCGGACCGGCGAGGGTGTCGCGCAACCGGCGCAGCAGGCGCCGGCTGTCGCTGTCGGTCCCATCATCATCCGCTGTCTTGGCCATGTCGTCGGCCATATCCCCTCCGGTCGGCGGTCTTCCCGGGGATCAGGAAGGCCTAGGCCGCCGCATCCAAAGCAAAGGCATCATGGAGCGCCTGCACGGCGAGTTCCATATATTTCCGATCGATCAACACCGAAATCTTGATCTCGGAGGTTGTAATCACCTTTATGTTGATTCCTTCAGCGGCGAGTGCCTTAAACATCGCCGCCGCCACGCCGGCGTGGCTGCGCATGCCGATGCCGACGACCGAGACCTTGGCCACGTCGGTATCGCCGACCAGCTCATCATAGCGGATCGAGCCGGAGGTCCTGGCATCCTCCAGCGCCTTCTGGGCGCGGGCGATCTGGTTCACCGGCAGCGAGAAGGTCATGTCGGTCACCGCGGTGGTATGGGTGCCGTAGTTCTTCTCGGAGATGTTCTGCACGATCATGTCGACGTTCACCCCGGCCTCGGCCAGCGGGCCGAAGATGGCGGCGGCGATGCCGGGGCGGTCCTCGACCGAGACCAGCGTCATCTTGGCTTCGTCGCGTGAATAGGCGACGCCAGAGACGGCTTTCGATTCCATGATATCCTCCTCGTCACAAACGAGCGTGCCGGAATTGTCGTCGGTGTCCTCGAAGCTGGAGAGGACCCGCAGTTTCACCTTGTAGCGCATGGCGAGCTCGACCGAGCGGGTCTGCAGCACCTTGGCGCCGAGGGAGGCGAGCTCCAGCATCTCCTCGAAGGCGATCTTCTCGAGCCGGCGGGCCTTGGATGTGATCCGCGGGTCGGTGGTGTAGATGCCGTCGACGTCGGTGTAGATGTCGCAGCGGATGGCGTCGAAGGCAGCCGCGAAGGCCACGGCGGTGGTGTCCGATCCGCCACGGCCGAGCGTGGTGATCCGGCCCTCGGGGCTGATGCCCTGGAAGCCCGCCACGACCGCGACCTTCATGCCCTCGGCGAACTTGGCGTCGATGTTCTCGCGCGGGATGTCGACGAAGCGGGCCGATGCGTGCTGCGACGTGGTCTGGATCGGCACCTGCCAGCCCTGCCAGCTGCGCGCGGGCACGTCCATCTCCTGCAAGGTCAGCGCCATCAGGCCGGCGGTCACGTTCTCGCCCGAGGAGACGACGGCGTCATATTCGCGCGCGTCGTAGAGCGGCGAGGTCTGTTCGACCCAGCCGACGAGTTCGTTGGTCTTGCCGGACATGGCGGAGACGATGACGATGACATCGTGGCCGCGATCGACCTCGCGCTTCACCTTCTCGGCCGCGGCGCGGATGCGGGCCAGGTCGGCCACCGAGGTGCCGCCGAATTTCATCACCAGAACCGGCATCAGGCTCCCCCGTTGCGCCCCGGGCCAAAAAACGTCGGGCGTTTCTTATGCGCGGCGGGGGGCGGGTGCAAGGGGATGCGCGAGCAGAGGCAAAGGAAGCGCGCGGGGTATCGCGGTCAGAACGGGAAGGGGGTGCCGTCCCAGGTTTCGAAGCAGCCGGTGGTGGCCGGGCCGAGGGTGTGGATGCGTTCGATCAGGCCGGCGGCGGACTGAGCCGGCGTGATCGCGGCGGAGGGGCCGCCCATGTCGGTCTGCACCCAGCCGGGGTGATAGATGCCGACGCTGATGCCTTGGCCCTTCAGCTCCACCGCGAGATTGCGGCCGAGGTTCACCGCCGCGGCCTTGGAGGCGCGGTAGATCAGGCTGCCGCCGCTGGCGCGGGTCGAGGAACCCATCTGCGACGAGATGATGGCGATCTTCGCCCCCTTGGCCCGGCGCAGCGCCGGCAGGAGCGCCTGGACGGTTAGGAAGACGCCGGTGACGTTGACGGCGAACATCTCCGCCCAGAGTTCGGGCGGGTAGCCGCTGTCGATGTCCTGGTGGCGGTCCTTCAGAAGTCCGGCGTTGCAGATCAGCGTGTCGACGGCCGTCTCGCCGAGCGAGGGGCCGAGGGCCGCCAGGCTCGCCGCGTCGGTCATGTCGGCTTTCAGCCAGCGTGCGCCGGAGGCGAGCGCTTCGGGCACCGCGCCGCGATGGGTGGCGATGACGGGTTCGCCCGCAGCCGAAAGGTTTTCCACCAGCGCCCGGCCGAGGCCGCGCGCGCCGCCTGTGATCAGTGTCGTCATGGGTCAGTTGGTCTTTCTGGCCGGCAGGAAGGGCAGGGGCGCGACCGGCACGCCCTCTTCGATCAGGGCGCGGGCCTCGTCGGGGCGGGCTTCGCCGAAGATCGAGCGTTCGGGCGCGTCGCCGGCATGGATCGCGCGGGCTTCGGAGACGAAATTCATGCCGACATAATCGGAATTCGCCTCGATCTCCTTGCGCAGGGCGGCAAGCGCCTGCTCCATCGGGTTCTGCGGGGACGTGAGCGGGCCGGGCTGCTTTTCGGCGGGTTTCGGCTTGGGTGCCTCGGTGCCGCCCTGGTTCACGGCCGGGGCCATCAACGATTTCGCGACTCCGGTCGAGCCGCATTCGATGCATGTGATGCGGCCGGTCTCGATCAGCCGGTCGCAGGCCTCCGCCGAGGCGAACCAGCTTTCGAATGCGTGGCCTTTGTCGCAGTGAAGGGCGTAGCGGATCATGCCTGCCTCGATCGGTTTACCCTTTACGAGGTAACGATTTCCGAGGGAGTTTCAAGGCGAAGAGACGGGGCGGGCGGTTCAGCCCCTGCCCGGCGTGAAGCTCAGCAGAAGCTCCGCCAGCTCCGGCTCGTCGACCTTCTGCGCGGCCTTCTCGATCGGGAACCACTTGCGGCGGCGCTGGTCGCATTCGGGAAAAACGTCGCGCAGGCGGCGGACCTCGATCGGGAAGACGGCAACCTCGCAGGGAAAGCCGCGATCCTCGCCCATCACCTTCACGTAGGGGAAGCGGCCGATTTCCGCACTGGCCACCCTGCCGTCCACGCCGGCTTCCTCGAACGCCTCGCGGAGCGCCGAGTTGGCGGCGTCCAAGCCCTTGATCGGCCAGCCTTTCGGCAGGATCCATCGGCCGGTGTCGCGGCTGGTGACAAGGAGAACCTCAAGCTTGCCGCCGCTGGACAGGCGCCAGCAGAGGCCGGCGACCTGGCAGGCCACGGGATCGGCCGCGACCGCCTCGGCGATCGGCATGAGGGGTTTGATCTTTCCTGACATCGACATCGTTTGCTCCCCCGTGCGCCCGGGGTGTTGGAATTTTTTGGAACTGCTCCAATTCAAAGTAACACCGGATCGCATGGACTGCCAGCGGCGGCCTGCAAAAACGCTGTAAACTGTAACGATTTTGACAACTTCGGGAAGACGGACGGGCCGGACGGCGAGGGAGGCGGATGGCGGCAGAGACGCATGCGGCGGGTATCCCCGCCTTCATCGGATCGGAGATCTACCGCCGGTCGAGCTACGGCGCCTGGCATCCGCTCAGGGTGCCGAGGGTCTCGACGGTGATCGATCTCGTCCGGGCGATGGGCTGGCTGGCGCCGGGGCAGTATCGCACCAGCCCGCGCGCCAAGCCGGCCGCCCTGACGCTCTGGCATACGCCGGAGTATGTCGCCGCGCTTCAGCGGGCGGAGGCCGAGGGCGCGGTGAACGATGAGGTGCGGGCGCGCCACGGGCTCGGCACCACCTCGAACCCGGTCTTCCCCGAGATGTTCCGCCGCCCGGCCACCTCCGCCGGGGCGGTGATGCTGGCGGCGGAGCTGGTGCGGGACGGCGGCGTCGTCTATTCGCCCGCGGGCGGCACGCATCACGGGCTGGCCGACCGGGCGAACGGGTTCTGTTACCTGAACGATCCGGTGCTCTGCATGCTCGTGCTGCGCCGCTTCGGCCTGCGCCGGATCGCCTATGTCGACATAGACGCGCATCACTGCGACGGGGTGGAGGCGGCCTTCGCCGGGGATGAGGAGGCGCTTCTGGTGTCCGTCCACGAGGAACGCCGCTGGCCCTTCACCGGCGCGCTGGAGGATGACGGCGGGGGCAACTGCTTCAACCTGCCTGTGTCGCGCGGGTTCAACGATACCGAGATGCGCGCCGCGCTGGAGGGGCTGATCCTGCCCCGCGTCGCGGCCCACCGGCCGGAGGTCGTCATCCTGCAATGCGGGGCGGATGCACTGGCGGAAGATCCGCTGTCGCGGCTTGCGCTGTCAAACAACGCCCATCGTGAGGTCGTCCGGGCGCTCAGGCCGCTTGCGCCCCGGCTGATCGTGCTTGGCGGCGGCGGTTACAACGCCTGGTCGGTCGGGCGCTGCTGGGCCGGGGTCTGGGCGGCGCTGGCGGGGCATGAGGTGCCGGACCGTCTGCCGGCAGAGGCGGAGGCGGTGCTGCGCGGGCTCGACGGCTTCCGCCAGCGGGGCCGCGAGGTGGAAGAGGCGCTTTACACCACCCTTCTCGACCCGCCGCGGGAGGGCGAGGTGCGCGCGGAGCTGCGGGACCGGATCGGGAGGCTCGCGCGAAGATGATCCGGTGCTTCGTCGCCATTGCCCTGCCCGAGGAAGTGCGCGACGCGCTGGCTCTCCTGCAGGCGGGGCTGCCCTTGCCGAGGCCGGTGCCGGCCGCGGGCTTTCACCTGACGCTTTCCTTCCTGGGCGATATCCCCGAGCCGCAGGCGGAGGAGGCGCACCTGGCGCTTTCCGCGATCCGGTCGCCGGGGTTCGAGATGGCGCTTTCGGGCGTTGGCCTCTTCGGCGGCGCGCGGCCGCGGGTGGCCTATGCCGCCGTGGCACCGCAGCCGGCGCTGATGGCGCTTCAGACGAAGGTGGAGACGGCCCTGCGCGACGCCGGGCTCACGCCAGAGGCCCGGCGCTTCACCCCGCATGTGACGCTCGGCCGCCTGAAGGGCGGCCGGGGCGAGGCGGAGCGGATCGAGCGGGCCGCCGCCGGTGCCGCGGGTTTTCGCGCCGGGCCCTGGCCGGTGGCGGCCTTCGGGCTCTGGCGTTCCGACCCGGGGCCGGAGGGCCGGATCTACGAGGAGGTCATGCGCTATCCGCTGACCGCCTGACCGGCTCAGGCGCCGAGGTACTGGGCGTCGGTCACATGTTCCATCCAGTCGACGGTCTTGCCGTCCAGGGCCTCGTGGATCGCGATATGGGTCATCGCGGTTTCGGGCGAGGCGCCGTGCCAGTGCTTCTCGCCCGGGGCGAAGCGGATCACGTCGCCGGGGCGGATCTCCTCCACCGGGCCGCCCCATCGCTGGACGCGGCCGAGGCCGGACGTGACGATCAGCACCTGGCCCAGCGGGTGGGTGTGCCAGGCGGTGCGGGCGCCGGGCTCGAAGGTCACCGCGGCGCTGGCGGCGCGGGCCGGAGGGGCCACGGCGAAGAGCGGGTCGATGCGGACGGTGCCGGTGAACCAGTCCGAAGGGCCCCTGCCCGAGGGCTGGCTGCCGGCGCGGGTAATCTCCATGAGCGATCTCCTGTCGATATGGGCTGCCCCGCTTCTAGCAGGGCAGGGCGGGCGCTGCCATGCCGGGGCGCAGGGCTGGGCCGCCATGCCCGGGTTGCAGGGCCGGGGGGCGCAATTGGACTTGCCATGGCGGCGCATCCCGCTAGGTCCGGGGAGGTCCAGGACGGGGAAGCGGGAATGACGGGTGAGGATCGGCGGCTGCCGGTGCGCAGCATGGCAGTGGCGACGGGTGTCGCGGTGGCGAGCATCTATTACGCCCAGCCGATGCTGGCGCTTCTGGCGCAGGATTTTCCGGGCAACCCGCTGGTGCCGATGATCCCGACCGCGACCCAGGCGGGCTATGCGCTGGGGCTTCTGTTCCTGGTGCCTCTGGGCGACCTGATGGAGCGGCGGCGGCTGATCGTGGTGCAGTTCCTGATCCTGGCGCTGGTCCTGGCGCTGACGGCAGCGGCGCCGGGCGTGGGCGTGCTGCTGGCGGCCTCGGTGCTGCTCGGCGCGGCCTCGACCGTGGCGCAGCAGGTGGTGCCCTTCGCGGCCCATCTGGCGGCGCCGGAGCGGCGGGGGGCGGTGGTCGGTTCTGTCATGGCGGGGCTTCTGGGGGGGATCCTGCTGAGCCGGACGGTGGCGGGCTTCACCGCCGAGGCCTTCGGCTGGCCCGCGATCTTCGCGATCTCGGCGCCGGTCGCGGCGCTGACGGGGCTGTGGCTCGGCCGGGTGCTGCCCGAGGGGCCGGCGGAGAGCCGGCAGAGCTACGGCCGGCTGATGGTGACGCTGATCCACCTCTGGCGCGAGTTCCCGACGCTGAGGCGCGCGGCCTATACGCAGGGGCTGGTCTTTGGCGCCTTCTCGGTCTTCTGGACCATCCTCGCGCTGCAGCTGGCGAGCCCGCAGTACGGGCTGGGCGCGGCGACGGCGGGAAGCTTCGGCCTGCTAGGCATGACGGGCGTGCTGATCGCCCCGGTCGCCGGTCGGGTCGGCGACCGGATCGGGCCGGAACGGGTGGCGGCGCTGGGGGCCGGGGTGGCCTTTCTCGCCTGGCTCGTCTTCGGCTTCTGGGGGTCGTTGATCGGGCTCGGCATCGGCGTCGTGGTGCTCGATTTCGGGGCGCAGGTCTCGATGGTGTCGAACCAGTCGATCATCTACGCGCTCCGGCCCGAGGCGCGGTCCCGCATCAACACGCTCTACATGAGCGTGATGTTTGTCGGCGGGGCGGCGGCCTCGGCCGCGGCGGCGCTGGCCTGGCGGCAGTCGGGGTGGCCCGGCGTCTGCATGCTGGGGGCGGGGCTGACGCTGGCGGCCGTGGCGCTGCAGGCGCATGGCCTGACCCGGACGCGCGGCGCGCGCGGAGTCGCGGGGTAAGGGGCATCGCGGCCTCTTGCCAGTCCCCGTGGCCCGTGCAACCAAATCCGGCAAAAGGAGATCCGCCATGACCGACGCCCGCCGCACCCTCGTTCGCCGCAATCCCTGGCCGGAGGGGGTGAGCCGCCCGGTCGTGCCGCCGCTGCAGATGGCTGTCGTCTATGCCTCCGACAGCCCCGACCAGCTCGACGCGCAATACGCGGGCAAGGTGCCGGGCTATACCTATGCCCGCGAGGGCCATCCGAACGCCGACCACCTTGCGACCATGATCGACGGGCTGGAAGGGGCCGAGGGCGGGCTGATCCTCGGCTCCGGCATGGCGGCGGTCTCGGTCGTGCTGATGGGGCTGCTGAAGGCGGGCGACCATGTGATCGGGGGCGACCAGCTCTACGGCCGCTCGCTGCGGCTTCTGACGCAGGAGATGTCGCGCTACGGGATCGAGACGACGCTGGCCGATTGCACCAGCGCTGCGGCGATCGAGGCGGCGACCCGGCCGGAGACGAAGATGATCCTCGTCGAGGTGATGTCGAACCCGACGCTGCGCCTCGCCGATATGGAGGGGATCACGAAGCTCGCCAATGAGCGCGGCATCCTCCTGGTCGTCGACAACACCTTCACCACCCCGCGCGCTTACCGACCGCTGGAGCATGGCGCGGATATCGTGCTGCATTCGGTGACGAAGCTCCTGGCCGGCCATGCCGACGTGACGCTCGGCTATGTCGCCGCGCGTGACCCGGCGGTGCGCAAGACGATCTACGATTTCGCGGTGACGACCGGCATGACGCCCAGCCCGTTCGACTGCTGGCTGGCAGAACGCGGGCTTTACTCCTTCAACCTGCGCTTCGACCGGGCGCAGGAGAACGCGCGGGCGCTGGCTGATCACCTCGCCGGTCTGAAGGGGATCAAGCGCGTGGTCTACCCGACCCGCCCCGACCACCCCGACCACAACCGCGCTGGCCCCCTGCTGGGCGAGCGCGGCGGCAACATGGTAAGCTTCGAGCTGGAGGGCGGCCGCGCCGCTGCCAACGCCCTGACGCTGGCGATGCCCGAGGTGGCCTTTGCGCCGACGCTGGGCGACGTGGGCACGACACTTTCCCATCCGAACTCCAGCTCGCACCGGGCGGTTCCGGCGGCGGAGCGCGAGGCGGTGGGGATCACCGAGGGGTTCTTCCGCATCTCCGTTGGGGTCGAGGAGATCGAGATCCTGATCGAGGACTTCACCCGTGGCGTGGCCGCGGCGGCCGAAGCGGCGAAGGGCTGAGCCCGGGCGCGGCCCGGTAGGGAGGCCCGGCTAGGAGGGACATGATGCGGATCGGGATGCTCCTTTTTCCGAACCTGACCCAGCTTGACCTGACCGGGCCGCTCGAGGTCTTCACACGGATGGCAGGGGCCGAGGTCTCGCTGATCTGGAAGACCCGCGATCCGGTGCGGTCGGATCGAGGGCTGGCGATGCTGCCCACGCACACGTTCGATGAGGCCGGCTCGCTCGACCTGATCTGCGTGCCCGGCGGGCCGGGGCAGATCGCGCTGATGGAGGACGCCGAGATGCTCGACTACCTGCGCGGGGTGGCGCCGGGCTGCGCCTGGGTGACCTCGGTCTGCACCGGGGCGCTGGTGCTGGGGGCGGCAGGGCTGTTGACGGGGTACCGGGCGACGACGCATTGGGCCTCGCTCGACCAGCTGGCGCTCTTCGGGGCGGAGCCGGTGGAGGCACGGGTGGTGCGCGACCGCAACCGCTTCACCGGGGCGGGCGTGACCTCCGGCATCGACTTCGCGCTGGCGATCGCCGCCGAGGTGCTGGGCGAGGAGGCTGCGCAGGAGATCCAGCTGCAGATCGAATACGACCCGGAGCCGCCGTTCCGCTGCGGCTCGCTCCGGACGGCCTCGCCCGAACTGGTGGCACGGCTGCGCGAGAAGGGGGCGGGGCTGCGGGAGCAGCGCCTGCGGGCCTCCGAGAGGGCGGCGCAGGCGCTGGGCTAGGGCGGCTCAGGCCCCGGCCCAGTTGCCTTCGAAATCGGCCGGGATCAGCAGGTTCTCGCGGCGGAGCGCCTTCACGTCCTTCTCGCCGCAGAGGGCCATCGAGATGTCGAGCTCCTTGCGGATCACCTCCAGGGCCGTTGCGACGCCCTTCTGGCCCATCGCGCCGAGCCCGTAGATGTAGCTGCGGCCGATGAAGGTGCCCTTGGCACCGAGCGCCAGCGCCTTCAGCACGTCCTGGCCGGAGCGGATCCCGCCATCCATGTGGATCTCGACCTGATCGCCCACGGCGCGGACGATGGAGGGGAGCATCCGGATCGAGCTGAGTGCGCCGTCGAGCTGCCGCCCGCCGTGGTTGGAGACGATGATCGCATCGGCACCGAAATCGGCGGCTCGCTTTGCGTCCTCGACGTCGAGGATGCCCTTCAGGATGATCTTGCCGCCCCACATGTCGCGGATGCGCTGGATCTTTCCCCAGTCGAGCTGGGGATCGAACTGCTCGTTGGTCCAGGACGAAAGCGACGAGGCATCGCCCACGCCCTTGGCGTGGCCGACGATATTGCCGAAGAAGCGGCGCTTGGTGCCGAGCATCTCCATCCCCCAGCCCCATTTGGTGGCGAGGTTGAGCATCGTCGGGATGGTCAGCTTCGGCGGCGCGGAGAGGCCGTTCTTGAGGTCCTTGTGGCGCTGGCCGAGGATCTGCAGGTCGAGCGTCAGCACCATGGCGGAGCAGTTCGCCGCCTTGGCGCGGTTGATGATGTTCTCGACGAAGTCCCAGTCCTTCATGACGTAGAGCTGGAACCAGAACGGCTTGCGGGTATGGGCGGCCACATCCTCGATCGAGCAGATCGACATGGTGGAAAGGGTGAAGGGCACGCCGAAGGCTTCGGCCGCCCTGGCGGCCAGGATCTCGCCGTCGGCATGTTGCATTCCGGTCAGCCCGACCGGGGCGAGGGCGACCGGCATCGCCACGCTCTCGCCGATCATATCGGAGGCGGTGGATCGGCCGGACATGTCCACGGCGACCTTTTGGCGAAGGCGCAGGTTCTTGAAATCGCTGGTGTTCTCGCGGAAGGTCTGTTCCGTGTAGCTGCCGCTTTCGGCGTAGTCGTAGAACATCCGCGGGACGCGGCGATGGTAGATCTTTCGCAGATCCTCTATGCAGGTGATGACGGGCATGGGGGCCTCCGCGCGCGACTGGTCAGCCCGGATTACCAATTTGGATCGGGCCGGGCAATGCTGCTCAGGCGCGCTCGAAGCGGCGGTCGGGGATGAACCAGATCGCGGCGACGGTGACGACGCCGAGAAGACCGAGCCAGGAGGAGACGAAGGTCAGCCCGAGGGCCGCGAGATAGATCGCCGGCGAGGCCTTGTCCTTCCACGACCGGCCGAGCGCGCGGGCGAATTCGGAGTCCCGCCCGTGCCGCGCGATCAGGCTGCGTTCGAGCAGGAAATAGGCCATCGCGCAGGCCAGGAGATCCACCAGATAAAGCGCCACGGGGATCTGTGCGAAGTCGTTTTCCCCCATGAATCCAGTGGCAAAGGGCATCAGCGACAGCCAGAACAGCAGGTGCAGGTTGGCCCAGAGCACGCCGCCGCCGACATGTGTGACGCGCTGCAGCATGTGGTGGTGGTTGTTCCAGTAGATGCCGATGTGGACGAAGGAGAGGATGTAGGAGAGGAAGACCGGGACGACCGGCCTCAGGGTCTCCAGCGAGTGGCCGTGGGGGACCTTCATCTCCAGCACCATGATGGTCAGGATGATGGCGATCACGCCGTCGGAGAAGGCTTCCATCCGTCCCTTGGTCACGCGCCGACCCTCCGCTTCGGGGAAGATCAGGCTAGGGGGGAGCGGAGGCGTAATCAAGCGTTCGGTGCTTACCGTGAGAGCACCGCTTTTGCACCGCTTTGGCACCGTGAATGACCGGTGTTGCGGGTGGGCGGCCCGGGGGGGGCGTCAGGCGCGCTCGCGGGCCGAGCGGGGCGGGCCGAAGACCGCGTCGAAGCCCCAGTTGAAGACGAAGGCGTAGAGCGTGAAGCCCAGCGTCATCGTCAGCTGCGCGGCGAAGGCCGTCAGCACCGGCAGCGCCAGCCAGACCGAGAGGAGCGGCGTCAGGATCGTCAGCATCCCGGCCTCCAGCCCCACGGCATAGGCGATGCGGCGGGCGAGGGTGCGGGTGCGGCGGGTCTGGCGGGCCTCCCAAAGCTCGAAGAGGGTGGTGAAGACGAAGCTCCAGCCGGTGGCGATCAGCGTCGAGGCCAGGGCGAAGCTGCCGGCGCGGGGCAGGCTGCTCGCGAAGACCGTGGCGAGGCCGGAGCTGACGAGGACGAGGCCGATCCCCTCGAAGGTGGCGACGTAGAGGCAGCGGCGCAGGAAAGGCGGCATTGGCAGGTCCGGGGGCTGGGGTCGTTCGGCCCGGGGGCGGGCCAGTGGCGACCTTCGCCCGGCAGGCGGGTGGGGTCAAGGCGGGGGGCGGCCTCAGGAGTTGAGCTGGCAGCGGTGCCAGGTTTCGGTGACATCGGGGAAGTGGATCTCTACCGACATCTCGTTCAGCAGGCGCATGTTGACGCGGGTGCCGGCGCCCGGCTCTCCGGCCGGCGCGGTGTAGGAGAAGAAGTGGCGGGAATAGTCCCCCTCTACCGCATGGCCGCCGGGGGTGGTGATCGCCGGGCCGTCGATGTGGAGCGAGCGGGCGCTGCCCGGGGCACACCAGTCGCCGTCGATCTTGTCGGCGAGGGCCGGGGTGGCGAGCGCGAAGGTCGCAGCGAGGATCGGGATTAGGCGGGCGAGGCTGGGCATGGCGGACTGGCTCCCGGCGGGCGAGGGCCAGTCTAGCACTGGTCGAGGGGCTGGCGAAGCGCCTCGCGGCGGGCCGGGGGGACCCGCGCGGGATCAGGCCGAATGCGCGCCTTCGGCGAGGGAGGCGACGAAGGAGGCGACCTCGTCCGGGGTCGCCCCGTCGGCGATGCGCTTGACGATGGCCGAGCCCACGACGCAGCCGTCGGCCACGCCGGCGATGGTGCGTGCGGCCTCCGGCGTGGTGATGCCGAAGCCGACGATGACGGGCAGGTCGGTCGAGGCCTTTATGCGGGCGACCTCGGGGCCGACGTCGGTCGCCTGGGCCGCCGCGGCGCCGGTGATGCCGGTGATCGAGACGTAATAGACGAAGCCCGAGGTGTTCTGCAGCACCTTCGGCAGGCGCTTCGCGTCGGTCGTGGGGGTGGCGAGGCGGATGAAGTTGAGGCCGGCGGCCTGAGCGGGGATGCAGAGTTCGGCGTCCTCCTCGGGCGGCAGGTCGACGACGATCAGCCCGTCGATGCCGGCGGCCTTGGCGTCGGCAACGAAGCGGTCGACCCCGCGCGAGAAGATCGGGTTGTAGTAGCCCATGAGGACGATCGGGGTGGTGTCGTCGGTCTTGCGGAAGGCGGCGACCATGTCGAGGGTCTTCTGCAGCGTCTGGCCACCGGCAAGCGCGCGCTGGCCGGCGAGCTGGATCGTGGGACCGTCAGCCATCGGGTCGGTGAAGGGCATGCCGAGCTCGATGATGTCCACCCCCGCGGCGGGGAGTTTGGCCATGACCGCAGCGGAGGTGGCGATGTCGGGATCCCCCGCCATGAGGTAGGACACGAAAGCCTTGCGGCCCTGGGCCTTCAGCGCGGCGAACTTGGCGTCAATGCGGGTCATGGGCAGTCCTTGGCGGCGGTCCTGGAATAGGCTGGTCCCGATGTGCCGGAAGGGCGGGGGGAAATCAAGGCGGCGCGGGGGGGGCGGGGCGTGGTGCGCAATGAATACGCACGTCTCACGCGGGGTTTCGCGTCAGGTGGGGTTTCGCGGCGAGGAGGGCCCGGGACCGTCCGCGGGTGGGCGCATGTCGCGGTGCGGGTCTGTCCGTTTATGGCGACATCGCTCCCTACCGTTTGCCGAGGCGGCAGACTCACCAGAAGCACCCGCCCCTGGGGGCGGACGGGCGCTGGACCGGCGGTGCTGCGCACCGCTCATTCGGGCCGGGGGCTCCGGTCCCGGTGAGGGCGGCCTCAGCCGCGCTCCGGCTCCACATCCGAGCGGGTGAAGGCGAGATAACCCACCAGGATGAGGATCAGCACCGCAAGGACCGAGCTGACCGGGCCCGTGCCCCAGTCGAGGCCGCCGCGCTGGTGGTTCACGCCCATCCAGTCGGCGAAGGAGGCGCCGAGCGGGCGGGTGATGATATAGGCAAACCAGAAGGCCGGGACCTCCGGCAGGCCGAGAAACCAGTAGGCCAGCGCGGGCAGGGCGATCACCGCGGCGAACATCACCCCGGAGTCGCGGAACCCGAGACCCATGGCCATCGCCGTCATGTCCCCCGCAGCGGTGCCCAGCGCGAAGGTGGCCAGCACGGTCGCCCAGTAGAACGCCTCCCGCCTGCGGCTGTGAATGCTGTGGATGGAGAGCGTGCCCTCGCTGCGGTACCAGAGGGTAAGGATCGCGGCGAGGGACAGGGCGAAGAAGCTGGTCGAGACGGCATAGGGCACGCCGAGCCCGACATGCAGGACATCGGCCGCCATGGTACCGAAGACGCTGACCATGACGAGCGCGAACCAGTAGATCCAGGCATTGTACCTCGGGGCCGCGAATTGCAGCGCCATGGCGGCGAGGAAGCCGAGAAAGCCGATGACGACGGCGATATGCGGATCCATGTGATGGACGAGGAAGTCCGACGTCGTCTCGCCCATGCCGGTGGTCAGGACCTTCACGATCCAGAAGAGCACGGTGATCTCGGGCACTTTCGAGAACGGGCTGCGATGGGGGACGGCGGGCGAGGGGAGCGTGAGGTCGGGCAAGGCCATGCGGTCGGGGGTCCCTTTCTGCAGGACGCCCCGGGCGGGGCGGTCGGGGTCTAGCTAACCCAAACGACCCGGAGGTGCGATGAAAGGGGCGTGAGCTTACGGAATTGTAAGGCCCGGCCTTTCGCCGTCCCGGTGCCGCGCGACGGATCAGCTTGATTGCCGCGCGCGCCTCCCCTAGAAGCGGGCCGCGTCTTCGCCGGAGGGAAACATGGGCTTCAGGATGGGCATCGTCGGGCTGCCGAACGTGGGCAAGTCCACGCTCTTCAACGCGCTGACGCGAACGGCGGCCGCGCAGGCTGCGAATTTCCCGTTCTGCACGATCGAGCCGAACGTCGGCGAGGTGGCCGTGCCGGACGCGCGGCTCGACGTGCTGGCCGAGATCGCCGGCTCCAAGCAGATCATCCCGACGCGGATCACCTTCGTAGATATCGCCGGCCTCGTGCGCGGCGCCTCGAAGGGGGAGGGGCTGGGCAACCAGTTCCTCGCCAATATCCGCGAGGTCGACGCCATCGCCCATGTGCTGCGCTGCTTCGAGGATGACGACGTCACCCATGTCGAGGGCAAGATCGACCCGATCGCCGATGCCGAGACGATCGAGACCGAGCTGATGCTCGCCGATCTCGAATCGATCGAGCGGCGGCTGCCGAACCTCGCCCGCAAGCTGCGCGGCGGCGACAAGGAGGCGGTCGAGCAGGAGCGGCTTTTGAAGCTCGCGCAGGCGGCGCTGGAGGCCGGCAGACCCGCCCGTACCGTCGTGGTGGCCGAGGAGGACCGCAAGCTCTGGTCGCAGCTGCAGCTTCTGACCTCCAAGCCCGTCCTCTACGTCTGCAATGTCGAGGAGGCCTCTGCCGCTTCCGGCAACAGCCTGTCGGCCAGGGTTGCCGAGATGGCCGCGGCGCAGGGCGCAGGATCGGTGGTGATCTCGGCCCGGATCGAGGAGGAGATCAGCCAGCTCGATACCGACGAGCAGGCGATGTTCCTCGAGGAGATGGGCCTTGCCGAGGCCGGGCTCGACCGGCTGATCCGGGCGGGATACGAGCTTCTGGGGCTCGAGACCTTCTTTACCGTCGGCCCGAAGGAGGCCCGCGCCTGGACGATCCGCGAGGGTACGCTGGCGCCGCAGGCCGCCGGTGTCATCCACGGCGATTTCGAGCGCGGTTTCATCCGGGCGGAAACCGTCGCCTATGCCGATTACGTGGCCGGTCGGGGCGAGGCCGGGGCCAAGGAAGCCGGCAAGTTCCGCATCGAGGGCAAGGGCTACGAGGTGCAGGACGGCGACGTGATGCATTTCCTGTTCAACGCCTGACGCCTACCCCCTTGTCCTGCCGCCCGCACGCCGCTAGACACGCCGGCGGAGTGGTGGCCGAGTGGTCGAAGGCACACCCCTGCTAAGGGTGCAGGCGGGAAACCGTCTCGAGGGTTCGAATCCCTTCCACTCCGCCATCCCTTTTGACTTCCTCATCTGTTCCCGGGCCCGCGCTGGTGCAACGTCCGGGCTGACCGGGATCGCGAACGGTAAGGGCGGCGGGCTGTTCCATCACCACGCTCCACCGGACGGCCAAGGGATCGGCTGCCTGCGGTTGTCCGAGCCCGAGGGCTTCCGCGCCGCGCCCATCCCAAACGCCCTCGAAGGTCCTGGTCCGATGTCCGCTCCGCGTCCTTTCGAGCCATTGGCGTCAATCGATTCAGAAAATTCTTGGCGAGATATATCGAGGGTCTGCCGCGTCCATATGCCAGAATTGTCCGGCGCCTTCAGGCAACCTCGTCAGAACTCGCTCGAAGTCCTCTTTGTTCACGTCGCGGCGCAGCGTCGAGGCTGCGGCCTCAATGGCGTTATCAGGCGTCAGGTTGTGGTTCTTGCGGATCTCTGTGACTTCCCGGGTCATGGCACTGCGATCGTCAAACGGAAGAGGCTCCCCCTCGACCCTCCAGGCAGCGACAAATACCGCTCTCTGGACCGAAGGCAGGACGGAGGCAAAATCCAAACCCTGTTGCGCGGTCAGGTGACGCCGGAAAACCTGCAATACGCCGTCCAAGGCCGTATATGCGCTGTTGTCGGAGACGAGCCCCATTCTGCTCTTCAGATCGTCCAGGATCGCCCGCCATTCCTTCGACGCGTGGCGATATGTCCACGGCATAGGCATCGTCATGTCCTTATTCAGTGGCCGGTGGCCTCTTGGGCAATGGTAGGGTTCGATGGCTTCTTTGCCCCGCTGGGCGGACATCTCCCGCCCCACCGTGGCCTTCGCCGTTTCCGGTGTCTCTCGAAGGTACTTTCGGGAGATCTCCGTCGCCGAATACCGGGGGGACAGGTGCCTCGGTCAGGCCGACTTCAACCGTCGGCATTTCGGGCAGGGGGCTGGTGCCCGCTGGGGGAGAGCAGGCGATCTGTGACGGCGACTGGGTCACCTCACTCGACGTCGGGTGGCTGCCGTCGGAGTCGTCCGCCGTGCTTCGGAACGGCGCCCGAGACCGACGAGGCCTGTTCGCCCGCTTGCCTCTCCCGCCTGCCCCTCACCACGGGTTCACGGCCCCTTGACAGTGCCTTGAAGCGCGAGGCTAATTGGCGCGTTCGTCTGGCGGCATGACCGCCGGGCCGTACCAAAATCCAAATCACAGGGGGATGAAATGCTTACCGGAAAGAGCCTCGTTGCCGTGGCCGCCTTCGGCGCGCTCGCGCTCGGTACCGCGGTGCCCGTCGCGGCGGCAACGCCGAAAAACACTCTGGTCGAGGCCTGGACCATCGACGACATGATCTCGCTCGATCCGGCCGAGGTCTACGAGCTTTCCGCCTCCGAAGTGCTGGGCAATACCTACCAGCGGCTGGTTGCCTATGACCTGAAGGACGTCTCCAAGATCTACGGCCAGATCGCCCAGAGCTGGAAGGTCTCGGCGGATGGCAAGACGATCAGCTTCACGATCCGGCCCGGCCTGAAGTTCGCCTCGGGCGATCCGATCACCGCGGCCGATGCGGTCTTCTCGCTGCAGCGCGCGGTCAAGCTCGACAAGTCGCCCGCCTTCATCCTCGACCAGTTCGGCCTGACCAAGGCGAATGTCGACAAGATGGTTGTGCAGACCGGGCCGATGAGCCTCGATTTCCACATGGACAAGGCCTATGCGCCGAGCTTCGTCCTCTACTGCCTGACCTCGACCGTGGGCATGGTGGTCGACAAGAAGCTGGTGATGAGCCACGCCAAGGACGGCGACCTCGGCTACAACTGGCTGAAGACCCATTACGCCGGTTCCGGCCCGTTCGAGATTCGCCAGTGGCAGCCGAACCAGGACGTGGTGCTGGAGCGCAACCCGAACTACTCCGGCAAGAAGCCGGCGATGAAAATGGTGATCTACCGCCATGTGCCGGAGCCCTCGACCCAGCGGCTGCTGCTGCAGAAGGGTGACGTGGACGTGGCCCGCAACCTCGGCGCCGACGACATCAAGACGCTGAAGTCCGATGCGAACGTCAAGTTCGAGAAGGGCACCAAGGGCACGATCTATTACCTCGGGCTCAACCAGAAGAATAAATACCTGTCGAACCCGAAGGTCGACGAGGCGCTGAAGTACCTCGTCCCCTACAAGTCCATTGCCGACACGATCATGGGCGGCCTCGTCAAGGTCCACCAGACCTTCGAGCCGGACGGGATGCTCGGCACGCTCGACAAGAACCCCTATGACCTGAACGTCGCCAAGGCCAAGGAGCTTCTGAAGGAGGCGGGCTATCCCGACGGCTTCAAGGTGACGATGGATGTGCGCAACACCCAAGACATCACCGGCATGGCCACTGCGATCCAGCAGACCATGGCCGAGGCCGGCATCAAGGTGGAACTGATCCCGGGCAGCGGCAAGCAGACGCTGACCAAGTACCGCGCGCGCAACCACGACATCTACATCGGCGTCTGGGGCCCGGACTACCAAGACCCGAACTCGAACGCGCAGGGCTTCGCCTCGAACCCGGACAACGCGGACAACTCGCAGAACAAGACGCTGGCCTGGCGCAACGCCTGGGCGATCCCCGATCTGACCAAGGAGACCGACGCGGCGCTGGTTCAGCCCGATCCGGCCAAGCGGGCCACGATGTATGAGGATCTGCAGCAGAAGGTGCTCGACAAGTCGCCCTACGTGATCATGTTCCAGCAGGTCGAGGTGATGGGCATCCGCAAGAACGTGGATGGCGTGATCGTCGGCCCGAGCTTCGACAACAACCTCGTCTCGGGCGTCGTCAAGCACTGATGACCGAGCTCGCAGATCAGGAGGGGCGCCGCGGCGCCCTTCCGCCCCTTTTCGGACGGATCCTGCGGCTGGCGGTTCAACTTGCCGTCACGCTCTTCGGGCTCCTCTTCGTCACCTTCCTGATCGGCCGCGTGGTGCCGATCGACCCGGTGCTGGCCGCGGTGGGCGACCGCGCCTCCGCCTCGACCTATCACAAGGTCTATATCGAGCTTGGCCTCGACAAGCCGATCTGGGAACAGTTCCTGATCTACGCGGACCATGTGCTGCACGGCGATCTGGGCAAGTCGGTGCTGACCGGGCGGCCGGTTCTCGACGATATCGCCAGTGTCTTCCCGGCGACGCTGGAGCTTTCCACCTTCGCCATCCTGATCGGCACCTGCATCGGCGTGCCGGCCGGGGTCTGGGCCGCGGTGCGCCAGGGCAAGCTGGTCGACCAGCTGGTGCGGGTCCTCGGCCTTGTCGGCTATTCGGCACCGATCTTCTGGCTTGGCCTGCTCGGGCTTCTGTTCTTCTACGCCGATCTCGGCTGGGTCGGGGGGCCGGGCCGGATCGGCATCGCCTACCAGTTCGACGTCACCCGGATCACCGGCCTGATGCTGGTGGATACCGCGCTCGAGGGCCAGTGGGACGCCTTCTGGAACGCGTTTTCCCACATCGTCCTGCCCGGCTCGCTGCTGGGCTATTACTCGATGGCCTATATCAGCCGGATGACCCGCAGCTTCATGCTGGCCGAGCTTGGCCAGGAGTACATCATCACCGCGCGCGTCAAGGGCGTGTCGGAATGGCGGATCGTCTGGGGCCATGCGCTGCGCAACGCGGCGGTGCCGCTCGTTACGGTGATCGCGCTCAGCTACGGGTACCTGCTGCAGGGCGCGGTGCTGACCGAGACGATCTTCGCCTGGCCCGGGATCGGGATGTATCTGACCAACTCGCTGGGGTCGGCCGACATGAATGCGGTGCTCGGCGCAACGCTGGTGATCGGCGCGACCTTCGTCATGCTGAACCTTCTGGCCGACCTTCTTTACACGCTGCTCGACCCGCGGGTCAGGAGGGGCCAATGATGTCCGGTGCCTTCTCCCGCGAATGGCTGCTGACCGACGCCCCCGCCTCGCGCGGGCAGGCGCGGGCCGGGCAGGCCTACCGCAGCTGGCTGGCGCTGAAGTCGAACCGGCTTGCCATGGTCGGGCTCTGCATCATCGCGGCGCTGGTCCTGATGGCGATCTTCGCCGATGTGCTTGCCCCCTACGACCCGATCACCGGCCATCTGAACACCGAGCGGCTGCTGCCGCCATCCTGGAAGCACCTGCTGGGCACGGACGATCTGGGCCGCGACATCTGGAGCCGCATCGTCTACGGCTCGCGGCTGACGCTGATGGTGGTCACCCTCGTTGCGGTGATCGCGACGCCGGTCGGGCTTCTCGTCGGCACGATCTCGGGGTATTTCGGCGGCTTCGTCGATACCGTGCTGATGCGGATCACCGACATCTTCCTGGCCTTCCCGCAGCTCGTGCTTGCGCTGGCCTTCGTCTCTGCGCTGGGGCCGGGGATCGAGAATGCGATCATCGCCATCTCGATCACGTCCTGGCCGCCCTATGCCCGTCTGGCCCGGGCCGAGACGCTGACCATCCGCAATGCCGATTTCATCGCGGCAACGCAGCTTCAGGGCGCCTCGTCCCTGCGCATCATCTGGGGCCATGTGGTGCCGCTGTGCCTGTCATCGGTCGTGATCCGGGTGACGCTCGACATGGCCGGGATCATCCTTGTCGCCGCCGGCCTCGGGTTCCTGGGCCTCGGCGCCCAGCCGCCGCAACCGGAATGGGGCGCGATGATCGCGGAGGGCCGCCAGTTCATCATCGACCACTGGTGGGTCGCCACCATGCCCGGCATCGCCATCTTCCTTGTCGCGCTCGGCTTCAACTTCCTTGGCGACGGATTGCGCGACGTGCTTGACCCGAGGGCCCAGAAATGACGCCCATGTTTTCATCCTGGCAAAACCATTCCCCGCGGAGCGCGCTTCGGCAGCATGCCGGCGCCTTCGGCCGGCCCGTATCGTCGGCGGGGCAGGGCTCCGGGAGGGTGAAATGAGCGCGCTTCTGGACGTCGAGGACCTGCGGGTCAGCTTCCCCTCCCGCTCGGGTCCGGTGGAGGCGGTGCGCGGGGTCAGCTTCACGCTTGGCCGCGAGCGGCTGGGCATCGTCGGCGAGAGCGGCTCGGGCAAGAGCCAGACGGGGCGCGCCATCCTCGGGCTGACGCCGCCTCCGGGCAGGACGGAAGCCAGGCGGCTGACCTTCGACGGCAAGGACCTGCGCCATGCCTCGGCCGCCGAATGGCGGGCGATCCGGGGGAAGCGGATCTCGATGGTCATGCAGGATCCGAAATTCTCGCTCAACCCGGTGATGACCGTCGGCCGGCAGCTGATGGAGGCTGCCGCACGCGGCACCGCGGCGCGGGATGCCAGGGCCCAGGCGCTTGCCATGCTGGAGGCGGTGCAGATCCGCGAGCCGGAGCGCGTCTTCCGCGCCTATCCGCACGAGCTTTCGGGCGGCATGGGCCAGCGGGCGATGATCGCCATGATGCTGATCACCGAGCCGGATCTGCTGATCGCCGACGAGCCGACATCGGCGCTCGACGTCACCGTGCAGATCGAGGTGCTTCGCATCCTCGACCGGCTGGTTCGCGAGCGCGGCATGGGGCTGATCTTCATCAGCCACGACCTGCGGCTTGTCTCGTCCTTCTGCGACCGGGTGCTGGTGATGTATGCCGGCAAGGTGGTGGAAGAGCTGCGTGCCTCGGAGCTGACCAAGGCGCGTCACCCCTACACCCAGGGTCTTTTCAACTGCCTGCCGCGGATCGAGGGCGACCGTCGACCGCTGCCGGTTCTCGAACGCGATGCGGATTGGGCGCGCTGATGGCACTGATCGAGGTCGACAATCTTTCCGTTACCTTCGGGCATGCCGGTAGCCGGGTGCAGGCGGTGCGCGGGGTCTCCTTCGCCGTCGATAAGGGCGAGAGCTACGGGATCGTGGGGGAGTCGGGATCCGGCAAGTCCACCGTGCTGCGTGCGCTGGTCGGGCTGGCGCCGGTGACCGGCGGGCGGCTGACGATCGAGGGGAGGGATCTGGCTGGCAGGAGGCCGGCGGATTTCTATCGCAAGGTGCAGATGGTCTTTCAGGACCCCTATGCGTCCCTCCACCCCCGCCACACGGTGGACCAGGTGCTGGCGGAGCCGCTGTCGATCCACCGCTTCCCCGACCGCGGCGCCCGCATCGCGCGGGCGCTGGAGGATGTCGGCCTCGGCCCTGGATTCCGCTTCCGCTATCCCCATCAGCTTTCGGGCGGCCAGCGCCAGCGCGTCGCCATCGCCCGAGCGCTGATCCTGGAGCCGGAGGTGCTGCTGCTGGACGAGCCGACCTCGGCGCTTGACGCCTCGATCCAGGCGGAGGTGCTGAACCTTCTCGACCGGCTCCGCGCCGAGCGCGGGCTGACCTATATCCTGGTCAGCCATGACCTGGCCGTGGTCGCCCACATGTGCGAGCGGCTTCTGGTCATGCAGCACGGACAGGCGGTCGAGGAGCTGACGCGCGAAGATCTGCGCGGCCGGGCCGCGGCGAAGGAGTATACGAAGGCGCTGCTTACGGCCTCCGAAGGCTATCGGGCGGCGGCGGAGACCGCGACATGAGGCCGGCGTTCGACGGCCACCGCGACCTTCTGCGCCGGCCCTAGCGGGAGGCCGTCTTGCCCGGGGCGAAGGCCCCGCGCCCTCATATTCCACGCGATAGCCCAACTTTTGCCCCAGATCCTAAGGCATGAGGGGGCATGCCCCCTGGTTCGCGGCAGCTCCGGTTCAGTCCCGGTTCTGGCGGGGAGAGGCGGCAGAACCTGGGGCCCCGCGCGTGAAAGTCACATGAAGTCCATAGCCAGACGGACGGTCCTGCAGGGCCTTCTCGGCGCGTCGGCTTCAGGCTGGCTCGTGCCGAGGGCGCTTGCCGCGCAGGTGGCGGGGGGGCGGGATATCCTGATCCTTTCCGGCATCGGACCGGATCTTCCGCTGGCCGAACTGAAGCGCGCCACCGCGCCGCTCCTGCGGGCGCAGATCCCGTTTTCCATCGCGCTGGACCCGGGTCTCTTCCCGCCGCGCAAGCCGGGGGCCGGCCCGATCCTCGTCGCGCTCGCCGCGCTGGCGGGCGAGGGGGTGGAGATCCTGCCCTTTGCCGCCGATCTCGCTGTGCCAGAGCCCTATTTCCAGGCCCGCGCGGCGCGCAAGGCACGCGCGGGGCTGGCGGCGCTGTTTTCCGGAGCCGCCGGGGCGGCGGCGGCCTCTGGCGTCACCATCGTGACGCGGGAGGTGCCGAAGCTCGTCCCCACGGCCGGGCTGCGGGCTGCGGGGTTCCGGCAGCTGCTGCAACTGCCCGCGGGCGCGAAGACCTCGGCACTGAGTGAAGGCGGCGCCGGGGTTCTTGTGTTGTCGGGAGGGCGGACGCTGCCCTATGCCGATGTCAGGACCCGCCTGCTGCCGATGGCGCGGGCCCAGGTCAGCCGCACGGCGCCACAGATCATCGAGATCGACATGAGCGGCCAGCCGGGCCATGACCCCTGGCTGGGGCTGGAACTGCAGCAGACGGATACCGCCAAAGCCGGTGCGGATATCACCTTCACCCCGGCAAGCGCCCTGTCCGGCGGGCTGAGCAAGCGGCGGGAGGCGATGCTGGCCGTGGCGCTGGTTGCGCGCGTGCCGAAGGATCGCCCCTTCGCCGAGGGTTTCGTGGCCGAGCTGGCCGCCGCCGGGATCCCGGCCGGGCTTCTGGAAGGGGCGACCGGGGCCGAGGGGAAGCTTGCGCTGCCCCAGGCGGTCGCAGGGGCGGTCCTGCCGGTGGACCTGCTGCTGCAGGGCGACGGCGTGCCGGGGATCGACGCGCGCGGACGGCTGGAGCTGGGAAGGGTTCGCCGGCTTTCGGCCGTGGCGGACTTGGCGTCGCTTGCCGCCATCGGACGGGAGGGGGCCGACACGGTGCTGGTGATCGAGGCGGAGGCCCTGCGGGCGCCTGCGGACCGGGACCTGCTGAAGCGCGCGATCGTGCAGGTCAGTGCCGGCGGGCAGGTTCGGCCCGTCTCGCTGAAAGCCTATATAGATCAGGTGGTTCCGGCGGATCCGGTGATCGCTGTCCGCTCTGCCGTCGCCGCCGGGGCGCAGGGCAGCGCCGAGCAGTCGGGCGTGCCGCTCGACCAGGACGCGCTGATGGAGGATGCGCGGGCGGCCTGGCGCTATATCGAGCGGTTCACCGACCGGCGCACCGGGCTTTGCATGGCCGCGGTTCAGGTCGGCGGTGGCGACATGACAGTGAACGCCGAAGTGGCGATGTGGGACATCGGCAACCAGCTTGTCGGCATCCGCGGCGCCTATTTCCTGGGCCTGATCCCGAAGGCGGAGTTCGTCAGCCGCTGCACCGCCGTCATAGAGCATCTGCCGCGGCGCCGCATCACCGGGCTGCATCTGCCAAGCAGCCTGGTCAGCGTGCGAAGCGGCCGCACCCTGAGGGCGGATTTCAACACCTCCGACGTGGGGCGGCTCCTTTCGGCACTGGCGCTTCTGCGCGAGGAGCCGGAGCTGGCGCCGGTGATCGCCAAGAAGCTCGACGGCTGGCAACTGGCGGATACGGTCGTGGACGGCCGGCTTACCGAGGTTGTCGACGGCCGTCAGAGCGAATTCAACCTGTCGCAGGGCGCGCATTTCGCGGTGCGGGCATTCGAGCAGTTCGGGATAAATTCCACATCTCCGCTGCCGCGGCGGGGCGACGAGAGCGATGCCGATTGGGAAATGCGGCTGCTTTACGCCACGGCGAAGATCGGGCCGCTGGGGCCGGAGCCGCTGCTTTACGAGATCATGGAGATGCCCTATTCGCAGCCGGCTACCTACCTCGCCCGGATGCTGTTCTCCGAACAGCTTCGGACCCATCGCGAGGCCGGGGTTTATGTCTGCCCGAGCGAATCCTCGATCAGCCATGATCCCTGGTTCGTTTACGAGGGGCTGGATGTCGGCGCCGAAAGCAAGCGGTGGAGCCTGCAATCGGGGCTGGACGCGATCCTGAACCGGAAAGGGCGGGATCAGGCGGTCCCGACCTATATCAGCAGCAAGGCGGCCTATCTCTGGAGGGCCACCCACAGCCATGCCTATTCGCATGCGCTGGTCGAATACGTGCGCGCGCAGGCGCGGATCAAGGACCTGGGCTTCGCCTCCTCCATCCGCGCCAAGAGTGGTGCGCCGAGCGAGGGCTATTCGGACCTCAACACCAATGGCGTGATCCTGTCGGCCATCGCCTACATGCTCGCCTGGCAGGCGCCCGGATAGGGGCGCCGACCAGGGCTGGTGTGCGCCTCAGGCGAGGCCGCCGACGACCTGGAGCCCCTCGAACCCGGCCGCGGGCCGATGCGGGCGGACCGGCCGCGCGGGTTCCACCGGCTTTGCCGTTTGCGGCGTGCCCCAGGAGACATTCGGGACCAGCATGTTCGGGTCGATGAAGGCCGAACGTTTCAGGATATGAGTGGCGATTTCGGGGAAGAAGGCCTCGATGCTTTCCTTGCGCGCGATGCTGCTTTGCACGCCGTAGGTCTGCTTTCTTTGCACGTTCTCTGCCCGCGGATTCTCGCTGCCGACGGTGATTTCAGCCTGGATCCCCATTTTCCGGGCGCTGGCCTGAACCGATTGGGCAATTTCAAGAACCGACATGTCAGATATGGTCACGTGATTGATGAAGCGGTGTCCGCTCGGGGAAGGCGAGGTGGTCAGGGACGAAAGAGACCGCACCGCCGCGCCGAGCGACATCAGCCCGGTTCTTTGATGTCCGGTGCCATAAACGCTGATCGGCAATCCGCTGACCGCCTGTAGAATAAAGCGGTTGAGGACGGTGCCGAACATCGCGTCGTAGTCGTAACGGGTATAAAGCGCATTCTCGCCGGACAGACCTTCTTCACAGACACCGAATATCGTGGATTGCATGACCTCTACGATATTCATCCCCCATTCCCGGCAAGCCATGGAGTTCATCTGGACGTCATTGATTTTCGTCGTGTGATAGATGTCGTCGGCGGACATCGGGAAGAGAATCGGTTGCGAGACTTTCTTCTTGTTGATCTCGGGTTTGAAATACCCGCATTCGATATCTATTCCGCAATTCGCATAAGCGCCGAAGGACGCCATTTTTACAACGGGGATCCGCGGGTCGTAATCCCGAACGGACCAGATGATATTCATGTTCGACAGCTCGTTATTCCGGATCGTCTGCAGCGCCGCCATGCGGCTGCTCATGGAATAGGGCGCCGAGGGCTGTTGCGCGAGATTGTAGATCAGGTCCGGCTTGAAGCTGGAGAAGACCGCGCCGAGGTCCGCCTCGCTGGCGTCGGCTTCCAGGAAGCTGATGTCGCAGCCAAGCCTTTTGTTGGCAAAATCAATGCGTTCCTGCGGTGTTGGCAGGTCGAGAAGAGTCGCCCCGCAGCTTGCCACCAGCTTGCGGCGCAGCAGGTTGTCGATGATCAGAACGCGATGGCCGCCTTGCGCGAGGCGCAGAGACAGAGGCCAACCCAAATAGCCGTCGCCACCAAGAATTATAATGTTCACCCCAGATCTCCCATTCCCGTCCAGGTAGCTGGATTTTTCTCAGTTTATACGATGAGTTCCCAGTGATATATATCACGTGTTCGTTATTGTTTCCGCGTCGAGGCTTTTGTGGTCGAGATATCCCAATATGCCCACAGGGCGAAATGAATACCGGCCGGATTCAGAGATGTAGCCGGTAAACGGGCCGGGGTCGCGCAGGCGATCCTGAATTGCGACGCGAGTTCTGGACCTGTTTCGAGCCCTGCCGAAGTTTCCGGTCGAAGTGATTCGGCGCGGCCCGCTTTTCTTGTTGTCGTTCATGGCCTTGTCTCCCTCGTTTGCTGCGGATCCCCGAGGGGATCCGATTCGGAAACGCGAATATATGTTTCGCTTTTCGTTCCCTTGTGCCGATCTATATAGTTTGAATTGGATCGGCTTCTTTAATTGCTTGTTCAGTGGCCGCCAGGTCAGGCTTCGGTATTCTTGATCCTTACGGTCTGGTAGGTTTGCGGACTCAGCGCGGTCGCAGTTCTATCCATCTTCGTCCAAAGCGCGAGCCTTCCCGTCACTGCGCGCCAGGCCGCCCGAAGCACCGAGATATAGAGGATCTGGCGGTAATAGATTTTCTGCAGAGGGAAATACCACAGAAGGCGGCGGTCCTCGGTTCCGTCAAGCCAGAAGGCGAAGATGGCGGCCGTCAGGTCGAGCAGCGGCAGCAGCAGGTAGCTGAGGATGATCATCTCGTCGGCGTGATCGGGCAGGATCGAGCCGCCATTCAGCGCCGTGTAGGCCAGCGTGAGGATGTTCACGAGCAGCATCGCGTCGACCAGCGGGGCGATCAGGTTCACGAAGACCCCGAAGATGGCGAGATCGGGCAGGGCGATCAGCCCCAGCGGATGGCCCTGGCGGAAGGCGCCGCGATGTTTCCAGCCGGCCTGCATCATCCCGAAGCTCCAGCGCAGGCGCTGGCGCATCACCTGGCTCACCCGGTCGGGGGCCTCGGTATAGGAGATCGCATGTTCCTCGAAGACGATGCGGTAGCCGGCGCGGGCGACGGTGAGAGTGAGGTCTGCATCCTCTGCGAGCGTGTGGTCGCAGTAATGACCGGCGACGTCGAGCGCGCGGATCCGCCAGGCGCCGAGCGCCCCGGGCACGACGGTGATGGCGTTCAGATATTCGAAGGCACGGCGGTCGACGCTTTGCGAGATCGCGTATTCCAGCGCCTGCAGCCGGGTGATCGCGTTGACGCGGTTGCCGACTTTCACATTCCCTGCGACGCCGCCGACGCTGAGGTCGGAGAAATGCGGCATCATCCGGCGGATCGCGCCCTTGTCGATGCTGGTGTCGGCGTCGATGCAGACGACATAGCCGTTGCTGGCGGCGCGGATGCCGGCGTTCAGCGCCTTCCACTTGCCGCCGTTGCGCTGGCGCAGCACGCGGACGCGCGGATCATCGGCGAAGGTGTCCTCCACCAGCGTCGCGGTCTCGTCGGAGGAGCCGTCGTCGATGACGAGCACCTCGAAATCCGGGTAGTCGCTGTCGAGCGCGGCCTGCACGGTGCGGGTGATGACCTTGGCCTCGTTGAAGGCGGGGATCAGCACCGTGACGCCGGGCAGGAAGTCCGGATCGGTCGGCTGGTGCGGCTTGCGCAGCGTCGAGATCACCCCGATGGCAAGGATCCGGACGACGCCGAAGCCGATGCCGGCGGCGAGGAAGATCGTCAGGTAGTCGGCAATGTTGCGGACCAGGAAGAACGCGACGATGTCGGCGAACCAGCCGTCGCTCTGCGGCATCATCTCGGCGCGGGTGGCGCCGATCGCGTCGGAAACGGTGCCGAAGCTGTAGCCGCGGGCCTTCAGCGTCTGGATGATGATCGGCAGCGCGGCCACGGTGGCGGAGCGGTTGCCGCCGGCGTCATGCATCTGGATGATGCTGCCGTCGCCGGCCTCGACCTGAGAGATGACGTAGTTGGCGAGGTCCTGGGCGTTCTTCACCTCCCAGTCGGGCGAGACGATCTGGCTCGACGTGATGATGAAGCCCAGCGAGTCGATCAGCGCGAGCTTGTGCAGGCGGGCGGGTTCCAGCGGCCCAAGGCCGCGGAAATAGGGCGCGCGGAAGAGCACAAGGTGGCGGCCGGTCTCGGTGGCCATCAGGCGTTGCTGGACGTCAAGCTCGGTGCGGACGCGGTAGTCGGAGATCAGCCCCATGTGCGGGTGGAAGAAGGTGTGGGATCCGATCTCGTTGCCGTCGCGCAGCACCTCGCGGACGATGCCGGGGTAAAGGAGCTGGTGCTTGCCGATCTCGAAGAAGGTGGCGTGGACGTGGTTCTCGCGCAGCGCCTTGAGCACGCCGGGCGTGTAGGCCGCGGAGGGGCCATCGTCGAAGGTCAGCGCGATGGTCTTCGGCTTGGTCTGTCCCCAGCGGCGCACCAGGTAGGGCAGCGGCGTCTTGGCGTAGCGTTCGTAAAGCAGGCCGCTTTGCTCGTCATGCGAGATCTGGCGGCGGCCTTCGCGCGGCTCGCTCCTGATGTGAAGGAAGACGCCCTTGCCGTAATAGACGGCGAGATGGCCCAGGTTGATTCCGGTCAGCTGGCTCAGCCAGTCCTGGCCCTGGGGCAGGCGGGCGTTCAGCAGCCGCCAGATGCTGGGGTCTTCCTGGCCGATGTTCCAGACCGCGACATCGGAGATTCCCTGCCGCGCGGCCTCGACGATGCCATTGTAGGTGGTCACGGCGTCGAGCATCCAGATCTTGTGCGGGGCGCCCTTGTCGTCGGTGTAGGTGACATAGGGGTTCATCGAGGCGCGGTCGAAGCCGATGGTCCCGTTGAAGCGGTGGGCCAGGGTCATGGCGCGCTGGAAGGACACCGGTGCAGGGGCGTCGCTGCCGGCTTTCCAGTCGCTGCCGCCCGCGCCGAAGGCGAGAACCAGCCGGCCGGCGCCGATGCGGGCCTTGGCCCGGGCGATCTGCGCCTTCATCTCGGCGGCGGAGGCCAGCGGGGCGGGCGTCGCGCCGCCGTCGCGGGCCTGGTAGAGCTTGACCACCACCTTGTCGGCCGCCGCGGTCAGCGCCGGGTCGAGATCGGCGAGCGTCGCAGCCTGGGCGATCAGGTCGAGCCCGACGCCCTTGGCCTTCAGCGCGGCGTGGAGCTGTGTCAGGAACGGCGCCAGCAGGTTGGCATTCTGGGCGCTGAGGCCGGACAGGTCGATGCCGTAGCCGTCGTAATGCTCGGACTCGGCCAGGGTGGCGAGGGCTGCGATGGCCTTCGGCCCCGGAAGGCCGTTGGCCAGGATGCGCGCGTCGTCCGAGGCGGGCGCATTGGCGACGGTGATGACCGGCACGATGCGAACGTTGTCGTGGATCCGGGCGACCTCGGCCAGGACCTGCTGCTTGGGGTCCTCCGGGTCGGTGGAAGTGCCGAGGGATTCGAGCCCCTTCGGGCTGAGGCGGAACCATTCCGGCATCAGCACGTTCAGGCCGCCGCAGGCGCTGGCGAGCGAGAGGTAGTTCCAGTCCTCGTCATAGGGCAGGAGGCCGTAGACGGTCGGGGCCTTGGGCAGGCCGATGCGGTTGCGGTTTGCCGGGCGCGCCGTGCCGCAGGCGCCGATGTCCTGAGGGGTGACCCCCTTGGCCGCCGGCGCTGCGCCGAGCTTGCCGGTGAGGCGGTAGCGCGTGGTGGAGCCCGTGGTGGCCTGAGCCTCGGCGCCGATCGGTTCCGCCATCGCGCTGGAACGGGCGATGGAGCCGGAGATGGCGCCGCCATTGAGCAGGCCCGGCAGGGTGAAGCTGAGAGCCGAGGCCAGGCAGATGAAGCACACCATGGCCAGTGCGGTGAGAATCGACTTCTTGCGCAGCTTGCTGGAGGTCGAAAAAACGTGGTCCTGGCGGCCCTCCGGCGCCTCCCAGCCCCGGGCCGGAAAGAGACTGAAGGACAAAGGATTGCCCAATTTGGCGCGAAGCCGTCTCGAATATGACATTTTGTGCCGCATAACGGCCACATTTTGGAACGGGTTCCGCCTTGTCGAGCCGCGCGTCGGGGCGCGGAGGGCGGAGAATTCGGGTCTCCGTTCCGCCGGTTAAGTGGGTACAACCAAAGGATGTTTTCTCTTCGGCGCGGGAGCTGGCCCCGGATCGGCCCGGCCGAGCCGGGCGGCGGCGCGTGCCCCGCAGGCGACGTGCAGCGCGGCGTGGAGGTCGGGAGGCATCCTAAGCCATTAATTCTTTGTTAATAAATTCCTGAACATGACAGGCGGGTCCGCGCTTGCCGAGAGGCGGGGGTGGCGAGCGACGCCCCGGGGCGACCGTTTCCCGTCGCCGTGAAGCGTGCGCGCTCCGATGCCTGCGCGGCCGGCTTCAAAACGAAGAATGCTCGTTAAAGTTGAATCGCGTTGTCGAGATTTAGGATTTGCCGGGCGCGCGCAAGATTTCGGGTTGCACGCCAATGCGCGGGTTTCCAAAACATTACCGCGCGAACCGAAAACGATGCCGGTCACGCCTGAGGCGAATCACTTCCCCCCTCCAGTTGACGTTCAGAACGTTAACAGTCGGTAAATTGCCCCATTTCGCCGGGCCGGGCGCCGGGTGCTGCGCAGGTCAGGCCCCAGGCGGTGCAGCGGGAACGTCGCGGACCGGGGGCGACCCCGGTACTTTCCGAATCCTTCCCGAGGTTTTGACGGGTTTCCGCCCTCGTTTCGTCAAAGTCGCCTGCCAGATATCCGGATGGAATATGAACGGGGGCAGAAGATGAGTCAGCCGACCTTATCTCAGGCGCTACAACGGGTGGCCAACCGCTTCGCGGTGCGGCTGCCGGAGCGACTCGATCAACTCGAGGTCGACGCGGGTTCGCTTTCGGCGCGGAGCCCGGAGGAGGCCTTCAGCAAGCTGGAGCGCGACCTGCACGACCTTGCCGGTACCGCACCGACATTGGGGTATTCCGCGCTGGGCGCGGCTGCCCGGGATGCCGAGCGGCGCGTCGGCCTCGTCCGGCTGGAAGATGAGCCCCGCAGAGCCGAGCGGCTTGATATGATCGCCGCTTCCGTGCAGGCTCTTCGACAATCGGTTGCACAACAAGCAGACTGAATGTGTTGAGGTGGGGCAGCAGGATGGCCGTGGCATTCGCCGCGGCCGCCGTTTTCGTCGCGGTGGGGCCGGCGGCAGCTGCCGATGCGCAGGCCGGCGGAGCTGTGACCACGGCATCCGCGGTACCCTCAGCGGCCCCTGCACCCGCTTCCATCCTGACCCGCAACTATTCCCTGGCGGCGCTCGGCTATGCGGGGGGCCTGTCGCTGACAGGGCTTTCGGGGCAGGCGGACCTCTATTTTCCGGTTCCCGTGCCCGGTGCCGTCACCGCGCTGCGGCTGGAGCTGCCCTATAGCGCGGCGTCCTCCGATCCCGCGCGGCGGGAGTTCCGGGTGGAGGTGGATGGCCAGCCCCTTGCCACTGGCGTGCTGCCGCAGCAGATGGCGAGCGGCACGATGATCGCCCTGCCGGTGCCGCTGACGGCTGTCCGGGACGGCTTCGTCCATGTCCGGATCGTCTATGGCGCGAACCAGACCCAAGCGGGCTGCAGCGACGACGGGGCGCCGGGGTCCTATCTGACCTTCGCGCCGGAGGGCGGGCTGGTCGAGGAGCTCGATCCCGCGAAGCTCGACACCGTGGCCGCGGTCGCGGCGGCGATGCCACGGGCCAATGACCTGCTGCTGCCCCAAGCGCCCTCGACCGGGCAGCTGGCGGCAGCGGTTCTGATGATGGCGATGGATCCCGACGCACGGCTGGCGGCTACGGCCGCACCCGCCGATGCCAGCGGCGACTGGCGCCGCGCGGCGATCCGCTTCGCGCCGGAGAGCGCGCCTGCGCTGCAGGCCGTGCGTGAGGGCGGGCGCCCGGCGATCGCGGTCGGGGGCAAGGATCCGGTCGCGGCGATACGGCTGCTGTCGGGTCAGTGGCGGGCGCTGGCGACGGCAGGACATCTGGGCGATGTGGCAGAGTGGGCCAAGGGTGCGCTGCCGGACCGGGTGAGCTTTGCCGCGCTCGGCGCCGACACCGGCCTGCGCGAGGTCCTGCGGCGGGCGACCTGGAACGCTGCACTGCCCGCGGCGCGCCTGCCGGCGGGGACGCGGCTTGCCGGGGCGGATGTCGACGTGGCGGTGGCGGCCGATGGCGAGCCGAGCCCGCCTGTCGTAAGCGTGACGCTGAACGGGCTGCTGCTCGGCAGCGCCGTGGCGCGCAGGGACGGGCCGACGCGTCTCCGCCTCGACGTGCCCGAGGGGCTGCAAACGCTGCAGAACACGCTGGCGGTTACGGTGACGCGCCATGTCGCGGGCGGGGCCTGCAAGCTGAAGCCGCAGGCCTATCCGGCGCAGCTTCTGCCGTCGAGCGCCTTCCGCCTTGCCCCGGCTGGGCCGGTCCGGACCTTCGCCGGGCTCGCGCCGCTATACCGGACGGGCGTGACGGTGGTGACCGGGGAGACCGGGCCCGCGGCACTGACCGGTATCGCGCGGGTGCTGGCCGGGCTGGTCGGGACCGAAACGCCGCTGCGGCTGTCCGAAGGCGCCTCGGCGCCCGATAAGGGGGCCTATGTCTGGGTCTCGGACGCGCCGCCGCCGGGCAGCGATCCCGCCCTGCGCTTCGACAAGGGCGAGGTACGGCTGAAGACGGACCGGGGCACGCTTCTGCTGGGCGACGGAGCGCTCAGGGCGCGCACGGTGGTGCAGCTGGTGCGCCCCGGCGGGCGGGCGGTCCTTTGGATCCGGCCGGGGGCGCAGTTCGGCAAGGGCGCGCCGGGCGCGGAACCGGAACTTCCGGGGCAGGCCAATGTAGCGGTGCTGAACGGTGGCAAGCCGGAGCTCGCGTTTTCCAGCGACCGGGCTTCGCTGTTCGAAATCAGCTATCCTCAGCGGCTGACGCTGCTGGACCGGATCATCCGTTACCGGCTGTGGCTGATCGCGGCGGGCTGGCTCATCCTGAGCCTCGGCTTCGTCTTTCTTCTGCGGGGCATCCTGCGTGCCCGGCGCGGGCGCGGGTGAGCCGATGCGCGAGCTGACCGCCGGGGACAGCTGGACGGGCGACCATCTGATCGAGCAGGGGCTGATCACGCTGCCGCAGCTGGACGAGGCGACGCAGCTGGCCGAGAGCTGGGGGGCGAGCCTGACGGACGTGCTGCTGGCCCGCAGCTGGATCGATCCGGCGAGCTATTACCTGTCACTCGCAGAGCGCTTCGGCACCCGCTACGTGAGCCTGCTGAAGGAGGCGCCGAACCCGGAGTTCCTGCGCGAGGACGAGGTCGCCGATTACAGCCGCGAACTGACCATGCCCTGGCGCAAGGAGAACGGGCGGCTGGTGATCGCCACGGCCCGCCCGGGGCCGGAGGTGATGTTCTTCATCCGCCAGCGCTGGGGGGCCGATGTCTCGCTGGTGGTCACCAGCAAGTTCGACATCCTCTGGGCGCTGCAGAACGTCTTTTCCGCCGATTATTCGCGCCGGGCCGTGTTCGACCTGGCCGAGCACGACCCGGAGATGTCGGCACAGACCGTCTTCACCGTCGGGCAACTGGTGGTGGGCTGGGCGCTGGTGACGGCGCTGGCGCTGGGGCTTGCCTTCGCGCCGATCGTCACGCTGATTGCGATCAACGCGGTGATGTCGGTCTTCTACCTCGGAAATTTCCTGTTCAAGGCGGTGCTTATCTGGGCCGGCGGGCAGGCGGCGCAGCAGCGTGCGCGCGAGGTGAAGGCGGCGGTTCGCGGGATGCGGGACGAGGATCTGCCGATCTACACGGTGCTGGTTCCGATGTTCCGGGAACCCGACGTGCTGCCGATCCTGGTCTCGGCGCTCAGGAAGCTCGATTACCCGACGGCGCGGCTCGACATCAAGATCGTGCTGGAGGAGGGCGACACCGAGACCATCGACGCGGCCGTGGCGCTCGGGCTGGAGGGGATCTTCGAGATCATCCGTGTTCCACCCTCGCAGCCCCAGACCAAGCCCAAGGCCTGCAACTACGCGCTGCGCTTCGCGCGGGGCGAGTACCTTGTCATCTACGATGCCGAGGACAAGCCAGAGCCCGACCAGCTGAAGAAGGTCGTCGCCGCCTTTCGCGAGGCGCCGGACAACATCGGCTGCATCCAATGCCGGCTGAACTACTATAACCGCAACGAGAACTGGCTGACCCGGCTGTTCACGCTGGACTATTCGCTGTGGTTCGACCTGATGCTGCCGGGGCTGGAACGTCTGGGGATCCCGATCCCGCTGGGCGGCACCTCGAACCATTTCAAGATGGACGTGCTGCGCGAACTGCGCGCCTGGGACCCGTTCAACGTGACCGAGGATGCCGACCTGGGCATCCGGATGACGCAGAAGGGCTATGGCGTGCGCCTGGTCGACTCGACCACCTACGAGGAGGCCAACGTCTCGCAGGGAAACTGGATCCGGCAGCGTTCGCGCTGGATCAAGGGCTATATGCAGACCTTTCTCGTCCATACCCGGCGGCCGATTCACCTGGTGCGGACCATCGGGCCGCTGGGGGTGCTGGGTTTCGTCTTCTTCATCGGGGGCACCATGCTCTCGGGCCTCTTGAACCCGGTCTTCTGGGCGCTTTTTGCATTCTGGGCCGTGACCGGGACAACGGCGTTCGACCAGATCTTCCCGCCGGCCATTCTTTACATGGCGCTGTTCAATCTGCTGATCGGCAACGGCGTCCTGATCTTCCTGATGATGCTGGCGCCGTTTAGGCGGAAATGGCTGGAGCTGGTGCCCTATAGCGTGACTGTGCCGTGGTACTGGGCGCTGATGTCGGTGGCAGCCTGGAAGGGGGCTTGGCAGCTTCTGACCAGGCCGTTCTACTGGGAGAAGACCACGCACGGGCTGTCCAAGCATACGGCATCCGAAGTCGCCAAGGCGCTGCAGCCGGCGCGGGTGGCGGCGCGATGAGCGGGCCGCTGCAGAGCGCCGCGCGGGGGGGCGTGCTGGCGCTGTTCCTTGTCGCGCTGGCCGGGTTCATGGCGCTGCTGCTCTGGCTCGGCGCGCAGGGCTTCCGCTCGACGGAGGCGCTCGATCTCTGGGGGCGGGCGCTGCTGGCCGCGGGCGGTCAGACGCCGCTCAGGGAGGTGGTGACGGCCTATCCACCGGCGCCGATCCTGGTGATGGCAGGGGCGGCGGGGCTTGCGCCCATGCTGGGGGCCGCGGCGCCGTGGTTTCCGGTGGCGCTTCTGGCGGCGACGCTGGTGCTTGCCTGGCACGCGACCCTTCGCGACGCCGGGCTGGGGCGGGGCGCGCGGCTTCTGGCGGTGCTGCTCTTGGCGCTGAACCCGCTGTTCCTGCGCGCGCTGGCCGGCGGGGTGGAGCCGATGCTGCTGGCATGGGGCGTCTGGATGCTCGCCTACGGCATGTTCAACATGCGGCTGAAGTCGCGGGTCAACGACATCATCCTGGTCGCGGCCGCGCTGGTGCTGCTGGGCGCGTCGGGGCCCTTCGGGCTGGTGATCGTGCTGGCGGCCCTGCCGTTTCTGGCGCTGATCGTGCTGCCGGACCTGCTGGTGCAATCGGTGAGCGGCTCCTACCTGGTGATCCTCTTTCCGCTGCTGTTCTCCGGCCTGGGGTTCCTGTTCGTGAACTGGATCTTCACCGGCGATCCGCTGCATTTCCTGGTCGCGCCGCAGGGCTGGCCACCGGCCGCGCCCGCGGGGCTTCGGCAGGCGGGGCTCGCGCTTGTCGGCGTGGTGCTGATGAGCCCGCTGTCGATCTGGGCCGTGCTGCGGGCCAGGCGGCTGGCCGGGCTGCAAAGCGGCGCGGTGGCGGCTCTCGGGATGCCGGTGGCGGTGATTGGCCTCGGTTGGGCCACGGGCACGCTGCCCGGGCCGGCCCTGGCGGCAAGCCTGGGCTGCGGGCTGGCGGCCGCCTCGGCGGCGGTCGTCGCGAGCTTTC
This sequence comes from Solirhodobacter olei, assembly GCF_004010155.1. GTDB lineage: Bacteria > Pseudomonadota > Alphaproteobacteria > Rhodobacterales > Rhodobacteraceae > Solirhodobacter > Solirhodobacter olei. Next base: position 73,724 of record NZ_RRYH01000009.1, on the reverse strand, counting down.
GCCGGTTGCAGCCGGTGGTCATGCCGGCGCTTCTCTTCACCCTCGTGGCCGGCGCCGCCATCGTCTTCGCCGACCGCAGCGCGGCGACGCTTCGCTGGCGGGCGGCGGCGCAGGGCCATAAGGTCGCCGCGCCCGCGCCGGAGATGGCGGCACTGGGCCGGGCGCTGCGCGGCAAGCACGACATCCTCTTTTCCGCCGCCGACGCGCCTGCGGCGGTGGCAGAGCGCGGCAGCGCCGCGGGCATCGTCGGGCAGCATGCGGAGGCCTTCCAGCTGGCCGCGCAGACGCACCGGCTGACGGCGCGGGTGCTGGTGGTCCGCAGCGCGCAATCCGTGAGAGGCGCAGACGGGCTCGGCCGCGCCTTCCCGAGGCTTTTCACCGCCGGGGCCCCGGGTTATCGGCTGATCTATGACGGCCCGGACTGGCGGGTGTACCAATCAGACCTGGAGGCGCGCCCATGAGTGCCACCGCCAAGATCCTGATCATCGACGATTTCGAGGATTCCGCCGATATCACCGCGGCCTTCCTGGAGGACGGCGGCTTTACCGACGTGGACTTCGCCCGCAGCGCCCAGGAGGCTTACGCAATCCTCGGGATCGAGCCCGCCCCTGAGGCCCCTCCGCCGGCCTTCGACCTGGTGATCTGCGATATCGTGTTGCCCGAGATCGACGGGATCGAGACCTGCGCCCGGATCCGGCTGCACCCGAGCTACCGCGACCTTCCGATCCTGATGCTTTCGGCGATCGAAAACGTGGAGCTTCTGAACCAGGCCTTCATGGCCGGGGCGAACGACTTCGTGCGCAAGCCCGTCGACCAGATATCGCTTCTTGCCCGGGTCCGCTCGCTTCTGCGGCTGAAGCGCGAGCAGGAGCGGCGGCGCGCGCGAGAGGAGCAACTGGAGCGACAGAGCCGGGACCTGCAGCGGGGCGTGCTCGACAAGGCGCTGGTCGATCCGAATACGATGCTCGCCTCCGCGGCGGTGATCGACCTGACGCTGCGGAGCTGCGCCCAGCACGGCGATTCCGCCTGCCTGGCGCTGATCCGGATCGACGCCTTCGCGGCCTACGAGACCGAGCACGGGCGCGAGGAGGCGGATCGGCTGATGCGCACGGTGGCCAGCGTTCTGGCCGCGACGCCGGCGCCGCTGTCGTCGATCCTGACCGCGCTTGACCGGTCGACCTTCATTGTGGTCGGGCCGCGCCCCTCGGGAACGGTTCCGCTGCAGAGGACCTGCAGCTTCGCGCGCGAGGACATGGCCGCCCGCGCATTCCCGCACGGAAATTCCGTCTTCGGCGATTACGTGACGCTGTCGACGGCGGTGGCGATGGCGCCGGCAGAGGAGCTGGACGGGCTTCTCAAGCGCTTGCTGACCGGGTTCGAGGCTGAATGGCGGCAGGGCAACAGCCATATCGACGTGGACTGACCGGCCCCTCCGGGTCTGCCAGACCCTCAGGGATCAGAACCCGTAAAGCTCTGCCGGATTGTCGACGAGAATGCGGTGCTGCTCTGCCCCGCTGGCCCAGTCGGTGCCGGCGAGCTTGAACCGGGCGTTGCCGCGGTCGATCAGGCGCAGGATTTCGTCCATCCGCGCGTCGTCGGAGGGCGCGGGCGGAAGGAACCTGCCGAAATGGTCGGTGACGTAATTCGTCCCGATCGCCCGCAGCGCCACATGCACTGCGCCGATCGGGGCAGTGGCGCTGGTCGCCTAGAGGACGCCGCCCTCCGTTCGGATGCGGCGGATGCGGGCGATCACCTCGGCGCCGATGCCGCGCAGGGCGAGGAGGGTAAGCGCGTCCTCGCCGTCCAGCCGGCTGCAGATGCGGTAGACCTCCAGCACCTCGGCCGGGATCTCACCCCGCTGGTAGAGCGACATGGCGGCCGCGTAGCGGGCGCGCCCGGCCCAGTCGCGCGCGGAGGGGGAGGCGAGGGTCGCCCAGTCGTCCATTAGACGAGGCCGGGCGGCGTCACCGTGCGGCGGCGGAGCTTCAGGAAGGGCCGGGGCACGATGCGGGCGCGTTTCATCAGCTTGTGGTAGCGCAATTCGCGCAGGGCATAGATCTCGACCCAGAGATCTTCGGTGATCCGGCTGCCATAGGGCGCGTCGAGCGAGGCGATGGCGATGTTGCGCTTCAACATCGGCGACCAGATCGCGGAGCTGACGACACCGGCCTCGCGCTTCTTGTGGTGGTAGAGGATCGCGCCCACGGCGGGGGTGTTGTCCTCTACCTCCAGCCCGACGAGGACATGGCGCGGCCCGCCCTTCGCACGCGCTGCCATGATCGCGCGGCGGCCGTTGAACTGGGTCTTGGCCGGATCGACCAGCCAGTCGAGCCCGATCTCGTCCGGCAGGCGTGCGCGATCGGCGCGCAGCGCGAGGTCCGTCGCGATGAAATCGGTGCCGGGGACGATGAATCCCGCCTCGATCCGCGCGCGGTCGAGGGCGTTGTAGCCGATGGGCTTCAGCCCCAGTGGCGCGCCGGCGGACCAGAGCCTGTCCCAGAGCGAGAGCGCGGCCTCGGCTGGGCAGAAGAGCTCGTAGCCGAGATCACCGGTGAAGCCGGTGCGGGAGATCGTGACCTGCCCGCCTTCATGCGGAAGGTCGCGGATATTGAAGGTTTTCAGCGTCTCGAGGCCGGAAAAGCCCGCTGCCTGCAGCACCGCGAAGCTCGCCGGGCCCTGCAGGGCGAGGCCGGCGATGGCCGTGCTCTCGTCCTCCACCGTGCAGTCGAAGCCCTCGGCGGTGTCGAGGATCCAGGGCAGGTGGCGGCCCTGGCTGCACAGGCGGAACTCCTGCGGCCCGGGGCGGAAGAGCGTGCCGTCGTCCAGCACCTCGCCCGCGTCGTCGCACCAGGCGGTGTACTGGACCCGGCCGGGGGCGAGCTTGCGCACGTCGCGCAGCGTCAGGCGGTTCAGCATCGCCTCGGCGCCCGGGCCACGGATGCGGTACTTGATCATCGGGGAGATGTCGAAAACCGCGGCGGTCGAGCGGATCGCGAAATACTCCAGTTCCTCGTCATAGACCGAGTGCAGCGCCTTCTGGCCGGCCCAGTTGTACCAGCTCTCGGTCTCGCAGAGCGCGGCGAGGCGGGGATGGAACGGAGTTTCCGTCAGCGGCTGGCGGAAATGGTCCTGTGCGGGGTGGCGGCGAGGGGCGATCATGGCCGGGCCTCCAGGATCTCGCGGGCGGCGTTGAGGCCGGGCAGGCCGGAGATGCCGCCGCCCGGGTGGCTGCCTGCGCTGGCGAGCCAGAGCCCGTCGAGCGGTGTCCGGTAGCCTGCCGCGGCATGGACGGGGCGGTTGAATAGAAGCTGGTCCGCCGTCATCTCTCCATGGTGCCAGTGGCCGCCGGGGAGTGCGAAGCGCGCCTCGATCTCGGGCGGCGGCAGGAGGTCGGCGAAGACGATGGTTTCGCGCAGGCCGGGGGCATGCGCCTCCAGCCGGGCGAGGATGGTTTCAAGGAGCTTCGCCTTGCCCGCCGCCCAGCCTCCGCGCAGGGCATAGGGGGCGAACTGGACCAGCGCGGAGAGCGTGCAGCCTTCCGCTGCCATTTCTGGCTGGCCGAGGGAGGGCAGGACGACCTCCATCGCCGGGTCGGGGGAGAATTCGGCGTATTTCGCAGGGTTGAAGGCGGTCTCCACATGGTCGGTCGAGCGGGCGAGGACGATGCGGCCGGCGTGATCGGCCTCGGCGACGCCGGTGAAGCCCGGCACCCTGCTCAGCGCGAGATGCAGCTTGGCGACATTGCCGCGGCTGCGGTGGCGGCGGAAGGCGCGGGTGAGACCGGTGCCGATCTCGGCCCGGTCGACCAGTTGCAGGAAGGTCGTGGCCGGGTGGACGGCCGAGACGACGACCGGCGCCTGCACCAGTGTGCCGTCGGCCAGCGTCACGCCGGTGGCGCGGCCCTGCACAGCCTCGATCCGCGCGACGGGAGTGCCGGGGCGCAGCGTGACCCCCGCGCGCTCGGCCGCCGCGGTGAAGGCCGTGGCGAGCGCGCCCATCCCGCCCAGCGGCACGATCTGGGCGCCGGGAATGCCGTTCGCGCTGCCGGTCAGGCGGTAGTAGAGGCCGAGGAGCGATCCGGGCGAGCGCGGCCCCATATGGCTGCCGAGCGTCGCGTCGAAGGCCATCAGGCCCCGCAGCCGGTCGTCGCAGAGGTGTTCGTCGGCGGCATCGGCGACATTGGTCAGGAGCATCCGCATCAGTTCCCGCGCGGCTCCCCGGCCGCCGCGCAGGAGGGCGAGGCCGGTCGTGGTCAGCGGCAGAAGGTCCTTGCGGGTGATCTCGCCCGGCAGTGGCGGGCGGCGGGTCAGGAAGCGGCCGAGGATCGCGGCTTGCGCCATCAGCTTCTGGCGGAAGGCGGCGAAGGCCAGCGCCTCCTCCGCGCTGACCCCATCGAGGGTTTCGCCGTAGCCGCCGCGCAGCACCACGGGCTCGCCCGCACCCAACGTGACGGTCGGGGCCGGCGTGCGGTTCAGGCAGGCGGTGTCGAGGCCGGTGGCGCGGATGACCTCGGGCGCGAGGCGATTGACCAGATGGGACAGCGCGCTGGTGCGGTAGCCCGGCGCGATCTCCACTGTCTGCATCGAGGCGCAGAGCGCCTCGGCCGCCTCGAAGAGCATCACCTTGCGGCCGGACTTGGCCAGCACGGTTGCGGTGGTCAGGCCGTTGTGGCCGCCGCCGATGACGATCGCGTCACAGGACGTCATGGGCGGGCCTCATTTCCTTGGGGGACAGGCGCATGTCGCGCAGGATCTCGCGCGCGGCGTTGCGGCCCGGCGCGCCCATGACGCCACCGCCCGGATGGGTGGAGGAGCCGCAGATGTAAAGCCCCGGGATCGGGCTGCGATACTGTGCATAGCCCGGGACCGGGCGGTTGAAGAGGAGCTGGTCGAAGGTCAGCTCTCCCTGGAAGATGTTTCCCTCGGTCAGGCCGACCTCGGCTTCCAGCTCCCGCGGCGTGCGGACCTCCATGCCGATGATGCGGTCGCGGAAGCCCGGCGAATAATCGGCGATCTGGCTGACCACCGTCTCCGCGAAGGCGTCGCGGTCGGCGTCGGTCCAGTCGCGGCCCTCGACCTTCGGCGGGCAGTATTGCACGAAGCAGGACATGAAATGCTGCCCCGGGGGCGCCATGGTCGGGTCGAGCTGGGTCGGGATCATCATGTCCAGGAACGGATCGGCGGACCAGCGGCCGGCCTTCCAATCGTCGTATCCCCGCTCCAGCCGCTCGATGGAATCGGAGAAGTGCATGTCGCCCATGGTGCAGCGGCAGCCCTCGGGCAGGGCGGGGAACTCCGGCATCCCGTCGAGCGCGATGTTCAGCTTGCCGGAGGAGCCGCGCATCTTGAACTGGCGGACGCGGTGGAGGAACGGCTCTGGCAGGTCGGCGGGCTCGACGAGCTTCAGGAAGGTCCGCTTCACGTCGGCGTTGGAGACGACGCGGCGGGCCGCGACCTCCTCGCCGCTGTCGAGGACGACGCCGGTGGCGCGGCCGCCCCGAGTCAGCACCTTCTCCACCGCCGCGTCGGTGCGGATCGTGCCGCCCGAGGCACGGAAGGAGGAGGCGAGAGCCTGGGTGACCGCCCCCATGCCGCCGCGGGCATAGCCCCAGGCGCCGACCGATCCGTCGACCTCGCCCATGTAGTGGTGCAGCAGCACATAGGCCGTGCCCGGCGACATCGGCCCGAGGGCCGTGCCGATGATGCCGGAGATCGCGAGATAGGCCTTCAGCACCTCTGTTTCGAAATACTCGTCGAGGAAATCGGCGATGGACATGGTCCAGAAGCGGGCGGTCGCCGCCATCTCCTCGGCCGTGAAATTGCCGAAGCGGCGGGCGAGCCAGAGAAGCTCGCCGATATCGCGGGGCTTCAGGCTGACCGGATCGGGCGCGGTGCGCATCAGGAGAGGCTGGATGAAGCGGCACTGGCGGGTGACGTCGCGGGCGTAGGTCTCGTAAGCCTCGGCGTCGCGGGGCGAGAAGCGCGCGATTTCGCGCCGGTGCGCGTCGTGGTCGCGGTAGGCGGCGAGGTAGTCGCCGTCCTCGGTGAAGACCACACCGCCCTCGTAGGCGATGACCTGAAGGCCGTGCCTCGGCAGCTCCAGATCGCGCATGATCTCGGGCCGGAAGAGCGAGCAGACATAGGAGCAGTTGGAGAAGGTGACCCCGGTGCCGGTGTCGCGGCTGGTCGCGGCGCCGCCGACCCAGGCGTTCTTCTCGAGCACGAGGACATCGAGCCCCGCGCGCTGCAGGTAGCAGGCCGCGACAAGGCCGTTATGACCACCGCCGATCAGGACCACGTCGTGTCGTTTCATCTTAAATCCCAAGTATATTTTCAAAAAATTTGCATGTTTGGCAGTGTGTTGTCTAGATATTTTGAATGAGCATCCAACAAGTATATTGAAATGACCGGATAATCTTGTAGAGTTTTCGCAACTTGGAGCTGCCGATCGGGCGGCGGGAGACAGGAGAATGGTGGCGTCGGCCCCGACTGGATGCGCGCCCTCTGCGGGGTGGGGGAGGCGGGCGTGACGGCGATCCCGGATCCCGGCGGGCGTGCCCGCAAGGCGCCGCGCGAAATGCGCCGCCAGCAGCTGATCGAGGCCACGATCGACTGCCTCTCGCGCCGCGGCTACGCCGATACGACCATGGCCGATATCGCCGACCGGGCGGGCCTCTCGCGCGGGATCGTGAATTTCCATTTCGAGAGCAAGGACAACCTGCTGATCGCGACGCTGCAGTTCATGGCCGACGAATATGCCACCCATTGGATGGGCGCCTACGACCGCGCCGGGCCAGCGGCGGCGGCGCGGCTGCAGGCCCTCGTCGCCGCGGATTTCGACCGGCGGGTCTGCACCCGCCGCAAGCTTGCCGCCTGGTTCGCCTTCTGGGGCGAGGCCAAATCCCGCCCCACCTATCAGGCGCTCTGCGGGGCGCGCGACAAGGTCTATCAGGAGGCCCTTTCGGGCCTCGTCGAGGCGCTGAAACAGGAAGCGGGATACGGCTACGACGCGCCTTCGCTGGCGCTGTCGCTCTGCTCGATGCTGGAGGGGCTGTGGTTCCGGCTGATGATGGGCGATGGGCTGACCCGAGACGGGGCCCACGCCGCGGCGCGCGCCTGGCTGGGCGTCGCCTTCCCGAGACATTTCGCGCCGGACGGCGCGCGCGTGACCTGAGAGCCAAGCAAACGAAGCAAACAGGGAGAACTGCAATGATGAACAAACTGCGGATGGGGGCGCTGATCGCCCTGGCTGTCGTGACGGCGGGGCCGCCTGCCTGGGCCCAGAACCTGCGCGTCTTCGATTGGTCCGGCTACGAAGACCCGGTCTTCTACCCGAACTACATGAAGGACCATAAGCAGAAGCCCGACTTCTCCTTCTTCGCGGACGAGGATGAGGCCTTCCAGAAGCTCACCGCCGGGTTCAAGGCGGATGTGGCGCATCCGTGTTCGCAATCGGTGGTGAAATGGCGCGAGGCCGGGCTGCTGGAGCCGCTCGATCCGAAGAAGCTGAAGTGGTGGAACGACGTGCTGCCGGGGCTGAAGGGCATCAAGAACCTGATGACCGGGCCGGATGGCAAGGCCTGGCTGATCCCCTTCGAATGGGGCAACACGGCGCTGGTCTACCGCACCGACAAGCTCAAGCCCTCCGACGTCGCCTCGCTGCAGGCCTTCGCGGATCCGAAGTACAAGGGAATGGTCTCCATCGGCGACAACGTGGATGACGCCTATGCGCTGGCCAGCCTTGCCATCGGGGTGAAGGACTGGGCGACGATGACCGACGCGCAGTTCAAGGCGGCCTCGGATTTCCTGCGTAAGGTGAACAAGAACGTCCGCTTCTACTGGACGGACGGTGCCCAGCTCAATCAGGCGATGGCCTCGGGCGAGGTGGAGCTGGCCTGGGCCTGGAACGAGACGCCGGCGCAACTGCAGGCCCAGAAGGTGCCGGTGGCGATGAACCGCGACACCAAGGAAGGCCTGTCGACCTGGGTCTGCGGCTACGTGCGGCTGAAGGGCGGCACCGCGCCGGACAGCGAGGTTTACGATTATCTGAACGCGGTCACGGCGCCGGACGTGTCGAACTACCTCGTGACGCAATGGGGCTACGGGCATTCCAACAAGCTCGGCATGGCCAAGGTCGATCCGAAGGTGCTGAAGGCGGACGGGTTCGACAATGTCGAGAAATACACCGCGAAGACGCTGTTCCAGTCGCCGGTGCCGATCGCGCTGAAGCAGAAGATGATCGCCGAGTTCCAGAAGATCAAGGCGGGGTTCTGACACCGGGGATCTGGCCGCGCGCCGGGGGTGGGATGCCCCGGCGCAGGCCTTCCCGGGGCCGAAGGAGAATGGCAAAAGGCGGTCCTTCGGGCCGCCTTTCCTCGTTTCGGACACTTGGGGGCAGGCGCCCGTGCTTCAGGCGGCGGGGTCGGAGACCAGTACCAGCGCCTCCGGGTCGTAGGCCAGCCGGATCTCTGCGCCGATCTTCAGCTCGTCGGCGCCATAGTCGTTGGTCTCGACGATGGAGAGCGGTGCGTCCAGCCCCTCGATGGCGACGGCGAGGCTCGTCGTCTCGCCGAAATAGGCGCGGCTGGCGATGCGGCCGGTCAGCATATGCGGCGCGGTCTCGTCGTCCCAGAGGACGCGCAGCCGTTCCGGCCTAATGCCGACAGTGGCGCGGTTGCCGCTGGCGGTGAAGCCTGCGGGCTTTCGCAGCACCGCAGTGCCGAGGCGGTCCGTCTCTACCGTCAGCGTCTCGCCGGTCTCGCCCGCGATTCTGGCCGACAGGAAATTCATCCCGCCCAGGAAATCGGCGACCTGCCGGGTGGCCGGGTGCTGGTAGATCTCCATCGGTTCGGCCACCTGGGCGACGCGGCCTGCGAACATCACCGCGATCCGGTCGGAGAGCGCCAGCGCCTCGTACTGGTCATGGGTGACGAGGACGAAGGTGATGCCCACGCTCTGTTGCAGCGAGCGCAGCTCGATCTGCATCTCCTCGCGCAGCTTCTTGTCCAGCGCGGAGAGCGGTTCGTCCAGCAGCAGCACCTTGGGGCGCATCACCAGAGCTCGGGCGAGGGCCACCCGCTGGCGCTGGCCGCCGGACAGCTCGTTGCCCTTGCGCCTGCCGAAATCGGGCAGGCGCACCATCTCCAGCGCCTCTGCCACGCGGCGATCCTCCTCGGCGCGGCCGAGACGCAGGCGCTTGAGGCCGTATCCGACGTTCTCCGCCACGTTCAGGTGCGGGAAGATCGCGTAGGACTGGAAGACCATGTTGGTCGGCCGGGCGTTGGCGCGGATCTCGGTGCAATCCTCGCCGTCGATACGGATCGTGCCGGCGCTTGGCACATCGAGCCCGGCCAGCAGCCGCAGCAGCGTGGTCTTGCCGCAGCCCGAGGGGCCGAGCAACGAGAAGAACTGGCCCTCTGCGATCGTCAGGTTGATGTCGTCGAGCGCGCGGAAGGTTCCGAAGTTCCGCGAGACCCCGGCGATCTCTATCATCGGTCTGTCAGGCATGCGGGCCTCCCTGCGCCGTCACACGCTTCTCGGCGCGGCGGCGGGCAATCTCGGCGATGGTGAGCAAGGTGATCGACAGGAGCATCATCAGGCTCCCGAGCGCCATGACCTCCGGAAGTTTCGAGGCGAAGCGAAGCTGGCCCCAGATGTAGACGGGCAGCGTGGTGCGGGTGCCCGACAGGAAGAAGGCCAGCAGGAACTCGTCGAAGGAGACGGTGAAGCACAGAAGGAAGCTCGACAGGATCGCGGGCGCCACCACCGGAAGCGTGACCCGGCGGAAGGTGCCGAAGGAGGTCTCGCCCAGGTCGAGCGAGGCCTCCTCCAGGCTACGGTCGAAGCCTTCGAAGCCGGCGATCAGGACGGACATCGCGTAGGGCAGGCAGAAGATGATCTGGCCGAGGACGACGGTGCCGAGTGACAGCTGGATGCCGATCTGCAAGAGGATCAGCAGCATCGCCACGGCGACGATGATCTCCGGCAGGAAGAGCGGCGCCATGATCAGCCCGGTGGCGGGCCGCTTGCCCGGAAAACGGTACCGGGTAATCGCGCGCGAGGCGCTGATGGCGAGCGTGGTGGTGACCAGCGAGACGGCGAGCCCGACGGTCAGGCTGTTCATCGCGGCGTCGATCATCGTCGCGTTCTGCAGGAGCTGGGCGTACCAGTTCAGCGTGAAGCCGCGCAGCGGGAAGGCCACCGTCGCGCCGCTGTTGAAGGAGAAGAGCGGCAGCAGAAGGATCGGGAAATACAGAAAGAAGATGAAGCCGCAGAGGTAGACGGGCAGCAGGCGGATGCGGGCGAGCCTTCTCATCTGCGCACCCCGTTCACGAGAAGGCGCAGCAGCAGCACCATGATCCCCGCCGCGAGGCTGACCAGCACCATCGCGCTGACCGACAGCGCGGCCCCCATCGGCCAGTTCTGCGCCTGGCCGAAGTTGGTCTGGATGATATTGGCAATCATCATGCCGTCCCGCCCGCCGACCAGCGTCGGCGTGACGTAATCGCCGATCGTCGGGATCATCACGATCACGAAGGCAGAGATCACGCCGGGCAGCGACAGCGGCAGCACGATCCGGCGGAAGCTTCTGAACGCGCTGTCGCCAAGGTCGCGCCCGGCCTCGACCAGCGAGCGGTCGATCTTTTCCATGGACACGAAGATCGGCAGGATCGCGAAGGCGACCCAGCTGTGGACCAGCGTGATGACGACGGAATTCGCGGTGTAGAGCAGCGCCTCGATCGGCTGGTGGATCAGGCCGAGCCACATCAGCGCCGAATTCACCACCCCGTTGTGTCCGAGGACGACCTTCCAGGCCATCACCCGCAGCAGGTAGGAGGTGAGGAAGGGCACAGTGATGACGAAGAGCCAGAGGTTCTTGTTCCGCCCGCCGTGGAAGGAGATGTACCAGGCCACCGGATAGGCCATCACCACCGTCACAAGGCTCACCGTCAGCGAGATCCAGAGCGAGCGCAGGAAAAGTGCGCGGTAGATCGGCTGGGTGAACGCGGCCTCGTAATTCGACAGGCGGAACGTGTGGTCGATGGTCATGAAGCTCTGCTTCCAGAAGCTGTAGAGGATGACCATCGCCACCGGCACCAGAAGGAGCGCCAGCGCGTAGAGGACGGTGGGCGAGATCAGCGCGAGGCCGCGCAGGTCTTCTCGATCCCTCCAGGAGCGGGTTGTCCGCTTCATCCGTCCTCTGCCCTCCGTCTGCCGGCGTTCCCTGCGCCGTTGCCGCCAAGCGTTGCGCCAAGCCGGCGGTAAATCAAGTGTTATCTCGCAAATCTCTGGCTGAACAGCCATTCAAAATACGAAAGATTTCGTGAGCTATATCCGTATTTTGCTGGGCAACGGAAACGGCGATAGCGGGTTGCTATCCGTGTCCCGTGTCCCGTGCCCAGTCGCGCGGTCAGCCGGTGATTTGGTCGTTGGCCTCCGCCATGCGGTCTTCGCCCGGGCTCTGGTCGAGCGTCATCACCGGCAGCGCGCGGCGCAGGTGGTCGTGATGTGTGCGCACGCCGTATTCCAGATCCGACAGGTAGAAGCCGGCGAAGGCCTTCGAGGTCATCGCCTCGTTCGACCAGATGGTGAGCTGAACGTCCTCCGCCTGGGTGTCACGGTCGATGCGCATGGCCAGGTAGCGGGCAAGCCGCTGGGCGCGGTTTTCCTCGCGGTAGCGGTAGATCGCGCCGCGCAGCAGGGTGCGGCCGACGGAAAGCGGAAACTCCTGGTAGAACTGCATCGATTCCGGCGTGGCCGCGAGCACCGCGTTGGGAAAGAGGCCCCAGTAGACCCAGGCCTGGCGGTGGCTTTCGGGCAGGGCCGGGTTCTGCTGCGCGATGCGCACGTAGTTGCGCACGCTCCAGCGCCGCACCGCCTGCGGGTTCCAGCTGGCGAAGCTGCGCGAGAGGTTCTGCGAGAACGGCTCGTCATAATAGGTCGCGCCGTAGAGGTCCTGCAGCGCCGGATGCGCCATGGCGACGTGGTAGCCCTCGTTGTCCACGTCGCGGACGGATTTCCAGTTCACCGGGCTCTCGCCGGTCCAGATGCCGCCGGTGGGGACCATGTCCTCGAAGCCGTAGGGCGCGATCTCTTCGGCGAAGGGGGCCATCTGCTCGGCCACCGAGGGCTGAGGACCGGGGCGGAAGCGCAGGAAGACGAAGCCCATCCAGAGCTCGCATTCGATCGGGGCAAGGCCGAAGGCTTCGCGGTCCATCGGGGGAAAGCTGCGCGGGCGGGCCGGGCCGCGCAGGCTGCCGTCGAGGTTGTAGACCCAGCCGTGGAACGGGCAGACCAGGGCGCCGGGGCAGTTGCCTTTCTCGGCGGTGACGAGGCGTGATCCGCGGTGGCGGCAGATGTTGTGATAGGCACGGATCGTGCCGTCCGTGCCGCGAATGACGATCGCGCGTTCGCCGAGGATGTCGAGGGTCAGGTAATCGCCCGGCTCCGGCACGTCGGAGGCATGACACGCAATCTGCCAATGGGTGCGGAACACCTCCTCCTTCTCCAGCTCCAGCAGGGCGGGGGAGTGATAGGTCCAGCCCGGAAGGCCGCGGCGGTCCCAGTCGTTCGGGATCGAGATGTCGCGCGGAGATAGGGACATGAGATCAATCCTTGTTGAATGTTCATTCAATACTAACGGGCTTTTGCAAAAAAGAAAAGTCCGCGTAGCCGGGCGGGGCCTGCGCGGACTGGTGCTGCGGGTCAGGTCGGATCGGGCGGCGGGGTGGCGGGGCAGAGCGCCGCGTCAGCCGAGGTCCCGCGCCGGGCCGGACTGTTCGAAGAGGTCGGGGTTGGCCAGGGCGATCTCGGGCAGGTCGCTGAGGATCTCGCGCAGGTGGTGGCGCATCGCGGCCTCTGCCGCGGCCTCGTCCCCGGCCTCGATCGCGCGGGCCACGGCCTCGTGCTGGGCCAGAAGCTTTTCCATTGGAAAGCGCATGACCGAGAGGTAGCGGACCCGGTCCATCTGCAGCTTCAGCGTCTCCAGCACCTGCCAGGCGCCCGAGACGCCCGCCGCCTGCGCCAGCGTCTGGTGGAAGCGTTCGTCGAGCTGGATGAAGCGTTCGAAGCCTTCCTCCACCGCGCGGCGCTGGTCGTCGATCTGGCGCAGCAGGTCTGCCGCCACTTCCGGATCATGGGCGCGTGCGGCGGCGCGGACCACGTCCGATTCCACCGCCTCGCGGACAAACCGTGCATCCATCACGGCCTTGATCGAGATCTTGCGCACGAAGGTGCCGCGCTGCGGGCGGACCTCCAGCAAGCCTTCCTCGGCGAGCTTGATGAAGGCCTCGCGCACTGGCTGGCGGCTGACCTCGTAATCCGCGGCGGTGTCGATCTCCGACATCCGCGTTCCGGGGGCCAATTCATTGCGAAGAATGCGCCGGCGCAGGGCCAGGTGCATCCGTTGGCCGACCCCCGAGGCTGACGCCCGCCTATGTGTCGTGATGCTCAGAATTCGATCCTCCCGATGGGTCTCTCGATTAAGTCAAAGCGGATTTCTTGACAAGTACTATACTACCATTCTAGTTGTCACGAGGGAGTTGCGAAGACCAAAGAAACCGAAAGGGAGGATGTGATGAAGAATCTTGGACTGCGGGCCCTCGTGCTCGCACTGCCGATCGCGTTTGCCGGCAGCGCCGTGCTTGCGGCGGAATACACGCTGAACGTCAACACCGCGCTGACCACCACGGACCCGCTTTACAAGGGCCTGACCGCGTTCCAGCAGATGGTCGCCAAGGATTCCGGTGGCAAGCTGCAGGTGAAGCTGTTCCCGAACTCGCAGCTTGGCCCGGATGAGGATGTGATGGTCCAGGCCCGCTCCGGGGCGCCGGTGGCGGTGATCGTCGACGGCGGACGCCTGGCCAATTACACCAAGGCCTTCGGCATTCTCGGCGCGCCCTACCTGGCAAGCGGCTACAAGGGCATCCGCAAGGTCGTCACCTCGCCGCTGTTCGATGGCTGGGCCAAGGATCTGCACGATCAGGGCAAGCTTCAGGTGCTGAGCTTCAACTGGTGGCAGGGCGAGCGCGAGCTCTGGACCAACGTGAAGGTCACAAAGCCTTCCGACCTGAAGGGCGTGCGGATGCGCACCCCGGGCGCCCCGGTCTGGACCGAGACCGTCCGCGCCATGGGCGCGACGCCGACCCCGATGCCCTGGGCCGACACTTATTCGGCGCTGCAGCAGAAGGCGATCGATGCGGCCGAGGCGCAGCTTCCGGCGGGCGAGGGTTCCAAGCTCTACGAGGTCACGCATTACCTGACCATGACCGGTCACATCAACCTCATCACCGGCATGATCACTTCGGCGAAATGGTATGATAGCCTGCCGAAGGACCTGCAGAAGGTGCTGACCACCGATGCGCTTAAGGCCGGCGACATCGGCTCCTACGCCACGAAGGACTCACTCGCCGCGCTGGAAAAGACGCTGAAGAAGCAGGGCATGGAGGTCGACCACATCGATACCGCGCCCTTCAAGAAGGCGACCGAGGTGGTCTACGAAAAGCTGGGCTACGGCAAGCTGCACGCCGAGGTCGAGAAGATCCTCGCCCAATAAGCCGCTTCCCCTCTGCGCCGGCTGCCCCGCACGGGGCGGCCGGCGTTCCTGCAGCACCATAATTTCCGGAGTCCTGCCGTGCTGAAACGACTGTCTCAGCTTGAGTTCGTGGTCGCGGCCCTGATCCTGGTCACGATCGTGGCCCTCGTCTTCGTCGCGGCGGTCCTGCGCTTCTTCGATCATCCCCTGATCTGGTCGGTCGACATGGCGCAGCTTCTTTTCATCTGGCTATGCATGATCGGCGCCACCCGCGCCATGCGCGAGAAATCCCACCTCGGGATCGACCTCCTGGTCAGACGCCTGCCGTCCCGCTTCCGGTTCTGGCTGGAGCTGGCGCTGTCGCTGCTGATCCTCGCCTTCCTGTCCATGCTGATCGTGAAGGGGCTGCAGCTGACCTTCGACAACCTGCAGCGCCGCTTCGGCGACAGCGGCATCAGCTATGGCTTCGTCACCTCGGCGGTGCCCGTCGGCGCGCTGATGATCGCGATCGCGCTGATCGGCAACGTTGTGGGCGCGATCCGGGCGCGCCGCGCGGGACGCGACGCGCTGATCTATTCCCGCGAGGACGCCGCCGTGGCGGCCGAAGGCTCGGAGCTCTGAGACATGCTAGCCCTCACCGTCATCTTCTTCGTACTGATGTTCGTCGGACTGCCCGTTGCCTTTGCCATCGGCATCGCGGGCTTCTGGTTCTTCCTGACCAATCCGATCATGCCGACCGAGATCGGCGTTCAGAAGATCGCCACGATGAGCCAGAGCTTCCCGCTTCTCGCCGTGCCGTTCTTCGTCTTCGCCGGTCACCTGATGAACGAGAGCGGGATCACCAAGCGGCTGTTCCGTTTCTCCTCGCTCGCCGTCGGCTGGATGGCGGGCGGCCTCGGCCAGATCGCCATCGTGCTCTCGACGCTGATGGGCGGTGTCTCGGGCTCCGCCGTCGCCGATGCGGCGATGGAGGCGCGGATCCTCGGCCCCTCGATGATCGAGCGCGGCTATGGAAAGGGCTTCTCCGCCGCCGTGATCGCGGTCGGTTCGCTCATCACCGCGACGATCCCGCCCTCGATCGGGCTGATCCTCTATGGCTATGTCGGCGACGTCTCCATCGGGCGGCTGTTCCTGGCGGGCGTGATCCCCGGCCTGGTGATGATGCTCGGCCTGATGATCACGACCTACCTGATCGCCAAGCGGCGCGGCTATGTCGTGGCCAACTCGGAAAAGCCCACCGCCCGCGGCCTCGGCGCGGCCGCCTGGGGCGCCCGCTGGGCGCTGATCTTCCCGGTGGCGCTGCTGGTGGCGATCCGGGGCGGGGTCTTCACGCCTTCGGAGGTCGGCGCTTTCGCCGTGGTCTACGCGATCTTCGTGGGCTTCCTGCTGCACCGCGAGATGACCTGGGAGACGCTCCTGCGCGCGATCTCGGCCACCGTCTCGGACATCGGGCTGATCATGCTGATCATCCTGATGTCGGGCATGGTCGGCTTCGCGATCATCTTCATGCAGGTGCCGCAGACGATCTCGTCCTGGATGCTGCACGGGGTGCATGAGCCGCATCTGATCATCCTGACGATGCTGCTGTTCATCCTGATTGCCGGCTGCTTCATCGAAAGCACGGTTCTGGTGCTGCTCCTGACCCCGATCTTCGTCCCGGTGGTGAAGGCGGCGGGCTACGACCCGGTGCATTTCGGCATCCTGATGATGTCGATCGTCACGCTCGGGGGGATGACCCCGCCGGTGGGGGTGGCGATGTACGCGGTCTGCTCGATCCTCGACGTGAAGATCGAGGAATACACTGTCGAGGCGCTGCCCTTCATCGCGACCATCCTGCTGGTCATCTGCCTTCTGGTCTTCGTGCCAGGGCTGGTGATGTGGCTGCCCGATTACGCCTTCGGCGGGCCGGGCTGAGGGGGCGCAGGCAATGAGACAGACCTGGCGTTGGTTCGGGCCGCCCGATCGGGTGAGCGTGGACGACATGCTTCAGGCCGAGGCCGAGGGCGTTGTCACCGCCCTCCACCACATCCCGCCCGGGGTGGCCTGGAGCGCCGATGAGATCGCAAAGCGGCAGGCCGAGGTCGGCCACCGCCGCGACGGCTCCGCCTCCGGCCTCGCCTGGGAGGTGGTGGAGAGCATCCCCGTCTCCGAGGACATCAAGCGCCAGTCCGGTGACTGGCGCGCCCATGTCGCCGCCTGGCAGCAGAGCCTGCGCGCCGTGGCTGCCGCGGGCATCGAGGTGGTGTGCTACAACTTCATGCCCGTGCTCGACTGGACGCGCACCGACCTCGCCTGGCGCCTGCCGAGCGGGGCGACCTGCATGCGCTTCGACCTGATCGATTTCGCTGCCTTCGACATCCATATCCTCGCCCGCCCCGGTGCGGCGCGGGACTTCTCCGAGGAAGTCGTCGAGGCTGCCGCGCGCCGCCACGGCGAGATGGACCCGGCCCGGCAGCAGGCGATCACCCGCTCCGTCCTTTTCGGCCTGCCGGGGGAGACCGAGGCGATCACCCCCGCCAAGGTGCGCGATCACCTCGCGCTTTATGCCGAGATCGGGCCGGAGCGGCTGCGCCGCAACCTGTTCGATTTCCTCGAGCAGGTGGCGCCGCTCGCGCAAGATCTCGGCCTGCGGCTCTGCTGCCATCCCGACGATCCGCCCTTCCCGCTGCTCGGCCTGCCGCGGATCCTGTCGACCGAGGCGGATTACGCCGCGATGCTGCGCGCCGTCGACCTGCCGGCGAACGGGGTGACGCTCTGTGCCGGTTCGCTCGGGGCACGGCCGGACAATGATCTGCCGGGGATGATGCGGCGGCTGGGCGACCGGGTGCATTTCCTGCATCTGCGCAACGTCACGCGGGAAAGCGCGGAGGTCGGCGGTTCGTTCTACGAGGCCTCTCATCTAAGCGGCGACACCGACATGGTGGCGCTGGTCGCGGAGGTGCTGGCCGAGGAGGCCCGCCGCCGCGCTGCCGGCCGGGGCGATGCCGTGATCCCGTTCCGGCCCGACCACGGGCAGGACATCGTCGACGACCTCGCGCGCCAGGCCCAGCCCGGCTACCCGACGATCGGGCGGCTGAAGGGGCTGGCAGAGCTTCGCGGCGTCATCGCGGCGCTCTCGCATCAGCAAGCGTAGAAGGTCGGTAAGGGTCCGCGGGGCCGGACGCGGTTAGAGCAGAGACCTGAAATCGCAGGAATAATCCCGACGTGCCGCGGCGGGATTGACCTTGCCGCGCCGTCGGTGTGATCTGGGCCGAGCCGGCGCCGGCCCGGGGCCGGCCCGCGCCACCGAAGGACCTTTTCCATGACCCGACTGCAGGGCATCGTCTGCCCCATCGCGACCCCGTTCAACGCCGACGGCAGCCTTGCCCGCGACCTCTACGCCGAGCATGCCAAGCGGATGCTGGAGCAGGGCGCGCATTACCTTTCGCCCTTTGGAACAACGGGGGAGGCGCTGTCGCTCGGGGTGCGGGAGAGGCGGGAGGCGCTGGAGGGGCTGGTGGCCGACGGGGTGCCGGCGGAGCGGCTGATGCCGGGGACCGGGGTACCGTCGCTCACCGAGACGCGGGAGCTTTCGGCCCATGCGGTGGAGCTCGGCTGTGCGGCGGTGATGGTGCTGCCCTCGTTCTTCTACGGCGCGGTGGGCGATGCCGGGCAGGCGCGGTTCTTCGGCGAGCTGATCGAGGGGCTGGCCGATCCGAGGCTGCGCGTCCTCCTTTACAACATCCCCCAGAACAGCGGGGTGGCGGTGACGCCGGCGCTGGCCGCCCGGCTGAACGCGGCCTATCCGGAGACGGTGGTGGCCTACAAGGACAGCTCCGGCGACTGGGAGAACACCCGGAGCGTGATCTCGGCGGTGCCGGGGATCTCTGTCTTCCCCGGCTCGGAAAGCTTTCTTTCCAAGGGTTTGGCGGCAGGGGGCGGAGGCTGCATCTCGGCCACGGTGAACCTCAACGCCGCCGCGATCCGCGCTGTTTACGACGGAACCCGCGCGGGCCGGGACGTGACCGAGGCCGAGGACCGGATGAAGGCGGTGCGGCTGGCGGCGCAGGCGGCGGGGCTGATAGGCGGGATCAAGGCGGTGCTTGCCGTGCGCACCGGCGACCGGCGCTGGCTGAACCTGCGGGCGCCCCATCTCGATGTCAGCTGGGAGCTGGGCGAGGCGCTGGAGGCCCGGATCGCGGCCATCGAAGAGGGCGCCGAGGCGGCCGGCTGAGGCGGGCCGAAACGCTTAAGGAAATCTTGCAGAGCTGCGCGGCGGGGCTGGGGCCCGGCCGCGCCGGTCGTCTGCAAGCCGCTGGGATTTCTGAAAAAACCGCCTACCGTTTCCGCACCGATTTGGCACCGCTTTCGCACCGTAAGATACCGTAAATCGGGCCTTCGGCTTCATCAGATCTAAATCAAGCTGCGCTGGAGCGGGGCTGGCCAGCCCGGCCGGGCGGCGGCCCTGGCGCGGGCCTGGCGCGGCATCTCGGCCCGGATCAGCGCGTTCCAGGCGGAGTGGCACATCGCCTCCAGCCCCCGGGTGGCGCGGAAGCCGAGCAGGCGCTCGGCCAGGGCCGGATCGGCGACGCAGCGCGCCACGTCGCCGGGGCGGCGGGGGGCGATGCGATAGGGGATATCCCTCCCGCTGGCGGCGGCATAGGCGCGGATGACCTCCAGCACCGTGTGGCCTTGGCCGGTGCCGAGGTTCACCCGGTGGCCGCGCCCGTCGTCGAGCAGGCGCCGGAGCGAGAGGACATGGCCGGCGGCGAGGTCTTCGACATGGATGAAGTCGCGTTCCGCCGTGCCGTCGCGGGTCGGGTAGTCGCTGCCGAAAAGCTGCAGCGGCGCGCCCCGGCAGAGGGCGGCGCGGGCGATGGCGGGGAAGAGGTTCGTGGCGCTTTCCACCGGCGCCTCTCCGATCAGGCCGGAGGAGTGCGCGCCCGCCGGGTTGAAGTAGCGCAGGGTGCCGATGGCCCAGCGGGGATCGGCCGTCGCGACCATTTCCAGGATCTGCTCGGCGGCGAGCTTGGTGAAACCGTAGGGATTGGTGAAGCCGCGTGCCGCGTCCTCTGGGATCGGCAGCCGCTCGGGCGTGCCGTAGACGGTGGCGGAGGAGGAGAAGACCAGTGCCCGCGGCCCCACCGCCTCCATCGCGCGCACGAGGCTGACGAGGCCACCGAGGTTGTTGTCGACATAGGCGGAGGGGTGGAGGAGGGACTCCGGCACCGATTTCAGCGCGGCGAGGTGGATGACCCCGGCGAAGCGGCCCTGGGCGAGGACGGCGGAGAGGGCCGGACCGTCGCGCAGGTCGATGCGGGTGCAGTCGACCGGCTGGCCGGTGATCTCTTCCAGCGCGCCGAGCACGGCGGGATCGGAATTGGAGAAGTTGTCGAGGATCGCGGGGCGGAACCCGGCCCGCAGAAGTTCGATATAGACATGCGTGCCGATGTAGCCGGCCCCGCCGGTCAGGAGAATCCGTTCAGCAATCGGGCATCCTTCCGTTTCGGGCGGCGCGGCGGCGGTGGGCGGCGCGCCGCTGGCGCAGGGGGGTGTCGATCGGTTCGAGCAGCGACCAGCGATGGGCCTTGCCGTCGATCAGGGTCTCTGTCCCGAAGGGGCTGATGGTGTGCAGCCCCTCGTCCCAGGGGCCGGGAAGCGGGCCGATCCGGCGGTAGGGCACCTCGTGGAAGACCTCGTCGGTGAGCTGTTCGATCCGGTGGATGACCAGCGCGCCGCCGTAGCTTTCGCGGCAGTCCTGCCCGGGGCGGTAAAGGCGCCGGTCCCGGCCGCGGAAGATCGGGCCCGCGGGGCGGGCGGAGCCGCGGTCCACCTTCACCGGGGTGGCCGGGTGCGGGTGCCAGGGGCCGAGCGGATCGGGCGCGGTGAAGAGGTGCAGCCGTTCGAGCGGGCCGTCGTCCTGCCGGGTGCAGAACAGGAACCACAGCCCGCCGTGTTCGACCAGCGTCGGGTCGACCACCGGCACGCCGGGCAGCATCCGGCTGTGGAGCCGCCAGGGCCCCTCCGGCCCCTCGGCGGTGAAGGCCAGGAGGCCCTCCGCCTCCCAGCATTCGGCGAACATCAGCCAGCGCCCCGCGTGACGCATGACCGAGGGGTAGGAGAGATGGTGCCCCGTCCTGAGCGCCGTCGTGAAGCGGGGCGGCGCGGCGGCGCTTGGCGGGCCGAGGGAGGCGGCGGCAATCTCTCCCCGCCCATTGGCGCGGCCGGCGCCGGAATAGGACAGGCGCTCGGCATAGATGAAGCGGCTGCCGTCGGGAAGGACGAGGCCGAACGGGTCGGCGAGGAAGCTGTGCGGGCCGGCCGCGATCCAGCGGGTGGGGGCGGTCAGGCCGCCCTCGATGATGCTTTGCAGCGATTGGGACACGATGCCGATGGCCCAGAACTCGCGCCGGAAGCGGTGCAGGCCGGGGATGTGGGGCAGGCTGGGGCTTGGCGTGTCCATCTCAGCCCCCTTCCGGGGCCGGCCGGCCCGCGGCCTGCGGCGCGGGGGCGGGGCGGTCGGCTTCAAGCGTGGCGATCATGCGCGCGGCGATGGCGGGCCAGGAGCGGTCGGACAGGATGACCTTCCGGCCGCGCCGGGCCATGGCCTCTGCCGCCTCCGGCGCGGCGAGGAGATCGGAGATGGCGCGGGCGAGGGCCTCGGGGTCTTCGGGCGGCACGAGGCGGCCGGTCACGCCATCCTCCACCGCGTCGGCGAGGCCGCCGGCGCTGGTGGCGACGACCGGGCGGCCGAGGCTCATGGCCAGCGCCAGCGCGCCCGAGGAGGTGGCGGAGCGGTAGGGGAAGACCACCACGGCGGCGCGGCGGATGAGGGCGCCGAGCTCGGTCCGGCCGAGGTAGCGGAAATCGAGCGTGGCGCGTTGGGCGAGGCCGAGACGGGCGAGGCTTTCCTGCGCGGCCCCGGTGTCGAACTCGCGGCTGGGGTAGCCGGCGATCAGCAGCCGCGTGCCGGGGGTGTCGGGCAGGCGGGCGAAGGCCTCGATCAGGTCGGAGACGCCCTTGGACGGGCGCAGGCCGCCGAACATCAGCACGATGCGGTCGGAGGGCGCGAGCGCGTAGCGGGCGTCGAGCGCGGCGGCGTCCCCGGGCGCAGGGTCGAAGATCAGCTCTGGCCCGTGGGGCAGGGCGCGGACCTTTCCGGCGGCCTCGGGGACGGCGCGGCGGAAGGCGCGGGCGGCGGGGGCGGAGAACAGGAAGATCGAGGAGAAGAACCCGTAGGGGCTGGGCAGGAGCGCCCCGGCCAGGCGGGCGGCGGGGCCGGGGGCGGCCTCGCGGTTGGCGAATTCGTGGCAGAGCTGGGCCAGCGGGATGCCGTCGCGGGCGAGCGCGCGCAGGAAGAGGGCGAGGAAGCGGAAGCGGATCGAGGAGAAGAGCGCCACATCGGGATGGATGCGGCGGATCTCCCGCGTCAGGCGGGCCCATTCGCGGGCCAGGACCGCCGCGCGCCACGCCCGGCGGAGCGGCCAGAGGGTGCGGCGGAGGCGGGCCGCGAGGGCACTGCGCGGGGGCGGCTCGACCGGCGGCCAGAGGCGGAGGATCGGCCTGACCCGGCAGCGGTGGGGGAGGGACGCAAGCTCGTAATCGCGGCCGGTGATCAGGGTGACATCGGCGCCCGCCGCCGCCAGCGCCTCGGCCAGCTGGTAGGCGAAATGGATCAGGCCGCCCATGCTGTCGGTCTCGACGATCACGATCTTCATGGCCGCACCTCCCGTGCCGCGATCAGCCGGTCGTAGAGGGCGCCGAGGCGGGAGATCTGGCGGTCGATGGAGAATTCGGCCTCGGCCCGCGCGCGGCCCGCCTCGCCGAGCGCGCGGGCGCGGGCCGGGTCGGCCAGCAGCGCCGCGATGGCGGCGGCCAGCGCCGCCGGGTCGTCGCGCGGCACGAGAAGCCCGCTGCGGTCGTCCACCATGTCGGGGATGCCGCCGGTGCGGGAGGCGACGACGGGCAGGCGGGCGGCCATGGCCTCCATCACCACGGTGGGCTGGGCGTCGAAGAGGGTCGGCAGCACGAAGAGGTCGGCGGCGCGCATCAGGTCCGCCACGTCGGCGCGGTGGCCGGTGAAGCGGAGGCGGGGACCGAGGCCGAGGTTGCGGGCGAGGGTTTCGAGCGCGGCGCGCTCCGGCCCGTCGCCGACGACCAGCAGATGCGCATCGGGCAGCTGCGCGAGGACGGCGGAGAAGGCCTTCAGCAGGCGGTCGACGCCTTTCAGGGGTCTCAGCACGCAGACGGTGAGGACGAGCGGGGCGCCGGGCGGGATCGACAGGGCCGCGCGCAGTGCCGTGCGGCCGGTGGCGGGCGGGGCGTCGAACAGCGCCATCTCCACCCCGTTCGGCAGCACCTCGATCGGGGCGCGGGCGAGGCCCCCGGCGCGGACGGCGCTGGCGTTGGCGGCGGTGAGGCAGAGGACACGGTCCATCCCCAGCGCCATCGCGCGGTACATCAGCCAGCGGCGCAGGTCGCGGCGGCTGGCGAGGCCGGGGGCCTCCAGCGTGTGGAGCGTCGTGACCGTGGGCAGGTGCAGGAGCCGTCCCGCAGCCGCGCCGAGGAGGGTGGAAAACTCCAGGTGGGCATGGAGCAGCGCGGGCCGGTCGGCCTGCATCGCGCGCAGGAAGCGCGCAACCTGCCGGAGGTTCCTGAGCTTCGTCACCTCGATCTGGCGGACCGGGATGCCCGCGGCCTCCAGCGGCGCGCGCATGGTGCTGCCGTCGCGGTCCTGAAGCGAGACCACGTCGACAGAGAATCCCTGCGCAGCGAGGCGGGGCAGGGTCGCGGCCAGCAGCCGCTCCGCCCCGCCGTGGCCGAGCCCGTCGATGACGTGGCGGATGTGGCCCCTCGGGCCGGGCCGGATCCCGGCCTCGGACGCAGAGCGCAGCGCGGTGCGGGGCAGCGGGAGGGGGAGGGAGAGATCCGCCATCGCTGCCCCCTAACCCTGCGCCGCCGGTGCGTCCGGTGCGGGTGGCGCATCCGGTGCGGGCGGCACGCGGCGCAGCAGCAGGCGCAGCTCGGCCACGCTGCCGCGGTCCAGCGCGAGGATCAGCCCGGCGTAGACCGCCGCGCCAAGCGCGATCAGAAGCGCCAGCCGCAGCGCTGGGGCGAGCGGCTGGAGATGCAGCCCCGCGCCGAGGACCAGCGCGGCCATCAGCACGCCGGCCAGCAGGCTCGGTGCGACGGCGCGGAGGGTTTCGCCGATCCCCACCCCCTCGTACCGCGCCATGAAGCGGAGGCGGACGAGGCAGCTTGCCGTCTCGCAGGCGACCATGGCGGCGGCGACCCAGCGCAGGTCATGGATGAAGAGGATGGCGAGAGCGAGGACCGGGATCGCCAGCCCCACCTCGATCAGCGTCACCGCCGTCAGCAGGTGCGGGCGGCCGGTGGCCTTGAAGACATCGCCCGAGCTCCAGCCCAGGGTCAGGGGAATGCCGCCCAGCGCGAGCACGGCGAGGATCGGGGCGGCCTGATCGAACCGGGCGCCGAAGAGGACCTCGACGATGGGAAGGCTGGTGGCCGCGATGCCGAGCGAGACGGGTACCATCAGCAGCATCGCGGCGCGGATGGCGCGGATGTATGCGGCGCCGAGGTCTTCGGGCCGGCCCGCCCTGCCGCCCTCGCGGGCGATGTGGGCGAAGGTGGGGAAGACCACGTTGGTGATGGAGACATTGGCGGCGAAGATCGCCATCTCCGGGATCCGCGCGGCAAGGTAATAGGTGCCCAGCGCGGAGGGCATCAGCAGCGCCGCGACGAGGTACTGGTCGGCCTTCGCCCGCAGGAGCGAGAGCAGGTTGACGAAGACGATATGCCGCCCGTAGCGGTAGAGCGTCAGCAGGATCTCGGCGGCGGGGCGACGCAGGGCCGGGCGCCAGGTCGATCGCACCCAGAGATAGACGGCCCGGGCCACCACGCCGGCGAGCATCCCGGCGACAAGGCCTGCGATGCCCCAGCCGAGCTCGATCAGGGCGATCGCCACCACGGCCTTGACCGCGACATTCAGAAGTTCTGCCGAGGCCCGGCGGATGAAGCGGCCCTGGCGCGCCAGCATCGCCTCCTGCGGGGTGCCGAGCGCGGTCAGCGGGAAGATCAGCGCGAGCCAGGGCAGAAGATGCGCCAGGCGCGGCTCCATCCCCAGCGCGGCCCCGGCGATCCCCGCGGCGACCATGCACAGCGCCTGCAGCAGCGCCACGGCGAGGATGACGAGGAAGGCGGCGTTGAAATAGCGCCGGTCGAGGTCGGGTTCATAGATCAGCGCCTCGCGCAGGCCGAGGTTGCGGACCGTGTCGATCATCTCGACCGTCAGTAGCGCGGCGGCGACCACGCCCATCCCCGTCGGGCCGAGGTTGTGGGCCAGGACCACCGTGACGGAGAGGTTGACGAGGCTCGCGCCGTAATTCGCGATCAGCGTGAAAGCCGCGCCGCCCACCACGGCGCCGGGCCTGAGGGCCCCGGATGCCGGCTCGCCAGTGTCGGGGGCAGGGGGGAGTGGCGCCCCGGCCTTCACCGGGGTGACCGCGGCCGGCGTCTCCATCTGTTTCATTTTCCGGTTGCCCAGAGCACGGCCTTCGCCGTCCGGATCAGGATCCAGAGATCCCGGGCAAAGCCGAGGCGGCGCTCGTATTCCACGTCGAGGCGGACACGGTCGTCATAGGACAGGCTGTTGCGGCCGGAGACCTGCCAGGCCCCGGTGATGCCGGGGCGCAGGCGGATGTAGGATTCCGCATCGGCGCCGTAGCACTTCAGTTCCTCGGCCAGAACGGGGCGGGGGCCGATCAGGCTCATGTCGCCGCGGATGACGTTCCAGAGCTGGGGCAGCTCGTCGAGGCTGGTCTTGCGCAGCAGGCCGCCGAGCCGGGTGATGCGGGGATCGTTGGAAAGCTTCTGGTTCTCCGCCCATTCGGCGGCGGCGGCCGGGTCCGTCTCCAGCAGGCAGGCGAGGCGGGCCTCGGCGTCCACCGCCATGGTGCGCAGCTTGTAGCAGGGGTAGAGGCGGCCGCCGCGGCCGACGCGCAGCTGTGCGAAGACCGGGCGGCCGCCGTCGAGGGTGATCAGGCCGGCCAGAACCAGCAGGGCAGGCGCCGCGAAGACCAGCAGCACGAGGGCGAGCGGCAGGTCGAACAGGCGCTTGCCCCAGTTGCGGTAGACCGGCCTGAACCGGATTGGCGCGAGAGCCGGCCGCGCCGTCCTTTTCTCGGTTGTCGTGTTTCCAAGATATGTCATGGCATCCGATTTGGAAATGGAACCGGGCAATGCAGCGCGCCTGGCGCCGAATTGAGGACAAACCTTTATTGGAGGCAAATAACCATGTTATAAGCCCCGGTGACTTTCAAGCGTTCAGGCAGAAAGAGACGACCCTCGCCAGCTTTCCGATTAGGCCGAGAATCGGCCTGCCGTATTGACGGCCATCAACGGGGGATGCTTTTGCGGACGGGCGGGGTCGGGCGGCGGTGGGCCGCGGGGCTGTCATCATATCCCTATGTTACTGTGATTAAGTAGATAAATGCGATACGGGGCGGGCCTCTCCGCGCGGTGATCTGCGGCGCGGGGGCAACGGGCGGACGGCCTCGCGCGCCAGGCCGCCCGCCCGGCCATTATTTCTCCTATTCAGTCCGCCATCCCGAGTTAATAATTATGTCGTGGTCGGTGAGACTCCGCGAGTCGCGTAAAGACGAGGTCCGGTGCCGCATATCCTGCCCGGTCGGTATGAATTGGCGCCAGGGCATGTCGTGACCTTTCTTCTTTCCGTCCGTAATTCCTTGCGGGGCGGCGGGTGAAATATCATGGGGTAAATGGGGTCTTTCGTGCCGGAACCAGGGGCGGCAGAAGCGGCCGGGCGGTCGCAGGCGGAGCTGGAGGCGGCGGCGCAGGCGGCGTGGATGCTGCTTGGGCTGTCGCTGGTTGCGGCCGCGGCGGGGCTCGCGCTCGGGCCCGCGCGGGTCCTTTTGCTCTGCGTGGCGCTGGCGGCAGCCTGGATCGGGCTGACCCGGCCGATGATCCTGGTCGCGGGCTATGCCGCGGTGATCTGCTCCAACGCCGCCGATGTCGCGACAACGGCGCATCACCTGCCGCCTATCGGCGGAACCATCGTGCCCTTCCTCGCCGTCGTCCTGCTGGCCCGGGCGGCGGTGATGCGCGAGCATCTGGGCGGGGTGCTGAAGCTTGCCCTGCCGGTGGCGCTTTACCTGTTCGGGCGGGCCTATTCGCTGCAGCAGGTGACCGACACCGAGGCCACCGCCACCGCGGTGATCGGGCTGGCCAAGGACCTAATGATCGTGGCGGTCTTCGCGGGGTTCCTGACCCAGATGGCGCGGGTGCGCGCGGTGGTGGCGGCGGCGGCGGTCGCGGTGGGGGCGATGGCCGCGCTTTCGGTCTTCCAATATGCGACGCGCAGCTTCGAGAGCACCTATTTCGGCTTCGCCAATGCCGTCGTCCGCCAGATCGTCGTCGGCCAGTCGGACGGCTGGCGGCTGACCGGGCCGCTGCCGGACGCGAATTTCTACGGCCAGCTGCTGGTTCTCGGGCTGCCGCTGGTCGCGACTTTCGCGGTGATCGGAGAGCGGCGGCTGACGCGCCTTGCGGCGCTGGCGGGGTCGGCCGCGGTGCTGGCGGCGACGGTCTTCACCTATTCGCGCGGGGCGCTGATCGGGCTGGCGATCGTCGGGCTGGTCGCGCTGCTGGCGCTGGGAAGCCGCCGGACGATCCTGCGCATGGCGCTGGTCGGCGTGCTGGCGTCGCTTGGCGGCGCGGCGCTGCTGCCGGCGCGGGCGTTCGAGCGGCTCGCCCCGGTCTGGCAGGCGCTGCATGCCGCGCTGACCGGCGGGCAATGGGTGATGGACCCGGCGCTGCAGGAGCGGCTTTCGGTGGTCGACGCGGCGCTGAGGATGTTCCGGGCCAACCCGATCTTCGGGGTCGGCACCGGCCAGTTCGGGGTCGAATATTCCCAGGTCGCGCTGCGCTACGGCTTCAACGTGGGCGCGCCCGCGCAGGCGCACAGCCTTTACCTGGAGATCCTCGCCGAGGGCGGGCTCGTCGGGCTTGCCCTCTTCACCGGCTTCGTCGGCACCGCGATGGCGCTTGCCATCCGGGCCCGGCGGGGCCTCGCCGCCGAGGGGGAGACGCGGGATGCCGCGCTCGTCCTCGGCATCCTGTTGAGCACGGTCGGCTACCTGGCCACCTCGATCTTCCTGCACGGCGCCTACCAGCGCTTCCTGTGGCTGGATGTCGCCCTGCTCCTGTCCGTCTGGTCGGCCGCGCAGTTTCGCCCGTCGAGCGGCCGGGAGAGCTACCGAACGCGGAGAAGATCCATGATCAGTGACCGAGAGTATATCCTTCAGGCCGGTGCGGTGCTGTGGCGGCGCAAGCTGGTGATCCTGGCCTTCACGCTGGCCGGGCTGGGCCTTGGCTGGTGGCAGGTGCAGACCTCGCCGCGCGACTACCAGGCCGAGGAGACGCTGATCTACCGCTTCGGGCGCGAGTATTTCCCGGTCACCCCGGGCGAGGCGCGGCGCGACTGGGGCGAGAACGTCATCGTCACGCTGGACAACGCGCTGTTCACCGAGATGCAGCTTCTGAGCGCGCGCGACCTGTTCACCAAGACCGCAGACGAGATCTGGCCCATCGCCGGGCGCAAGCGCGGGGCGAACGGGATGCCGACCTCGACCGAGGCGCTGGCGAGCGCGCTGTCGCGGGCCTTCCGCGTGACCCGGGTGCAGGGCGCCACGATGGTCGAGGTGAGTGCCCGCAACCCCGATCCGGCGGTGGCCGACCGGATGGTGAAGCTGCAGGTGGAGAACTACCTCGCCAAGCGCAAGGCGCTGTTCGAGACGGACGCCACCGGCTTCTTCGACGGCCGCATCACCCGGGCGCTGGGCCATCTGGCAGAGCTGACGCGGCAGCGCGACGCGATCCTGGCACGCTACGGCCAGGGCAGCGGGGCGACGCCCGGCGGCGCCACCGGCGGCGTGATGGGCGGCGGGGTGGAGGCGCTGAGCCAGGTGTCCGCATCGGCGGATGGCGGCGCGGGCGGCAGCGGCGCGGCTGGCGATGCCGAGCCGGGCGGCACGGCCGGGCTTGCCATCGCGCTGCAGCCGGTCGACGCGCAGATTTCCGAGGTGAACCGCAACCTGAGCCTGCTGGTGCAGGAGCGGACCTCGGCCGATATCTCCTCTGCCTATCGGCGCGAGGTCGCCCCGGCGGTGGAGGTGGTCGACCGGCGCCCGGCGGCGGGCAACCCGATCGGGCCCTCGGCCAAGCTGCGCATCGCCATCGCGGGGATAGCCGCGGCGGTGATCGCCTGCCTGCTGATCTTCCTGACCACCGCGCTGGTGAAGTTCCGCGCCTCGCTGCCCGGCGCGCCGCTGAACCCGGCGCATGGCCCGGCGTTCCAGAGCCGCAAGGGAGGCAAGTCGCGATGAGCCCGGTTCCCTCCGCCGGTCCGATCCCGCCTCCGCCGGTCGCGGCGGAGGAGAGCCCCCGCGTGGTGCCCTTCCCGGGCACCGCCGCCGTGCCGGACCGGGCCGGGGAGGCGCGGCTGAAGCTGGCCTTCATCGTCACCGAGTTCCCGAAGACGACCGAGACCTTCATCATGCGCGACGTGATGGAGATGCACCGGCTGGGCTGCGAGGTGCGGATCTTCCATCTGACGCATTTCAACCGGCGGGGCACGGTTCACGATTTCGCCCGGCCGACGCTCGACTGGGCGGTGGACTATCCCTATTTCGCCTCGGCCGGGGTGCTGGGGGCCTGTCTCGCGGCGCTGCGCCGCAAGCCCGGCGTGATCCGCGCGATCCTTCGCGACATCCTGCGGGGCTGCCGGCGGGATCCGGTGATGTTGCTGAAATCGCTGTTCATCCTGCCGAAGAGCCTGCGCATCGCGCGCGCGCTGGAGGCCTGGGGCTGCGATCATATCCACGCCGCCTATGCCGGCCATCCGGCGACGGCGGCCTGGATCGCGGCGCGGATGACGGGGATCCCGTTCAGCCTGTCGAGCCATGCCCATGACCTCTACGAGACCCAGGCGCTTTTGGCCGAGAAGCTGCCGGAGGCGGCATTCGTGCGCACCATCAGCGACTATAACCGCGCCTTCATCCTCGACCATGTCCCGGCACTGGCGGGGCGCCCGCCGGTGGTGATCCATGTCGGAGCCGAGCTGGGCCCGCCGCCGATGCGGTTGCCGCGGGCGCGGGACCGCGGGACGTTCCGGCTGCTCTATGTCGGCTCGCTCGAATACCGCAAGGGGGTGGACCTGCTGCTGCAGGCGCTGGCGCGGCTGCAGCTGCCGGACTGGCGGCTGGACATCCTCGGCGACGGGCCGGAACGGCCGCGGCTGGAGCGGATGGCAGAGAGCCTCGGCCTTGGCCCGCGCTGCCATTTCCATGGCCGGCAGAGGAACGAAGAGGTGCGCCAGGCGATGGCCGAGGCCGCGCTGCTGGTGGTGCCGAGCCGGATCGGGCCGCGCCGCCAGACCGAGGGCTTGCCGACGGTGATCGTGGAGGCGTTCGCGGCCCTGCTGCCCGTGGTGGCGACGCGGCTGACTGGGATCCCCGAGATCGTGCGCGACGGCGAGACCGGGCTTCTGTTCGAGCGCGAGGACGGCGTGGGCCTCGCCCGGGCGATCCGGCAGGTGCATGACGATCCGGAGGCGGCGGCGGACCGGGCCCGCGCCGGGCGCGCGCTGGTGGAGCGGGAGTTCGACCAGAAGGCCAGCGCCGCACGGCTTTTCGCGCTGATCCGCGACACCAGCCGGCCGGGTGGCGGCACAGAGACGGGCGGCGCGACGGGCGGCCAGACAGGCGGCGCTTCAGGCCGCAATTCAGGCGGGGAGGCGCGGCAGGTTCGATGACGCAGCACGCCCCGCCCCCGACCGCCGCCGCGTCGCTTGCCGCCGCCAACGCCGCGCTCGCGCCGGAGCGCGCGCTGCGCATCCTGATGGTCTGCACCCGGGATCCGCGCGGGCGGATGTCGGGGCGCAAGATGGTGCTGCGGACGATCCTCGGCAGCCTGACCGGGCTTGGCCACCATGTGACCGTCTGCCATTTCGGCAGCTCTTCCGGGCCGGAGCCGGTGGGGGGTGCCGCGACCTTCCTGCGCCTTCCGCTGCCGCGCAGCCGGGAGCTGGCGCTGAACGCGGCGCTGGCGCTGGCCTTCGGCGACCGCTCGATCAACGAGGCGCTCTATGACAGCCGCCGCGCGCACCGGATGATCGCGGAGCTGATCGCGGGCAACGATTACGACCTGGTGCTGACCGACATGATCCGCACCGCCGGCTATGGCGAGAGGAGCGGGCTGCCCTGGATCGCCGATCTCGACGACCTGCTCTCTGCCCGCTACGCCCACCTGGCGGAGGCCGCGCGGCGCGAGGACAACCTCTTCGGCTATCACCAGGCGCCGCTGATGCGGCGGGTGATGCCGCTGCTCGGCCGGGTGCAGCCGCTGATGATGCGGCTGGAGGCGGGGATCCTCGCCCGGCGCGAGGCGGAGGTGGCGCGTGCGGCCGACCTCGTCAGCCTGGTCAGCGAGGCGGAGGCCGCGCGGCTCGCCCGCCGGGCGGAGCGGGTGGTGGCCGACACGCCGATGGCCATCGAGGGGCCGGCGGAGCTGCCGGAGCTCGGCGCGCGGCCGGAGGAGGCGGTGTTCCTTGGCGGGCTCGACTACGGGCCGAACCTCGTCGCGCTGAGGCGCTTCGATCGCGAGGTGATGCCGGCGCTGGCGGCGGGCGGGATCGCGGATCTCGCGGTGAGCGTGGTGGGCGTGGCGGAGGAGCGGCACCGCGCGGCCCTGTCGCCGGCGTTTCGCTTCCGCGGCTATGTCGAGGCGCTCGACGCGGAATTGCAGCGCTATCGCTGGATGCTGGTGCCGGAGGTCACGCCCGGCGGCATCAAGACCAAGATCATTACGGCCGCGCTGAACGGCACGGTGGTCCTGGCCCATGTCTCCGCGCTCGACGGGATGGCGATGGCGCCGGGGCGGAACGTGCTGGCCTGGGACAGCGGGGTGGATCTGGCGGCGCATGTCGCCGGGCTGCGCGGCGGGACAGTCGATGCGGAGGCGATCGCGCGGGCGGCGCGGGACTGGGCGATCGCGCGGCATGACCCGGTGGTGCTGCGCGAGCGCTGGCGGCGGAACGTTGCGCTTTGCCTTTCGGACGCGCGGAGCCGGGCGGTTCCACGCCCACGCGCGACGCGCGGTCATGCGCTGACCAATGTGATCGTGTAGTCTGCATGAACGACCTTCCGGACCGATCCGCGAGAGGTGCCCGATGGCCTGGCTTCGACCGACTGTCCTGACCGCCCTGGCCCTCGGCCTGATGCTGGCGTTCGGAGCCGCCGCGGGCGCGCGGACGATCCATGTCGCCCTCGACGGGCAGGACAGTGCCGACGGCAGCGCCGCGCATCCGGTGGCGGGCCTCGACGCCGCGGGGCGGCTGGCGCGGCCCGGCGACACGGTGCTGGTCCATCCCGGGATCTACCGCGGCGTGCAGGTCTTCCGCCGCTCCGGCCGGCCGGGCGCGCGGATCGTGATCCGGCCCGAGCGGGTCGGAACCGTCGCCTTCGAGGGGCGCGGCACGCCCTGGAACAGCGACCTTGTCACCATCGCGGGGAGCTACGTGACCTTCACCGGCTTCGCGCTGCGCGATGCCACCCGGTCCGGCATCAGCGTCTGGGAGGGGCAGGGGGTGACGATCTCCTACAACACCGTCACCGGGAGCCGGCGGAACGCGATCTGGGTGGGGGCGGGCACCACCGGGCGCTCGGCGCGCAACCTGGTGACGGGGAACGTCGTCTACCTCAACTGCCTGGAGAACGCGGCGCGGACCTGGGACAGCGGCTGGCCCTTCGCCATCGGGATCGCCATGTCGGACGGCACGGTGGTGGAGCGCAACGTGGTGGAGCGGAACTATTGCGAGGGGATCGGGCTGTTGTCGGTGAGCGGCGTCCAGGTGCGGCGCAACGTGGTGTGGGACAATTTCAGCGTGCAGATCTATGTCGACAACGCCCCTTATTCGGTGGTGCGGCACAACGTGATCTTCTCCACCGGCAACAGCGATTTCTACCGCTTCGGCAAGCCCGCGCCGGGGGTGGTGATGGCCAATGAATACGCCCGCTTTCCCCTGCCGTCGCGCGGGATCGTGGTGCAGGACAACACATTGGTCGGGGTCGGGCAGATCCATTACTCCGATTTCGGCCGGGGCGGCGGGATGACCGAGACGGTGATCACCCCGAACGACGTGCGCAGCTCGGCCAGCTGGGCCTATCTGGCCGGCCGGATGTGGGCGGAGACCCGCATCCACCTTGCCCCGGGTCTGCATTGCGGGCCGGTGATCCTCTGCGCGGGCCAGTGAGCGCGCGCCGGGGCGGACCTCCGCCGGCGGGCCTTGCGCTGGCCGTGGCATTGGCGTTGAATGACCGAGCCCCCCCATCGGACAGAGCTGGACCCCTTGCGACAGACCCCGCCGATGACCGAGAGCTGCGCGCCGCGTGCCGCGCCTTCGCCCGGCCGCATGCTGGCCTGCCCGGAATGCGACCTGCTGCTTGCCCGGCGCGAGATCGGGCCGGGGGAACGCGCGCGCTGCAGCCGCTGCGGGCATCTTCTCTTCTCGCCCCGGCCGGAGGCGGCGGCGAAGATCGTGGCGCTGTCCTTGACCGTGGCGATCCTGATGGGGGGCGCGATGTTCTTTCCGTTCCTGTCGGTCGCGACCGGCGGGGTCAGCCATGAAAGCTCGATCTTCGGGACGGCGCTTGCCTATTCCGAGGGCTTTCTCGCGCCGCTTTCGGTGGCGGTGATGCTGCTGATCGTGCTTCTGCCGGTGGCGCGGGTGCTGGCGCTGATCTTCGCGCTGGGGCCGCTGGCGGCGGGGCGGGCGCCATTCGCCCAGGCGCGGCGGGCCTTCCGGCTGGCGGGGCGGATCAGGCCCTGGGCGATGGCGGAGGTGTTCCTGATCGGCACCGTTGTCGCCATCGTGAAGATCGGCGGGCTTGCCAGCGTGGGCCTCGGCCCCGCCTTCTGGGCCTTCGCGCTGCTGGTGGTGGCCGCCGCCGCCATGGACAGCCTGACCAACGATTGGACGATATGGGACGCGCTCGACCCGACATCCCCGCTTTGACGGCGCGCCGCGCCGGGCTGGTGGGCTGCCGCGGCTGCGGCCAGGTCGCGCCCGCGGGCCAGCACGCCTGCGCGCGCTGCGGCACCCGGCTGGAGGCCGACCGGCGGATCTGCCTGCAGCGGGTCTGGGCCTGGCTGAGCGCGGGGGTGATCCTCTATGTCCCGGCCAATCTCTACCCGATGCTCGACACCTCGACGCTGACGACGGGGGCGAGCCAGAACACCATCCTCGGCGGCATATTCGAGCTTGCCCGGGCGCAGGACTGGGGGGTGGCGGCGATCGTCTTTGTGGCCTCTGTCGTGGTGCCCTTGGGCAAGTTCATCGCCATCGCGCAGCTTGCGCTGACGCTGGGGCGGCGCGCGCCGGTTTCGCTGCACCGCCGGCACCGGCTGCTGAGGCTGGTGGATTTCATCGGGCGCTGGTCGATGATCGATGTCTTCGTGGTGGCGATCTTGTCGTCGCTGGTGCAGCTGGGCAAGCTGGCGCAGATCCACCCCGGGCCGGCGGCGGTGTTCTTCGCGCTGTCGGTCGCCTTCACCATGCTGGCGGCGCAGAGCTTCGATCCGCGGCTGATCTGGGATCGCGGCGGGGCGGATGCAGGGCGCGGGGCAGAGGCGGCATGAGCGAGGATCCGGACCCCCCCGAGACGCCCCATGAAATGGACGTGACCCCGGCGCGCGGGCGTCTGCGCGGCAGCCTGTCGATCGTCTGGATCGTGCCGGTGATCGCGCTGATCGTCTCGCTCGCCGTGGCCTGGCGCGCCTACAGCGACCGCGGCGTGCTGATCGATGTCACCTTCGAGAACGCGGCCGGCCTCGTGCCGGGGCAGAGCGTGCTGAAATACCGAGACGTGACCGTGGGCAAGGTCGAGAAGGTGGGCTTCACCCCGGACCTGAGCCGCGTTCTGGTCAGCGTGCGGGTGGACAAGCAGGTGGCCCGCCGGATCGGCCAGGACGCGCAGTTCTGGATCGTGCGGCCGCAGATCGGCTTCGGCGGCATCACCGGGCTCAACACCGTCCTGTCCGGCGTCTTCATCGAGGGGCAGTGGGGCAAGCCCCCCAATGGGCCCGCGCCGACCTGGTTCACCGGGGTCGAGCAGGCGCCGCTGGCGGTGACGCCGAACGCGGGCATCTGGGTGACGATCTCTGCCCCCGACGGCGGCGCGCTGATCGACGGGGCGCCGGTCCTGCTGCGCGGCATCAAGGTGGGGGAGCTGCGCAACATCAGGCTCGACCCGTCGGGGCATGGCGTTCTCGTCGATGCCTTCGTCAAGGCGCCCTATGACAAGTGGCTGACCTCGGCCAGCAAGTTCTGGGATACCTCCGGCTTCTCGGTCTCGCTGGGCGCGAGCGGGGTGAAGCTGCATGTCGGCAGCCTGTCCGCGCTGATCCAGGGCGGGGTGGAGTTCGAATCCTTCGCCGGCGGCGGCACGAAGGTGAAGCCGCACCATGTCTTCCGGCTCTATTCCGACGAGGCCAAGGCGCGCGAGAGCGTGTTCCTCGACACCGGGGCGCCGCGGGTCAGCCTGTCGATCGTGCTGGAGCATGCGGTGGAGGGGCTGAAGGCGGGCGACGCCGTGACCTTCCGCGGGCTGAAGGTGGGCGAGGTTTCGGACCTGGCCGTGCAGATGGCGCGGGCGCCGAACGGCCGGCGGATCGTCAAGCAGCGGGTGGATTTCACCGTCAGCCCCGAACGGATGGGGCTGGGCGGGAGCGCGGGGCAGCCCGAGCTGATGAGCTTCCTGCGCAACGAGGTGGCCGGTGGCCTGCGCGCCAGGGTGACGGCGATGGGCTTTCTGGGCGGCTCGCTTGAGATCGCGCTGGTCGATGTGCCGAACGCGACCAGGGCGGCGCTCGACACCGGGGCCAAGCCCTATCCGGTGCTGCCCTCGGTCGCGCCCTCGATCCCGGATATCTCCACCTCCGCCGAGGGGGCGCTGGCGCGCATCAAGGCGCTGCCGATCGAGCAGCTGATGAACTCCGCGATCTCGGTTCTGGACAGCGTCAACAAGCTGGTGAACCAGAGCGATACCCAAAAGGCGCCCGGCGCGCTGATCGGGCTGCTGGACGACATGCGCGGCGTCGTGGGCTCGCCCGCGCTGCAATCGGCGCCGGAGGCGCTGAACAAGGCGCTGACCGGGGCGGACCAGTTCTTCGCGGCCCTCAAGAAGGCCGATGCGGTGGGCAGCATCGTCTCTGCCATGAACCGGGCGAGCGAGGCGGCGCAGGCGGTGAGCGACAGCGCCAAGGGCGTGCCGAAGCTGGTGGACACCTATACCGCGCTGGGCGAGAAGGCGTCGAAGCTGCCGCTCGACGCGCTGGTCTCGAACGCCAACGACCTGGTGGTGTCGCTGAACCGGCTGACCGCCTCGGACCAGATGGCGAAACTGCCGCAGTCGCTGAACCAGGCGCTGGGATCGCTGAACCGGATGCTGGACGCGCTGCGCCAGGGCGGGGCGGTGGAGAACCTGAACAGCACGCTCTCCTCCGCCGACCGGGCCGCCGAGGCGGTCAAGCAGGCAAGCGACCAGCTGCCGGCGCTGGTCAAGCGGCTGGACGCGGTGGTGGCGCAGGCGGACGGGGTGCTGTCGTCCTACGGGCCGCGGTCGTCCTTCAACGCGGATACGCTCGACACGCTGCGCAAGCTGCGGGATGCGGCGGAATCCATCGCCGGGGTGGCGCGGATGATCCAGCGCAACCCCCAGGCCTTCATTCTCGGACGTTAGGAGAGATCCCATGGCGCTGCGGCCCGTTCTCGCCCTCACCTGCCTGATGCTGTCGGCCTGCGTCGGGACCCAGCCGACGCTGCACCTGATGGACCCGCCGTCGGCGGCGCGGCATCTGCCCGACAGGCTGGGGCGGGTCGAGGTGCGCGACGTGTCGCTGCCGCAATACGCCAAGGCGCCGGAGATCACGCTGCAGGCTGCCGACGGGTCGCTGAAGAGCTATCCGAACCAGCTTTGGGCGGATGCGCCCGCCGCCGCGATTACCCGGATCCTGGCCGAGCAGATTTCGGACCAGAGCGGGGCGACGG
Organism: Solirhodobacter olei; assembly: GCF_004010155.1. GTDB lineage: Bacteria > Pseudomonadota > Alphaproteobacteria > Rhodobacterales > Rhodobacteraceae > Solirhodobacter > Solirhodobacter olei. The sequence goes on along the minus strand of NZ_RRYH01000009.1, from coordinate 37,069 downwards.
CGATCGCCGAGCCCTGGCCGATGAGCCAGGGGCCGGACCGGCGGCTCGACGTGCGCATCACCCGGCTCTACGCCGGGGCGGACGGGCGGATGCATGTCGCGGGTCGGTATTTCGTCACCCCCGCCGGGGCGGGCGGGCGCGACCTGACGCGGCGCTTCGACATCGCCGTGCCGCTGGCTTCCGAGAATGCCGACGGCGTGAGCCGGGCGCAGGCCAAGGCGCTGACGGAGCTTGCCGCGCAGATCGCCCAGCTGAAGTAGGGCCCCGGGCCGGCGGAACCGGCGCCTTACCGAATTCAGGCCCGCCGCGCCGCGCGAGGGTTCCTGCATCAGGGTTCCTGCATCGCCGAGGGGATGTGTGCCGCCTGACGTGGGCACTGCCTGCGAATTGGGCAGTTTCGATCCGCCGGCCGATCATTTTCCGAATCCGGCCCGCGCAGGGTTGACAAGGGCGTGAACCTTTTTGCCAATGGTTCGCGAACCAATTCGGAATTGATCCGGGAGCCAGCATGTCAGCGGATGCCCAGAAGGCGCTTTCCCAGCTTCGCCGTCTGATCACGTCGAACGAGATCGGCGCGGACGGCCAGCTGCCGACGGAGCGGGCGCTGGCCGAGCAGCTGGGCATCGGCCGCCGCGCGCTGCGCGCGGCGATGGAGGTGCTGGAGGAGGAGGGCCTGGTCTGGCGCCGCCAGGGCAAGGGGACCTTCATCGGCCTGCCGCCCGATCCGCATGGCCAGATCGCCGCCGATATCGTCTCTGCCGTCGATGCCGCGGCGATCATGGAGGCGCGGATCTGCATCGAGCCGGCGCTGGCCGAGCTTGCCGCCGCGCGGGCGACCGGGGAGGACGTGACCCAGATGCGCCGGCTGGTGGAGCATATCGGGCTGACGCCGTCCTCGGAGACGGCCGAGCTCTGGGACGGCGCGCTGCACCGGATGATCGCGCGGGTGGCGGGCAACGCGATCCTGCTGACCGCGTTCCAGCTGGTCGACGAGGTGCGCATCCGCGAGGACTGGCAGGCGCTGCGCGACCGGGCGCGGTCGCCGGAGTCGATGGCGCTTTCGAATGCCGAGCATGGCGCGCTGATCGACGCGATCGAGGCGGGCGACGGCGCGGCGGCGCGGGCGGCGATGGCCGCGCACCTGAGGCGGCTGGCGGGGGCGATCTACGCGCCGGCCTCGGCCCCCGGAACGGCGGCCCTCCCGGCCCGGGCCAGCACGGCGGAGGCGGTGGAATGAGCGGCGCGCTGCTGGAGGTCGACGACCTCGCGATCCGCATCCGGGGGGCGGAGAAGAACCTCGTCGACGGTGTCTCCTTCTCGGTCAACCCGGGCGAGACGCTCTGCATCGTGGGCGAATCCGGCTGCGGCAAGAGCCTGACGGCGCTGGCGCTGATGGGCCTTCTGGCCAGCCCGCCGCTTGAGATCGCGCGCGGCCGGGCGCTGTTCGAGGGGCGCGACCTCTTCGCGATGTCGCAGGCGGAGCTGTCGCAGTTCCGCGGCGACCGGATCTCCATGATCTTCCAGGAGCCGATGAGCGCGCTGAACCCGGCGATCCGGATCGGCGAGCAGATCGCCGAGGCGGTGCGCCGTCACCGCGGCCTGTCCCGCCCCGCGGCCGAGGCCCGGGCGCTGGAGATGCTGAAGAAGGTGCGCATCCCGGCGCCGGAAAAGCGCCTGCGCGAGTTCCCGCACCAGCTTTCGGGCGGGATGCGGCAGCGGGCGATGATCGCCATGGCGCTGGCCAACGACCCGGCGCTGATCGTGGCGGACGAGCCGACGACGGCGCTGGACGTGACGATCCAGGCGCAGATCCTCGACCTGATGCGCAGCCTGCGCGACGAGGCGGGCACCGCGCTGATCATGATCACCCACGACCTTGGTGTGGTGGCGGAGATGGCCGACAAGGTCGCCGTCATGTACGCCGGACGCGTGGTCGAGGCCGGGCCGATGGCCGAGGTCTTCAACGACCCGCAGCACCCCTACACGATCGGGCTGATGAGCTCGATGCCAACCTTCGGGGGCGAGAATTCGCGCCTCGTCACCATCCCGGGCATGGTGCCGCCGATCGCGGAGATGCCGCCGGGCTGCCGCTTTGCCGGGCGCTGTCCCTTCCGGGGCGCCGATTGCGCCGAGGTGCCGCCGCTCGTCCCGGTGGGCGGGCACGAGGCGGCCTGCTGGCGCGCCCCGCTGGAACGTCTGGAGGCGAGCGCATGAGCGAGGTGATCCTTGAGGCCCGCGGGCTCGAACGCCGCTTCGTCACCGCATCGCCCGTGTTCGGCGAGCCGACCGTGGTCCATGCCGTCAGCGGCGTCGACCTTGCCGTGCGGCAGGGGGAGACCTTCGCCATCGTCGGCGAGAGCGGCTGCGGCAAGTCCACACTGGCGCGCGTGCTGACGCGGCTGATCCCGGCCTCCGGCGGCAGCGTCAGCTATGCCGGGCGCGACCTTTCCGGCCTCAGGCCCGCCGAGATCCGGGCTTTGCGGCGCGAGGTGCAGTTCATTTTCCAGGATCCGTTCTCCTCGCTCAACCCGCGCATGACGGTGGGCGCGCTGATCGAGGAGCCGCTGCGCACCCACAAGATCGGCACGAAGGCCGAGCGGCGGGCCCGGGTGGCGGAGCTCTTGCAGCGGGTCGGCCTGCCGGTGCAGGCGGCGACGCGCTATCCGCACGAGTTCTCCGGCGGGCAGCGGCAGCGGATCGGCATCGCCCGGGCGCTTGCCTCCGGACCCAAGGTCGTGGTGGGGGACGAGCCGGTCTCGGCGCTCGACGTCTCGATCCAGGCGCAGGTGGTGAACCTTCTGGCGGAGCTGAAGGAAGAGCTGGGGCTGACGCTGGTCGTCATCGCCCATGACCTCGCCGTGATCCGGCACATGGCCGACCGCGTGGCGGTGATGTATCTCGGAGAGATCGTCGAACAGGCCCCGGCGCATGCGCTGTTCGCCGCGCCGCGCCATCCCTATACCGAGGCGCTGGTCTGGGCGATCCCGCTGCCCGACCCGGGCGCGCGGCGGGCGCAGTCGCGGGTGGCGGGGGAACTGCCGAACCCGACCGCGCCGCCCTCGGGCTGCCGGTTCCATCCGCGCTGCCCCTATGCCATCGCGCGCTGCTCGGCCGAGCGGCCGGTCCTTTCCGCCCCCGACGCCGAGGGCCGCCAGGTCGCCTGCCACCGCGCGGGCGAGCTGACGCTCGACGGGCTCGCTTCCGTCCAGAGCGCGCGCAGCGATGCCGCGCGCGCCCGTTTCGACCTTTACCGCCAGGCCCGCGAGGCCGAGGCCACCCCAGACTAACCGCCCGCAGAAGACGGCCATTCCAGCAAGGAGACGCACATGAAGAAGTTTTCGTACACACTCGGTCTGACGACCGCGCTGTTGGTGATGGGCCACATGGCCCATGCCGCCGACCTGCGCATCGGGCTTCAGGACGATGCCGACACGCTCGACCCCGACCAGTCGCGCACCTTCGTCGGCCGGATCGTCTATGCCTCGATGTGCGACAAGCTCGTCGACATCACGCCGGAGCTGAAGATCATTCCGGCGCTCGCGACCGGCTGGAAATGGTCGGACGACGGCAAGACGCTCAGCATGGAACTGCGCAAGGGCGTGACCTTCCAGGACGGCGAGAAGTTCGACGCCGAGGCGGTGAAGTACAACATCGAGCGCAGCCAGACCCTGCCCGAGAGCCGCCGCAAGTCGGAGGTGAAGTCGATCGCCTCGGTCGAGGTCACCGGGCCCTATAGCGTGGCCTTCCACCTGAAGGGGCCGGATGCGACGCTGCTGGCCCAGCTCGCCGACCGGGCGGGCATGATGGTGGCCCCCGATGTCGCCAAGAAGGAAGGCGCGAAGTTCGGGCTGAACCCGGTCTGCGTCGGCCCCTACAAGTTCAAGCTCCGCGTGCCGCAGGACAAGATCGTCCTGGTCAAGGATCCGAACTACTACGACGCGAAGGACTACCATTTCGACAGCGTCACCTTCATGCCGATCCCGGATACCACCGTGCGCCTCGCGAACCTGCGCGCAGGCGATCTGGACCTGATCGAGCGTGTTGCCGCGACCGATATCAGCTCGGCCAAGGCGGATCCGAAGCTGCGCGTGGCCTCGGCCACCTCGCTGGGCTACCAGGGGGTGACGTTCAACGTTGGCAACGGTCCGCAGAGCAAGAACCCGTTCGGCCAGGATGCGCGGCTGCGCGAGGCCTTCTCGCTGGCGCTTGACCGCAGCGCGATCAACAACGTGGTCTTCAATGGAACCTTCGCGCCGGGCAACCAGCCCTTCCCGCCGACCTCCAAATGGTTCGACAAGGACTTCCCGGTGCCGGCGCGCGATGTCGCCAAGGCCAAGGAACTGCTGAAGCAAGCCGGTGACGTGCATCCGGAGCTGACGGTGCAGGTGACCAACAACCCGGTGCAGATGCAGCTGATGCAGGTGATCCAGTCGATGGAGGCCGATGCAGGCATCAAGGTCAAGATCGTCGCCAAGGAATTCGCGACGCTGCTGAAGGACCAGACCACCGGCAACTTCCAGGCGAGCCAGATCGGCTGGTCCGGACGGGTCGACCCGGATGGCAACCTCTACGGCTTCGTCGTCACCGGCGCCGGGCTGAACGATGGCCATTACTCGAACCCGAAGGTGGATGCGCTGATGAACAAGGCGCGGACCTCGACCGACGACGCGGTGCGCAAGGCCTCCTATGACGCGGCGCAGGCGATCCTGCTGAAGGACCTGCCGATCGTCTACCTCTACCACCCGGTGTGGTTCTGGGCGATGTCGAAGAAGCTGGAGGGCTTCACGCCCTATGCCGACGGCATGATCCGCCTCAAGGGCGTCAAGTTCGCGGGCTGACGCCGCGATCCCGGCCCGGTGGCGGCACGCCCGCCGCCGGGCCTTCTCTGCAAGACACTCACGGGGCGCCCCATGCTCGGCTTCATCCTCCGCCGTCTCCTGATCGCCGTGCCGACGATCCTGATGATCTCGATGTTCGTCTTCGGGATGCAGAAGCTGCTGCCGGGCGATCCGGTGCTGGCCATGGCGGGCGAGGAGCGCGACCCCGCGACGCTGACCTTCCTGCGCCAGAAATACCACCTGAACGACCCGATCCCGGTGCAATACGCGCATTGGCTGCTCGACGCGGCGCAGGGCGATCTTGGCATCTCGCTGCGCAACAACCAGCCGGTGGCGCAGCTGATCGAGGAGAAGCTGCCGGTCACCATCCAGCTGTCGATCATGGCGCTGATCGTGGCGCTGGTGATCGGGATCCCGACGGGGGTGCTGTCGGCCTATCGACGAAACACCTGGGTCGACTGGATATCGAACGTCTTCGCCCTCTCGGGCCTCTCGATCCCGAATTTCTGGCTGGGGATCATGCTGATCCTGCTGGTCTCCGTCCGGCTCGGCTGGCTGCCGGCCTCGGGCTATGTCTCGCCCTGGGTCGATCCGCTGAAGTCGATCGAGACCATGCTGATGCCGGCCTTCGTGCTGGGGACCTCCATCTCCGCCTCGCTGATGCGGCACACGCGCTCGGCCATGCTCGGGGTGCTGAAATCCGACTATGTCCGCACGGCCCGCGCCAAGGGCCTGCCGGAGAAGACCGTGCTGGTGAAGCACGCGTTGAGAAACGCGATGGTGCCGGTGGTGACGGTCACGACGCTGCTGTTCGGCGAGCTGCTGGGCGGCGCGGTGCTGACCGAGCAGATCTTCACCATCCCGGGCTTCGGCAAGCTCGTCGTCGATGCGGTCTTCTCGCGTGACTACGCCGTGGTGCAGGGGATCGTCCTTTGCACCGCCGTCGCCTTCATCGGCATGAACCTTCTGGCAGACATCGCCTATCGCCTGCTGAACCCGCGCATGAGGAACCAATGAGCGCCGCCGCGACCGACATCGCCACGCTGCCGAAGCGTGAAAACCGAGCCTGGAAGAAGCTCAGGGCCAATCCGGCGGCCCTGTTCGGCTTCGTGCTGGTGGCCTTCTTCATCATCATCGCCGTCGCCGCGCCGATCCTGCCCATCGACTCTCCGATCAAGACCAGCTGGTCGGCGATCCGCAAGGCGCCCTCGGCCGCGCACTGGCTGGGGACCGACGACATCGGGCGGGATATCCTGTCGCGGATGATCTGGGGCGCGCGGGCCTCGCTTCTGGCCGGCGTGATCTCGGTCGCCATCGCGGTGGCGCTGGGCGTGCCCTTGGGCGTCGCCGCGGGCTACCTGCGCGGCTGGACCGATGCCGCGATCAGCCGGATGACCGAGGCGCTTCTGGCCGCGCCTTTCCTGATCCTCGCCATCGCGCTGGCGGCCTTTCTGGGTCCGTCGCTGTCGAACGCGATGATCGCCATCGGGCTGTCGGCCATGCCGGTCTTCATCCGCCTTGCCCGCGCCCAGACAATGGACGTGCTGACCGAGGATTACGTCGAAAGCGCCCATGCGGTGGGTGTCGGCCCCGGGGCGCTGGTCTGGCGCTACATCCTGCCCAACATCTTCCCGCCGATCCTGGTGCAGGCGACGCTGACCATCGCAACCGCGATCATCGCCGAGGCGTCGCTGAGCTTCCTCGGCCTTGGCCAGCAGCCGCCGGCGCCCTCCTGGGGCTCGATGCTGAACGTGGCCAAGAATTTTCTCGACCAGGCGCCCTGGATGGCGCTCTGGCCTGGGCTCGCGATCTTCCTCGTCGTGCTCGGCTTCAACCTCGTCGGTGACGGTCTGCGCGATGCGCTCGACCCGCGCGACATCTGACCTCTCCGTTTCAAGGGCCTGATCCATGAGCTTCACCACCCGTCCCGAAATCCTCGGCACCTTCGGCGTCGCCACCTCGACACACTGGATTGCCTCCGCCGCCGGCATGCGGATGCTGGAAATGGGCGGCAATGCCTTCGACGCCGCCGTGGCGATGGCCTTCGTGCTGCATGTCGTGGAGCCGCATCTGAACGGCCCGCTGGGCGACCTGCCGGCGATCATCTGGCCGGCGGGGGACGAGAAGCCCACCGTGATCTGCGGCCAGGGCACCGCGCCCGCCGGCGCCACCATCGCGCATTACCGCGCCGAGGGGCTGGACATGATCCCGGGCTCCGGCCTGCTGGCCACCGTCATCCCCGGCGCCTTCGACGGCTGGATGCTGATGCTGCGCGACCATGGCACGATGCGCCTGCGCGCGGTGCTGGAGCCGGCGATCCACTACGCCCGCTCCGGCCACCCGGTGCTGCCGCGAGTCGCCAACACCATCGCCGGCCTCGCGCAGTTCTTCCGCGACGAATGGCCGACCTCGGCCGCGACCTGGATGCCCGGCGGCGCGGCGCCCGAGGCCCACAGCCTGTTCCGCAACACCGACCTTGCCGACACCTGGGACCGGCTTCTGTCCGAAGCCGAGACCCGGGGGTCGCGCGAGGCGCAGATCGATGCGGCGCGCACGGCTTTCTACAAGGGCTTCGTCGCCGAGGCGATCGACGGCTGGATGCGCGAGGCCTGCGTCATGGATGCCGCGGGCGGGCGCCGCAAGGGCGTGCTGACGGGCGAAGACATGGCCGGCTGGCAGGCGAGCTACGAGGCGCCTGTATCCGTCGACTACAACGGCTGGGAGGTGTTCAAGCCCGGCTTCTGGGCGCAGAGCCCGTCTTTCCTGCAGTCTCTCCGGACGCTCGAGGGCACCTCGGTCGCGGATATGGATCCGAACAGCGCCGATTTCGTCCATACCGTCACCGAGGCGATGAAGCTGTCCTTCGCGGACCGCGACACCTATTACGGCGACCCGGACTACACCGAGATCCCGGGCGATGTCCTCCTGTCGCGCGACTATGCGAAGACCCGCAGCCCGCTGATCGGGCCCGAGGCGTCGCTGACCCAGCGGCCGGGTGAGATCCCGGGCTACGAGGCCTGGGTGAAGGCGGCCATCGCGCGGTCCGTCGCGGAAGCCGCGGATGCCGGCGTCGGCGCGGGCGAGCCGACCATGGCGCATCTGACCGAGAAGCACCCGACCGAGAAGCGCGGCGATACCGTCCATATCGACGTGGTCGACCGCTGGGGGAACCTCGTCTCCGCCACGCCCTCGGGCGGGTGGCTGCAAAGCTCGCCTGTGGTGCCGGGGCTGGGGATGCCGCTCAACTCGCGCGCGCAGATGTTCTGGCTGCAGGAGGGGCTGCCGACCTCGCTGATCCCCGGCGCGCGGCCGCGCACCACGCTTTCGCCCTCGATGGCCGCGCGGCCCGGCGGGGCTCGGCTGGCCTTCGGCACGCCCGGCGGCGACCAGCAGGACCAGTGGCAGCTGATCTTCTTCCTGCGGCTGGCCCATTCCGCGGCGAACCTGCAGGAGGCGATCGACGCGCCGCTGTTCCACACCGCGAGCTTCCAGGCCTCGTTCTACCCGCGCGCGTTCCAGCCCGGCCACCTGATGATCGAGCCCTCGATCGGCGAGGCGGTGATCGCCGATCTGCGCGCCCGCGGCCACCGGGTGGAGGTCGCAGAGCCCTGGACCGTCGGGCGGCTGACCGCGGCGCAGCGTGACGCCTCCGGCCTGATGCGCGCGGCGGCGACGCCGCGGCTGATGCAGGCCTATGCTGTGGGCCGCTGACATGGCGGCGGGGATCGGCCCTTCGGACGTGGCGGCGGCGGAGCGTCTGGCCGGCGTCGCCTATTCCGACGCCGAGCGGGCGCTGATCGCCGAGACGGTGGAGCAGCAGATCCTGCTTGCCGCCGCCCGCCGCAAGATCACCTTCCGCAACGACGAACCGATGGCGATGCGCTTCGACCCGCGTCTGCCGGGCTTTGCCATGCCCGAGCCGGGCACGCTCGCCTTTTCCGCCGAAGATCCCGGCCCGCTGCCGCAGGACGCGGAGGAGATCGCCTTCGCCCCGCTGCCGAAGCTGTCTGCCTGGATCGCCTCCGGCGCGCTGACCAGCCGCGCGCTGACCGAGATCTATCTGGCCCGGATCGAGGCGCTGAACTGCAAGTTTCTCTGCTACGCCGCCGTCGTGCCGGAGCGCGCGCGGGCGGAGGCCGACCGCGCCGACGCGCTGATGGCCGCGGGCACCCGTCTCGGGCCGCTCCACGGCATCCCCTATGCGGTAAAGGACCTGTTCGACACCGCCGGCATCCCCACCGCCTGGGGCGCGGAGCCCTTCGAGGGCCGCATCCCCGAGGCGGATGCCGCCATCGTCGAACGGCTCCGCGCCGCGGGCGCGGTGCTTCTGGGAAAGGCGAGCGTGGGGGCGCTGGCGCTCGGCGATGTCTGGTACTGGGGGATGACGCGCAACCCGTGGAACCTCAACGAGGGGTCGGGCGGCTCCTCGGCGGGCTCGGCCTCGGCCACCGCCGCCGGGCTTTGCGGCTTCGCGATCGGGACGGAGACGCTGGGTTCCATCACCAACCCCTCCGAACGCTGCGGCACGACGGGGCTGCGCCCGACCTTCGGGCGGGTGCCGCGGCGGGGCGGCATGGTGCTTTGCCCCTCGCTCGACAAGATCGGGCCGATCTGCCGCGGGGTCGAGGACACCGCCATGGTCCTTTCGGTGCTGAACGGCGCGGAGCCGGGCGACCGCGACGGGATCGACGCGCCCTTCGGCTTCGACGCCGGGGCGGGGATCGGGGGGCTTCGGCTCGGCTATCTGCCCGAGGCCTTCGGCGAGGGCGCGCTGCCCGAGGATCACGCCGCGCTGGAGGCGGCGCGCGGGCTGGGGATCGAGCTGGTCGAGGTCTCGCTGCCGGATCTGCCCTACCGCGCGCTGATGGACATCCTGCACGCCGAATCCGCCGCGATCTTCGAGGAGCTGACGCTCTCGGGCGCGGACGACAGCCTGACGCGGCAGGACGCCGGGGCTTGGCCCAACCGCTTCCGCCTTTCCCGGTTCCTCTCGGCGGTGGATCATGTGCAGCTCGACCGGCTGCGCTACCGGGTGATGGCCGCGCTCGACGCGGTGTTCTCTGACGTCGACGCGATGATCGGGCCGTTCAACACCGGGCCGATGCTGGTCGCCTCGAACTTCACCGGCCATCCCTGTCTGCACCTGAGGTCCAGCTTCATGACCTCGGGCACCCGCGCGCGCGGCCTTCTTGGCGCTCAGGCGCCCATGGTCGCGCCGGGGCAGCCGTTCCGGGTGCCGCATGGCATCTCTCTCTGGGGGCGGCTCTATGACGAGGGCACGATCCTGCGGCTCGGCCTGGCGCTGGAACGCGCCTTCGGGGTCGCTTCGGAAAGGCCCGGCTTCGCGGAGTAAAGCCGGGCTGACGGGGGGCCGGGGCAGGGGACGCTCTGCTCCGGCCCGCCGTCGCTTTTCCTCCCCCAGGCCCCCCCTGCGCGCGCCCCTTGCACCTTTGGCGCGGCACGGCTATTCCCGGCCCCTCCCCGATCCTGAGAGACGAGGCCCGCGATGCCTGCCGACACGCTTGCCGTCGACTTCGGCACCTCCAACTCCGCCGCGGCGATTGTCGAGGGCGGCGCGCTTCGCCGCATCCCGATCGAGGACGGCACCGACACGCTGCCCACGGCGGTCTTCTTTCCCGGGGACGGCGGTGCGATGCGGATCGGCGCGGCGGCGACCGAGGCGCTGATCGCGGGCGAGGAGGGGCGCTACATGCGGGCGCTGAAAAGCGTGCTCGGCACCGGGCTGTTCCACGAACAGCGCCTGATCGCGGGCAGGCGACGGACGCTCTCCGACATCGTCACGGCCTTTCTTGTCGCGGTGAAGACCCGGGCCGAGGCCGCGACGGGGCGGCGGTTCGAGCGGGTCCTCTCTGGCCGGCCGGTGAACTTCCACACCGCCGACCCCGCCCGCAACGCACGGGCCGAGGCCGACCTCGCCGCCTGCTACCGCGCCGCCGGGTTTACCGAGGTCGCCTTCATGCTGGAGCCGGAGGCGGCGGCGGTGGCGAGCCACGGCCTCGGCCGCGCCGGGGGCGTCGGGCTGATCGTCGATATCGGCGGGGGTACCTCGGACTTTTCCCTGTTCCGGACCGAGGCCGGCCGGGTCCGCATCCTAGCCAGCCACGGCATCCGCCTTGGCGGCACGGATTTCGACCATGCGATCTCGCTCGCCCATGTCATGCCGCTGCTGGGCCACGGCGGCAGCCTTCGGCGCGAGATGGGACCGGGCCTGCTGCCGGTGCCGAACGCGATCTACGTCGACCTCGCCACCTGGGCGAAGATCCCCTTCCTCTACGCCCCCGAGACGCGCCGCACGGCCGCGCAGATGGCCGCGCTGGCGGTGGACCCGCGGGCGATGGGCCGCCTTGTGCGGGTGCTGGAGGAGGAACTGGGCCACGACCTCGCCTTCGCCGTCGAGCGCGGCAAGATCGCCGCCAACTCGGGCGAGGCGGCACGGATCGCCATGGGGCCGGTCGAGCCGGGGCTGGCGGCGCCGGTGACGGCGGCCTCGATGGAGGCGGCGCTGGAGGGCTACCGCCCCAAGCTGCGCGAGGCGGCCCAGGATTGCCTTGCCGCGGCGGAGGTTGCGGCGGAGGAGGTGGCGAGCGTCATCCTCGTCGGCGGCTCCAGCCTGATGGCGCTGGTCTCGGACGAGATGGCGGCGCTCTGCCCCGGGGCGGAGATGCGCTATTCGGAAGCCTTCACGGCGGTCGTCGACGGGCTGGCGCTGGTCGCGGCGGCCTGAGGGGGGCTGCCGCGCGCGGGGCCTTGACGGCGCCCGCCCGGGGCCGCATGGCCCTAGGGCAGGGCGGCGCGGGAGAGCATCATGGACTACGGCCATTCGCTTCTGGGGGAGTTCCACCTCGACCCCGCGATCCGGCATCTCAACCACGGCTCCTTCGGCGCGGTGCCGAAGAGCGTGCTGGCCGCCGCGCAGGGCTACCAGATCGAGGCCGAGCGCCGCGCCTCCACCTTCTTCCGCGAGGCGTACCACCGGCTGCTGGGCGAGCGGCTGGCGCTGGTCGCGCGCTGCTACGGCGGTGCCGCGGAGGACTGGGCCTTCGTCGAGAATGCGACGGCGGCCAGCAACGCGGTGTTCCTGTCGGAGCGTCTGGGGCCGGGGGACGAGGTGCTCTTCACCTCGGCGATCTACGGCGCGGTCAGAAAGGCCGTGGTCCACTGGCTCGGCGGACGCGGGGTCAAGGTCACCGAGCTGCCGCTGGCGCTGCCGGTGGAGGACCCCTCGCAAGTGGTCGCACTGGTCGCCGCGGCGCTCAGGCCGCAGGTCAAGCTGCTGGTGATCGATCATATCACCTCGACCTCCGCGCTGGAGCTGCCGGTGGCGGAGATCGCCGCGCTCTGCCGGGCGAACGGCACTCGGGTCTTCGTCGATGGGGCGCATGCGCCGGGGCAGATCGCGCTCGACGTGCCGGCGCTGGGGGCGGATTACTACACCGGCAATGCGCATAAATGGCAGTTCGCGCCGAAGGGCTGCGGGGTGCTGTGGGTGCGGCCGGGGCTCGGCGGCGAGGTGCATCCGACGACAATCTCGCATGGCTACGGCACCGGGCTTCAGGGCGAGTTCAACTGGATCGGCACCCGCGACGCCAGCGCCTGGTTCGCCTTCGCCGAGGCGGTGGAGGCGCATGCCCGGCTCGGCGGGGCGGAGGCGATGGCGCGCAACCGGGCACTGGCGGCGGAGGCGGGGGCGATGATCGCCGAGGCCTTCGGCACGCCGATCTCCGGCCCGCCCGGGATGCGCGCGGCGATGGCGACGGTGCTGCTGCCGCTTGGCGCCGGGGCGGAGAGCGAGCGCTACCACCGCGAGATCAGCGCGCGCTACGGGATGGAGGCCTGCCTGATGCCCTGGGGCGAGCGGCTGGCGGTGCGGATCTCGGCGCAGGTCTATAACGAGATGGAAGACTACGAGGCGCTGGTGGCGGCGCTGAGGGATTATTTCGAATATAATTGAGCGGGTCAGGTTGTCGGTGGTGCGCAATGAATGCGCACCCTACGCTCTTCTTCAGCGCCCACCCTCGGACGGGCGCTGGCCCTTCTCTGCGCGCGCTTGATCGCGCCGCTTGCAAGAATTGAACTGATGTTCAATTATCTTCGCAGACCCCGGAACGGACTCACCCCCGAGCGCGCCGCCGGGGCCGCCAGGGAGGATGACATGACCACGCCTGCGAAAGGGGAGGCGCCTTATGGCATCGCCCCGCGCCGCGGCCTCGCCCATGTGGCGGGTGCCACCGACACGCCGCTGATCGAGGAGACGATCCCCGCGCTCCTCGCCGCCACCGCCGCCCGCTTTCCCGACCGCGAGGCCGCCGTCTTCACGGCCGAGGGCATCCGCTGGAGCTGGGCTGAATTCGCCGCCCGCGTCGACGGGCTCGCCGCGGGGCTTCTCGCCCTCGGTCTTGCCCATGGCGACCGGCTGGGAATCTGGGCGCCGAACCGCTCCGAATGGCTGCTGGTGCAATTCGCGACGGCGCGGATCGGGGTGATCCTCGTCAATATCAACCCGGCCTACCGGCTGCACGAGCTCGACTACGCGCTTCGCAAGACCGGCTGTCGCGCGCTGATGCTCGCCGAGGCGTTCAAGACCTCCGACTACATCGGCATGATCAACCGCCTCGCGCCGGAGCTGGCCACGGCGCGGCCGGGCCATCTCGCCTGTCCGGGCCTGCCGGACCTGCGCCTCGTCATCACGCTGGGCGAGACCGCGCACCCCGGCTGCCACCGCTTCGCCGATGTCATGGCCCTGGGGGCGGAGACGGGAACCGAGGCGCTCGACGCGATCACCGCCACGCTTCGGGCGGACGAGCCGATCAACATCCAGTTCACCTCGGGCACCACCGGATCGCCCAAGGGCGCGACGCTGACCCATCGCAACATCGTCAACAACGCCCATTTCGTCACCGCCGCAATGGACGCGACCGAGGCGGACCGGATCTGCATCCCGGTTCCGTTCTACCATTGCTTCGGCATGGTGATGGGCACGCTGGGCTGCGCGACCAAGGGGGCCACAATCGTGGTGCCGGGCGAGGGGTTCGACGCGGCCGCCACGCTTTCCTGCGTTGCCGGGGAGCGCTGCACCGCGCTTTACGGGGTGCCGACGATGTTCGTCGCCATGCTGGAGCATCCGGGCTTCGCGACCCACGACCTTTCCTGCCTGCGCACTGGCATCATGGCCGGCGCGCCCTGCCCGATCGAGGTGATGAAGCAGGTGCAGTCGAAGATGCACATGTCCGAGGTAACGATCGCCTATGGCATGACCGAGACGAGCCCGGTCTCCTTCCAGTCCGGCACCGACACGCCGCTGGAAAAGCGCGTGGCCTCGGTCGGCCGCATCCAGCCGCACCTGGAGGTGAAGATCATCCGCGAGGACGGCTCCACCGCCAATGTGGGCGAGCAGGGTCAGCTGCTGACCCGCGGCTATTCGGTGATGTGCGGTTACTGGGCGGATCCCGAGCGCACCGCCGAGGCGGTCGATGCCGAGGGCTGGATGCACACCGGCGACCTGGCCGTGATCGATGCCGAGGGCTATTGCAACATCACCGGCCGGGTGAAGGACATGATCCTGCGGGGCGGCGAGAACGTCTATCCGCGCGAGGTGGAGGAGTTCCTCTACACCCATCCCGAGGTCAGCCAGGTCCAGGTCTTCGGCATCCCCGACCACAAGTTCGGAGAGATCGTCGTCGCCTGGATCGTTCCCCGCCCGGGCACCAGCCCGACGGAGGAGGGGATCCGCTCCTTCTGCCGCGACCAGATCGCCTATTTCAAGGTGCCGCAGCTGGTGCGCTTCAAGGACAGCCTGCCGATGACCGTCACCGGCAAACCGCAGAAATTCATCATGCGCGAGGCGATGATCGAGGAGCTGGGGCTGACGGTCGAGCAGACCGCCTGAGGGGGCACCGCACGCGGCACCCGGCCCGAAACAGCGGGCGAAGCCCGCCGGGCCAGCGCCCGACCGCCCGGACGGGCGGGCGCTCCGTCACCCGCGCGGCGGGGAATGGCGGAGGGGGAGCTTCGCCGTAAACGGACGAACCGGGGGCGTGGTCTGCGCCCACCCGCGGTCGGGCGCTGGCCCTCTGCCGCGCGTGGGCCGGGGTCAGCCGGCCTGGACGCTCCGCCTGGCCTCGCGGTATTCCCTGACGACCATGTCCGTCAGTTCCTCCACCGAGGTCTCTGAGGTCTTCTTGTCGAAGACGATCCTGCCGCCCTCGACCAGGTTCACCCGGTCGCAGACGTCGAAGATCTGGGCATAGTTGTGGGCGATGATGATGATCCCCATCTCGCCCTCGTCCTTCAGCCGCTGGATCACGTCGAGGATCAGCGCGCTTTCCTTCGCCCCCATCGCCGCCGTCGGCTCGTCGAGCAGAAGAAGCCGCGCCTTCTGATAGACCGAGCGCGCCACCGCGATCCCCTGCCGCTGCCCGCCGGAGAGCTTGGCCACCGGCACGTCGACCGAGGGGATGCGCACGCCCATCCGGTCGAGCTGCTCGATCGCCGCCGCGCGCATCTTCTTGTCGTCGAGGATGCCGAGGAAGCGCCCCTTCACCGGCTCGCGCTGCAGGAACATGTTGCGGTAGACGTTCAGCTCGTTGATCAGCGCGAGGTCCTGGTAGACCGCCTCGATCCCCAGGCTCCGCGCGTGGGAGACCGAGCTCAGCTCCACCGGCTTGCCGTCGAAATGCAGCTGGCCCGAGCTTGGCTTCACGAAGCCGGTGAAGATCTTCATAAGCGTCGACTTGCCGGCGCCGTTGTCGCCCAGAAGGCCCAGGACCTCGCCCCGGTCGATGCGCAGGTTGATGTCGGTCAGCGCCGTCACCTGGCCGTAGTTCTTGGCGATATGCTCGGCCCGCAGGAGTTCCCTGCCCGTGCTTGCGTCGGCCATCAGCCCTCTCCCTGGTCGCGCCAGATGCTCAGGCGGACGTTGATTGCCATCGTCACGAGGATCGCGGCGCCGAGGATCATGTCGAAGGTGTAGGCGCTGACGCCGAGCAGCGTGAAGCCGTCCTTCAGGATCCCCAGCACGGCCGCGCCCAGAAGCGCACCGATCACCGTGCCGGAGCCGCCGGTCAGAAGCGTCCCCCCGATCACCGCCGCCGCCATGGCCGCAAACATGATGTCGTTGCCCCCGGCGAGCGGGTCGATTGAGCCGATGCGGAAGGCGTCGAGCACGCCCGCGAAGCCGCCGAGCGCGGCGCAGAGCACGAAGTTTCCGGTCTTGATCAGCCGCACCTTGATGCCGACCTCGGCCGCCCCCACCGGGTTGCCGCCGGTGCCGATCGTGTGCAGGCCCCAGCGCGTCTTGTTCAGCACGAACTGCAGGACCAGCGCCAGCAGCACGGCCCAGCCGAGCTCTGCCAGCGGGCTGGCCCCGAAGAGGCTGGTGAAGGTGCCGCTTGCCGTCGGCTGCACCGGGAAACCGCCGGAGATCGTCAGCGTCAGCCCGTTGACGAGGAAGAGCGTCCCCAGCGTGGTCACGAAGGCGGGAAGCCCGAGGACCGTGGTGACCACGCCGTTGACGAGGCCCACGGCCCCCGCCGCCAGCAGGCCTACGATGACGGCAAGGCCCACCGGCAGCCCGGCGCCTGCGGCGAAGAACATCACGAAGGGCGTCAGCGCGTAGACCATGCCCACCGAGAGGTCGAGCTCGCCCGAGACCAGCACGAAGACCTCGCCTGCGGCGATGATCGCGGTGGTGGCGGAGAACTGGACCAGGTTGGCGAGGTTGTCGGTCGACAGAAAGGCCGAATTGGAAAACTGGAAATAGAGGACGAGCAGCACCCCGGCGAGGAAGATGCTCACCTCGCGCTGGCGCAACGCCAGTCGCGCCAGGCGGCGCCAGGCCGGTGAGGCCTGGCGCGTGGCGTCGGGGCCCTCCCCGGGCGTCGCGCCGGGGGAGGACCGTGTGTCGAGGCTCTGGCTCATGCCTTGCGATCAGCCCGCGATCGGCCCGGAATGGGGCAGCAGCTTCTCGGCCCGGGCATTGCCCTCGTAGCGGCTCTTGGTCTGCAGGTAGGGCCCGACATTGCCCTGGGTCACGAACTTCAGGCCGGTGTTGATCTCCGACGGGCCGGTCAGGCCGCCCGACATCTTCCACAGCGCCATCTCCATCACCGTGTAGAAGCCCTGCAGGTAGGGCTGCTGGTCGATGGTGAAATCGAGGTTGCCGGCCTTGATCTCGTCAAGCGTCTTCGGCAGCAGGTCGAAGCCGCCGGCGCGGACGCCCTTGGCGTGGAGCCCGTATTTCGCCATCGTCTCGGCCACCGCCATGGTGGAGCCGGCATCGACGGCGAACATGCCTTTCAGGGTCTTGTGGCCGGTGTAGTAGGAATCGACCCGGCTCACCTCTTCGTTCACCGTCGGGCCGGTCGCGATCTGCTCGAAGTTGATCTTCTTGCCGGATTTCTTGATCGCCGCCACCGCGCCGTCGAGCCGCGGCTGGATGTTCAGCTGGCCGGGCGTGGCGATGAAGCCCACCACGTCGCCGCTGTCGACGAGGCTGACGATCCGTTCGCCCAGCGCGACGCCGGCCTGGTAGAGGTCCTGGCCGATATAGGCGAGGCGGTCGTTGCCGGCGGCATCGGCGTTGTAGGAGAAGACCGGGATGCCGGCCTTCAGCGCCTTGTCGGTCGGCGCGTTGAAGGCGGTCCTGTCGACGAGGCAGACGGCGATGCCGTCGGCGCGCCCGGCGATCGCGGTGTTCATCGCGTTCACCATTTCGGAGGCGATCGACTTCTGCGAGCCGGTCCACTGATAGGTGCAGCCCAGCAGCGCGCAGGCATCCTGGATGCCGTATTGCGTCGGCACGAAGAACGGGTTCGTGGTGACGTGGTTCACGAAGACGAACTTCCATTTCTTGTGCTTGGGGAAGTTCCCGTCGCCGCCATCGGCCGCCAGCGCCGGGGTGGCGCCGAGCGTGGCGAGCGTCGCCAGGGCGCCCGCGCCCAGCGCGCCGTTCAGAAGCGCGCGGCGCGAGGCCTTGATTGCGCGGTCCTTGTCCTCGTCGGGATGTTCGAAGCTCATGGTGTCCTCCTCACTTGCTACCGGGATGGTCCTTTGCCCAAGGGGCAGGCAGGCCGGGCGCGAAAGCCCCCGGCCCGCCCCGATGGGCGGGATGTGGATCGGCGCTCTGGTCCGATGTCCTCCCCCGTCTCCTCCGCCGGGTGGAGGGTCCCCGCGCGGGCGGGCCGGACCTGTCTCCCGGCCGCCACCGCGCGGGGCACCCTGCCGGGCCCCGACCTCGGCCGCGATGTTAGCACCCATCGGCCACGACCATAGACCCGCGGTAGCTGAGGAGCGCGAATGTGATGCAATGTGAAGGAGAGCGCCGCCCGCCCCACCGCGCGCCCGCCGCGCCGCCACCGCACCGCCGGCGGGGCGGACGGCGGCACTTTCGGGGCTGCCCACGCCGAATCGCGGGCCCACCGCCGCGGGGCGGATGCAGGCAGCGAAGCCAAGCCAGGAGAGCCGCCGGAGGGGCGAAACCGGGGCTGTCGGGCGCAGGATCAGGCGGGGAAAAGATGGTGCTGCAAGAGAGGATTGAACTCTCGACCTCTCCCTTACCAAGGGAGTGCTCTACCACTGAGCTACTGCAGCGCCGTTGCGAGCGGCTGATTAGACGGAACGGCGGCGGGACGCAAGCGCATTATGGACCCGGTCGGGCCCTTCGGATAGGAAGGGCCATGGACCGCAAGAATTCGTCGCCGCCACAACGACCGGGCGGGCCTGACAGCCGCGAAGACCGGCTGAAGGCCGCATTGAAGGCCAATATCGCCCGGCGCAAGGCACAGGCACGGCTGCGACAGGCGGGTGAGGCCGACAAGAAGACCGGCGAGACCGAGGATTGAGGGCAAAGGCATGGATTCCATTCTGGTGCGCGGCAATGGGCCGCTGAACGGCAGTATCCACATCGCAGGTGCGAAGAACGCCTGTCTGGCGCTGATGCCGGCGACGCTGCTCTCGGACGAACCGCTGACGCTGACAAATGCGCCGCGCCTCTCCGACATCCGCACGATGGCGCTGCTGCTGCAGTCCCTCGGCGCCGAGGTGACCAGCCTGCAGGAGGGCAAGGTGCTGGCGATGTCCTCGCATGACCTCACCAGCCACACTGCGGATTACGACATCGTCCGCAAGATGCGCGCCTCGTTCCTCGTCCTCGGGCCGCTTCTGGCGCGGGCGGGGGAGGCCTCGGTCTCGCTGCCCGGCGGCTGCGCCATTGGCGCGCGGCCGGTGGACCTGCACCTGAAGGCAATGGAGGCGCTGGGCGCCGATCTGGAACTGCGCGACGGCTATGTCCATGCCAAGGCCCAGGGCGGGCTGAAGGGCGCGGTGATCGACTTCCCGATGGTCTCGGTCGGCGCGACCGAGAACGCGCTGATGGCGGCGACGCTCGCCAAGGGCACCACCGAGATCCGCAACGCCGCGCGCGAGCCGGAGATCGTCGACCTCGCCCGCTGCCTGCGCGCCATGGGTGCGCGGATCGAGGGCGAGGGCTCCGCCACCATCACCATCGAGGGGGTGGACCGGCTGGGCGGCACCACGCATCCGGTCGTCACCGACCGGATCGAGCTTGGCACCTACATGCTGGCGCCGGCGATCTGTGGCGGCCAGGTCGAATGCCTCGGCGGCCGGATCGAGCTGGTCGGCGCCTTCTGCGAGAAGCTCGACGCCGCCGGCATCTCGGTCGAGGAGACCGAGCGCGGGCTGAAGGTCGCGCGCAAGAACGGCCGCGTCGGCGCCGTCGACGTGAAGACCGAACCCTTCCCGGGCTTTCCGACCGATCTTCAGGCGCAGATGATGGCGCTTCTCTGCACCGCCGAGGGCAGCTCGGTGCTGGAGGAGCGGATCTTCGAGAACCGCTTCATGCATGCGCCCGAACTGACCCGGATGGGCGCTAATATCGAGGTCCACGGCGGCCACGCCACCGTCCACGGGGTGGAGAAGCTGCGCGGCGCGCGGGTGATGGCGACCGACCTGCGCGCCTCGGTCTCGCTGATCCTCGCGGCGCTGGCGGCCGAGGGCGAGACCGTCGTCAGCCGCGTCTACCATCTTGACCGCGGCTACGAGCGTGTGGAAGAAAAACTCGGCGCCTGCGGCGCCCTCATCGAAAGGATCAGCGGCGGATGAGCGACGCGCGATTCGAGGATGCTGGCGAAGGCCCGCTCTACCTCGCGGCGGAGACGGACGAGGATCTGAAGATCATCGCGTCGCTGACCCAGGACGCGGTCTTCCCGATCACCGAGATGAGCTGGCAGCCCGGCCGACGCCGCTTCGCGCTGCTTCTCAACCGCTTCCGCTGGGAGGACAAGGCCGCAGCCGAGAAGGCCGGGCGGCCCTATGAACGGGTGCGCGCGCTTCTGGTCGTCGACGGCGTGCTGAAGGTGCAAAGCCAGGGCATCGACCGGACGGACAAGGACATCGTGCTCTCGCTCCTCGATATCGGCTTCGCGCC
The DNA here is from genome assembly GCF_004010155.1 of Solirhodobacter olei. Classification (GTDB taxonomy): domain Bacteria; phylum Pseudomonadota; class Alphaproteobacteria; order Rhodobacterales; family Rhodobacteraceae; genus Solirhodobacter; species Solirhodobacter olei. The sequence goes on along the minus strand of NZ_RRYH01000009.1, from coordinate 16,768 downwards.
GGGCGATGACGGCGCGGGCCGAGTGACGCTGACGCTGGCCGGCGACGGGGCGGTGGCGCTCGACGTCGAGGCGCTGGAGGTCACGTTGAAGGACGTGACCCGTCCCTATGCCGCGCCTTCCCACCGGGCGCCCGGCCACCCGGAATAGCGGCCCTTCCTGCACGCGGAGCCATCCGTGCCCGACGGACGGCGGCCGCGCGCCGCGGCCAGGAATGCCTGCGGACGGCGTGGTGGCGGAAACATCACGCGCGACGCCAAATTCGCCGTCTTCGGGCCTGCCATCATTCCGGCATAATTCGTCCCCAGTTCCGCCCCGAGTGCAGGCGCATAACCATAGCTGCCGTAGGGTCAGGGGAAGCCACCCGAAACCTGTGATCGGCAGTCACATATGGTATGGCCGTCCCCCGGCCCGAGTGTCATATCATGCTGCATTGCCAAGATGCGCAGATCCCGTGCAGGGCCGATGCCCTGGGCGCCAAAGTCCGTAAATTCTCCACCGATGAAAGCGGCTCGCTGGTCGTCTTCGGCCTGATGATGTTCGTCATCATGCTGATCGTCGGCGGCCTCGCCGTCGACGTGATGAACTTCGAGGCCCGCCGCCTCCGGGTGCAGGACACGCTCGACACCTCGGTGCTGGCGGCTGCCAACCTCAACCAGTCGCTCTCGCCCAGCTCGGTGGTGAGCGACTATTTCCAGATCGCGGGGCTTTCCAGCTCGCTCGGCACGATCACCGCCGACAAGACCCAGACCTCGAGCATCGTCACCGCCGCCGCCAATGTAGACGTGCCCACGCTGTTCATGCGGATGCTGGGGTTCCCCGCGCTGAAGACGCCGGCCGCCGCCACCGCGCAGGAGACGATCGGCTCGGTCGAGATCTCGCTGGTGCTCGATAACTCCGGCTCCATGGCGCAGAACAGCAAGATCCAGAACCTGCGCATCGCCGCGCAGCAGTTCGTCAACCAGATGTTCAGCACGGTAGATCCGGGCAAGCTGACGATCTCGCTGATCGGCTATTCGGCGCAGTCGAACATCGGGCCGGCGATGATGGCCCAGCTCAACGCCACGAGCCAGCAGACCACGGCGAGCTGCATCGATTTCACGACCGCCGATTTCCTGTCGACGACGCTGCCCTCCGGCACGCTGAACCGCACCAGCCAGTTCGACCCCTGGGACGGGAGCTCCTACCTGCCGAACGCGAACGGCTCGTCCGAATATTACCACACCTGCCCGACGGATACCGTCAGCTACCGGCGCGACCTGTTCTTCCAGACCGACCAGAACACGCTCGACACTGCCATCAACGCGATGCAGGCGACCGACAACACCTCGATCGACCTCGGGGTGAAATGGGGCGCCGTCGCGCTCGACCCCTCGATGCAGCCGGTCGTGTCGAACCTGATCTCCAGCGGCTACACCACCTCCGCCGCCACAGGCCGCCCGGCCGCCTACAGCGACCATGACACCGCCAAGGTGATGGTGGTGATGACCGACGGCGAGAACACCGCGCGCCCGACGATCAACGCGCCCTACATCACCGGCAATTCGCTGCTGTGGTACAACGCCTCCACCAATTCCTACTCGCTCTATGACGCGAACATGGGCGCGACGCCCTACTGGTCCTCCTACGAGAACGCATGGCTGGCCGAGCCTTACGGCAACAACCCGGCGTCGGGCTGCACCACCACCACGAAGCACGGCCGGACCACGACGAAATGCGCCTATCCCGCTGACGCGGGCTATCCGAACGGCGCCACGAACTGGACCTGGCCGCAGGTCTGGAACGTCTTCCCGGTGCAGACCTTCCTCGATGCCATCGTCGCCAGGGCCTATGGCTACTCGACCTATGCCTATTCCAACGCCGACACGACGATGAGCTACTGGGACAGCTCGATGAACGCCTGGCTGAACGCGATCGAGACCCAGCAGACCGAGGAGCAGATGGATGCGAACCTGCACAACATCTGCGCCGCGGCGAAGGCCAAGGGCATCATCGTCTACTCGATCGGGTTCATGACCACCTCGCATGGCGCCTCGGTGCTGACCGACTGCGCCACCGCGCCGAGCTACTACTTCAACGTCACCTCCAGCCCGAACATCGCGGATGCCTTCTCGGCCATCGCGACCAACATCAATCAGCTGAGGCTGACGCTGTGATCGGCCCGCGGCGGGTCGCCCGCGCCCTGCGCTGTTCCCTCGGCCGCCCCCTGCGGGCGTTCCGGCGGGCGGAGGCGGGCACCGCTTCGGTGGAATTCGTGGTGGTCTTCCCGATCATCATGCTGAGCTTCTTCATGGCCATCGAGACGGCGACCTACGCGCTGCGCATGTCGATGCTGGAGCGCGCGCTCAACATCACCACGCGCGAGCTGCGGCTGGGCCAGATGACGGACCCGACCAGCGCCAAGATCGCGCAGTCGATCTGCAGCCGCGCGTCGGGCTTCATAGCCGATTGCAACAACGTGGTGATGGTCGAGCTGCAGGACGTCTCCACCTCGGGCTGGACGCCGCTTGCCCCCGCAGCCACCTGCGTCAACCGCGACGCCAAGGTCCAGCCGGTGACGACGGTGAACCAGGGGTCGGGCAACGACATGATGATCATCCGCGCCTGCGCCATCATTCAGCCGATGTTCCCCTGGGTGGGCGTCGGTCTCGCCCTGCCGAAGGACAGCAAGGGCGGCTACGACATCGTCGCCACCTCGGCCTTCGTGAACGAACCGGATTGAGCCATGAAAGCGGTCTTCCCCAAAGCCTTGCGCAGCTTCGCCCGGGATCGCAGCGGCTCCGTCTCGCTCGAGGCGCTGATCGTGCTGCCGATCCTGCTCTGGGCCAACCTTGCCACCTTCGTCTATTTCGACGTCTTCAATAAGATCTTCATCAACGAAGCCGCCACCTACACGCTGGCCGACATGATCTCGCGCCAGACGCAGACGGTGACGCCCTCCTATATCCAGGGCATGGCCTCGCTCTACGACTACCTGAACGGGCAGACCTCGCCCACGGCGGCGGCGCAGACCTGGGTGCGGGTGACCTGCATCACCTATTCCTCCGTCTCCAAGGAATATTCGGTGGTCTGGTCCTACGGCACCAACAACCAGCCGGCGCTGACCACCGCGATGCTGCAGTCCACGGTGAAGAGCCTGCCGGTGATGAGCGGGGGGGACACGCTGATCCAGGTCGAGACACAGATGCATTACGTGCCGAAGTTCAACATGGGTCTGACGCCGCGCGATCTTTACCAGCTCGTCCTGACCCGTCCGCGGATCGCGCCGCAGGTGGCCTTCTCCTCAAGCTGAAACCGGCGACCACCCGGCCAGTCCCGGCCGCCCCGCGGCGGCGCCATCCGCCGCCGGTTGCGGGGGGCAGGCCGGCGCGCTATCTGGGGCGCGTCCAAGGAGTGCCGCCGATGCCTGTCTTCCTGTCCACCGCCGATGCCGGCTTCGAGGCCGATTTCAAGGCGCTGCTCTCCACGAAGCGCGAGGATGCGCCCGACGTGGACGAGGCCGTGGCCGCCATCATCGCCGACGTGCGGGCCCGCGGCGACGCGGCGGTGATCGCACTGACGGAGCGGTTCGACCGGCTCGCGCTGACCCCCGAGACGCTGGCCTTCTCGGCCGAGGAGATCGAGGCGGAATGCGCCAAGGTCCCCGCCGCCGAGCGTGATGCGCTGGAACTCGCCGCCGAGCGCATCCGCGCCTATCACGTCCGCCAGCTGCCGGAGGACCAGCGCTGGACCGATCCCGAGGGTGCGAGCCTCGGCTGGCGCTGGACGCCGGTCTCGGCCGCGGGCCTTTACGTGCCGGGGGGGCTCGCGTCCTACCCGTCCTCGGTGCTGATGAACGCGATCCCGGCCAAGGTGGCGGGGGTGGAGCGGCTGGTGATCTGCGCGCCGACGCCCGGCGGGCAGGCCAACCCGCTGGTGCTGCTCGCGGCCCGCCTCGCCGGGGTGGAGCGGGTCTATCGCATCGGCGGCGCGCAGGCGATCGCCGCCATGGCCTATGGCACCGAGACGATCGAGCCGGTCGACAAGATCACCGGCCCGGGCAACGCCTATGTGGCCGCCGCCAAGCGCCGCGTCTTCGGGCGTGTCGGCATCGACATGATCGCGGGGCCGTCCGAGATCCTGGTGATCGCGGACGCCGACAACGACCCCGACTGGGTCGCGCTCGACCTGCTCAGCCAGGCCGAGCATGACGAAAGCGCCCAGTCCATCCTCGTCACCCCCGATGCGGGCTTCGCACGCGCCGTCGCGGCGGCGGTGGAGAAGCGGCTTGAAGGGCTGGAGCGGCGCGCCATCGCAGGGGCGTCCTGGCGCGACTACGGCGCGGTGATCGTGACCCGCGACCTCGCCGAGGCGGCGGCGCTGTCGAACCGCGTCGCGCCGGAGCACCTGGAGCTTTGCGTCGCCGATCCGGAGGCGCTGTCGCAGGCGATCACCCATGCCGGCGCGATCTTCCTCGGGCAATGGACGCCGGAGGCGATCGGCGACTATGTCGGCGGGCCGAACCACGTCCTGCCCACCGCGCGCTCGGCCCGGTTCTCCTCCGGCCTTTCGGTGATGGATTTCCTCAAGCGCACCACGCTGGCGCGGATGACGCCCGCGGCGCTGGCCGCCATTGGCCCGGCGGCGGAGCGGCTGGCGATCTCCGAAAGCCTGGAGGCCCACGGCCTTTCCGTCCGTGCCCGGCTCGACAAGCTGAACGGCGCGGGCTGAGGCGCGGCTTGAGCAGGGCGAGCGCCTGCCCGCGGGCTGGCGCTCGCCCTGCGCCTTCGGCGCGCACCGGGCGGAACGGCGCATAGCTTGGCCTCGGCGGGTGCGCGATGAATGCGTACCCTACGGGGAAGAGCGCCCCGCCGGCGCATCCGTCCGCCACGTCCGGCTTGCGCCGCCGCCTCTCCTCGGGCATCACGGGGGCTTGACCAGGGGCCCGCCATGACCGACCGCATCTGCGCCATCGAGATCGACGACACCGGCCTCGCCCCGCCGACGCCCGAGATCGAGCAGGAGCGGCGGGTGGCCGTCTTCGACCTGCTGGAGGAGAATTCCTTCGCGCTGCCGCCCCGCGACGGCCAGCCCGCGCCGCCCGGGCCCTACCGGCTGAACCTCGCCATCCGCGACGGCCGGCTGGTGGTCGACATCGCCTCGGAAACAGGAGAGCCGCTCCGCGCCTTCCACCTTTCCCTTGGCCCGTTCCGGCAGGTGGTGAAGGACTATTTCCAGATCTGCGAAAGCTATTTCGAGGCCGTGAAACGCCTGCCGCCAAGCCAGATCGAGGCGATCGACATGGCCCGCCGCGGCATCCATGACGAGGGCGCCCGGGTCCTGATCGAACGGCTGGAGGACAAGGCTGTGGTCGACCGCGCCACCGCCCGGCGGCTCTTCACGCTGATCTGCGTGCTCCATTGGGGATGAGCTTGGGCAAGCTGCCGACATCGGTCCTGTTCTGCTGCGACCACAACGCCGTGCGCTCGCCGATGGCCGAGGGGCTGATGAAGAAATTCTACGGCCATGCGCTCTACGTCCAGTCCGCGGGGGTGAAGAACGACCTGGAGGTGGACGGGTTCGCCGTCGCCGTCTGCCAGGAGATCGGGGTGGAGCTTGCCCGCCACCGCGCCCGCAGCTTCGAGGAGATGCGGGAATGGGGCGACGACCTTTCCGGCTTCGATCTGGTGGTCGCGCTTTCGCCCGCCAGCCAGAGGCAAGCCCTTGAGCTGACGCGCTATTATCACCTCGAGGTGGAATACTGGCCGATCCTCGACCCGACCGGCCTGGGCGAGTCGCGGGAGGCGAAGCTCGCCGCCTACCGCCAGTCCCGCGACCAGATCCGCGACCGGATGGTCGCCCGCTTCGGCCCGCCGACCCAGCCGGGCTGAGCGCCGCTTCAGTCGCGGTCCGGCGCGCCGAGGGGGAAGAGATGCCGGTAGGGCCGCGCTTCCTCCACCGCCCGCGCCACCGAGGGCCGCGCCAGCAGTCGGGCACGGTAGGCCCTCAGATGCTCGTGCTCCGCCGGGATCTCATGCGTCCAGTCGGCGTAGAAGAGCGACGGCGCCGCCGCGCAATCCGCCATCCCGAAGACCTCGCCCGCGGCCCAGGTCCGGCCGGCCATGACCCCGTCGAGCCAGACGTAGATCCGGTCGAGCAGCCGGCGGCCCTCGACCACGGTCTGCGGCGCGCGCACGTCCGGCGCGCGCAGGCTGTCGTTCACCATCCACTGCACCGGGGTCATGACGTAATTGTCGAACACGCGGTCCATCATCCGCACCTCGACCGCCGTCCCCGGATCCTCCGGGATCAGCCGCGCGGGTCCGGGGTGGGCCGCCTCGAGATATTCGATGATCGCGGTCGCCTCGAAGACCCGCCGCTCGCCCTCCACCAGCACCGGGAACTTCGCCAGCGGCCAGAGTTCCCTCAGCGCGCCATAGGTCGCGCCATCGTCGTCGAGCGAGCGATACTCGAAGGCTGTCCCCCGCTCGTAAAGCGCGATCAGCGCCTTCTGGCTGTAGGACGAGAAGGGATGGGCGATCAGCGAAATCATGGTGCACTCTCCGTTAACCCGAGTGCCCTTTCGATGGCGCTGAAATGCTCCTCGGTGCCTTCCACCCGCAGCGCGGTGCCGTCACTGCCGTCGAGGAAGACAATCTGCTCGGTATAGGCCGCCCGCGTGCCGCCCGCCCGGGAGGTGAGGGTCAGGCTCGCCAGGGTGATCGAATGGAAGAGGTCCGACAGGTGCAGGTCATAGGCGAAGACCAGCCGCGCGTCGGGCTCGACAAGGTGGTAGCGGGCGTGGAACCGGGTCCGCAGGCCCGTCGCGGCGATCAGGCCCTCCGTCCGCTCCTCGCCGCCGGGGCGCACGTCCATCTCGCGCCGCTCCTCCTGCCAGCCGGGCGGGCCGGTGAACCAGCGCGCCTTCAGCGCCGGGTCGGTCCAGGCGCGGAAGACCCGCTCCGCCGGGGCGGCCCAGTCGCGGGTCAGGGTGAAGGTTCCGTGGCAGATCGGCGCGGTCATGGGTTTTCTCCGCTATCGCCGGATGCCTCCGGCCCTTCCTCCGGCGCCGCAAGCAGGGCGCCGAGCGCGTCGAAGCGCCTTTCCCACAGCTGACGCCGGGCGGTGAGCCAGGCCTCGACCTGCTCGAACCCGCTGCCCGCGATCCGGCAGGTCCGGGTGCGGCCGCGCTTCTCGGTCTCGATCAGCCCGGCGCGTTCCAGCACCTGCACATGCTGCACGATTGCCGCCAGCGTCGCCTCGAACGGCTCCGCCAGCGCGCTGACCGAGGCGGGGCCGCGGGCCAGCCGGTCCACCATCGCCCGGCGGGTCGGATCCGCCAGCGCGTGGAAGGCCTTGTCGAGGGAATCGCTACGGTCAAGCATATGCTTTACTATCATCCGGGCGGGGAATACTCAAGCAATCCCTTCAGTGTTCCTGCCATGCGCCCTGCGCCGCACCGCCGCGGCACGACTTTGCCCTTGATAAATGCCCGTTTCGGGAGCATTTAGAGCGCGCCCGCGCCCACGCGGAGCTTGCTACGGAGTGACCATGGCCAAGGAAGAACTGCTCGAATTCCCCGGCGTCGTGAAGGAACTCCTGCCGAATGCGACATTCAGGGTCGAGCTGGACAACGGCCATGAACTGATCGCGACGATGGCAGGGAAGATGCGCAAGAACCGCATCCGCGTTCTCGCCGGCGACAAGGTGCAGGTGGAAATGACCCCCTACGACCTGTCGAAGGGGCGCATCAACTACCGCTTCAGGTGAAATTCATCCTCGGCTCCGCCTCCCCGCGGCGGCGGGAGCTTCTGGCGCAGCTTGGGCTGGTGCCGGACGAGATCGTCCATCCCGACATCGACGAAGACCCCGCCAAGGGGGAGCTTCCGCGCCCCTATTGCCAGCGCATGGCGCGGGAGAAGGCGGCCGCCGTCGCGGCCGGCCCCGATGAGGTGGTGCTCTGCGCCGATACCACCGTCGCCCTCGGCCGCCGCATCCTCGGCAAGCCGCGCGACGCGGGCGAGGCAGCGGAATTCCTCGTCGCGCTCGGCGGGCGGCGGCATCAGGTGATCACCGCCGTCGCCGTGAAGCGCGGCGAGCGGCTCTGGCAGCGCGAGGTGGTGACGGCGGTGAAGATGAAGCGGCTCTCGGACGCGGAACTGAACGGGTATCTCGCCAGCGGCGAATGGCAGGGCAAGGCGGGCGGCTACGGCATCCAGGGCCGGGCAGGGGCCTTCATCCCCTGGATCTCCGGCTCCTTCACCGGGGTCGTGGGCCTGCCTGTGGCCGAAACCGCGGCGCTGCTGACGGCCGCGGGCCTCCTCGTGCACGGAGCGGGCGCATGAAGGGCCGCACCGTCGCTCTGGGCCAGATCGCCGGCCGCGGTGCCGCGGCGTTGATCGTCGACGGACAGCTGGAGGACCTGCTGCTCGATCCGCCAGAGGATGCCGCCACCGCCGCGGGCGCGATCTTCCGCGCCGTCGCGGACCGGCCGGTGAAGGGCCTCGGCGGCGTCTTCGTGAAACTGCCGCAGGGCAGGGGTTTTCTGCGTCAGGCCAAGGGCGTGGCGGCGGGCAAGCCGCTGCTCGTCCAGGTCACGGGCCCGGCCGAGCCGGGCAAGGCGCTGCCGGTCACGACCCGGCTCCTCTTTCGCTCGCGCTACTGCATCCTCACCCCGGGCGCGCCCGGCCTGAACATCGCCCGTGGCATCCGGGACGAGGACGCCCGCGCCCATCTCGCCGCCTTGGCCCAGGAGGGCATGGAGGGCGCCGATGAGGAGCTGGGCCTGATCCTGCGCTCCGCCTGCGCCTCTGCCGAGGCGGAGGAGATCGCGGCCGACCTGGCCGAGACCCGCGCGCTGGCAGAGGCCGTGATGGCCGATCTCGACGGCCCGCCCGAACTGCTGCTCGACGCACCCGACGCGGCGCTTTCGGCCTGGCGCGACTGGGCCGAGCCCGCGCCCGACGAGGTCGACGACAGCCCCACCGCCTTCGCCGATCACGGGGTGGAGGAGATGGTCGACGCGCTCCTTTCCCCCGCCGTGCCGCTGCCGGGCGGCGCGAAGATGTTCATCGAGCCGACCCGCGCCCTGATCGCGGTCGACATCAACACTGGCGCCGACACCTCGCCCGCGGCGAGCCTGAAGGCCAATATCGCGGCCGCCCGCGCGCTGCCCCGCCAGCTGCGCCTGCGCGGCCTCGGCGGCCAGATCGTGATCGATTTCGCGCCGATGCCCAAGCGCGACCGGGCGACGCTGGACCAGGTTCTCAAGGCCGCCTTCCGCCATGACGGGGCGGAGACGGCGCTGGCCGGCTGGACGCCGCTGGGAAATTACGAGATGCAGCGCAAGCGCGATCGCCTGCCGCTGGCGGCGAGCCTTGGCGAGGGGGGCGCGGCATGAGCTGCCCGATCTGCGGAAGGCCGGCGGACGAGAAATACCGCCCCTTCTGCTCGCGCCGCTGCGCGGATATCGACCTCGGCCGCTGGCTGAAGGGCGATTACGTCATCCCCGGCACGGCGCTGGAGGAAGACGACGAGATCGGCGAGCAGCGCCCCGAAGACCCGCCGCCGCGCCCGCATTGACGGCGCCGCACGCGGCGTTGGATTTTTCGTTCGATCCCTCTGGACAGCCCCCCGCTGCTCCCCTAATACACCGCAACCCGGAACGCCGATGCGTTCCCCCGTGCCCGGGTAGCTCAGGGGTAGAGCAGTGGATTGAAAATCCTCGTGTCGGTGGTTCGATTCCGCCCCCGGGCACCACTTTTCCAAGCTAGATCAGATGATTGGTTCTGCTGCTGCCAAGTTTTCCCTCGGTGGGTTCTGTCAGGACAGCACAGCGTCGTTTGCGATCCCGAACAGAAGCGCCTCTGTCGACCAATGCCCCCTTGGCCCTGACGGAAACTTCCTTTTGCGCTCGGGCCAAAGGCAGGCGTCGGGAGGGGACACACTTCGATGCCTGTTCACAGCCGATGACGGCCCGATGAAAATCGCACACCCTGGCGCAGACCCCCTGACCCGTTGACCGGCATCGGTTCCGTCTGCGACCGTGGGGCGGAATGCGGCTATCCTTCCGCGCAGGCCATCCTACATTAGAGGGTGTCGGCAACGGACAGCGAGATATGGGATGAAACGTGCCTTGCTCACTGTCGTCTGGAAGCTTCGCAGGGCATGCAGCCTCGGGCTGGGCGTCCTCATTCTCGCATTTCTCGTGGTACCGGCATCTGCGCAACAGCGCCCCAAGGTCTATGTCCTGTCGCTGGACAGCGCCGTGGGACCGGTGAGCGCGGGGTATGTCGTCGACGGTTTCAAGCAGGCGGCGGCGGGGCGGGCGGATGCCGTCGTGTTGCAGATCGACACGCCGGGCGGGCTTGATACCGCGATGCGGCAGATCATCCAGGCGATCCTGGCGTCGCCGGTTCCGGTCATCGGTTATGTGTCGCCCAGCGGGGCAAGGGCGGCCAGTGCCGGGACCTATATCCTTTATGCCTGTCAGCTGGCCGCGATGGCGCCCGGCACCAACCTTGGCGCGGCCACGCCGGTGAGCCTGTTCGGCGGCACCAAGCTGCCGGGGAAGGCCGCCTCCGGGGACGGGGGGGCCGCAGCCGGGTCGCAGCCCCCTGATGCCGAGGCGACGAAGGTGACGAATGACGCCGTCGCCTATATCCGTGGCCTCGCAAAGCTGCACAACCGCAATGCCGACTGGGCCGAGAAGGCGGTCCGCGAGGCCGCGAGCCTGCCCTACGATCAGGCGCTGAAAGAGGGGGTGATCGATCTTGTCGCGCCGAACCTGCCCGCGCTTCTGCGCGCCGCGGACGGCCGGACCGTCACCCTTGCCAGCGGGCCTGTGACGCTGCACCTCGCCGGGGCGGAGCTGGTGCATATCGCGCCCGGCTTCCGCATTCGCCTGCTCTCCGCGCTGACCGATCCGAACATCGTGCTGATCCTTCTGTTGCTCGGGGTCTACGGCCTGGTGTTCGAGTTCAGCCATCCCGGCCTCATCGCCCCCGGCGTCATTGGCGCGATCAGCCTGCTTGTGGCGCTCTACGCCCTCAGCATCATCCCCGTCGATCTTGCGGGCCTTGCGCTGACGGTCCTCGGCCTTGGCCTGATGGCGGCAGAGGCCTTCGTGCCCTCGTTCGGGGCGCTGGGGCTTGGCGGGGCAGGGGCCTTCCTGCTGGGCGCGCTGATGGCGTTCGACACGCCGGGCTACCGGCTTTCCCTGTTCGTCGCCATCGGTGCCACGCTTTTTGCCGCCGGACTGTTCCTTATCGTGCTTGCCATGCTGATCCGCGCCCGCAGGAAGCCGAAGACCTCGGGCGATACGCGGCTCCTGGGCGCCACGGCGCGCGTCATCGACTGGTCCGACGCGACAGGCGAGGTCGAGGTTCTGGGCGAACGCTGGTCGGCCAGGGGGCCCGCGGGCCTTGTCGCGGGCCAGCCGGTGCGGATTGCGGGACGCCAGGGACTGACGCTTGACGTGGTACCAGAATGAAAACGCCCGGCCTGTGCCGGCCTCATAAGTCAGGAGTTCAACCATGCCGATCACCATGACGATCTACCTCGTCATTGCCCTTCTCGCCATTCTGGTGCTGGCCTCCGCCATCCGCGTTCTCCGGGAATACGAACGCGGGGTGATGTTCACGCTGGGCCGCTACACCGGCGTCAAGGGACCGGGCCTGATCCTGATGCTGCCCTACGTCCAGCAGATGGTGCGGGTTGACCTGCGCACGCTGGTTCTGGACGTGCCGAGCCAGGATGTCATCTCGCGCGACAACGTCTCCGTGAAGGTGAACGCGGTCCTCTATTTCCGCGTCGTCGATCCCGACAAGGCGGTGATTCAGGTCGAGGACTACATGGCCGCCACCAGCCAGCTTGCGCAGACCACGCTGCGGTCGGTCCTCGGCAAGCACTCTCTGGACGAGATGCTGTCCGAACGCGACAAGCTGAACGCCGACATCCAGGAGATCCTCGATACCCAGACAGAGGCCTGGGGCATCAAGGTGACCAATGTCGAGATCAAGCAGGTCGACATCTCCGAAGGCATGATCCGCGCCATCGCCAAACAGGCCGAGGCCGAGCGCGTGCGGCGCGCGAAGATCATCAACGCCGAGGGCGAACAGCAGGCCGCGCAGAAACTGGTGGAGGCGGCCCAGATCATGGGCGAAGCGCCAGCCTCGATGCAGCTGCGCTATCTTGGCGCGCTGCACGACATTGCGAGCGACCGCACCAACACCATCGTCCTGCCTCTCCCGACCGATCTGATCGAGGCGCTGGCCGCACGATCCGGCCAGACGGGCGCACCGTCCAAGTAGCGCCCTTCACGCCATCACGGTGACCGGCTCCCATTGCCGGGGCTTCGATTTGAGCTCGGTCCGGGCCGATGCGGGCCCGGTGCATCCACTGAAAGGGGCCGGGTTGCGCAAACCGGCTGACGGCCGGGCGTTCGCCTTTCGTGGGCGGACATCTGCGATCACTGTGACGGGTCTGCTGCCGGCGGCTAGGCCGGCAGGACAGCCGAGGCGTCGACCACCCGCGCGAAATCCGCTTCCAGGTGAGCCATCGTGACGTCGAATATCACCTGTGCCGACTGCCCCGCTGCAGGCAGATCAAAGCCGATCACCGCATCACGGACGACGGTCATGTTGAAGCCCAGATCGGCCCCGTTCCGAACCGTGCTGTTGACGCAAAACCCGGCGACCGCCCCCGTTACGACAAGATCGGTAATGCCAGCGCCCTGCAAATGCGCCGCAAGCCCGGTCGAGGCAAAGCCGGAAGACGTCCGCTTCACGAAGACAGGCTCGCCGTCGGCGGCCTCGGCGCAGGACATCGGGGGAAACCCCGGCGCGCCCGCATTGAGGGGCGAGGCCGGATCGTCGTCACGATGCCTGATGTGAACAACCGGCAGGCCCCTTTCGCGGAACGCATCGGCGAGGGCGGCGATCCGCCGTGGAGCATCCGGGTTCACACAGTCCCGGCCGGCCTCGATGCGATGCTGCATCTCCATCTGAATGTCGATGATGACCAACGCCTTCACGATCAAGCCTCCTGCGCTTCTGTGGGGTGAGCTAGCACTTTCGGCAGCGCGCCGGCAACGTCTGCGCGCGGCCGCAATTCCATGCCGCGCCCGACGTGCTGCAACCCGCCTTACGAGGCCCGCCGCAGACCGGGTGACCCCGCTTTGCTGGTATCCTGAAATAAACAAGGATGCCGGGGTCGGTGGTCCCTTCAGGCCGCGTCCCGGGCCTCTCGCTGCAGCGGAAGTTCAATGCAGAAAGTGGTCCCGACCCCCTCGGCGCTGGTCAGCTGGATGGTGCCGCCATGATCCTCGACGATGGCCTTGGCAATGCTCAGGCCCAGGCCGGTCCCCTTGGGCCGGCCGTCCTCTGCCGGGTATGCTTGCGCAAAGCGCTCGAACACCAGACCCTGCATGTCTTCCGGGATGCCCCTCCCGCGGTCCCGCACGAGGATCTGCACCGTCTGCGACATGTCGCGAAGCTCGACGTCGACGACCTGGCCGACGTCCGAAAACTTGGAGGCATTCGACAGGAGATTGTTCAGGACCTGGATCATCCGATCCTGATTTGCCCTCACGACATGGGGTTTCCCGGTTCCGATGCTGTTCAGCGTCACACCGAGTTCGGCGGCATAGCTGGCATTGGCGGCGACCGCTTCCCTGACGATGTCCGACAGGTCGGTGGACTCCAGCTGCATGTCCAGGCGCCCGGACGCAATCTTTTCCAGATCCAGCAGGTCGTTGATCATCGCCACGAGCCGTTCGACATTGCGCAGCGCGATGCCGAACACGCCATGCGCCTTGTTCGGCAGCGGGCCGAGCGTTCCGGCCATACCAAGTTTCAACGCGCCCAGCACCGAGGTGAGCGGCGTGCGCAGTTCATGGCTGACATTCGCGAAGAAGGCCTTTTGCTCCGCTTCGATCTTCTTGCGGCGCGTGATGTCGCGGACGACGGCGACGAAGCGCCTCTTGCCGTCGAGCCGCTCGACCACCTGAAGGTTCACCTCGATCGGGCGCCCGTGATGGAAGGACTCGTAGGTCAGCGCCTCCTCCTGCCCCGAAAGAAGGGGGGCGGCGCGCTCGCGAAATCTGGCCTCCACGAAGTCGATTGCCGTGTCCGCCAGAGTCTTTCCCACCACGTCCTCTTCGGACCAGCCGAGAAACCGGCGCGCCCGGTTGTTCAGATATTCCAGCCGCAGGTCGCTGATGGAGAAGACATAGACCTCGTCGCTGAGGCGGCCGAGCAGGTTGCGGCTCTCCCGCTCCGCCTGCCGTTCCTTATGCGCCGTGATATCGGTCCTGAGCGATACCGTGCGAACCACCCTGCCGGACGCATCGGTCATCGGGACGATCGTCGTGCTGGTCCAGAGCGGCGAGCCGTCCTTGCGGATCAGCTTCGTTTCGCTTGACCATTTCTGGTCAGCCGAGAGATGCCGCCTGATCTCGGACGCGCCGGCCGAGCCCGGGGCCAACAGGAAGTCCCCCAACCGGCGGCCTAGAAGTTCCTCTTCCGCGTAGCCGGTCGTGGCGGTGAAGGCTTCGTTGACATAGACGAGCTTTCCGTCCGCATCGGAGATATTGACCATCGCATGGCTGTTCATCGCGGACCAGAGAACCAGCAGGTCATCGGTCGTCCCGGCCGCATCCGTTTTGACACCCCGGGATTTGACGAGGCTTTGCCAGACGATCTGGGCCAGCAGGGTCAGGAGGCATCCGATGCAGGCAAATGCGGCGCAAAGAACCACAATGGTCTCGGCGTGACTGAGACCTCTCAGCTCCAACAACTGCACTGCCTTAGCCCCTCTGCAACTTCGCATGCTTCGATCTGACTGTGCCGGCCCGCCCGGACCGCAAGACGAAACCGAAATATGCGTCGCGTCGTTTCTGATGCTGGGACAATCACGGTCCAGCGCAGGCAATGTCATACCGAATTGCGCAAAAAGTATGACCATTCCATTCGAGCGGGGGGTAAACGGTCCGCGCCCTGCCTTTGACGGGCGCTCTGGGGGTGACCTGCGCCTGGGGCGTGCCGTCGGGTCATCGCGGGTTCCAGCTTGCCGTCCGCGCAGCGCGAGCTGACCTGGGCACGGGCCTTGCCCCTTCTGCCGCGATCCAGGCCGCCCTGGCATGTTCGGGCTGCCTGCCTGTGGTTTCGATGCTACAGCCGTGGCCGCTTTGTCGGCCTGCGGGCAGTTAGGCCTCTTGGCGACGGCGGACGACGCAGTAGCGTGCCGCGCATGCAGGACGATCCGCTCGCCGCTTATCTGAACGACGTCGCCGAAAGGGATCGCGCAGCGTTCGACGCGCTTTATTCGGCCGCCTCCGCGAAACTTTTCGGTGTCTGCCTCCGTATCTTGGACAATCGCGCAGAGGCCGAGGAGGCCCTACAGGAAGTGTTCACACGCGTCTGGATTAATGCCGGCCGGTTCGATGCGGACCGGGGCAGGGCGATGACATGGTTGATCGCGATCGCGCGCAACCACTGCATCGATCGTCTGCGCGCCCGCACCGACGAGGTCCTGCCCGACGACACCGGCGATCCCTTCGCCCAGATGCCCGACCCCGCGCCGGGGGCCGAGGCGCGCACGATCGCGCGCGGCGAGGCGCGGCGGATATCGGACTGCTTCGACACGCTCGAACCAGCCCGCGCCGAGGCGGTGCGCGGCGCCTATCTCGACGGGTTGAGCTATGCCGAGCTCGCCACCCGGCACGCGATCCCGCTCAACACTGTCCGCACATGGCTGCGCAGGGGGCTTCTTCGGCTGAAGGAGTGTCTGGAAGCATGAGCACGCCGCACCCCCCCATCCCCGACGAGGGCGACGACCTGCTGGCCGCGGAATACGTGCTGGGCGTGCTGTCGCTGCCCGAGAGGCTGGCGGCCGAGGCCCGGTTGCGGGACGATCCCGCCTTCGCCGCGCGGGTCGCGGCCTGGACCGCCCATCTTTCCCCGCTCGACGCCGATTACCCCGAGGTACCCGCGCCGAACCTTCTGCCGCAGATCGAGGCGCGGCTGTTCGGGCGGGCGGAGCCGGCCGCGCGGCGCGGCTGGGGCCGCAGCGTGGGGCGGCGCTGGCTGCTCGGCGGGCTCGGCGCAGGCGCGGCGGCGGCGGTGGTCGGGGTTTTCCTGGCCCGTCCGGGCAAGCCGCCCATGCTGACGGCAGAGATCGCCACAGCGAATGGCGCGCTGATCTTTCAGGCGCGCTACGATGCCGGGACCCATGTCGCGACGATCACGCGCACCAAGGGGCAGGGCCCGGGGGCTGCGAAGGATTACCAGCTTTGGGTCATCCTGCCGGGGAAGGCCCCCAGCCCGGTCGCGCTGGTCAGCGCGCCGCGCCTGCGGGTGACGCTGCCGAAGCTGGTCGCGGGCGACACCCTGGCCGTCAGCCTCGAACCCGCGGGCGGCTCGCCGAACGGAAAGCCCACGCAGGTTCTCGGGGCAGGCGTCCTGACGCGGGCCTGAACGCGCCCGGGCGCCGCGCTGCATCCGCCACGCCGCACCGGCCGTCACGCCTCCCGTTCACGCCTTCGTGTTCTGGCCATCCGAAACTTCGCGCCGCGGCCCTCCGTAACTCCGGGCATGGATCGGGATAATCCGGTCCGCTTCCTCAGGAGGACCAGACATGACCATGACTTTCCGCGGCCTTGCCGCTGCTACCGCTCTGGCCATCAGCACCGTGGCCGCGCAGGCCAACCCGATGGTCGGCGGCGCGCCGATGTATGCCAACAAGAACATCATCCAGAACGCGGTGAACTCCAAGGATCACACCACCCTCGTT
>NZ_RRYH01000089.1 GCF_004010155.1 Solirhodobacter olei | reverse complement strand
GGCCCGATGCCGCAGACGCGCGAGCACATCCTGCTGGCGCGCCAGGTCGGCGTTCCGGCGCTGGTCGTGTACATGAACAAGGTCGACCAGGTCGATGACGAGGAGCTCCTCGAGCTCGTCGAGATGGAAGTGCGCGAGCTTCTGTCGTCCTACGACTTCCCCGGCGACGACATTCCGATCGTGAAGGGCTCGGCGCTGGTGGCGCTGGAAGGCGGCGACAAGGCGATCGGCGAGGATTCGATCCGCGCGCTGATGGAAGCCGTCGACAGCTACATCCCGACGCCGGAGCGTCCGGTGGACCAGCCGTTCCTGATGCCGGTCGAGGACGTGTTCTCGATCTCGGGCCGCGGCACGGTTGCCACCGGCCGGATCGAGCGTGGCCTGGTGAAGGTCGGCGACGAAGTCGAGATCGTGGGTCTGCACGCGTCGAAGAAGACGGTCTGCACGGGCGTCGAGATGTTCCGCAAGCTGCTCGACCAGGGCGAGGCGGGCGACAACGTCGGCCTGCTGCTGCGCGGCGTGGACCGCGACGGGATCGAGCGTGGGCAGGTTCTGGCGAAGCCGGGTTCGGTGACGCCGCACACGAAGTTCGAAGCGGAAGCCTACATCCTGACGAAGGAAGAAGGCGGCCGTCACACCCCGTTCTTCGCGAACTACCGTCCGCAGTTCTACTTCCGCACGACCGACGTGACCGGGACCGTGCAGCTGCCGGAAGGCACCGAGATGGTGATGCCGGGCGACAACCTGAAGTTCAACGTCGAGCTGATCGCGCCGATCGCCATGGAAGAGAAGCTGCGCTTCGCCATCCGTGAAGGCGGCCGTACCGTCGGCGCCGGCGTCGT
>NZ_RRYH01000088.1 GCF_004010155.1 Solirhodobacter olei | reverse complement strand
TTGCCGCCGGAAGAATGCTGTCGCGGCACAAGCCCCAGCCAAGCTGCGAAGTCCCGTCCACACTTGAACTGCGCCATGTCGGGCGCAAAGGCCTCGACTGCCAGCGCCGTCAACGGGCCCACCCCCGGCATCGTCTGCAGCCGGCGCGCCGCGTCCGTCTCAGCCGCCAGCACCTTCAGCTTCTTGGTCTTCGCCGTGATCCTCTCGGTCTTCTCGGCAATCTGCGCCAGCAGGTCCTGGCTTTCCGAGATGATCAGAGCTGGTAAGTCGCAGGCTGGATCCTCGACCAATGCCGCCATGTGCTTCAGATAGACAAGGCTGACCGGAAACACATGGCCATGTTCGTAGAGCATTGCCCGCAGCGCGTTCACCAGCTCGGTGCGCTGATGAACAAGCCGCTCGCGGCTGCGGAACAGCACCGCTTTAGCCTGCTGCTCCACCGTCTTCGGCGTGACAAAGCGCATCTCGGGCTGGCGCGCCGCGATCACGATCGCCTCCGCGTCGGCCGCATCATTTTTCTGGCGTTTGACGAAGGGGCGAACGTACTGCGGCGCGATCAGCTTCACCTCATGGCCGAGCGCCTCCATTTCCCGCGCCCAGTAGTTGGCGCTGCCACAGGCCTCGAAGACCACAAGGCACGCCGGCTGTTCGGACATGAACCGCCGGAACTGCTCCCGCGTCAGCTTCTTACGAAACTTCACATGTCCCGTCATCGACGCTCCGTGAAGCTGGAAGACCCGCTTTGCCAGGTCCACACCGATCGTGGTATCGTGCATTCTGCCGTCCTCTCCGCTTTGTGGTCCACACACCACCTTATTGGCACATCGCGATGCCGTCAGGGGAGGGCGGCAACCATCCCATCTTGGGC
>NZ_RRYH01000087.1 GCF_004010155.1 Solirhodobacter olei | reverse complement strand
TCAGGCCCATGCCAATTTCGGCCAAACAACTTGGCAATCCCAGCCCAAGTCTTCCCTTTCTCTTGTCGTATTGACATTGTGGATACAAGCGCTCATGTTGCGACCATGACCAAAGCTAGTATCGCCCCTTCGGAATCCGCCCGTTCTGCGACCACCGTGGTTGCAACTCGTGCCTCTACGGCCGACACCAAGGGCAGTATCAATCTAAGGATCGAGACAGGCACGCGCCAG
The DNA here is from genome assembly GCF_004010155.1 of Solirhodobacter olei. Taxonomy (GTDB): domain Bacteria; phylum Pseudomonadota; class Alphaproteobacteria; order Rhodobacterales; family Rhodobacteraceae; genus Solirhodobacter; species Solirhodobacter olei. Next base: position 786 of record NZ_RRYH01000087.1, on the reverse strand, counting down.
CTCATCGACGATGCGGCGGCGGTGCTCGGCAAGACACGCACCGAGTTCATGGTGGAAAGTGCCCGGCGGCAAGCGGTCGATGTTCTGCTCGATCAGCGCCTGTTCACGCTCGACCCCGAGCGCTACGACGCCTTCATGCAGGCGCTCGACAATCCGCCCGCGCCGGGACCGAAGCTCAAGGCCCTGCTGCGCCGGACCCCGGCATGGCAGAAGTAGAAGCCACACCCGACCATCCCGAATTGCCACTGTCTGCTCCTATTCCTCTGACGGCAGAGCATGACCTTTCGGCATTCGACTGCGGTGAGCTTGCGTTGAACGACTGGCTGCGCCATCGCGCCTTGAAGAACGAAAGCCGGTTCTCGCGCACCTATGTGGTGTGCGCGAGCAATCGGGTCGTCGGCTATTTCTGCATTTCGGCCGGGTCGGTCGAGCGCGGTGCGACTCCCGGCAAGGTGCGGCGCAACGCGCCCGACCAGATTCCAGTCTCGATCATCGGCCGGCTGGCCGTTGACCTCGACCATGCGGGCAAGGGCCTCGGCGCGGACCTTTTGGCGGACGCGCTGCGCCGGATCGCGCTGGCTTCGCAAAGCATTGGTATCGGGGCTGTGATGGTCCAGGCGAAAGATGAAGCGGCTAAGCGCTTCTATCTGCGCTGTGCCGAGTTCATCGAATACCCCGAAGACAGCCGGACGCTGTTCCTGCCTATCGAAACCGTGGTCGCGGCATTTAGCTAGAGTTTGGGGGGAAACACGATGGTTCCGTCGCAAACTTCCGAGCAGGATGAGT
>NZ_RRYH01000086.1 GCF_004010155.1 Solirhodobacter olei | reverse complement strand
GATCGCCGACATCACCTTCAGCTGGCCGAGGCTGACATGTCCGGCATTGGCCCGCCGCCACGCGGGCCCATGGGCTCGGAAGATGTCAGCGATCTCCAGCGCTGGCCGGGGCAACGCCCCCGCCCGTCACTCCAGGCTTCGCCTCACGGTCCGGTCCTGCAGCTTCCTCAGGGCCTCGAACGGGCTGACGACGTCGCGGATCGTCCGGGTCGCCACATGGGTGTACTGGGCGGTGGTCGTGAGCTTGGCATGGCCGAGCAGCACCTGGATCACGCGGACATCGGTATTGGCCTCCAGCAGATGGGTGGCGAAGCTGTGCCGTAGGGTGTGCAGGGTGGCAGGCTTGGCGATGCCCGCCATGTGCTTGGCCGACATGAAGGCGCGGTTCAGCTGGCGCGGTGAGATCGGGTTGATCTTCGGCTTGCCGGGGAACAGCCAGCCCTCGGGACGGGCCTCGCGCCAGTAGTCACGCAGCAGCTCCAGCAGCCCCGGCGACAACATGACCTTGCGGTCCTTGCGGCCCTTGCCCTGCTCGACATGGATCAGCATCCGGTCGCTGTCGATGTCGCTGACCTTGAGGTTGCAGACCTCGGCGGCCCTGAGCCCGGCACCGTAGGAGATGCTGAGCGCCGCGCGGTATTTGAGGCCCGGCCCCGGCGCCGCCATCAGCAGATCGGACACCTCTTCGACACTGAAGACGACCGGCAGCTTCCGCGGCTGGGCCCGGAACTGCATGTAGCGCTTCATCTCCTCGCGCCCGCAGGTCATGCCAAAGAAGAACCTGAGCGCCACGATCCGGGCGTTGAAGGTGGTCGGCGTAATCCCGGCGTCGGTCATGTGCAGCTGGTAGGCGCGCAGCTCCTCCGGCGTCGCCGTGTCGGGGGATCGCTTCAGGAACTCGGCAAAATCCTTGATCGCCCGGATATGGGCCTTCTGGGCTTTGTCACCCATCCCGCGAATGCGCATGTCTTCGATCATCCGCTCGCGCAGCGGCGTGGTTCTCTCCTCCGTCATGGGAACCTCCTGTCTGACAATCGGGAGGCCCCAATCGTCAGACAGGACGCACCGTCCCCAAATGCACGACCTTCAGATTATCGCCGAGCGC
>NZ_RRYH01000085.1 GCF_004010155.1 Solirhodobacter olei | reverse complement strand
GTCGTGGGCTACACCGATTTCCCGAGCCGGATGGCGGCGCAATCCTCCACCCTCTATGCCACCAACATCCGCCACATGATGACGGATCTGACGCCGGGCAAGGACGGCGCGGTCGTCCAGAACATGGAGGACGACGTGATCCGCGGCGCCACCGTGGCCTTCGAGGGCGCGGTGACCTTCCCGCCGCCGCCGCCGAAGGTGCAGGCGATCGCGGCGGCCAAGCCCAAGCCCAAGGCGAAGGAGCTGACGCCGGAGGAGAAGCGTGCGGCGGAGCTTGCTGCCTTCAAGGCCGAGACCCGCAACCAGGTCGGCCTGCTGGCGGTGGGCACCATCGTCATGCTGGCCATCGGCGCCGTGGCGCCGGCGGATTTCATGAGCCATTTCATCGTCTTCGTGCTGGCCTGCTTCGTTGGCTTCCGGGTGATCTGGAATGTCTCGCACGCGCTTCACACGCCGCTGATGGCGGTGACGAACGCAATCTCGGGCATCATCATTCTGGGCGCGCTGCTGCAGATCGGCTCGGGCGGGTGGCTGGTGGCGGTGCTGGCTGCGGTGGCGGTTCTGATCGCCTCGATCAACGTTGTTGGCGGCTTCCTGGTCACGCGCCGGATGCTTGCCATGTTCCAGAAGTCGTGAGGGCGGGCGAATGAGCATCGGTATCGTATCGGCGGCCTATATCGCGGCCGCGGTTCTCTTCGTCCTGTCGCTCGGCGGGCTCTCCGGGCAAGAGAGCGCCAAGCGCGCGATCTGGTACGGGATCTTCGGCATGGCGCTTGCGATTCTCGCCACGGTCTTCGGGCCGGGCATCGCGCGGGGCTGGCTGATCCTGGTGATGGTCGTCGTCGGCGGCGGGCTTGGCGCCTATGTCGCGGGCCGGGTCGAGATGACGCAGATGCCGCAGCTGGTGGCGGCCCTGCACAGCTTCGTCGGCCTCGCCGCGGTCTTCATCGGCCTCAACGCCGATCTGGAGCTGGGCCGGGTGCTGGCGCTGAAGGCGGCCCATGGGGACCTGTCGAAGCTTGCGGGCTTCGCGGCGAAGCTCGCGGCGAAGGACGGGGTCGAGATCTCCATGCTGAAGGTGGAGCTGTTCCTGGGCATCTTCATCGGGGCAATCACCTTCACCGGCTCGGTCGTGGCCTTCGGCAAGCTCGCGGGCCGGATCGACGGCAAGCCGAAGAAGCTGCCGGGCGGGCATCTTCTGAACGCGGGCGCGGCGCTGCTGTCCTTCCTGCTGCTCATCGTCTTCTTCCAGACCGGGGCGATGTGGGCGCTTCTCGCCATGACGCTTCTGGCGCTCTTCATCGGCTGGCACCTGATCATGGGGATCGGGGGCGCGGACATGCCGGTGGTCGTCTCGATGCTGAACAGCTACTCGGGCTGGGCGGCGGCGGCGATCGG
>NZ_RRYH01000084.1 GCF_004010155.1 Solirhodobacter olei | reverse complement strand
ATGTTGCCGAGTTTTCCGGTGTGCGATGGCTGCGACGATCTGGTGGTGTCTTCGCCATCGGGACCAGTTCCAGATGAACGCGGCCGTTGGTGTGAGGCGTGACAGGAGGCGGGAGATCAGGCAGCGGAGTTCCGGGATGGTCAGGGTTTGCGTGAGCCTTGCGATCATGCCGCTGCCGTCTGGGGCGTCGGACTCGTTTCGTTCCGTTTGCCAAAGGCGGCGCGGCGCTGAGCGGCGGCGATGCGTGCGAGGAAGGCGGCAGCGGCCATCACGAGGCTCATGTGACGATGCCAGCCGTGCCAGGAGCGCGCCTCGCAGTGGTCGAGACCGAGGTCGTCCTTGGCGCGCTGGAAGCATTCTTCGATGGTCCAGCGCAGCCCGGCGGCCGCGGCCAGGTCGGCCAGGGTCGCGTCAGTGCGCGCATAGGCGAAGTAATAAGCAATGGCCTCTGGATCCCGCAGGCTTCGGCGGGCGAGAAGCCAGCGCGAGAAGCCGGCCTCGGCTTCATGCCGGATCGGCAGGCGGGACCAGTCGTAGAGCCGGAGCCCCTTGGCGCCCTCGCCGGCGCTGAGGGGCTGCCAGGCCTCGGGCGGAAGTTCCGCGATCATCACTGCAGGATTGGTCTGGATGAACTGCCACTCTTCGAGAAAGCGCAGGGCATGGGTCGAACGGACCGCCAGCACATAAGGCTGCCCGCGCGTCTCCAGCATCCGGCGGAAGCGATAATCCGAGCCGTAGACCGCATCAGCCAGCACGAAGGCGCAGGGGGTGCCCTCATCCAGAAGGCGGGCAATCATCTCGCAGGCCATGGCCGGCTTGGTGGCGAAAGCCACATCTTCCGGCACATGCGCCTTTGCCCGCCGCGCGGCATCCCCGGCCCAGTCTTTCGGCAGGTAGAGACGCCGGTCGATCAACGCATGACCCCAGCGACTGGCATAGCTTGCAAACACCCCGATCTGGCAATTCTCGATCCGTCCCGCCGTGCCCGAATACTGGCGCCCGACACCGGCGGAATGACCGCCCTTCTTGAGAAATCCGGTCTCGTCGACCACCAGAACTCCATCCGGATCGCCAAGCGCCTCAAGGACATAGCTCCGGACCCGGGAACACAAATCATCCGCCGACCAGATCGACCGGCCCAGCAATGACTGGATCCGATAAGGTTGCTCCAGCCCGGCCTCTTCCGCCAGCATCCAACCCGTCTTGCGCTCCGCCCCCGACAAGAGCCCGTCGATGAAGGCACCCGCAGACGATCGCTGCTCCGACCGCCGGAACACTGGCGCGATCAGCCCCTTCATATCCTCAAGCGCATCACGCCAGTCGGATACCGCACCCGCCCAATCTGAAACAGACATGAAGTCCTCCCACACAATGGCAGGAAGTGAATCAGAGCTTCAAA
>NZ_RRYH01000083.1 GCF_004010155.1 Solirhodobacter olei | reverse complement strand
CCCACGATATTCACCGGCCCGCGTCTCTTGGGCTCTTGAGGGCTCGATGAGGGGTTTCGAGAGCGGCCGATGAACCTGATTTTGGTGACTGGCGGCCGGTTCCTGGGCGATGGAGCTTACGAGCGGTCAGGCGGCGTCCTTTGGCGGTTCGGAAGCAGTATTTCAGCGGCTTTGGCACAGCCTGACGGGCCGCCCCAGGGCGTTTTGGTGATCAAATTCATGGGCCACCGGCGGTGGGCTACGGATCTGCCCAGTGGAGCGCGGTGATCTGCGGCCAGATCGCCGCCCAGAATGGGGCGGCGGCGGCAGAGAGAGCGAGGGTCATTCGCCGGGCGGAGACGGTGAGCCGGGCGCCGGCGCGCAGCACCCGTTCCCGGAGCCGACGCAGGCTCCAGCCGGTGCCGGTGGCGCGAGCCATCGCGCGGCGGGCGATGTGCATCACTTCGTAGGCGAGACAGGCGATCAGCAGGCGGACCTCGTTGCAGGCGAAGGCATCGACGGCGGGCGTCACCGCTTTCGGCTTGCGCCCGCGCCAATGCGATTTCGCCCGGTTGGTCGACGACAGCGCAGGCGCCAGCACGTCCTTTAATTCGCCCATATGGCCTTCGGCTTTGCCGCGTTCGCGGTAATGCGCCAGGACCTCGCTGCGCGCCTGCTCGGTCCAGGGACGCGAAGTGACGAGGAAGAAGTGATCGAAGAGCAGGTCGCCCTCGCGTTCCTTCACAACCAAGATTACCCGGCGCGGCTTGTCCCAGCTGTCGGCCTGATAGCGCAACTCGTGCAGCCACATCCGCGGCTCCAGCGGTCTGCGCCCCGGTGGGCGCTTGAGGTAAGGTTCCGCCGCCCGCTCCAGCACCGTGTTGCTGCGCAGGCGGGAGACATAGTCGATCTTGCGGGCTTCCAGCCCGGCCAGCAGCGCCGCCGAGGGAAAGCCGGCATCGATGCGCACCATCGCCACCTCGCACAGGCTCTTCTGCGCCCGGTCCACCACATCGAGAATGACATCGAGCGCGCCGTCCGCGGTGCCGACATTGCCCGGCCGGAGCCGGGCATCGAGCATGTCGCCGGTCTCGGCGATCGAGGTGATGAGCGGGTGATAGATCCGGGCCGCGTAGTGGCCATTCCACTCGGCCTTGGGCTGGTGGCCATGGACTTCGAGCGGTGCGCTATCGACGTCGAGCGTGAGACACTTGGCGCGCTGGCCACCCCGTTCTGCCCGGATGCCGCGCCCGGCCAGCTCGAGCACCGCCGCGTGCAGCACCTGCAGGTTGGTCGGGGCGGCCAGCGCCGCGGTGACGCGCGACAGGGTCGGCTGCGACGCGAGCCCCGGCCCAGACAAAGGCGTCACACCTGCCGCCGATTTCGTGGCCAGCCGGAAGGCCGGATCATGGCGCAGAGCATCGGCATCATCCTGATCGCGCCATCCTTGGGCGGCCAGCAGAATACTGGTGCGCAAGAGCGAGGCGAGATCGTGGGTCACGTCTTCCTGGCGGCGGGGGTCGACCATTCGGGCCGCCATCCAGTCGACGATCCCGCTGCCTTCGAGCACCTCCCGCAGCAGGATCGCCCCTGGATCGCCGGTCAGACGATCGGCCCGGCTTTCGATCCGAAGGGAACGGTTGAACCGCGGTGAGACTGGCTGTAGCGTTTCACCCATGCGTGCGTCCGAAGTTGCTGGTGGGTTCTGTGTAGCAACTTGATTCTAAAGCGCTTTCAGGCGCACGCAACCTTTCCCTCAGATTTGCGCGAATATGGCGGG
>NZ_RRYH01000082.1 GCF_004010155.1 Solirhodobacter olei | reverse complement strand
GAACAGCTCTCGCTGAACTTCGACAACGTCGCCTACATCGACTCGCCGCTGCAGAACCTCGCTCTGCTGAAGGATACGCTGTCGGGGAAAACGCCGCTGGCGAGCGCGGGCGTGACGAGCGATGCCGAGCAGCTCGAGGCGATCTACCTTGGCGTTGCCTCCGACAAGACGGTGCCGATCTCGGTGGACTCCGTCATCGCGGTGACCACGATCCTCGGCACGCCGGTCACGGGAACCGCGGCAGAGAAGCTCGCGGCGGACGCGGAAGCGGTACGCATCGCAGTGCTGGCGGGCCACGGCTGATCTGACGCCGACCGGGAAGGGACTACCCCGGGGGCGCCCCGGGGTAGCTTCATCTTGACGCGCGCGTACCCGATTGCGGGCGGCGCGACGTTCACCCTCGAACGAGACCAAGCAGCCAGGAGGTTGCGATGAGAAGACTGTCCTCCAGACTAAAGACATCCGTCGCCGCGATCGGGATCATCGCCGCTTTCGGGTTCGCCGTGGGCGCAGGCTGGCTGCCGTTCCCGAGCCAGATCCCCGCTGCCGCCTGGGCCGCAGACACCGGCACGCATAGTGACGCGGGCGGCGAGGACCATCAGAAGGGTCAGCAGAAGGGCAAGGGCGGTCAGGGCGGACACGAGGACGAACACAGCGAAGGCGGGCACAGCGAGGGCGGCCATGGCCAGGGCGGTCCGATCGTCAAGGGCAGCACCGGCGGACACGGCCAGGGCGGGCCGGGCGCCGACAGCGAGGGCAAGGGCCCCCGTGCGGGGTCGCCTTCCGGCACGCGCGGCACCAAGCCTGTCTGGTCGCACGAGGGCATCCCGGAGGTCGAGCTTGGCCGGCTCAACGTGGCACGTTCGCCGTCCCACGTGTTGCAGCGCGCCTATGAAGAAGCGCTTGCGACGATCTCGCCCGACATGGTCGCGTTCTACAACCTGCCGCTCGATCAGGCGATCGAGCAGCTGTCGCTGAACTACGACAACGTGGCCCGCATCGACTCGCCACTTCAGAACCTCGCGCTGTTGAAGGACACGCTGAACGGCAGCTCCGCACTGTCCACCATGGGCGTGAAGAACGACCCGACGACACTCGAGGCGGTCTTTCTGGGCAACGCCTCTGACAAGACGGTGCCCATCACCAGAGAGACCGTCATCGCGGTGACCACGATCCTCGGCACCCCCGTGACCGGGACCGAGGCCGACCGCCTTGCAGCGCAGGCCGAAGCGGTCCGGATCGCGGTGCTCGCAGGTCACGACAGCTGAAGCGCGGCAGAGTTGCCACGGCCTGCCCCGGTGCTTTGGCGGGGGGCAAACATTGTCTTGCCGCCGGGGTCCGAATGGCGGGATGAACATCAGAGACATTCCGTGTTCGGAATTTTTTCGGGCACGGACTGCGGGGCGGGACAAGAAGAATACGGAGGCAGGCATGTCGAACAAGATTCGCGCGGTTCTCGGTTTTGCGATCGCAGCAACCCTGCTTGGAACAGGCGCTGCCGAGGCACAAAGCTCGGCCGGCCTGCTGAGCCTGGGGACAGCCAGCGTCACCTACGGGCCCTATGTCAGGATCGAGGCGGGCCTTTCCCATCCGAGCCTGAACGACGGCCATTGGCTGCCGGCCGGATACCCGACGGATCCGCGGGTGGACTTCGATCTGAGCGGCAAGACCTCGGGATTCCAGGCGATCGCGTTCGGCTATGACTGGATGAACGGGTTCCGTGGCGACATCGGCCTGCTGAACCTGGACAGATCGGACGTCACCGGCCCGCATTCCACCCCGGGACCGCATGCCGACATCACCTCTGCCTC
>NZ_RRYH01000081.1 GCF_004010155.1 Solirhodobacter olei | reverse complement strand
CCGGACTTCGACACTTCGGGGCTGATTTTCCAGATTCCGGGACGACCACCACGCGACAAATCAATGGCTTAGCTTGTGGCGAACCCCGATTTCGGCGAAGTTCTGTTGTGGCACGTTATAGAAGGTATTGGTATTGTGTGCAGTCGCATTGCGATGATAACGTTGCGGCATGTATACGAAGATCACTCAATCCGGCGGACGACGTTACCTTCAGGTGGTTGAGGGCTACCGCGATGACGCCGGGAAAGTGCGCCATCGCGTGGTCGCGAACTTCGGGCGGATCGAAGATCTCACGCCGGCAAAGCTCGATCCGCTGATCAACGGCCTCAACCGCGTGCTCGGCCGGGCCGAAAACACCGCCTCTGAAGTCACGCATGATCCAGCGCAGAGCTTCGGTGACGTCTTCGCCCTGCATGAATTGTGGAAAGACCTCGGCTTCGATCGCGCCCTCGGACGTGCCCTGCGCTCGGGCAAGCGCAAGCTCGATGTCGAAGCCCTCGTACGCGCCATGGTCTTCAACCGACTGTGCGACCCGACGAGCAAGTTGGGTTGCCTGCGCTGGCTGGAGACCGTGGCCATGCCGGCGATGCCGGAGGCCGTGACCCACCAGCACCTGCTGCGGGCCATGGACGCGCTGATGGACCATGCCGAGCGGGTCGAGATGGAGCTGGCCAAGCAGATCCGACCGCTGGTCGATCGCGATCTGGCGGTGGTCTTCTACGACCTGACCACGGTGCGCATCCACGGCGAAGGCGAGGTCGGCGAGGACATCCGCGCCTTCGGCATGAACAAAGAGACGGGAGGCATCGCCCGACAGTTCGTGCTCGGCGTCGTGCAGACCGCAGAGGGTCTGCCGCTCCTGCACACCGTCCATCCCGGCAATGTAGCTGAGACCAAAACCCTTCAATCCATGCTGCAGACCGTGCTGCAGCGGTTCCGGATCCAGCGCGTGGTGCTGGTCGCCGACCGTGGCCTCCTCAGCCTCGACAACATCGGCGAACTCACCGCTCTCGCCGAGCAGGGAGCGCGTAAACTCGAGTTCATCCTCGCCGTGCCGGCACGCCGCTACAGTGAGCTGGTCGGAACCTTCCAGGGGCTTGCTTTCTTCGACGGTGGTCTGGCCGAGACGACCTTCGCCGGCCATCGCCTGATCGTCGCCCATGATCCGGAGCGCGCGGCGCTGCAATCGGCTCACCGCCGGGAGCGGATCACCGAATTGGAGACCATGGCCGAGAAGATGGTCGGCAAGCTCGACGCCCAGGACGAAGGGACGACGGCAAAGGGGCGCCGTGCCTCTGATCGCGGCGCTTTCAGCCGGTTCACCCGCGCCGTGGCCGAGGCTGAACTGACCCGCTTCCTCAAGGCCGACTTCACCGCCGATCGGTTCAGCTGGTCGGTCGACGAGGAGGCCCTCGCCGAGGCCGAACTCTTCGATGGAAAGCTCGCGCTGATCACCAATGCCGCCGATCTGACCCCGGCAGAAACTCTCGCACGCTACAAGGCCTTGGCCGATATTGAACGCGGCTTCCGAGTCCTGAAATCGGACATCGAGATCGCCCCGGTTCATCACCGCCTGCCGGACCGCATCCGCGCCCATGCCCTGATCTGCTTCCTGGCCCTCGTGCTCTACCGCGTCATGCGCATGCGGCTAAAGGCCAAGGGGAATGCCGCCAGTCCGCGCACTGCCCTCGATCTGCTCGCGCGCATCCAGAAACATACCGCCCATATCGGCAACCGCACCTTCAACGGCACCAGCAACACCACTCAGGAACAACTCGACCTCTTCGATGCTCTGAACCTTCCAAAGCCGGCCTGAAGCTCCCCGTTGTGGCAAAACCGCCAACCTCGGAGTAGCGATATCAATCACTTACGTGATTTGCTGATGAACTCGGG
>NZ_RRYH01000080.1 GCF_004010155.1 Solirhodobacter olei | reverse complement strand
TTGCCCATGATCCCGGGCTTCAGGATCTCGCGTCCCATGAACATGTTGTCGGTGATCGACAGCGCCGGCGACATGGCCAGCGTCTGGTAGACCGTCTCGATCCCCTGCCGCCGCGCCTCGATCGGCGAGGAGAAATGCACCCGCCTGCCGTCCAGGTACACCTCCCCCTCGTCCGGCACCACCGCGCCGGAGATCGCCTTGATCAGCGTCGACTTGCCCGCCCCGTTGTCGCCGATCACGGCAAGGATCTCGCCGGGGTAAAGCTCGAAGTCGCAGTGGTCGAGCGCCGTCACCCGGCCGTAGCGCTTGACCAGATTGGTGCCTTTCAGAATCGGGTCCATCACGCAGCCACCTTTCGGATCCATTGGTCCACCGCCACGGCCAGGATGATCAGCGAGCCGATCAACAGATAGGTCCATTGCGGGTCCGTCCCATACATGTTCAGCCCCAGCGTGAAGACGCCGACGATCAGCGCCCCGAACATCATGCCGAGGATCGAGCCCCGCCCGCCGAAGAGCGAGATGCCCCCGATCACCGTCGCGGTGATCGCGTTGATGTTCTCGAACTGGCCGGAGTTGGGAGAGATCGCCCCCACCCGCCCGATCAGAACCCAGCCGCCCAGCGCGCAGATCAGACCGGCCACGACATAGACCGAGATCAGCACCTGCTTCACCTTCACGCCGGACAGCTCCGCCGCGTCGGGGTCGTCGCCCACCGCGTAGACATGCCGGCCCCAGGCGGTGTGGCGCAGCACATAGGCCAGGATCAGCACCAGCGCGACCATGGTGATCGCGCCCAGCGTGAACACCGCCCCGCCGATCTGAACCTGCAGCCCGAAGAGGTTCAGGAGCGGCGCCGTCGCCGTGATCTGGTCCGACCCGATCGTCTCGTTGCCGGAATAGAGGTAGTTCGCCGCCAGCACGATCTGCCACATGCCCAGCGTCACGATGAAGGGCGGCAGCTTGGCCCGGGCGACCAGCGCCCCGTTGAAGAAGCCGATCAGCCCGGCGATGACGAAGGCCAGCGCGATCGCCAGCGGCGGCGACATGCCGTAGTCGAAGATGAACTTGCCCATGATCACGGTGCTGATCACCATGATCGCGCCGACCGACAGCTCGATCCCCGCGGTCAGGATCACCAGCGATTCCGCCGCCCCCACGATCCCGGTCACCGCCACCTGCTTGAGGATCAGCGTCAGCGCGAAGGCCGAGAAGAAGTTGCTTCCCACCAGCACGCCGAAGGCCATGATCGAGACCAGCAGCACGATCAGCGGCACCAGCGACGGCGTCACGTGCAGCGCGTGCTGGAACCGCTGCACCGCGGATTTTCGATATTCGAACTCGGCCACCGCATCGGCGCCGCTACCGGAATGAATTGCCCGCTCGTAATCCTGCGGACCGCTCGCCTGCGTAGACATGTCTCCCCCCTTCGGAAGCCGCCCTGGCCCCATGCGCCAGGGGCGGCGCCGCCGCCCCTGGCCCGGTTCTCACCCCCGTCCCGGCGTCATGCCGGGCGGGGCGTCACATCACCCCCAGCAGAGGGCGAGGCCCTTCTTCACGGAGATCGACGGCACGCCCTTCTGCGGGTCGGCGGTGATCAGGTTCGTCCCGGTGTTGAAGAAGTCGAGCCCCTTGGAGGCCTGCGGCTTCTCGCCGGTCTTGGCGAACTTCGCGATCGCCTCGATGCCCATCGAGGCCATCTTCAGCGGGTATTGCTGCGCGGTCGCCCCGATGATGCCCTTGCCGACGTTCTTCACGCCCTGGCAGGAGCCGTCGATGGCGACGATGGTCACGCCCTTGGTCTTGCCGAGCGACTTCAGCGCCTGGTAGGCGCCCGCCGCGGCCGGCTCGTTGATCGCGTAGACCAGGTTGATGTTCGGGTTCTTCGCCAGCAGCGTTTCCATCGCCTTCTGGCCGCCCTCGATCGAGCCCGCCGTCACGTCATGGCCGACGATGCGCGGATCGGTCTCGTCGCCCCACTTGTTGGGGTTCTTGATGTCGATGCCGAAGCCCTTCATGAAGCCCTGGTCGCGCTGCACGCCCACCGTGGGCTGCGACACGGCGAGGTCGAGGAACGCGATCTTGGCGTCCTTCGCCTTGGCGCCGAGCTTCGCCTTCGCCCATTCGCCGTCCAGCTCGCCCGCCTGGAAGTTGTCGGTGGCGAAGGTCATGTCGGCGGCCGTCGCCGGGTTCAGCGCGGTGTCGAGCGCGATCACCAGCAGCCCCGCCTTGCGCGCCTTCTCGACCGAAGGCACGATCGCCTTCGTGGACGACGCGGTGATCAGGATGCCCTTGGCGCCATCGGCCATGCAGGCCTCGATCGCGTTCACCTGGCTCTCGTTGTCGCCGTCATACTTGCCGGTATAGGTCTTCAGCTCCACGCCAAGCTTCTTCGCCTCGGCCTCGGCGCCCTGCTTCATCTTCACGAAGTAGGGGTTTGATTCGGTCTTGGTGATCAGGCAGGCCTTCACGGGCGCCGCCAT
>NZ_RRYH01000008.1 GCF_004010155.1 Solirhodobacter olei | reverse complement strand
CAAGAACATCATCCAGAACGCGGTGAACTCCAAGGATCACACCACCCTCGTTGCCGCGGTGAAGGCCGCGGGCCTCGTCAAGACGCTGGAGGGCAAGGGCCCGTTCACCGTCTTCGCTCCGACCAACGAGGCCTTCGCGAAGCTGCCGAAGGGCACCGTCGCCACGCTGCTGAAGCCCGAGAACAAGGCCAAGCTTCAGAAGATCCTCGAATGTCACGTGGCGAAGGGGGACGAGACCGCGGCCAAGATCGAGGCGATGGCCAAGGCGCATGGCGGCATGGCCAAGATCGAGACGCTCGGCGGCTGCACGCTTGAGGCGATGATGAAGGGCGGCCACCTCTACCTGAAGGACCAGAACGGCGACACGGCCAAGGTCACGATCCCCGACGTGATGCAGTCGAATGGCGTGATCCACGTGATCGACACCGTGATGCTGCCGAAGAGCTGAGGCAGGCGATGGGGCTGTCCGGCAACGGGCAGCCCTCCAAGATAAGGGAGGCCCGCCATGCGAGAGACCGAGCTGAAACAGCCTGGCGAGGTGATCCGGCGGCACGGGCCGTGGACACGCATCACGCACTGGCTCTGGGCAATCTGCGTGTTCTTCCTGCTGCTGTCGGGGCTGCAGATCTTCAACGCCCACCCGGCGCTCTACCTCGGCCGGCAATCCGGGATGTCTCAGGGGTTCGACAATGCGGTTCTCAGGATCGGCGCGGAAGGCGGGCAGGGCGCCGCGCCGCTCAGGGGGGTCACGCAGGTCTTCGGCCGCGATCTCGACACCACCGGCGTGCTGGGGCTGAGCGGACCTGACGGCGCGCAGCAGGCACGCGCCTTCCCGGCCTGGGCCACGATTCCGTCAGAGCAGGACCTGGCGACCGGGCGGGTGGTGCATTTCTTCTTCGCCTGGCTGCTGGTGGCGACGCTGGCGGTCTGGGCGTTGGCCAGCCTTCTGAACGGTCATCTTCGCCGCGACATCTGGCCCGGGCGGCGTGATCTGCGCGGTCTCGGGGCCGACATCCGCGCCCATCTCGGCGGGCCGCTGCCGCACGGGCGGCGCTACAGCCCGCTGCAGCGGCTGACCTATTTCGTGGTCCTCGCCGGGCTTTTCCCGCTGATGATCCTGACAGGGCTGACGATGTCGCCGGGAATGGACGCGGCCTGGCCCTGGCTTCTCGACCTCTTCGGCGGGCGGCAGACGGCGCGCAGCCTGCATTTCCTGGGCATGCTCCTGATCGTGTCCTTCTTCGTCGTCCACATCGTCATGGTGCTAGCGGCCGGGCCACTGAACGAGATGCGCTCGATGCTGACCGGGCGCTATCGGATCCGCGGCCACGCCGCGGCAGAGGAGGAATAGATGGAACGCCGCACCCTTCTGCGCCTCGGGGCGGGTACGCTGGCCAGCCTGTCGCTGACGGGCTGCAAGACCTTCGACTTTCTGTCGAACCCGGATGACCCGGCGCGCGACGTGCTGATCTCGGCCAACCGGCTGACCGAACGAGCCCAGCGCCTGCTCCAGGGCCGCGACGCGCTGGCCCGGACCTATACGGAGGCCGACATCCGTCAGCCGATGCGGCCGAACGGCTCCACCGACCCGCAGGCCGCCGATTATCTTGCGCTGAAAAAGGCAGGGTTCGCGGATTACCGGCTGACCCTCGGGGGCGCGGTCGAGACGCCGCTCACGCTGTCGCTGGCCGACATCAAGGCAATGCCGCAGCAGACCCAGATCACCCGGCACGACTGCGTCGAGGGCTGGTCCTGCATCGCCAAATGGAAGGGTGTGCGCCTGTCGCACCTGCTCGACCGGGCGAGGGTGAAGCCCGCGGCGCGCTACGCCGTGTTTCACTGTTTCGACGCGCTCACCACCGGGTTGAGCGGTCCGCAGTATTACTACGAAAGCATCGACCTGCGATCGGCCCGCCACCCGCAGACGATCCTCGCCTGGTCGATGAACGGCGCGCCCCTGCCGGTTGCCAACGGCGCGCCGCTGCGCCTCCGGGTAGAGCGTCAGCTGGGCTACAAGATGGCGAAATACATCAAGTCGATCACGCTGGTGCCGGATTTCGCGGGGATCCGCGGCGGCAAGGGCGGGTATTGGGAGGATCGCGGCTATGAGTGGTATGCCGGTGTCTGAGCGCGTGTCCGACCGGATGCGGGACGTCGTGAACCTCGTCGGCCGGCTGCTGCTGGCCTTCCTGTTTCTCGCCGGGGCGATTCAGAAGGTCGTCGATCCGGCGCCGGTGGCGCAGATGATCGGCTGGCTCGGCCTTCCGGGCTGGCTTGTCTGGCCGGTGGCCGCCTTCGACCTCGCCGCGGCGGTGGGGCTGGTGCTGGGGCCGGGCGTCGCCATCTGGGCGGTGGTGATGGCGGGCTACTGCATCTTCACAAGCTGGTTCCACTGGCAGCTGCGCGCCGACCCCTGGCAGGTGACCATCGTGGTCAAGAACTGGTCCCTCGCCGGCGGCCTGCTGGTGCTGGCCGCCGCCGGGCCGGGCCGCTATGCGCTCGGCCGGCGGGCGGGGACCCGCCCGCGCGGCTGAACCCGCGCCCCCCTCCGGGCCGCCACGGTGCGCACCCGGACGAGCGGCCGGATCATCTTGTCCGGATCGGCGTGCCCCGGAAGCAGCCGATCGAGTAGGGATACTCGTCGGTCATCACGTAGTGATAGATGCGCGTGGGCTTGCCGTTCCACATGACCGTGCTCGTGGTCCCATGGCAGGCGTCGAGCTTGGCGTCGGTCATGAGGTGGCCTTTTGCGTCACGCAGCGAATAGATCCCGAACCCGTCAAGCGCGTAGCCGACCAGTTGGGCCTTGCCGTTGATCCCGGGCATGCAGGGGCTGGGCCCGTGATAGTGATACTCGCCGCTCCGCTCCGGATGGCCGTGGCAGCTGTCCTGCACTTCGTGGGCAGGCGCGTCGCGTCCTCCGGCGTCGATGGCATTGAAGATTGCGACGCCGTCAAGCGCGACACCGATCATCCCCATAGGCACGCAGGAGGCGGAAGCCGCCTTCTTCGGATCGGCCGGAACCATCATGTTGATCCGGACGCTCCGCACCGAATTGGGATTGCGGTCATAGTTGTAGGCGGGGTCCGATGAAGAGATCGGGAAGCGCCCCGTCGTGGCTTTCACGGGCAGTCCGTTCCCCGATATCTTGCGCCAGGACGTGCCGTTGCGCGTCACCGTGGAGACCGAGAAACGCGCCGAAGACCAGCTTATGTGACCTTCGACCGAGATCTTGTCACCGGGATACCAGTACTTGCCGTCAATCCAGGGTCCGTCCCGGAAAGCCCCCCGGCCGCTTCCGCGCGTCGGGCAGGACATCAGGTACCCGACCCGGGGTGTCGACGAGATCTTGCCATCGCCGAGAGGTTCCCGCGTGCCGGTATGGGCAAGGGCAGGGGTGGCTGCCATGGCGAACAAGGCGCAGGCTACAAGGATACGGTGCAAGGTTCTCTCCCTTCGGCTTGGTCCGTTTGATCTGGTCTCGGGTGGCGGGACGCATGCCGGTACTCCCGCCACGGCACCGTCCGGATGACGAAAACGCTGGGCGCAAATTAACGGACACGGCCCGTCGATCCATGGACAGACGTCTCAAACGACGCGGTTCAGGGAAATTTCTCGGCCTCGATCCGGCAGGCCCCAAGCCGCCATCCCTGGACCGGCTGTCCGCCCATTCTCGTTCCGTGCTTGTCGTGAAGGGTTCTGCGAGGCTAAAGAGTTGGATGTATTGTCTGGTTCTGGTTGGCGGCGATGGGTCTTGTTCATCAGCGAAAGATGAGCGCCGCGCCGGGCCGTGAACGCCGCCGTGTCGATCTGGCACAGGTTCCGGACAAGGGGTTCGCCCCGCTCAAGTTCAGCCGGACCGACTTTCGGGGCCTTGCCCCCAATCACAGATTCGACGCGCAGCGCGAGCTGCTGCGCCCCTTCTACGATCTGGATCGGCAAACCGGCGCGACCTATGACGGCAGCTGGGACGTATGGCAGCTGGACTGCCTGCTGTTCTCGAAGGCGCGTTTCAACGACCTTGTGTTCGAGCATGTGCCACGCCGGCTGAAGGGACAGGATAACGACTTCCTGCTGGTCGAAACCTACCTGACGGGAAGCGGCCAAGGTCGCGCGGGGGACCTCGATACCGCTCATCGTGCCGGCTCGGTCCAGATCATCGACATGTCCCGGGCCTTCGTGAACGCGACGGCCGGGGTCTCCACCGTCGGCGCGCTCATCCCGCATGCGGCAATCGGCTACGATCGTTCGCGGCATGCCCAGTTCATGTCCGTGCCGGCAGATACCGCCACAGGGCGTGTCCTGCACAGCGCGCTCCTCGGACAGTTTCACAAGCTTGACGGCATGAGCCAGGCCGATGCCGCAGACGAGGCGCGCCGGTTTGCGGCCGTGGTCGCCGCCCTGACGATTTCGCCCCGGACCTGCCACCGGTCGGAGGCGTGCCTGAAGGCGCTTCGCCTGTCCATCGAAGGCTTCATCGAGGCACGGCTCGACCGTGCGGGCTGGGGCGTGAAGGACATCTGCGCCGCCTTCGACCTGTCCCGCGCCGGCCTCTATCGCCTGTTTCCCGAAGAAGGAGGCGTCGCGACCTTCATCCGCATGCGCAGGCTCGAACGCGCGGTGCGCGACCTCGCAACGCAACCGCAGGCGCGGGGCCGGGTCTCGGCGGTGGCAGAGCGGTGGGGCTTCTGTGACGCGGGGCACCTGCACCGGTTGATCAAGGAGCACTTCGGGGAAACCCCCTCGTCTCTCGGGGGCACGCGCATCATCGCGTCGGCCGAGGTCCCCCATGAGGATGTCCTTGCGGGGTGGTTCGGCAAGTTCTCTGAAACCGGCCTGGGGTGAGACATCTGCCCGCGAAGGATGCCGCAACGCGCCCCGCACCGATTGCGCGTCGTACCGGCGCCGGTCCCGCCGCATCCGCGGACGGCCTGCAACCGGGGCTAATTTCGGGGCCCGGCACGTCGGGGCGCTTGACCCGCCTCCTGCACCGGCCGAGGGTCGGCTGGGAGGAACCGGATGCGCCTACTGATCGTCGAGGATAACCTGAACCTGGCCGAATGGCTCGCCCGCCTCCTCCGGCGGGATGCCTATGTGGTCGACACCGTCCCGGACGGGGAGACGGTTCTGCAGGGGGTCGACGCGGACCTCTACGATCTCGCCATCGTCGATCTCGGCCTGCCCGGCATTGGCGGGATCGAGGTTGTCCGCCATCTCCGCAAGACAGGCTGCGAGGCGCCGATCCTGATCCTGACCGCCGAGGAGGCGGTGAAAAGCCGCGTCGCCGGGCTGGATGCCGGCGCCGACGACTATGTCACCAAACCCTTCGAGGTCGAGGAGCTGGAGGCCCGCATTCGCGCGCTCCTGCGCCGCCGGAAGGCGCCGGTCAGCCAGACGCTCAGCTTCGGCCCGCTCTCCTTTGACGAGGGGGCCCGGCTCTTCAGTCTCGCCGGGGCGCCGCTCGCCCTGTCGCGCCGGGAGCATACGATCCTCGAAACCCTGATCCGCCGCGCCGGCATGGCCGTCAGCAAGGAGGCGCTGCTCGAGGCGACCTATGGCTTCGAGGAAGACGTAAGCCCCTCCGCGATCGAGGTCGTTGTCCACCGCCTCCGCCGCAAGCTGGAGGGCACGCCCGTCTCCATCGCGACGCTGCGCGGCTTCGGATACATCCTGCGGCAGGACGCCCAATGACCCCGTCGCCCCGCGCGACCTGGAGCCTCCGGCTCAACCTCATGGCCTGGCTGGCCGTGCCGATGGTGTTGGTGCTGGCGGCGAGCCTCTGGCTCTCCTATCGCACGGCCTGGCGGCAGGCGATGCTGTTCATGGACCGCGACCTCACCTCCTCGGCCCGCATGATCGCAGAGGAAGTGCGCTACCGGGAGGGTGCGGTGGGCGTGGTCATCCCGCCGGCGGCGCTGGAGATCTTCGCCAGCGATGCACATGACGAGGTCGCCTATGCCGTCTTCGACGACAAGGGCGTGCTGATCGCGGGGTTCCCCGGCCTGACGCCCCCCTCCCGCAAGCCGACCGATGGCCGGGTCGAGGGCTTCGATACGATGTTCCGAACGGAAGCCATGCATGCCGTCTCCCTCCGCCAGCCGGTGATCACCCCGGACGGGATCTCCAGCGTTTCGGTCACGGTGGGCGAGACGCTGAAGGCGCGCGACGCGCTGGTGCGGGCGCTCTGGCTGCGCGGTTTCATCGAGCAGGCGGCGCTGATGCTCGCCGCGGCGATCTCGATCTGGTTCGGCATCACGGTGGAGCTGCGGCCGATCCTGCGCCTCCGCCGCGCCGTGCTCGACCGCCCGCCGCAGTCGGTGGAGCCCTTCGACCCGGGCGAGGTGCAGCAGGAACTCCAGCCCCTCGTTACCGCGGTGAATGATCACATGGCCCGCCTCGGCGCCTATCTCGACCGGCAGCAGCGCTTCCTCGACGGGGCCGCGCACCAGATGCGCACCCCGCTCGCGATCCTGAAGACCCAGATCGGCGTCGGCCGCCGCAGCAAGTCCGATGCGCAGGTCCGCGAGGTGCTCGACAAGATCGACCAGAGCGTGAGCTCGATGACGCGGGTGACGAACCAGCTTCTCACCCTTGGCCGCGTCGAATACGAACGCGCCCGGCCCGCCGCGGGACCCGTGGATATGCGCGAGCTTTTGCGCGCCGTTGTGGCCGATATCGCGCCCCGGGCTCTCGATTGCGGCGTTGACCTGGCCCTGGAAGCCGAGACGCCCTGCACCGTCGCCGCGAACGAGCTTCTGGTTCGCGAGATGGTCGTGAACCTCGTCGACAACGCCATCCAGCACGCCGGCCGGGGCGCCGTGGCGACCCTCTCGGCCGAGGTCGCGGACGGCATGGGCGTGATCACCGTGCGCGACAACGGCCCCGGCGTTCCCCGCGCCGAGCGCGAGCGGCTCTTCAGCCGGTTCCGCCGTGGCCGCAGCGCCGGCGCCGGGGGAAGCGGGCTCGGCCTCACCATCGTCGCCGAGATCGCCGAGATGTCGGGCGGCAAGGTCGAGCTTCCCGAGGTGCCGGGCGGCAACGGCTTTGCGGTGGCGGTGACCCTGCCGCTCTGGCAGGAGGATCAGGGCACGGCGTCGACGAACCTGGTGGTATAGGTCCGCGCAAGGTCGATCGTGTTGGGCCGCACCCCCGGCATGAACCGTGAAAGCACGCCAAGCACCGTCTTGGGTCCGTCCTTCGGCATCCGCCCGTCCGGCGTGAACATCTCCTTGCCCGCGGCGAGGGCCGAGACATACATTGCCCGCCCGCCGGCGAAGTAATCGCTGGGCATATGGTCGGCGATCTCCTCGGCACTGTGATCCGCGATGTAGTGCAGCGTCTTCACCAGCGCGTTGGCGAGCTTCTGCACCGTCTCCGGGTGGGTCTCGACCCAGCTCGTCTCCATGTAGAGGCAGGCGGCAGGGTAGGGCCCGCCAAGCGCCGCCTCCGTCCCCTTCACGGTGCGCAGGTCCACCAGCACCCGCGCCTTGCCCGAGCTGACCAGCCGGGCCACCGTCGGCTCCGTCGTCATCGCCGCCTGGATCTGGTCCTTGTTCAGCGCCGCGATCAGCGTGTCGCCCGCCCCGACCGGCACGGGCGTCACGTCGAAGAGCTTCAGCCCCGCCTTCACCAGCAGGAACTCGGTCAGGAAATCCGTGGAGGAGCCGAGGCCCGTGACCCCGACGTGGTGCCCTTTCAGATCCGCGATCGAGCGGATCTCGGGGTGCTTGTTCGACACCAGCTCCACCTCCCCCGGAACGCGGGAGAACTGGACGACCGATTCCGTGTATTTGCCGAGACTCTGAAGCTGGATGTTGTGGTCGTAAAAACCGATCACGCCCTGTACTGCGCCGGCCAGCATCTCGTCCGCCGCCTCGACGCCCGCGGGTTCCGACAGCAACCGGACGTCCAGCCCCTCGTCGGCGAAATACCCCAGCCTGTCGGCCAGCACGACCGGCAGATAAATCTGCTTCTCGGCACCGCCGACCATCAGCGAGACCGTCTCCGCCCTCGCGGCCATCCCGAGAAGCACCCCCGCGATCGCGCATGCGACGCCAAGGCGCCTCCGCCAGGTCAGCGGCATCCGTTTCCTCCCTCGGCCCTCACCAGTGGCTTTGCGCCATCTTCATACTGCATGTCCGGGCGCCCGTAGTCGAGCGCCCGGACACGTCTTGCAACGGGCCGGACAAGCCGGCCCGCAGGGGAGAACTCAGTTCAGGTGTTCCGCCTTGATCGCCGCTTCCACGTACTTGTTGGTGTAGGTGTTGGCGAGGTCGACCTTGATGCCCTTGATCTTGCCGGCAGCCTTCTCGACGTTATAGACCGTCTGCGGCCCGTTCTTCGGCATGATCCCGAGACCATCGAGGTTGAACTGGCCCCAGTCCGTCTTCAGCGCCTTGATGTATTCGGCCTTCGAGGTCAGCTGGTTGGAGACGAAATCGGTCGGCAGTTCATTGGCGACATCCGCCGCGGTGTGATGCTTCATCCAGTTCAGCGTCGCCACAAGCGCGTCGACGACGGCCTGGGTTTCCTTCGGATGCTTCTTCACCCAGTCAGCCCGCGCCAGAACGCTGGAGGCCGGGAAGTCGCCGCCAAGCCACTTCTGCACGCCCGCACCGGTCGAAAGATCGATCGCCGAATAGCCGACGCCGAGCTTCTCGATCGCGTTCACCGTCGGCTGCGAGGTCATCCCGCAGACCGCTTTGCCGAACTTCAGCGCGGCGATCATCGTCTGGCCGGCGCCAGCGGCGATCTTGGTGTAGTCCTTCGAGGTCAGCCCGGCGCGCGCCGAAACATAGCTCGTCAGGTCGTCGGTGCCGGAACCGAGGTCGGTCACGCCGACATGCTTGCCCTTCCAGTCGGCCGGCGATTTGATGTTGGAGCCGGTCTTGCACATGATCCGCTCACCCGGCGCCACGCCGAGCTGGATGATGTCGATGACGTCCTTGCCCTTCTGCTGGAAGTCGATCGTGTGGACATACCAGGCGCCGGCCATGGCCACCTGACCCGAAACCATCGCGTCCTCGGCCCCGACGCCACCGGCCTGCTCGGTCGAGAGCTTCATGTTGATGCCATACTTCTTGTAGAAGCCCAGGCGCTGAGCCAGTTCGTAGTAGAGGTAGATCTGCTTGTCGATGCCGCCGACCATCATGGTCACGGTCGGCATGGTCTCGGCCGACACCGGGGCCGAGAGCATCGCCGCGCTCGGCACGGCAATCGCCGTGGCAAGGGCGAGAGAGCTCGCGAGTTTCGTCAGTTTCATAGGATACCTCCTCCGTTTCATCCAGGACTGGATTGGTTTGGGCCGCCGGTTCTCTTGCCGGTCAAAGACCCTGAATAGTGCTGTCGCCATTGCCCTTCGGCTGCCAGGCGAGAAGACGCTTCTCCAGCTTGGCCATCACCCATTCGGCCGAGAGCGCCAGCAGCCCGATCACCAGCATCGCGCCGAAGACGCCGTTCGCGTCGAAGGTGTTCTGCGCGGTTGCGATGACGAGGCCGAGGCCCTTCTCCGAGCCGAGGAACTCGCCCACGATCGCCCCGATGATCGAGAAGCCGAGGGCGACGTGCAGGCTCGCGATGATCCAGGTCATGGCCGAGGGGAAGACGACGTGGCGCACCACCTGCAGCCGTGAGGCGCCGAGGATGCGGGCGTTGGAAATCAGGTTGCGGTCGACGCTGCGCACGCCCTGGAAGGCGTTGAAGAAGACCACGAAGAACACCAGAACGGCGGCCAGCAGCACCTTCGACGGCAGCCCGAGCCCGAGCCACATCACGAAGATCGAGCCCAGCACGATCCGCGGCAGCGCGTTGACGATCTTGATATAGGGCCCGAAGACATCGGCCAGATAGGGGATCTCGCCCAGGGCCACGCCGCAGATGATGCCGCTGACCACGCCGACGATGAAGCCGAGGATCGATTCCTCCAGCGTCACCCAGATCTGCAGCCAGAACGACCCGTAGGCGGTGCCGTTCAGCATCCAGTCGTAAAGCCGCACGACGATGCCCCAGGGCGAGCCGAAGAAGAACGGGTCGATCACCCCGGTCAGGGCGGCGACCTGCCAGCCGGCGACAATGACGAAGAGCACCGTCACCTGGCCGAGGATCACCTCGCGCTTGCGTTTCTGGACCCGCGCGCGGGCTGCTGCGGCCAGCGTCGCTTCGTCCGAGGCGGCGGCCATGCCGGCGCCCGTGGAAAGGGCTTCGGCGCTCATACCCGGCCTCCTGCTGCTTGGGCCCGGTCCGCGGTGCGCGACGTGCGGGCATAGGCTTCGTCAACTTCCTCGCGCAAGGCCTCCCAGATCTGCTGGTAAAGCTCGAGGAAACGCTTGTTGAACCGGATCGACTGCACGTCGCCGCGCGGGCGCGGCAGGTCGATCTCGAACTCGGCCTTTACCGTGCCGGGGCCGGCGGTGATCACTACCACCTTGTCGGCCAGCCCGATCGCCTCTTCCAGGTCGTGGGTGACGAAGATCACCGAGGGCTTCTGCCGGTCCCAGAGGGTCAGCAGTTCGTTCGACATGATCGCCCGGGTCTGCACGTCCAGCGCCGAGAACGGCTCGTCCATCAGCAGCATCGAGGGCTCGTTGATGAGCGCGGCCGCAAGGCTCACCCGCTTGCGCATCCCGCCCGAAAGCTGGTGGGGATAGTGCTGCTCGAACCCGGCGAGTCCGACGGTCCGCAGCCAGTCGCGGGCCCGTTCCTTTGCCTCGGCCTTGTTCATGCCGCGGAACATCGGCCCCAGGGCCACGTTGTCCAGCACCGGCTTCCACGGCAGCAGCGCGTCGCTCTGGAAAACGAAGCTCGCCCCCTTGGTGATCCCGGTCACCGGCTCGCCGGAGACCCGGACGCTGCCGGCCGAGGGCATCTCCAGCCCCGCCGCCAGCGTCAGCGTCGTCGACTTGCCGCAGCCTGTCGGCCCGACGACGGCGCAGAACTGCCCCGGTTCGACGGTCAGCGTCACGTCGCGGATCGCGGTCATTGCCGCGCCCGTCGGCGTCACGAAGCGTTTTGTCACATTGCGGAGCTCAACGCCGCCTGCACCATCGGTGCGGGTGGCAGAGCCCTGGCGCCCGCTCGCCATCGGCGCGGGCGCGGGTCCGGTATCGGTCACGCGTCATCCTCCCTTGCCGCGGCCCCGACGTGGTCTGACCGCGGATCTCGGGAACCCTTGTAGCGGGCGCAGCTTTCAACTGCCTTTCAACTGACGCTCGGCGCAGACTTCTTCTCAGCGGCCGGGTCCCGGCCCTGCAAGGCTGCCGAAAAACAGGGGGGTCAGCCCTCTCCCGCCTGGCCCTGCCCGCGCGTCAGCAGCGCCGCCGCAAGCGTATCCGCCGCCGAGGGGCTGAAGGCGATCGGCGTGTCGTGCATGATCGCGAGTCGCGTCAGCGCCTGCAGGTCGACGTCGCTGCCATGCGGTGCGGAGGGCTCGGCGAAGAAGATCACCGCGTCGAGCTCGCCGGTCGCGATCAGCGCGCCAAGCTGCTGGTCGCCGCCGCGCGCGCCGCGCTGAAGCCGGCGCACCTGCAGCCCCGGCGCCGCCGCGCGGATCATCGCGCCGGTGCCGCCCGTGCAGATCAGCCGGTGGCCCGCAAGGGCCCTGGCGTGCCGCAGCACCCAGGCCCGCAGATGTGCCTTGCGCTCGTCATGCGCGACCAGCGCCAACCGCCGCGGCGCGGTCGAGCGGCTGCGCGCCCGGGCGGTGATGTCGAGGATCGCCCGGACCTGCGCGGCAAAGCCCGCGCCCTCGGCCGGGAAGGCGCCGGCAAGCGCCGCGGTGCCGACGGTGAAGCCCGCCGCCCCGGCCGCCGCCGCCGCCTCCACCCGCGCCGCGCTGTCGATGCTGCCGGCCATGATCACCGGCTTTGCCACCGCCGCGCAGGTTGTCCGCATCAGCTCCGGCACGTCGCCGCCGAAGCGGTAGGCGAGCAGGTCGAGCCCGTGCACATGCTCCAGATCCGCCAGCCGCCGGGCCGAGGCGGCGATTTCCTCTGCGCTGCCCTCCAGCACGCTCGGATGGCCGGTGATGCGCCCCGGGAAGGGATAGTAGCGCAGCGGATGGTCGCGGGTGATCTCCGTCACCTCCGCCGCCCGCGTGCCGCCAAGCAGGCAGTCCACGTCCAGGTCCACCGCCGCGCGGGCGGAGGCCAGTTCGCTTGCCGCATCGAGGCTGACCACCTCGAGGTAGGACCGTCCGCCGGAGGCGCGGATCGTCTCGGCCAGCCCGCGCAGTTCGGCGAAAGGCAGGCCCACGTCCTTGAAGCCGATATGGCGGACGCCGCCCTCCAGTGCCTCCTCCAGCCGGGCGGCGGCGTCGGGAATGGTGCGGTCCGCCGCGGTGAGCATCAGGATGAAGTCGAAAGCCATGCTGCCGCGTCCTTCTCTGGCCCGGGTCCTGCCTTGGTGGTTGTCGTCCTTGGCCGCGCTGTCAAGCGGCTTGGCCGGTATCGCCAGCGCGCCGGCCGAGCGAGAGCCAGCTGAGCCCCGCCAGCGCGCCCGCCGTGGCGAGGCAGAGCGGCAGCCCGCCCAGCTGGTAGCTCAGACCCGACAGCAGCGTGCCCAGAAGGCGGCCCGCGGCATTGGACATGTAGTAGAACCCCACGTCCATCGTCACCCGCTCGGCGCTGGTGAAGGCGAGGATCAGGTAGGAATGGAGCGAGGAATTCACCGCGAAGACGAAGCCGAAGAGAAGAAGCCCAAGCGCGAGCACCAGCGTCAGCCCGTCGGACGGAGCGCCTCCGACGGCCGCGAGGACGGCAAGCGCAAGGGGGATCAGCGTCAGCCCGCCCACCCAGCGCCGGGCGGCGGCGGCGATCTCGGGCTCCGGGCGGTCGCGCGCGCGCAGGAGCCTCGGCGCAAGCGCCTGTACCGCGCCATAGCCGATCACCCAGAGCGCCATGAACCCGCCGACAAGGAAGAAGGCAAGCCGGTGCCCCGCCGCCGTTCCGTCGGACAGTGCGGCCTCGAAATAGACCGGGATGCCGACGACGAACCAGACATCCCGCGCGCCGAAAAGGAACAGCCGCGCGGCGGAAAGGCGGTTGATGCGCGGATCGCGCGAGAAGACCTCGCCGAAGCGCGCGCCCTTCTTCCCGGCGGGCAGGCCGGGCGGCATGAAGAGCGCGGCGGCCAGCAGGATCGCGGCCAGCGCCAGCGCCATCGCGCAGATCGCGGGCCTGAACCCCACGCCCGCCAGCAGCGCCGCGCCGAGGAAGAAGCCCACCCCCTTCACCGCGTTCTTCGATCCGGTCAGCACCGCAACCCAGCGGAACAGCCCGCCCTCCGCGCCCGGCGCCAGCAGCTTGACCGCGCTCTTGGAGGACATCTTCGTCAAGTCCTTGGCCACGCCCGACAGCGCCTGCGCCGCCATCACATAGGCGACGGAGGCGGCGATCCCCCAGCCCGGATCGAGCCGCGCCAGCGCTGCCAGCGCGGCCACCTGCAGCGCGAGCCCGGCGTAAAGCGTCGCCGTCAGACCGAAGCGCAGCGCCAGCCAGCCGGCGGAAAGGTTCGTCGCGATCCCGGCCACTTCGTAGCCCAGGAACAGCCAGGCGATCTGGATCGGCGTGAAGCCGAGCCGGTCGAAGTGCAGCAGCACCAGCATCCGCAGCGCGCCATCCGACAGCATGAAGGCCCAATAGGCCGCCGTCACCGTCGCATAGGCGGCCAGCGCGCCGGGGCGGGCCGGGCCGGGGTCCCGCGCGGGCGCGCTCACGGCGACCCCGCCACCGGCCTGCGTGTCCGGCCGGCGCCGTTGACCGCGGTCCGGGTCATGCCGTGTCTCCATCCGTCTCGCCGCGCCCGATCCCGTCCAGCCGGTGCTGCAGCGCGACCCGTTCCAGCGCCGACACCGGCAGGGCGACGAAGGCGGCGATGCGGCGGTTGAGCGCGCCATAGCTCCGCGCGAAGGCGATCGCGCGCTCGGTGTCCGTCCCGTCGGCGCGGGTGGGATCGGGCAGGCCCCAATGGGCGGTGATCGGCTGGCCCGGCCAGGCCGCGCAATCCTCGTGCGCGGCGGTGTCGCAGACGGTGAAGACGAAATCGAAGACGGGCGCGCCGGGCCGGCGGAACTCCGACGCGGGCTTGGGGCGCAGGCGCGAAAGGTCGTGCCCGTTCCGCCTCAGCACCTCGACGGCCATCGGGTGCAGCCCGCCGCGCGGCTGCGTGCCGGCGGACCAGGCGGAGAAGCGGCCCGCGCCCAGCTCCGCCAGAATCGCCTCGGCGAAGATCGAGCGGGCGGAATTGCCCGAGCAGAGGAAGAGCACGTTGAACCGGCGCGGCGCGGCGGTGTTGGCCGCCTCGGGGGCGGGGGCGGGGGCGGGGGAGGGCAGGCAGAGATCCGGCCGCCCGCGGCAGCAGTCGGCCAGGAAATACCCGATCAGCCCGGCCGTGCCGCCCAGATCAGCGGCATAGAGGACGCAGCGCCCCTCCCGCTCCGCCCGGATCAGCCCGGCCTGCGCCAGGGCCTTGAGGTAGACCGAGGCGGTGTTCGCCTTCAGCCCCAGCGCCCCGGCGATCTCTCCGGCCACGACGCCCTGCGGCGCATGGCGCATGAGAAGCCGGAAGACGGCGAGGCGCCCCTCGTGGCCGAGGGTGGCGAAGGCGGTGGAGGCGGCTGACGATTCCATGAATCATGAATAATGGAATCGTCTAGCGCTCCCTAATGAAGGTTTTGCAACGGCCCCGCCCGGCGCCTCAGCGGATTCGCGGCCCGGCGGGATCGAAGGCCAGCGCGCGGTTGTCGTCTGCCTTCACCGTCAGCAGGCCGCCACCGGCGAGGTCAAGGGCCGGGGCGCGCGGCCGGGGCGGGGAGGGGACGGACGCCGGTCACGGAAATATTAGACAGTCTAACTTGCAAGTTAGGCTGTTGAGATATACCCCCGCCCCATGACCGATCTCACCGACCCCGCCCTGCCGCTCGATATCGCGGTGACAGAGCTCTCGCTCGCCATCGGCCAGCTCCTGCGCCGGCTGCGGGCGGAATCGAACCCAGACGGCCTGACCTGGTCGCAGACCTCCGCCCTCGCGCGGCTGCAGGCCGCCGGGCCGACGACCACGGCCGATCTCGCCCGCGCAGAAGGGGTGAAGCCGCAGTCCATGGGCGCCACCCTGGCCGAGCTGGAGCGTGACGGGCTCGTCGCCCGCCAGCCGCATCCGACCGATGGCCGCCAGGTTCTCTTCGCGCTGACGGCAGAGGGGATCGAGGCCCGCCGAAAGCGCAGCGCCGCCAAGCAGAAATGGCTCGTCGCCGCGCTGGAGGAGCTGTCGCCGGAGGATCGCGCGCTGCTCTTCTCCTCGATCGGCCTGATCCGGCGGCTGGGCGAGGCCGGATAGACCCGCGCCCCCGGGCGCGTCGCCCCGGGTCCCGCGCGGCGGGACCCAACCCGAGGTTACATCACAGACACCGGAAGGATTTCCCCGTGACCGTCACCACACTCGACCCCAGCACCGCGCTAATCGTCATCGACCTGCAGAAGGGCATCGTGGCCCTGCCCACCGCCCATCCGGTGGCGGGCGTCATCGCCAATGCCAGCGCCCTGGCCCGGGCCTTCCGCGCCAGGGGCCTGCCGGTCGTGCTGGTCAATGTCGACGGCATCCCCCCTGGCCGGACCGAGCAGCAGCGCCGCTTCGGCGACCTTCCCGCCGACTGGGCCGAGCTGATCCCCGAACTCGACCGCCAGCCCGGCGACATCCTGGTGACGAAGAAGACCCCGGGCGCCTTCACCCGCACCGATCTCGACGCGCGGCTGAGGGCCGAGGGCGTCACACAAGTCGTCGTCGTGGGCGTGGCCACCAGCATCGGCGTCGAGGTCACCGCCCGCCAGGCCTTCGAACTGGGCTACAACGTCACGCTGGCCTCCGATGCGATGACCGACCTCGCCGCCGACGCACATGACTGGTCGCTCGCCCGCGTCTTCCCGCGGATCGGTGAGTCCGGCACCACCGCCGAGGTGATCGCGCTCATGGAGGGGGAGGCGGCATGACCCCGCTTGCCGATCTGGCCTATCTCTTCGGCGGCGTCTTCCTGACCAATGGGATCCCGCATTTCGTCAGCGGCGTCACCGGGCGCCCGTTCCAGAGCCCCTTCGCCACGCCGCCGGGGGAGGGGCTCTCCTCGGCCACGATCAACGCCCTCTGGGGCTTTGCGAATTTCTTCGTGGCCTATCTGCTCATCATCCGGGTTGGCCGGTTCGATCTTCATGCGCCCGACAATGCGCTGGCCTTCGGGATCGGCGTGCTGGCGATGGGGGTGATCTCCGCCCGGCTCTTCGGCCGCTTCCACGGTGGCGACCTCGCCGGGAAGGACTGACCCGAATGACCCGGCGCGACAGCGACAGCGCCGCGACGCGGACGGAGACGGGGCGCGGGACGGCCGAGGGGCAGGCGGCGGCGGAGGACCGGCTCGATCCCGCCGTCTGGAAGATCGCCGGCGTCGCGCTTTTCGGCGGCCTTCTGGCGCAGCTCGACGCGACCATCGTCAACGTCTCGCTCTCGAGCCTCGCCACCGACCTCCATTCCAGCCTCGCCACCGTGCAATGGGTGACCAGCGGTTACCTGCTGGCGCTGACGCTGGTCTTGCCGCTGAACGGCTGGCTGGTCGACCGGATCGGCGCCAGGGCGGTCTACCTGTGGTGTTTCGCCGGCTTCACCGCAACCTCCGCACTTTGCGCGCTGGCCTGGTCGCCGGGCTCGCTCATCGCCTTCCGCGTGCTGCAGGGGGTCAGCGGCGGGCTGCTGGCACCGATGGCGCAGATGATGATCGCGCGCGCGGCGGGGCGGCACATGGCGCGGGTGGCGGGCTACATGGCCTTCCCCGTGCTCCTCGCCCCGGTCTTCGGCCCGGTGATCGCGGGGGCGATCCTGCAATACGCTTCATGGCGCTGGCTGTTCCTGGTGAACCTGCCAGTCGGGCTGCTGGCCTTCACGCTGGCCACCCTCTTCCTGCCGCGCGACACGGAGGAGGCGCAGCCGCGCCGGCTGGACTGGACCGGGCTCCTCCTGCTGTCGCCCGGGCTTGCGCTGTTCCTGTTCGGCGCGGGGCGGATCGGGCAGGGGCTGGGGCAGGCCGCGGTCGCCCTGGGGCTGGCGATGATGGCGGGGTTCGTCGCCTCCGCCCGGCGCAAGGGCGACGGCGCGCTGGTCGACATCCAGCTGTTCCGGGGGCGGACCTTCTCCGCCGCCGTCACCACCCAGTTCCTGTCGAACGGCGCGCAGTTCGCCGGCCAGATGCTGATCCCCGCCTTCCTGATCGAGGCCTGCGGCCGCGCGCCGGGCCAGATGGGCTGGATGCTTGCCCCGATCGGGCTGGGGATGATGGTGACCTATCCGCTGATGGGGCGGCTGACCGACCGATTCGGGATCCGCGCCGTCTCCACCGGCGGGGCGGGGCTGGCGCTTCTGGCCACGCTGCCCTTCCTCTATCTCGCCCGCGAGGGGCTGAGCCTTTACGTGCTGATGCCCACGCTTTTCCTGCGCGGGCTGGGGATGGCGGGGGTCGGGCTGCCCTCGATGACGGCGGCCTATGCCTCCGT
Source organism: Solirhodobacter olei (assembly GCF_004010155.1). Lineage (GTDB taxonomy): Bacteria > Pseudomonadota > Alphaproteobacteria > Rhodobacterales > Rhodobacteraceae > Solirhodobacter > Solirhodobacter olei. The sequence continues at coordinate 155,064 of NZ_RRYH01000008.1, read as the reverse complement.
CGAGCAGCGGCAGATCCCGATGGCCACGACCTCGCTCAACATCGTCCAGCGCCTGGGCGGCCCGACGATGACGACGCTTCTGGCCACCTTCCTGGCCTGGCAACTTGGCCCCCATGCGGGCGGCGCGGGCGTGCAACGGGCCTATGGGCTGGCCTTCCTCGCGCTCTGCGCGCTGCAGGCCTGCACCTGCCTTTCCGCCCTGCGCCTCCCCTTGCAACTGGCGGCGAAGGCGAAGCAAGGCTGAGCCGGGGTCCGTGCGGACCTACATCCGTGCGGCGAGCGCATCCCCGATCCGCCGCCGCACGGCTTCCGGCTCGCCGGCGAGGATCTCTGCCAGCGCGTCCAGCTCCGCCTCGGCCCGGTGCAGCCGGTCAACGAGGTCGAGAACGAGGGCCAGCGCATCGTCGGCCAGCTCGAACTCGTCGGAAAGCTCGCAGGCCAGCGTCAGCCGCGCCACGTCGACCTGGCGGAAGCCGCGCCCGCCGGCGGTCTCGACCGGAGAGACGACGCGCGCCCCCACCCAGGCCTCCAGCCGGAGCCGCGTCAGCCGGGGCACGGCGGTCAGGATCTCCTCGCTCGTCAGATGCTCGCTCATGGCATCATCCCCCTGCGCGGGTTCTCGGCGGCGCGCTTGCGCCAGCCCTCCAGGAACTCGGTCAGCTCCGCGTCCGGCTTCGACGGCGCGACGATGGAGAGGGTGACGAGCTGGTCGCCCCGGGCCTCGCCGCCGGGACCCTGGACCCCGCGTCCGCGCAGCCGCAGTACCCGGCCGGAGCTCGCTCCCTTCGGGATCGTCAGGCTCACCGGCCCGTCGATGGTCGGCGCCTCCACCTTGGCTCCGAGCACGGCCTCGTCAATCGTGATCGGCAGCGTCAGCAGGATGTCCGCCCCCTCGCGGCGGAAATGCGGATGCGGCTTGACGGTAAGCGTGATCAGCGCGTCGCCCGCCGGCCCGCCGCCAAGCCCCTCACCGCCCCGGCCGCGCAGGCGCAGCATCTGCCCGTCATAGGCCCCGGCGGGAATCTTCACCTCCAGATTGGCGCCGCCGGGCAGGGTGATGCGCTTGGCGCCGCCGCGCGCGGCCTCGAGAAAGCCGATCTCAAGCGAATAGCGCGCATCCGGCCCCTTGGCCTTGAAGCCGCGCCCGCCGCCTCCGCCGCCCCCCATGCCGCCGAAACCGCCGCGCTGGCGCAGGAAATCGGCGAAGATATCGGCCGGGTCGCCGCCCGGCTCGAAGCCCGGATGGCCGCCCTGGTAGGCATTGCCCGCCTGGCCCGAGAAGTCGCGGTAAAACCGCCGCTCGGGGCGCTCGCGGCCGGTGGCGTCGATCTCGCCCGCGTCGAAGCGGCGCCGGGTCTCGGGGTCCTTGAGCAGGTCATGCGCTGCCGAGGCCGCCTTGAATCGCGCCTCTGCCCGCGCGTCGCCGGGATTGAGGTCGGGGTGGCTCTCGCGCACGATCTTCTTGTAGGCGCGCTTGATCTCCGCGTCGGTCGCGGACTTCGTCAGGCCCAGGGCGGCATAGGGATCGTCGGCCATCGGTGTCTCCTTCTCGGGGCGATCATTCCCGATGGGGCGAGGGAATGCCAGAGCCCGCCATCCCGCCATGATCTGGCGCAAAGAGCGCAATCCCACACCGACAAGGGCCAGGGGCCGTCCGCGGACGGGCGCTGGCCCGGCGGCGCTGCGCGCCTTTGCTCCGGGCCGGGGAAGGACGCTTACCCCGCCTTCACCTCGATCATCCTCGGCCCCTTGCGCGGGGCGCGCAGCGCCGCGGCCAGCGCGTCGGGCGTTGCCGGGATGGTGACGAAGGGCATCCGCGCCGCGGCCGCCATCGGCTCGAAAAGCGGCGGCGTCGGGTCGCAGCCCAGAACCTCGGTGCCGGCGGCCGACATCGCCTCGGCGATCTCGCGATAGCCGTGGTTGTTCCAGACCACGAAGGTCACGTCGACGCCCTCGTCCATCGCCGTCATCAGCTCGGCGAGGCTGAACTGCAGCCCACCGTCCCCGGTCAGGCAGACGACCGGCGCCTGCGGGGCGGCCACGGCCGCCCCGATCGCCGCCGGCGGGCCATAGCCGAGGGCGCCGAAGCCTGTCGCGGCATTGAACCAGCCGCCGGGGCGGTCGTGGTCGTAATAGAGGTTCCCGGCATAGACCGGCTGCGTGCTGTCGCCGACCACGATCGCGCCCGGCAGCGCCGCGCGGATCGCCTCCAGCATCTCCAGCCGCGCGCGGTCCCCGGGCGACAGCTCCGCCCGCGCCGCCTGCCGCGCCGCCTGCGCGCGCCGGACCCCGTCGCCCGCCCGCCCCGTCAGCCCCGCCGCCAGCGCCGCCAGCGCCGCGCCGGCGTCGGCGCAGATCGCGACCCCGGCCGGATGCCGGGCAAGCTGAAGCCCGTCGACATCGATCCGCACCATGGACGACAGATCCGGCAGGCCGCCGCGGCGGTACATGTCGTAATCCGTCAGCCCCAGCTCCGTGCCCACGGCGAGCACTGCATCCGCCTCCGCGATCAGCGCCCGCACCGCCTCCAGGCTCGGGCTCGCCGGCACCACCAGCGGATGGCGGTGCATCAGCCCCCGCGCGTTCGCCGTCTCGACGACCGGCGCATCGAGCGCCTCTGCCACCGCGCGCAGCGCCGCCTCCGCCCGCTTCGCCCCGCCGCCGGCAAGGATCACGGGCCGCTTTGCCCCGCCAAGCCGCGCCACGGCCTCGGCAACGGCCGCCGGATCCGGCGCCGCCGGGGCCGGGACGGCGCCCGGCGCGGGCAGATCGGGGCAGGGCAGCGGCATGACATTCGTCGGCACCTGCAGATGCACCGGCCCGCCGCGCCCCTGAAGCGCGGCAAACCCCGCCTCCAGCGCCGGGGCCAGCGCCGCCGCCTCGCCGATCTCCTCGGCGAAGACGGCCACTGTGCGGGCGAGGGCCAACTGGTCGGGAAGCTCGTGCAGATAGCCGAGCCCGCGGCCCGTGCTCGCCGCCTCGTTCGCGCCCGAGACGACAAGGACGGGCACCGAATCGGCCCGCGCCTGCGCCATCGGCGTCAGCGCATTGGTTAGGCCAGGCCCGGTGATGACGAAGGCCACCCCCGGCTTGCCTGAAATTCGGGCATAGCCGTCCGCCATGAAGGCAGCGGCTCCTTCGTGACGTGGCGTCACATGCCGGATGCCGGACCGCGGCAGCCCGCGGTACAGCTCGATCGTGTGGACGCCGGGAATGCCAAAGACCACCTCCACCCCGCGCGCCTTCAGGCCGCGGACCAGCGCCTCTCCGATGCTTGCCATGTCACTCCTCCAGATAGCGTTCCAGCGGCAGATCCAGCAGCGCCCCGATCTTGGCAACCCCCAGCCGCGCCAGCTCGGCTTCTGTGAATTCTTCACTCAGCACAAGCCCTTCGAGCCAGAGCCCGTCGATCAGCGCGTTGCAGGCGGTGGCCTCGACCCGCAGCCGCGCCGCGTCCGCCGTCCGCCCCTCCGCCGCGAAGGCGGCCTCGATGAGCAGCCGCAATTCCTCGCGAAAGGCGCTGTAGGCGGTGCGATGGACCGCGCGCATCTCCGGATCGCTCTGCACCAGGTGCAGGAACCCGGCCCAGAGCGCGACCTGCCGCGGATCGGTCAGCGGCGGCCTCAGCGCCCGGTCGACGTAGCGAGAGAGCCGGGCAAGAGGGTCCGGCCCAGCCCCCTCCAGCATGGTGCGGTGATCGGCCGTCATCTGCTCCGCGAAGGCCGAATAGGCCGCCGCGATCAGGTCTTCCTTGCGGTGGAAATAATGCCGGATCAGCCCCGGCGTCACGCCGGCGCGATCGGCGATCGCGCGCACCGTTGCCGCCTGCGGGCCGCCCTCCGCGATCAGGTCCAGCGCGGCCGCGATCAGGTCTCCCTGCCGCTGCGCCTCGCCCTCCCGGCGGAATTTCCGCCTGCTTTCAGTCACTTGACGATTATCACGATCATGCGATCAAACCGGGCTCCAACCCGACAATTATACGCTTGCAGAATTATCCGCCCCGGGTGTTAATACAACCAAATTGTGACGGAGAGAGGCCTGGATGGCCGAAGGCACGACGAACGGCACGAAAAACGGGGGCTCATCGGCCCCGCGCGCGGACGCGATCCGCATCCAGGACCTGCACAAGTATTTCGGCCCGCTCGAGGTGCTAAAGGGTGTATCGCTCACCGCCCGCGAGGGCGACGTGGTCGCGATCATCGGCGGGTCTGGTTCCGGAAAATCGACGATGCTGCGATGCATCAACTTCCTTGAAACCCCGACCTCCGGCCGCATCACCATCGGCGGCGAGGAGATCCGGATGAACGCGGATGGCAGCCCCGCCTCCCGCAAGCAGATCGAGAAGCTGCGCCGCAGCCTCGGCATGGTGTTCCAGTCCTTCAACCTCTGGACCCATATGACGGTGATGCAGAACCTGATCGAGGTTCCCGTCCATGTCCTCGGCGTGCCGAAGGAAGAGGCGACCGCCCGGGCCGAGAAGCTTCTCGCCCGCGTCGGGCTTGCCGAAAAGGCCGATGTCTATCCCGCCTTCATGTCCGGCGGCCAGCAGCAGCGCGCCGCCATCGCCCGCGCGCTGGCGATCGAACCGCGCGCGATGCTCTTCGACGAACCGACCTCGGCGCTCGACCCCGAACTGGTGGGCGAGGTGCTGAACGTGATCCGTGGCCTTGCCGACGAGGGGCGCACGATGATCCTCGTCACCCACGAGATGCGGTTCGCGCGGGAGGTTTCCGACCACGTGATCTACCTTTACAACGGGCAGATCGAGGAAGAGGGTCCGCCGGACCAGCTCTTCGGTGACCCGAAATCCGAACGGCTCAAGCAGTTTCTGAAGACCGTGGCCTGACCGGCCCAAGACCAACAGGAAGGACTGAAAAATGAAAAAACAAATTCTGGCGCTGGCCGCGATGGCCGCGGTGGCTGTAAGCGGTGTGGCGCAAGCCAAGACGATCAAGGTCGGCGTTGCCGCCGAACCCTACCCGCCGTTCTCCACGCTCGACAGCTCGGGCAAGTGGTCCGGCTGGGAAATCGACCTGATGCACGCGATCTGCAAGGACCAGCACCTTGACTGCGTCGTCAAGGCGGTGGCCTGGGACGGCATCATCCCGGCGCTGAACGCCGGCCAGATCGACGTCATCATGGCCTCGATGTCGATCACCAAGAAGCGCGAGAAGGTCATCGACTTCTCCAACAAGTACTACGTGACCCCGGCCGCTGTCGTCGCTCCGAAGAGCGCGACTTACAAGGCGACCCCGGAAGGCATGAAGGGCCTGACCATCGGCGTCGAAATCGGCACCACCAACCAGGCCTATGCCAAGAAGTTCTTCGGCAAGACCGCGACGCTGAAGACCTACCAGACCCAGGACCAGGTCGACCAGGACCTCGCCGCCGGCCGGATCGACGCGACCATCGCCGACCAGTTCGCGCTGGAAGGGTTCCTCGCCACGCCGTCGGGCAAGTCCTGCTGCAAGCTCGTGGGCGTGCTGCCCTATGACAACGAGACGCTGGGCACCGGCATCGGCGCCGGCTTCCGCAAGTCGGACAGCAAGCTCCGCGCCGAGTTCAACAAGGGGATCGCGGACGTTCGCAAGAGCGGCGAATACGACAAGATCACCAAGAAGTACTTCAACTTCAACATCTACGGCAACTAAGGCCCGCCGGTATGAACTGGCTGCTCGGGCTGTTTGAACCGGGCCACGCGCTGGGCCTGTTGGCTTATTCCCCCCCCGGTTGGGGGGGGCCTCTTCTGGTGGGCCTTGCGCATACGATGGAAGTGGCCGTCGGCGCCTATATCCTGGGCACCGTGATCGGTGTGATGGGCGCCTACGGCAAGCTTTACGGCGGTCCGGTGACGAAGGACCTCATGGCCGTCTACACCACCTGCGTCCGCGCGATCCCGGAACTGATCGAAATCCTCATTCTCTTCTACCTGGTGCCCGAAGTGGTGAACCAGGTCCTCACCGGCATGGGCTATGGCCGGATCGACCTGCCGCCGATTCTGGTCGGCACGGTGGTCCTCGGCTTCGTCCTCGGGGCCTACATGACCGAGGTCCTGCGCGGCGCGATCCTCGCCGTGCCGCATGGCCAGGTGGAGGCCGCGCGCGCCTATGGCATGAGCGCGCTGCAGGTCGCCCGGCGGGTGACGCTGCCGCAGATGCTGGGCTACGCGCTGCCCGGCATGGCGAACCTCTGGCTGAACCTGACGAAGGACACGGCCCTTCTCGCCGTCATCGGCTTCAACGAGCTGACCGAGACCTCGCTGCAGGCCGGCGGAACGACCAAGGCGTTCATGCTGTTCTTCACCGCCGCCGGGGTTCTTTACATGGTGATCTCCGTCGCCTCCGGTCGGCTCTTCGCTATGGCCGAACGCTGGGCGCGGCGCGGCCAGCCCGGGATCCGGGGGGGCGGCATATGAAGGCCTTCTTCGCGCCGATGATGAAGACCCACCGGCTGGTGCTTCTCGCCCTTGCCGTGGCCTTCTTCGGCTGGCTCTGGTGGACGCTCGACTGGAGCTGGCTGCCCGATTACATCAACAACGGCCTGATCCTCGCCGGGCTCTGGACGACGATCTGGATGCTGGTCGTCAGCTGGGCCGTGGGCCTGTTCCTGGCGATCTGGCTCGGCCTCGCCCAGGCCTCCGGGCCCTGGTACCTGGCGCTGCCCGCCAAGGGCTTCTGCTCCGTCATCCGCGGCACCCCGCTGCTTCTGCAACTCTGGTTCTTTTACTACGGCCTCGGCTCGGTCTTTCCGGAGTTCCCCTGGATCCGCCAGTCCGCGGCGTGGGAGATCCTGCGCCAGTCGTGGCCCTACGCGCTCTTCGCCCTGACGCTGAGCTTCGCGGGCTACGAGGGCGAGGTGATGCGCGGCGCCTTCCTCGGCGTGCCCAAGGGCCAGCTCGAGGCCGCCCGCGCCTACGGCATGTCCCGCGGAACCATCCTGCGCCGGATCTGGCTTCCGCAGGCGATCCGCCGGGTGCTGCCGACCATCGGCGGCGAGACGGTGATGCAGCTCAAATCGACGCCGCTGATCGCCACGATCACGGTGCTCGACCTCTATCAGGTCAGCCTGCACATCCGCCAGGACACCTATATCATCTACCCGCCGCTCCTGCTGCTGGCGCTGACCTACATGGTGATCACCGGCCTGATCGTGCTGCTGTTCCGCATCGTCGAGAATCAGGTGCCCTCCAAGCTCGGCTGACCGCCCCGGCCCGAACAGTGGCGCGCAGCGACGCCGGGCCAGCGCCCGTCCGCCCCCAAGGGCGGGCGCTTCTGGTGAGTCCCCGCCCCGGCACACCTGAGGGGGTGTTGAAACCATAAACGGACAGACCCGAGCCGCCGCCAGCGCCCACCCGCGGACGGGCGCCGACCCTCCTCTCCGCGCAAAACGCCCCCCTCACGCCCCGCGCCTGAGCGCCGAGGCACTGACCCCGAACCTCTGCCGGAACGCCCGCGAGAACGCCGCCTGAGAGCTGAAGCCGGTGCGCAGGGCCACCACCTGCAGCGGATGCCGCGTGTCCGTCACCAGCCGCCGCGCCGCCTGCAGCCGCAGGTCCCGCCCATAGGCCCCCGGGCCCATCCCCAGTTCGGCCCGGAACAGCCCCTCCAGCCGCCGCGCCGTCAGCCCCACCGCCCGCGCCGTGGCCTCGGTCGGCTCCGGCGCCTCGATCCGCGCCTCCATCCGCGCGATCGCCGCCGCCACGCGCGGATCGCGCCCCGACACCGGCTGGGTCGTCTGCGGCTCCGCCCCCGCCCGCGGGCTGGTGATGAAGGACCCCGCCACCTGTATCGCCAGCGCCGCCCCGTGCCGCGCCCGGATCAGCTGCAGCATCATGTCGAGCGCGGGCGCCGCGCCCCCGGCCGTCCACCGCCCCTTCGAGATCACGTAGCGGTCCGGCAGCACCTCCACCCCCGGATAGGCGGCCGAGAAATCCTCCAGATCCTCCCAATGCACCGTCGCGCGGTGCCCGTCGAGAAGCCCGGCCCGCGCCAGCACCCAGGCCCCCGCGTCGATCCCCCCCAGCGCCCGGAACCGTGGCCCGATCCGCCCCAGCTCGCGCAGAAGCGCCCGCGTCACCACCTCGGACTGGCGGAACCCGGCGATGACGATCAGCACATCCGCCCCCTCCGCCGCCGAAAGCCCCCCCGTCGCCGGCAGCTCCAGCCCGCAGGTCAGGGCCACCGGCCGCCCGTCGGGCGACACCACGCGCCAGCGGAACGCCGCCCGCCCCAGGTGCCGGTTGGCCGAACGCAGAGGGTCCAGCGTCGAGGCCACCTCCAGGATCGAAGCCTGCGGCAGCACCAGGAAGGCGATATCCAGCGCCTCCGACGAGGCCGTGAAAAGGGTTTCGCTTTCTGCCATTCGCATTTCGTAAATCGTGAAACATGGCGCCGCAAGCCTGTTAACCTCCGCGCCGAAAGAGGGAGAACACCATGCCGCTCACCATGAACCGAGAGGTCTTCATCACCTGCGCCGTCACCGGCTCCGGCGGCACGCAGGATCGCTCGCCACATGTGCCGCGCTCGCCCGCCCAGATCGCGGAAAGCGCGATCGAGGCCGCCCGCGCCGGCGCCGCCGTCGTCCATTGCCATGTCCGCGACCCCGAAACCGGCAAGCCCTCGCGCGACCCGAAGCTCTACCGCGAGGTCACCGACCGGATCCGCGAAAGCGAAGTGGATGTCGTGCTGAACCTCACCGCCGGGATGGGCGGCGACATGGTCTTCGGGCCCACGGAACAGCCGCTGCCGCTGCGCGTTGAGGGCACCGACATGGCCGGCGCGGCAGAGCGCGTGCGCCACGTCGCCGAATGCCTGCCGGAGATCTGCACCCTCGACTGCGGCACGATGAACTTCGCCGAGGCCGATTACGTGATGACCAACACGCCCGGCATGCTGCGCGCCATGGGCGCGATGATGACCGAGCTTGGGGTGAGGCCCGAGATCGAGGCCTTCGACACCGGCCACCTCTGGTTCGCCAAGGAACTGGTGAAGGAAGGCGTGCTGAAGGGGCCGGCGCTGGTGCAGCTCTGCATGGGCGTGCCCTGGGGCGCGCCGGACGACCTCAACACCTTCATGGCGATGGTCAACAACGTGCCCCAGGACTGGCACTGGTCGGCCTTCTCGCTCGGCCGCAACCAGATGCCCTATGTCGCGGCCTCTGTGCTGGCGGGCGGCAACGTCCGGGTCGGACTGGAGGACAACCTCTTCCTCGACAAGGGGGTGCTTGCCACCAACGCCCAGCTCGTCGACCGCGCCGCCGGCATCGTCGAGCGGCTGGGGGCCAGGGTCATCGGCCCGGCGGCCGTGCGCGAGAAGCTCGGCCTGCTGAAGCGGGCGCCGAAGGGCTGACCGTCATGGAAAAGGTCAAGTTCACCGCGATGAAGGATGGCGACGCGGAAGACTACGCCTTCCTCAACGAGCACGAGACGGAATATGCCGCCGGCACTGCCGACCGGCTGCTGAAGGCGCTGGTCGAGCTGGACGAAAGCCTCTCCGGCTACCAGATCACCCGGCTCGGCCATTCGCTGCAAAGTGCCACCCGCGCCTGGCGCGCGGGGGCGGATATCGACTGGGTCGTCTCCGCGCTGCTGCATGACATCGGCGACATCTATGCCCCCTACAATCACGACGAATATGCCGCCGCGGTGCTGAAGCCCTTCGTGCGCGAGCAGTGCACCTGGGTGGTGGAAAAGCACGGCGACTTCCAGCGCCTCTACTACGCCCATCACCTCGGCGGCGATCGCAACAGCCGCGAGGCTTACCGCGACCATCCGTATTTCGAGGATTGCGCGGCCTTCTGCGAGCTCTGGGACCAGTCGAGCTTCGATCCGGCCTATGACACGTTCGGCGTCGAGTTCTTCCGCCCGATGGTGCGGGAGGTCTTCGCCCGCAAGGCCTACGACCCCGGGGTGATCCGCGCCGGCGCGCGGGTGGCGCTGGTCGATGCGGAAGAGGCCGCGCACCGGGCCTGAGCGGTCCGATACGGTGCGAAAGCGGTGCTAAAACGGTGCAATAACGGTATCAGACCGTCAAATCAGGACAGATCGAACATGGCCCGGACAGCGGCAATCATTGGTGGTGGCGTCATCGGCGGCGGCTGGGCCGCGCGTTTCCTTCTTAACGGCTGGGCGGTGCGGGTCTTCGATCCCGACCCCGAGGCGCCGCGCAAGATCGGCGAAGTACTCGCGAACGCGCGTGCATCTCTGCCTGCGCTCTCTGACGTGCCGCTCCCGCCAGAAGGCGAGCTGAGCTTCGCCAAGACGCTGGAAGAGGCCGTGACCGGCACCGATTACATCCAGGAATCGGTGTCCGAGCGACTCGACCTCAAACACCGTGTTTTTGCACAAATTCAACAATTCGCACCCCAGACACCCATCGGATCCTCCACCTCCGGCTTCAAGCCGTCAGAGCTGCAGCAGGGCGCCTCCAACCCGTCCGCGATCTTCGTCGCCCACCCGTTCAACCCGGTCTATCTGCTGCCGCTGGCAGAGCTGGTGCCCTCGCCCGCGACCTCTCCGGAAGTGGTTGAAAATGCGAAGGAAACGCTTCGCGCCATCGGCATGTTCCCGCTCCATGTCCGCAAGGAGATCGACGCCCACATCGCCGACCGCTTCCTCGAGGCCGTCTGGCGCGAGGCGCTCTGGCTGGTGAAGGACGGCATCGCCACCACCGAGGAAATCGACGAAGCCATCCGAATGGGCTTCGGTCTCCGCTGGGGCCAGATGGGCCTCTTCGAGACCTACCGCATCGCCGGCGGCGAAGCCGGCATGAAGCACTTCCTGGCCCAGTTCGGCCCCTGCCTGACCTGGCCCTGGACCAAGCTCATGGATGTGCCGGAATTCAACGACGAACTGGTTGACCTGATCGCCGGCCAGTCCGACGCGCAATCGGGCAAGTACTCGATCCGGGAACTGGAACGGATCCGCGACGGCAACCTGATCGGCTTTCTCCGGGTCCTGAAGGATCGCAACTGGGGCGCCGGCAAGGTCTTGAAAGAGCACGATGAAATGCTCCGTGCCGCGCTCCCCGATCCGAGGTCGGAGACCGCCGCGCCGATGCCCATGGCGCAGATGCGCGTGCTGCCCGGCTGGATCGACTACAACGGCCACATGACCGAAAGCCGCTATCTCTTCGCCGGTTCCGAGACCTCCGACGCCTTCCTTCGCCTGATCGGCGCGAACCTCGATTACGTCGCGGGCGGCCACTCCTACTACACCGCCGAGAGCCACATCATGCATCTCGGCGAGGCGAAGCTGGGCGATGCGCTGACCGGCACGATCCAGGTCCTCGGCGCCGACGAGAAGCGCCTTCACATCTTCATCCGGATCGAGAAGGCGGGCGAGCCTGTCTCCACGGTCGAGCAGATGCTCCTCCACGTCGACATGAAGGCCGGCAAGACCTGCCCCGCCGCGCCGGCGGTGCTGGCGAAGCTGATGCCCATCGCCGAGGCGCACAGTGCGCTTCCTCGCCCCGAAGCCGCCGGGCGCCACGTCGGCCAGAGGAGATCGTGATGGATTTTGGACTCTCCGAAGAACAGAGCCTTATCGTCGAGACCACCCGCGCCTTCGTCGAGAACGAGCTTTACCCGCATGAGGCGGAGGTGGAACGCACCGGCCACCTGCGCCCCGAGCTGATCCGGGAGATTCAGAAAAAGGCAATCGAGGCAGGCCTTTACGCTGCCAATATGCCCGAGGAGGTCGGCGGCGCCGGCCTCGATACCCTCACCTGGCTGCTCTACGAGAAGGAGCTGGGCCGGGCCAATTACGCGCTGCACTGGACCTGTGTCGCGCGGCCCTCGAACATCCTTCTCGCCGGGACGCCCGAGCAACGCGAGCGCTACCTTTTCCCCTGCATTCGCGGCGAGAAATGGGACTGCCTCGCGATGACCGAGCCGGGCGCGGGCTCCGACCTGCGCGGCATGAAGGCCTCCGCCCGGAAGGACGGCGACGACTGGGTGCTGAACGGCACTAAGCACTTCATCTCCCACGCGGACCTGGCGGATTTCGCCATCGTCTTCGTGGCGACGGGCGAGGAGGAGACGCCCCGCGGCCCGAAGAAGCTCATCACCGCCTTCTTCGTGGACAAGGGCACCCCGGGCTTCACCGTCCGCGACGGCTACCGCAATGTCTCGCATCGCGGCTACACCAACGCGGTGCTGGAATTCGACGACTGCCGGCTGCCCGCCTCCGCGATCCTTGGCGAGGTTCACAAGGGTTTCGAAGTCGCCAATACCTGGCTCGGCGCGACGCGGCTGCAGGTGGCGTCCACCTGCCTCGGCCGTGCGGAGCGGGCGCTGGGCCATGCCGTCGAATATGCCGCCGAGCGGCGCCAGTTCGGCCAGCAGATCGGGAAGTTCCAGGGCGTCAGCTTCAAGCTCGCCGACATGGCGATGGAGCTGAAGGCAGCGGAGCTTCTGACCCGCGAGGCCGGCTGGAAATTCGACCAGGGCACGGTCACCGAGGCCGATATGTCGATGGCGAAGCTGAAGGCGACCGAGGTCCTGGCGATGATCGCCGACGAGGCGATCCAGATCCACGGCGGCATGGGCCTGATGGACGAGCTGCCGTTGGAACGCATCTGGCGCGATGCGCGGGTGGAGCGGATCTGGGAAGGAACCTCGGAAATCCAAAGGCATATCATCAGCCGGGAGCTGCTTCGGCCGCATGGCGGCTGAGAGCGCGGCGCCGGGGGGTTTCCACCCCCGGACCCCCGGAGGATATTTGCAGGCAGAAAATGAGCGCGATCTTGGTCGATAATCTTCCGTTCACAAATCTGGGCCAGCATGGTCCGGCGGTACAGGCAGGGATGCCGATGACCGCGGCAGGAAATGGTGCCCGGCCGTCCCCGCGAGGGCCGGGCACTCTCGTTTTCTGCCCAGAAATATCCCGGGGTCCGGGGCGGAGCCCCGGGTGCCAGCCATGAGCCGCGACCTTTCCCGCCTCTTGCGGCCCGCCTCCATTGCTGTTCTCGGCTCCACCTGGGCGGAGAACGTGATCGACCAATGCCGGAAGATGGGGTTTGAGGGTCCCGTCTGGCCTGTCCACCCGACGCGGAAGGAGATCGGCGGGCTGCCGGCCTTCCCCAGCCTGTCAGCCCTGCCCTCGGCGCCGGACGCGACCTTCGTCGGCGTCAACCGGCACGCCACGCTCGGCGTGGTTGCGGAGCTTTCGGCCATGGGCGCGGGCGGGGCGATCTGTTTCGCTTCCGGCTGGACGGAGGCGGGGGAGCCGGAATTGCAGGCGGGTCTCGTCCGTGCCGCGGGGCAGATGCCGATCCTCGGGCCGAACTGCTACGGGGTGATCAACTACCTCGACGGCGCGCTGCTCTGGCCGGACCAGCACGGCGGACGGCGGGTGGAGCGGGGCGTGGCGCTGCTGTCGCAGAGCTCCAACATCGTCATCAACCTGACCATGCAGGCGCGGGGCCTGCCGGTGGCCTATGTCGCCTGCCTCGGCAATGCCGCGCAGGTTGGGCTGGCCGAACTGGCCGGCGCGCTTCTGGCCGATGAGCGGGTGACGGCGCTTGGCCTCTATGTCGAGGGGATCGACGACGCCCCGGGGTTCGCCGCCCTGGCGGAGGCGGCGCGGGCGGCGGGCAAGGGGATCGTCGCGATCAAGTCCGGAAAGACCGAGGCCGCGCGGTCGGCCGCGGCCTCGCATACGGCCTCTCTTGCCGGAGGGGGGGCTGCATCGTCGGCGTTCCTCCGCCAGGCTGGGGTGGCTGAGGTCGCGACCCTGCCGGAGCTGCTGGAGACGCTGAAGATCTACCACGTCCACGGGCCGCTCGTCGGGCGGCGGGTCTGCTCGCTTTCCTGCTCCGGCGGCGAGGCGGGGCTTGTCGCCGACCTGGCGGCCGGCAAGGGCCTTGACTTCGCGCCGCCGTCCGAGGAGCAGCGCACGCGGCTGGGCGAGATCCTCGGCCCCATCGTCGCAATTGCCAACCCATTGGATTATCACACTTTCATCTGGGGTGACGGGCCAAGGACAACGGACGTCTTCTCCACCATGCTGGCGGGCTATGACGCTGGCATTTTCGTCATCGATCCGCCGCGGCCAGATCGCTGCGATCCGTCCTCCTTCGGGCCGGCGCTCGACGCGATCGCGGCGGCGGGGCGCGCGACGGGGAAGCCGGCCTTCCCGGTCGCGTCGCTCCCGGAGAATTTCGACGAGGCGCTGGCGGACGAGATGATCGGCAACGGTATCGCGCCGCTGATGGGGCTGGAGACCGCGCTTTCCGCGCTTTCCGCCGCCACCACGCCGCCCGGGCGGGCGGGCTGGCGTCCGCTGGCCGTCACCCGGCGGCAGGCGCCGAAGCTGGTGCCGGAGGCGGAGGCCAAGGCGCGCCTTGCCGAGGCGGGCGTCGCAGTGCCGCGCGGTGTGCGGGCCGCGACGCTGGCAGAGCTGGCGCCGCTCGCCGCGGGGCTGACGCCGCCGCTGGCGCTCAAGGGGCTCGGTTTTGCGCACAAGACGGAGGCCGGGGCGGTGCGCCTGGGGCTGTCGTCGCTCGACGGCCAGGCGGAGATGCCGGGCGCGGAGGGGTATCTGGCCGAAGAGATGGTTTCGGGCGCGGTGGCGGAACTGCTGATCGGCCTGCGCCGTGATCCGGTCTATGGCGCGACGCTGACGCTCGGGCTCGGCGGGGTGACGGCAGAGCTTCTGGCCGATACCGTGACGCTAGTTCTGCCGGCAGAGGAGGGCGAGGTCGCCCAGGCGCTGAAGCGCCTGCGGCTCTGGCCGCTTCTCGATGGCTATCGCGGGCGGCCGAAGGCGGATGTGGGGGCGGCGATTGCCTCGGTGATGGCTCTTCAGGCGGCCTTCGTCCGCGATCCGCGGCTGGAGGAAATTGAAATCAACCCGCTGATCCTGAAGGAAAAGGGCGCGGTGGCGGTGGATGCAGTGATCTGGGAGGACGTATGATGGACTGGAACCGGAGCGAAGGCCCGATCAAGACCCGCCGCGAGGGCGGCATTCTGGAGGTGACGCTGGACCGGCCCAAGGCCAATGCGATCGACCTCGTCACCAGCCGGATCATGGGGCTGACCTTCCGTGACTTTCGCGATGACGACAGCCTCCGCGTTGCGATCCTGCGGGCCGAGGGCGAGAAGTTCTTCTGCCCCGGCTGGGACTTGAAAGCCGCCGCGGCGGGCGACGCGGTCGACGGCGACTACGGCGTGGGCGGATTCGGCGGGCTGCAGGAACTGCCGAACCTCAACAAGCCTGTGATCGCCGCGGTGAATGGCATCTGCTGCGGGGGCGGGCTCGAACTGGCGCTGAGCTGCGACCTGATCCTCGCCTCGGAGAACGCCACCTTCGCACTGCCGGAGATCCGCTCCGGCACGGTGGCGGATGCGGCCTCGCTGAAGCTTCCGAAACGGATCCCCTATCACGTTGCGATGGACCTGCTGCTGACCGGCCGCTGGTTCGATGCGGAGGAGGCGCTTCGCTGGGGCCTGCTGAAGGAAATCACGACACAGCAAGATCTTATGGCGAAGGCCTGGGATCTGGCCCGGCTGCTGGAAAGCGGGCCGCCGCTGGTTTACGCCGCGATCAAGGAGGTGGTCCGCGAGGCCGAGGCGCTGCGGTTTCAGGACGGGCTCAACCGCATCACCAAGCGGCAGTTCGCCACCGTCGACCGGCTCTATTCCTCCGAGGATCAGCTGGAAGGCGCCCGAGCCTTCGCCGAGAAGCGCGACCCGGTCTGGAAGGGGCAGTAAGTCGCCCCGAGGCGGCCTCCGCCGGAAAGCGACGCAGGCGCGTCGCCCACTGGCCTGAGACCGCCACGGCGCCCGCTAGGTTGGCCCGATGGACGAGACAGACTTCATCATCGTGGGTGCGGGATCGGCCGGCTGCGTGCTGGCCGACCGGCTGTCGGCCTCGGGCCGGTACAAGGTCCTGCTGATCGAGGCGGGCGGCACGGATCGGCGATTTTTTGTCCACATGCCATTGGGTTACGGCAAGCTCTACTTCGATCCCAGCGTCAACTGGCTTTACAAGGCGGAGCCCGATCCGGGCCTTGCCGGTCAGCGTGATCACTGGCCACGGGGGAAGGTTCTGGGCGGTTCCTCCTCGATCAACGCGATGGTCTATATCCGTGGAAACCGGAAGGATTACGAGGACTGGGCCGCGGCTGGGAATTCCGGCTGGGGCTGGGACGAGGTGCTCGCCGCCTATCGCGCGATGGAGGACAACGAGGCCGGCGCGGACGCCTGGCGCGGGGCGGGCGGGCCGCTTTTCATTTCCGCCAACCGGCGCGGGCTGCACCCGCTGGTGGGCGATTACATCGCTGCCTGCCAGGCGACGGGACTTCCCTATAACGCTGATTTCAATGGTGAAAATCAGGAGGGCGTGGGCGGGTACCAGATGACGATCCGGTCCGCCCGGCGCAATTCGGCCGCGCGCGCCTTCCTGCGGCCGGCGATGCGGCGGGGGAACCTGAAGGTCGTGACCGGGGCGCAGGTCACCCGGGTCCTGATCGAGGGCGGCCGGGCCGTGGGGGTAGAGTACCGGCGTGGCAATGCGGTGCTTCAGGCGCGGGCGCGGGGCGAGGTGATCCTGTCCGGCGGGGCGATCAACTCCCCGCAATTGCTGCAACTTTCCGGGATCGGGCCGGGGGATCTGCTGCAGTCTCTGGGCCTGCCGGTGGTGGTTGAGAACGACCAGGTCGGCGCCAATCTGACCGACCATCAGGGCATCAACTACACCTATCGGATGAAGGTGCCGACCTATAACCAGGAGCTTCGGCCCTGGTGGGGCAAGGTGTTGGCAGGATTGAAATATTTTGCCGGTGGGCATGGGCCGCTTGCAAAGTCTATCAACCATGGCGGCGGATTCTTCCGCACCTCGCCGGAGCTCGACCGGCCCAACATGCAGTTGTATTTCCAGGCTTTTTCGACGCTCCTGCCGCGGGACGGCGAGCGGCCGATCCTGAACCCGGATCCGTTTCCGGGGATGTCGCTGGGGCTTTCGAACTGCCGGCCGACCAGCCGAGGGGAGATCCGGATCGCCTCTCCTGACCCGCTTCAGCATCCGAAGATCACCGCCAATGCCTTCTCGACAGAGCATGACATCGAGGAAATGTTGTTGGCGGTCAAATACTTGCGCCATATCGCGCGGCAGGCGCCGCTGGCAGGGCTGATCGCGGAGGAGCTGCGCCCGGGGCCGGCCGTCGTGGCGGACGAGGATCTGGTTGCGGATATCCGGGCGCGGTCGGGGACGGTCTTCCATCCGTCCTGCACCTGCCGGATGGGCGCGGTGGTGGATGCGCGGCTGAAGGTGCGGGGCGTCGAGGGGCTAAGGGTTTGCGATGCCTCGGTTTTTCCCTCGATCATCGCGGGAAATACCAATGCGCCTTCGATGATGGTGGGGTGGAAGGGCGCCGAACTGATCCTGTCCGACGCCCCATAGCCTTTCAGATCAAGGGCTTACATGCCGCGATCGAGCGGGCTTTCCACCGGGGCGCCGGTCTCGGCCCAGTCCTTGAAGCCGCCGAGATTGAACACCTCGGCATAGCCCATGTCCTTCAGAAGCTTGCCGGCAAGCGCCGCCCGACCGCCTGAGGCGCAGTAGAGGACGATCGGCCGGTCGGCCCGAAATTCCTTGTTGTGATAGGGGGTTGCGGGGTCGGCGCGGAACTCCAGCATGCCGCGGGGCACGTGCAGCGCGCCTTCAACCTTGCCGCTTTGCTCGACCTCCGGCGCGTCGCGGATGTCGAGGACGAGCGCGCCGGCGGCGATCTTCGCCTGCGCCTCGGCCACGGTGATGCGGGGCACCGCGGCATTGGCGGCCTCCAGCAGGGCTTTCACGGTTACGGGCATGTCGGTCTCCCTCTGTTTCGCCCCTCTTATATGCGAGAATTCGAATGGAAGAGGAGCGGTAAATTCGGCCTACCGTTTCCCTACCGCTTTCCTACCGAAAAAGCACCGTATTCGGGGACGGTGGCGTGACGCGGTGTTAACCCTTCCTGCGGCAGTCTGGGCGGCGCGAAGAGGAGGGGTCGATGGCAGACGCACCGCCGAAGATGAGCGAGAAGAAGCTCGAGTATTACTACTTCATGTCGGTCGCCCAGAAGCGGGTGGAATGGGAGATCGCCAACACGCTGTGGCGCGGCTGGGGGCTGCCCGCGGCCTGGAACGAGATCGGGCTGGGGCCGCGCGAGGGCAAGCGCGAGAAGGTGACGCTGTACCTGGACGAGAGCGTGATGAAGTTCTTCCGCGCCATGGGGCGGGGCGTGCATCCGCGGATCAACGACGTGCTGAAGATCTGGATGTACGGGCGGCTGATGCGGCTGATCCACGGGCCGGAGCATAACGAGCTGTTCGGGCCGGAGGGGCTGTTCGCGACGAAGAAGCCGGAGTGGGACGAGGCCTATGACGGCGACGAGCAGCTGGTGGCGCTGGCGCGGAGTTTCGGACGGAAGGGGGTGTGAGGGGGGGGCGGTGCGCAATGAATGCGCACCCTACGGCGCTGGGGTGGCGTGCAGCCCCGCCCGATGCGTGTCGCGCAGCGACACCGGGCAGCGCCCGACCGCCCGGACGGGCGCGGCCCCCTGTGGTCGTGGGGTGGCGAGGTGGTCAGGTGCGCAATGAATGCGCACCCTACGGGGGGATGTGGGCGGGGCCGCCGCTCACCCCTGAAGCGTCCTGACCCCGATTTCGCCTTCGCGGCGCGCCTTGATCGCCGCGACGGAGGCGATGGCGCCGGCTGCCGTGGTGAAGTAGGGGATGCGGTCCATCAGGGCGACCGAGCGGATCTCGCTGCTGTCCTTGATCGACTGCGTGCCCTCGGTGGTGTTGAAGACCAGCGCGATGTCGCCGTTCTTCAGGCGGTCGACGATGTTCGGACGGCCCTCGTAGACCTTGTTCACGCGCTCGCAGGGGGCGCCGGCGGCCTCGAGGAAGGCCGCGGTGCCCTGGGTCGCGATGAGGGTGAAGCCCATCGCGATCATTTCGCGGCAGGCCTCGGCCATCACCGGGGTCTTGTCGCTGTTCTGGATCGAGACGAAGACGCGGCCCGTTTCCGGCAGATGGGTGCCGGCACCCATCTCGGCCTTCAGGAAGGCCAGCGGGAAGGAGCGGTCCCAGCCCATGACCTCGCCGGTCGAGCGCATCTCTGGCCCAAGCAGCGTGTCGACGCCGGGGAAGCGGGCGAAGGGCATGACGGCCTCTTTCACCGAGAACCACGGGGTCTTCGGATTGGCGAGCGTCAGCGGGTCGGCCAGCGGCAGCGGCGTGTCGGGGCCGACGCCCTCGGGATAGGGCGCGCGCATCGGGAAGGCGGAGAGCTTTTCGCCCGCCATGATGCGCGCGGCGATGGAGGCGATGGCGCTGTCGGTGGCCTTGGCGACGAAGGGGACCGTCCGCGAGGCGCGGGGGTTCACTTCCAGCACGTAGATCGTACCGTCCTTGACCGCGAACTGCACGTTCATCAGGCCGACGACGTTGAGGCCCTTCGCGAGCGCCTCGGTCTGGCGCTTCAGCTCGGCGATGATCTCGTCGGGCAGCGAGTGGGGCGGCAGGCAGCAGGCCGAGTCGCCCGAGTGGACGCCCGCTTCCTCGATATGCTCCATGATCCCCGCGACATGGACCGAGGTGCCGTCGCAGAGCGCATCGACGTCGACCTCGATCGCGTTGGTCAGGTAGCTGTCGAGCAGCACGGGGTTCTTGCCCGAGACATGCACCGCCTCGCGGATGTAGCGTTCGAGCTGGGCATCGTCGCGGACGATCTCCATCGCGCGGCCGCCGAGGACGTAGGAGGGGCGGATCACCAGCGGGTAGCCGACGTCGCCGGCGATGGCGAAGGCCTGGTCGCGCGAAGCGGCGAGGCCGTTCTTGGGCTGGTTCAGCTTCAGGTCGTTGAGGAGCTTCTGGAACCGCTCGCGGTCCTCGGCGAGGTCGATCGCGTCGGGCGTGGTGCCGAGGATCGGGATGCCCTCGTCATGCAGCGCGTTGGCGAGCTTCAGCGGCGTCTGGCCGCCGAACTGGACGATGACGCCGTGCAGGTGGCCTGCTTCCTGTTCGACACGCAGGATCTCCAGCACATGCTCCAGCGTCAGCGGTTCGAAATAGAGCCGGTCGGAGGTGTCGTAGTCGGTCGAGACCGTCTCGGGGTTGCAGTTGACCATGATGGTCTCGTACCCCGCCTCGGTCAGCGCGAAGCAGGCGTGGCAGCAGCAGTAGTCGAACTCGATCCCCTGGCCGATCCGGTTCGGGCCGCCGCCGAGGATGACCACCTTCTTGCGGTCGGAGGGGCGGGCCTCGCATTCGACCTCGCCCATCGCGGGGACTTCGTAGGTCGAGTACATGTAGGGGGTCTGGGCCTCGAACTCTGCCGCGCAGGTGTCGATGCGCTTGAAGACCGCGGTGACGCCAAGGTTGCGGCGGGCGCGGCGGACCTGGTCCTCTTCCCGGCCGGTCAGCGTGGCGAGGCGGGCGTCGGTGAAGCCCATCATCTTCAGCTGGCGCAGGCCATCCTCGGTCACCGGCAGGCCGTTCGCGCGGACCTCGGCCTCGGCCTCGATGATCTCGCGGATGCGGGCGAGGAACCAGGGATCGAAAGACGTGGCGTGCTGAATCTCGTCATTGCTCAGGCCGTTGCGCATGGCCTGGGCGATGACGCGCAGGCGGTCCGGCGTCTGGGCGGTCAGCGCCTTCATGATCGAGGCCTTGTCGGGCGCGCCCTCGATGGCGATCTCGTCAAAGCCGGTGAGGCCGGTTTCGAGCGAGGCGAGGGCCTTCTGGAGGCTCTCGTGGATGGTGCGGCCGATGGCCATCGCCTCGCCCACCGATTTCATCGCGGTGGTGAGTTCGGGCTTCGAGCCGGGGAACTTCTCGAAGGCGAAGCGGGGGATCTTGGTGACGACATAGTCGATGGTCGGCTCGAAGGAGGCGGGCGTGACCTTGGTGATGTCGTTGTCGAGTTCGTCCAGCGTGTAGCCGACGGCGAGCTTGGCCGCGATCTTGGCGATCGGGAAGCCGGTGGCCTTCGACGCCAGCGCCGAGGAGCGGGAGACGCGGGGGTTCATCTCGATGACGACCATGCGGCCGTCCTTGGGGTTGATCGCCCATTGCACGTTGGAGCCGCCGGTCTCCACCCCGATCTCGCGCAGAACGGCGATCGAGCCGTTGCGCATGATCTGGTATTCCTTGTCGGTCAGGGTCAGCGCCGGGGCGACGGTGATCGAATCGCCGGTATGGACGCCCATCGGGTCGACGTTCTCGATGGCGCAGACGATGATGGCGTTGTCGGCGCGGTCGCGCACGACCTCCATCTCGTATTCCTTCCAGCCGAGGAGCGACTCGTCGATCAGGACCTGGCCTGCGGGCGAGGCGTCGAGCCCGCCGTGGACGATGCGTTCGAAATCGTCCCGGTTATAGGCGACGCCGCCGCCGGTGCCGCCCAGCGTGAAGGCGGGGCGGATGATGGCGGGAAGGCCGATGTCTTCCAGCGCGGCCATCGCCTCGGCCACGCCGGCCTTGAGGTCGAACTTGCCGTTCGGCAGTTTCGGCGCGGAGACGATGGTGGCGCGGGGGTTTTCCAGCCCGATGCGGTCCATCGCCTCGCGGAAGAGCTTGCGGTCCTCGGCCATCTCGATGGCGGTGCGGTTGGCGCCGATCAGCTCGACGCCATATTTTTCCAGCACGCCCATGTCGGCCAGCGCGAGCGAGGTGTTCAGCCCGGTCTGGCCGCCCATGGTGGGCAGCAGCGCGTCGGGACGCTCCTCTGCGATGATGCGGGCGACGACCTCGGGGGTGATGGGTTCGATATAGGTCGCGTCGGCGAGCCCCGGGTCGGTCATGATCGTGGCCGGGTTGGAGTTCACCAGGATGACGCGGTAGCCCTCTTCGCGCAGCGCCTTGCAGGCCTGGGCACCGGAGTAGTCGAACTCGCAGGCCTGCCCGATGACGATGGGACCGGCACCGATGATCATGATCGAGTCGATATCGGTTCTCTTCGGCATGTCAGCCCCCGTTTGCGCAAATTGCCGGGGTTATAGCCATGGGCGAGCAGGGCGCAACCCCTGTCGGTCCGGGGGGCGTTCCGGCCATGAACAAAGCTGCGGCAGGGGCCGCCGGAGGGGTGCTGGCGCCCTGCACCGCGCCCGTGGCGGGCGGGCGGCGGCCGGGCGGCGTCAGCGGCGGGGATATCCGGGCCCGGGTGAAAGGCGGGAGGTGGGGACAAAAATACCCTCCTCCCGGGTGGGAGGAGGGCCTTGGGTCGCAAGCCTTGCGCGGTCTTAGAAGACCAGCGCGTTCACGGCGTCGAGCGCGTTCGGCAGCGCGGTGTCGGGCGCCAGCGCGATCGCGTCGGCGGCCACCGTCTCGATCTCGGTGATGCCGAAGAAGCCCAGCATGTGCTTCACGTAGCCCGAGGCGAAATCGATCGGCGAGCCCTTCGGCGTGCCGTCGGAGGCCATCGCGATGATCGCCTTCTTGCCGGCGAGCAGGCCCTTCGGGCCGGATTCGGTGTAGACGAAGGTCTCGCCGCGGCGGGCGAGCTGGTCGAACCAGTTCTTCATCTGCGCGGGAACGCCGAAGTTGTAGACCGGCAGGCCGATCACGATCACGTCGGCGGCCTTCACCTCGGCCAGCAGGGCGTCGGCATAGGCGGCGGCTTCGGCCTGGGCCGGGCTGCGGCTTTCGGCGGGGGTGTAGACGGCACCGATCCAGTCGGCGTCGATCGGGCGGATGCCGGCGGAGAGGTCGCGGCTGACGAGCGAGGCGTTCGGATCGGCGTCGAGCAGACGGGCGATCAGGCGATCGGTCAGCTTGCGCGAGACGGAGGCTTCGCCCTTGATGGAGGCTTCAACGCGGAGGATGGCGGTCATTTCGGTGTCCTTTCGGGGAGGAGGCTTTGCGGCCCTGGAATGCAGCTTAGATCGTCCTTGCGGCCCGGAGTGCAATCTTGAAGGATGCAGGGGGGATGTGAGCAGGTGCACAATGGTTTCCTTGGACAGCTGGGACGAGATCCGGACCGCTTATCAGGTCGCCCGGCTGGGGACGGTCTCTGCCGCCTCAGAGGTGCTGGGGGTGCATCACGCCACGGTCATCCGCCACATCGACGCGCTGGAGAAGCGGCTGGGCGTGAAGCTCTTCCAGCGCCACAGCCGCGGCTACACGCCGACCGAGGCGGGGCAGGACCTGCTGGCCGTGGGCCATGCGACGGAGGACGAGCTGGCGCAGTTCGTCGCCCGCAGCCGGGGCCGCGAGCAGGCGGTGACGGGAGAGCTTCTTGTGACCTCGCTGCCGGACCTTGCGCCGCTGATCGCGCCGGTGCTGGCCTCTTTCCAGGCGGCGCATCCGGGGCTGACGGTGCGCTACCTGACCGACGCGCGGGTGTTCCGGCTGGAATATGGCGAGGCGCATGTGGCGATCCGCGCGGGCCAGGCGCCGGACGAGCCCGATAACGTCGTCCAGCCCTTCCTGCGCCAGGCGTTCGCGCTTTACGGATCGGAGGACTACATCGCCCGGCGGGGCCTGCCCGCCGACGAGGCGGCGCTGGCCGGCCACCATTTCGTCGGCCCGGCGAGCGACGCCAGCCGGGCGCCATTCAACCGCTGGCTGGCCAAGACGGTGCCGCCGGAGGCGGTGATCTTCCACGCCAGCGAATCCCGCGCCATCATCGCGGCGGTGGCGGCGGGCGCGGGGCTGGGCTTCCTGCAGGTGGCCGAGGCCGCGCGGCGAAAGGGCCTTGTCCAGGTGCTGCCGCCGCGGCGGGAGTGGGAGGTGGAGCTGTGGCTCGTCACCCATGTCGACCTGCACCGCACGATCAAGGTGCAGAGCTTCCTCGCCTATCTCAAGGAGCAGGCCAGATCCTGGCGCGCGGGGTGAGCCTTTCCGGCCTCAGCCCGGCGGGGCGCGGGCATCTGGCGATGCTGGCCTTCTCGGCCATCCTCGGCGGGTCGTTCTCGCTCGGCTCGATGGCGGCGAACCTGATCGCGCCAGAGGCGCTGTCGGCGGCGCGCTTCGTCATCGCGGGGGTGGTGATCGGGGTGGTGGCGCTGGCGACGACCGGGCTGCCGCGCGAGGCGGCGCGCGCGCCCTGGCGCTACCTGGTGCTGGGCGGGCTCTTCGCCGGGTATTTCGTGCTGATGTTCTACGGGCTTAAGACGGCGCCGCCGGTCTCTGCCGCGGCGATCTTCACGCTGACGCCGGTGATGTCGGCGGTCTTCGGATGGCTGCTTCTGCGGCAGGTGACGACGCGGCGGATGGGCCTTGCGCTGGCGATGGGGGCCTTCGGCGCGCTCTGGGTGATCTTTCGGGGCGATCTTTCCGCCGCCGCGGCCTTTCACCTTGGCCGGGGCGAGGCGATCTATCTCTTCGGCTGCAGCTTTCATGCGCTTTACACGCCGATGGTGCGCAAGCTGAACCGGGGCGAGGCGCCGGTGGTCTTCACCTTCGGCATGCTGGTGGCCGGCACGCTGGTGCTGGGCGGCTTCGGCTGGCCGGCGCTGCGCGCGACGCCCTGGCTGGCGCTGCCGACGGTGGTCTGGGTGGCGCTTCTCTACCTCGCGGTGTTCGCGAGCGCGGTGACCTTCGTGCTGCTGCAATATGCCACCATGGTCCTGCCCTCGGCGAAGGTGATGGCCTACACCTACCTGGTGCCGTCCTGGGTGATGCTGTGGCAGATCGCGCTGGGCCACGGCCACCCGCCGGGAATGGTGGCGGTGGGCGTGGGGCTGACGGCGCTGGCGCTTCTCATCCTGCTGAAGGAGGATTGAGGGCAGGGACCGGGCGCCTCGGGCGGCGGGGCCGGGCGCGGGGTCAGGGCGCCTCGGGCGGCAGCTCGGCCAGTTCCGTCGCCAGGAAGCGTTCGAAGGCGTCGAGGTTCACCGGCTCGAACTGCCCGAAGCCCTGCATCCAGATCGAGGCGGGGCGGAGCGCGTCGGGTTCCAGCTTGCACCATTTGACGCGGCCGCGCTTTTCCTGGCTGATCAGCCCGGCCTCCGCCAGCACGGCGAGATGCTTGGAGATGGCGGCGAGCGACATCTCGAAGGGCTCTGCCACGTCGGTCACCGCCATGTCGTCTTCCAGCAGCAGCGTCAGGATCGCCCGCCGGGTCGGGTCGGCGAGGGCGGCGAAGGCGCGGTCGAGGGCGGCGGGGGGCGGGGTGCTCATGGCCGCGATTTTCGCCCCAAGGCGCGGGATCGTCAACCGTGCGGTTGAATATCGCGGGCGGGCCGCGGGGCTGCGGCATTCGCGCAAGCGGACGGGATTGTGGCGTGATATCATGCTGTTGCGCGAAAATCTCGCGGCTTCGTGACTGCTTGACTCGCGCGGGGCCTCACCGTAGGTTCCGCCCGACTGTCCG
This sequence comes from Solirhodobacter olei, assembly GCF_004010155.1. GTDB lineage: Bacteria > Pseudomonadota > Alphaproteobacteria > Rhodobacterales > Rhodobacteraceae > Solirhodobacter > Solirhodobacter olei. The sequence goes on along the minus strand of NZ_RRYH01000008.1, from coordinate 129,761 downwards.
AGGGGGCCCAGGCCATGGCGGAACCGGATGACGACGAGCGGCTCAGGCGGCTCGACCAGCGGATCGCCAAGGCCAAGAAAAGCTTCCGGCCCCGGCGGCGCAGACAGGCGCAGGGGATCAGCCAGGCGGGCGTTGCCTGGCAGATGATCGTCGAGCTTGTGACCGGTCTTCTGATCGGTTTCGGCATCGGATGGGGGCTGGACTGGCTGTTCGGCACAATGCCCGTATTCCTGGTGCTGTTTACATTGCTGGGCTTCGGGGCAGGCGTGAACGTCATGCTCGGAACCGCCCGGGACATGTCGAAAAAGGCCGCGGAGAATGCCGTGGCCGGGGACGAAGGGGACGAGAGTGGCTGACGCATCTTCCGGCGGCGTGCAGATCCATCCGATGGAGCAGTTCACCATCCACCCGCTGTTCGGCGGGCACACGCTGCATTGGTACACGGTGACCAACCAGACGCTGTGGATGGCGATCGCGGTTCTGGTGATCTTCTCGCTTCTGGTGCTGGGCACCTCGGCGCGGGCGATGGTCCCGGGGCGGATGCAGTCGGTGGGCGAGCTGGCCTACAACTTCGTGCGCGACATGATCGAGGACGTGGCCGGCAAGGACGGCATGGCCTTCTTCCCCTATATCGTGACGATCTTCATGTTCATCGTCACCTGCAACTTCCTGGCGCTGATCCCGTTCAGCTTCTCGGTGATGGCGCAGTTCGCGATCACCGGGGTGATGGCGATCGCGGTGTTCCTGACCGTCACCATCACCGGCTTCATCCGCCACGGCGGCGGGTTCCTGAAGCTTTTCTGGGTAAGCGCGGCGCCCGCGCCGCTGCGCCCGGTTCTGGCGGTGATCGAGCTTCTGTCCTACTTCGTGCGGCCCGTCAGCCACTCGATCCGACTTGGCGGCAACATGATGGCCGGCCACGCGGTGTTCGAGGTCTTCGCGGGCTTCGCCGTGGTGGCGCTGATCTCGCCGGTTTCGGTGCTCGCCATCGCCGGCATGTATGCGCTGGAGATCATCGTGGCCTTCGTGCAGGCCTACGTCTTCACCATCCTCACCGTGGTCTACCTCAAGGATGCGCTGCATCCGGGCCACTGATCCCTATCCCTTTCCCAGAATTTCCAATCCCAAGGAGAACCTGAAATGACCGGCAATCTCGTGACCATGGGCGCTTACATCGGTGCGGGCCTCGCCTGCGTCGGCATGGGCGGCGCCGCCATCGGCGTGGGTGTTATCATCGGCAACTTCCTGTCGGGCGCGCTGCGCAACCCGTCGGCGGCCCCGGGCCAGACCGCGATGCTCTTCATCGGTATCGCCTTCTCGGAAGCCTTCGGCATCTTCTCGTTCCTGGTCGCGCTTCTGCTGATGTTCGCGCTCTGAGGCGAGCGATCTCTCGGCCGGGTGACCCGGCCGGAACTCGATCCCCACGGAGGAAGTGATGGCAACAGAGGCCGTTCAGGCGGCGGCAGGGGCCGCCGCGGAAGCCGCGTCGAAGGGCGGGATGCCGCAGCTCGACTTCTCCACCTATGCCAACCAGATCTTCTGGCTGGCGGTGGCGCTCGTGCTGGTGTTCCTGATCGTCTCGAAGCTGGCCCTGCCGCGCATCGGCGGGATCCTGTCCGAGCGCAAGAATACGATCGAGCGCGACATCGCTGCGGCCGAAGAGCTGAAGGCGAAGGCCGTCAGCGCGGAAGCCGCCTACAACCAGGCCCTGGCCGATGCCCGGGCCGAGGCGCTGCGCATCGTCGGCGAGACCCGGGCCGCGATCCAGAAGGACCTGGATGCGGCGACGGCCGTGGCCGATCGCGAGATCGCCGCGAAGTCGGCGGAGTCGGAGAAGCGGATCGGCGAGATCCGCGACCAGGCGGTGGCGGCTGTCACCGAGGTCGCGCATGAAACTGCCGGCGATATCGTCGCCGCGCTCGGCGGGACCGCCGATGCGGCGGCGATCAAGGCGGCCGTGGACAGCCGGCTGAAGGGGTGAGGCGATGAAGAAACTGTCGATCCTGAGCGTGGCGGCGGCCCTGGTGGCGGGCCCGGCGATGGCGGCGGAGGAGCATCACGCCTTCTTCTCGCTGGCCAACCCGCCCTTCATCGTGCTGATCGCCTTCCTGATCTTCGTCGGCGCGCTGATCTACCTGAAGGTGCCGGGGATGCTGGGCGGCATGCTCGACAAGCGGGCCCAGCAGATCCGGGTGGACCTGGACGAAGCCCGGATGCTGCGCGAGGAGGCCCAGGCGATCCTGGCGTCCTACGAGCGCAAGCAGAAGGAAGTCGAGGCCCAGGCCGAGCGCATCGTCGCCCAGGCCCGCGAGGAGGCCGAGCAGGCCGCCGAGCAGGCGAAGGCGGATCTGAAGGCCTCCATCGCGCGGCGGCTGGCCGCGGCGGAGGAGCAGATCGGCTCTGCCGAGAAGGCGGCCCTGCGCGAGGTGAAGGACCGGGCCGTGGCCGTGGCGGTTGCCGCGGCGGCGGATGTGCTGAGCGGGCAGATGTCGGCGACGGCGGCGAACAAGCTGATCGAGGATTCGATCGCGGATGTGGGCGCCCGGCTGAACTGACGCGCAGCACGCCAAGACGGATTGGAGGGACCCGGCCCAGGCGGCCGGGTCTTTTCGTTATGGGGGGGGGATCTGGCGCGGCGGAGGGCAGGGCCCGACCGCGGGGGGGCGCCTGCCCCGGCTTCGGTCTGTCCGTTTATGGTGGAGATCTCCCTTCATCATTCCCCGCCGCGAGGGTGAAGAAGCGCCCGCCCGGGGGGCGGTCGGGCGCTGCCCGGCGGCCCTGCGTGCCGCGTTTCGGGCGGGGCCACGACCCGGCCAACCGAAGGGTTCTTTACGCCATAAACGGACAGATCTCGGCCGCTGTCAGCGCCCACCCGCGGACGGGCGCTGGCCCTGCTCCATGCAGAGGCTACCTTGCCTTTTCGTGCTCGTAGCGCTGGCGGGCGACGTCCTCGTTCCGCATCGCCTTCTGCTGGGCCTGCAGGGCGCCTGCGACGAAGTCCAGGTGGGCCTGCACCGCGGCGCGGGCGGCGGCGGGGTCGCGGCTCTGGACGCCCTCGTTGATCGCGCGGTGCTGGTCGAGAAGGGCCAGCCGCGTGGTGCGCTGCTTGAACATGACCTGGCGGTTGTAGAAGACGCCCTCGCGCAGGAGATCGAACATCGAGCGCATCATGTGCAGCATGATGACGTTGTGGCTGGCCTCGATGATCGCCATGTGGAACTCGGCGTCCAGCCGGGCCTCCTCGGCCGTGCTGCGCTTCTGGTGGGCGGCCTCCATCTTGGCGAAGACGCTGGCCACCACCTTCAGGTCGGTCTCGGAACCCAGCGTCGCCGCGCGTTCGGCGGCGAGGCCCTCCATGTCGCGGCGGAAGTCGATGTAGTCGAAGACCGCCTCGTCATGCTGGGCGAAGAGTTCGACCAGGGCGGGCGAGAAGGCGGAGCCGAGAACCTCGGCCACGTAGATCCCGGCGCCGGGCCGGGCGGCGAGGAGGCCATGCTCCTCCAACTCCGCCACCGCCTCGCGCAGGGAGGGGCGGGAGACGCCGAGCTGGTCGGAGAGCGCGCGCTCCGAGGGCAGGCGGTCGCCCGGGCGCAGCACGCCGCGCAGGATCAGCAGCTCGATCTGCCGGACGACTGCGGCGGAAAGTTTCTCTGGCATGACTCTCTGAAACGGCATGTCCGACCTCGAATTGGTCAGATCATATGACCGGACCCGCAGAGGTCAATCCACCGAAAGCGGGCCCGGGACCGATCAGCCCTGATTCAGCGGGTGGATGTGGATCTCCACCCGGCGGTTCTGGGCCCGGCCCGCGGCCGTCAGATTGGTCGCGACGGGGTCGCTTTCGCCCTTGCCATAGGCCAGCAGCCGGTCGGGGCGGACGCCGTCGTCCATCAGGATGCCCTCGACCGCCTGGGCGCGGCGGAAGGAGAGGGTCTGGTTGTGCGCGGCCGGGCCGGTGTTGTCGGTATGGCCGACGATGGTGATCTTGCTGTCGGGGTTGTTGTTCAGGTTCTGGGCCAGCTTGCCCAGCTCGCGCTGCAGGCCCGGGCGGACCGCCGTGCTGTCGGTCGCGAAGAGGATGTCCTCGGGCAGGGTCACCACCAGCTCGCTGCCGGTGTTCTGCACGGTGGCGTTGCTGCCGAGGGAGGAGCGCAGCTCGCGCGCCTGATGGTCGAGCGTGCCACCGGCGATGGCGCCCACCACCCCGCCCGCCACCGCGCCGAGCGCGGCGTTGCCGAGCTTGCTGTGCCCGCCCGAAAGGGCGCCCGCGAGCCCGCCCACGACCGCGCCCGCCATTGCGCCGGTCTCGGCATTGGCGTTCGGGTTGTAGGCGCCGTTGTTCGACATGCAGCCGGAGAGGGCGAGCGCCCCCGCGGCGGCCAGGAGGAAGGCAGATTTCATCAGGTGCAGCTCCGCTCGTCTCGATCGCCCCCTTCCGGGGCTTTCGGGCGTTATACCGGAGTGGGGGCAGCCCTGCCAGACCGTGCCGGGGCCGGGCGGCGCGTGGTGTGTTCACGTCTCGCGGCGCCGCGGCGTCAGAGGCCGGCGCGGGCCGCCTCCCAGGCCAGGATCGCGCGCTTGACGGGCAGGCCCCAGTGGTAGCCGCCGAGGGCGCCCGTGGTTCTGAGCGCGCGGTGGCAGGGGATCAGGAAGCTGATCGGGTTGCGGCCCACGGCGGTGCCCACGGCGCGCTGCGCGGTCGGGTGGCCGACGGCGCGGGCGATGTCGGTATAGGTGGTCACATGGCCGGTGGGAACCCGCAGCAGCGCCTCCCAGACCTTGATCTGGAACGGCGCGCCGATGAGGTAGAGCGGCACCGGATCGGCCGCGTCCGCGCCGAAGGCGGCGAGCGCCCAGGGGGCGAGGCGGGTGGGATCCTCGACGAAATCGGCGCGGGGCCAGCGGGCGAGGAGGTCGGCCATCGCCGCCTCGGCCCCGGTCTCCGCCGCGAAGCCAATGCCGCAGATGCCCTTCTCCGTTCCCATTACCAGCGCCGGGCCGAAGGGGCTTTCGAACCAGCCCCAGAAGATCGTCAGCCCCGCGCCGCCGCGGGCGTAATCGCCGGGGCTCATCGCCTCCCAGCGGAGAAACAGGTCGTGCAGGCGGCCGGTGCCGGAGAGGCCGGCCTCCAGCGCGGTCTCGAGCACCGTGTGACGCTCGGCCAGCATCCGGCGGGCGAGGTCCAGCGTCAGGTATTGCTGGTAGCGCTTAGGCGAGACGCCGACCCAGCGGCTGAAGACGCGCTGGAAATGCGCCGGGCTCATGCCCATGCGGGAGGCCAGCTCGTCCAGCGAAAGCTGGGCGCCGCCGGCGTCGATCTCTTCCAGCGCGCGGCCGATGACGCGGTAGTGGTAGGCGGGGCTGTCGGTATCGGTGCCGATATTGGCGGGGCCGGGGCGTCCGGCGGTCATGTCTTCGGGCATCTGGGGGCTCCTTTGCCCCCAATCTAGCCCCGCTGCGCCGCTGTCACGACCCGGTTCCTGCGGCTTCGGCACGTCCGGGCCGGTTACTGGCGGGAGTACATGCCCTCGTAGATCGGAACCAGCGTGTCGACCTCGAAGAGCGAGGAGACGGAGGTGCCGTTCCAGATGTTCAGGATCGCCTGGGCGAACATCGGCGCGGTCGGCACGATGCGGATGTTGGGCGCGCGCTTCACCGGCTCGGGCTGGCCGATCGAGTCGGTGATCACCAGGCTCTTCAGCTTGGAATTGGTCACCCGTTCCACCGCCGGGCCGGAGAGGACGCCGTGGGTGATATAGGCGTGGACCTCCTTCGCGCCGGTGCTGATCAGCAGGTCCGCCGCCTTCACCAGAGTGCCGGCGGTGTCGCAGATGTCGTCGACGATGATGCAGGTCTGGCCCTGCACGTCGCCGATCACCGTCATCTCGGCCACTTCGCCGGGGCGCACGCGGCGCTTGTCGACGATGGCGAGGCCGCAGCCGATCCGCTGGGCGAGCTCGCGCGCCCGGCCGACGCCGCCGACATCCGGCGAGACCACGGTGACACCCTGAAGCTGGCCCTTGAAGTGGTGTTCGATATCCAGCGCGAAGACCGGGGCGGCGTAGAGGTTGTCGACCGGGATGTCGAAGAAGCCCTGGATCTGGGCGGCGTGCAGGTCGAGGGTCAGCACCCGCTCGATCCCGGCCTGGGTGATGAGGTTCGCCACCAGCTTGGAGGAGATCGGCGTGCGCGCCTTGGTGCGGCGGTCCTGCCGTGCGTAGCCGAAATAGGGGATCACGGCGGTGATGCGCGAGGCCGAGGAGCGGCGCAGCGCATCGGTCATGATCAGGAGTTCCATAAGGTTGTCGTTCGCCGGGTTCGAGGTCGACTGGATGATGAACATGTCCTCGCCGCGGACGTTCTCGAAGACTTCGACGAAGATCTCCTGGTCGTTGAAACGCTCGACCCGTGCGTCGACGAGGTCGACGGACATGCCGCGGTGCATCGACATCCGGCGCGCGATCGCCTGGGCAAGGGGTTTGTTCGCGTTTCCGGAGATCAGCTTCGGTTCGCTCATGGCAGCCATATCGGGGTCCTTGGCAGAGGTCGCATGACGGATTCGTAACGTTGACACCGCTTAGCACCGGGCTACGGTCTTGCAAACAGAGGCAGTGGAGCGCGCGCGCAAATGAAGCAAATCGATTACTTTTTCTCCACCATCTCGCCCTATACCTACCTTGCGGGCGAGCGGCTGGAGGAGATCGCGGCCCGCCACGGCGCCTCTGTGCGCTACAAGCCGGTAGACATCTCGGCGCTGTTTTCGCGCACCGGTGGTACGCCGCCGAAGGACCGCCACCAGAGCCGGCAGGAATACCGGCTGCAGGAGCTGCGGCGCCAGGCGGCGAAGCTGGGGATGGAGATCAACCTCAAGCCTGCGTTCTTCCCGACGAACTCGGCGCCCTCCTCCTATGCGATCATCGCGGCGCAGGAGACTGGCGGCGGCGACATGGGCGCGCTGGTGCATGGGTTCACCCGGGCCTGCTGGGCGGAGGAGCGCGACGTGGCCGAGGACGAGGTGATCCGCGACGTGCTTTCGCGCGCGGGCTTCGATCCGGGGCTGGCGTCGTCGGGCCTTCTCCTGGGGGCGGAGACCTATGTGAAGAACCTGGAGGAGGCGGTGAACCGCGGCGTCTTCGGCGCGCCCTTCTACATCGTGGGCGAAGAGCGGTTCTGGGGTCAGGACCGGCTGGAGGACCTGGACCTGCACCTGGCCGGCAAGCTGTGAGCACGCGTCATTACGGCCATGGGCCGCTGAATGCGCTGGCGCTTCATTGCTCGCTGGCTCATGCCGGGGAATGGGCGGGGATCGGCGCCGCGCTGGCGGAGAGCGTCACGCTGACCTGCTGCGACCTGATCGGCCACGGCACGGCGCCGGACTGGGTGGCGGGGACCGATCCGACGGAAAGCTCGGAAGCGATCGCGCTCCAGGCGCTGCCGGGGGATCGGGTCGACGTGATCGGCCATTCCTTCGGTGCGGTGGTGGCGCTGCGGCTGGCGCTGAACCATCCGGGCCGCGTGCGCCGGCTGGTGCTGATCGAGCCCACGCTTTTCGCCGCCGCCCGGGCGGCGGGTTCGCCCGAGGTCGCCCCGCATCTGACCGCGCACACCGATTTCGCCCAAGCCATTGCAGCGGGCGAGGCTGAGCGCGCGGCGGCGCTTTTCACCGCAGACTGGGGGACGGGAGAGGACTGGGCGCGCCTGCCCGAGCGCCAGCGCCGTTATATTGCGGAGCGTATCCACCTGATCCCGGCGGCCAACCCGGCGCTGATGGAGGATTGCGGCGGGCTGCTGGCGCCCGGGCGGCTGGAGGGCCTCGCCTGCCCGGTGCTGCTGATCGAGGGTGGAGCCTCGCCCGCGATCGTTCCGGCCATCGCGGCGGCGCTGGCGGCGCGGCTGCCGCAGGCGCGCCGGGCCGTGGTGGCTGGGGCGGGCCACATGCTGCCCGTCACCCATGTAGCAGAGGTCGCGGGCGAGATCGGGCGGTTCCTGACCGCCTGATCCGCGCCGGACCCGGCCCGCGATCAGCCGCGGATCAGCTCGGCGAAGCGATCCACCTCGGCCTCGGTCGTCGACCAGGAGGCGACGAAGCGGGCGGTCAGGGGCGTGTCATCCGCGCCCTCGGTCAGGCTGTCGTCGCTCATCATGTAATAGGCCGCGCCGGCCTGGCGGACCTTGCGGTGGGTCGCGCGGGGCAGGGCCGCGAACATCAGGTTCGCGGCCGGCTGCGGGTCGAGCCTGCCACCGGGGGCTGCCGCGATGGCGGCGGCGAGGCGCTGGCCCATCGCGTTGGCGTTCCGGGCGAGGCGGAGCCAGAGGTCATCCTCCAGATAGGCCGCCATCTGCGCCGCGAGATAGCGGTGCTTGGAGAAGAGATGGCCGCCGCGCATCCGCCGCAGCTCGAACTCCAGCGCCTTGGCGGGATCGAAGATCACCACCGCCTCGGCCCCCATCAGCCCGTTCTTGGTGCCGCCGAAGCTCAGGACGTCGATGCCGGATTTCCAGGTCATCTCTGCCGGGGTGGCGCCGGTGGCGACCAGCGCGTTGGCGAAGCGGGCGCCGTCCATGTGGCTGGGCAGGCCGCGCGCCTTTGCGACGTCGGTCAGGGCCGCGACCTCGGCCGGGGTGTAGACGGTGCCCTGCTCGGTGAGGTTCGTCAGGCTCAGCATTCCCGGGCGCAGGTGGTGCACGTCCGGGTGCGCGATCTCGGCGATGGTGCGGGCGAGCGCCTCGGGCGAGATCTTGCCGTCGGCCTCGCCGGTGGGGACCAGCTTCGCCCCGGCGGTGTAGAATTCGCCTGCGCCGCATTCGTCGACGGCGATATGGGCCTTGTGATGGCAGAAGACGGTGGCGAAGGGCGGGCACATCAGCCCGAGCGCCAGCGCATTCGCCCCGGTGCCGGTGGCGACGAGGTAGACCGCCGCCTCCGGCGCCTCGAAGAGGGTGCGGATGCGGTTGCGCACATGCGCGGTCAGCGCGTCGGCGCCATAGGGCATGGCATGGCCGTCATTGGCGGCGGCCAGCGCGGCCATGACCTCGGGCGCGGCGGCCGAGGCATTGTCGGAGATGAAAAACATTCAGGGTTCCCCTTCGATCACGTAGTCTTCCCAATCCTCTTCCGGCACCTCGAATTCCGGCACCGTCCAGCCGCGCACCGACTCGCCTGCGGCATGGACGCTTTCGGGATCGCCGGTCAGCAGCGGATGCCAGTCCGGCAGCGGCTCGTCCCGCCAGCGCAGGCGGTAGGCGCAGGTCTTCGGCAGCCAGTAGGCCACGTCCTTGATCGTCTTCGGGGTGAGGAACACGCATTCCGGCACGAACTGCCGGCGGATATCGTACTGGGAGCAGCGGCAGGTTTCGCCGTCGAGCAGGCGGCAGGCGAGACGGGTGAAGGCGACCTCGCCGGTCTCCTCGTCCTCGAGCTTGTTCAGGCAGCATTTGCCGCAGCCGTCGCAGAGGGCCTCCCATTCGCGGGGGGTCAGGGAGGTCAGCGGCTTTTCCCAGAAACGGGGACGCAGGTGGTCGCGGGGGATCGGGTCTTTCATGGCCGGCAAAGTGGCGCGGCGGGGCGGGAAAGAAAAGGCCCCTCCGCGTGCTTCTTTCACCTTGGTCCAAATATTCCGGGGGCGGCGAAGGCGGGGGCAGCGCGCCGTTCCGTTCCTCGGCCTAAAGCTCCAGCCGCATCAGGGGGCGGCCCGGCTTCTGGCGGGCGACCTCGCGAAACCCGGCCTTTTCGAAGACGCGGGTGGAGCCGACGTAGAGGCCGATGGATTTCGATTGCCTGGCCTGGTCCATCGGTGCCGCCTCCAGCAGGCGGGCGCCGGAGGCGCGAGCGTGGGCGATGCCGGCGGCGAGCATCGGGTGGCTCAGGCCGCGGCCGCGCTCGGGGCGGGCGAAGAAGAAGCAGGAGATGGCCCAGACCGAGGCATCGTCGGCCGGGGCGTCGGGCAGGGGCGTGGTGGCGCGGCGCGGGTTGTTCCATTCCGGTACGTCGGCGCGCGGGCCGATCTGCATCCAGCCGATCGCCGAGGCGCCGCGATAGGCCAGAAGCCCCGGCGGCGGGCCGGAGCGGATGCGGGCGACCATCAGGGCGTGGCGCTCCGCGTCCGGCATGTCCTGGCGGATCTTGGAGCGGAGGCGGTAATGCGTGCACCAGCAGCCGTAGCAGGCGCCGGAGGGGCCGAAGAGCGCCTCCCAGTCCGGAATGCGGTCTGGCGTCAGCGGGGCGAAGGTGAGGGCGTCGGACATGAGAACCTCCAAGATGTTCCCATATTGTTCGCGGCCAGGGCAGGCGTCAAGCGGGCCTCAGACCCCGGCGAGGATCTCGCGGGCGCGGGTGCAGTCTTCCTCCATCTGCGCGATGAGTTCGGGCAGTCCGGTGAACTTCAGCTCGGGCCTGAGAAACTCCACCAGCGCGACGGAGAGGTCGGCGCCGTAGAGGTCGCCCGCGAAGTCCAGCAGGAAGGTTTCGAGGTTCGGGAGGTTCTCGCCGAACATCGGGCGGATGCCGAGCGAGGCCGCGCCGTCATAGGTGCCGATGTTCGGGCCGGAGAGCACGTCGACCTTCACCGCATAGACCCCGAAGCGGGGCGGGTGGAGGCCGGAGATGTCCATGTTGGCGGTCGGGTAGCCGAGGTCGCGGCCGCGCTTCTCGCCATGGATCACCGGGCCCTCGATGCGGTGCCAGTGGCCGAGCATCCGCGCCGCGTCGCCGGGCCGGCCGGCGGAGAGGGCCTCGCGGATCGCGGTGGAGGAGATCTCGTCCCCCGCGTCGCCGACGAGTTCGGCGATGGTGGTGGTGAAGCCCAGCTCCTGCCCGAGGGCGGCGAGGTCCGCCGCGGTGCCCGTGCGGCCCTTGCCGAAGCAGAAATCGCTGCCCACGACGACATGCGAGATGCCGAGGCCGCGGGCGAGGACGTCCTCGGCAAAGGCGCGGGGCGACATGGCGGCGAGGTCCGCGGTGAAGGGAAGCTCGTAGAGCCGTTCGACGCCGAGCTTTTCCATCCGGTGGTCGCGCGCCTCGGCGTTCATCAGCCGGAACGGGGGCGCCGCGGGGGCGAAGAATTCGCGCGGGTGCGGTTCGAAGGTGACGACGCCGAGCGGGGCGCCGAGCGCGCGGGCCCGGTCGCGCGCCAGCCCGATGACCGCCTGGTGGCCGAGGTGGACGCCGTCGAAATTGCCCATGGCGACGGAGGCGCCACGATCGGCCTGTTCCAGACCGCGCCCGTCAACCCCTTGCCAAGACTTCAGAATCCGCATCGTCCCGCCATGGGCGGGCGGGCCCGCCGTCAGTCGAATTTCCGGCTTGGCGCCCGCACCAGCGCCTCGCCCTTCAGCACGACCGTATCGCCCACAAGGCAGCGACAATCAAGGGCGACCCGGCGTCGGGCGTGGTCGATGGAGAGGACCTCGACTTCGGCGCGGACCAGGTCCCCGGGGCGGACGGGGGCGAGAAAGGTCAGGCTCTGGCCGAGGTAGACGGAGCCGTGGCCGGGAAGCTGCTCGCCGATGACGGCGGAGATCAGCCCCGCCGTGAGCATGCCGTGGGCGATGCGGCCCTCGAAGATCGTGTCGCGGGCGTAGGCGTCGTCGAGATGGACCGGGTTATGGTCGGTCGAGATCTCGGCGAAGAGTTCGATGTCGCGGTCGGTGAGGCGCTTTTGCAGCGCGCGGGTCATGCCGATCTCGAGGTCCTCGATGCAGATCGTGCCTCGGGGCAGGTTGTCGTTGGGCCTGTCGAGCATCGGGTGCGTCCCTCCGGGATGTTGCGGTGCAGCATAAGCGGACGGAGGGGCGCGCGCAAGATGGGAGGGTAATTTAATTATATATAGCAGCACAAAATTATAATAATGATGCTCTGCGATTCACGAGAGGCGGGGCGGAGGGGCAGTGCCTGTCCGCGGGTGGGCGCTCGCGGCGAGGAGTGTCTGTCCGTTTATGGCGAAAATAACCCCTTCTTTTTGCCGGGGCGGCAGACTCACCCGAAGCGCCCGCCCTTCGGGGCGGACGGGCGCTGGCCCGGCGTAGCTGCGCGACGCTGTTTCGGGCCGAAAGGGAGTATTTGGGCCAAGAAGAAGGGGGAGCGTCCCGGCCTACGCCAGCTTCGGGATGGCTGCCGTCGGGCTGAGGCTGCGTTCGGCCAGCCAGTGTTCGAGCTTCAGGGCATCGGGCGCGCGCGGGTCGGGGCCGAAGTCGGAGGCGTTGATTCCGCCGGTGACGAAGAGCGTGTCGATCCCCTCGGCGATGCCGCCGCGGATGTCGGTGTCGATGCCGTCGCCGATGCCGAGGATCGCGTCGTCCTTCAGCTCGCGCCCGAGGATCTCGCCCAGCCGGCGCCGCGCCAGCAGGTAGATCGGGGCGTGGGGCTTGCCGAAATAGAGCGCGCGGCCGCCGAGATCCTCGTAATCGCGCGCCAGCGCCCCGGCGCACCAGGCCCGCCGGTCGCCGAAGTCAACGACGATGTCGGGGTTGGCGCAGAGCATCGGCAGCCCGCGGGTCTTCGCGTCTAGGAGCACGGCGCGGTAGGCCTCCGGCGTCTCGGTCTGGTCGTCGACGAGGCCGGTGCAGACGACGCCCTCGGCCTCGTCCATCGGCACGCGGGTGATCGAGGAGAGGCGCTCGGCGCCCTCGGTCATCTCGGTGAAGAAGGGTTCGTCCTTAGGCGCGCCGATATGGTAGACGCGGCGGCCGACGAGGCCGGCGACCAGCGCCTCCTGCGCGGCGTCGCCGGAGGAGACGACGACGTCATAGGCGTCATGCGGCACGCCCATTCGGTCGAGCTGACGGATCACGCTGGCCGCCGGGCGGGGCGCGTTGGTGACGAGCGCGACGCGGCCGCCGGTGGCACGGAAGGACTGCAGCGCAGCCACGGCCTCGGGGAAGGGTTCGTGGCCGTTGTGCAGGCACCCCCAGAGGTCGCAGACGAGCGCGCTGTAGCCCTCCGAGATTTCGGCGAGCTTTCCGATGATGCGGGTCATGGTCAGAGCTTCAGCGCGGGAATGATCTGTTTCTTGCGGCTCATGATGCCCGGCAGGACCACGGTGTCGCCGGTCACCGTGCAGGCGAAGCTCGCCTCGGCGATGTCCTTCACCAGCGCGTTCGGGACCAGCAGCGTCGCCTCTTCCTTCAGGATGTCGATGATGAAGAGCAGGACCTGGTCGGCGCCGTCTTCGGCCGCCACCGCGGGCATGGAGGCCATCAGGCTTTCCTTGCGGTCCAGAAGCACCTTCGGGGCGGTCGTCTCCAGCACCGAGACGCGGAGCTGCTTGCCCGCGACCTCGTATTCCTTCGAGTCCATCCGGAGGAGCGCCGCGTCGGAGAAGGCGGAGACGTCGGACTTGGCGGCGAAGAGCTCCTCGGCATAGGCCGGGATCGAGACGCCGAGATCGCGCGCCAGCCCCTCGGCCACGGCGCGGTCATGCGCGGTGGTGGTGGGGGAGCGGAATTCCAGCGTGTCGGAGAGGATGCAGGAGAGCATCGCGCGCTTGATGCTTTCCGGCATCTTAGCGGCATCCGCGCCCATCAGGTCGAACATCACGGTGGCGGTGCAGGCGAGCGGGCGGATGGTGATGTCGATCGGGCCCTTGGTCTTCAGCCCGCCGGCCAGCATGTGGTGGTCGATGATCTGCAGCACGTTCGCCTCGTTGATCGAGGGCGGCAGTTCGGCCGGGTTGTTGGTGTCGACGACGACGCAGGCCTCGCCCGCCGCCACGTCGGCGATGATCTCGGGCTTCTCGATGCCGCAGCGCTTCAGCACGAAGGCGGCCTCGGTGTTCGGCTCGCCGAGCAGGACGGGGCGGGCGGGGGTGCCCTTCACCTCGGTCAGGTACCAGGCCCAGACGATGGGCGAGCAGGTGGCGTCGGTGTCGGGGGACTTGTGGCCGAAGACCTTGATCATGGCGTGCTTCCGTGCGGATGGCTGTTTTTCGCGCGCCTTATAGGCGGTGCAGCATGGGATGTCACGGGCGCCGCGCGCGCATCCGCCGCCGCCTTTGCGCCCCTGACTTTTCCAGGTGCATATACTCCGGGGGTGCGGGGGCGGCGCCCCCGCGCGGGCCCTTCGTCTCGGAAGGCCGCCTCTGAACGCCGCCTCAGAACGGCAGCCGGGTCAGGGTGAAGCCCCGCTCGTGCAGCAGGTTCAGGAGCCCGTCGCGGTCCCCCAGATGCGCCGCGCCGACGGCGACGAAGACGGTTCTGCCCTTCGCCGCGGCGAGAAGCGGCTTCATCCAGGCGCGGTTGCGGTCGGTGAGAAGGAGCCGCTGAAGCCGGGCGAAATCGGCGGCATTGGCCGTCTCGCTTGCGCCCGGGGCGGCGAGGGCAAGCTTGCGGCTCCACGACCACATCAGCTGGCGGTCGCCCCGGAAATAGGCGTCGAGCATCGTGGTGTTGAGGTCGTCCTGGTTTGTTCCCGGCGCCAGCGCCTGGCGCAGCATGGCAAGCTGGCCCGCTTCGCCGAGCCGGTCGAAGGCGTCGAGCGTGGTCTGCCAGGGTTCCAGCGACAGGATCGGGACATGCGCCGCCTCGGCCTTCGCCATCAGCCGGCGGTCGAGCCCCATCTCTGCCGTCTTCACCCCGTGGCAGGCGGGCAGGCCGATCAGCACCGCCACGTACCAGGGCTGCATCTTGGCGGCGAAGAAGGGCGGGACGCCGCGGGCCTTCAGCTCGGCCGACAGCCGCGACCACTCGGCGGGAGAGAGCGCCTCGGGCAGCGTCGGCCCGCTGGTGTTGACCAGCATCTCGGGATGGGCGGCCAGATGATCCTTCATCGCCTGCATCTGGTCGGGGCCGGCCTCGACGAGGAGTGCGGAGGCGGCATCGAGATAGGGCACGAGCTTCGGCACGATGGCGTCGAAGCGGGGATCGTTGAGGTGGTAGGTCCCGGCGAGCGTGATCGTGGTCGCCCCCTTGCGGGCCTGCCAGAAGTTGCCGTCGGGATAGGGCACGTCCCCCACGAGCGCGGCCTTTTCGGCGGCGCTGGCATGGGCGAGGAGGTCGTGGCCCTGGCAGGCCGCCTCGATCGCGCCGGCGGGGGCGGCGAGGAGCAGGAACAGCAGGACGAGAAGGCGCGGCACTGGCGGTGCTCCGGTCGGGGCGGGTCGGCGGAGGGTGCCAGCACGCCGGGGCGATGCCAAGGCCCTCCTGTGGCGCAGGCGGGGCGGGCGGCGGGTGGCAGGGACAGGGCGCGGGCGCGGGGTCTGGTTGCGAATCCCCGGCAGGGATGAAACACCCCCTGCCGTCGCCCCTTCGCCCGGGGGCGCCGGGGGCTGGTGCGCCGGCTTCCGCGAGCAGCCCGGAAATTACCCGGGCGGGAGTTGACATGCTCCGGGACGGTCTCTACATCCGCTGCGTTAGCACTCGCGAGGAGTGAGTGCTAATACGGATAAACTTGGACCCTAGGGAGTTCACCATGGCATTCAAACCGCTGCACGATCGCGTGCTCGTCCGCCGCGTGGAAGGCGAGGAAAAGACCAAGGGCGGGCTGATCATCCCCGATTCCGCCAAGGAAAAGCCGGCCGAAGGCGAAGTCATCTCCGTCGGCGAAGGCGCGCGCAAGGATTCGGGCGAACTGATCGCCCCGGCCGTCAAGGCAGGTGACCGCATCCTGTTCGGCAAGTGGTCGGGCACCGAGGTCACCATCGACGGGGCCGAACTGCTGATCATGAAGGAAAGCGACATTCTCGGCATCATCGCCTGAGACCGCCGCTGACCTTTTACCCAATTTAACGACAACCAGGAGCACAGCAATATGGCTGCCAAGGACGTCAAATTCGAATCCGATGCCCGCGAGCGCATGCTGCGTGGCGTCAACATCCTCGCCGATGCGGTGAAGGTGACGCTGGGCCCGAAGGGCCGCAACGTGGTGATCGAGAAGAGCTTCGGCGCGCCGCGCATCACCAAGGACGGCGTGACCGTCGCGAAGGAAGTCGAGCTCTCGGACAAGTTCGAGAACATGGGCGCCCAGATGGTGAAGGAAGTCGCTTCCCGCACCAACGACGAGGCCGGCGACGGCACCACGACCGCGACGGTTCTGGCCCAGGCCATCGTCAAGGAAGGCATGAAGTCGGTCGCGGCCGGCATGAACCCGATGGACCTGAAGCGCGGCATCGACCTGGCCTGCGCCAAGGTCGTGGAAGCGATCAAGGCCGCCGCGCGCCCGGTGTCCGATAGCGCCGAGGTTGCCCAGGTCGGCACCATCTCCGCCAACGGCGAGACCGAGATCGGCCGCCAGATCGCCGACGCGATGCAGAAGGTCGGCAACGAGGGTGTCATCACCGTCGAGGAGAACAAGGGCCTGGAGACCGAGACCGAGGTCGTCGAAGGCATGCAGTTCGACCGCGGCTACCTGAGCCCCTACTTCGTCACCAACGCCGACAAGATGACCGCGGATCTGGAAGACTGCCTCATCCTGCTGCACGAGAAGAAGCTCTCGTCGCTGCAGCCGATGGTGCCGCTGCTGGAATCCGTCATCCAGTCGCAGAAGCCGCTGCTGATCA
Organism: Solirhodobacter olei; assembly: GCF_004010155.1. GTDB lineage: Bacteria > Pseudomonadota > Alphaproteobacteria > Rhodobacterales > Rhodobacteraceae > Solirhodobacter > Solirhodobacter olei. The sequence goes on along the minus strand of NZ_RRYH01000008.1, from coordinate 113,271 downwards.
TCGCGGAAGACGTCGAAGGCGAAGCGCTGGCGACCCTCGTGGTCAACAAGCTGCGTGGCGGCCTGAAGATCGCCGCCGTGAAGGCCCCGGGCTTCGGCGACCGCCGCAAGGCCATGCTGCAGGACATCGCGATCCTGACCGGCGGCCAGGTGATCTCGGACGACCTCGGCATGAAGCTGGAGAACGTCACGATCGACATGCTCGGCACGGCGAAGAAGGTCGTCATCAAGAAGGATGACACCACCATCGTCGACGGCGCTGGCGACAAGGCCGAGATCGAGGCCCGCGTGTCCCAGATCCGTGCGCAGATCGAGGAAACCACCTCGGACTACGACCGCGAGAAGCTGCAGGAACGCGTGGCGAAGCTCGCCGGCGGTGTGGCTGTCATCCGCGTTGGCGGCATGACCGAAGTCGAAGTGAAGGAGCGCAAGGACCGCGTCGATGACGCGCTCAACGCGACCCGTGCCGCCGTTCAGGAAGGCATCGTTGTCGGCGGCGGCGTGGCGCTGATCCAGGCCGGCAAGGCGCTGGAAGGTGTCAAGGGCGCGAACGCCGACCAGGACGCCGGTGTCGTCATCGTCCGCAAGGCGCTGGAAGCGCCGCTGCGCCAGATCGCCCAGAACGCGGGCGTGGACGGTTCGGTGGTTGCGGGCAAGGTGCGCGAATCGACCGACCTGAAGTTCGGCTTCAACGCCCAGACCGAAGAATATGGCGACATGTTCAAGTTCGGTGTCATCGACCCGGCGAAGGTCGTGCGCACCGCGCTTGAGGATGCGGCCTCGGTCGCCGGTCTGCTGATCACCACGGAAGCGATGATCGCCGACAAGCCGGCCAAGGAAGGCGCTGGCGCCGGTGCCCCCGACATGGGCGGCATGGGCGGCATGGGCGGGATGATGTAATCCCGGCCATCTGGCCAGAGAGATCGGGAAGGGGCGGCATCTGCCGCCCCTTTTCGTTTGTGCGGGGGGGGGCGGTGGACGGTGCGCAATGAATGCGCACCCTACGGGCTTCGTGGTGAGGAGGGGCCGGGCCCGCCCTTGGGGGCGGACGGGCGCTGGCCCGGCGGTGCTGCGCACCGCTGTTTCGGGCCGGGGGAGCTTGGGGGCCTTTATTCCTTTCCCCTTACGCTCCCGCCCGTTGACTCCCCCGTCCGCGCCTGTATAAGCCCCGCTGTCCCGGCCCTCGTGGCCGGGCATTCATTTGGTGTTGGGGGCCCCCGCGAGGGGATGCCTGTCGTCCGAAGCCCGATCCGGGCCGAGGAAGAGGACAACGCCCTTCATATCGCCCCATTGGGGCCTCGAGAAGGAGAACAGCGGTGACCAAACGCACCTCTGCCAAGTACAAGATCGACCGCCGCATGGGCGAGAACATCTGGGGCCGTCCGAAGTCCCCGGTCAACAAGCGCGAATACGGCCCGGGCCAGCACGGCCAGCGCCGCAAGCAGAAGCTCTCGGACTTCGGCACGCAGCTGCGCGCCAAGCAGAAGCTGAAGGGCTACTACGGCGACGTGACCGAGAAGCAGTTCCGCCGCGTCTTCGCCGAGGCCGAACGGGTCAAGGGCGACACCGGCGAGAACCTCATCGGCCTGCTGGAGCGCCGTCTGGACGCGGTCGTCTACCGCGCCAAGTTCGTGCCGACCATGTTCGCCGCCCGCCAGTTCGTGAACCACGGCCATGTGACCGTGAACGGCCGCCGCACCAACATCCCCTCGTTCCGCGTGAAGGAAGGCGACGTGATCGAGGTGCGCGCCAAGTCGAAGCAGCTCGCCATCGTGCTGGAGGCCGTCGGCCTCGCCGAGCGTGACGTGCCCGACTACATCGAGGCCGACCATTCGAAGATGACGGCGACCTTCGTGCGCACCCCGGGGCTGGGCGACGTGCCCTACCCGGTGCACATGGAACCGAACCTCGTCGTCGAATATTACGCCAAGAACTGATCCCCCTACGGATGGGTCATGCCTTTGGAGGGCCGCACCATCCGGTGCGGCCCTTTTCCGTTTTCCCGACATGCCGCTTCCCTTAACCCCGGCCCGCCGCTAGAACCGCCCCGATCCATCGGAGAAGACCATGGCAGACGCCATCCGCCCGCAGCCCGGCATCATGGACATCGCGCTCTACGAGGGCGGGCAGTCGCATATCGCGGGCCACAACGACGTGGTGAAGCTGTCCTCGAACGAGAATCCGTTCGGACCCTCGGCCAAGGCCAAGGCCGCCTATGCACGCGCCGCCGAGACCCTGCACCGCTACCCCTCGACCGACCACGCGGGTCTGCGCGGCGCGATCGGCGAGGTCCACGGGCTCGATCCGGCGCGGATCATCTGCGGGGTGGGATCGGACGAGATCATCACCTTCCTCTGCCAGGCCTATGCCGGCCCCGGCGACGAGGTGCTGAGGACCGAGCACGGCTTCCTGATGTATGACATCTCCGCCCGTGCGGTGGGCGCGACGCCCGTCGCCGTGCCGGAGCGGGAGCGGGTGACGGATGTCGATGCGCTTCTGGCGGCCTGCACCGAGCGCACGAAGCTCGTCTTCCTCGCCAACCCGAACAACCCGACCGGCACGATGATCGGCGAGGCGGAGGTGGAGCGGCTGGCCGCCGGGCTGCCGGCTCAGGCGATCCTGGTGCTCGACGGGGCCTATGCCGAGTTCGTGGACGGGTTCGACGGCCATGCCGGACTCGTCTCGCGCCGCGAGAACGTGGTGATGACGCGGACCTTTTCGAAGATCTACGGGCTCGGCGGGCTCCGGATCGGCTGGGGCTACGGGCCGCGCGCGATCATCGACGTGCTGAACCGGATCCGCGGGCCGTTCAACCTTTCGGGCACGCAGCTGGAGGTCGCCGAGGCGGCGGTGCGCGACCAGGCCTACGTCGACCATTGCCGGGCCGAGAACGCCCGGATGCGGCGCTGGTTGGCGGAGGCGCTGGCCGAGGCGGGCGTGCCCTCCGACACGTCGATGACCAATTTCGTCCTCGCCCGTCTTGGCGATGCGGCGGAGGCGGAGGCCTGCGACGGCTTCCTGAAGTCGCAGGGGCTGATCGTGCGGCGGGTGGCGAGCTACGGGCTGCCGCACTGCCTGCGCATCACCGTGGGGGACGAGGAGAGCTGCCGCCGGGTCGCCCGCGCCGTGGCCGAGTTCAAGGGACGGCAGGGATGAGCGTGAGCTACGACAAGGTGGCGCTGATCGGGCTGGGCCTGATCGCGGGGTCGATGGCGCTGGCGATGCGCGAGAAGGGGCTGGTGGGCACGATCGCGGGCCATGCGCGCACGGCCGAGACGCGGGCGGTGGCGCTGGAGCTGGGGCTTTGCGACACGGTGCACGAGACCGCGGCCGAGGCCGTGCAGGGCGCCGACCTTGTGGTTCTCGCCGTGCCGGTGGGGGCGATGGCGGATGTGGCGCGCGAGATCGCGCCGCATCTGAAGCCGGGCGCGACCGTCACCGATGTCGGTTCCGTCAAGCAGGCGGTGATCGAGGCGGTGGCGCCGGAGATGCCGGAGGGCGTGCATTTCATCCCTGGCCACCCGCTGGCGGGGACCGAGCATTCCGGGCCGCGCTCGGGCTTTCCGACGCTCTTCGTCAACCGCTGGTGGCTGCTGACGCCGCTGCCGGAGGCCGATGCGGAGGCCGTCGCGAAGCTCCGCGCGCTGGTCGAGGCGATGGGCGCGCATGTCGACGAGATGGACGCGGCGCATCACGACCTGGTGCTGGCCGTGACCTCACACGCGCCGCACCTGATCGCCTACACGATGGTGGGCGTGGCCGACGACCTGCGCCGGGTGACGGACAGCGAGGTCATCAAGTATTCCGCTGCGGGGTTCCGGGATTTCACCCGGATCGCGGCCTCCGACCCGACGATGTGGCGCGACGTGTTCCTGACCAACCGGGAGGCGACGCTGGAGATTCTCGGCCGGTTCACAGAGGAGCTCTTTGCCCTTCAGCGCGCGATCCGCACCGGGGACGGAGAGCATCTTTTCGACTATTTCACCCGCACGCGGGCGATCCGGCGCGGCATCATCGAGGCCGGGCAGGACACCGCGGCGCCGGACTTCGGGCGTTCCAAGGGCGGCTGAGCCGCCTCAGCGCAGCAACGGCGCCGGGCCGAGGGGCAGGGGGCCGATGCTCATCCAGCCCTGGGCGAGGGAGATCGGGATCTCTACCTCATCGGGATTGGCGGAGCCCTTCGAGAGCTCCGTGAGCATGTTCGTCAGGGTTGGCGCCTGCGCGGGCTGGATCAGGCCGAGGCCTTCGGCCATCGGCACCAGCGTGCGCCAGTCCTTTGCCTTGATGTCGAGCGTGCCGTTCGCCCTGCCAGAGGCGTCCACCGTCAGCTTGCCGTGAAGCGAGAGACGCATCGGCCCCCAGCTCAGATGCGCGTCCTTCACGGTGAGGTCGGTCAGGTGCGGCGGTTTGCGGCCGATGTGACGGTTGATGGGCGCGTCGAAGCCGGCCTCGGCATCCAGATAGGCCTGCGAGGCCGCGGCGGGGAGCGCGCCTGCCGGGTCGAGCCGGGCCTTGAGGGCGGCGTCGGGGGTGATCTGGTCGGCCTCCAGCCCGATCTCCTGCGCGGTCTTGCGGGAGGGAAGGCGGCGGGCGGCGAGGCGCAGGCTCTGCGCCTTCACGGACCAGCCGAGGGAGGAGGCGAGGCCCGGGTCCTGCACCACGGCGATGAATTCGCGCAGCGCGAAGGAGAGGCCGGCGGCGAATTTCACGCTCGCCTCCATCTTCGTCGAGGTCAGGGTGAAGGTGCCCGCCGGGGTCTGCAGTTCCTGCCGGTGGGGGAGGGCCGCGATGTAATGGTAGGGGTTGTAGGAGAGCGCGAGAACCTGCGCGAAGGGCGCGCGCCAGGTCACCCCCGCCGCAGGATCGCCGAGCGCCACGTCGTTCACCGTCAGGTCGAAGCGGTTGGGGAAGCCCTCGACCCCGAGGCTCGAATAAGTCGCGGTGCGGCCCTGGGCCGTCTCGGCCGCGAAGAAGGCCTTGACCGCGCGGGTCTCGGCGCGCGAGCCGATGAACCACCAGCCGCCCCAGAGCGCGGCCGCGAGGATCACGACGACGGTCAGAATCCGCATCTCTGCCCTTTCCCTTGCCCGTCCCTGCTGTCTACAAGGGGCGCCGTGCGAGAGCCAGCGGGAAGGGGTGCGGCATGACGGAACCGCTTTGGGTGTTCGGCTACGGATCGCTGATCTGGCATCCGGGCTTTCCGGTGGCCGAGCGGCAGATCGCCCGGCTGGAGGGCTGGCACCGGTCGTTCTGCATGCATTCGATCCATCACCGCGGCACGGTCGAGGCGCCGGGCCTGGTCCTTGCGCTCGACGCGCGGGCGGGGGCGCATTGCGACGGCGTGGCCTTCCGGGTGGAGGATGGCGCGGAGGTGGAGACGCTGGCGGCGCTCAGGGAGCGGGAGCTGATCTCGTCCGCCTATTTCGAGACGCGGCAGGAGGTCTCCTTTCGCGATGGGCGCGTGGTCGACGCCGTGACCTTCGTGATCGACCCCGAGCACGGGCAATATGCGGGCGGCATGAGCCTTGAGGCGCAGGCCGAGGTGATCGCGCATGCGGTCGGCGGGAAGGGGCCGAATGCGGAGTATCTGGTGAACACCGCGCGGCATCTCGAGGAGCTGGGCATCGCCGACGCGGATCTGGCCTGGCTTGCCCGGAGGGTAGGCGAGATCGGGAAAATCCCGCGGGGCTGAACCGTTAACCGATGATTGCCGGTTGGCAGCGGGCGCGCTGCCGCCTATTGTCGGGCCGCATTCCAAGGGCTGGAACCGACGAGATGGACCGAGCCGGGCGCGAGGCCGCCGCGAATTTTTCACGACCCGTGCGCCAGGTTGCGATGATGATCATCGTTCTGGTGCTGGTCGTCGCAGGCGCCTGGTTCGCCCGGGACCGGATCTCGATCATCTACCATGCCAACCCGGGGCTGAACGCGGTGATCCTTGCCGTCTTCGCGATCGGCGTCATCTCCTGCTTCTGGCAGGTGATCCAGCTGTTCTTCTCGGCCCGCTGGATCGAGGATTTCGTCAACCAGGTGCCGGGGCACGACAATTTCCGCGCGCCGGAGCTGCTGGTCTCGCTCGCCACGCTTCTGCGCTCGCGCAGCGCGCGCAGCCAGATCAGCGGGACGGCCACGACCTCGATCCTCGATTCGGTCGCGACCCGGATCGACGAGGCGCGGGACATCACGCGCTATATCGGCAACCTGTTGATCTTCCTTGGTCTTCTGGGGACGTTCTGGGGCCTTGCCACGACCGTTCCAGCCGTCGTCGAGACGATCCGCAACCTCGCCCCTAAGGAGGGCGAGACCGCGACGCAGGTCTTCGAGAAGCTGATGGGCGGGCTGCAGAGCCAGCTTGGCGGGATGGGGATGGCGTTCTCCTCCTCGCTCATCGGGCTTTTCGGGTCGCTGATCGTCGGGCTGGAGGAGCTGTTCGCCAGCCACGGCCAGAACCGCTTCTACCGCGAGCTGGAGGAATGGCTGTCCTCCATCACCCGGATCAGCTTTGCCGGCAGCGATGGCGAGGGCGGGTTCGATCAGGGCGTCGTCGTCGGCGTGCTTGACCATATGGCCGAGCAGATCGAGAGCCTGCAGCAGCTCTTTGCCCAGTCAGAGGGCTCGCGGGTGGCGGTGGAGCAGCGGCTTTCCGCGCTGATCGACGGGATCGGGCGGCTGAATTCGCGGCTGGAGGGCGTGGCGGGCACTGCCAGCGCGCTTGCCCGGCTGGCCGAGGCGCAGGATCGTGGCGCGGGGGTGCAGGAGCGGATGGTGGAGGCGCTGGAGACCTCCGTCCACCGTCAGGACCGGATTGCCGCCGGCCTCGACCGCGCGGTCGAGGGCCAGGACCGGGCGGCGCGGGCGCAGGAGCGGCTGGCCTCTACCCTGCAGTCGCGCGAGGGGGAGGGCGGCGAACATGTCGATGCCGAGAGCCGGATGCGGCTGCGCTCGATCGACGTGCAGCTGCTGCGCATCCTGGAGGAGCTTTCCGCCGGCCGGCAGGAGAGCGTGAACGACCTGCGCGGCGACATCGCCGCCCTGACAGCCGCGATCCGCCAGCTTTCGCGCGGCGGCTACGCGGTGGGACGGGAGTAGGCGATGGGACTCTCCCGCCGCGGAAGCCGGGGAGAGGCGCCGATCTGGCCCGGCTTCGTCGACGCGTTCAGCTCGCTTCTGCTGGTCCTGATGTTCGTGCTGACGATCTTCCTGATCGTGCAGTTCGTGCTGCGCCAGACGATCTCGACCCAGGGGACGCAGCTCGACCAGCTTTCGGGGCAGCTGCAGAGCCTGGCCGACGCGCTGGGGATGGCGAAGGCCGATGCGGCCAAGGCGCATGCCGAGGCGGGCAAGCTCAGCAACCAGCTGGCCGAGGCGCAGAGCAAGTCCGACCAGCAGGCGGCGCTGATCGCGACGCTGAACACGCAGCTTCAGGCCCGCAAGAACGACCTTGCCGCGGCGCGGGCGAAGATCACCGATTTCGAACAGCAGGTGGCGAGCCTTCTGGCCGCGCGGGACAAGGCGCGGGGGCAGGCCGCCGACCTCGGCCAGCAGGTGAAGGACCTGACCGCCGCGCGCGACAAGCTTCAGACCGAGCAGCAGGCGCTGGAGCTGGCCGTGGCCAAGGCCCGCAAGGAGATCGACGCGCAGACGCAGGCGGCGCGGCTGGCGGCGGCCCGCAGCGATGCGCTTCAGGCGCTGATCGCCAGCCTCAAGTCGCAGGTTTCGAGCAAGGACGCCTCGCTGGCCGCGCTGGTGGCGGCGCTCGACAAGTCTAAGGCCACCAATGCCGATCTGGGCCAGCAGGTCAGCACGCTGCAGTCGAACCTTTCGGATGCCGAGAAGAAGCGGCTGGCCGAGGAGGCCGCGGCGGAGGCGCTGAAGAAGCAGCTTTCGGGCGCGCAGGACAAGCTGACCGCGCAGGAAAAGCAGCGGCTGGCGGATCAGGCCGCCGAGGAGGCGCTGCGCCAGAAGCTGAAGAACTCGCAGGATGAGCTGACGGCGATGTCGCTGGCGCTGGAACAGCAGAGGAAGCGCGCGGAGGATACGCTGACGCTTCTTGCCGCGGCGCAGGCGGCGAAGTCGACGGCGGAGCAGGAGGCGCAGGCCAAGCTGACCGAGGCGCAGAAGCAGGCGGCGCTGCTGGCCGTCGCGAAATCGGCGCTGTCGAAGGAGAAGACGAAATCGGCCGATGCGGAACGCAAGGTGGCGCTGCTGAACGCGCAGCTTGTCGCGATGCGGGGGCAGCTTGCCTCGCTGCAGGCGACGCTCGACGCCTCCGCCGCGAAGGACCAGAAGGACAAGGTGCAGATTGACAGCCTCGGCAGCCAGCTTAACGCCGCGCTGGCGCAGGTGGCGGCGGAGCAGAAGAAGCGCGCCGACCTGGAGGCGGAGAAGGCCAAGCTGCTGGCCGAGCAGAACAAGCAGCTAGAAGGCTACCGGTCGGAGTTCTTCGGCAAGATCTCCAAGGTGCTGGCGGGTGTGCCCGGGGTGAAAGTGGTGGGCGACCGCTTCGTCTTCTCCTCGGAAGTGCTGTTCCCGCCGGCCTCGGCGCAGCTGTCGGATGCCGGCAAGAGCCAGATCGCGGATGTGGCCTCGGTGCTGAAGGACGTGGCCAAGCAGATCCCGGCGGGGATCAACTGGATCCTGCAGGTGAACGGCTATACCGACAGCACGCCGCTGTCCGGCAATGGTCAGTACAAGGACAACTGGGAGCTTAGCCAGGCCCGCGCGCTTTCGGTCGTGCGCTACATGATCGCGCAGGGGTTCCCGCCGAACCGGCTGGCGGCGACGGGCTTCGGCCAGTACCAGCCGGTGGCCAAGGGCGACACGGCCGCGGCACGGGCACAGAACCGGCGGATCGAGCTGAAGCTGACCACGAAGTAGGGGTGCCGCGCGGGGGGCTATTCCCCTATTCGGCGGCGGCTGTCTTCTCGGCGGTGGCCTTTGGCGCTTCGTGCTTCGCCTCCATCTCCGCCGCCGAGGGCGCGGCGCGCAGCAGGAGGAAGCCCAGCACCGCCGAGATCGCCGAGCCGGAGAGCACGCCGAAGCGGACCTCGTTGAGGTGCAGCGCGTCGTCGAAGCTCAGCGAGCCGATGAAGAGCGACATGGTGAAGCCGATCCCGGCGAGCAGGGACAGCCCCCAGATATGGCGCCAGCCGACCCCGTGGGGCAGCCGCGCGGCGCCGGATTTCACCAGCGCCCAGGTGGTGGCGAAGACCCCGATCTGCTTGCCGAGCACCAGCCCCGCGGCGATCCCGAGGGGCAGGGCGGAGAGCATGTCATCCGCGCTCAGCCCCGACAGCGAGACCCCGGCATTGGCGAAGGCGAAGATCGGCACGATCAGGAAATAGACGTAGGGCGTCAGCCCGTGTTCCACCGCGTGGAGCGGCGATTTGCCGAAGCGGTCCTTCAGCGGGATGAAGAAGGCGGTGATCACCCCCGCGATCGTCGGGTGGATGCCGCTTTCGAGCACCAGCACCCAGAGCACGGTGCCGAGCAGGATCGTCGGCGCGATCCGGTGCGCCTGGCGTTCGTGCCGCCACCAGAGCAGCGCGAGCGGCACGATCGCCATCAGCAGGAAATCGACATGCAGCTCCTGCGTGTAGAAAAGCGCGATGATGATGATCGCGCCCATGTCGTCGAGGATGGCGAGCGTCAGCAGGAAGATCTTCAGCGCCGGGGGCACGCGCTTGCCCAGAAGCGCCAGGATGCCGACGGCGAAGGCGATGTCAGTCGCGGCCGGGATCGCCCAGCCCTGGATCGTCGCGGGATGATTGGCGTTGAAGGCGAGGTAGATCAGCGCCGGCACCGCCATGCCGCCGACCGCGGCGAGGCCGGGGAGCACCACGTCGCGCGGGTTCTTCAGCTTGCCCTCGATCATCTCGCGCTTCAGTTCCAGCCCGATCAGGAAGAAGAACACCGCCATCAACCCGTCGTTGATCCAGAGGATCAGCGGTTTGGACAGGCCGTGCCCCTCCACCAGGACGGAAAGCTTCACGTCCAGCAGGTGGTTGTAGGTCGGCGCGAGCGACGAATTGGCCACCACCATCGCAAGGGCGGCGGCGATCAGCAGAAGGATGCCGCCGGCGGCATCGCTTTTCATCAGTCGGCTGAGGGCGCTGGTGGTGGGCATCGGCGTCTCTCGGTCGGGAACTCTCAGGTCGAGATAGGCCAAGGAGGGGGCCTTGTGAAGGCGTGGGCGTCGATTAGGATGACGCCGGATCAGGGGAAGGACCATGGAACTCGACCATATCGCGGTGACGGCCGAAGGGCTGGAGGCGGGCCGGGCCCGCGTGGAGGAGGTACTGGGCGTCGCCCTGCAGCCCGGCGGGCGGCATGCCGCGATGGGGACGCATAACGCGCTTCTCGCGCTGGACGATGTCTACCTGGAGGTGATCGCGGTCGACCCGGAGGCCGAGGGGCCGGGGCGGCCGCGCTGGTTCGACATGGACAGCTTTTCCGGGGCGCCGCGGCTGACCAACTGGATCGTCCGCACGGGCGAACTGGAGGCCGAGGTGGCGCGAGGGCCGGAGGGTGTGGGCGTGCCGATGGCCTTCACCCGGGGCGACCTGAGCTGGCGGATGGCGGTACCGGTGGACGGCAGGCTACCCTTCGACGGCGCTTTTCCGGCGGTGATCCAGTGGAACGGCAGCGCCCATCCGGCGCCCCGCCTTCAGGCGCGGGGCTGCCGGCTGCTGCGTCTCCTTGTCGCGCATCCCGAGGCCGCGGGCCTGCGGGAGGCGCTGGCCGGGCGCCTGCGCGATCCGCGGGTGGAGATCGTGTCGGGGGCGGAGAAGGCGCTCAGCGCCGAGATCGAGACGCCGCATGGCGTGCGGGTGCTTGCATGATCCGCGCGGCCGTCCCGGCGGACTGCGCCGGCATCGCCACGATCTGGAACCCGATCATCCGCGACACCGCGGTGACCTTCACCACCGCGGAGAAGACGCCCGAGGGGCTCGCCGCGACGCTGGAGGAGAAAGCCGCCGCGGGCCATCCCTTCCTCGTCGCGGTGGAGGAGGAGCTTCTGGGCTTTGCCACCTACGGCGCCTTTCGAAACGGGCCGGGCTATGCGCGGACGATGGAGCATACGATCATCCTTGCCCCCGCCGCGCGCGGGCGGGGCGTGGGCCGGACGCTGATGGCGGCGATCGAGGCCCATGCCGAGGCGCGCGGGGTGCATTCGCTCTGGGCCGGGGTCAGCGCCGAGAACCCGGCCGGGCGGGCCTTCCACGCCGCGCTGGGCTATGCCGAGATCGCGGTGCTGCCCGAGGTGGGCTGGAAGTTCGGGCGCTGGATGGATCTGGTGCTGATGCAGAAGATCCTGTGCTGACGCAGAAAACACCGCCTTGTGGCTGACGCCGGACGCGGAGGCGGTTATGCTTCGCACATGTCGATCTGGACCCGCATCATCGAGGCCGTCGCCGCCCTTGCCAAGGGCGAGGGGCTGGCTGCGATCTTCACCCGGGCCGAGCGCCCGGACCGCTCGGTCGCCTTCACGATCGCGGTGATCGCGCTCGGCGCGAAGATGGCCAAGGCCGACGGTCACGTCACCCGCGACGAGGTGGCGGCCTTCCGCGAGGTTTTCGTGATCCCGGAGGCGGAGGAGGCCAATGCCGCCCGGGTCTTCAACCTCGCCCGGCAGGACGTGGCGGGGTTCGAGACCTATGCCCGCCGGATCCGAGGCATGTTCGAGGGCGAGGACGAGGTGCTGACGGACCTCCTCGAAGGGCTCTTTCACATCGCGGTGGCGGACGGGCAGTACCACCCGAACGAGGACGCGTTCCTGAAGGCGGTGGCGGAGAACCTCGGGCTGGGCGAGCGGATCTTCCGGGGGATGCGCGCGCGCTACGTGCCCGACGCTCCGCGCGATCCCTATGACGTGCTGGGTGTCGCGCATGACGCCGCGATGGAGGAGATCCGCGCGGCCTGGAAGCAGGCGGTGCGCGACAGCCACCCCGACCGGCTGATCGCCCGGGGCGTGCCCAAGGAGGCCGTGAAGCTGGCCGAGCGGCGGCTGCTGGCGGTCAACGAGGCATGGGAGGAGATCAGCCGGGCGCGGGTGGCCTGAGGCCCGGAGGCGCGGCGCCCGCCCGATGCGCGGCACGAAGTGACGCCGGGCAGCGCCCGACCGCCCGGACGGGCGGGCGCTTCTTCACCCGCGCGGCGAGGAACGGCGGCGGGGGAGCTTTAGCATAAAGGGACAGACCTGGGGCGTGGTTGGCGCCCACCCGCGGTCGGGCGTTGCCCTCCGTGGTCGCGGAGTGGAGGGGCAGGGTGGTGCGCAATGAATGCGCACCCTACGGCGGTGGGAGAAGGGATTGGCCCCCGCCCGATGCGTGGTGCGAAGCACCACCGGGCAGCGCCCGGCCCCCCGCACGGGCGGGCGCTTCTTCAGCCTTGCGGGGGAGAACGGCGAAGGGGGAGCTTCACCGTAAACGGACAGACCGGGGACGTGGTATGCGCCCACCCGCGGTCGGGCGTTGCCCTCCGTGGTCGCTGGCTGGGGGCTGTCAGCTCCGGCCGCGGGTGACCTGGGTCTGCAGCTTCATCGCGGAGGCGAGGGAGGCGAAGCGGGCCTGTGCGACCTCGCCGAACAGCGCATCTCCGGTCGGGGTCAGGCGCAGCTCCAGCAGGCCCTTGCGGGGGTGGACGGTCAATGCGCCCACCTCCTGCGGATCGCCGATCGAGAACATCGCGCCGAAGCGCATCGCCTTGCCGAGGATCTCGGCGTCGGTGATCTCCTCGGGTGTCAGCAGCTGCAAAAGCGGCTCCAGCCGCGAGCCGGTGCGCGAGTTCTTGTAGCGGTGCAGGAGCGCCAGCCCGAGAAACACCCGGCCGGGATGGTCGAGGCCGCCGAGGTTGGCGCGGGTGGCGTTGTCGAAACAGGCCTCGGCCCGGTAATCGGGGTGGGCGCGCCAAGTGGTGTCGTGCAGGAGGCACGCCGCCCGGATCAGCCGCTGGCGCTCCGGCGGGGCGCGCTTGAAGAGCGGCTCCAGGAAGCCGAAGAGCTTCTTGCCGAAGCCCGGCATGCGGGCCATCGTCGCTTCGGAGAACCGGCAGCTTTCGATCAGCGGGTCGCGGGCGCGCAGGCGCTGGGGCATGTGTTCGTAAAGAAGCCCCTCGCGGATGCCGTAGGAGGAGACGTCGATCTCCTTCGGGCGGAAGCTGCGGACGAGCTGGGCGAGCACTTCGGAGGCGAGCGGCACCAGCTCCATCCGTTCGGCCGAGGTGCCGGTGCGCTGGCGCAGGTCGGAGAGGTTGTTGGCGGCGATCCAGTCGACCGTCTCCAGCACCGAGTCCTTGGTCATGCGGTATTCGTGCAGCACCGTCAGCGGGTAGCCGCGGCGTTCCATGTCGAGCCGGGCGATGGCACGCCAGGAGCCGCCGACGAGGTAGAGCTTCTCGTGATCGACGGCGAGTTCGGCCTTCAGCTCCTTCACGATCCGGGAGATGTGCTTCTTCACCGCCTTCGGCCCGCCCTCGATCTGCTGCAGCCGGAACGGACCGAGCGGCGAGGTGACGCGCTTGCCGATGCGACCGTCGTCGATCACCGCCAGTTCCATCGAGGAGCCGCCGATGTCGCAGACGATGCCGCGGGCGCCGGGCCAGCCGAGCATGACGCCCTGGGCCGAAAGCCGCGCCTCCTCCGTCCCGTCGATGACCCAGAGCTTGATGCCGGTCTCGCGCTCGACCTCGGCCTGGAATTCGGCGCCGTCGCTGGCCTCGCGCACGGCGGCGGTGGCCACTGCGGTCAGGGGCGAGATCTTCATGCCCTTGGCGAGGATGGCGAAACGCTTGAGCGCGGCCAGCGCGCGCGTCCGCCCCTTGGGGTTCAGCCGGCCTGTCGCCGCCAGCCCGCTGCCGAGGCCGCAGAGGATCTTCTCGTTGTAGAAATAGGCCGGAGAGCGGGCGGCGCCGTCGAAGACGACCATCCGCACGGAGTTCGAGCCGACATCGATGACGCCGACATGGGAGAGCGCACGGGCCGAGGGGTCATCGAAGAGAGGGCGGCCGAACGGCCCCCAATCGTCATGCGCTTGCGCAGGCGAGTCGTCCATCCGGGGTCCTTCGTCGTTCCGCGGGGACTCTGCCGTCCATGACGGGCTGCGTCAATGCGGCGGTTCGCGCATGGGGCGCAAGCGGATGCGGGCGGCGCGCCTGGCGCGGGTGGCGTGCGCCTCAGTCCACCGCATGGGCGAGGCGGGGCACGTCGGCCGCGCCGGCGCTGCCTCGGCCGGAGAGCGAAGGGTTCTCCATGAAGAAGCGGTGGCAGGAGAACAGGCTGCCAGTCTCGGGCGGCGGCTCGCGCAGGAAGCTGCCGTCGGGCTGCAGCACGAAGCTCTGCGCCCGGTCGGCGAGGTTCGCGGCCATGATCTGGCTGACGATCTGCGCCTTCACCGTCTCGTTGCGGATCTCAAGCAGCGTCTCGACCCGGCGGTCGAGGTTGCGTTCCATCCAGTCGGCGGAGGAGATGAAGACGCGCGCCTTCTTCGAGGGCAGCCCCGCACCATTGCCGAAGCAGACGATCCGGGAATGTTCGAGGAAGCGGCCGACGACCGATTTGACGCGGATGTTCTCCGACAGGCCCTTGACGCCCGGGCGCAGCATGCAGATGCCGCGCACGATCAGGCTTATCTTCACCCCCGCGTCGGAGGCGGCGTAGAGCGCGTCGATCACTTCCGGCTCGGTCAGCGAGTTCATCTTGGCCCAGATCGCGGCGGGGCGGCCCTTGCGGGCATGCTCGGCCTCGGCGGCGATCAGCTCCAGCAGCCGCGACTTCAGGTTGATGGGCGAGATGGCGAGGTTTTCCAGCCCCTCGGGCTGGGCGTAGCCGGACAGGAAGTTGAACACCTTCGTCGCGTCGCGGCCAAGCGAGGGATCGCAGGTGAAGAAGCTGAGGTCGGTATAGATCCGCGCCGTGATCGGGTGGTAGTTCCCGGTGCCGTAATGGGTGTAGGTGACAAGCTCCCCCCCCTCTCGGCGCACCACGGTGGAGATCTTCGCGTGGGTCTTCAGGTGCAGAAAGCCGTAGACGACATGGGCGCCGGCGCGCTCCAGCCGGCGGGACTGGCGGATGTTGGCGGCCTCGTCGAAGCGGGCCTTCAGCTCGACCAGCGCGGTGACGGACTTGCCCGCCTCCGCCGCCTCGCAGAGCGCGGAGACGATCGGGCTTTCGTTCGAGGTGCGGTAGAGCGTCTGCTTGATCGCCAGCACGTTCGGGTCCCGCGCCGCCTGGTCGAGGAAGCGGATGACCATGTCGAAGGTCTCATAGGGATGGTGCAGCAGCATGTCCTTCTGGCGGATCGCCGCGAACATGTCGCCCTCGTGGTCCTGCACCCGCTCGGGGACGCGGGGGGTGAAGGCGGGCCATTGCAGGTCGCGCCGCGCGTCGAGGACAAGTTCCTTCACATCGGCCACACCGATCAGGCCGCGGATTTCGATCACCTCGTCGGGGGTGACGCCGAGTTCGTCCATCACCAGCCGCCGCAGGTCGTCCGGCGCGCTGGAAGTGATGGTCATCCGGATCACCTCGCCCCGGCGGCGGCGCTTCAGGGCGACCTCGAACTCGCGCACCAGGTCCTCTGCCTCGTCCTCGACCTCGATGTCGCTGTCGCGCAGGACGCGGAAGGAGCAGTGGCCGTTGTCGCGGTAGCCGGGAAAGAGCGAGGAAAGGTGGAGGAGGAGGAGTTCCTCGAGCGGCAGGAAGCGGTGTTCGCCCGGAGCCGCCGGGAGCGCGATGAAGCGGGGCACCTGCGCCGGGATCGGCAGCAGCGCCTGCAGCGGCCGGCGGTCGGAGATGCGTTCAAGCTGCAGGGCGAGGCAGAAGCCGGTGTTGGGGATGAAGGGGAACGGGTGGGCCGGGTCGATGGCAAGCGGAGAGAGCACCGGGAAGACCTGGGCCAGGAAGTAGCGGTCGAGGAAGGTCTGGTCGCGCTTGGTGAGCTTGGAATGGGTGAGAAGGGTGATCCCCGCCCCTTCCATCTCTTTCTTCAGCTTGTTCCAGGTGGCCTGCTGGGCCTGCAGCAGGCGCCGCGCGTCGCGGTCGATCTGTTCGAGCTGCTCGGAGGGCGGCAGCCCGTCGACGGAGACCAGCGAGTCACCGGCGCGGGCCAGTTCCCGCAGACCGGCGACGCGGACGGTGTAGAACTCGTCGAGGTTGGTGGCCGAGATCGACAGGAACCGGACGCGTTCCAGCAGCGGCACCCTGGGGTTGCGGGCCTCGTCCACCACGCGCCAGTTGAACTCCAGCCAGGAAAGCTCGCGGTTGAAGAAGCGCTTCGGGCCGGCGGTCTCCCCGGCGGGAAGATCGGCGGGCTCGACAAAGGGGGCTTTCAGGAAATCGGCTTCAATCATCATGGTTTGCGCGATCCGGGGCGAGGAGGCCGCGATTATGGTCCGGCATCGGTGAGACTGTCCAGCACGTCGGCGGCAAGCGCACGGGTGATCTCGCGCCGGTTCTCAAGCGATCGGGCGTCGATCAGCTCCACCGCGCGGCGGGCGAGCGCCAGCGAGCGCGGCAGGTGGCGGGCGAGATAGGCCACGGCGGCCGGCGCGGGGGCAAGCTGGCGGTCGGAGAAGAGCTTGACGAGGACGGCGGAGATCAGCGCCTCGTCCGGCGCCTCGAGACGGGCGAGCGGGATCGCCTGCAGACGGCTGGCGAGATCGGGCAGGCGCACCGGCCAGCGGTTCGGCGCGTCGCTTGCCGCCAGCAGAAGAGCGCCCTTCCCGGCGGTGATCAGGTTGTGGAGGTGGAAGAGCGCGCGCTCGGCCTCCGGGTCCCCGGCCACGCCTTCGGCATCGTCGAGCGCCACGGCGCCGGCGGCCGCGAGTGCGGGCAGGTCGGCCGTGTGCAGGGCGGCGGGGGCGAGGAGTGCGGCGCCGGCTTCCTCGGCCCAGATCCGGGCGAGGTGGCTCTTTCCCGCGCCCTCCGGCCCGGTGACGACCAGCTTGCCCTCGGGCCAGTCGCGCCAGCCCTCGATCGCGGCGAGCGCGGTGGCGTTCGCGGGCGTGGCGAAGAAATCGTCGCGGGAGAAGGCCTCCGCCCGGGCACGGGGGAGGGGAAGCGGATCCTGGCGCTGCATCTCAGGCGGCCCCGTCCCGTTCGTCGGTCCGGCCCTTGTAGAGCTCGCTTTCCAGGTATTGCCGGACGCCGAAGCGGGCAAGGACGCCGATCGTGGCCGCGATCGGCACGGCGACCAGCAGGCCCACGAAGCCGAAGATCGCCCCGAAGGCGGAGAGCGCGAAGAGCAGCCAGACAGGGTGCAGCCCGACCGAATGGCCGACGAGGGCGGGCGAGAGGATGTTGCCCTCGGCGAACTGGCCGATCAGGAAGATCGCGACCACGGCGACGATCATTCCCGGCTCGCCCCAGAACTGGAAGAGCGCAAGGCCGAGGCCGAGCGCAAGGCCGGTCATCGAGCCGAGGTAGGGGATGAAGGTGATCAGCCCCGCGAAGGCGCCGACGACGAGGCCGAACTGCAGCCCGACCACGGCGAGCGCGACCGCGTAATAGGTGCCGAGCATCGCGCAGACGGTGAACTGGCCGCGCACGAAGCCGGCCAGCACCTCGTCGATCTCGCGGGCGAGACCGCGGATCGTGTCGCGGTAGTCGCGCGGCAGCCATTCGTCGACATGGGCCACCATGCGGTCCCAGTCGAGCAGCAGGTAGAAGGCCACCACCGGCACGACGACGATGAAGAGCGCAGCGTTGATGACCGACAGGGCCGAGGAGATCAGCCGGTTGGCCAGATCCCCGCCCTGCGCCTTGATCGTGTCGCCGAAGGTGACCAGCGTCTGGTGCACGACGCTGGTCTTGTCGAGAACCTGCGGGAAGCGCTCGGACAGGAACTTCTGCAGCTGGGCGATGATCGTCGGCACCGCGTTGATCAGCGCGATCAGCTGCTGGGCCAGCGTCGGCAGCACGAGAAGCGCGAGCAGGATGAAGACCAGAAGCGCGATGGCGGTGATGATGACCGTCGCGGCGGTGCGGCTGAGGCCGAGCCGCTCGATCCGGTCGGCGACGGGGTCGAGGAAATAGGCGATGCCGCCGCCGATCATGAAGGGCAGGATGACGCCGCCGAGGAACCAAAGCGCGAGCAGGAACACCGCCGTGGCGATGCCCCAGTATTTCGCCTGCTCTCTGACGGGCAGTCCCATTGCGCGCTCCGGCCGGCTTCCGCCCCCTGTCATCGCTGAATGCGGGGCAGTGTGCAAGCGCGGCGAGGGGGGCAAGGGGCCGGGACCGTGCCGGCCGACACGGGCGCTTCTTCACCCGCGCGGTGGAGAGCGACGTTGGGGGAGCTTCACCATAAACGGACGGACCGGGGCGCCCGGGCGCCCACCCGCGGTCGGGCACTGCAGGGCGGCGCTTCATTCCCGCGAGGGGCGCGGTGCGCTTGCCTGATCATGGCGGATCGCATAGGTGAAGCGGAACGCCCATCTCCGACAGCTCAACACAGGTTCTCCATGCGTCTTTCCCGCTACTTCCTGCCCGTTCTGAAGGAAAACCCCGCCGAGGCGCAGATCGTCAGCCATCGCTACATGCTGCGCGCCGGCATGATCAAGCAGCAGCAGGCGGGGATCTATTCCTGGCTGCCGCTCGGCTACCGGGTCCTGCGCAACATCGAGCGGATCGTGCATGAGGAGCAGCAGCGCGCCGGCCATATCCCGGTGCTGATGCCGACGATGCAGCCCGCCGACCTCTGGCGCGAGAGCGGGCGCTACGACGCCTACGGGCCGGAGATGCTGCGCATTCGCGACCGGCACGAGCGCGACATGCTGTTCGGGCCGACCAACGAGGAGATGATCACCGACATCTTCCGCGCCCATGTCGAAAGCTACAAGCAGCTTCCGATGACGCTTTACCAGATCCAGTGGAAGTTCCGCGACGAGGTCCGCCCGCGCTTC
Organism: Solirhodobacter olei; assembly: GCF_004010155.1. Classification (GTDB taxonomy): domain Bacteria; phylum Pseudomonadota; class Alphaproteobacteria; order Rhodobacterales; family Rhodobacteraceae; genus Solirhodobacter; species Solirhodobacter olei. The sequence continues at coordinate 94,372 of NZ_RRYH01000008.1, read as the reverse complement.
GGCGTCATGCGCGGCCGCGAGTTCCTGATGAAGGACGGCTACAACTTCGACCTCAGCTACGAAGACGCGATGCACGCCTACAACCGCCATATGGTGAGCTACCTGCGCACCTACGAGCGGATGGGCCTGCAGGCGATCCCGATGCGCGCCGATAGCGGCCCGATCGGCGGCGACGACACGCATGAGTTCCTCGTCCTCGCCTCCACCGGCGAGAGCGAGGTCTTCTACGACAGCGCCATCACCGACCTGAGCTTCGGCAACCGCGAGGTCGACTTCGACGACCGCGCCGGGCTGGAGGCGATCGTCAGGGAATGGACCACGCCCTATGCGCGGACCGACGAGACCCATGACGTGTCGCTGTTCCACGAGATCCCGGCCGAGCGGCAGAAGAGCTCGCGCGGGATCGAGGTGGGGCAGATCTTCTACTTCGGCACCAAGTATTCCGAGCCGATGGGCGCGATGGTGACCACGCCCGATGGCGGGCGGGTGCCGGTTCACATGGGCTCTCATGGGATCGGCGTCTCGCGCCTGGCGGGCGCGATCATCGAGGCGAGCCATGACGAGAAGGGCATCATCTGGCCCGAGGGCGTGACGCCCTTCCCGGTGGGCATCGTCAACCTCAAGCAGGGCGACGGCGCGACCGACGCCGCCTGCGAGGGGATCGAGAAGGCGCTGCTCGCCAAGGGGCTCGAGCCGCTCTACGACGACCGCGAGGACCGCGCGGGGGCCAAGTTCGCCACGATGGACCTGATCGGCCTGCCCTGGCGGATCACCGTCGGCCCGCGCGGGCTCGCGAGTGGCAAGGTGGAGCTGACCTCGCGCCGGACCGGCGAGAGCGAGGAGATGTCGCCCGAGGCCGCCGTGGCCCGGGTCGCCGAGATCTACGCCGGGGTGTGAGGCTCCGTTGAAGGCCGGGGGATTTCATATCCCCCGGATCTCCGTGAGATATTCTTGCCAAGGTGAAAAGGGTCGTCGCCCGCACACGGAGGTGTGGCTGCCCGGGATCGGGGCGGCCTTGACCTTTGGCCGGCGCCTCGCCACCTTGCCGCGGACCCGATGGAGCCCTGATGACCGGCCGCACGCGCCCCTTCGCCGCCTTCGAATGGATGATCGCCTGGCGCTATCTGCGCGCGAAACGGGCCGAGGGCGGCGTGTCCGTGATGACCTGGATCAGCCTGATCGGCATCGCGCTCGCCGTCTTCGCGATGGTGGCGACGCTCGCCGTGCGCTCGGGCTTCCGGGCGCAGTTCGTCGACACGATCCTGGGCGCCAATGCCCATGCCACGATCTATGCCGCGGCCCATCCCGACGGGCAGGGGGGCCTCAGCCGCACCATCCCGAACTATGCCGCCATGACCGCGCGGGTGGAGAAGGTGCCGGGCGTGACCACTGCCGCGCCGCTCATCAAGGGCGAGGTGATGGCCACCGCCAACGGTCGCAACGCCGGCGTGCAGGTCTACGGCATCCGGCTGAAGGATCTGGAGAACATCCCGCTGGTCGCCCATTCCGACAAGGCGACCGGCAGCCTGAAGAATTTCGACCAGGGCATCGCGCTGGGCACGGGGGTGGCGGCGAACCTCGGGGTGACGGTGGGCGACCATGTCCGGCTGATCTCGCCCGAGGGGGTGAAGACCGCCTTCGGCGTCTCGCCCCGGGTGAAGGCCTACAAGGTCGTCTACATCTTCTCTGCCGGGCGCTGGGACATCGACCAGACCCGGGTCTATATGCCCTTCGCGGAGGCGCAGAGCTATTTCAACCGCGAGGGGGTCGCCGACCAGATCGAGGTGATGACCGCCGATCCCGACCATGTCACCCAGCTGGTGCCGAAGCTGCTGGCCGCCGCGGGCCAGGGCGCGATGGCCTGGACCTGGAAGGATGCCTCCGGCTCCTTCCTCGAGGCGCTGACGGTGGAGGACAACGTGATGTTCGTGATCCTCGCGCTCGTCGTCACCATCGCGACGATGAACATTGTCTCGGGCCTGATCATGCTGGTGAAGAACAAGGGGCGCGACATCGGCATCCTCAGAACGATGGGGCTGACGGAGGGGTCGATCCTGCGCGTCTTCTTCATCTGCGGCGCGTCGACGGGGCTGGTGGGGACGGTGATCGGAGTCGTGCTCGGCTGCCTTTTCGCGATCTACATCAACCCGATCTTCTCCTTCGTGAACTACTGGGCCGGGGGCGGCGTCTGGGATCCCTCGATCCGGGGGATCTATTCGCTGCCCGCGAAGCTGGAGTTCTGGGACGTGGGCAAGGCGGTGATCCTGTCGCTGGGCCTTTCCTTCGTCATCACCATCTTCCCCGCCCGCCGGGCGGCACGGATGAACCCGGTGGAGGCGCTGCGGTATGAGTGAGGCGGCGCTGGCGCTGGAAGGCGTCGAGAAGACCTATCTGAAGGGCACGCCGGGCGAGGTGCGGGTGCTGGCCGGGGCCTCGCTGACCCTTGCCGCCGGCGAGTTGGTGGCGATGGTCGCGCCCTCCGGGGCGGGCAAGTCGACGCTTCTGCATATCGCTGGCCTCCTCGACACGCCGGACGCGGGCCATGTCGCCATCGGCGGCGCGGAGATGAGCGGCCGCCCCGACCGCGCCCGCACCATGGCACGGCGCGGCGACGTGGGCTTCATCTACCAGTTCCATCACCTGCTGCCGGAGTTCACGGCGCTGGAGAACATCGTGCTGCCGCAGCTCGCCAATGGCGCGAGCCGCAAGGAAGCCGAAACCCGGGCGATGGACCTGCTGGGCCGGGTCGGCGTCGCGAAGCGGGCCGATCACCGGCCGGCGGCGCTTTCGGGCGGCGAACAGCAGCGGGTGGCGTTCTGCCGGGCGCTGGCCAACGGGCCGCGGCTTCTGCTGGCGGACGAGCCGACGGGGAACCTCGACCCCGGCACCTCGGACCAGGTTTTCGGCGTGCTGATGGACCTCGTGCGCGAAACCGGGCTTTCGGCGCTGATCGCGACGCACAACCTTGCGCTTGCCGATCAGATGGACCGGGTGGTGCGGCTGGCCGAGGGGCGGATCGCCCCGGTCTGACGCCTCAGCCGAGAAGCGCCGTGAAGGCGGGCCAGGCCGCCGGGTCGGCCACGGTCTTGTCGCGGCAGAAGGCGTTGCAGAAGCCCCAGACCCGGCCGTCGAGCTTCAGGAAATGGGTGACGGGCTTGCCGGAATAGGGGCAGGCGGCGTTTTCCGAGGGGCCTTTGGCGACCGCCTCTGCCGCCAGCGGCGCGGGGCCGGGCCAGGGGCGGGTGGCGAGCGGCAGGGCATAGGCCGGCTGGTCCGGCCCGTCGACCAGCCCCATCGCCCGCCAGCGCCGGAAGGATGGATGGGCGAGATGGGCGGCGACATAGGCCTGGGCCTCCGGCCCGACGGGCAGCCCATAGGTCGCGATGCGGGCGGCCACCGGGGCGTAGAAGGCGTCGGCCGCCGAATAGGCACCGAAGAGCCAGGGCGTCTTGCTGCCGGAAAGACCGCGGGCCCAGGCCCAGAGCGCCTCGATCCGCGCGATGTCGGCCAGAACCCGCTCGGAGGGCTGGAAGCCCGTAAAGGCCGCGCGGAGGTTCATCGAGCAGGCGTCGCGCAGCGCCATGAAGCTTGAGTGCATCTCGGCGGCGAGGGTGCGGGCGGCGGCGCGCAGGCGCGGCTCGGCCGGCCAGAGGCCGGCGTCGGGGTGGCGGCTTGCCAGTTCCTCGGCCATGGCGAGGCTGTCGGGGATCACGGTGCCGTCCGGGGCCTTGAGCGCGGGGACGGTGCGGGCGGGGGCGAAATCGGCGAGGAGCTTCGGCAACTCGTCGGTGTAAAGCCGTGCGAAATGCGTGCGGTAGGGCAGGCCGAAGGCGTCGAGCAGCAGCCAGCCGCGCAGCGACCAGCTGGAATAGCCGCGATCTCCGATGGCGAGGTCATAGGTCATTTTCGGCCCTCCGAATTTGCCGCTATGTTGCGGCCGTGTCTGCCGCGTGACGGCCTGCGGACGATAGGCGGCGCATGCGTGGCGGAGAAATGACGTTTTGCGGCGAAAGCCATCAGCATCCGCGATGGTTCAAGATACGTGACGCGAGCGATCACAAAAAAACATGTCATCTGCATGTTTTGAACTGGTGACAGAGTTCCCACGTATTATTCTGAGATTACGCTGGCGAATGCCGGAAGGGGGTTGTGATGCCCGTGGACGCTCCACTTGATCAGAGAATGTCGCGCCGGGCCATGTCCGCTGAATTGCTGGATGCGGAGACGGAACGCGAACTTGCCTATGCCTGGCGGGATCGACGCGACGAAGAGGCGCTGCATCGCCTGATAAACGCCTATATGCGGCTGGCGATCTCGGTCGCCGCCAAGTTCCGCCGCTACGGCGCGCCGATGAACGACCTGATCCAGGAGGCCGGACTGGGCCTGATGAAGGCCGCCGACAAGTTCGACCCGGATCGCGGCGTGCGGTTCTCCACCTATGCCGTCTGGTGGATCCGGGCCGGGGTGCAGGACTACGTCATGCGGAACTGGTCGATGGTCCGGACCGGGTCGACCTCCAGCCAGAAGGCGCTCTTCTTCAACATGAAGCGGGTGCAGGCCAAGCTGGAGCGGCAGGCGGCGGCGCGGGGCGAGACGCTCGACGCGCACCAGCTGCGCGAGCGGATCGCGACCGAGGTGGGCGTGCCCCTGGCCGATGTCGAGATGATGGAGGGGCGGCTTTCGGGATCCGACTTCTCGCTCAATGCCGCGCAGTCGGTGGGCGAGGACGGCCGCGAATGGATCGACGCACTGGAGGATGACGGCGCGCAGGCCGAGGAGCTGGTGACCGACGCGCATGACAGCGCGACGCTGCGAGGCTGGCTTGCCGGTGCGATGAAGACCCTGCCGGAGCGCGAGCAGTATATCCTGCGCGAGCGCAAGCTGCGCGACGAGCCGCGCACGCTGGAAAGCCTTGGCGAGGAGCTTGGGCTCTCGAAGGAGCGCGTGCGCCAGCTGGAGGCTGCGGCCCTGGGCAAGATGCGCAAGAGCCTGGAGGCGCAGGGCGGGGCGCTGGAGGATTTCCTCGTCTGATCGCCGCCACTGCCCGCGCGCCATTGTGCGAAGCCCGCCCGCGCCCTAGAACCGGGGTAGGCGGCACGAGGGCATATCATGCTGGCAGGCAAGCGCATTCTTCTGGTCATCGGCGGCGGTATCGCGGCCTACAAGGCGCTGGACCTGATCCGGCGGCTGAAGGAGCGGGGGGCGACGGTCATCCCGGTCCTGACCCGGGCGGCGGAGGAATTCGTCACCCCGCTGTCGGTCGGCGCGCTTGCGGGCGAGAAGGTCTACCGCGCGCTTTTCGATCTGACCGACGAGGCGGAGATGGGGCATATCCAGCTCTCGCGCTCTGCCGACCTGATCGTGGTGGCGCCGGCGACGGCGGATCTGATGGCGAAGATGGCGGGCGGACATGCGGATGACCTCGCCTCGACGCTGCTGATGGCGACGGACAAGCGCGTGCTAATCGCGCCCGCGATGAACGTGCGGATGTGGACCCACCCGGCCCTGCAGCGGAACCTCGCGATGCTGGCGGGCGACGGTGTGCTGACGGTCGGGCCGAACGAAGGCGACATGGCCTGCGGCGAATACGGGCCCGGGCGGATGGCGGAACCGCTGGAGATCGTCTCTGCTGTCGAGGCGGCGCTGGCGGCGGGGGCGCTTGCCGGGCGGCACATCGTCGTCACCTCTGGCCCGACGCATGAGCCGATCGACCCGGTGCGATATATCGCCAATCGCTCCTCCGGGGCGCAGGGGGCGGCGCTTGGCGCGGCGCTGGCGGGGCTTGGCGCGCGGGTGACCTTCGTCACCGGCCCGGCCTCGGTGCCACCGCCGGCGGGGGTGCATGTGGTGCGGGTGGAAACGGCGGCGGAGATGCTGGCCGCGGTCGAGGCGGCGCTGCCGGCCGATGCGGCGGTTTTCGCGGCCGCGGTCGCGGACTGGCGGGTGGCGAATGCGGCGGCCTCCAAGATGAAGAAGGACGGCTCGGGCAAGGCGCCCGCGCTGAACTTCGCCGAGAACCCGGACATCCTGGCCACCGTGGCACGGATGGATACGGGACGGCCCGGCCTCGTGGTGGGCTTTGCGGCGGAAACGGATGACGTTCTGGCCCATGCCAGGGCGAAGCGGGAACGCAAGGGCTGCGACTGGATCGTGGCGAATGACGTGAGCGCGGGGACCGGGATCATGGGCGGCGCGGAGAACGAGGTGACGCTGGTGACGGCGGAGGGCGTGGAGAGCTGGCCGCGGCTGGCCAAGGGCGAGGTGGCGCGGCGGCTCGCAGCCCGGATCGCGGAGGCCCTGGCATGAGGTGGCGCCTCCGGCGGGAGTATCTGGGCCACGAAAAAGGGGCCGCGCGATGAGGCCTGTGGTGCGGGTCCTGTGGGACGAGGGCGCCGATCGGGCGCTGCCGCTGCCGGCCTACGAGACGCCGGGGGCAGCGGGGGCCGATCTGCGCGCCAATCTTGCCGAGGCGGATCGGGCGGCGGGGCTGACGCTTGCGCCGCTTGGCCGAGCGCTGGTTCCGACCGGGCTGCGGGTGGAGATCCCGGACGGGTTCGAGATGCAGATCCGCCCCCGCTCCGGCCTGGCGCTGAAGCACGGGATCAGCCTGCCGAACACACCTGGCACGATCGACAGCGACTATCGCGGGCCGCTCGGGATCATCGTGATCAACCTCGGGGCGGAGCCTTACGTGATCCACCACGGCGACCGGATCGCCCAGGCGGTGGTCGCGCCGGTGGTGCAGGCGCGGTTCGAGGCGGCCGGCGATCTGACCGAGACGGGGCGCGGCGCGGGCGGCTTCGGGTCCACGGGGCGGGCATGATCCTGGTTCTGGCAATCGCGGTCGGCCTGTGGCTGCTGGGCTGGGCAATGGGCACGACGGTGCGGGCGCGGCTGATCACGCTCGCCATCCTTTTCGCGCTGGTGATCCTGGAGCATCTGGTGCTGCCGGCGGGCCATCCGCTGCGCCGCGCCACGGGTGGGTCGGCGCAGGTCTGGGTGGTGCTGCTGGGCGCCGGGGCGCTGGTTGCGGCCTATGCGCTGGGGCTCAAGCGCCTGAAGGCGCGGGCCGCGCCTGCTGCGCCGGACCCTGCCCCGCCGCCTCCAGCCGCGCAAAGCGGCCCCTTCAGCGATGCCGAGATCGACCGCTATGCGCGCCACATCTTCCTGCGCGAGATCGGCGGGCCGGGCCAGCGGGCGCTGAAGGAGGCGCGGGTGCTGGTGGTCGGCGCCGGGGGGCTTGGCGCGCCTTCGCTGCTTTATCTCGCGGCGGCAGGGGCGGGCACGATCGGGGTCGTCGATGACGACGTGGTCGACGCCACCAACCTGCAGCGGCAGGTGATCCATACCGAGGCGCGGGTCGGCATGGCCAAGGTCGCCTCCGCCGAGGTGCAGATGCGGGCGCTGAACCCGCATGTCGAGGTGAAGCCCCACCAGATGCGGCTGGACGCGGAAAATGCGCCGGGGCTTTTCGCCGATTACGACCTGATCCTCGACGGGTCGGACAATTTCGACACGCGCTACCTGATCAACCGGGCTGCGGTGGCGGCGAAAAAGCCGCTCATCTCGGCCGCGATCACGCAGTGGGAAGGGCAGATCAGCCTCTTCGACCCGGCTCATGGCACACCCTGCTACGAATGCGTCTTCCCGACCCGCCCGGCGCCCGGCCTCGTGCCGAGCTGCGCCGAGGCCGGGGTCGTGGGGCCGCTGCCGGGCGTGCTTGGCACGATGATGGCGCTGGAGGCGATCAAGCACATCACCGGCGCTGGCAAGACGCTGGCGGGCGAGCTTCTGATCTACGACGGGCTCTGGGGCGAGACGCGCAAGCTGACGCTTTCCCGCCGTGCCGACTGCCCGGTCTGCGGCGGGGCGCATTAGCCCCCGTTTTTGCTGGCCTGAATACGCCCGCCGGAGGCAGCGGCGGCCCCGGCGTGCCGAGGCATCTGGTCTCTCGGCCTGAGGACGCCTAGCTTGTCGTCCAAAGGAGACCGCGCATGACAAACCCGCTTCTCACCCCCTGGACCGGCGCCTTCGCGCTGCCGCCCTTCGCCCAGCTCCGCGACGAGGATTTCGCCCCCGCTTTCGAGACCGCCCTGGCCGAGGCGCGCGAGAATATCGCCCGCATCGCCGCGGATCCCGCCGCGCCGAGCTTTGCCAATACGATCGAGGCAATGGAGCAGGCGGAGGCCACGCTTGACCGCGTTGCGGGGCTGTTCTTCAACCTTGCCGGCGCCGACAGCACCCCGGCGCGGGAAGCGCTGCAGCGCGAGCTGGCGCCGAAGCTCTCGGCCTTCTCCTCGGAAGTGACCATGAACAAGGGGCTTTTTTCCCGGATCGAGACGCTGTGGCAGGGCCGGGAGAGCCTCGGCCTGACACCCGAGCAGCTTCGGGTGCTGACGCTCTACCGGCGGATGTTCGTCCGCGCCGGGGCGGAGCTGACCGGTGCTGCGGCGGAGCGGCTGACGGCGGTGAAGAGCCGGCTGGCCGTGCTGGGCACCGCCTTCTCGCAGAATGTGCTGGCGGAGGAGCGCGACTGGGCGATGCCGCTTGCGGAGGCGGATCTGGAGGGGCTGCCGGGCTTCGTGGTGGCCGCCGCGCGCTCTGCCGCGGAGGAGCGGGGGCAGGCGGGGCATGTGCTGACGCTCAGCCGCTCGCTGATCGTGCCGTTCCTGCAGTTCTCGCCGCGCCGCGAGCTGCGCGAGAAGGCCCATGAGGCCTGGGTGGCACGGGGCGCGAACGGCAATGACCATGACAACCGGGGCATCGCGGCAGAGATCCTGAAGCTTCGAGAGGAGCGGGCGAGCCTTCTCGGCTATCCGAGCTTTGCGGCCTACAAGCTGGAGCCCGAGATGGCGAAGCGGCCGGAGGCGGTGCGCGATCTCCTCCTCCAGGTCTGGGCCCCGGCCAGGGCGCGGGCTGAGGCGGACGCGGCGGTGCTGACGGAGATGATGCATGCCGATGGGATCAACGGCGATCTGGAGGCCTGGGACTGGCGCTACTACGCCGAGAAGCGCCGCAAGGCGGAGCATGATTTCGACGAGGCGGCGGTGAAGCCCTATCTTGGGCTGGAGGCGATGATCGGCGCCGCCTTCGACGTGGCCGGGCGGCTTTTCGGCCTTGAATTCAAGGAATTGGAGGGGCCGTTCTACCACCCGGACGTGCGCGGCTGGGAGGTCACGCGTAAGGGCCGGCACATGGCGGTCTTCCTTGGCGACTATTTCGCGCGGGGATCGAAGCGGTCGGGGGCCTGGTGTTCCGCCATGCGGAGCCAGAAGAAGCTGGGCGGTGAGATCCGGCCCATCGTCACCAATGTCTGCAATTTCGCCAAGCCGCCGAAGGGGGAGCCGGCGCTTCTGAGCTATGACGACGCGCGGACGCTTTTTCACGAATTCGGCCATGCGCTGCACCAGATGCTGTCGGACGTGACCTATTCTTTCATTTCCGGAACATCCGTGGCCCGCGACTTCGTGGAGCTTCCGAGCCAGCTTTACGAGCACTGGCTGGAGGTGCCGGAGGTGCTGCGCGCCCATGCCCGCCATGTCGAGACCGGCGCGCCGATGCCTGAAGAGCTGCTGGAAAAGGTATTGGCAGCAAGCACTTACGATCAGGGTTTCGCGACGGTGGAATATATCGCCTCGGCCATGGTGGATCTTGCCTTCCACGACGGCGCGGCGCCCGCGGATCCGATGAAGAAGCAGGCGGAAGTGCTTGACGCGCTGGGGATCCCCAAGGCGATCCGGATGCGCCACGCCACCCCGCATTTCGCCCATGTCTTCTCGGGCGACGGCTATTCCTCGGGCTATTACAGCTACATGTGGTCCGAAGTGATGGATGCCGACGCCTTCGCGGCCTTCGAGGAGGCGGGCGATGCCTTCGATCCGGAAGTGGCCGAGAAACTGGAACGCTACGTGCTTTCGGCGGGCGGATCGGAGGAGGCTGACGCGCTTTACCGGGCGTTCCGGGGGCGGATGCCGGGGGTGGAGCCGCTCCTCAAGGGCCGGGGGCTGCTGGAGCCTGTCTGAGGCTGCCTGCGGGGCACCGATCGGGCACCGCTTTCGCACCGTAATAGCACCGTATTCCGGCGCGGTCGGGTAAGGCCGCGTTAACCGGTGGTGGGGCGGTTCGGTGCGCAATGAATGCGCACCCTATGGGGCGGGATCTCAGCCCCGGGCGACATCCTTGTGGATGATGACGTCGGCCTGCGGGTAGGCCTCGAGGATGGCGCGGCGGAGGGAGGCGCCGATGGCATGGGCCTCCGACAGCGGCTGGTCGCCGTCGAGCTCGATATGGATCTGCACGAAGAGCCGCGAGCCGGCGGTGCGGGTCCTGATGTCGTGATAGCCGTGCACGCCGGGCCAGGTGGCGGCGATCGCGGCGATGCCGGCCTCGATCTCGGGATCGGCGGCGCGGTCCATCAGCGCGTCCCAGGCGCCGCGGCCGACCCGGAGCGCGCCGAAGATCAGAAGCGCCGCCGCCCCCAGCCCCACTACCGAGTCGATCTGCCCCAGCCCCAGCGCCGCCGCCGCCCAGAGCGAGATCAGCGCGCCGAGGTTGAAGACCAGGTCGCCCGCGTAGTGCAGCGCATCCGCCGCGACCACGCGGCTGCCGGTCCGCCGCACCACCCGGCGCTGCCAGACCAGAAGCGCGCCGGTCATCAGGATCGAAAGCGCCATCACCGCCATGCCCGCCCCTTCCGATCGCAGCTCCACCGGCGCGGGCGACAGCAGACGCGCGGCGGCGGCCCAGCCGATCACCCCGCCGGTCACCGTGACGAAGACGGACTGCGCCAGCGCGGCCAGATCCTCGGCCGAGGTGTGGCCGAAGGCATGATCCTCGTCCGGCGGGCGGGCGGCATAGAGAATCGCCAGGAACGCGCCGAGCGAGATCATGAAATCCATCGCGCTGTCGGCAAGCGAGGCCGCCACGCTCAGCGCCCCGGTCTGCGCCAGCGCCCAGAGCTTCAGGAGCACGAGGATGCCCGCCATGGTCGAGGAGGCGAGGCCGGCGGAGGCGTTCAGGCGGGTGCCGGGCGAAAGCGACATGTCGGGCGGCTCCGGTCTGGGGCAACGGATCGGCAGGGTAAAGCGGATCGGCGATGAAGGGAACGCCGGGCTAGCACGGCCGGCGCAGGCTCTGCAGCCCCAAAATGCGCGCGACGCGATGAAAGCCGTGGGGAAAACCGTGGGAGAAACCGTGGTTCCGGGCGGGCGCCGGGATCAGCCGAAGGTCTCGGTCTTGCCGACGCCCCAGACGGCGGTTTTCTCGACCCAGCCGCCATCGCCATCGGCGCTGATCCGGCACCAGTCGTGGCGGGCGGCATGGAGGCGGGCGATCACGTTCTGCTCCGCCTTGGCGGTGATCGGGGCCTTGTTGTCGGGCAGGGCGCGCAGGATGACCATGGGCTTGGTCACGATCACGGTGCGCACGCCGGAGATCAGCGTGTAATGCATCCAGCCGCCGAGGCCGTCCTTGTCCTCCACCCGGCGCCAGTGGTCGAATTCGCCGGTGATGCGGAGCGGCATACCCTCGCGGGTGAAGACCCAGTCGATCCGCTGGGTCAGCGAGGGGCCGCGGCGGGCATAGCCCTTGTGACCCCTGAGCGAGACGAAGCGGGGGATCGGAAGGTGGGTGACGGGACCAAGCTCCACCGCGCCGGCCGGAAGACCCAGGCACGCCGCCGCCGCTCCGGCGGAGCACGCCAGGAAATCTCGTCTCTTCATCACCCTTGCCTGCCTTTCTCCGGGCCCGCGCATTGGTGCGATGCGCCCTTGGCCCTTCCGGTTCTCCGGATGCTCTGCCCGGCGGCGCTTGTGCCGCGCCGCTCTATGCGCCAGTTTGCCATGCAAGGGCCCGGATGCAAGCCGAAGGAGAGGACGATGCCCGCAGAGCGGCTGAGTGTTGTCGTGACGCGACGGTTGCCGGAGGTGGTCGAGACGCGGATGCGGGAGCTTTTCGACGTCGAGCTGAACGAGGCGGATGTGAAGATGGACCGCGCGGCGCTGGCGGCGGCGATGCAGCGGGCCGACGTGCTGGTGCCCTGCATCACCGACCAGATCGACGCGGGCCTTCTGGCGCAGGCGGGCGAGAAGCTGAAGCTGATCGCCAACTACGGCGCGGGGGTGGATCATATCGACGTGGCCTCGGCCCGGCAGCGGGGCATCCTCGTCTCCAACACCCCCGGCGTGATGACCGAGGATACCGCCGACATGGCGATGGCGCTGATCCTTGCCGTGATCCGCAAGATCCCGGAGGGCCTTGCCGAGATGCAGCGCGGGGACTGGCGCGGCTGGGCACCGATGGCGCATCTGGGCGGCCGGCTTGGCGGGCGGCGGCTGGGGATCCTCGGCATGGGCCGGATCGGCCAGGCGGTGGCGCGGCGGGCCCGCGCCTTCGGGCTGCAGATCCATTACAACAACCGCCGCCGCCTGCGCCCGGAGATCGAGGAGGAGCTGGAGGCGACCTGGTGGGAGAGCCTCGACCAGATGGTGAGCCGGATGGACATCGTCAGCGTCAACTGTCCGCATACGCCCTCGACCTTCCACCTGCTGAACGCCCGGCGGCTGAAGCTGATGAAGCCCTCGGCGGTGATCGTGAATACCTCGCGCGGCGAGGTGATCGACGAGAATGCGCTGACCCGGATGCTGAGGGCCGGGGAGATCGCGGGCGCGGGGCTCGACGTCTTCGAACATGGGCACGAGATCAACCCGCGGCTTCGGGAGCTGACGAATGTCGTGCTGCTGCCGCATATGGGCTCTGCCACCGTCGAGGGGCGGGTGGAGATGGGCGAGAAGGTGCTGATCAACATCAAGACCTTTGCCGATGGCCACCGGCCGCCGGACCAGGTCGTCCCCTCGATGGTCTGAGCGGGCGGCAGGCGCCGCAGGAGGTTTCGGGCCAGGAAACGGGACGCGGGGGGTTGCGGCTTTTTCCTGGCGAAAATACTCCCGCCGGAGGCGCCCGGCCTTTCCGCCGGGGCGGAGTGTCAGGGAGGGATGCGATGACGGCCGATGAGGTGGCGGCGCTTTTCACGCGGTCGGACGGGTCCTACCTCTGCGCGCGCTGGGGGCGGCCGATCGTGCCGGTGGTCTTCGGGGTGGAGGCGGCGACGCTCGGCGTGGTGAAGGGGGCCATCGAGGCTGTCGTGGCACTGGCCGGGCACAGGATGGCGGAGACCGATCCGGAGCTGGGCGCGAACCTGATGGTGTTCTTCTGCCGGGACTGGGGCGAACTGCTCGGCGTGCCGAACCTCGACCGGCTGGTGGAGGATCTGGCGCCGCTGGTGGTGCGGCTGACGGAGGCCGGCGCCAACCAGTACCGCGTCTTCCGCTTCGACGAGACCGGCGCGATCCGGGCGGCCTTCGTGTTCCTGAGGATGGACGCCGCGCTGGCCGAGGTTCCGGCCGAGGTGCTGGCGCTCGCGCAGGCGGCGCAGGTGATCCTTCTGTGGTCCGATACCGCCTTCGACGACATGCCGGCGCTGGGCGAGGCGGGCGGGCATGTCGTGCTGCGGCCCGAGATCGCCTCGGTCATCCGGGCGGTCTATGACCCGGTGATGCCTGCCGAGGCGCGGGATGCGAGCCACGCGCTGCGGCTGGCCGCGCGGATGGCCGCGGGGTGAGGTGCGGGGCGTGCGGCGGCGCTTGCCGGGGCGGGGCGGGCGGGGTAGGCCTGCGGCATGTCCCATCGCTTCGCCCTTCGCGTCTATTACGAGGATACCGACCTCGCCGGGATCGTCTATTACGCAAATTACCTCAAGTTCATCGAGCGGGCCCGAAGCGAGCTGGTGCGCGAGATGGGCGTGGATCAGCGGGTGCTGAAGGCGGAGGCGGGGATCGTCTTTGCCGTGCGGCATCTGGAGGCAGATTACCTCAGCCCGGCGCGGTTCGACGACCAGCTGGAGGTCGAGACGCGGGTGGCTGGCGTGACCGGGGCGCGGATCCTTCTGGACCAGGCGGTGCTGCGGGGCGGCGAGCGGCTTTTCGCGGCGCGGGTGACGCTTGTCGCGGTCGGGCCGGAGGGCGCCGCGCGCATCCCGGCGGAACTTCGCCAGCGCATGGCGGGGCTGCAGGAAAGTTAATGCCGCGTCACACGCATGTGTTGGCATTCTGCCTAAAAGCAAGATAGAATCAGTGGTAATAAAGGCTGCCGCAAGAGCGGCCTCACCTCGTACGGGCAGACATCTATGGATACGACGACACTTGCGCATGCGCAGGCGCTCGACTTTTCGATGCTGGCGCTCTTCATGCGTGCCACCATCACGGTGAAATTCGTGATGATCCTGCTGTTGCTGGCATCTTTCTGGTCCTGGGCCATCATCATCCAGAAGCATATCGGGCTGCGCCGCGCGCGTGGCGAGGCGGGCATCTTCGACCGCGCCTTCTGGTCGGGCGAGCCGCTGGACGAGCTTTTCGAGAAGATCGGCAGCCAGCCGGATGGCGCGAGCGAGAAGATCTTTGCCGCGGGCATGCTGGAATGGCGCCGCAGCCACCGCCAGGACGGCGGGCTGATCGCCGGCGCGCAGGCGCGAATCGACCGCTCGATGGACGTGGCGATCGCCAAGGAAGGCGAGGAGCTGAACCGGGGGCTGGCCTTCCTTGCCACCGTCGGCTCCACCGCGCCCTTCGTCGGGCTCTTCGGCACGGTCTGGGGGATCAAGCACGCGTTCGAGCAGATCGCGATCAGCCAGAACACCAACCTCGCCGTGGTGGCGCCGGGCATCGCCGAGGCGCTGCTGTCCACGGGTCTGGGCCTGCTGGCCGCGATCCCGGCGGTGATCTTCTACAACAAGCTCAACGCCGACAGCGAGCGGGTCGTTTCGGGCTACGAGGCCTTCGCCGACGAATTCGCCACCATCCTCTCGCGCCAGCTGGACGCCTGAGCGATGGGCGCGGGGGTCATGGGCGCAGGCGGCGGGGGCGGTCGCCGGGGGCGGCGGCGCAGGCGCAACCGCCCGATGGCCGATATCAACATCACGCCCTTCGTGGACGTGATGCTGGTGCTTCTCATCATCTTCATGGTGGCGGCGCCGCTGCTGACCGTGGGCGTGCCGATCCAGCTGCCGAAGACGGCGGCGACGGCGCTGCCCACCGAGAAGGAGCAGCCGCTGACGATCACGCTCGCCAAAGGCGGCAAGATCATGCTGCAGACGACCGAGATCTCGGAGACCGACCTGGTCCCCAAGCTCCGGGCGGTGGCGGCGGAGCGGCGGGACCGCAAGGTCTATCTCAGGGCGGACGGGTCGATCCCCTATTCGCGGGTCGCCCAGGTGATGGGGGCGCTCAACGCCGGGGGTTTCCGCGATATCGGGCTCGTCACCGATCCGAACGGGCCGAAGCTGAACGGAACGGGTGGCTAGGCACCTGCCATGCGCACAGGGACGATCATCTCGGGTATCGGGCATGTCGGCCTGATCCTGTGGCTCCTGTTCGGGGGCTACCTGACCGCGCATAACGACGCGCCGCCGATCCAGGTGTCCGACGTCTCGCTGATCACGAACAAGCAGTTCGCGCAGCTGACCGCCGCCGCGGCACCGCCGCCGGCGCGGCCGCAGACGAAGGTGAAATCGCCGGAGGCGGCGAAGGAGACCAAGCCCGCGAAGGCGCCGAAGCCGGACACGCCGGCGGTCTCGCCCAAGCCCGCGCCGAAACCGAAGCAGGAGCCGAAGCCCGACAAGCTGCCGCAGATCACCTCGGCCGAGCCGCGGGTGCAGCCGCCGAAATTCCTCAAGGCGCCCACGCCCGAGAAGCCGCCGGCCGCCGCGACGCTTTCGCCGGACGTGCATACCTCTGCGCCGCCCAAGGCCTCGCAGCGGGTTGCGCCCACGCCGGCGCCGGCGCCCGCGCCGGATGCCGCGGTCGCCCCCGTGCCGACGCCCGAGGCCGCCCCGGAGAAGACCGCGACGCAGGCCAAGCCGCAGAAGCCGAAGCAGGCCCAGGCGCCCAAGGAGGCCTCGACCCAGATCGTGCCGGAGGCCTCGAAGCAGGCCAAGGCGCTGACCGGCCAGTCGACCGCGCCGAAGGTCAGCCCGCGGCCGGAGCTGCGCCCCGAGACGCCGGCCGCCCCGGCCCAGCCGCCGAAAGAGAAGGTGGCGAAGGCCGAGAAGCCCGCCAAGCCGGAGAAGGCCAAGCCGCAGAAGGCCAAGCCCGATACCAGCTCGGCGGTGGACGCCGCGCTGGCCGCCGCGATGTCCGCGACCAATGGCGCGGGCGTGACCGAGGGCGGGCAGGGCAAGTCCACCCACCTTGGCCCGCCGGTGAGCGCGGCCGATACGGAGGGGCTTCTGAGCACGCTCAAGAGCACCTGGATCATCGATCCGGGTTCGCCTTCGGCCGATGTTACGGTGACCGTGGACTTTCAGCTGAGCCCGGACGGCAAGGTCATCCCCTCGACGATCAAGCTGGTCTCTGCCGAAGGCGGCAACCAGACGGCGCAACAGATCGCCTATCGCAAGGCGAGGACCGCGATCTTGCATGGCAGCGACCTCGGCTTCAATCTTCCTCCCGCGAAATACCAGGAATGGCGTGATATCCAGATGGTGTTCGATCCCAAAGGAATGAGGCTCCAATGATGTTCAAACGGCCCCTCGCCCTTATCCTCGCGCTGGCGCTGGCCGGCCTAGCGTTGCCCGGCGCCCCGGCGGCCCAGGCGGCGCCCCTCAAGCTGCGTCTGACGCAGGGGGTGATCGAACCCTTGCCCTACGCGCTTCCCGCGTTCATCGCCGATGGCGCGGCGGCGACGCAGGTCGCCCAGCAGATCACCGGGGTGATCGCCGACGACCTGACGGGAACCGGGCTCTTCCGGCAGATCCCGTCCTCGGCCTTCATCTCGAAGGTCACCAATTTCGATGCGCCGGTGCGCTACGCCGACTGGAAGGCGATCAACGCGCAGGCGCTGATTACCGGCGCCGTCAGCGTGCAGGGCGGCAAGGTGGTGGTGAAGTTCCGCCTCTTCGACGTGTTCAACGGCGCGCCGCTGGGCGAGGGGCTGCAATTCGCGGGCCCGGTCGATACCTGGCGGCGGATGGCCCACAAGGTGGCCGATGCGGTCTATTCGCGCATCACCGGCGAGAGCGGCTATTTCGACAGCCGCGTGGTCTATGTCGCCGAGAGCGGGCCGAAGACGAACCGGGTGCGCCGCCTCGCGATCATGGATTACGACGGGGCCAACACCAGCTATCTGACCGATGGCCGCTCGATCGTGCTGGCGCCGCGCTTCTCGCCGGACGGCCAGCGGGTGATCTTCGTCAGCTACCAGTCGGGCTTCCCGCATGTCTACATGATGGACCTTGCCACGCTGCAGGAGCGGCGGCTGGACAACCAGCCCGGCACGATGACCTTCGCGCCGCGGTTCTCGCCCGACGGGCGCTCGGCGGTCTATTCGCTGGAGAGGGACGGCAACACCGACCTTTATTCGATCAACCTCTCCTCCGGGCAGACGCAGCGGCTGACCCAGGCGCCCTCGATCGAGACGGCGCCGGATTACTCGCCCGACGGGTCGCGGATCGTGTTCGAGAGTGACCGCTCGGGCCAGCAGCAGATCTACGTCATGTCCGCCGGGGGCGGCGGCGCGACGCGGATCAGCTTCGGGCCGGGCAAGTATGCCACCCCTGTCTGGTCGCCGCGCGGCGATCTGATCGCCTTCACCAAGCAGGATCAGGGCCGGTTCTACATCGGTGTCATGAAGCCCGACGGGAGCGACGAGCGGCTGCTCACGGCTTCGTTTCTTGACGAGGGTCCGACCTGGGCGCCCAACGGTCGCGTGATCATGTTCACGCGCGAGGCACCGGGATCGGACAGCATGCCCCAGATCTATTCCGTCGACGTCTCCGGACGCAACCTGAAGCCCGTCCCGACGCAGGGCGGCGCCTCGGACCCGTCCTGGGGGCCGCTGCGGAAATAGGTCGCGGCCGCCGCGCGGGCGGTCGCGAAGCGATGGTTCAACAAGTCTGCGCAAACATGGTATAGTGGCCTGAAAGGCCCGTAGCACAAAGGAATGGGAAATGCAGTGGACGAACAAGGCACTTCTCCTGGTCGCGGCGCTGGGGCTGGCCGCCTGTAACAACCCCAACCGCTACGGCGCCGGTGGCGCGGGTGGCGCTGGCGGGGCCGGGGGCGCGGGGGGGATCTCCTCGGGCAATCTCGGCGATGTGAACAACCCCGCCTCGATCGCGTATTTCAACCAGCGCGTCGGCGATCGGGTGTTCTTCACGCTTGACCAGTCGACGCTTTCGCCCGAGGCGCAGGCGACGCTGACCAAGCAGGCCGCCTGGCTGGCGAAGTTCCCCGAGTACAAGATCATCGAGGAAGGCCATACCGACGAGCGCGGGACCGAGGAATACAACCTCGCCCTGGGCGCGCGGCGGGCCTCTGCCGCGGCGCAGTTCCTGATTGCGCATGGTGTGGCCTCGAACCGGATCCGTACCATCAGCTACGGCAAGGAACGCCCGGTTGCGACCTGTGACAACGAGAGCTGCTGGTCGCAGAACCGCCGCGCAGTGACCGTCCTGTCACAGGGTGCCGGCGGCTGAGGAGGGGGATGATGCGCCGGATCGGATCGGCAGCCGCCATCCTTGCGATGGCGGCCCTCGCGGGAGGGGTCGCGCTTTCGGGCGCGGCCTTTGCCCAGACGGCGACGACGCAGGCCGGCGGGGCCAAGAGCGCGAGCCCGAGCCAGGCCAAGCCCAAGCCGGACCGACAGACGCTGGCCGACATCCAGGCCGACCTCAACCGGGTCAAGGCAGAGGTCGAGGGGCTGAAGCAGGAGCTTCAGCCCACCGGCACGACCGTGATCAACCTGCCCGCGGGCTCTGCCGTGCCGGACCAGATCAACGCGATCGAGGCCGAGCTGCAGCAGCTGACGGCGCAGACCGAGGCGCTGCAGAACCGGATCAGCCGGGTGGTGACCGACGGCACCAACCGGATCGCCGACCTGCAGTTCCGGCTGACCGATGCGCTGGGCGGCGACACCTCGAAGATCGGCAAGGCGACCCCGATCGGCGGCGGCACGATGCCGGCCGCCGGCGCGGCCGCTGGCGCCGGTGCGGGTGCGGCGGCGACGGGCACCACGGCCGCGGCCCCGGCGGCGGGGAGCGGCGGCGACGCGACCGACCAGAGCGGGCAGAGCGGCCCGCCGCTGGCCGTGGGCGAGCAGGCCGATTTCGACAAGGCCAAGGCCGCTTACGAGGCCAACGACTTCAAGAAGGCGGCCGATCTCTTCGCCTCCTTTGCGCAGACCTATACCGGCGGGCAGCTGACCGGAGAGGCGCTTTACATGCGCGGCCAGGCGCTGAGCCGGATGGGCGACACCGCCAATGCGGCGCGGGCCTATCTGAACAGCTTCTCGAGCTACCCCAAGGGCCCGAAGGCGCCCGATGCGCTGACCAAGCTGGGTGTCAGCCTCGGCAAGCTGGGCCAGACCAAGGACGCCTGCACGACGCTGGGACAGGTCTCGGTCCGCTACCCGAGCTCGGGCGCGGTGGTGGATGCCGCGCAGGCGATGCAGTCGCTCGGGTGTAAGTGACGGTGGACGGGCCGACGGGCAAGGGGGACCGGCTTGCCGCCCTGATGAAGGCTGCCCTGCCGCCCGGCCGGATCAACCGGCTGGGCGTTGCCGTTTCCGGCGGCGGGGATTCGATGGCGCTGCTGCATCTGGCGCGCGGCTGGGCGCGGGCCGGGGGCGCCTCGGTCAGCGCGGCGACGGTGGATCACGGCCTGAGGCCCGCGGCGCGGGCGGAGGCGGCGATGGTGGCCGAGGTCTGCGAGGGGATGGGCGTGGCCCATCGCACCCTGACCTGGTCGGGCTGGGACGGAAGCGGAAACCTGCAGGACAAGGCGCGGCGGGCGCGCTACCGGCTTCTGGCCGACTGGGCGCTGGATGAGGGCCTCGACGCCGTGGCGCTGGCCCATACCGCCGACGATCAGGCCGAGACCTTCGTGATGCGGCTAGCCCGCGGCGCGGGCGTCGACGGGCTTTCGGCAATGGCCGCGCGGCGGCGCGCCGGGGGCGTGGACTGGGTGCGCCCGCTTCTTGGCGCGGGCCGCGAGGAGCTGCGCGACTATCTGCGCGCGGGCGGGCATGGCTGGGTCGAGGACCCCTCCAACGCCGATCCGCGTTTCCTGCGGGTGCAGGTGCGGCAGGTGATTGAGGCGCTGGCACCCCTCGGCATAGATGCCGCGGCGCTTCTGGCCACCACGCAACGCCTTGGCGAGGCGCGGGAAGCGCTGGAGCTTGCGGCCCAGGCGGCGGCGCGCCGGATCGCCGTGGTGGAGGCGGGCGACGTGGTGATGGCGCGCGAGGGCCTTCTTGCCCTTCCCGCCGAGCTGAAGCGCCGGCTTCTGAGCCATGCGCTGAGCTGGGTCGCCTCGGCCGATTACGGCCCGCGGCACGAGAGCCTGGCCGAGGGGCTGCGCGCGATCGAGGCGGGCCGCGAGATGACGCTGCACGGCTGCCAGATCCTCCGCAAGGGGGGCACGCTGCGAATCTGCCGCGAGCTGCAGGCGGTCAAGGAATTGCGGTCGGCGCCCGGCGCGCTGTGGGACCGGCGCTGGCGGGTCGTGGCACCGGAGGAGACCGACCTTTCGGGCCTCGAAGTGGGCGCGCTGGGCGAGGCGGGGATCGTGCTCTGCCCAGACTGGCGGGAGGCGGGTCTGCCGCGGGCGAGCCTTCTGTCCGCGCCGGCGATCTGGCGGGAGGGTGCGCTGGTCGCCGCGCCGCTGGCCGGCAAGGCCTTGGGATGGCGTGCAGAACTGGCGCGGGGAGGCGAAGACTATTTCTCCACGATTTTATCGCATTGAACGCCCCGGACTAATCTCTATTTTAGAGGCAAGCATAACGGCGGCCCGTGCGGGAGTGATCCCGTCTGTCGCCTGTAAGGAGGAGCCCCGTGGGCAACGCGCGTAATATCGCATTCTGGGTCGTTCTGTTTCTTCTGATCCTGGCACTCTTCAACCTGTTCAGCGGTTCGGAAACGACGATGGCCACCCGGACCGTCGCCTATTCGGATTTCATCCAGAAGCTCGACGCTGGCGATGTGTCCAGCGTCACGCTCGATGGCGAGCGGGTGATGGTGCGCGGCAAGGACGGCTCGCAATACATGACGATCAAGCCGCAGGGCGAGAACGTCACCGACAAGCTGCTGGCCAAGCATGTGATCGTGGATGCAAAGCCCCAGGAACAGTCGGGCTTCATGTCGCTCCTCGGCGTATGGCTGCCGTTCATCGTGCTGATCGGGATCTGGCTGTTCTTCATGAACCGGATGCAGGGGGGCGGCAAAGGCGGGGCCATGGGCTTCGGCAAGTCACGGGCCAAGCTTCTGACAGAGAAACAGGGCCGCGTGACCTTTGACGACGTGGCGGGCATCGACGAGGCGAAAGAGGAGCTGGAGGAGATCGTCGAGTTCCTTCGAAACCCGCAGAAGTTCTCTCGCCTCGGTGGCAAGATCCCGAAGGGCGCGCTGCTCGTCGGCCCGCCCGGCACCGGTAAGACGCTTCTGGCGCGCGCCATCGCGGGCGAAGCGGGCGTTCCGTTCTTCACGATTTCGGGTTCGGATTTCGTCGAGATGTTCGTGGGCGTCGGCGCAAGCCGCGTGCGCGACATGTTCGAGCAGGCCAAGAAGAACG
Source organism: Solirhodobacter olei (assembly GCF_004010155.1). Taxonomy (GTDB): domain Bacteria; phylum Pseudomonadota; class Alphaproteobacteria; order Rhodobacterales; family Rhodobacteraceae; genus Solirhodobacter; species Solirhodobacter olei. The sequence goes on along the minus strand of NZ_RRYH01000008.1, from coordinate 72,755 downwards.
CGCCCTGCATCGTGTTCATCGACGAGATCGACGCCGTCGGGCGGTCGCGTGGCGTGGGCTACGGCGGCGGCAACGACGAGCGCGAGCAGACGCTGAACCAGCTTCTGGTCGAGATGGACGGGTTCGAGGCGAACGAGGGGATCATCATCGTCGCCGCGACCAACCGGCCGGACGTTCTGGACCCGGCGCTGCTGCGCCCCGGCCGCTTCGACCGGCAGATCCAGGTGCCGAACCCCGATATCAAGGGCCGCGAGAAGATCCTGTCCGTGCATGCGCGCAAGGTGCCGCTGGGGCCGGACGTCGACCTGCGCATCATCGCGCGCGGCACGCCGGGCTTCTCGGGGGCCGACCTCGCGAACCTTGTCAACGAGGCGGCGCTGATGGCCGCGCGGGTCGGGCGGCGCTTCGTGACGATGGAGGATTTCGAGAGCGCGAAGGACAAGGTCATGATGGGGGCGGAGCGCCGTTCCATGGTGATGACCGAGGACGAGAAGAAGCTGACCGCCTATCACGAGGCGGGGCACGCGATCGTCGGCCTCAACGTTCCGCAGCACGACCCGATCCACAAGGCGACGATCATTCCGCGCGGCCGGGCGCTGGGCCTCGTGCTCAGCCTGCCGGAGCGGGACCAGCTTTCGGTCACCTACACCAAGTACAAGTCGAAGATCGCCATGGCGATGGGCGGCAAGGTTGCCGAGGAGCTGATCTTCGGCAAGGAAAACGTGACCTCGGGCGCGGCCTCGGACATCCAGCAGGTGACCAAGATCGCGCGGGCGATGGTGACGCAGTTCGGTTTTGCCGACCGGCTGGGCAACATCGACTATGCCAATGAGCAGCAGAGCTACCTGGGCAGCTACTCTGGCGGGGCGGCGCATTCGCCCGAGACGATGGAGCTGATCGACGAGGAAGTGCGCAAGATCGTCGAGGAAGGCTATGCGCGGGCCAAGCAGATCCTGACCGACAAGGCCGAGGATCTGGAGCGGCTGGCGCAGGGGCTGCTGGAATACGAGACGCTGACCGGGCCGGAGATCGGCCGCGTGATCCGCGGCGAGCCCCTGGGGCGCGGCGACGACGAGAACAATGCGCCGGGCTCTCCGAGCCTGACGACGATCCCGAAGACCAAGCCCAAGCCGCCGAAGGCGGAGGGCGGAATGGAGCCCGAGCCGCTGACCTGAGCGGCGGGGCAGGGGGCGGGCCTTCGGGCCCGCCTTTTTCATTTCGGGGGCAAGGTGCGCAATGAATGCGCAGGTACCGATCCGGGCGGGGAAGAGGGCAAGGGAGCGTCCGCGGGTGGGAGCTGGCTGCGGCTGGGGTCTGTCCGTTTATGGCGTAAAGAACCCCTTCGTCGTGCCGGGGCGGGACCTCACCAATAGCGCCCGCCGTCACGCCGAAGGCGTGCCGATGTTTCGTGGCGCACCAAAGGTGCGACGGGGGCGGACGGGCGCTGGCCCGGCGGGGCTCGCGCCCCGCTGTTTCGGGCAGGGGGCGGTCGTTGATCCTGCTCCCCCGTTGACCTCTCCGCCCGGGCTGCGATAGTGCGCGCGGCGCTTGAGGGGGAGGCTGCCATGTCCGAGAATTCGTTCGATTGGAACCCGGAGCGCTATGCCCGCTTCGCCGATCTTCGCCTGCGCCCGGCGCGCGACCTTGCCGCCCAGGTCCATGGTCTGCCCGAAGGGGCTGTGATCGATCTCGGCTGCGGCAACGGGCCGGTGGCGGAGACGCTCGGGAGCCGGTTCTCGTCGCACGCGCTGATCGGGGTGGACAATTCGCCGGCCATGCTCGCCAAGGCGGCGGAGACCGGGCGATACGACGTGCTGGTGGAGGCGGATATCACCCATTGGGCGCCGCGCCACGCGCCGGCGCTGATCTTCTCCAACGCCGCGCTGCACTGGCTCGGCGCGCATGAGGCCCTGATGACGCGGCTGGCAGGCTACCTTGCCCCGGGAGGCGTGCTGGCGGTGCAGATGCCCCGGCAATACGGTGCCCCCTCGCACCGCTTCCTGCGCGACATCGCCACCTCGCGCCATCCCGATCGTTTCGACTTCAGCGGCTGGCAGGCGCCGGTGCTGCCGGCGGAGGGGTACTGGCGGATGCTCTCGCCGCTCGGCGAGGTCACGGCCTGGGAGACGGAATACGTCCAGCGCCTCGCCCCCACCGAGGGCGCGCATCCGGTGCGGCGCTTCACGGAGTCGACTGCGATGCGGCCGTTCCTGGAGCGGCTCGAGCCTGCCGAGGCCGCGGCGTTCACGGCCGCCTATGACGAGGCGCTTTCCGTCGCCTATCCGCTGCTGCCGGACGGCGGCGCGCTCTTCCCGTTCCGCCGCACGTTCTTCACGCTGAGGGTGCCCGACTGATGCCCGCGCTGATCCCGACCCGCTTCGCCGCCACCGTCACCTGGCTTGGCACCGTGGCCGACAGGGACGCGGCCTTGGCCTCTGCCCCGGTCGAGAGGCTGGAGCTGGGCTTTGACGGCCCCGTGGGAGAGGCGCATGGCGGGCTGACGCGCCCGGCCTGCTCGCGCGTCGCGGCGCTCTATCCTCGCGACACGTCGATCCGCAATACGCGGCAGCTCACCGTGGTTTCGGCCGAGGACCTTGCCGCGATCGCGGCGGCGATGGAACTCGACGCGATCGACCCGGCCTGGCTGGGCGCGACGGTGGTGGTCGAGGGGATGCCGGACCTTTCGCACCTGCCGCCCTCGGCGCGGCTGCAGGGGCCGGACGGGGTGACGCTGGTCGTCGACATGGAGAACCGGCCCTGCCAGCTTCCCGCGAAGGTGATCGAGGCCGCCCGCCCGGGCAAGGGGCGCGCCTTCAAGCCCGCGGCCGCAGGCCGGCGCGGCATCACCGCCTGGGTGGAGCGCGAGGGGCGGCTGCAAATCGGCGACCAACTGCGGCTTTTCGTGCCGGATCAGCCCGCCTGGGCGTATATCGGCGAGGCGCGTGGGGCGCGCCAGGCGGCAGAATAAAAATTCTGTTGTCGGAATAAATCTTCCATCAGATGCGCCGGTGTCGGATCGGAAACCGGCTCTGGCGAATTTGGAGCGGAACGGGTCGGAATCGCCCCTCCCCGTCACCGGACGGGCCGGTATAGCCGGGGCAGTTCAGGGCCCGAACGCCAATGGCGCCGGGCGGCAGGGAGATGGAAATGGCCGTGAAAACCGATATCGAAATTGCCCGCGAAGCCAAGAAGAAGCCGATCCAGGAGATCGGCGCGAAGCTTGGTATTCCGGACGAGCACCTGCTGCCCTACGGCCATGACAAGGCGAAGGTCGGCCAGGAGTTCATCAAGTCGCTGGAAGGAAAGAAGACCGGCAAGCTGGTTCTCGTCACCGCGATCAACCCGACGCCCGCGGGCGAGGGCAAGACCACGACGACGGTCGGCCTCGGCGACGGTCTGAACCGGATCGGCAAGAAGGCGATGATCTGTATCCGCGAGGCCTCGCTGGGTCCGAACTTCGGGATGAAGGGCGGCGCGGCGGGCGGCGGCATGGCCCAGGTCGTGCCGATGGAGGAGATGAACCTCCACTTCACCGGCGACTTCCACGCGATCACCTCGGCGCACAACCTGCTCTCGGCGATGATCGACAACCACATCTACTGGGGCAACGAGCTGGAGATCGACGCGCGCCGCATCGTCTGGCGCCGGGTGATGGACATGAACGACCGCGCGCTGCGCGACATCGTGGTGAACCTCGGCGGCGTGGCGAACGGTTTCCCGCGCCAGACCGGCTTCGACATCACGGTGGCCTCGGAAGTCATGGCGATCCTCTGCCTCGCCAATGACCTCGACGATCTGCAGAAGCGGCTGGGCGACATCGTCGTGGCCTACCGCCGCGACAAGACCCCGGTCTACTGCCGCGACATCAAGGCCGATGGCGCGATGACCGTGCTGCTGAAGGACGCGATGCAGCCGAACCTGGTGCAGACGCTGGAGAACAACCCCGCCTTCGTCCACGGCGGCCCGTTCGCCAACATCGCGCATGGCTGCAACTCCGTCATCGCGACGAACACCGCGCTGCGGCTGGCCGACTACGTCGTGACCGAAGCCGGCTTCGGCGCCGACCTGGGCGCCGAGAAGTTCTTCGACATCAAGTGCCGCAAGGCCGGGCTGAAGCCCGACGCAGCCGTGATCGTCGCCACCGTCCGCGCGATGAAGATGAACGGGGGCGTGGCGAAGGCGGACCTCGGCACCGAGAACATCGAGGCGGTCAAGAAGGGCTGCCCCAACCTCGGCCGTCACATCGCCAACGTGAAGAGCTTCGGCGTGCCGGTCGTCGTCGCCATCAACCACTTCGTCACCGACACCGAGGCCGAAGTGCAGGCGGTGAAGGATTACGTCGCGAGCCAGGGCGCCGAGGCGATCCTCTGCAAGCATTGGGCGCAGGGCTCCGCCGGGATCGAGGACCTGGCCAAGAAGGTGGTTCAACTTGCCGAGAGCGGCAGCGCCAATTTCTCGCCGATCTATCCCGACGAGATGGGCCTGTTCCAGAAGATCGAGACCATCGCCAAGCGCATCTACCACGCCGACGAGGTGCTGGCCGACAAGTCGGTCCGCGCCCAGCTGAAGGCCTGGGAGGACGAGGGCTACGGCAACCTGCCGGTCTGCATGGCCAAGACCCAGTACAGCTTCTCCACCGATCCGAACCTGCGCGGCGCGCCGACGGGCCATTCGGTGCCGGTGCGCGAGGTGCGGCTGTCGGCCGGGGCCGGGTTCATCGTCGCGATCTGCGGCGAGATCATGACCATGCCGGGCCTGCCGCGCCAGCCGGCCGCGGAGGTCATCCGGATCGACGACGAGGGCTTCGTCGAGGGCCTGTTCTGAGGTCAGAGCAACACGGGGGGCCGCTGCCGAAGGGTTGCGGTCCCCTCTCTTCTCCGGCAGATCCGGGGCGCGTGCGGGCGTGCGCGGCCGGACAGGAGACACGCGATGAGAGATCTTGAGACCATCGGCACGATGGCAGAGCTCAGGGCCGAGATCGACACCCTGGACCGCGCGATCGTCGGTCAGCTCGCACGGCGGGCGGCGATGATCGACCGGGCTGTCGCGCTGAAGCCGCGCGAGGGGATGCAGGCACGCATCACGCCCCGGGTCGAGGCGGTGGTGGCCAACGTGCGCGAGGCGGCGGGCGACGCGGGGCTGGACCCCGAGCTTGCCGAAACGGTCTGGCGGGCGCTGATCGAATGGTCGATCGCGCGCGAGGAAGTGGAACTGGGGGCCTCGGCCCCGGAAGGGAATGCGGCATGAGCGCGACGGTCATTGACGGCAAGGCTATCGCCGCACGGATGCTTGCGGCGACGCGGGTAGAGGCGGCGGCGCTGACGAACGAGGGCTGGGCGCCGCGCCTGGTCTCGATCTCGGTCGGCGACGTGGCGGCCGCCGAGCTTTACGTCCGCAACCAGAGCCGGCAGGCAGAGCGCGCCGGTGTCGGCTTCGAGGCGCGGAACTATCCCGACACGATCAGCCTGGAGCAGCTGACCGGCGTGCTGCAGGGGCTGAATGCCGATCCGCGCGTGAACGGCATCATCATCCAGCGGCCGCTGCCGCAGCATATCCCCGTGAAGGCGCTGCAGCGCGCGGTCCACCCGCTGAAGGACGTGGAGGGGATGCACCCGGCCTCGATCGGGAACATCGTCTACAACGACCTCGCACTTGGGCCCTGCACCGCGGTCGCCTCCGTCGAGATCCTGAAGACGCTGCCGCTGAAGATCGAGGGGCTCGACGTGACCGTGATCGGCCACAGCGAGATCGTCGGCAAGCCGATCGCCTTCCTGATGATGGGGCTCGGAGCGACGGTGACGGTCTGCCATCACATGACGCGGCAGGTCTCGGTCCATTCGCGGCAGGCGGACGCGGTCTTCGTGGCGGCGGGCCGGCCGGGGCTGGTGACCGGGGAGATGCTGAAGCCGGGGGCGGCGCTGATCGACATCGGCATCAACCGGATCGAGGGGCCGGACGGGCCGAAGACCGTGGGCGACGCCGATTTCGACAGCTGCGCCGAGGTGGCGGGCTGGATCACGCCGGTTCCGGGCGGGGTCGGGCCGGTGACGGTCGCGACGCTGATGAAGAACGCCGTGCTCGCCGCGCGGATGCAGATGGAGCATTACCGCGAGGCCTACCGGGCCGCGGAATGAGGGGGATTTGACATGACGGCGGAGATCATTGACGGGAAGGCCTTCGCGGCGCGGGTGCGCGAGCAGGTGGCGGCCCATGTGGAGCGGCTGAAGGCAGATCACGGGATCACCCCGGGTCTTGCGGTGGTGCTGGTGGGCGAGGATCCGGCGAGCCAGGTCTATGTCCGCTCCAAGGGCAAGCAGACGGTCGAGGCCGGCATGGCGAGCTTCGAGCACAAGCTGCCGGTGGAGACCTCGGAAGCCGATCTGCTGGCGCTGGTGCGCAAGCTGAACGCCGATGACGACGTGCACGGGATCCTGGTGCAGCTGCCGCTGCCCGCCCATATGAACGCCGAGCTGGTGATCAATACCATCGACCCGGCGAAGGACGTGGACGGGTTCCACATCTCCAACGTCGGCCTGCTCGGGACCGGGCAGAAGAGCATGGTTCCCTGCACCCCTCTCGGCTGCCTGATGCTGCTGCGCGACCGGCTGGGCAAGCTTGCGGGCCTGAATGCGGTCGTCGTCGGCCGGTCGAACATCGTCGGAAAACCGATGGCGCAGCTGCTGCTTGGCGACAGCTGCACCGTGACGATCGCGCATTCGCGCACCAAGGACCTGCCGGCGGTCTGCCGGGGGGCGGATATCCTCGTCGCCGCGGTCGGGCGGCCGGAGATGGTGAAGGGCGACTGGATCAAGCCGGGCGCCACCGTGATCGATGTCGGCATCAACCGCATCGACGCGCCGGAGAAGGGCGAGGGCAAGAGCCGGCTGGTGGGCGACGTGGATTTCGCCTCGGCCTCCGAGGTGGCGGGGGCGATCACGCCGGTGCCCGGCGGGGTGGGCCCGATGACCATCGCCTGCCTCCTGGCGAACACGCTGACGGCCTGCTGCCGGGCCAAGGGCTTGCCCGAGCCGGCGGGACTCACGCCCTGATTGAACAAATCATTCGCTAAAGGCGAAGATGCGCTTGTCCGGCCCGGCTGCGGTTGGTATCTGCGAAGGCAGGCACCCGGACAAAGTGTAAGTTAACGCCTTGCGTCTGTTTGACATTTACTCATGGTTGAGCGAAGCGTTCCGGCCCCGTACCCTTGCGATCTGGGCCGTCGCTTCACTGACCATCGCACTGGCGGGACCCTTCGGCACCTACGTAGAGATGCCGATCTCGGGTCGGCTTGTGTTCTGGGCCTGCGTCTTCGGGGCCGCCGTGCTGGTGCCGCGGCCGGGCCGGCCGGGCGTGCGGCGCTGGCTGACAGGGCCGCACATGTGGACGCGCGGGGTGGTAGGCTCGATCGGCTTCGCCACGGTCTTCACCCCGATGGTGCGGCTGTTCCATGCGATGGTGATGAGCGGGGCGGCCAGTCGCGGACTGCCGCTGATCACGCTCTGGCTGGTGCTCTTCCTCTGCTCGATCCTGGAAACGGCGATCTGGGCCGTGGCGCAGGAGCAGAGGGACGCCGGGCCCGCGCCGGCGGTGCCGCAGCCGCTGGCAGAACCCGAGCCAGTGCCCGAGCCTGTGCCGGAGCCGCCGCGACTGGTTCAGCGGCTGGATCCCGGCCTGCGGGGCGGTCTGGTCGCGCTTTCGGTCCGTGACCATTACGTCGAGGTGACCACGGACCGCGGCGAGGCGAGCCTGCTGATGCGGTTCGCCGATGCGCTGGACGAGCTGGGCGCGACCGAGGGGATGCGGGTCCACCGCTCGCATTGGGTGGCGCGCTCGGCGATGGCGGGGCTGGAGCGGCAGGCGGCGCGGCTGTTCCTTCGGCTGAAGAACGGGCGGCTGGTGCCGGTGAGCCGGAGCTACCGCGAGGAGGTGCTGGCCCTCGGCCTGCCGCTGAGCGAGATGAGCGGCACGGCCCGCGGCGGGGCGCCGAGCAGGACCGCGCGGGCGTCCTCGCGCATCAGCGACAGGAGGACCGGATCGGCGCAGGAGAGGCCGCCGGTATAGGCGCCGTAGGCCGGAAGGATCGCGCGGGCCGCGTCATGCAGCAGGCAGGGCCGGGTCAGGCTTTCGCCGCGCGCGGCGAGGCGGGCCTTGGGGTGGTAATGGCCGGAGATCTCGGCCTCTGCGCCCGGTTCGGCGATATGGCGGAAGGTGAGGGGCCCGGCGCGGTGCTGGGCCAGGTGGCTGCCGCCGAGCGCCAGCGGGCCCGGGTCGTGGTTGCCCTCGATCCAGAGCCAGCTGCGCCCGGCCATCAGCCGGGTGAGCCAGGAAAGATCCTCCTCTGCCAGCGCGGCGGCGGCCTCCGCATCGTCGAAGCTGTCGCCTAGGCAGAGGACGGTGCGGGGGGCGGTCGCCTGGATATCGGCGTCGAGGCGCGCCAGCGTCTCGCGCGTCTCGTAGGGCGGCAGCAGGGTCCCCGTGCGCCGGGCGAAACGCTCTGACTTGCCGAGGTGGAGATCGGAGACCACCAACATCGCCTCGGCGGACCAGAGGAGCGCGCCACTGGGCAGAAGCGTGAGCGCCGCGCCGGCGAGGGTGAAGCTGTAGCTGTTCATGCTTCGTTCGATGAGCCTTTCGGGGCGGTTTGGCAAGGGGGATCGTCGTGGCGACCGCGGTCCTTTGGCCCGAAACAGCGAGCGCAGCTCGCTGGGCCAGCGCCCACCCGCGGACGGAAGCTGACCCTCTTCAGAGGAAGCTTTGCGGGTCGATGTCTATCGCCATGCGCAGGTCGTTCGGGGGCTTGAGCTGGCCGACCCAGCGGGCGAGGGCTGCCTGCAGGGGTACGGTCTTTTCCGCCTTCACGAGGAGGCGGACGCGGTGGCGGCCGCGGATCCTTGCGATCGGCGCCGCCGCCGGGCCGTAGACATGGGCGCCGATCGCGCGGAGCGGCGCGTCGGCGCGGGCGAGGGCTGCGCCGAAGTCGAAGACCGATTGGACATTGGGCGAGGAGAGGACGATCCCGGCCATCCGGCCGTAGGGGGGCATGCCAGCGGCGCGGCGCTCCTCTGCCTCGGCGCGCCAGAAGCCCTCCTCGTCGCCCGAGAGGATGGCGCGGATCACCGCGTGGTCGGGCTGGCACGTCTGCAGGAGCGCGAGGCCGCGTTTCTCCGCCCGGCCCGCGCGGCCGGCGACCTGTCGCATGGTCTGGAACGTGCGTTCGGCTGCGCGCAGGTCGGAGCCCTGCAGGCCGAGGTCGGCGTCGATCACGCCGACCAGCGTCAGGTTGGGGAAATTGTGGCCCTTGGCGACGATCTGGGTGCCGATGATGATATCGGCCGCGCCCTCGGCAATCGCCTCGATCTGGTCGCGCAGCGCCCGGGCGGTGCCGAAGAGGTCCGAGGACAGCACCGCGACGCGGGCGTCGGGGAAGACCTCGCCCACCTCCTCGGCCAGGCGTTCCACGCCCGGGCCGACGGCGGCGAGCTTGCCTTCCACCCCGCAGGAGGGGCAGGCGGTGGGCATCGGCTTCGTCTCGCCGCACTGGTGACAGACGAGGCGCTTGAGGAAGCGGTGCTCCACCATGCGGGCGTCGCAGTTGTCGCAGCCGATCTGGTGGCCGCAGGCGCGGCAGACGGTGACGGGCGCGTAGCCGCGGCGGTTCAGGAACAGGAGCGACTGCTCGCCGGCCTGGAGGCGCGCCGTCACCGCGCCCGCGAGCGTGGGCGAGATCCAGCGGCTGGGCGGCAAGGTCTCCGCCCGCATGTCGATGGCGCGCATCTCGGGCAGTTCCGCCGCGCCGAAGCGGGCGGGCAGGTCGAGGCGGCGGTACTTGCCGGTATCGGCGTTCACCCAGGTCTCGAGCGAGGGGGTGGCGGAGGCCAGCACGACCTGCGCGCCGAGGATGGAGGCGCGCAGCACCGCCATGTCGCGGGCATTGTAGAGCACCCCGTCCTCCTGCTTGTAGGAGGTGTCGTGTTCCTCGTCGACGACGATCAGCCCGAGGTCGCGGAACGGCAGGAAGAGCGCGGAGCGGGCGCCGACCACCAGCGACGCGCCGCCCTCGCCGACCATGCGCCAGAGGCGGCGGCGCTCGGTGACGGTGATGCCGGAATGCCATTCGGCGGGGCGCGCGCCGAAGCGGTCCTCGACGCGGGCGAGGAAGCCCGCCGTCAGCGCGATCTCGGGGAGAAGCACGAGGGCCTGCCGGCCATGTTGCAGGCATTCGGCGACGGCTTCGAGGTAGACCTCGGTCTTGCCCGAGCCGGTGACGCCTTTCAGCAGCGTCGTGCCATAGGCGCGGGACGCGATGGCCTCGCGCAGGGCGCGGGCGGCGGTGGCCTGATCGGGGGAGAGGTCGGAGCCCGGAAGCTCGGGGTCGAGCCGGGGGTAGGGGAGGTCGCGGGGGGCTTCCTCCTCCGCCACGGCGCCCTGCGTCACGAGGCCCTTGACCACAGAGGGGGTTACGCCGGCCTGCTCGGCCAGCTCGCCCAGGGTGAAGGCGAGGCCGCCGTGGTCGCGCAGCACCTCCAGCACGCGGCGGCGGGCGTCGGTCATGCGTTCCGGCTCGGCCTGGCCCAGGCGGTAGATGCGGCGCATGGCGGGGGTGTCGCCGAGACCCGGGGCGCGGGTGGCGAGGCGCAGCATCGCATGCATCGGCGTGAGCGTGTATTCGGCGGCGCGGGCGAGGAAATCCCGCATCTCCTCGCGCATCGGTGCGGCGTCGAGGACGCGGGTGACGGGGCGGAGCTTTGCGGCATCGAAGCTGCCCTCGCCCGGTCCCCAGACCACTCCCAGCACGCGGCGGGGGCCGAGCGGCACCTCGACATAGGCGCCGGTGAAGCAGCCGCCTTCCGGCGCGCGGTAGTCGAGCAGGCGGTCGAGCGGTTGCAGCGTCAGAACCGCCACCCGCGCGCCTTCCTCGAAGTGACTGTCGCTCATCGCCGGCCCATCCCGCATGCCCCTCGCTAGCCCATCGGCGCGGAGGGCTGCAAGTCCGCCTCTGCGAGGCCGGCGGCGGCGAGGAGGCTTTCGGCGGCCTCGGCCACCAGCCGCTCGCGCGCCGCGCCCTCGACCGGGACGCGGCCGTGTTCGAGGAGGAGGGGTGCCGCGAGCGGCGTGACGCGGTCGAGGCGGGCGTGGTCGATGCCGCCGTCGTTCTGGCTGGCGATGCGGGAAAGCATCTCCTCGATCCGGCCGAAGGAGACGAGGCCGCGCAGGGCCTCTTCCCGCGTGATGTCGAGGAGCAGGTGGCCGGGGTCGTATTTGCGCAGCGTGTCGTAGAGGATGTCCGACGAGAAGGTCGCCTGCCGCCCGGTCTTGCGGCGGCCCGGCGTGTTGCGGTCGATCAGGCCCGCGATGATCGCCGAGGCGCGGAAGGTGCGCTTCATCACCGCGTTGCCGGCGAGCCAGGTGTCGAGGCCTTCGCGGAGGGCTGCCGGGTCGAGGAGGGGCGCGGGGTCCGTCACCTCGTCCAGCCCCCAGATGAGGGTGGCGTAATCGGTGGCGACGAAGCCCAGCGGGTGCAGGCCCTCGTCCTCCATCCGCTTGGTCAGCAGCAGGCCGAGCGTCTGCTGCGCGGCGCGGCCCGCGAAGCCGTAGAGGCAGAGATGGGCGCGGCCGTCATGCGGAAAGGTCTCGATCAGCAGCCGGTCGCGTTCGGGCAGGCGCGAGACCTCGCGCTGGAGCGCCAGCCAATGGGCGGTGTGAGCCGGGAGCTCGGGCCAGTCTGGCTGGCGGAAGAGGTCGAGGATGCGGTGCGAAAGCTGGGTGGAGGTGGAGAACTTGCTGCCGGAGAAGACCGCGACCTTGGGCGTGCGGCCTGGGGCGCGGGAGACCTCGACCGTCATCTCGCGCAGGCCTTCGTAGCGCACCACCTCGCCGCCCATCAGGAAGGTGTCGCCGGGGGTGAGGGTGGAGGCGAAATATTCCTCGACCTCGCCCAGCGGCGCACCACGGCCGCGGAGGCGGACGCCGAGGGTCTCGGAGTCGATGATGGTGCCAAGGTTGAGGCGAATCTGGGCGGCGGTGCGGGGGTCGCGGAGCTGCCAGAGGCCGGATTTCAGGACGAGGCGCTGGTAGCGGTCATAGGCTTTCAGCGCGTAGCCGCCGGTGGCGGCGAAGTCGAGGCAGGCGTAGAACTCCGCCCGGGTTAGGGCGCTATAGGCGCCGGCGGAGGTGACCTCGGCATAAAGCGTGCCCGCGTCGAAGGGGCCGGCGGCGGCCGTGGCAAGGATGTGCTGGCAGAGGACGTCCCGTGGGCCGGGGCCGCGCGGGTCGCCGTCGAGGTCATGGGCGCGGACGGCCTCCAGCGCCGCCGTGCATTCGACGATCTCGAAGCGGTTGGCGGGGACGAGGAGGGCCTTGGAGGGCGCGTTGTAGCGGTGGTTGGCGCGGCCAATGCGCTGGACCAGCCGCTTGACGTTCTTCGGCGCGCCGACCTGGATGACGAGATCCACGTCGCCCCAGTCGATCCCGAGGTCGAGCGAGCCGGTGCAGACGACGGCGCGGAGCTTGCCTTCAACCATCGCCTGTTCCACCCGTTCGCGCTGTTCGCGGGCGAGGGAGCCGTGGTGGATGCCGATGGGGAGGTTCTCGGTATTGGCCAGCCAGAGCTCGCGGAAGAAGATCTCCGCCTGGGCGCGGGTGTTGTGGAAGATCAGCGTGGTTCGGTGTGCCTTGACCTGGGCCAGCACCTCCGGGATCGCGTAGCGGCCGCCGCCGCCGGCCCAGGGGGGCGGGGCGAGGGTTTGGAGCATGGCGATGTCGGGGTCGGGGCCGGGATCGGCCTGAAGGACGGCGCAGGGCTCCGGGTGGCGGGCGAGGAAGCGGGCGATGGCGGCCGGGTCCTCTACCGTCGCCGAGAGGCCGACGCGGCGGAGGCCGGGGGCGAGGCGGGAGAGGCGGGCGAGGGACAGCATCAGCTGGTCGCCGCGCTTCGATTCCGCCAGCGCGTGGATCTCGTCGACGATGACGCGGGAGAGGCCGGCGAAGATGCGCGGGGCGTCCTCGTAGGTCAGCAGCAGCGCGAGGCTTTCGGGCGTGGTCAGCAGGATATGCGGTGGATCGGCCCGCTGGCGGCGGCGTTTGGTGTAGGAGGTGTCGCCTGTGCGGTCCTCGATCCGGATTGGCAGGCCGGTCTCCTCCACCGGGCGGGTGAGGTTGCGGCGGATGTCGGCGGCGAGCGCCTTCAGCGGCGAGATGTAGAGGGTGTGGAGGCCCTTGTGGGTGCCGGGGGCGAGTTCGGCGAGCGTCGGCAGGAACCCGGCCAGCGTCTTGCCGCCCCCGGTCGGCGCGATGAGGAGGAGCGCGGGGTCGGCGGCGCGGTCGAGCATCTCGCGCTGATGGGGATGCAGGCTCCAGCCGCGGGCGGCGAACCAGGTGTCGAGGGAGGGCGGCAGCGCGGGCATGGGGGGAAGATAGGATGGATGCGGCGCGGCGGGAACGGGGGATGCGTCAGGGAAGCGGCTTGGTCTGGTAAAGCCGGATCTTCAGCCCGCCATGCGGGATCGGCGGCCCGGCGGGCAGGAAGGGCAGGCCGGTGGCATGGGCGAGTTGCGGCTCGGAGGTGACGATGGCGGCGCGCCAGCCGGAGAACCGCTCCGTCAGCGTGCGGCCGAGGCTGCCGTAGAGCGCGAAGAGCGGTTTCTTCTCGCCGATCCGGGCGCCGTAGGGCGGGTTGACGATGACGAGGCCGGGCGGGCCCTCGGGCGGCGTCAACTCGGAGGCGGGCTGGCGGGTGAAGCGGGTGACCTCGCTCAGGCCCGCGCGGGCGGCGTTGGCCTCCGCCGCGCGGATCACGCCCTGGTCGCGGTCGGAGCCGTGGAAGAGGAGGCCGGTCGTGCGGGGCGCAGCGGGGGTGCGGAGGGCGGCCCAGGCTTTCGCGTCGAAGCTCGCGAACTCCTCGAAGGCGAAGGGGCGGCCGCGGCCGGGGGCGAGGCCGAGGGCGATCTCTGCCGCCTCGAGAATGAAGGTGCCGGAGCCGCACATCGGGTCCACCACGGGCTCTGTCCCCGTATAGCCGCATTGCCGCAGGAAGAGCGCGGCGAGAGTTTCGCGCATCGGCGCCTTGCCGACCTCCAGCTTGTGGCCGCGCTGGTGCAGCGGCGCGCCGGAGGTGTCGAGCGAGAAGGTGACGAGGTCATCCTCGATCCGGGCGAGGAGGCGCAGGGCCGGGGTGTCCTCGCCGGGCTTGGCGATCGGGGCGCCGAGCGTCTCGGCGATGGCGCGGGAGATACGCTGGGCCGCCGCGCCGGCGTGGTAGATCTTCGAGGCGCGGCAGGTGGCTTCGACCTTCACCGCGACGTCGGGGCGGAGGGTTTCGGCCCAGGGGAATTTTCGCGCGCGCTTGTCGAGCTGGGCGAGGTGCAGCGCGCGGAAGCCGCCGATGCGCACCAGCACCCGCGAGGCGCCGCGCAGCACGAGGTTGGCGCGCCAGACCTCTGGCCAGTCCCCGCGCGTGGTGACGCCGCCGGGAACCGGGGTCGGGTCGGCGAAGCCGGCCTCGCGCGCCTCCTCGGCGAGCGTGGCCTCGAGCCCGGGGGCGGTGGCGAGGAAAATGTCGAGCGCGTCTGTCATCGCCGGGGGATAGCGCGGATCGGCGCCCGGCGCGAGGGACCTTTGGCTTTCCTGTCTCCAAATATCCCGCGGGGTGCGGGGGCGCGAAGCCCCCGCGGCGGTCACCGCAGCGCGCGGCCCTTCAGGATCGACTCGGGGCCGAACTTGCGGCGGATGGCATCTGCGGCCCGTTCGGCCTTCTGGCGCCGGGCGGCGTCCGGGTCGAGGAGGTCCGGGGTGCGGTCGGCATGGTCGGCGGGGCAGAGATCGGAGAGACCGACACCAATCAGGCGGAAGGGCCCGGGTTCCGTGACCTGGGCCAGAAGCTCTCGCGCGGTGCGGTAGAGCGTGTCGGCCATCTGGGTGGGCTCGCGCAGCGAATGGCGGCGGGTGAGGAGCGTGAAGCTCGCCCGCCTGAGCTTCAGCGTCACCGTGCGGCCGGCGAGGTCGCGGGCCTTGGCGCGGTCGGAGGTTTTCTCGGCCAGCCGCCAGAGGTGGCCGTCGAGCAGGTCGCGGTCGGCGGTGTCCTCGGGGAATGTGGTCTCGTTGGAGATCGACTTCAGGGCGGCGTCGCGGGTGACGCGGCGGTTATCCTCGCCACGGGCGAGGTGCCAAAGGCGGTCGCCCATCTGCCCGAAGCGCTGGCCGAGGTCCTTGCGGTCCCAGCGCAGAAGATCGGCGATGG
The DNA here is from genome assembly GCF_004010155.1 of Solirhodobacter olei. GTDB lineage: Bacteria > Pseudomonadota > Alphaproteobacteria > Rhodobacterales > Rhodobacteraceae > Solirhodobacter > Solirhodobacter olei. The sequence continues at coordinate 57,520 of NZ_RRYH01000008.1, read as the reverse complement.
TGCGGATGCCGGCGCGGGCCAGCGCCTCCTGCCCGGCCGCGCCGACGCCCCAAATCAGCCGCACCGGCTGGGCGGCGAGGAAGCCCTGCGTCTCGGCCCGGCCGATAGTGGCGAAGCCCTTCGGCTTGTCGAGGTCGGAGGCGATCTTGGCGAGGAACTTGTTGTGCGAGAGGCCGATGGAGGCGGAGACGCCGACCTCGGCCTCGATCCGCCGGATCAGCCGGGCGAGGAGGACGGCGGGCGGCGCGCCGTGGAGCCGCGCGGTGCCGGTGAGGTCGAGGAAGGCCTCGTCGAGCGAGAGGGGCTCGATGGCCGGTGTCAGCTCCTCCATCAGCGCGCGGATCTGGCGGGAGGCGGCAACGTAGGTCTCCATCCGCGGCCGGATGACGACGGCGTCGGGGCAGAGCTTCAGCGCCTGGAACATCGGCATGGCGGAGCGGACGCCCTTGATGCGGGCGATGTAGCAGCAGGTCGAGACCACCCCGCGCTTGCCGCCGCCGACGATCACCGGCTGGTCGCGCAGCGCCGGGTTGTCGCGTTTCTCGACCGAGGCATAGAAGGCGTCGCAGTCGATATGGGCGATGGGCAGCGCGAAGAGCTCGTCATGCGCGACTAGGCGCGGGCTGCGGCAGGAGGGGCAGCGGCCGGTGGGGGCGGTCTCGAATGTGGCGAGGCAGTCGCGGCAGAGGGCGGGCATGATGGAATGGAGTATAGCAGCGTGGTGAAGCGGTGGGGAGTGTCGGCGGAGCGTTGGAAGAGCCGGAGAGGAGGGGCAGGGGCCGTCCGCGGGAGGGCGCTGTTTCGGGCCGGGGCGGCGCGCGGTGCGCAATGAATGCGCACCCTACGAGGGTGGAGGAGACTGCGCTCGGCTCTGGTCAGATTCGCGCGGGACGGGCATAGTGGAAGGGATTTGAGGCAGGTTTTTTCCCGGAGGATGCGATGGACGGACAGAACGTGATCGGCGGTGGCGGGGTGACGCTGGCGCTGGCGCTCCTCGTGATACTCACGGTCTATCTCGCGGTCAGGATCGTGCCGCAGTCGCAGAAATACGTGGTCGAGCGCTTCGGGCGGCTGCGGACCGTCCTCGGGCCGGGGATCAACTTCATCGTGCCCTATATCGACCGGGTGGCGCACAAGATCTCGATCCTGGAGCGGCAGCTGCCGAACGCGATGCAGGATGCGATCACCACCGACAACGTGCTGGTGAAGGTCGAGACCTCCGTCTTCTACCGCATCACCGAGCCGGAGAAGACCGTCTACCGGATCCGCGATGTCGATGCGGCCATCGCCACCACCGTGGCCGGGATCGTGCGGAGCGAGATCGGCAAGATGGAGCTGGATCACGTGCAGTCCAACCGCGCCGGCCTGACCGAGAAGATCCGCGAATCCGTGGCGGCGCTGGTCGACGACTGGGGGATCGAGGTGACGCGGGCGGAGATCCTCGACGTCAATCTCGACGACGCGACGCGGGCGGCGATGCTGCAGCAGCTCAATGCCGAACGCGCGCGGCGCGCGCAGGTGACGGAGGCAGAGGGCAAGAAGCGGGCGGTGGAACTGTCGGCGGATGCCGAGCTTTACGCCGCCGAGCAGAAGGCCAAGGCGCGGCGGATCTCGGCGGAGGCGGAGGCCTATGCGACCCAGGTCGTGGCGGCCGCGATCAAGGAAAACGGGATCGAGGCCGCGCAGTACCAGGTTGCCCTGAAGCAGGTGGAGGCGCTGACCGCCGTGGGGCAGGGCGACGCCAAGCAGGTGGTCATCGTGCCGGCGCAGGCGGTGGAGGCCTTCGGCAACGCCTTCAACATGCTGAAGGGGAAGGCGTGATGGCCTGGTGGCTGTGGATCGTCGCGGGCTGCGCGCTGGCGGGGCTGGAGATCCTGGTGCCGGTCTTCGTCTTTCTCGGCTTCGCGATCGGCGCGGTGCTGACCGGGCTGATCGACTGGCTGGGCCTGCCGGCGATGGCCTGGATGGCGGGTTCGATGCCGCGGCATCTGCTGGTCTTCGCGGTGCTGTCGCTGATCGCCTGGCTGGGGCTGGTCGCGGTCTTCGGGCTGAAGCGCGGGCAGGTGAAGGTCTGGGAGAAGGATATCAACGACAATGGCTGACAGAGCGGCGGCTGACAGAGCGGCGTCCGAGACGCGTCCCGCCCCCTTCCGGCTGTGGCAGAACCCCGGCTGGGGCTCTGCGATCGTGGAGGCGCAGCTCGCCTTCTACGGGATGCCCTATGCACTGGTGGAGGCGGGGGACATCTACACCTCCGAACCAGCGCGGGCGGCGCTGGGCGAAATCAACCCGATGAGGCAGATCCCGGTCCTTCAGCTGCCCTCGGGCGAGATGATGACCGAGAGCGCGGCGATGACGCTGCACCTGGCCGATCTGGCGGGCAGCGACGCGCTTGTCCCGGGGCCCGGGGCGGCGGAGCGGGCGGCCTTCCTGCGCTGGCTGGTCTTCCTTGTCGCCAATGTCTACCCGGCGGTGAACTATTCCGACCGGGCGGAGGATTACCTGTCCGATCCGGCGGTGGTGGAGACCTTCCGGCGCGAGGTGGCGGAGCAGAAGGCGCGGCTCTGGTCGCAGGTCTCCGAGGCGGTGCGGGCGCGGGGCGGGCCCTGGATGCTGGGGCGGCGGTTCACCGCGCTCGACATCTACATGGGCGTGATGGCGCATTGGCAGCCGGGCCGGGCCTGGTTTGCCGCCGAGTTGCCGGAGCTTTTCGCGGTGGCCGAGGCGGTGGCGGAGCGGCCGGAGCTGAAGGCCGTCTTCGCGCGGAATTTTCCGTGACCGATGACGAGGGCAACGCGCTTTACGTCGGGGCCAAGGTCGGGCTGATCTGCGACGGCGCGGTGCGGACGATCCTGCGCGACGATATCCCCGAGATCCCCTTTCCCGGCTTCTGGGACCTGCCCGGCGGCGGGCGGGAGCCGGGCGAAAGCCCGGAGGACTGCGCGCTGCGCGAGGTCGAGGAGGAGGTCGGTCTCAGGATCGCGCCGGGCCGGCTGGTCTGGCGGTCGGAACACCCCTCGCAGCACATGCCGGGGGGCGTGACGGTCTTCTACCTTGCCGAGATCGCGGCCGAGGAGGTCGCCGCCGTCCGCTTTGGCGACGAGGGGCAGGGCTGGCGGATGATGGCGGTCGAGACGTTCCTTGGTCATCCACAAGCGGTGCCCTTCCTTCAGGACCGGCTGAGGGGCGCGCTGGCGGGCGTCGGCTGGGGGCCTTTCTGAGGGTTTCGGTCACGGTCGCCCGTGACGCTGCCCCGTCTTGCGCGACCGGCACACCCGGGCTGGGCGCAGGCGCGCCTGCACGCGCGGTGGCACGCTAAGTCGGGCCTGCTGCCCGGCCATCCCCCGCCGGGCGGGGTTTTCCGGCTGTCCTCCGCCGGTTTCGGGCAGCGATTCCGGCCAGCCCTGGCCGAGTCCCTTGGCTGATGGTTGCGGGTCTGCGGGGACTTCCTAGCTAGAGGACAGACATCATGCGGAAAGGAGGATGTCATGCAGGATACCGATCTCATGCGTCACAGCCGGCCCGAGCGCGGTGTCGGCCCGACAATGGCGGGCGGCGGTCTCGTGGTCATCGTCCTGGCGGGATTCCTCGTCTTGCTCTTCGCGGCCCTTTTGTTCTTCGGCAGCGGCTCGGGCGGGCCAAACCCGGCGGCGCAGCCGAGCACGACTTCGGCGCCGGCCGCTCCGGGTGCGGCCCCGGCCGGTACTATGACCAAGCCGTCCGCTCCGGCGACGGCGCCGAAGGCGTCGGGCGGCACTGCGCCGGCCACGACAGGCGGGGCCCAGGCCCCGGCGGCCGGCAACTAGGCCCGCTTCCGACATTGCTACGATGGGAACCGGTCGGCCCCCGCTGCATCCGCGGCGGGGGCCTGATGCTGTCCCGGGCCGGCCTCAGCGCCGGGCGCGGATGGTCTGGCCGCGTTCCAGCCGGGGCGTGAGTTCGATCCGCACGCCATGGGTGGGGCCGGACTTGCCGGAAAGGATCTCTGCCGCCTTGCGCCCGACCTCCCAGCGGCAGGCGTCCATCGTGGCGAGCTTGACGCGGAAGCCGTCAAGCAGCTCCACCCCATTGAAGCCCGCAAGGCCAAGCTTGCCCGGCACATCGATGCCGGCGTCGAGGCAGTGCAGGAGCCCGCCCGCGCCGATCATGTCATTGGAATAATAGAGGAAATCGAGGTCCGGCCGGCGGGCGAGAAGCGCCGCCGTCATTTCGCGCCCCTTCAGCAGGGCCGAGCCGCCGGAGTAGTATTCCTGGTCCTCCAGCTTAAGGCCGGCCTCGGCCAGAACCGCCGTGAACCCCTCCAGCCGGTTCCGCGCGCGGTGGTCATGCGGCATCTGGGTGCCGAGAAAGCCGATGCGGCGGTAGCCGGCGGCGAGGATCTCCTCTGCCATCACCCGGCCGGCGCGGCGATGCGAGATGCCGACGACGGAGTCGATCGCCTCACCGTCGACATCCATGATCTCGACGATCGGGATGCCGGCGTTCTTCAGCATGGCGCGGGAGGCGTCGGTATGCTCCAGCCCCGCCACGATCACCCCCGAGGGCCGCCAGGAGAGCATCTCGTAAAGCACCTGCTCCTCGCGCTCCGGCTGGTAGTTGGTGACGCCGACGACCGGCTGCAGGCCGGTGTCGTCCAGCACCTCGGAGATTCCGGCGAGGACCTCCGGAAAGACCATATTCGAGAGCGACGGGATGATCACGGCGACGAGGTTCACCCGCTGCGAGGCGAGCCCGCCCGCGATCTTGTTTGGCACGTAGCCGAGCCGTTTGGCCGCTGTCAGCACCCGTTCGCGGGTGGCCGGCGAGACGTCGCCGCGGTTGCGCAGCACCCGGCTTACCGTCATCTCGCTGACCCCGGAGGCTTCGGAGACGTCCCGCAGCGTCAGCGTGCGGCGTTCGAGGCGGGGATCGCTGGTCACGGAACCGTCCGGGGCTAGGGGCAAAGATTGTTTATTGTTAGCGCCAACCTTCCGCTTGTCCAAGCCAATCCGTATCGCTATGTTACCGCTAACGCCTACGGGCGGAACGAATCCAGCGCGTCCTGCAAGCTCTCTTTCCGTGACGAACTGGACCCAGAGGGGGAGTGGTGGGCCAAATTCACTCCCCCTTGCCTTCCTCTTCCACCGCTGCTTTCTCTCCCGCCCCGGCTTCGTTCGGCTGGCGCCGCGCCAGGGTTGCAGCGCGCCGCGTTTGACGCCAAAACCGGGAGAAGCCTGTCTGCAGAACCCCGGGCGACGAGAGGCCGCCGCGATGCCCAGGATGAACGTGAGCGAGACGCTGCTGCGGGCGAAGGCCTGCGAGCGCCGCGGCGAACTTGACGCCGCCCGGCGGCTGTATCAGGACGTGCTGGCTGCCTTTCCGGGCAATGCGCGCGCCCGGGAGGCCTTTGCCCGGCTGGGGCCGGTGGGGGACCCGCCGCGCGCCGCGCTGGACCAGATCGCGCAGCTTTTCCAGATGGGCCGGCCGGGGCCGGCGCTTGCCCAGGCTGAGGCCCTGACGGCGCGGCATCCGGAGTCCTTCACGCTCTGGAACATGCGGGGCGTGATCAACCTGCGGCTGGGACGGCGGGCCGAGGCCGAGGCCGCCTTTCAGCGCGCGGCGGCGCTGAACCCCGAGGATTGCGATACCCAGAACAACCTTGCCAACCTGCTGTTCGAGCAAGGCAAGCTGGAGGCCGCGGTGGAGTGCTACCGGCGGGCCATCGCGCTGAAGCCCGACTTCGCTGAGGCGCTCGGCAATCTCGGCAATGCGCTTCAGGAGCTGGGCGACATTGACGGCGCGATCGAGGCGGCGCGCCGGGCGATTGCGCTGAAGCCGGATTACGCCGGCGCGTATTCCAGTCTCGGTACGGCCCTGATGACACGCGGTGATCTGGAGGATGCGGCGGAGTGCTACCGACGGGCGCTGGCGCTCGCGCCGGGCCACGTGTCGGCGCAGATCAACCTCGGCAACACGCTGAAGGAGATGGGCGCGGTGGAGGCCGCTGTCGAAAGCTACCGGCGGGCGCTCGAGCTGGCGCCGAATGACCCGATGACCCTGCGCAACCTCGGCATCGCGCTGGACGGGATGGGTGCGTTCGACGAGGCCGAGGCCTGCTATCGGCGGGTTCTGGCGCTGCAGCCCGGCCATGCCGAAACCTACAGGCATCTGAGTGCGCTTGTGCAGTTCCAGCCGGACCGGCCGGAACTGGCGGCTATGGAAGGGCTTTATGCCGCGGAGGGGACAGGGCCGCAGGACCGCTGCTACCTCTGTTTCGCGCTGGCCAAGGCCTATGAGGATATCGGTGATCTCGGCACCGCCTTCGCACGGCTGAGCGAGGGCAATGCCCTGCGCAAGGACATTCTGGGGTATGACTTCGCTGAGGATGCCGCCTTCTTCGCTTCGATCCGCGCGGCGGCGGCCGGGTTGCGATCGGCGCCGGCGCCGGAAACGCCCGCCGGGGTCGTCCCGATCTTCATCCTCGGGATGCCACGCTCGGGGACGACGCTGATCGAGCAGATCCTGACCTGCCATTCCGAACTGGCCGGCGGCGGCGAGCTGCCCCATGTCGACCGCTTCGGCGCTGCGCTGGCGACCGGGGCGCAGCCGCCGACCGCGGAGGCCCTGCAGGCCTTTCGCGCGGCCTATCTGGAGCGGGCCTCGGCCACGGCCGGGGCTGCCCCGTACCTGACCGACAAGATGCCGAATAATTTCAGGTACATAGGGCTGATCCGGGCCGCCCTGCCGGAGGCGCGGATCGTGCATGTGACGCGCGATCCCGCGGCGGTCTGCTGGTCGAACTTCCGGCACTACTTTTCGACCACTGGCCTTGGCTATTGCTACGATCTGAAGGACGTCGTGGCCTATTACCGGCTTTATGCCGAACTGATGGATTTCTGGCGGGCAGAGTTTCCCGGCCAGGTGATCGACGTGGATTACGACAGCCTCACCGAGAATCAGGAGGAGGAGACGCGGACGCTCGTCTGCCGACTTGGCCTCGACTGGCAGGACGCCTGCCTGCAGCCGCAGCGGAACCGGCGCGGGGTGCTGACAAGCTCTCAGCGGCAGGTGCGGCAGGCGGTCTACCGCGGCAGCTCCGCCTCGTGGAAGAGATATGCCGACCAGCTTGCCGGCGCCTTCGACGGGCTGGCCCGCTGATCGTTTCGCGTCGCCGAGACGCGGGCAGTTGCGCCGAGCGCGTTTTGACGGCACAAGGGCAGCGCGCGGCCCCGTAGCTCAGGGGATAGAGCGACCGCCTCCTAAGCGGTAGGTCATAGGTTCGAATCCTATCGGGGCCGCCATTTTCCCTAAGTTGTCGGATCCCATGACAGGGGTGGCGTGTCCGGCCTGCCCCGGCCGGACACTTTGCTGTGCGCACGCTCCGGCGCGCCGCGGGCAGGCGGATCGTCAGCCGGCAGGCTTGGCGACGTGCCAGACGCCGCGGAAGCCGTCGCCGGTGGGGTCGGCCTTCTTCTTGTCCTGGACGAAGGTATAGAGCGGTTTGCCCTCATAGGCCCATTGCATGGTCCCGTCAGGGCGCTTGAAGACGGAATAGTGCCCGGTCGCCTTGTCGGAGGCGGAGGCCTTGAGCGGCGGCCAGAGCGCGGCGCAGCCGCCGGTGCAGGCGGATTTGTCCTTGGAATCTTTGGAGAACGTGTAGAGCGCCATGCCCTGTGCGTCGGTCAGGATCTTGCCCTTCGCGCTGCTCATGACCATGGCTGGGTCGGCAAATGCCATGGCAGGCAGGGCGATGGCGAGTGCGGTAACGACGGCGACGTGACGTATCATATGGTACTCCTCCGCGTTTGGTGACGGCCATTGCGGGCCGCCTGCCCATGAAAGTAGCGCGGCGGGCGCGATTCCAAGTGGAGACTGCGCGGGCGGCGGGGCGCGGTCAGCCCTCGGCCATCGCGGCCAGGCCCCGGCTGACGCTGCCGGTCGCGGGCAGCACCGGGATCAGGCAGGCCTGCAGCGCGTGGTAGAGGTCGGGCTTGCCGACAAAGACGCGGGAGACCGGGGCGAGGGCGTCGTCGAGCTCGGGGTGCCAGCTGCCCCTGGGGTCGATCAGGTGGCGGGCTGTGAAATCCCAGATCCGGCGATACCATTCCTCGAACCGCGCATCACCGCCGGTCTGGCGCAGGGTCGCCGCCGCGCCGATGCCCTCGGCGCAGGGCCACCAGTAGCGGTCGGACCGGCCTGGCCGGTCGTTCCAGTCGAGCGTGTAGTAGAAACCGCCGCGGGCCGCGTCCCAGCCGATCTCGCAGGTGTGGAGGAAGAGGGCGCGGGCGGCCTCTATCATCCAGCCGTGCCGGCGGCCGCCAAGCTCGTGAAGCTGGTTGAGCAGGCGGCTCCATTCCAGGGCATGGCCGGGGGTGGTGCCGGCGGGGCGGAACATCGGGTCACCCTCGTAATCGCGGTCCACGCTCCAGTCGGCGCGGAAATGCTCGGCCACGCGCCAGCCCTCGGCGCGGGCGTGGCGGTCGATGATGAGCGAGGCGATGCGCTCGGCCATGGTGAGGTACATCCGGTCGCCCGTTGCCTCGAAGGCGGCCATGAGGGCCTCGGTCGAATGCATGTTGGAGTTCTGACCGCGGTAGGGGCCGAGGGGCTGCCAGTCGGCGGTGTATTCCTCGGTCATGGCGCCGGCGTTGTCGTCCCAGAAGCGGGTGCGGATGACCTCGGTCGCCTCCGCGATCAGTGTGTCGGCGTCGGGGTGTCCCACGACCTTCGCCGACGCCCCGGCGAGGAGGACGAAGGCATGGCCATAGGCCTGCTTGGAGGCGTCCACCGGCCCGTCGTCCGCGACCGACCAGAACCAGCCGCCCTGTTCCGCGTCGCGGTGGCGGGAGGCGAGGAAGGCCATCCCGTGGTCGATCATCCGGTCGGCGCCCGGCAGGCCCATGAGATGGGCCAGCGCGAAGCAATGGACCATGCGCGTGGTCTCATGCAGATGCCTTACCTGCCGGCCCTCGGCGTCAGGCGGCAGGGGATCGCCCGCGTCATCAAGGGCGAAGAAGCCGCCCTTCGGGTTCAGGCTCTCGCGCTGGAAGAAGGCGATGAGGCCGCGGGCCTCGCCCATCAGCCAGTCGCGGTGGGTCGCCCGGGTGGTGAGGTCGCTTCCGGTCGTGCCGATCCAGGGCATGGTTCTGTCGCTCATCCGGGCCTCCCCCCCCAACGCGGTTCCGCGCCATGGATCGGACAGCACGCCGCGGTTTGCAAGCGTGTCCGGCGAAATGGCGCGGATCCGGGGGCCGAGCTCAGAGCGGCAGGGGGCGGTCGCCCTCCTCGTCGCGGATGCGGGAGGGCAGGCCGATCTCGCCCAGAAGCTTCAGGAAGGGCCTGGGCGGCAGGTCCTCGATATTGCGCATGTCGCCGGTGTCCCATGTGCCGTCGGCGATCAGCAGAGCTGCGGCCACGGCGGGGACGCCCGCGGTGTAGCTGATGCCCTGGCTTCCGACCTCGGCATAGGCCTCGGCATGGTCGGCGACGTTGTAGATCAGCACCTCGTGCGGTTTGCCATCCTTCGTGCCCTTCACCAGATCGCCGATGCAGGTCTTGCCGGTGTAGGTCGGCGCGAGGGAGGCCGGGTCGGGCAGGCAGGCCTTGACGACCTTCAGCGGCACGACCTCGTCGCCCTCGGCGGTGGTGACGGGCTGTTCGGACAGCAGCCCGAGGTTTTTCAGCACGGTGAAGACCTGGATGTAGCGCTCGCCGAAGCCCATCCAGAAGCGGACCGTCGGCACGTCGAGGTTCTGGCTGAGCGAGTGCACCTCGTCATGGCCGGTCATGTAAGCCTTCTGCTTCCCGACGACCGGCAGATCCCATTCGTGGCCGACCTCGAACATCTGGTTGGAGACCCATTGCCGGTTCTGCCAGGACCAGACCTGGCCGGTGAACTCGCGGAAGTTGATCTCCGGGTCGAAGTTGGTGGCGAACCATTTGCCGTGGGAGCCGGCGTTGATGTCGATGATGTCGATCTCGTCGACCTTGTCGAAATACTCATCGACCGCGAGGCGGGCATAGGCGTTCACGACGCCCGGATCGAAGCCGGCGCCGAGGACCGCGGTCACGCCCGCCTTCTTGCAGGCGGCGCGGCGCTTCCACTCGTAGTTGGCGTACCAGGGCGGGGTTTCGCAGATCTTGTCGGCTTCCTCGTGGATCGCGGTGTCGACATAGGCCGCGCCGGTCTCGATGCAAGCGCTCAGCACATGCATGTTGACGAAGGCGGAGCCGAGGTTGAGGACGATCTCGGCCCCCGTCGTGCGGATCAGGTCGGCGACGGCGGTGCTGTCCATCGCGTCGATCTCATGCGCCTCGAAGGTGCCCGGCACCTTCATCGCGCCCTTTTCCTTCACCGAGGCGATGACGGCCTGGCATTTCGACAGGGTGCGGGAGGCGATGTGCAGATCGCCCAGCCGGTCGTTGGCTTGCGCGCATTTATGCGCCACGACCTGGGCCACGCCGCCGGCGCCGATGATCAGCACGTTCCGTTTCATCGCCGAAACCTCCTTGCGTTCCTGTCTCTGGGCGGGCCTCAGCCGAGGCTCGCGCGGTAGTCCTCGTATCCGAAATCGCGGGCGAGCGAGATGGAGCCGTCGAGCTCGCGGATCGCGATCGCGGGCATCTTCACGCCGTTGAACCAGTTTTTCTTGACCATCGTGTAACCGGCCGCGTCGAGGATGGAGAGGCGGTCTCCGATCTTCAGGGGCTCGGGGAAGGCGTATTCGCCGAAGATATCGCCGGCGAGGCAGGATTTGCCGCAGACCATGTAGCGGTGCGGGCCGGCGTTGGGGGCGAGCTTGGCGTTTTCGCGGTAGATCAGCAGGTCGAGCATATGGGCCTCGATCGAGCTGTCGACGATGGCGAGCTTCTTCTCGTTCTCCAGCACGTCGAGGACGGTGACCTCGAGCGTGGCGGTGTTGGTGATCGCGGCCTCGCCGGGTTCGAGGTAGACCTGAACGCCGAAGCGGGCGGCGAAGGCCTTGAGCCGGGCGGCGAGGTCGTCGACCGGGTAGCCGGGCGCGGTGAAATGGATGCCGCCGCCGAGGCTGACCCAGTCGAGCTGTTCGAGCAGCGGCGCGAATTCCGCCTCGATCCGGGATAGCTGTGCGTCGAAGAGGGCGAAATCGGCGTTCTCGCAGTTGTAGTGGATCATCACGCCGGAGATCCGGTCGGCGACGGCGAGGAGCTTCGTCACGTCCCATTCGCCGAGGCGCGAGAACGGGCGGGCCGGGTCGGCGAGGTCGAAGCCCGAGGTGGAGAAGCGCGGGTTCAGCCGGAGGCCGGTGGCGATGCCCGCCGCGCGCGCGCCGTGGCGGTCGAGCTGGGAGATCGAGTTGAAGATGATCTTGTCGGCGTAGCCCACCGCCTCGTCGATCTCGTGATCGGCCCAGGCGACGGAATAGGCATGCGTCTCGCCGCCGAATTTCTCGCGCCCCAGCCGCAGCTCGAAGAGGGAAGAGGAGGTCGTGCCGGCCATGTGCGGGCGCATGCTGTCGAAGACCGGCCATGTGGCGAAGCATTTGAGCGCCAGCAGCGCCCGGGCGCCGGAGGCGGCCTGCAGCCGGTCGAGCACGGCCATGTTGCGCGCAATCGCGGCGCGGTCGAGAAGGTAATAGGGCGTCTGGAGCATCGGCGAATCCCCCGGAGCCTGAGCGGCCAAGTCGAAGGGGGGCGTATAGGGGCATCGCCGGGGCGGTGCAAGCCATGGGGGGCGCCGGGGAGCTGCCCCGGACCCCGGTCAGACCATGCGGATCGCGTCCTTGTCGACGGCCAGCATGTAGCCGCGCCGGGCGATGTTCTTGACCAGCAGCTCGGATACGATCTGGTTGCCGAGCGTGTCGCGCAGGCGCTTGATGCGGGTTGCGCCGGCCGCCTCCTCGCAGTCGGAGGCGGGCCTGCCGGAGATCAGGCCCTCCAGCTCGGCGCCGGAGAGCACGTCATCGTCCATCCGGGCCTCCGCGAGGGCGGCCAGCGTCTCGATCGCGGCCAGCGTCAGCTTGAATTCGAGGTTGTTGAGATAGACCGTGTTCTCCGCCCGGCTGATCAGTAGCGAGGAGACCTGGATGCCGGTCGCCTGGATCGCCGAGATGCGGCGGTTCTGCGAGATGATCGTGACCAGGAACACCAGCGAGGCGACAAGGAGCGCGGTGGAAAAGACCAGCAGGACGAAGATCACCTCGCGGTAGGAGGCAAGCACACCTGCGAAGGCGGTGCCGGACTGGGCGAGGATCTCCAGCAGCTGGATGTCGGTGCCGGTGGTCAGCGCGTTGTTCTGGGTAAAGATTTGCTCGACCCGCGTGTTGAAGGCGTCGGCCGAGGGCAGGTTCAGGAACAGGAACACCGCCGCGGCGCCGAGGATGGCGACGATGGCGATGATGCCGAAGGCCACCACGCGGTTGCCCGCGCGGAGGCTTTCAGTAGCGGAGGTAATTGGCCCCGGCATTGGCCTTCCTTTGCGCAAGCCCATCGGGACCGAAGATGGACAGGACCGCGAGCAAGGTCCAGCCCCCTCGGGCGATGCGATGCGCAACTTCTGGCCGGGCGGCCGCCGTGCTGGCGCAGGCGCCGCCGGAGAGCTGGATCACGCCGTAGCTGAGGCGCAGCGGGTTTTCCTTCTTCGCCTTGTAGTCGGCGAAGCAGTTCGCGTGGGCCGGTGCCGCCGCGGCGAGCGTGAGCGCGACCAGCGGGGCGGCGAGGAGCGGGCGGAGGCGGGTTTTGCGGGTCATGGGCGAAGAGTTGCCCGTTCAGGATTTGAAATTCAATAACAATGGGCGGTTGCCCGCACTGTTATCGCATAACAGCGCCCCGTTATTGCGTGGCGGGGGGGAGGGGGCGCATCTCGGGTTCATCGGCGGCACCGCGTGCTGCGACGCCGCGCACCGGCCAGGCGAAAGACGCGCCAAGGGCCGGTAACCGAAAGGACCCAGGATGACCAAGCTCAGGATGCTTCCGCTGACCACCGCCGCCGCGGCGGCCATCGCGCTGTCCGGCTTCGCGGCCGCCCCGGCCCGGGCCGATGACGGCACGTTCATCAAGCTGCTCGCCGGCGCCGCCGCGGTGGCGATCATCGCCAATGCCGCCAACGGTGGCGAGCACCGCCACACCGTCGCCTATCGCGATGCGCGCCCGATGCCGGAGCCGCGCTTTCGCGAGCGCGACCGCCGCGACTGGTGGCGCCACCGCGACTGGCGGGACCACCGCGACTGGCACTGAGCCCGCGTCCCGATACCCAGACAAATCAAGAGGAGAGATGAGATGACCCTGCGCACGAAATTCACGGCCATTGCCCTTGCAGCCGCGACCGCCGCCAGCGTCGGCGTGGCCGCCAGTCCCGCCCAGGCCAATGACGGCCGCGGCCGGGCCTTCGCCGGGGGTGTGATCCTCGGCACCATCATCGGCAACACCAACCCCTATGGCTACGGCCGGACGCGGGTTTACGAGCCCCGGACCTATTACATCGCCCCGCCGCGGCGCTGGCACCGCCACCATCACCACCGCCGCTGGGAACGTTGGCACCACCGTCACGAATGGCACGAGGACTGGTACGACCGGTAAGGCGCTGCGTCTGACGGAGAGTTGTAGTGCGAGTGCAAGGCCCGGGTCCCCCAGCCCGGGCCTTTTTGCATCGGTGCGGTCGAGGCGGGGGGGGGGCTTGCGGCGGGACGGCGGATCGGGTGATCTGCCGCCATGACCGGCCCTTCCCCGATCCCCGATTATGCCTTCGAGGCCGCGGCGCAGGCCCGCGGCGCCGCACGAGTGGCAGGGGTGGACGAGGTCGGGCGCGGTCCGCTCGCCGGGCCGGTGACCGCGGCGGCGGTCGTGCTCGACCCCGCGCGCATTCCGGAGGGGCTGCGGGATTCAAAGGCTTTGAGCGCCGCGCGGCGTGCGGCGCTGGCGGAGGAGATCGCGGCGGTGGCCGAGGTATCGATCGCCCATGCGAGCGTGGCGGAGATCGACGCCCTCAACATCCTGCGCGCGAGCCACCTGGCGATGGAGCGGGCGGTGGCAGGGCTTGCCGGGCCGCCCGATCACGTGCTGATCGACGGCAACCTGATCCCCCGCGGCCTGACCCTTCCCGCCGAGGCCGTGGTGAAGGGCGACGCGCGGGTTCTGTCGATCGCAGCGGCCTCGATCGTGGCCAAGGTGGCCCGCGACGCGATCATGGTGGATTTGGCGCAACAGCATCCGGGCTACGGCTGGGAGCGCAACGCGGGCTACCCGTCAAAGCAGCACCGCGAGGCGCTGCAAGATTTGGGTGTGACCCCACACCATAGGCGTTCGTTCGCGCCGGTCCACAAGATGTTGTGCAAGGGAAATTCATAACCTCTTGATTCAAAAAAGAAATTGACGGCGAATCAGGGATGACTCATCTTCTGCCTTAAGCGCGAAGCGCAAGTTGAAGAGGCAGAACATGGCGACCAAGACCACGAAACGGGAGGCCGTGCTTCCCCTCAACCAGATCCTCGGCGGGGATTGCATCGAGCTGATGCGGAGCCTGCCGGAGGCGTCGGTGGACCTGATCTTCGCCGATCCGCCCTACAACCTGCAGCTCAAGGGCGACCTGCACCGGCCGGACAATTCCCGTGTCGATGCGGTGGATGATCACTGGGACCAGTTCTCGAGCTTCGCGGCCTATGACCAGTTCACCCGCGACTGGCTTTCGGCCGCCAAGCGGCTTTTGAAGCCCAACGGGGCGATCTGGGTGATCGGCAGCTATCACAACGTGTTCCGGCTGGGTGCGGAACTGCAGAACCAGGGCTTCTGGATCCTGAACGACGTGGTCTGGCGCAAGTCGAACCCGATGCCGAACTTCCGCGGCAAGCGCTTCACCAACGCGCATGAGACGCTGATCTGGGCGTCGAAGGAAGAGGCGAGCAAGTACACCTTCAACTACGAGGCGCTGAAATCCCTCAACGAGGGGATCCAGATGCGCTCGGACTGGGTGATCCCGCTGTGCACCGGCTCGGAGCGGCTGAAGGACGACAATGGCGAGAAGGCGCATCCGACGCAGAAGCCGGAGGCGCTGCTGCACCGGGTGATCCTGGGCACGACGAACCCCGGCGACGTGGTGCTCGATCCGTTCTTCGGGACCGGTACGACGGGCGCCGTGGCGAAGATGCTGGGCCGCGATTTCATCGGGATCGAGCGCGAGGAGAGCTATCGCAAGGTCGCCGAGGCGCGGCTCGCCCGGGTGCGGCGGCTGGACCGTTCGGCGCTAGAAGTGACTGGGTCCAAGCGGTCCGAGCCGCGGGTGCCGTTCGGGACGCTTGTGGAGCGCGGGATGCTGCGGCCCGGCGAGACGCTGGTCTCCCCGCGCGGGCAGACGGCGAAGGTGCGGGCGGACGGGACGCTCTCGGGCGCGGAGATGACCGGGTCGATCCACCAGGTCGGCGCGGCCTATGAGAAGGCGCCGTCGTGCAACGGCTGGACCTACTGGCACTTCAAGCGCGAGGGGCAGATCATTCCGATCGACATCCTGCGCCAGCAGATCCGCGCGGAGATGCATGCAGGCGAGGGCCGGGCGCACTGAGGCGCTCGGCGAGGGCGGCGCAATGAATGCGCACCCTACGCGGGCCGGGGGCCTTTCCTAGAGAACGGGGGCGAGCAGGCGGGCGACCGGCGCGGCCCAGCGGATCAGGTGGCTCGGCTGGTGCGAGAGGCTGGGGAGCGTCCGGCTTGAAAACTCGAAATCCCGCGTCAGCATCCGCTCCACCTCGGCCGCGAAGGGGCGGTCGGCTGCCAGGAGCGTGATCTCGAAATTCAGCCGGCAGGAGCGGTTGTCAAGGTTGATCGAGCCGACCGAGGCGATGTCGTCGTCGATCAGGATGACCTTCTGGTGGGAAAACCCCTCCATGTAGCGCCAGACCTCCACCCCCGCGGCCTTCACCTCGTCGAAATAGGCGAAGGCGGCGAGCCAGACGAGCCAGTGGTCGCGCCGGTCGGGGACCAGGATGCGGATCTCGACCCCCCGGAGCGCCGCGACCTTCAGGGCCGAGAGGATATCGACGTCGGGCACGAAATAGGCCGAGGCGATCCAGATCCGGCGCCGGGCGGCGCCGATGGCGTTGACGAAGTAGAGGCTGCCGCTTTCCTGCCGGTCGGCCGGGCCGGGGGCGAGGACCAGCGCATTGGCCGTGCCCGGGCTCTCGGCGGCGGCGGCGCGCGGATTCCAGTCGAGCGCGAGCTTCTCGCCCGAGGACCAGAGCCAGTCCTCGGCGAAGATGAACTGCAGCTGGGCGGCGCAGGGGCCTTCGACCCGCACCATCGTGTCGCGCCACGGGCTGAGCCGGGGATCGCGGCCCATGTAGAGGTCCGACAGGTTCAGCCCGCCGGTGAATGCGGCCTTGCCGTCGGTGACGAGGATCTTGCGGTGATTGCGGAAGTTCACCTGCAGCCGGCCGCGGGAGCGGCGGATGGCGTGGAAGTTGCGCACGTTCACGCCGCCCGCGCGCAGGTGTTCCAGGTAAGCGCGGGTGACGTGGCTGCCGATCGCGTCGTAGAGCAGGTAGACCCGCACCCCCGCCCTGGCCTTGGCGATCAGGCGCTCGGCGAATTCGGTGCCCAGGTGGTCGGCGCCAAGGGCGTAGAACTGTGCCAGGATGTAATCCTCGGCCGCGTCGATGGCGGCGAATATCGCCGGAAAGGCCTCCTCGCCGTTGACCAGCAGCGTCAGGGCGTTGCCGGAGGACAGCTCCACCCCCGCCAGCCGCTCGAAGCCGCGGATGCGGCCGGGGTCTTCGAGGCTGTCTTCGGCCGGGGTTGGCGTGTGTTCGGCGGTCAGCTCGCGCAGCGCGGCCATCTCCTGGCTCAGAGCGCGGCGGGTGGCGATGTAGCCCGGGTAGCGGCGGTGACCGAAGATCAGGAAGGCGGGAAGCGCGAAATAGGGCGCGGCGAAGAGGAAAACGACCCAGGCGACGGTCCCCTGCGGTGTGCGGCCATGGGCGACGATCGCCCGCGCGGCCAGGAGCGCGCCGATCTGAACCGCCAGGTAGACGGCAAACAGCAGGGCCTCGCCCATCACGCTCATGGCGCGCCGCGCGGCATCGGGTTCTGTGCCTTGTTGTAGGGCCGCCAGTCGGCGATGTCGGGGTAGTGCCGCTTGCGCCAGGCCTTCACCCGGCGGTTCATGATCCGCTTCCAGAGCGGAGGCACCATCGCGGCCATGGTCATCAGCGGATAGCCGAAGGGCAGCTGCGGCGCCTCGTTGCCGGAGTAGGTCTGCAGAAGCGGGTAGCGCCGGTCGGGCTTCACATGGTGGTCCGAATGGCGCTGCAGGTTGATCAGCAGCCAGTTCGAGGCGCGATGCGTGGCGTTCCAGCTGTGGCGCGGCAGGACATGTTCGTACCGACCCTGGCCGAGGTGGCGGCGGGTCAGGCCGTAGTGCTCGATGTAGTTGACGAGTTCGAGCTGCCAGACCGCGACCAGGGCCTGGAAGAGAAAGAGGCCCAGCCCCTCCGGCCCGCCGGCGGCGAAAGCCAGCGCCAGCATCAGCGCCTGCAGCGCCCAGTAGCGCCAGAATGGGTTCGACCGATGGGTCCAGCGCCGTTTGGCGCGGGCGAGCATGGCGCGCTCGGCCCGGAAGGCGGAGGCGTGGCATTCCACCAGGACGCGCGGGAAGAAGCGGTGGAACCCCTCGTTGTAGCGGGCGGTGACCGCATCGCGCGGGGTGCCGACCCAGGGGTGGTGGACGCGCAGATGCTCCGACCGGAAATGGCTGTAGAGCACCATGGCAAGAAGAATGTCGCCCAGCCAGCGCTCCGCCGCCGGCTTCTGGTGCATCAGCTCGTGCGAATAGGTGATGCCGATGGTGCCGGTGATCACGCCGATCCCGAAGAAGAGGATCAGCAGCTCCGGCGCGGCGAGATGGCCGAAGCGCGTGGTGTAGAAGATCGTCCCGAAGAGGGTGAGAAACTGCAGCGGCGCCCAGACGAGGGTGATGAGGCGATACCAGTCGAGGCCCGCGGCCGGGGTCTGCGGATCGGCATTCTCGTCAAAGCGGCCGGTGATCGCGTCGAGGAGCGAGAAGAGGCCCCAAGTGTAGAGCGGCAGCAGGACGACGGTCCAACCGCCTGCCGTGGCGCCGATCGCGGCGAGGGGCAGGGTGCCGAGCGACAGCCAGAAGGGCAGGGCGTTGCGGGGCCGCGAGACCTCTTCGGCCGGGATCATGGTCTGCCTCCAACTGCCCATCCGGGGTGCATTCAACACGGTTTTCGGGAATTGCTCAATTCCCGGCGGCGGTCGTCCCGGCGAAGGTAGGGCGGGCGAGGTCGAAGGCCTTGCGCATCACCGTGGGCAGGTCGGCGGGGCGGAACCGCTCTGCCGCGACGAAGGCGCCGCGTTCGGGGTTGGCGCCCAGCGGCACCTCGGCAAGGCGAAGGGCGAGGCGCAGGTGGAAATGGGTGAAGGTGTGACGGACCTCGGAGCCGGGATCGCGCCAGTCGGCGGCGAGCGGCGGCGCGGGGTCCGGGGCGGCGGACCAGTCCGAGCCAGGCCAGCCGAGCATGCCGCCTAGAAGGCCGCGGTCCGGGCGTCTTTCCAGCAGCCAGGCGCCGTCGGCGCGGCGGGCGAGATAGGCGATGCCGAGGCGGGTGGGTTTCTGGGCCTTGGGGGCCTTGCGGGGAAGGTCCGCCGCAATGGCCTCGGCGCGGGCGGCGCAGGGCTCCATCAGGGGGCAGATGCCGCAGGTGGGGCTCTTGGGTGTGCAGATCGTGGCGCCGAGGTCCATCATCGCCTGGGCGTAATCGCCGGGCCGGGCCTCAGGCGTGAGGGCAGCGGCGAGGGCGGCGAGCTCGGGCTTGGCGGCTGGCAGCGGCGTCTCTACCGCGAAGAGGCGGGCGAGGACTCGCTCGACATTGCCGTCGAGCACCGCCGCGGGCTCGTCATGGGCGATGGCGGCGACGGCGGCGGCGGTATAAGGGCCGATGCCGGGAAGTGTCAGGAGCGCGTCTCGGGTGCCGGGGAAGCGCCCGCCGTGATCGGAGGCCACGGCACGGGCGCATTTCAAGAGGTTGCGGGCGCGGGCGTAATAGCCGAGACCGGCCCATTCACCCATGACATCGGCGTCTTCGGCGGCGGCAAGTGCCTCCACCGTTGGCCAGCGGGCGGTGAAGCGGTGGAAGTAGTCCCGCACCGCTGCCACGGTGGTCTGCTGCAGCATCACCTCGGACAGCCAGACGCGGTAGGGATCGGGCCGGGTGCCCGCGGCGCGCGCGGCCGGGCCGATGCGCCAGGGCATCTCGCGGGCATGGACGTCGTACCAGGCGAGGATCTTCCCCGCGACCTCATCCGCCATGGCTTTCGCGTCACGCAACTTTTAGCTCCCTGTTGCTTCTTCCGCTGGCGTCCTGCCGCCCTGTCCCTAGAATAGTCCGGACCTCAGGAATGGACAGAGGATGACGCGACCGCCTTCCACCCGCCGCATGCGCGGCTTCGAACCTGCCTCGGGCCTCTTGAAGGAGCGAATCCGCGTGGCCGGCGAGAGCCGGGGCTTCGCTGTGTCGAAGCTGCTGACCCAATGGCCGGAGGTCGTGGGCGAGGATATCGCCGCCGCCGCCCTTCCGGTGAAGCTCGGCTACGGCAAGGGCGCGATGGGGGCGACGCTGACGGTGCTGACGACCGGAGCGATGGCGCCGATCGTCGAGATGCAGAAGCAGCGGATCCTGGACCGCGTGAACGGGTGCTACGGCTATGCCGCGGTCTCTCGTGTGCTGGTGACGCAGACCGCCCCGGAGGGGTTTTCCGAGGGCCGGATGGCCTTCACGCCCAAGCCGAAGGCCAAGCCGGCGCCCGATCCGGTGGCCAGCCGCGCGGCGGCGGAGGCGGCGGGGCCGGTCCGGGACCCAGGGCTGAGGGCGGCGCTGGAGGCGCTGGGCCAGAACGTATTGGCGCGAAAGCCGCCGCAAGGGGAATGAGGAAATGATGAACAGGCGGAACCTTCTGACGGCGGGCGGGGCGATTCTGGCCGGCGGGCTATGGCAAGGCGCGCTGGCGGCCAGCGCGAGCGGCGGGGGCGACGCCTCCACGGCCGCGCCCAAGGTGCCGGACATGACCGTCGGCAGCCCGAACGCCAAGGTGCATGTGATCGAATACGGATCCTTCACCTGCCCGCATTGCGCGGAGTTTCATGGCACCGTGTGGCCCAAGCTGAAGAAGGCCTATATCGACAGCGGCAAGATCAGCTTCACCTTCCGCTCGGCCTATCGCAACGGATACGACCTTCTGGCCGATACGATGGCGCTCTGTGGCGGGCCGATCCGCTATTTCGGGATCGTCGACGTGCTCTTCAACACGCAGAACAAATGGACCGATGTCCAGACGCTGGACCAGGCGGCCGTGAATCTGGAGAAGATCGGCGAGCAGGCGGGGATCACGCCGGCCGAGCTGAAGGCCTGCATGGCCGACAAGAAGATGCAGCAGGCGATGGTGGCGAAGTTCCAGAAGGATGCCGCCGTCGACAAGGTGGAATACACGCCCACCTTCATCATCGACGGCAAGCATTACGAAAACATGGGCTACGCGGATTTCGCGAAGATCCTCGATGCAGAGCTGGCGCGGCTGGGCTGACGCCGGCCTCCTGGCAGGGTGGGGCCGGCACTCGGCCCTTGATGGAAGCGGCCGAACGGCGATAACAACGCCGACAGGCAAAGATGAGAGTGAACGAATGGCAAAGAAATCGGCAGCGTTGAGCGCGGTCGTCGCCCTTGTCGCCGCGGTGGCGGTGGCGGGCTGGGTGGCCGCAGCGCCGCAGGCCGCGCGGGCGGATACCGGCCAGACGATGATCAACAACTCCAACAACTCGGGCGCCGCGACCCCGGCGCCCGATCCGGGTCTGCCGAAGGTGCCCGACATGTCGATCGGCAATCCCGACGCCAAGGTGACGGTGATCGAATACGGCTCCTTCACCTGTCCCCATTGCCGCGAGTGGCACGCCACCGAATGGCCGAAGATCAAGAAGAACTACATCGACACCGGCAAGGTGCGCTTCACCTTCCGCGAGGTCTATTTCGACAAATACGGCCTCTGGGCCGGGATGATGGCCCATTGCGGCGGGCCGATGCGCTACTTCGGCATCGTCGACATCCTCTATGACACCCAGGACCAGTGGGCGGCCTCCAGCAACCCGAACCAGGTCGTGGCCAACATCCGCAAGATCGGCAAGACCGCGGGGATGACCGACCAGCAGCTGAACCAGTGCATGAACGACGGCAAGATGGCCCAGGCGCTGGTTGCGAAGTACCAGGAGACCACGGCGAAGGACCATATCGAGGGCACGCCGAGCTTCGTGATCGACGGGACGACCTACAAGAACATGTCCTACGACCACATGGCGAGCATCCTTGACGCCGAACTGGCGAAGAAAAAATAGGCATGGCCGCACCGCTCGAGGGGCTGAAGGTCGTCGAACTGGCGCGGATCCTGGCCGGCCCCTGGGCTGGCCAGACCCTTGCCGATCTCGGCGCCGAGGTGATCAAGGTCGAGGCCCCGGAGGGCGACGACACCCGCCGCTGGGGCCCGCCCTTCATCGAGCATGAGGGCGAGCGGACGGCGGCCTATTTCCACGCGGCGAACCGGGGCAAGCGCTCGGTCGTGGCGGATTTCACCACCGCCGAGGGGCAGGCGCTGGTGCGCCGGCTGGTCGCCGACGCGGATGTGGTGATCGAGAACTTCAAGCTGGGCGGGCTCAGGAAATACGGGCTCGACTACGCGAGTCTTTCCGAGGTGAACCCGCGGCTGATCTATTGCTCGATCACCGGTTTCGGGCAGAGCGGGCCCTACGCATCGCGGGCGGGCTACGACTTCATCATCCAGGGCATGGCCGGGCTGATGAGCGTGACCGGCGCGCCGGAGGGGCAGCCGCAGAAGGTGGGCGTCGCCGTCACCGACATCTTCACCGGGGTCTATGCGGCGACGGCGATCCTCGCCGCCGTGCACCAGCGGCAGACGACGGGCCGGGGCCAGCAGATCGACATGGCGCTGATGGACGTGGCGGTTTCGGTCATGGCCAACCAGGCGATGAACTTCCTCGCCACGGGCACGGCACCGCGGATGATGGGGAACGCCCATCCGAACCTTGCCCCCTATGCCGTTTTCGATTGCGCCGATGGCTGGGTGATCCTGGCCGTGGGCAATGACGGGCAGTTCGGGCGGCTCTGCGGGCTTCTGGGGCTGGAGGGGATGGCCTCGGACCCGTCCTACCGGACCAATGCCGACCGGGTCACGAACCGCGAAGAGATGACGCGGCGCCTGACCGAGGCCACGCGGGCCTTCACCAAGGCCGAGCTGCTGGCCGCCTGCGAGGCGCAGGGGGTGCCCGCAGGGCCGATCAACGACCTGGCTGAGGTCTTCGCCGATCCCCAGGTCCTTGCCCGTGGCTTGCAGATCTCGCCCGAGGGCGTGCCGGGGCTGCGCTCGCCCTTCACCTTTTCGGAAGCGGAGCTGTCGCTCGACCGCGCCTCTCCGGCGCTGGGCGAGGGGCAGGACGAGATCGCCGGGGACTAGCGCGCCGGCGGGAGGGCAATAATGCGTTGGGTCGAGTTCATTGCCTTCTACGTCATCCTGCCTGTGGTGCTGGCCGTCGCCATGCCGCATCACTGGTTCTTCCCGGTGCTCTTTGCGATGACGGCGGCGGGGGCCTGGCTCCTGACGCGGACGCAGGGGTTTTCCTGGGCCGAGCTGAGGGGCGGCTGGCGGGGGCTGGACTGGCGGCTGCTGGCGGGCTTTGGCGTGCTGACGGCGGTGGTCTCGACCGCGATTGTCGAGGCCTTCGTGCCCGGGCAGTTCCTTGGCCTGGTGCGGCATAACCCAGCGTTCTTCGCGGTTATCGTGGTGCTGTACCCGATCCTCTCGGCGCTGCCGCAGGAGGTGCTGTTCCGGGTGCTCTACTTCCGCCGCTATGGCGCGATGCTGCCGAAGGGGGCAGCGGGGCTGGTGCTGAACGGAGTGGTGTTCTCGCTCGCGCATCTGATGTTCTGGAGCTGGGTCGTCTCGCTGATGACCTTCGTGGGCGGGATCATCTTCGCCTGGGCCTACGAGTGGCGCGGAAGCTTCGCGCTGGCCTCGGCGCTGCACGCGGTTGCAGGGTGGATCCTCTTCGGGGTCGGGCTGGGGGCGTTCTTCTATCTCGGGGATGTGGTGCGGCCGTTCTGAGGCCCCGGGCCGAGACCGCGGTGCGCTCCTTGTGAGTCTGCCGCCCCGGCAAACCGAAGGGTTTCTTTACGCCATAGACGGACAGAGCCACGCTGTTTCAAGCGCCCACCCGCGGGCGGGCGCTTGCCCTTCTCACAGCGAGGCGCAGGATTACTCGGCCGCCTCGGTGACGTTCGCGCGGGAGCGGCGGGCGGCCTTGGCCTCGGCCGGGTAAAGGTAATTCCGGGTCAGCGGCACCGCCTCCTGCCGGCGGGCGAGCTGGATCTGGAACACGTTCTGCCCGAAATGCCGGAAGCTCATTTCAGAGGCGGAAAGGTAGTAGCGCCACATCCGGCAGAAGCGCTCGTCGTAGAGCGCCTTGGCCTTGTCGCGGTTGGCCATGAAGCGCGCGCGCCAGTTCTTCAGCGTCTCGGCGTAATGCAGCCGCCAGACCTCGACGTCGGTCGCCCAGAGGTGTTCCTTCTCGACCGCTGCCATGGTCTCTGACAGCGCCGGGACATAGCCGCCGGGGAAGATGTATTTCAGGATCCACGGGCTGGTGGAGCCGGGCGGCGACATCCGGCCGATGAAGTGGATCAGTGCCACGCCATCCTCGGTCAGCCGGTCGTGGACGTTGCGGAAATACTCGCGGTAATGCGGCACACCGACATGTTCGAACATCCCGACGGACACCACGCGGTCGAAGCGCTCGGTGACGTTGCGGTAGTCGGTCAGGCGGAAGTCCACCTGGCCCTCGAGGCCCGCGTCCTTGGCGCGCTGGCAGGCGATCTTGTGCTGCTCGGTCGAGAGCGTGACGCCCACCACCTGGGCCCCGAAATCGCGCGCGAGCGTCAAGCCCAGGCCGCCCCAGCCGCAGCCGATGTCGAGCACCCGCATGCCGGGCTCGATCAGCAGCTTCTTGGCGATATGCTGCTTCTTGGCCTCCTGCGCCTCCTCCAGCGTCATCGCCGGATCGGAGAAATAGGCGCAGGAGTACTGCCGGTCCTTGTCGAGGAAGAGGTCGTAGAGCTCGCCCGAGAGGTCGTAGTGATGCGCCACGTTGCGCTGGGCGCGGCCCATCGGGTTGAACTGGTCGACCCAGCGGAACCAGCTTCTGAACTGCAACAGCCGGTCGCGCCAGTTCGCGGGCTGGTCTTCCATGTTCTGCATGGCGAGCGCCAGCAGCCCCTCGAGATCGTCACCCTCGACCTCGACATTGCCATCCATGTAGCCCTCGCCGAGGGCGAGATCCGGATGCAGCACCAGACGGCGCACAAGCGTCTCGTCCTTCAGGTGTACAGCCGCGTGCGGCGCGCCTCTTCCGTATCGTCTGACCTTCCCGTTAGGATAGGTCACAATCAGTTCGCCGTTCCGAATGAGACGGCCGAGCATACCATCAAGCAGGCTCGTCCACATGTTTGCCCCCCGGGTCTTTCCTCGCGCGTCTGCGCCATTACGAATTAGTAACCTAGCTTAGGAAAACAGTTCGAAAAGGAAAAGGGGGTGGAAAAATCGCCCCCTTGGAGTGATTTTTCGTCGTCAAGTCAATCGGAAGACCTTGTCGCGGGCCGTGGCGCCCCGGATCAGCGACAGCCGGCTCGGGGCGACGCCAAGGGCGCGGGCGAGAAGTTTTCGCGCGGCCTCCGTCGCCTTTCCGGCCTCCGGCACGGCGGTCACATGGATGCGGATCGCACCGGTCTCGTCCAGGCTGAGCGCGTTGCGGGATGCCTTCGGCGTGACCCGGACGGCGAAGTCCGTGCCCGGTTCGGCGCGGGAGGAGAGGTCTATGTCGGGCATCGGGCTCGGGATGGTTCAGGCGGGGGCAGTCTAGGGCGGAACCGTGCGCGGGGGAAACCGTGAAGGCGGCTGGCCCGGGGGGCGGTTGCACGCCGGCTGGCGGAGGCCGTAGTCTCCGCCCCGGCACGCATCGGGGGGCGGGATGACGACGGGATTTTACTGGGACGAGCGCTGTTTCTGGCATCATGGCGGGAATTACGTGCTGACCATGCCGGCGGGCGGGCTGGTGCAGCCGATGCCGCAGGGTCTGCCGGAGGGGCCGGAGACGAAGCGGCGCCTTGTCAACCTGATGCAGGTGACGGGACTTCTGGGCGAACTGAAGGCCTCTGGCGCGCGGGAGGCGAGCCGCGAGGAGCTGCTGCGGGTCCATCCGGCGGATTTCCTCGACAGGTTCAAGACGATGTCGGATGCCGGCGGCGGCGAGCTGGGGCTGAGGACGCCCTTCGGTCGGGGCGGCTACGAGATCGCGGCTCTCTCGGCCGGGCTGGCGCGGGCGGCCCTGTTCGACGTGCTGGAGGGGCGGGTGGGCAATGCCTACGCGCTGTCGCGCCCGCCGGGGCATCACTGCCTGCCGGACTGGCCGAACGGGTTCTGCCTGCTGGCGAATATCGCCATCGCCATCGAGGCGGCGCTGGCCGCGGGGCTTACCGGCCGCGTGGCGGTGCTCGACTGGGACGTGCATCACGGCAACGGGACGGAGGCGATCTTCTACGACCGGCCGGATGTCCTGACGATCTCGCTGCACCAGGAATGGAACTATCCGCTGAACACCGGCAGCGCGAAGGATCGCGGCGAGGGCGCGGGGCGGGGCGCGAACCTCAACATTCCCCTGCCGCCGGGGACCGGGCACAGGGGCTACCTCGAGGCGATGGACCGGCTGGCGCTGCCGGCGCTGCGCGCCTTCCGGCCGGATGTGATCGTGGTCGCCTGCGGGTTCGACGCCTCGGCGGTCGACCCGCTGTCACGGATGCTGGCGACGGCGGAGACCTTCCGCGAGATGACGCGGCGGGTGATGGCCGAGGCGGCGGAGCTTTGCGGCGGGCGGCTCGTGCTGGTCCACGAGGGAGGCTATTCCGAGGCCTATGTGCCGTTCTGCGGCCATGCGGTGCTGGAGGCGCTGTCGGGCAGCGCGATCTCGGCGCCCGATCCCCTGGCCGAGACGCTCGCCGCGCGCCAGCCGGGGCCCCGGTTCGACGCGTTTCTGTCGGGGCTGATTGGGGAGATGGAAGAGGCTTGGCGCGAGGCTTAGGCGGAGGGGCTTCACGGGTCCCGGGCCCGAAACAGCGGGCCTAGCCCGCCGGGCCAGCGCCCGTCCGCCCGGACGAATGGGCGCTTCTGGTGCCGCAACGGGCGAGAACGCCTAAGGGGTTCTTTACGCCATAAACGGACAGACCCCAGTCGCGCTGAGCGCCCACCCGCGCACGGACGCTAGCCCTCCTCGGGGCTCCCCTTGGCATCGACCATTCTGCCCAATTCTTGTGCAGATGCACCCGATCCCGCCGAGTTCCGCGCGGAGGGCCTTTACGGCGCGAGTGCGGGGCTTTTTACTGGCCTGGTGCGCGGCGGGGGTACGATGGCATCGACCTATTTCAACGAGATGTACCAGGAAGGGGCCGTGCGCCCGCCTTACCGGCAGCTGGAAAACTGGACGGCCGACATGCCGGCCGAGCTGCGCTCGCTGAAACAGGCGGAGGCCGAGGCGCTCTTTCGCCGGATCGGCATCACCTTCGCAGTCTATGGCGAGGGCGGCGATCCGGATCGCCTGATCCCCTTCGACATGTTCCCCCGTGTCTTCACCGCCCATGAATGGGCGCGGCTGGAACGCGGGATCAAGCAGCGGGCGCGGGCGCTGAACGCCTTTCTCCTCGACATCTACGGGCGGGGCGAGATCGTGCGCGCGGGCCGCATTCCGGCGCGGCTCGTCTACCAGAACGAGGCCTATGAGAAGGCGGTGGCGGGCTTCGTGCCGCCGCGCGGCGTCTATTCCCATATCGTCGGCATCGACCTTGTCCGCACCGGGCCGGACGAGTTCTTCGTTCTGGAAGACAACTGCCGCACGCCCTCTGGTGTCTCCTACATGCTGGAGAACCGCGAGATCATGATGCGGATGTTCCCGGCGCTTTTCCGGGAGAACCGGATCGCGCCGGTGGACCGCTACCCCGACCTTCTTCGTCGCACCCTGCAGAGCGTGGCACCGACGAAATGCGACCGCGACCCGACGGTGGTGATCCTGACGCCGGGACATTTCAATTCCGCCTATTACGAGCATTCGTTCCTGGCCGACCTCATGGGTGTCGAGCTGGTCGAGGGGCAGGACCTCTTCGTCGAGGGCGAGTTCGTCTGGATGCGCACGACCGAGGGGCCGAAGCGCGTCGACGTGATCTATCGGCGGATCGACGATGCCTACCTCGATCCGCTGTGCTTCCGGCCGGATTCGGCGCTTGGCGTGCCGGGGCTGATGGATGTCTACCGGTCCGGCGGCGTGACGATCTGCTCTGCCCCCGGCGCGGGCGTGGCCGACGACAAGGCGATTTATACCTTCGTGCCGGAGATGATCCGCTTCTACCTCGGCGAGGCGCCGATCCTGCAGAACGTGCCGACATGGCAATGCGGCAAGGCGGAGGATCTGAAGCATGTCCTCGCCAACCTGCCGGAGCTGGTGGTGAAGGAAGTTCACGGCTCCGGCGGCTACGGCATGCTGGTCGGCCCCAAGGCCACCAAGGCGCAGGTCGAGAGCTTCGCCGAGCGCATCCGCGCCAAGCCGGGCAATTACATCGCCCAGCCGACGCTGGCGCTTTCGACCGTGCCGACCTTCGTCGAGGAGGGGATCGCACCGCGCCACGTGGACCTTCGGCCCTATTGCCTTGTCGGCGAGCGGATCGAGCTGGTGCCGGGCGGGCTGACCCGCGTGGCGCTGACGGAAGGGAGCCTTGTCGTCAACTCCTCGCAGGGTGGCGGCGTCAAGGACACTTGGGTGCTGGCGGGGTGATGGGATGCTGAGCCGGACCGCCGATAACCTCTACTGGATCACTCGCTACATGGAGCGGGCGGAAACGATGGCGCGCCTTCTGGACGTGGGCGGGCGGATGGCGCTTCTGCCCTCGACCGGAGAGGGATTCCACAGCGAATGGGAGAGCCTGCTGCAGGCCTCCGGCACCGCCGAGGGCTTTGCGCACAAGTACGGCGACCCGGTGCAGCGCAACATCGAGAGCTATTTCTTCTTCGACCGCGACAACCCGTCCTCGATCCTGTCCTGCATCACGCAGGCGCGGGAGAATGCGCGGATCGTGCGCGGGGCGCTGACGACGCTGGTCTGGGACACGCTCAACACCGCGTTCCAGGAAGTCCGCGCGCTGGAGCGGCGGCCGCGCTCGGAACTGGACCTGTCGTTCCTGACCGACTGGACGATGCGGCACTCGGCGCTGCTGAGGGGGGCGATCGACGGCACGCAGCTGAGGAAGGACGGCTGGGATTTCCTGAACCTCGGTTATTACCTGGAACGCGCAGACAACACCGCGCGGCTGCTTGACGTGAAATACTACGTGCTGCTGCCGGGGATCGATTTCGTGGGCTCGGGCCTCGACAATTACCAATGGACGACGCTGCTGCGGGCGATGTCGGCGCATCGCGCCTTCCACTGGGCCTATGGCGGAGAGGTCACGTCCCGCAAGATCGCGCATTTCCTGATTCTGAACATCCAGTCGCCACGGTCGCTGCGTTCCTCGGTGGAGGGTATGACGGATCACCTCGACCGGCTGGCGCGCGGTTACGGCACCAGCGGGCAGGCGCAGAGCAAGGCGCGGGCGCTTCTGGCGGAGTTGGTCGAGACCACGGTGGAGGATGTCTTCGACGAGGGGCTGCACGAGTTCCTGACCCGGTTCATCGGGGATGTCGCGGGCCTCGGCGGGCTGATCCACGAGACCTATCTGAGCGGGGACGTGCGATGATCCTCTCGGTCCTGCATGTCACCACCTATCGTTACGAGCTGCCGGTCCGCGGCGTGGTGCAGAGCCACCGGCTGACGCCGTCGAACTTCGACGGGCAGCGGGTGCTCAGCTGGCAGGTGGAGGCCACGGGCGGCACGCCCGGCGGCGGCTTCCGCGACGGGGCGGGGGACTGGGTGCAGGGTGTCTCGGTCCGCGGTCCGGTGTCGGAGATCGCGGTGCGGGTCTCGGGCGAGGTCGAGACGACGGACCTTGCCGGCGTCCTTCGGGGCCACCGCGAGAGCGTGCCGCCGCAGGTCTATCTGAGCGGGACGGCCGCGACACGGGCCGATGCGGCGCTGGCAGAGCTCGGCCGGGACGCAGTCGCAGGGGCGCAGGATGCGCTGGAGGCGGCGCACCTGCTTTCCGCCGCGGTGGCGGCGGCCATCGTCTACAAGCCCGGCGCCACCCATGCCCATACCTCGGCGGCCGAGGCTCTGGCGCGGGGCGAAGGCGTCTGCCAGGACCATGCACAGGCGCTGATCGCGGCGGCGCGGGCGCAGGACGTGCCGGCGCGCTATGTCTCGGGCTACCTGATGGCGACCGACGATGGCACGCCGCATGAGGCGGCCCATGCCTGGGCGGAGCTCCATGTCCCCGCGCTCGGCTGGGTCGGCTTCGATCCGGCCAACCGCTGCTGTCCGGATGCGCGCTACATCCGCCTCGGGTCCGGCTTCGACGCGCGCGATGCGGCGCCGATCCGGGGGGTGGCGCGGGGTCCGGGATCGGAGAGCCTCGACGTCACCGTTGCGATCCAGTCAGTCCAGCAATAGTGTCGCGCCAACGGCCTTTTGACGGGTGTCCCCCATGACGTACTGCGTTGGCCTGCTGCTTGATCGCGGCATGGTCCTTCTGTCCGATACCCGCACCAACGCGGGGCTGGACAACATATCCACCTACCGGAAGATGTTCGTCTTCGAGGCCCCCGGGGATCGTGTGATCACGATCCTGACGGCGGGCAGCCTGTCGGTCACTCAGACCACGATCGCACGGCTTCATGATGCGATCGACGACCCTGAGGCGACGCCCGACACGTCGATCCTGAAGGCCGAAACGATGCTGAAGGTCGCCGATATCGTCGGCCGCACCCTGGCCGAGACGCGGCTGGAGATCGACGAGAAGCTCGCCGCGGCGCAGGCCGGGGCCTCCGCCTCTATGATCGTGGCGGGGCAGCGCAAGGGCGGGGGCATGCGGATGTTCCTGATCTACCCGGAGGGAAACTACATCGAGGCCACCGAGGACACGCCCTTCCTGCAGATCGGCGAGCACAAGTACGGCAAGCCGATCCTCGACCGGGTGGTTACGATGGAGACGAGCCTGGAGGACGCGCAGAAGGCGGTTCTGCTGTCGATGGATTCGACCCTGCGTTCCAACCTCTCGGTCGGCATGCCGCTGGATCTTCTGGTGATCGAGAAGGATGCGCTGAAGGTTTCCACGCGGCGGCGGATCGAGCCCGGGGATGCAGGCTTCGCGGCGATGAGCCAGGCCTGGAGCCAGGCGCTGCGGGACGCGTTCGGCCAGATCCGCGTCTGAGATGCGGGTGCATGTGACAGAACCGGTTCATCCCGACGCGCTGGAGATGCTGCGCGCGGCGGGGCTGGAGGTGACCGAGGCGGCGGAACTTGCGCCCGAAGCGGCGGCCGAGGCACTGGCGGCGGCCGAGATCGTGCTGGTGCGCACCCGGCCGCTGCCCGAGGCGCTGATGGCGGGGCCGGTCCGGATGATCGCGAAGCACGGGACGGGCGTGGACAATATCCCCCTTGCCGCGGCGCGCGCGGCAGGCGTGGTGCTGGCCAACACCCCCGGGGCCAACGCCGCGGCGGTGGCCGAGCATACCCTGATGCTGATGCTGGCGCTTGCGAAGCGGCTGCCCGCGGCGCGGGCGATGGCCGCCACGGGGCGGCGCGAGGGGCCGGAACTGGAGGCGGCGGATCTGGCCGGGCGGCGGATCCTTATCATCGGCCTTGGCGCCATCGGGCGGCGGGTGGCGGCGCTGGCCGCGGCCTTCGGGATGGAGGTGACAGTGCTTGCGCGCAGCGTTTCCGGCGCGCGGACGCCCGAGGGCTACCGTATTGCCGAGAGCCTTGCCGGCGCGCTGCCGATGGCGGATGTGCTGAGCCTCCACTGCCCGCTGTCGCCCGAGACGAAGGGGATGATCGGGGCGGCGGAGATCGCGCTGCTGCCGGAAGGGGCTATCGTTCTCAACACCGCGCGGGGCGGGCTGATCGACGAGGCGGCGCTGGCCGCGGCCCGGCACCTTGGCGGCATCGGTCTTGACGCGACGGAGGTGGAGCCGCTGCCGGCCGACCACCCGCTGCAGGGGCGCGACGACGTGATCCTGACGCCGCATACGGGGGCGATGAGCGCCGGGGCCTTCAGGCAGATGGGCATGGAGGCGGCGCGAAACATTCTCGATCACCTCGACGGCCGGCTCGATCCGGCGCGGCGGGTGGTCTGAGGGTCCGCCCCTTTCCGCGCAGGGGCGGTCAGGCCCCGGTGTTTGCCTCGAACAGCGCCGCGCAGTCGTCGAAGAAGCGGTCGCGGGTCTCGGGGCGCTCCATCATGATCTCGTGCTCGGCGCCGGGCACGACCTCCAGCCGGCCGCCGGGCCAGCGGGCCATGCGCTCGTGGATCGGCGCGGCATCGACCACCCGCTCGTTCGAGCCGAGCGCGGTGAGCGTGGGCACGGCGGGCGAGGGCAGGGCGCGCAGGCGGCGGCATTCGTCCAGCGCCTCGTGCAGCCAGTTCAGGCTGGGGCCGCCGAGGGCGAGGTCTGGCGCGCCGGTGACCTGGGCCTTCATGTAGTCCCACATCGGCTCGTCTGTGGTCAGGACGTTGTCTGCATGGGGCGCGGAGGCGACATAGGTGACGGGACCGGTGCTCGGCGCGTAGCGGTGCGAGAAGCCGAGGGTGCGGCTCGCCTTCGCCAGAACCCAGGCGACCGGGCGCGTTGCGGGCGCGAGAAGGAGGCCCCACATCGGGGCGGAGAAGACCGCGGCGGCGACCGGCAGCCCCTCGATCAGCGAGCGCAGCGCGATGGCGCCGCCCATGGAATGGCTGACGAGGAAGAACGGGCGGGGCAGGCCGAGCGTTCCGGCCGCCGCCAGCACCGCGGCGACATCCTTCTGGAAATCGGAGAAGTGGTCGACATGGCCGACGTTTCGGTCTTTCAGCGACCTGTCGGCAAGGCCCTGTCCGCGCCAGTCGATGACCACCGTTGCATAGCCGCGGGCGCGGAAATCCACGGCCGCGCGGCCGTATTTCTCGACATATTCGGTGCGGCCGGGGAAGAGCAGGACGGTGCCCTTCTCCCCCTCCGGCCAGACGCCGATGCGGATGCGCACCCTGTCGGCCGTGGTCAGCCAGTAGGCCGCGCCGCCGGGCGGTCCGTCGGCCAGGGCGGCGTGAAGAGGCGCCGCCTCCATCAGCTCAGCGCCGAGCCGAGCTGCATGGCCAGGCCCATGCTGCCATCCACGGCGAGCTTGCCCGACATGAAGGCCATGGTCGGGTTCAGGTCGCCGTCGAGGATCGCCTTGAAGGTCTCGGCATCAGCGGTCAGCGTCACGTCGGCCTCATCGTCGCCGGCGCGCACGCCGGAGGCGTCGATGATCAGCGCGCCCTCGCCGGTGACGACGAACTTGGCCACCCCGTCGAAGCCGCCGCTCAGCCGGGCCCGTAGGGCGGACACCGCCGCGTCGATCACATCGCTCATCGGTCTTCTCCGAAATTGACCGCGGGAGCACTCGCATTTCCCGTGGCGAAGGTTACATTCGATCCTGTTATGGGTGCTCGCGCCGGATATCTCAATCATGCCGTCACGGCACTTTTCGCCGGCTGGCTTCTGGCGGCGCCCGCCTATGCCGCGGGCCAGCAGGGGGCGGCGGAGCAGGCCCAGCAGCTCAAGGATCTGAAATCCCCCGACACCGCGACCTGGCGGAAGGCGGAGGCGGACCTGCTGCGCGAATGGTCCAATTCCGGCTCTCCGGCGATGGATCTGCTGCTGGAGCGGGCGCAGACGGCGATGGACAAGGGCGATTATGCCACCGCCGTAGACCACCTGACGGCGCTGATCGACCATGCCCCCGACTTCGAGGACGCCTACAACGCCCGGGCGGAGGCGTATTTCCAGCTTGGCCTTTTCGGCCCGGCGGTCAAGGATATCGGCAAGGCGCTGACGTTGAATCCCAATGATTTCAGGGCTCTGGCCGGGCTCGGGCGGATCTTCGAGACGATGAACGCGCCCAGGGACGCGCTGGCGGCGTTCAAGATGGCCATTGCCATTCACCCGCATCTGAAATCTGTGCAGGACGAGATCCGGCAGCTTCAGGAAAAAGCGGCCGGGCAGGAACTCTGAGTCGGGGCGGATCATGCTGCAGCAGGCGCGGGTCACCGCGGTCCTCGGGCCCACGAACACGGGCAAGACCCATGACGCGATCACTCGGATGCTGGCGCATCGGACCGGCGTGATCGGTCTGCCGCTCCGGCTTCTGGCGCGCGAGGTCTATGACCGCATCGTCGCCGCGCGCGGCCCTTCCGTCGTGGCGCTGGTAACGGGCGAGGAGCGGATCGTCCCGGAGCGCACCCAGTACTGGGTCTGCACCACCGAGGCGATGCCGATCGACATTGGCGCGGATTTCCTGGCCGTGGACGAGATCCAGCTTTGCGCGGATGCCGACCGCGGTCATGTCTTCACCAGCCGCCTTCTGAACGCGCGCGGGCTGAAGGAGACGATGTTCCTCGGCTCCGACGCCATGCGCCCCGCGATCGCGGCGATGGTGCCGGGCGTCACCTTCGCGAGCAAGGAACGGTTCTCGGACCTCTCCTATACCGGCTCCAAGAAGCTTTCCCGAATGCCGCCGCGCTCGGCCATCGTCGGATTCTCGGTGGAGAACGTCTATGCCATCGCAGAGCTGATCCGCCGCCAGAAGGGCGGCTGCGCGGTGGTGATGGGCGCGCTCTCCCCCCGCACGCGGAATGCGCAGGTCGCGCTCTACCAGAACGGGGACGTGGATTACCTCGTGGCCACCGACGCCATCGGGATGGGGCTGAACCTCGACATCCACCATGTCGCCTTCTCGGCGCTTTCCAAGTTCGATGGCCACCGGGTGCGTGGGCTCTTCCCGCAGGAGCTGGCCCAGATCGCGGGCCGCGCCGGGCGGCACCTGCGCGACGGCACCTTCGGCGTCACCGGCGAGGCGCGACCCTTGGGTGACGAGGTCATCTCGGCCATCGAGGCGCATCGCTTCGATCCAGTGAAGAAGCTGCACTGGCGCAACGAGGATCTCGACTTCGGATCTCCCGACCGGCTGATCGCCTCGCTGGAGCGCTACACTTCGGAGCCCTGGCTGACCCGGGTTCGGGACGGGGACGACCTGGTGGCGCTGAAGGCGCTCAGCGCGATGCCGGAGGTGGCCGACCGGATCCGCGATGCACGCGACCTGCGGCTTCTCTGGGATGTCTGCTGCATCCCGGATTTTCGCGGCGCATCGGAGACCGAGCACGCGACACTTCTGGCACGGATCTTCGGCTTCCTGCACCAGGGCGGGCAGGTGCCGGACGACTGGTTGGCGAAGGCTATTGCCCGGATCGACCGGACCGATGGCGATATCGACGCGATTTCGCGGCGCTTGGCATATATCCGCACATGGACCTATGTCGCCCAGCGGCGCGGCTGGGTTTGTGATGAAAGTCATTGGCGCGCCGAGACTCGCGCGGTAGAAGACCGCCTGTCGGATGCGCTTCACGCAGTTCTGACCAAAAGATTCGTCGATCGGCGTACGTCCGTGTTGATGCGCCGGTTGAAGCAGAAGGAGACCCTCGTGGCCGAGGTGAACGACAAGGGTGAGGTGAGCGTCGAGGGTGAGTTCACCGGCCGCCTGGAAGGGTTCCGGTTCCACCAGGACGCTTCCGCGAGCCCGGAAGAGGCGCGCACGCTGCGCCAGGCGGCCGTCCAGGCGCTGCAGCCGGAATTCTCGCTGCGCGCGGACCGTTTCTACAACGCCCCTGATACCGAGTTCGACTATACCGAACAGGGCGGGCTCATGTGGGGCAACACTGCCGTCGGCAAGCTGGTGAAGGGCGCCGAGCCGATGAAGCCGCGGGTCGAGGCCTTCGTCGACGAGGAAGCCGGCCCCGATGTTGCCGAGAAGGTGCGCCGCAGGCTGCAGCATTTCGTCGACCGCAAGGTATCGACCCTGTTCGAGCCGCTGCTCGCGATGAGCCGGGACGAGGCGCTGACCGGCCTTGCCCGCGGGTTCGCCTTCCGCATGGTCGAGGCGCTCGGCATCCTGCCGCGCGAGGGCGTGGCCGAGGAGGTCAAGACGCTCGACCAGGAGGCGCGGGCGGCGCTGAGGAAGCACGGGCTGCGTTTCGGCCAGTTCACCATCTTCCTTCCGGCGCTGCTGAAGCCCGCGCCGACGCGGCTCAGGCTCGTCCTGTGGTCGCTGGCCGAGGGGCTTGACGATTTTCCCGCCAGCCCGCCGCCGGGTCTGGTGACGATCCCCAACCTGCCCGAGGTGCCGCGCGAGCATTACATCCTTTCGGGCTACCGCCCGGCCGGGGCGCGCGCGATCCGCATCGACATGCTGGAGCGTCTGGCGGACCTGCTGCGCGCCAAGGACAGCCGCGGCGGATTCGAAGCGACGCCGGACATGCTGTCGATCACCGGCATGACGCTCGACCAGTTCGCCGACCTGATGAGCGGGCTGGGCTACAAGGCCGAGAAGGGCGAGCGCCCGAAGGCTCGGCCCGAAGCGGAGGTGCAGGCCGAGGCCGCGCCGGTCGACGCCGCGCCGGAGGCCGCCGGGACCGAAGTGGCCGCGGCCCCGGAAGCTGCGGACACCGCCCCGAACGCGGAGCAAGCCGAATCGGCGGCCGTGCCCGAAGCGGAACCGGTCCCCGAGGCCGAGCCGGCGACAGAGGCTGAACCTGCTGCAGAGGCCGAAGCGGTGGCAGAGTCGGAGCCGGTGGAGATCGAGACCTTCTACACCTTCACCTGGGCCCCGCGCCGGAGCAACGAGCGGCGCGGCCCGCGCCGCGGCGCGCAGGGCGGAGAGGGTGACAACGCCGGGCGCGGCCCGCGCAAGGCGCGCAACGGCGGCGAGGGTCAGCAGGACCGGCCGCGCGGCAAGAAGGGCGGCGGTGACAAGGGCGATCGGGGCGCGAAGGGCAAGCCGCGCCGCGACGACCGGCCGAAGCAGTTCGAATCCCGCCCGCCCCGGCGCGAGGCGACGATCGACCCGGACAATCCCTTCGCCGTCCTGGCGGCGCTGAAGGACCGCAGCTGAATTGCACGACGCCCCGGCCCCGCGCGAGACCATCCGGCTCGACAAGTGGCTGTGGCAGGCGCGGTTCTTCAAGACCCGGGGCATCGCGGCGCGGGCGGTGCAGGATGGCGCCGTGCGGTTGAATTCCGTGCGGGTGGTCAAGCCCGCGCATGTGGTGACGCCGGGCGATACGCTGACCTTCGTGCAGGGCGGACGCGTGCGCGTGGTCCGGCTTCTGGCCACCGGCCTCAGGCGCGGTCCTGCGCCCGAGGCCCAGGCGCTTTACGAGGATCTTGCGCCGGAGGGCGGGGCTGGGGAAGGGGGCGCGGGCGACTAGCTCGCTGCGCCGCGGCAGGTTTCGCCGCCGTCCCGCTTGAATGATACGGGCCACTGGTCTAGTTCCATCCGCGAAAAGGTAAGGGACGCCCGCATGACCTATGTCGTGATCGATAATTGCATCGCTTGCAAATACACCGACTGCGTCGAAGTGTGCCCGGTGGATTGCTTCTACGAGGGCGATAACATGCTGGTTATCCACCCCGACGAATGCATCGACTGCGGGGTTTGCGAGCCGGAATGCCCGGCCGACGCGATCCGCCCGGATACTGAGCCCGACATGGAGAAATGGGTCGAGCTCAACCGCAAGTACGCCGATCTCTGGCCGGTGATCGTCACCAAGAAGGATCCGCTGCCGGAGGCGACGGAGCGAGACGGAGAGCCCGACAAGCTTTCCAAGTATTTCTCCGAGGCGCCGGGCGAGGGCGGCTGAGAATCGGTTTCCGCGAGGTCAACCCTGATCGGGCAGGCCGGGGTACAAACTATGCGGCGGGAAGGCTCACATTCCCGTGAAAATGTGGCTGTCGGGTGGGCAGTCCGACGAGTCATGCGGCGGCGCCACTTTGATTCGACGTTATTTTGTGCTATATAACCGTCATAAAGAACTTGAAGCCTGCCCATCATCCGGAGCGCGGCGCTCTCGCGCGACGGATTTATCAGCGCCAAATGAGGTTTCTCCACCGGGAAAGCTGCATCCCGGGGTGATTTTTTTGTCGCTGGTGACCGGGGTCTCTGCGAGGAAGCGCCGAATGACCAAGACCAAGAAAGCCGAATTCCGCCCCAATGACTTCGTGGTCTATCCCGCGCATGGCGTGGGACGGATCATGTCGATCGAGGAGCAGGAGATCGCCGGGCTGCGCCTGGAACTCTTTGTGATCTCCTTCGAGAAGGACAAGATGACACTGCGCGTTCCGACGCACAAGGCGACCGAAGTGGGGATGCGGTCGCTCTCGTCGCCCGATGTGGTGACCAAGGCCCTCGACACGCTCAAGGGCAAGGCCCGCGTGAAGCGTGCGATGTGGTCGCGCCGGGCGCAGGAATACGAACAGAAGATCAACTCCGGTGACCTGCTGTCGATCGCCGAGGTGGTGCGCGACCTGCACCGCTCGGACGATCAGCGCGAGCAGTCCTATTCCGAGCGTCAGCTGTACGAAGCGGCGCTGGAGCGGCTGACCCGCGAAGTGGCGGCAGTTTCCGGCGTCGACGAGATGAAAGCGCAGAAGACGGTGGATTCCGCGCTGACCTCGCGCGCGGCGTAAGACCGTCGCGAAGGATGAATCGGGCCGCGCGGGGCAACCCGCGCGGTCCTTTCTTTGGCCGAACACGTGCCCAAGGGATGCGCACCCCGTGCGGGCGCGCGCCATTCCATGCACAAGTTTGCGACAGGGCCCACCTGCACAGCGCCTGCGCGCGGCTGCCCCCTCGACCGCACATCGCTTGCGGCCTATCTTCGGGGTAACACGTTGAAATCGGGGAAACTGGAATGGCGCGGCCTGTCGTCGGCATCATTGGCAACCCGACCGTCCTGAACGAGACCTACAGGGTCCACGCCGGCGGCCGGATGAACACCGAGGCGGTGGCCGAGGTTTCGGATTGCGTGCCGCTGATCATCCCGGCCGATCCGAGCTTCGTCTCGATCGAGGATCTGATGGAGGCCTGCGACGGGTTCCTGCTGACCGGCGGCCGCCCCAACGTCCACCCCGAGGAATACGGCGAGGAGGCAACCGAGGCCCATGGCGCCTTCGACCGCTGCCGCGATGCCATCACCC
The DNA here is from genome assembly GCF_004010155.1 of Solirhodobacter olei. Lineage (GTDB taxonomy): Bacteria > Pseudomonadota > Alphaproteobacteria > Rhodobacterales > Rhodobacteraceae > Solirhodobacter > Solirhodobacter olei. The sequence continues at coordinate 19,264 of NZ_RRYH01000008.1, read as the reverse complement.
TGCCGCTGATCCGCGCCTGCGTCGAGCGGGGGCAGCCTTTCCTGGGCGTCTGCCGCGGCTTCCAGGAGGTGAACGTCGCGATGGGCGGTACGCTCTATCCCGAGATCCGCGAACTTCCGGGCCGGATGAACCATCGCATGCCGCCCGATGGTACGCTGGAAGAGAAATTCGCCCTGCGCCACCGCGTCAGCTTCACGGCCGGGGGTCCCTTCGCGCGGCTCTTCGGGGCGGAAAGCGTGATGACCAACACGCTCCACGGTCAGGGCATCAAGCGCGCCGGCGGGCGGATCGTGGTCGACGGGCTGGCCGAGGACGGCACGCCCGAGGCGATATATGTCCGCGACGCGCCGGGCTTCACGCTTTCGGTGCAATGGCACCCGGAATACCGCGCGGGGGAGGATCCCGTCTCCCGCCCGCTGTTCCAGGCTTTCGGGGACGCCGTGCGCGCCTGGGCGGCCGGCGCGGCGGAACCACACCGGAAGACCGCCTGACCACGCTTTGCGAGAGCGCAAGGCGGGCGCGGCGAAACGGACCGATCCTGATGGCGACGCAAGCCACCATGGAGGGATCCGTGAAACTTCTCATCGCCTATGCCAGCACTGAGGGCCAGACCCGCAAGATCGCCCGTTTCTGTGCCGACCGGCTGGCAGATGCCGGCCATTTCGTGGAGCTGATGCGCGTCGAGGATGCCGAAGGCCTGGCGCTGTCCCGTTTCGACGCAGCGATCCTCGCGGGGTCCGTCCATATCGGGAAGTACCAGGAGGCGCTGGTGGACTTCGCCCGCGCCTCGGCCAAGGAACTCGCGGCCATGCCTACGCTTTTCCTGTCGGTCTCGCTCGCCGCGGCGGGGACGGATGCGGAGGACTGGAAGGGGCTGGAAGACTGCGTGGCCGCCTTTCGCGCCGCCACCGGCTGGGCCCCGGGGCGGGTCGCCCATGTGGCCGGGGCGTTCCGTTTCACCCAATACGATTTCTTCCGCGCCTGGGCGATGCGCTGGATCGCCGCCCAGAAGGGGCAGGAGGTGCATCACCACGAGGATCGGGAATACACCGACTGGCCGGTCCTGGCGCGGCTGGTGGACGAGTGGGCGGGGCAGGCGGTCGAGGCCGGATAGCGGGCGGAGGAGAGCAGGGTGAGGCGAGGCCCCTCAGGTCACCCGCGCCTTCACCTTGTATTCCGGCCTGTCCCAGAGCGCCTTGCCCATGATCTCTGCCAGGATCTCGACCGCGCCATTGACCTCCTCGAGGCCGATGTAGAGCGGCGTGAAGCCGAAGCGCAGCGTATCGGGCGCGCGGAAGTCGCCGATCACGCCGCGGGCGATCAGCGCCTGCATGATCGCGTAGCCCTCCGGGTGGCGGAAGCTGACCTGGCTGCCGCGCCCCTCGGGATCGCGGGGCGAGGCCAGCGTCAGGCTGGGGCAGGTGGCCTCGACCCTGGCTATGAAATGCTCGGTCAGCTCGATGGAGCGGGCGCGGACCTCTTCCATCGTCGTCAGGTCCCAGACATCCATCGCCGCATCGAGCGCAGCGAGCTGCAGGATCGGCGGCGTGCCGACGCGCATCCGCTCGATCCCCCGGCCGGGCCGGTAGTCGAGGTCGAAGGCGAAGGGCGACTCATGCCCGAGCCAGCCGGAAAGGGCCGGGCGGGCGGCTTCGGCATGGCGCGGGGCGACATAGATGAAGGCCGGGCCGCCGGGGCCGGAGTTGAGGTATTTGTAAGTGCAGCCGACGGCGAAATCGGCCCCGCAATCGGCAAGGTGGACAGGCAGGGCGCCCGCTGAATGCGCGAGGTCCCAGACCGTCAGCGCGCCGGCCGCATGGGCCTTGGCGGTCAGCTTCTTCATGTCGTGCTTGCGGCCGGTGCGGTAGTCGACCTCGGTGATCAGCGTCACGGCCACGCTCTCGTCGATCGCGGCCTCCACGTCCTCAGGCGTGACGGTGCGCAACTCGTAGCCGCGGCCGAGGCTGCGAACGAGCCCGTCGGCGATATAGAGGTCGGAGGGGAAATTGCCGGTGTCCGAGAGGATCACCCGGCGGTCGGGGTTCATCTCAAGCGCAGAGGCGAGCGCCTGGTAGACCTTTATCGAAAGCGTGTCGCCCATCACCACGCTGCCGGGTTCCGCCCCGATCAGCCGGGCGATCCGGTCGCCGACCTTCCGCGGCATCTCCATCCAGCCGGCGCGGTTCCAGCCGGTGATCAGCATCTCGCCCCATTCGTCGGTTGCGGTGGCGGCCAGCCGGGCGGGCACGGACTTCGGCAGCGGGCCGAGGGAGTTCCCGTCGAGATAGATGACGCCCTCGGGCAGGTGGAAGAGGCTCTTGGTCTTGGCGAAGTCGGTCATGGCAGGTCTCCTTGCCGGGGACCCTGGGCGGAGACGCCGACGGGTGCAAGGGGGATTCGAGGTACGAAAGCGGCCATGTCGCCAACTTACGATCCGCGGAGACGCCCGGATTTTGGGGACACGCGCTGGCAGCCCGTAGGGGAGTCCTTGAAGGGGCGCGAAGGCCAATAGGACAAGAAGTGAGGTTGACCATGGAGGGGATGAGGCCGAGTCCCTGAGGTCAATGGGTTAGGAGACGGGGGGACCACAAGAAAAACGACCTTCTTGAAGGCCCTTTACGAAGGGGGGTGCAAGGGGCCCAGCCCCACGTTGGCGCTTGTCCGTAGCAAAGCATGCGGGCGACGTAGGCGCGGCGTTTGACCTTTTTGTTCAGGGGGGCAATCGGATTCGCGGATTGCAACTTGGCACGGTGCTGCCGCGAAGATGATATGTGGGCCAAAATGCATTTACAGTGGCGACCCCATTGTCGGTGTCAGAACCCCCTTGGGGAGGCCGATCGAGGGGCACGGTTCCGCGCCGGTCGACAGGCAGGGCGCTGCGAGCGCAACGGCGATCGGGCGCCCTGCGGAACGGGTGCCGGGACCGGTCGCGCGACATTCGGTAGCCAGCATCGTTCGAAACTCGGAACCGGGAGTAGCTTCCTGTCCTACCTCGAGGTCCGCAAGAGCACCGAGATAGCGCCGATCTCGGACGCTCGCACCCCTCAGCGACCAGCCGCCAGAACAATTTCGGTCACCGGCAAGGAAGTGGTTTGGTTTTCCGGCGTCGCAGCCCGCAATCCGCTGTGGGAGGCGAGCAGGTCGGCAACGAGCCAACGAGCGACAAAGACCCTGTAGCCGTTTTCGAGCGCGCGGACTACCAGCTTGGCGTTAACCCGGTCCGTAATTTGATCCGGAACTGCAGCCAGATATCCCGGTCTTCCGATCAGGTCCGCGGTGATTTCGGGTGGCGCGAACACAATTGACGGGGTGGGAAGCGCCAGAACTTGCCTTTCAGATCGGGCCGCCATCGCGCGGCGGGACTGCGATAGAGCCAAGTCGAGAACTGGTCCCAGGACGACAGACATCCCCACGGCGATGAGGAAGCCGCGTTGGCCGAGGACCCGAGCAAGTGCCGCGGTGCGCCACGATTGCGGTAGATAGGTCGTCGCCGCCAGAACCGTCATCCCAACAAGGCCATAGCTAGTCAGAATCTGCTCGGCCCCGCCAAGCCCGGATGGCAGGGCGTAGGACCAACTCAATACCAGAGCCGCCCCGATCAGGACCCAACCCCGTATTTCGCGGGCTTTCAGGCTGGTTCCATCCAGTACACCAAACCAGAGCCGTGCTGCCAGCACTGACAACATAGGCAAAACGGGCAAGAAATACCGCATATTGCTGCCAAGCCCGCCATGCCATTCCGTCGGCAAGAAGGGCAGCATCCAAAGGATGGCGGCAGCAAGCAGGATGATATGGGCGCGCCACTCGCATTTGGAGTGCCGCCTAGCGCCGAGGGCAACGAGAATGCCCAACCATGGAAGGCTTTGGCCCAACGCCTTTTTGTAGAGTCCCCAAAAGGATACCGTCCCGTCCGGCGCCCGGACTACGCCGAGCCGTGGGTCATGCACCGGTCGGATATCGAGGACCAGCACATAAAATCCGCGGGCAATCTCCTCTATCCAATGTCGGAAGGAAGGAACAACGAAGAACGTCAAAGCCACCGCGGCGGCAGCGAGTGCGGCCAACGTAAGGTGATGGCGCATGATGGTCTTATGGAAACGGCGCAGAATGATCAGCAGAAGTAAAGCAATGACGAGCGCCGTCCCAAGGCCGATGTATTTCGCAACATTCGTGTCTCCGCCCTGCGTCGGACCATAGGACAGAGGGTTTGGTGAGCCGAACTTGACAATGTTTGCAGCCGAAGCAACTGCCAGGCCGGGCAGCATCCCGGCCAAACCCCAGGCCAACGTCAGCTTCGGCCGCCGGCCGAGCAGAATGACGCTGGCGCCAATCACCGGCAGTATCAATATGCTGTCTAGGCGAAACAGAAAGCCTATTCCCACCGAAAGCCCGGAGGCGAAGGCATCGAGAGCGCCAGCTCGCCCGGTCGCATCGAGAGCCCGGAGCGCAAGCCAAAGTGCCGTCACCGTACAGAAGACAGTCACGCCGTGTGGCCAGATGCCGTAGGCGTATTCCAACGTGTAGGTCCCGAAGAGCAGCAGGATCGGCGCCAGAAGTGAAGTTCCCTCGTCGGAATAGAGCTTCCGCGCCAGCGCCCGAGTGACGAACAGCGTGCCGACAATGCCCGCTGCATTCAGACCGATCAGCCCTCGAATCCCAAAAACCGCATAGAGCGGCGCTCCGGCCAAAGCAGAGCCAACCGGATATTGCGGGACCAGTCCATCCGGACCCGCACTCAACAGCCACAGCCTGAGCGCTTCGGCATGGAACATGTCATAGCCGTTGGCGATGCCCAAATGGCCGGTGGTCGCCAACGTCTTGGCGCCAAGGGCATAGATCACTTCATCGATGCTGAAGGGGCCGGTCGAAACGAACGGCACAGCCGCCAGGATCAGCGCGCCAAGTGCCAGCAGAAGCCGCGTACCATGGCGTTCGGCAAACTCATTCATGCGCCGCGCGCTCGCTCGATCTCTGCGGTTATCTGGCGGGCACGTATTTCGGCCAATAGAACCCTGTTTGCGGCGATTAGATCCGCCAACAAACCGCCGACGAAGACTACTGCTGCGGCGGCAATCAGCCCGCTGCCGATGACCAACGACTGGATCTTTCCTTCGCCATTCCCGGCCAGGTAGAAGAGCGCGAACCGCAGCACCGCCAACAGCCCAGGCAGCGCCAGTACGAAGGCCATTAGGGCAAAAGACTTCAAGGGCTTGTACAGCACAAGAATCCGCAACACCGTGACGGCAGAACGCGTCACATATTGCCGGATCGAACGGATCAACCGGGACTCCCTCGTGGGCGGATTGACCTCGATCGGAACAGAGGTGATGGGGATTCCCTGCCGGCCCGCCTGAATGATCGTCTCAAGGGTATAGGTGTGAGAATTGAAGACGTAGAGCTTCATGGCGGCATCCCGGTGGATTGCGCGGAAGCCACTCGGCGCGTCAATCACATCGGTGCCGCTGGCCAGCCGAACGACCCAACTTCCAAGCTTCTGAAGAATTCGCTTAGGAAGCGAGAAGTGTGCGATGGTCGAAATCGGCCGTGCGCCCACCACGATCTGGACACCATCCTGCAGGATTGGCCGCGTCAGCGCGGGGATTCCTTGGGCGCGGTACTGGTTGTCGCCGTCGGTGTTGACGATGACATCGGCGCCAAGTTTCAGGCAGGCCTCGAGCCCGCGCATGAAAGCGGTCGCCAGCCCCTGATTATGGCCAAGCCGGACGACATGGTCGACGCCAGCCGCCCGGGCGACATCGACCGTTCGATCGGTGGAGCCATCGTCGATGATCAGCCACTCGACCTTGTCGAAACCCTCGACTTCGCGTGGTAGATCAGCGAGCGTCGCGGGAAGCTGTGCTTCTTCATTGTGGCACGGGATCTGAATGATGAGCTTCATCTGTCGAGCACTTCCCCCTATCTGCCTGGCTGGCCGTGGCGCGGTCCGGGTACGGCTATAGAGGTCCAGAAAGAGCGTTCCCAAGTGGCGAAATTCAGACAACTATGCGGATAGTTGGCGATTGTTTCCCAATTGGCACATGTCTCGCGTCGTTCCGGGATGCCTCGGAATTGGGTGAGTACGGTGCCAAGTGCGACGCGGTGTGACTCCCGAGGAAATTGCTCAGATGCGGCGATGGCTTGTGCGGTAAGAAATGTGCGGTCCGCCGTTGCCTAGATTATTGCATCGAAGTGCCTGCTTCCTACCCCAAGCCAAAGAGCAAACCGGGCTCAGTTGGCAGATGGCGGTTTCGCCAAGCTCTCAGTCCTTTCCAACGATTCTACGGCGTTGGACCATAAGAGGGTAAAGCTTAATGCTAACCAGTAGCTTCCGTTTGGAAGTGGCAGCCCGTAGGGGGATCCCAGAAGCGTCCAAAGCCCCAAGGAAACAAAGGTTGAGGTGTCCCACGACCTGACGGATAAGGGGCAATGGAAATCAATAGGTTACAACGGTGGTGTCCCACTGCGGCAAATGCTGGATGCGCGCTCCAAGACGTTGTCAGAAGGATGTCGGTCTCTGTGTGGAGATCAGAGATCAGAATGGAAAGAACAAGAAGAAGGCTGTGAACCTGCAGGCGAGGGAGACCAGATCAGCATGTTTGCACCCTGGATCAGATCGATCCCGGTCCGGGTGCTGATCGACCATTGTGGCCGGCCCTCCCCCGACGCTGGCCTCGCTCAGCCCGGCTTCACCGCGCTTCTCGATCTCGCCCAGACCGAGCGGGTCCGGGTAAAGGTCTCTGGCTACTCGAAGTTTTTCCGTCAGCGCTTTCGGCGGCGAGTAATAATAATCGTAGAAGGTCGCATAAGCGGCTACCGAAGTCATCCGGCTGCGGCTGATAAGGTATCACGCTGCTGGCATGGATCAGGAAGGCGCAATACCGTTCCGTCGAGCCACGAAAGAAAGACCTGCCCATCATGATCTATAAATACGCGATGCAAGACTTCGATGTCGGGCAAGCCTGTGCTCTTGCCTCGATGGCGATGTCGCTCCTCGCCACAGCCTTCATCGTCTACTTCTACGCAATGCGCAAAAGGGGAGAGCACCAAGATGGTTGTCACCCGCAAAGCCCGTATTGTCTCCGCCACGATCACCTATGGGGTTTTGATTGCCTTCGCGATCTTCTGCCTTTTTCCGTTTCTGTGGATGCTCGACACCGCCTTGAAGCCCCAGGTCGAGGTGATGAGTGTGACCCCGACATTCGTGATCAAGGCCCCGACGCTTGCGAACTTCCGCCATGTGCTCTTCGACAGTCAGTTTGCCGTCTATTTCCGCAACAGCATTATCGTGGCGACCGCCTCGACGATCTTGACCGTGATCCTCGGCATCTTCGCCAGTTATGCGCTCAGCCGCTGGACGTATTTGCCGATTACCAAGGTGGTGGGCACTGCACTGGTCCTATCGCAAATGATCCCCGGGGTGCTGCTTCTGGTGCCGCTCTATGTGCTCATGCGCAATCTCGGGCTGCTCAGTACTTACAGCGCGCTGATCATCGTTTATTGCACCTTCATGGTTCCCTTAGTCACTTTCCTGCTGAAGGGCTTCTTCGACGGAGTGCCGCGGGAGCTGGAAGAGGCAGCAACCGTCGACGGATGCTCGCGGCTAAAGTTCATCTTCCGCATTCTTGTTCCATTATCCGCGCCGGGCATATTGGCGACCGCCGTCTTTGCCTTCATCGCAGCCTGGAACGAATTCATGTTCGGTTACGTGCTTATCAATAACGACGCGCGACGGACGCTGACCCCGGGCATCATGATCTTCAAAGGTACCCACCAGACCGACTGGGCATCGCTGTCGGCCGCCTCTGTACTTGCCGTTCTACCTGTAGCGATCGGGTTCGTGTACCTCCAGCGCTACCTTGTAGAGGGCCTCGCCAACGGCGCCGTAAAGGGCTGAATCAAAAGAATAATTGTAATTCCGGCGTGCACTTTTGTCCGCGCCACTGGGAAGCTGTGTGCCGCGCGAAGCCGGCACGGATCGAAAGGACCAGAACTGATGACACAGGTGGATACCTTCGAGACCTTTCACCGGATGGCCGGGTTGAGGCTTACCAATGTCCGGAAGTCTTTTGGCGCGGTTGATGTTCTTCACGACATCAATCTCGAGATCGATGGCGGCGAGTTCGTCGTCTTCGTCGGGCCATCGGGCTGCGGAAAATCCACGCTACTGCGTGTGATCGCGGGGCTTGAGGAGTCGACCAGCGGCAAGATTCAAATTTCTGGCCGCGATGTCACCTTCGCCACCCCGTCTAATCGCGGCGTAGCAATGGTGTTCCAAAGCTATGCCCTCTACCCGCACATGTCCGTGGCTGAGAACATGAGTTTCGGACTGAAGGTCGCAAAACGCCCAAAGGCCGAGATCACGCGCAAGGTCGAGGCCGCCTCGGACGTTCTGAAGCTGAGACCCTATCTGGATCGCCGTCCAGGTCAATTGTCCGGCGGGCAGCGTCAGCGGGTGGCAATCGGACGCGCGATCGTTCGTGACCCGGATGTCTTTCTTTTCGACGAACCGCTCTCGAACCTGGATGCCGAGCTCCGGGTCGATATGCGCATCGAAATTGCGAAGCTTCATCAGGAGCTCGGCAATACGATGATCTATGTGACTCACGACCAGGTAGAGGCAATGACCCTCGCCGACAAGATTGTGGTCCTGCGAGCTGGCCGGATCGAACAGATTGGTGCACCCAGTGATCTCTACAATGATCCAGACAATGTATTTGTAGCCGGCTTCATTGGTTCCCCTCGCATGAATTTCCTGAGCGCGACGACAGGTCAAGCGGGCGAACTTCACATCGGTCCTCATCGCCTGCCAGGCCCGAAACTGCAAAATGCACTTGCCGAGAATACTTTGGTCACACTTGGTGCAAGGCCCGAGCATCTGCGCGAGGCGCGAGACGACGAGCCGGGGGTCCCGTTTACCGTCAGGTTCACGGAATACCTCGGTGGGGTCTCCTACCTCTACGGCGAGATCGGCGCCGGCGCGGCATGCACCGTCGAAGCGCATCGCGGGCGGGTGCCCCAGCAAGGCGAGGTCATAAGGATCACTGCTGATCCGAGCGATTTAAGACTCTTCGACAGCAAAGAACAGAGGCTGAGGTAGGCTATTGGGCACGAGTGGCACCCAGAAAGCTTCATTCAGATAGTTTAGGCATTCGTCACAAACGCAGTGTGCCATCACTCAGAGAATTCGAAGGAGTCGGGAGCTCCTGCCAGGACGGCGCCTTGCACAGCTTCGAAGTCAAATAGCTTCTGGGTTGCAAGCGCCGCGGCGCCGCGGGCCCAGGATCGTTCTTCCCAGTCGACGACGACGTCGCATCTATCCATGTGACCGTGAAGCCGAATGATCTCACGAAGAGGGTCAAGCAGCGCTGGACCGAGCAAAGCAGCCTCACCTCCAACGATCAGAATCGAGGGGTCAAGGAAACGGCAATACATCGCCATTTCATGTCCGACCTTTTCGCCAGCATCTCTGAGAAGGCTAACAGCATCTGGATGATTTTTTGCCGCCGCCAAGGACAGGCTCAGGTGACTGGCATCAGGGCTGATGTTTTCCCATTGGGTTTGCAGACTTGAGAGGGAATAGAACGCCTGTAGGCATCCCCTGCGTCCGCACTCGCAAACCGGGCCGTTCGGGTCGATCTGAAGGTGCCCGATCTTACCCGCCAACCCATGGGCGCCTCTGCGGACCCGACCATCGATAATAGAACCGCACGAGATCCCCTCTCCGATGGCGAGAACACCAACGGTACGGTGGGTCTTGCCGGCCCCGAAGAGTTGCTGATTTAGGGCGAACGCAAGTGTATCGTCATCGATCCAAACAGGCAGATTGATCCGGTCGGCCAAGAGTTGCGCCAGCGGGACGTTGTGCCAGTTGAGCCGAAACGATCGTATGACCTCGCCTGTTTCGATGTTAAACGAACCAGGAAAGCCTACTCCAACTCCGGTAATCTTTGATCCAACGGACTCGGCCAAGGGGGTCAGGCGTGCGAGTGCACGTTCCGCTGCGTCGACAACTCCGGTAGGATCCGAACTGGTGAGAGGCTCGTGGATTGCTTCAATGACTTCCGTTGAGAGGTCCGTCAGAACACACTCGAGATGATCCGATGTAACGCGAATACCGACTGCAAGACGCGACCTGTATCGGATTTCGAGCGGGACAGGGCGCCGGCCCGGTGCACCAATGTTGGCCTCGCCTTCGCAAATCAGGCCCTCATCTATCAAATCGCCGACAACGGCCGTGATCGAGGCGCGGCTTAGTCCAGTCCGCTCGGCAAGATCCGCGCGGCTCAGACCGGCTTCCGTCCGCAGCAAATGCAGAACTGAGCGCCGGTTCATAGCGCGTGCCGTGCCTTGGTAGCCTTTCACGCTCATGTGATCCTCGATTGTTAGTTAGGTAAATTAACCATTGATTTTCTGATCTGCCAAGACGTAGGCTTCACCTGTTCTGGGCGCAAGTCCACGATTCGGGAGGAGTGAGATGCAGTCAAACAAGGCTGGGGTTTCCCGGCGTACTTTCATCAAATACGGCGCCGGCACGGCAGCCCTTGCTGCCACGGGGCTCGGTACTCCAGCCCTGGCTCAAGGGCGCAAGATCAAGATCTTCGCGAACCAGCCCGAGGCCGGCGTGCGCGCGGGACTGAAGGATATCGTAAAGGGCTTTACCGCAGCCAGCGGAACGAAGGTCGAGCTCAGCTTCACCGACCACGAGGCGTACAAGACCGCCATTCGGAACTTCCTGGTTACGGATGCGCCGGACGTATGTTTCTGGTTCTCGGGCAACCGGATGAAGGCCTTTGTCAAGCATGGCCTTTTCACGGACCTTACCGCTTTCGTTGACAAGGAGGGTTACCGCGACGTTCTCGGTGGGGTCATCTCAGCGGTCACTTACCAGGGCAAGGTCTGGGGTCTTCCGCTGAACGGGACGCTCTGGGGTAACTTCTACCTTTCAAACGTTTTCAAGGAGAAGGGGCTTACCCCACCCACGACTTGGGACGAGACGTTCGCCTTCAACGACAAGGTAAAGGGCATGGGACTTGTTCCCATGACCATCGGGACCAAGGAGCTTTGGCCCGCAGCCGGTATGTTCGACCAGTTCAGCCTTCGGACGATCGGCCTTGAGAAGCACATGGCGCTTATGGACGGGAAGATCAAATACACTGATCCGGTCCTGAAGCCGATCTTCGATCATTGGGAGGAACTGATTAAGGCCGGATTCTTCCTCAAAGATGCGACATCTTACGGGTGGCAGGATGCGGCAGCACTGCTTGGTCAGCACAAGGCTGCGATGATGAACCTTGGCGCTTTCGTGAACAGCGCCTTGCCGGCGGCTGACAAAGACTATCTCACCTATGCGCCCTTCCCGAAGATTGCGGATATCCCGCGCTACGAGGACTTCTCTACTGACTCAATCCATGTTCCGTCCAAGGCCAAGAATCCGGATGGGGGTAAGGAGTTCCTTGCCTACTTCTATGAACCTAAGAACCTCATGAAGTTCATTGGACCTGCCGGTGCTGTTCCGCCGCGGAATGACATACCCAAAGGCAACAACCCTCTGATCAACCAGGCGATGGACAGCCTTCGTTCGGTCAAGGGTACGGCGCAGTATTATGATCGCGACACCGACCCGGCGATGGCTCAAGCGGGCCTCAAAGGGTTCCAAGAGTTCATGGCGTTCCCGGATCGGCGGGAAGCCATCCTCAAGCGTCTTGAGGTAACGCGGCAGCGTGTGTTCGGCAATATCTGAGCACATCGTCTGATGGCAGGGCGACGCGTCTCTCCCCGCGCGTCGCCCGATTTCTGATACCTTGGTTTCCCATGACAGACTTCTGGCGACGAAATCGCAGCTGGCTCTGGCCGGTCATCTTCATCTTGCCCGCCGCAGTGCTGTTCGGTGTGGTAATCGTCTGGTCCTCGGTCCAGACCCTGTGGATATCGCTCCACAGCTGGGATGGAATGGGACCGATGAAATGGGTGGGGCTGGGCAACTATGTCGAGTTGTTCCAGGATCCACAGTTCTACGTCTCTTTGACGAACAATGTCATCTGGCTGGTCTTGTTCATGCTGGCGCCTCCGATTGGGCTCGGGATCGCGCTTCTCGTAAACCAGAAGATCGCCGGAATGCGCTTTGCAAAATCCCTGTTCTTCACGCCGCTTGTGCTCGCCTCAGTGGCTGTCGGCGTGGTGTTTACATGGGTGTATACGCCGCAATTCGGGCTGCTCTCTTTGGTTTACGGCGCCTTCGGTGCCGCTGCTCCGGCGGTGCTCTCGGACCCGAATGCTGTTACCTTTGCGGTCGTCGGGGCCGCTCTTTGGCCACAGATCGCGTTCTGTATGATCCTTTATCTCGCCGGGCTGAACAGTCTGAGTGAAGACTTGATCGGAGCCGGTCGGGTCGATGGCGCTCGGGGATGGCGGATGCTGGTTCACGTGATCCTTCCACAATTGAAGGAAGTTACGTTTATCGCGATTGCGATCACCGCAATTGGTGCTCTCCGGTCCTTCGACCTTGTTTCGGTTATGACCCAAGGGGGCCCATTCGGATCCTCGTCGGTGCTGGCCTATGACATGTATCGAGAGTCGATCTTCTCTTACCGGTTCGGCTATGGCGCCGCGATCGCAGCGGTTTTGTTTATCATCATGCTGTTTTTCATCGTCTGGTACATCAGCCGCCTCATCAAAGCAGAAAGGGAGGCGTAGATGTATCCGCGTCCTATACAGGAAGATGCCCGAGGCCGCCGGTTTGCGTATATGGCCATTGTATGGGGCATACTGATTATCTGGCTCGCCCCCATGTTCGCCATCATGCTGACGTCAGTGCGCACGGCGAGCGACATTGCCGCCGGCAACTTCTGGGGAGTTCCCACAAGCATCGGGTTGATCGCCAACTACACGGACGTGTTTACCCAGACTCCGATGGCCGGTTTCTACCTCAACAGTATCCTGATGACGGTGCCATCGGTCATCATGGTGCTGATCTTGTCAACGCTCGCCGGTTTCGTCCTGTCTCGTTATCGGTTCAGGGGCAACATGCTGGTCTTCGCGATCTTCATTGGCGGGAACTTTCTGCCGGCGCAGATCATGATGATTCCAGTTCGCAATCTCATGGTTGCTCTCGGGGTGTATGACAGCATCTTCGCGCTGATCATCTTCCACACGGCATTCCAAACCGGATTTGCCACTCTGTTCATGCGCAATTTTATTGCGGCACTCCCATCGGAATTGTTCGAGGCCGCTCGTGCAGAGGGTGCATCGCCGACGCAGGTCCTCCGGCATGTCGTGTTGCCGCTCGTTCGCCCAGCTCTCGCGGCGCTGGCAATCCTGATTTTCACATTCGTCTGGAACGACTATTTCTGGGCCGTCGTGCTGACGGTATCAGACACCGCAAAACCGGTAACCGCAGGCCTGGCCCAGTTGAGGGGCCAATACTACTCCGCCTGGAACATTCTCTCCGCGGCAACGATTGTCGTGGCGATCCCTCCGGTCGCTCTCTTTTACTTCATGCAACGCCATTTCGTCGCGGGCCTGACAATGGGCGCGGTGAAGGGCTGACGCTATATGAACGGAATTCCCTATGCCCAGCCTTGAACTTCAGCAGATCCACAAAACCTATGGCGGTTATGACGCTCTGAAGGGCATCAACCTCAGTGTCGAGAAGGGTGAGTTCATTGTCATGGTCGGTCCGTCCGGCTGTGGCAAGTCCACGCTCCTGAAGACGATAGCGGGTCTTGAGCCGATCCACTCAGGTCGCATTTCGATCGATGGTCGTGACGTCACGAACTTGGAACCCGGAGACCGAAACATCGCGATGGTGTTCCAGTCTTACGCTCTCTACCCGCACATGACCGTGGCAGAGAACATGGGCTTCGGCCTCAAGATGCTCCGACGCCCAAAGGCGGAGATCGACGCAGCGGTTCGCAGAGCGGCTCAGATCCTTAGGCTTGAGGATCAACTCGGGAAGCTGCCCAGGCAACTTTCGGGCGGGCAAAGGCAGCGGGTTGCGATTGGTCGAGCTATCACCCGGTCACCCGCGGTATTTCTCTTCGACGAACCTCTTTCCAACCTCGATGCTGCTCTCAGGACGCAAATGCGGGTCGAGCTTTCGACACTTCACACGCGGCTTGGGGCAACGATGGTCTATGTCACCCACGATCAGACCGAAGCGATGACGATGTCTGATCGTATCGTCGTGCTCAATCAGGGCGCGATCGAGCAAGTTGGCACGCCCCAGGAACTTTACGTCAACCCTTGCAACCTCTTCGTCGCGGGCTTCCTCGGCGCCCCCCGTATGAACTTCTTCAAAGGGACGGCAAGCAAGGTAACAAACAATGAGGCTGCAGTGGATTTACCGGGCGCAGGGACGATCACTGGCCGGCTCGCGCCCGACGCTTCCGTCAAGCCCGGTGACATCCTGACAGTAGGCGTTCGCCCCGAAGCGATCAGTATCGGTGGGGAAGGCAGCGAGGTCCGTGCGCGGGTCAGGCTTGTCGAATACCTTGGCAAGGAGACGATCCTTTATGCAGATGCCAATCCCTTGGTTTGCACCGGGTCCGACACTGGCACCACCGATGTGACCGTCCATCTGTCCGAGGTCCGACGCCTTGCTGGCGGCGATGAGGTCCAACTGCGGTTTGACGCCAAGGATGTCTACCTGTTCGGCGGTTCGGGCGACCGCACCCTTTCCGCGAGAAAATAATCAAGATGACCGGAGTTTCCTCCATGCATTTCAAGCGTTCCCAGCGGCCTATCTCGGTCTGGCGCCCCATCGAAACCGACACGTTTCTCCTCGGTGCGCCGCATTATCCTGAGCATGTCGACGAGTCATATCTCGAGCGCGACGCCGAGCGCATGGCCGCAGCGGGTTTCAACGTGACCCGGATGGCGGAATTTGCCTGGCACATCATGGAGCCGCGTGAAGGCCAATACGACTTTTCGCTTTTCGATCGAGCGATCGAGGTTCTTGGAAAACATGGCATCTCGACGATGCTCTGCACGCCGACGGCGACGCCGCCTCGGTGGTTAACCTATCACTATCCTGAGGTCCTGCGGGTCGACGTGAACGGTCGTCCGGCCAGCCATGGATCGCGTCAACACGCCGACACTTGCAGCCCTGTCTACCGGATGCATAGCCGCCGCATTACCCGTGCCATGGCGGAGCACTTTGCCAGCAATCCCAATGTTGTCGGCTGGCAGACGGACAATGAACTGAACACTTCAACTTCGCTCAGTTATTCTGAGGCGACGCGTCGCGAATTCCAGATTTTCCTTGAGCAGAAATACGGACAGATCGAAGCGCTGAACCATGCCTGGGGAGGCGATTTCTGGGCTGGAGCCTACCAGAACTTCGATCAGGTTGTGTTGCCCTTCGATATGGCGCCTGTTTCCAACAGCCCGGGGCATGTTCTCGACTACCACCGGTTCCTTGCTTGGGCGACGGCCCGGTTCCAGAGCGATCAGATCGAGATACTGCGCGCCGTGAACCCTGACTGGTTCATTTTCCACAACATCGGAAAGATGGTGGACATCGACTTCCGTGGCCCTTTCACGCGCGAGCTCGATTTCATGGGGTACGATTTTTACCCCCTCCTACACGACGAGATGCAGCGTCTGGGCGGCCCCGGACTCCTGCAGGCTCAGCAGCTCGATACGGCTCGAGGGCATTCTGGCAACTTTATCGTACCGGAGCAGATGTCGGGCATGGGGTCGCAGCCGCCCTTTTCGACCCTGACCCCGGAGCCGGGTGAAATGCGGCGAATGGCCTTTTCGTCGGTGTCCAGGGGCGCCGACGGCTTAATGTTCTTCCGTTGGCGGCCAGCCCATTTCGGAGCCGAAATTTACTGGATGGGTCTCCTCGATCACGATGATCACCCTCGTCGTCGTTACGAGGAGGCGATGCAGTTTGCCACCGAGATCAAGTCGATCAAGCAAGATTTGCTCGGATCCCATGTTCGTATGGATGTTGGCATCGCCGGAGGCGACTTCGACAATCAGGAGGTACACCCGACCTATCCGATGGGGCTGCCGAGCCCGCACGAGGATGCGCTGGTCCTATATGCGCATTGCTACCGAAAGGGCATCGCTGCCGGGTTCATCCATCCCGAGGACGATCTGACGCCGATAAAGGTTTTCTACGTTCCTCACTGGCTGATCTGGAAAGATGAATGGACGGGCAGGGTTGAAGAGTGGGTTCGGTCCGGCGGGACTCTGGTCCTGTCCGCCCGGACCGGTTCGCGCAATGCCGACAACCATGTCATTCGGGACCCGGCCCCGGGCAAGTCGCTCTCCGACCTTGCCGGCGTCACGGTTGAAGAGTTTGGGCGCCTTGCGCCCATCAACGGTGACGGTCTGTTTCCCCACACTCGTGACTACGGGCTCAATGGTCGGAAGAGCCCGGCACCTACGGAGTCAAGTACCCGAAAATACACGCTCTTGTTCGGGAATACCGAGTACACCGCGGCCAATATGTACGAGCGTTTGAGGCTTCTGGACGGCGCCGAAGCGGTCGGCACATGGTCGAACCGCTTTCTTGAAAGTGAACCAGCGATCAGCGTCAGATCAATTGGCAAGGGGCGGGTTTTCTACATCGGCACCTATCTGACCGACCAATTGGCCGAAGCTTTTGAGGCGCAGATCCTTCGTCCCGCCGGCGTGACACCCTTGATCCAAGATCTGCCGGAGGGGGTCGAGGTGTCGGTGCGAGAGAACGAAACTAACCGCCTTTTGTTCGTCCTTAATACTTCCGCAGAGGAGCGGATAATTCGGTCGATACCGGACGGCAAAGTGCTGGTGAGTGACCTTAGAGGGGAGGGATCGACTGTCCTGCCGGGCTACGGCTGTCACGTCGTTGCCCTGCAAGCTTAGGGCAGCAAAAAGGGATGACCCAATGCTCGGTATCCGGAATCGCCATGACCTTTCTGGCGACGGTCAATGGCCCCGTACCGCATCTGGGGCGGTGATCTTCGACGTCTACGCCAAGCAGAAACGGGGCTAAGAGATGCATCTTTCACAACTGGTCGGCGGCGGAGTGATCTGCCGCCAGGGCGAGGCTGCGCGCCTGCTGCCCGGACCCACCACCATCTTCGAGCTGGCAGAGGAGGCGGTGCGCCGTGCAATGCCGCTCGCTGAGATCCTGCCCGAGGGCGGCGAGAAAATGGACCTCGCAGCGCTCGCGGCCTCGAACCGGCTCGACGTGCCGCTGCGTCATCCGGAACCCGCGCGGATGTATCTGACCGGCACCGGGCTCACCCATACCGGCTCTGCCTCGGCGCGCGACGCGATGCATGCGGCACAGGCGGCCGAGGCCTCGGACTCTCTCAAGATGTTCCGGATCGGACTTGAGCGTGGCCGGCCGGTCCCGGGGCAGGCAGGTGCGCAGCCAGAGTGGTTCTACAAGGGCCCGGGGACCGAGGCCGTGGCCCCCGGTGCGACCCTCGCCTCGCCCGCCTTCGCGCTCGACGGCGGAGAGGAGCCGGAGATCGCCGGGCATTACCTGATCGCGCCGAACGGTCAGCCTTGGCGGATCGGCTTCTCGCTCGCCAACGAGTTCTCCGACCATGTGACCGAGCGGATCAACTACCTCTACCTCGCGCATTCGAAGCTCCGTCCGGCCGCCTTCGGGCCGGAGCTGTTGGTGGGCGACCTGCCAAGGCACATTGAGGGCCGCTCCCGCGTGCTGCGCGGGGGAGAGGTAATCTTCGACGCGCCATTCCTGTCCGGCGAGGATCACATGTCCCATTCCATCGCCAATCTCGAACACCACCACTTCAAGTACGCGCCCTTCCGGCGGCCCGGCGACCTGCACATCCACATGTTCGGTACGGCGACGCTCTCCTTCTCGCAAGGTTTCACTGCACAAGAGGGGGACGTCTTCGAAATCTCGGCGCCGCCCTTTGGGCTTCCACTGCGCAACCCGCTGACGGTGCTGCCGGGCGATCCCGAACGTGCGGTGCAGATCCGCGCGCTCTGATCCGAACGAAAACAGGGAGACCGAAGAGATGACCACGAAGACCTTCACCCCGGCGCCCTTGCCCCGCCGACTGCGGTCGCAGGAATGGTATTCCGGCACCTCGCGCGACGCGATCTATCATCGTGGCTGGCTGAAGAACCAGGGCCACCCGCATGACCTGTTCGACGGCCGCCCGGTGATCGGCATCCTCAACACTTGGGCGGACCTCACACCTTGTAACGGTCACCTGCGCGAGCTGGCCGAAAAGGTGAAGGCAGGCGTCTGGGAGGCCGGCGGCTTCCCCGTTGAGGTGCCTGCCTTCTCGGCCTCGGAAAACACCTTCCGACCCACCGCGATGATGTTTCGGAACCTCGCCGCCATGGCGGTGGAGGAGGCGATGCGAGGCCAGCCGATGGATGGCGCGGTTCTTCTCGTCGGCTGCGACAAGACCACACCATCGCTAATGATGGCCGCGGCGTCGACCGATCTGCCCTCGATCGTTGTCTCCGGCGGCCCGATGCTGAACGGCTGGTTCAGGGGTGAACGCGTCGGCTCCGGTACCGCTCTCTGGCAGATGTCGGAGGCGATCAAGGCCGGCGAGATGTCAGAGGCAGATTTTCTCGAGGCGGAGCAGGCGATGTCGCGGTCCTCGGGGACCTGCAACACGATGGGTACGGCCTCCACGATGGCCTCAATGGCGGAGGCGCTGGGGATGGCGCTTTCAGGCAACGCGGCGATCCCGGCCGTCGATGCGCGCCGCCGTACCATGGCGCAGATGAGCGGGCGGCGGATCGTCCAGATGGTGAAGGACGACCTCAAGCCCTCCGACATCCTGACGCGCGAGGCCTTCGAAAACGCCATCCGCTGCAACGGCGCGATCGGCGGCTCCACCAATGCGGTGATCCACCTCCTCGCGCTCGCCGGCCGCGTCGGTATCGATGTGACGCTCGACGACTGGGACAGGCTTGGCCGCGACGTTGCGACGATCGTGAACCTCATGCCCTCCGGCAAATATTTGATGGAGGAGTTCTTCTACGCCGGCGGCCTGCCTGTCGTCCTGAAGCGGCTCGGTGAAGGCGGGCAGCTTCACAAGGACGCGCTCACGGTTTCCGGCAGACCGATCTGGGAAGAGGTCAAGGACGTCACCAACTACAACGAAGATGTTATTCGTCCACTTGAGAAGGCCCTGACCCCACAAGGCGGGATCGCGGTCCTGAAGGGCAATCTCGCGCCGAAGGGCGCGGTCCTGAAACCCTCCGCCGCCTCACCGCATCTGATGCAGCATCGCGGCCGCGCCGTGGTCTTCGAGGACATCGACGACTACAA
>NZ_RRYH01000079.1 GCF_004010155.1 Solirhodobacter olei | reverse complement strand
GTGATCTGCTTCGTCGGCGACGGCAGCTACATGATGGCGAATTCGGAGCTGGCGACGGCGGTGATGCGCCGCGTCCCCTTCACCGTGGTCCTCACCGACAACCGTGGCTACGGCTGCATCAACCGGCTGCAGATCGAGTGCGGCGGGGCAGAGTTCAACAACATGTACAAGGACGCGAATATCGAGGTGCAGCCCGAGATCGACTTCGTGGCCCATGCTGCCTCGATGGGGGCCCATGCCGAGAAGGCCGCCAACATCGCCGAGCTTGAGACGAAGATCGCAGAGGCCCGCAACCGGGAAATTCCCAGCGTAATCGTCATTGACACCGATGCCGTTCCCGGCACCGGCGCCGGTGGCGCCTGGTGGGACGTCGCCGTGCCCCAGGCCGGCGGACCGGACCGGCTCGAGGCAGCGCGAAAGAAGTACGCCGCCAATACACGCAATCAACGACCATTCGACTGAGGAAGGCCCTATGCACGACTTACTGCGCAAACCCTTCGGCACCCATGGCAAGGTGCATGAGGTGACGCCGCGATCGGTGGGCTGGCGATATGTGGGATTCTCACTCTATCGTCTTCGCGCCGGCGAGCGCGCGGCCGAGGCCACGGGCACGACCGAATTGATTTTGGTGATGGTCGAAGGCAAGGCCAGGCTCACGGGCGCTGGGGAGGACTGGGGTGTTCTCGGCGAGCGCATGGATGTGTTCGAGAAGACACCACCGCATTGCCTCTACCTACCGAACGGCACTGACTGGGAGGCGGTGGCCGCGACCGACTGCGTGATTGCCGTATGTTCCGCACCGGGGCATGGCGGGCATGCCCCGCGCCGCATCGGCCCCGATGGAATTACCCTGACCGAGCGCGGCAAGGGCGCCAACACCCGTCACATCAACAACATCGCCATGGAGGCCGAGGACTACTGTGACAGCCTCCTGGTCACCGAGGTGTTCACGCCCGCCGGACACTGGTCCTCCTATCCGAGCCATCGCCACGATGAGGATGACTTCCCTCGAATCACGTATCTCGAGGAGACCTATTACCATCGGCTGAACCCGGCGCGGGGTTTCGGGATCCAGCGTGTCTATACCGAGGACGGCACGCTCGACGAGACGATGGCAGTCTCCGATGGCGACGTGGTTCTGGTGCCGCGCGGCCACCATCCCTGCGGCGCCCCCTACGGCTTCGAGATGTACTATCTCAATGTCATGGCGGGCCCTCTACGCAAATGGCGATTCCAGCCCGACCCTGCCGTCGAATGGATCATGCAGCGCGATGCCAAATGATAGCCCGGGCCCTCAATCAGAAGACGGCAAGACACCTCTCCTATGAGGCCTTTCTCGATCTCGCGCAGGCGCTCGATTGCGTGGGGGTCGAGGTGCGCAATGATCTCGGGCGACCGCTTTTTGATGGGATCCCCCCGAAGGAGGCCGGGCGATTGGCACACGCCCGGGGTCTAAGGCTTCTTGGGCTGAGCGAAATATATCCGTTCAATGACTGGACATCTGATCGGGCCCGGGAACTGCGGAGTCTGGTCGGCGATGCCCAGGCGGCAGGGGCCGAAACCATAAGCCTTGTACCACGCGTCGACGGACTGGGCAGTGAGGCTGGTGTCCGGCAGCGGGTCTTGCGCGAGGTTATGCGCGAGATACTCGCGATCATTGCAGACACGAGCGTCGTTGCACTGATTGAGCCCATCGGGTTCCCACTGTCCTCTCTGCGGCACAAGGCCGAACTTGTGGAGGCAATCGATGCCGTGGATCGGGGTGGGGCTTTCCGGCTCGTTCATGACACGTTTCAGCATGTCTTGGCGGGTGAGGCAGAGCTTTTCTCTCCTTACACAGGGATCGTCCATATCTCTGGATTGTCGGCTCCGGAGGCCATTCTCGACGAGACCCAGGATGCGCATCGTGTGCTTGTCGATGCGAACGACCGCTGCGGCAATGTCGATCAGATAGAACGCTTTCTCGCCGCGGGCTATTCCAGATGCTTTTCCTTCGAGTGCACGGCTCCGTCTGTGCAAGAAAGCCATACTCTCGAAGAGGATATCCGGCGGTCCTTTGATTATATCGAAGCCAGGGTGGGAGTTTGCGGTAAATCAGAACGCTAACCCGGGTTCGTATCAGACATTCTCCGGCGTGTAGATGTCGAAGCCGATCACGTGCTTTCTTCGAGGCGTTGCCGACCGCAGATCCTCCACCATCTGAGCGATCGCTTCCGTTGCCATCCTCTGGATAGGACACGGTCACGGCTGATGGTTCCGGACGGCGTTGAGGCAGAGTTCAGTGACTCGGGGCCAGTCGACCGCAGTGAACAGAGGCTGCAGTGGGCGGTATCCCTGCGCCCATTTGACTTTCCGATGGCCCATTATTCGCCGTAAAGTGCACCTCGCGTCGAATGCCAGTTTCCCCTCGTGGCAAAGGAGCGAGTGGTGATGAGTATGAATGAGCCTAACTGCGCAGAGGCGGGTAACCGGACTTCGACACTTCGGGGCTGATTTTCCAGATTCCGG
>NZ_RRYH01000078.1 GCF_004010155.1 Solirhodobacter olei | reverse complement strand
TGTCAACGGCGGCGACAAAACCGGCCATGTGGCGGCGTAAAACCCGGCCAGTGGTGGGACGGCAAGCGGCCCGTCAGCAGCGCTCTCCAGATAGCTGGCGGCTGCCGGGGCGCTTTGGCCCAGGGGGCCAAATCTTCGCGATGTGATCAGCCGGCCTTGGCGGTCGTGCGGGCGCGGCTCTGTGCGAGCCGGTAGCTGTCGCCGTTCATCTCGAGGATGTGGACATGGTGGGTGAGCCGGTCGAGCAGTGCTCCGGTCAACCGCTCGGAGCCGAAGGTCTCGGTCCATTCGTCGAAGGGCAGATTACTGGTGATCAGCGTGGCGCCGCGCTCGTAGCGCTGCGAGATCAGCTCGAACAGCAGCTCGGCGCCGGTTTTGCTCAGGGGCACGAAGCCCAACTCGTCGATAATCAGGAGCTTGTATCCGACCATCTGCTTCTGCAAGCGCAGGAGACGCCGCTCGTCACGGGCCTCCATCAGCTCGTGGACCAGAGCTGCGGCGGTGGTAAAGCCGACGGCAATGCCCTTCTGGCAGGCTGCCAGCCCGAGGCCCAGGGCGACGTGGGTTTTGCCGGTGCCGCTCGGCCCGAGGGCGATGACATTCTCGCGCCGCTCGATCCATTCCCCTCGGGCGAGCTCCAGCACCAGCATCTTGTTGAGCTTGGGGATGGCGGCGAAGTCGAAGCTGTCGAGGCTCTTGGTGGTCGGGAACTTTGCCGCCTTGATGCGCCGCTCGACCATCCGCCGTTCGCGGTCGATCAGTTCGAGTTCCACCAGCCGGGCGAGGAACCGGACGTGATCCACGCCCTCGGCGGCACATTGGCGCGCGAGCTTCTGATGTTCCCGCAGGAAGGTCGGCAGTTTGAGGGCCTTCAGACGATGCGCGAGCAGGATCTCGGGGGCATCCTCGGTGCTCATGCCGCGTCCTCCTGCGAGAGCAGGCGCATGTAGGCCTTGGGCGATGTCGTCTCGACCTTGGCCTTCGGCAGGTAGGGATAAACGTCGAGGTCCAGTCGCGGCGGTCGCCGCTCCACCCGGCACAGCGCCAGGTGCTTGACGGCATCGAAGCCGATCGCCCCCAGCTGGAGGGCCTGCTTCACGGCGGCATGGAGATCGGCAAGCTCGAACACCTCCAGCAGCCGCAGCACCTGCACATACTCCCGCCGCCCCTGCTTGTTCATCCGCGCCTCCATGAGGCGGCGCAGGGTGGCGAATGCGTCGGGCAGTTCCCAGCCCTGCAAGGGGGCTGCCTGATCGAGCGCATTGATCTTCTGCTCGATCAGCGGAAGGTAATGCAGAGGATCGAAGACGATGTCCTCGCGCCCGTAGCAGCGCGGGTGGCGGGCGATGACCTCGCCCCGGCAGCCGATGACGACCTCCCAGACGTAGCCCCGGACCCAGACCTCCTGATGGCCGTAGGCCACCGGCACCGAGTAATCGTTGCTGTCATAGCGCACCAGCGACTGCGAACTGACCTGCCCGTCGGCCTGATGGCAGGCCTGGAACGGTGCGCTCGGCAGAGGCCGCATCGCCGCCAGATCCCGCGCGAGCCGCTCGCCGATCGTCTCCCGGTGCCCGCGTAGGATATCCGCCTGGCGCTTGCGGCAGCAGGCTTCCAGATAGGCGTTGAACTCGTCCCAGGCCGCAAAGTGCGGGATCGGCACCATGAAGTTGCGCCGAGAGTAACCGACCAGGCCTTCGACCGCTCCCTTGTCGTTCCCCTTGCCCGGGCGCCCATACCGATCGCGGTAGAGGTAATGGGAGAGCAGCCCGCTGAAGAGCGTCGCCCGCTTGCGCGTCCCGTCGGGCAGGATCTTCGACACCAGGCAGCGGTCGTTGTCGTAGAGCACCGACTGCGGCACGCCGCCGAAGAAGGCGAAGG
Source organism: Solirhodobacter olei (assembly GCF_004010155.1). Classification (GTDB taxonomy): domain Bacteria; phylum Pseudomonadota; class Alphaproteobacteria; order Rhodobacterales; family Rhodobacteraceae; genus Solirhodobacter; species Solirhodobacter olei. Next base: position 642 of record NZ_RRYH01000078.1, on the reverse strand, counting down.
CGTGGACATGGCCGTCCATCCAGGCCTCGGCGGTCGCCGCCGGATAGGCGCGGACGTAACAGGCGTCGCTGTGCGGCAGGTCGAGCACGAAGAACCGCGCCTTCTGCTCGACGCCGCCGATCACCGCGAGCGCCTCACCGAAGTCGGCCTGGGCATGTCCCGCAGGATGGGCCAGCGGAACGAACATCTCTCGGGTCCGGCGCTCGTGCTCGCGCATGTAATCCTTGATGATCGTGTAGCCGCCGGTGAAGCCGTGCTCCTCCCGCAGCCGATCAAACACCCGCTTCGCCGTGTGCCGCTGCTTGCGAGGAACACTGCGATCCGCGGCAAGCCAGGCGTCGATGATCGCGGTGAAGCCGTCCAGCTTCGGACGCTTGATCGGCGCCTTGCGCCGATACCCGGGCGGCTCCGAATACGACATCATCTTCTTCACGCTGTCGCGCGAAATCCCAAACCGCCGCGCCGCCTCCCGCTGGCTCATCCCCTCCGCGCAGGCAAGCCGAACCTTGCGATACAAGTCCACGGTGAAAATCCTCCCACCCTCCCTGTCGCCAGAAAGGGCAAAAGTGGACGACTTTTACGCCGCCCGCAGCCGGATCATCCCGCCGCTACCGTGGCCGACTATCGCGCCGCCGTTCTCAG
>NZ_RRYH01000077.1 GCF_004010155.1 Solirhodobacter olei | reverse complement strand
GGCGTGGCTCCCGCTTGAGAAGCGCGCGGGATTACAATCGCTGCGGCTCTGGTGACGCCCGCGGGAAGAGGGCCCCCGCTGACAATGGACCTCGTGACCAGATGGCAACATCCATCGCAGGTCGTCGATCACGAGGGCACCCGTAGGCAGTATCGGGTAGTTCGGGCTAGGAGCCACCCTTCGCCGCCCGCAGCTCGAAGGGCAGTAAAGCGCCCTCCCAACCGTTCACGGCTGTGGGCGCGGAACCCGGTACCGGACCGACAGGTCTTCGTGGTTCGATGATGGGACGTCAGGAAAAGAGTACGCTCAGAACGGGTCGGTCGCAATTTTCCGTGTACGGGATCGGGTTGGCCGCAAAGGTCAGAGCGTCAAACTAGCTGAGCAGGTAGTCGCGATCGATCCAGACGATTGCAACGAACAAATGGCCGATCGCATCCTCGGGCAGATTGCTTCCCGAAGGGTACGATGGGTACAAAAGCCTTCAGCCTGAGTGTGAGACAGGCATGAGTTCGATGAGCGTGTCGCGGAGGGCCTCATAGCGGCGGTGGCCGACTCTTGCCGCCCATTCTGCCTCGACAGCTGCGTGCGCACCAATCGCAGTTTGATGAAGACGATGGCCGCGCTCCGTTAGCCTGATGAGGCGCGCCCTGCTGTCGGTCGGGTCGGTTTCGAGGGCTAGGTACCCGAGCCGCTCCAGGTCACGCAGGAGGTCGTTGATGCGCTGCTTACTGATCCGCACGTCAGCTCCGACCTCAGTAGGTCGTCGACCATCCGGGCCGGGCCACCGAAAAAGCGTGACGTGAGGCGGGCGCACATCGTCGAAGCCCGCCTCCACGACACCTGAATAGATCCTGTCCCGGATCTCGTGGAGCGCCCATCGCAATAGCGCTCCGATCTGAACCGGCGGGAGGTCGTTGTCGCATGGATTGCTTGACATGTCGTATGGAATCCGTATTAAAATGATACGGAACTCATACTATAGGCGGGGCCTCCCTTCAAGGGCGACTCCTTTGAGTTGGGGGAGGAGAAATGCCGATTTATGATGACCGAGTCACACACCTTCGAGTCGGCAAGGGCCGGTCCTTCGCACATTTGGGCACTGCAATCACGTTCAAGGACGAGCCTTCCGCGAATGGTGACACACTGCTCCTATTCGAGATGCGCATGCCCGCCCTGCATGGCGTGCCACCGCATCGAGAACAGAACCTGGAATCCTTCTACGTGCTCGAAGGTGCGCTGGAGATCGAGGCGGACGGCAAATCCTACTGCCTCAACGTAGGAGACTTCCTGAGCATTCGGCCGGGGGTGTGGCACGCCCTCCGCAACCCCGGCCCGGACTGGGTGAGGGCGCTGACCTGGGTGGCGCCGGGAAGTCAGCACGTGCGCTTCTTCGAGCGGCTGGGTGAGCCCATCGATGATCCGCGCCAACCGCCGGAGCCGGGCGGGCCGCCCGATCTGGAAGAGCTCGTTGCCGTGGCGCGGGACTGCGGGATGGATTTCGAACCGCAATAGGCGGCCTGGACCGTCTCTACTGCAGCAGTCGATTGCGATTTTCGTGTCGGCGGCCGCCGAAGGTTGCTCTTCGAACAGATCAGGAATGCACCGCCGCAAGGTCCTCAGGAGAAACAAATGGCCAATCTCGACAAATGCCTGAAAGTCGGCCTCGCCCTGCTAGCCGTGATGACCGCGCCCACGGCAAGAGCGGACAATCATCAGCTCGAACGGGGTCGATACCTTGTCACGATCATCGGGTGCACGGATTGCCATACACCCGGTGCACTCACGGGCAAGCCCGACACCGCCCGCTTCCTTGGCGGTGCGAATGTCGGCTTCCAACTGCCGGGCCTCGGCACGTTCGTGCCACCCAACCTTACCCCGGACAAGACGACGGGCTTGGGAGACTGGACGAAGGACCAGATTATCACCGCCTTCACGAAGGGGAAGGACCCGGAGGGCCGAACTCTTGCGCCGACCATGCCTTGGCGCGACTTTTCGAACCTGACCAAGACCGATGCAGACGCCATTGCGACCTACCTGATGTCGCTGAAACCCGTCAGCCACGCCGTCCCGGAACCATTCGGGCCAGACGAAAAGGTTCCCATTCTGGTTATGAAGGTTGTTCCGGGCAGCGGGATGCCGAAGGAGTGAACGCCGGCGACGAGAACCGCTCCGCTTGTGGCCCTTCGAGGGCGTGCACGGCATCGTCTTCCGACGCGGACACTGCAAAGGCCCAATTCAGGCAAACGGACGTCCGCCGGCCATTGGATGAAGGTCCGCATGGGTGAAGGTTTTCCGATGCGGGCCGCGTCGTGATGGCGGGGTCTGGGAGCGGCTTCGGCCCGCGTTGGCAAATCTCCCAAGGAGGAAGCCGCGGGGACTGGGCGCGGGCTATGGGGAAAGAGGGATGGCGGCGGCAGCTTCCATTGGTTGCCGCGCGAGCCTGGAGGCCGAGCTTGGATGCATGGCGTCGGCTGGCGCGGCGGATCCGACAAATTGGGTGCGCCGGTGAGGCGGGTCCTGCCGGGTTCGGGCGGAGGGGCAGGCCTCAGGCAATGACCTGGGTAGCCGGAGTGCAGGGAGCGCCCGGGGGCAGATTGTCGAGGGAGACGGGCGGTTCGTCATGCGGCCTGTTCTCGTGGCGGTGCGCGCGAGCGTGGGTGCTGGCCGCGGTGGAA
>NZ_RRYH01000076.1 GCF_004010155.1 Solirhodobacter olei | reverse complement strand
GGTTGCGGGCCCGGTCCAGACGCACCCCTTCCACGAACTCGTGCGGTGTGACACCCAGTTCGCGCACGAACAGCCGCGCGATGCTCCGCGGGCTTACGCCGGCCAACTCAGCGAGACGTTCAACAGGAAAAGCCTCGCCAATATGGTCCATGACATAGGCCTGCACCTTGCCGAGTTGCGTCCCGGGATCGCCTGCAGACACCAACAGCGGGCTGAACTGCGACTGCCCACCCTGTCGCTGCGCCACGACCACCAAGGCCTTTGCGCAGGCGAGTGAAAGCGCGGAGCCGTGATCTTCACCGACCAGGGCAAGGCTCAGGTCGATCCCCGCCGTCACCCCGGCGGATGTCACCAGGCGACCATCGCGCGCATGGATACGATCATGCTCTACCCTTGCCTCCGGGAATTGCCTGGCCAGTTGCCCCGAGCAGAGCCAGTGCGTCGTGACGGTGCGCCCATCGAGCAGGCCTGCCCGGCCCAACGCGAAGGCGCCGGTGCAGATCGAGCCGTAGCGTTGGGCCGCAACGCCCCACTCCCGCAACCATGCCGACATGGCGTCGTCGTTCGGACTGTCCGCGAGGTTGGGGCCGCCTGCTACCAGCACCGTGTGAAATGCGCGTTCCGCCTGATCGAAGCTGAGATCAGCGACCATCCGCATGCCGTTGGAACTGCGCAGGGGCTGTGTTCTGCCCGCCACCAGGACGCAGTTATAGTGTTCCTCCTCCGGCAAAAACCCATTGGCCGCTGCAAAAATATCAAGGGGCCCAGCGACGTCGAGCGCCTGAACGCCCTCGTAGATAACGAGTGCAATCTCTCTTCTTGCCATCGGTGCTTGTGTCCTTCGTGCCGGGCGGCATCCGGCAGATCCGGACTGCAGACGGCCTTGAGGCGTCTGGGGCAGGTTATCGCACATGCTTGGCAGTTTTCCAAGGTTCACCATCATTGCTGCCACGTCGGAATGCTGCGAATGAAGACAGGCAGGGCGAAAGGCCCTCATTGAGAGCCTTCGCCTCCATCGTTTCAACCAGCGGCAAAGACCGTCGGCACGGCCCGTTTTAGGGAGCGCCGGGGTGTGCCTGCCTCCATCGTGGCAACTTCTGCTCCGTCATCCGCTGCTCGCACTGGCACGGCTGAGGGCCTCGGAACCACCAATTCCTTCAAAAACCCAAACCCCAAGGAGAAAGACAATGACTGCATCCAACGTAATCCTCGTCCATGGCGCCTGGGCAGATGGCTCCAGCTGGGCCAAGATCATTCCGCTGCTGGCCGCCAAGGGCATGACCGTTACGGCTGTCCAGCTTCCCCTCACCAGCTTCGAGGCCGATGTTGCCGCCGTCGGCCGCGCCATCGCTCTGGCGCAGGGCGACGTGGTGCTGGTCGGGCACAGCTACGCCGGCGCCGTCATCGGCCAGGCGGGCAACGCCCCCAAGGTCACGCGCCTCGTCTACATCGACGCCTTTGCACCCGATGCGGGGGAATCCGCCGGGTCGCTGTTTGCCCAGTTCGAGACCGTCCCGCTCAATGCCGAGATCCGGCCTGACGCGGAAGGTTTCCTGTCGCTGACGCCGAAGGGTATCTCCACGCTGTTCGCGCAGGATCTCGACCCCATCGAGCAGGCGGTGGTTCATGCCACACAGGGCCCGATCAACGGCGCTGCGCTGGGTGGCACACTGACGCAGGCCGCATGGCGCGCGCGCCCGACCTTCTACCTGATCGGTACCGAGGATCTGGCGATCCTGCGCGTCGATCAGGAACGCATGGCCGAGCGCATGAATGCGACGACCCGGCACGTCGCTTCGAGCCATGTGCCGATGCTGTCGCATCCCGAGGTCGTCACCGACTTCATCCTTCAGGCTGCCGCCTGAACCACCGCCGCCTGACGACCAAGGTCGCGACGTTCGCGCCTGTCCCGGAGCAATCTCATGAGCACTGCATCAGATACCATCAAGCTTCATGTCGAGGATCTCGGGACAGGCGCTCCGGCGCTCGTCTTCCTCCACTACTGGGGCGGCTCGTCGCGCACATGGCGGCATGTCACCCAGGCGCTTGCGCCCGCCTTTCGCACCATCGCGGTCGATCAACGTGGCTGGGGCCGGTCGGACAAGCCTGTTGCAGGCTACACGCTGGCCGGGCTGGTGCTGGTCGCGCCCTCGCCGCCGTCGCCCATGGGCGTTCCGCTGGAGATCAGGCAGGGCATGGTCCAGGCCTACGACACTCGGGACAGCATCATCGCGACCGTCCGGCAGGTGCTGGCCCGCACGCCGCTGGCACCGGACGATCTGGAACAGGTCGTCACCGACAGCCTGCAGGGGGCTCCCGCGGCCAGGTTGGCCTGGCCTCTCGAAGCAAGTCAGGAGGACATCACCGCGCAGGCGGCGCAGATCCGCGTCCCCACCCTCGTCGTCTCGGGCGAGGAGGACCGGGTCGATCCGCCCGCGGTGCTGCGCCAGGAGCTGATGCCGCGGATCCCGCAGGCCAGGTTGCACCTACTCCCGGGAATTGGCCACCTTTCGCCGCTGGAAGCCCCGGATGACCTGGCGGATCTGATCCGAAGCTTTGCCACGCCGCTCATCTAACCCCGCGCGGCACCGGACCCGCGTCGCGCCAAGCGCGTCCCTCTCGCGGGCAGCGCCTTAACCAAGGAAAATCCCATGCTCGAGACCCAGATCATACCCATCCCGATCCTGCCGCTCGGCATGGTCAACGCGCACCTCATCCGCAGCGAGGCAGGCTGCGTGCTCATCGACGCCGGCATTCCCGGTTCCGAACGCAAGATCGGCAAGGTTCTTGCCCGGCACGGACTGACGTTCCGCGACATCAAGCTGATCGTCGTCACGCATGCCCATACCGACCATGCCGGCAGCGCGGCGCGCCTTCGCCAGCTGTCCGGTGCCCCCATTCTCGCGCATCAGGATGATGCCGATTTCTACAGTCGCAGGAGAAAGATGACCTATTGCACGACCAGCTGGGTGGGAAAGCTGTTCCTCAAGACGCCGGTCCCGCACGAGCCCTACGAAGGGTTTGTCCCCGACATCATGATGACCAATGGTCACACGTTCAATCTGCTCGACTTCGGGGTTGATGGGATCGTGCGGCATACGGGCGGCCACACGCCGGGCTCGATTGCGGTGGAACTGTCCTCGGAAGACGTGATGGTCGGCGACCTGATTGCCTCGGGCATCCTGATCGGCGGAATGATCTTCAAGGGCCGCGCGATCCGTCCTCCGTTCGAAGACGACCCCGCAAAGGTGTCGCACGAACTGAGGCGCATGATCGAGAGCGGCGGCAAGCGTTTCCACATGGGCCATGGCGGCCCCCTGGAAGCCCCCGAAGTGCTGCGCCACGCCCTCACTCTCGCCAAGCTGGGCGGCAATCCCTGCGCCTCGGGCGAGTGCCATCACCACCAACATTAAGGGTTCATTTTCCGGCGCCCAAGCGGCCGGCGTGCAGCTCGTGTTCGAGCGTTTCGAGCCCTGCGCCGCCGGCCATGTGGAACATGAGGTTTTCGAGCGT
>NZ_RRYH01000075.1 GCF_004010155.1 Solirhodobacter olei | reverse complement strand
GCCTCGACAGGCTCACGGCGGAAGACGTTGGGTGGCATGCTCCGGACGAAATCCCGGGCGCGGGAAAGATGGGCGCGGGCGGCACTGGCAGCGGAATCGGCATCGCCGGCAAGCACCGCAGCGGCGATGGCGCGATGCTCGGTGAGCGAGGCGCGGATCGTTTCCTGCGTCAGCAGCGGGCTGATCTGCGACATGATGAGCGACAACTGGAGCCGTCGGTTCAACCTGGCGAGTTCGCGATTGTCGGCCGCCTCGAAGATGGCGGCATGGAAGGCGGCATTCTCGCAGATGTAGGCGGAGGTCGATTGCCGCGGCGTCTCGTCCCGGATGGAGGCAGTTGCCTCGGAAAAGGCGCTGCGGACCTTGGGCCGGGCAATGTTGGTTGCCGCGAGGCGGGCGGCGAGCGCCTCTAGCTCCATACGGATCTGGAACAGTTCCAAGGCCTCACGCAGCGATAGCCGACGCACCAGCGCACCGCGATTCGGGACGAGCTCAATCGTGCCCTCGGCGGCCAGCGCCCGGAACGCCTCGCGTAGCGCGCTGCGGCTGATGCCGAGGCTGGCGGTCAGCTCCGCCTCGATCAGCCGCTGGCCCGGGGCGTAATGGCCGGCCTGGATCGCCGCGGTCAACCGCCGCGCGGCGCTCATAGGCTTGGTGCCATGCACCCGCTCCTCTTGCTCCGGTCCCTGCTGCGTCATCCCCTTCCCCTGCTGGCCTCCCCAGCGGTCTGTCAAATCCAGCCTAGGGACGGATGGGCTGATTGACAATAAATCTTTGTCGGACAATATTGTCTGGCAATCTGCTCAGGGAGGAGCCGATGCAGATCGGGAAGCCCGGCCGCGCCACCACGGCGATCAGCACGGCGGATGCCGCCAGTGTGACCGTGCGGGGACGCGATCTTTGCTCGGATCTGATGGGCCGGATGGGCTTCACCGAGTATTTCCACCTGCTGGTGACGGGGCGGGCGGCGACGGAGGATCAGGTGTTCTTTCTCGACCTGCTCCTCGTCGCCATTGCCGAGCACGGGCTGGTGCCGACGAACCAGGTGGCCCGCATGACGTACGACGCCGACCCAGGCGCGCTGCAGGCGGCGGTGGCGGCGGGGATCCTCGGCTGCGGCTCGGTCGTGCTTGGCACTTCGGAGAGCTGCGGCGCCTTCCTGCGCGGCGCGGCAGAGCGGCTCGATGCCGCCGCGGGCGATGCAGAGGCGGAGATGCGGGCCTATGCGGCCGGCATCCGCCGGTCAGGCGGGAAGGTGCCGGGCTTCGGCCATCCCCTGCACAAGCCCACCGACCCTAGGGCGCAGCGCATCCTGACGGAGGCGGAGGCGCGCGGGCTCGGCCGGTTCACGCGGCTCGCGCGGCTGGCGGAGCGGGTCGTGCCGGAGGTCTGGGAGAGGACGCTTCCGATGAACGTCTCGATGGCGATCGCGGCGGTGCTGCTGGATCTCGGCTTCCCATCGGCGATGCTGAAGGCGATCCCGATCCTGGCCCGCACCGCGAGCCTGCTGGCCCATCTCTCCGAGGAGGCGGAGAACCCGATCGGCTTCCGGATGGCGGCCGAGGCGGAGGCGGCGATCACCTACGAAGGCGAGGGGTCATGAACCGCGCCACCATCCCGGCCGACGAGAACGACGCGCGCTACCGCGCGCAGATCGCCTATCTCTTCGACCGGTCACCTTTCTACCGCGAACGCCTGCGGGCTGCAGGCTTCGCCGGACCGGAGGCGGTCGGGGGGCTGGACGCCATCACCGCCTTGCCTTTTACCGAGAAGGACGATCTGCGTCGCAGCCGCACGCCGGAGAATGCCATCGGCGCGCATCTGGCCACGCCGCTCTCTGAAGTGGTGCGGATCTACTCGACCAGCGGCACCACCGGAACGCCGAGTTACATCCCGCTGACGAAGCCCGACCTCGCCAACTGGATCACCATCTCGTCGCGCTCCTACGGCGCCTCCGGCCTCGCGGCGGGGGAAAGCATCATCTCCACCTACAACGCCGGGCCCTTCGCCGCAGGCGCCGCGCTCGACGCCTTCACGGCGCTTGGCCTCTGCCATATCCCGATCGGCAGCGGCAATACCGAGCGGCTGATGACCGCGGTGGACCTGCTCAGGCCCGACATCATCGCGCTCACGCCCTCCTACGCGCTGCATCTGCTGGAATGGGCCGCGGCGCGGGGGATCGACACCGCCGCCTCCTCCGTCCACCGGCTGATGGTGGCGGGGGAGCCGGGGGGCGGCGAGCCGGCGCTCCGTGCACGGCTGCAGGAGGGCTGGGGCGCGCAGGTGACGGAGGCGATGGGGATCGGCGACATCGCCGTCTCGCTCTGGGGCGAATGCGGGCACCGGCAGGGGATGCATTTCTCCGGCGGTGGGATCATCCATTTCGAGCTGATCGACCCTGCGACCGGTGCGCCAGTGCCGCTAGAGGACGGCGCGGAGGGGGAGCTGGTCTACACCCATCTGAACCACCGTGCCGCGCCGCTTCTGCGTTTCCGCTCGCGCGACCATGTGCGGGTCTTCACCGCGCCATGCCCCTGCGGCCGGCCCTCGCCGCGGATCCGCTGCCTCGGGCGGACCGACGACATGCTGATCGTCCGGGGCGTGAACCTCTACCCTTCGGCGCTGCGCGAGGTGATCGGCGGCTTCACCCCGGCAGTCAGCGGCGTGATCTCGATCCGGCCGCAGGCAAAGGGCCCGAAACAGGCGCCGCCGCTGCCGGTGGTCGTGGAGCTGGCCGAGGGTGCGGATGCGCCTGCAGGACTGGCGGAGGCCATTGCGCGGAAGGTCCGGGAGACGCTGGTTGCGACGGTCGGGATCCGGCTGGTGCCCGCGGGCAGCCTGCCGCGGACCGATTACAAATCGAAACTGGTGGACTGGTCGGAAGCCAGGGAGGAAGGGAGACCGCAATGAGAAAGCTGCAAGCCCAGGGCGTCCACCACATCACCCTCGTCGGCGCCGACCGGCAGACCTCGATCGACTTCTGGGAGGGCCTCCTCGGCATGCCCTTCGTGTTCGAGCAGCCCAACCTC
>NZ_RRYH01000074.1 GCF_004010155.1 Solirhodobacter olei | reverse complement strand
GCCGACCGGCAGACCTCGATCGACTTCTGGGAGGGCCTCCTCGGCATGCCCTTCGTGTTCGAGCAGCCCAACCTCGACCGCCCGGAGGAAAGCCACCTCTACTTCGACCCCGGCGACGGCCGCCTCATCACCGTCTTCACCAACGAGGCCCGCCGCCCCGACCCGCGCCGCACCCCGACCGAACCCGGCTGCGTCCATCACATCGCGTTCAACGTCAGCCGGGCGACCTTCTCGCAGGCCGTCACCCGCTTGGGCGAGCGCGGGATCGAGAACACCGGGGTAAAGGACCGGGGCTTCATGGATTCGATTTACTTCAACGAC
>NZ_RRYH01000073.1 GCF_004010155.1 Solirhodobacter olei | reverse complement strand
GGCTTCATGGATTCGATTTACTTCAACGACCCCATGGGCTTGACCATCGAGCTCGCCAGCTACCGCTTCTTCCCGCCCGAGGGTTGCACCCATGCCGACGTGATGATCGAGGCCCACCGCATCCGCGTCGGCCGCGGCGACGATCATATCGAGGAAATCCACCTTGCCGACGCGATCGAGATGCTGGTCGAGCGCCGGCAGCAGACCCTCTCGCCCGACCGCGCCCCGCGCGATCCTTACAACAGATGACCCAACCGGAGGTGACCCCCATGAAGCTGCATATGCATCCCGCCTCGATTACGAGCCGCCCCGTCCGCCTCTTCATCGCGGAGAAGGGTTTGAAGGTGGACCCCGTCGTGGTCGACCTCTTCACCGGCGCGCATCACCAGGAACCCTTCGTCTCCTTCAACCCCAACCGGCTGGTGCCGGTGCTGGAGGATGGCGACCTGAAGCTGACCGAAAGCTCGGCGATCCTGAAATACCTCGCCGAGAAGTTCGATCTGCCGGAATACCCAAAGGATCTGAAGGCGCGCGCCAAGGTCAACGAGGTGATGGACTGGGCGAATTCCAACTTCTACCGCGACTGGGGCTACAACCTCTGCTATCCGCAGCTCTTCCCGCATCACAAGCGTCAGACCGACGATGCACACCGGCTGACCATCGAATGGGGGCTGAAGAACAGCCAGTTCTGGCTGCAGGTCCTCAACGATTACTGGCTGGGCCACGGCAAGCCCTGGCTGACCGGCGACCGGATCACCATCGCCGATTATTTCCTCGGCAGCATCGTGGCCCTGGGAGAGATGGTGGGCTCGGACTTCTCGAATTACCCGCGCATCCGCGCCTGGCTCGACCGGGTGAAGGCGCTGCCGCACTGGAAGGAGATCAGCGCCGAACTCGACGGGTTCGCGGCCTCGGTGAAGGAGCAAGAGTTCGTCTCGGCGTAGCTGCGGATGGCCCCTGCCGGATAAGGGGGCGGTGGGACTTCCCGAACCGGTCGTTCGGGCTCGCGGCCTTTGGCCGCCGCGCCATCGCGACTGGCGCGGTGCCCGGCAAGTTTCGAGCTGACGACCCGCGAAGTCCTCGGGAGGGGGCAGTTCGTCCGGGAGATGCCTTCGTCAGTCCCCGCCAGCGAGCATGGCCCG
>NZ_RRYH01000072.1 GCF_004010155.1 Solirhodobacter olei | reverse complement strand
GGGTCAGAAGCCTCTTGCATCACGGGCGGCAACCAAAGAAGCTCGACGGCTTCGGCTTCATCGAGGGGGCCCGCGCGATGCATGAGTGGCGCGCGGTCCCGATCCTGGTGCTGACGACCGAAAGCGCTACCGACCTGAAGGAACGCGCGCGAAACGCCGGCGCCACCGGTTGGATCGTGAAGCCGTTCGACGATGTCCGCCTGGTCGCCGCGATCAGAAAGGTCGCCGGAATGAAGGGGACAAGATGAGCGCGAATTCAGATATCCGCACCACCTTCTTCCAGGAATGCGAGGAGCTCCTGGAAGCGATGACCGACGGGCTGGCGGAGATTGACGCCGCCAGCCGCGGCGGCGCCTGCGATCAGGAGACGCTGAACGCCGTCTTCCGGGCCGTCCATTCGATCAAGGGCGGCGCGGGGGCCTTCGGGCTGAACGAGCTTGTCCGCTTCGCCCATGCCTTTGAGACCACGCTCGACGCCCTTCGCTCGGGCAGGATTCAGCCCACGCCCGACCTATCCGCGTTGCTCTTTCGGGCGGGCGATCATCTGTCGGACCTCGTCGCCGCCTCGAAGGAGGAACGGACACTGCCGGCCGCGGAAAGCGATCCGTTGCTCGCAGCGCTCGCGGAGGCCTCGGGCGGGAAACCTGCGGAGCCCACACCATCGCCTGTGCCCGCCACCCCGCCTATCGCGGGCAGCGGGGATGAATTCGGCTTTGTGCCGCTTGGTCTTCCGCTCGACCTCAGCCCTCCGGCGGCAGCCAGCTATACCATCCGCTTCGCGCCGACGCGGCAGCTTTACGCCAACGGCCACGACCCGGTGAACCTGTTCGAAGCGCTCTCGGAACTCGGCGATCCGGAGGTGACGCTCGACGTCAGCGCCCTGCCCGATTTCACCGAGCTCGACTGGGAAGAAAGCTACCTGACCTGGAAGATCGCGCTTGCCACCGCGCAGCCGGAGAAGGCGGTGCGCGAGGTCTTCGAGTTTGTCGAGGGGCTCGCCGAACTCTCGATCCAGGCTGTGGAGCCGGAGGAGGAGGCTGTCGCCGAGGCTGAGGCTGCTTCTCCCCCCGCCCCTGAAGGTCTGCCAGCGAAGGAGGCGCGCACCACCCTCGCAAAGGAGCCGGAGAAGGCTGCCACCGCCCCGGTCAGCAGCACCATCCGGGTCGATCTCGACCGGGTCGAGCGGCTGATCAACGCCGTCGGCGAACTGGTCATCACACAAGCAATGCTGAGCCAGCGGCTCGTCGATTCGGGACTGACCGCCACATCCGAGATCAGCGCCGGGCTCGACGCCTTCCGCAACCTGACTGGCGAGATCCAGGAAAGCGTGATGGCGATCCGGGCGCAATCGATCAAACCGCTGTTCCAACGCATGGGCCGGATTGTCCGAGAGGCAGGGATGGCAACCGGCAAGGCGGTGCAGTTCGTCACCGAAGGCGAGGCGACAGAGGTCGACAAGACCGTGATCGAACGCCTGGCTGACCCGCTCACCCATATCCTTCGAAACGCCATCGACCATGGCATCGAGACAGAGGAGAAACGCCGCGAGGCCGGCAAGGAGGGCTTCGGCACGATCCGGCTTTCGGCCGCGCACCGTTCCGGCCGGGTGGTGATCGAGGTGGCCGACGATGGCGCCGGCATCAACCGCGAGCGGGTGCGCGCCATCGCAGTCGAGCGCGGGCTGATCGACCCGGCGCTGGAACTGAGTGAGAGCGAGATCGACAAACTCTTGTTCCTGCCCGGGTTTTCCACCCGCTCGCAGGTCTCCGACCTCTCCGGCCGAGGGGTCGGCATGGATGTGGTGAAGCGCTCGATCCAGTCGCTTGGAGGGCGGGTCTCGATCCAGTCGACGCCCGGCCAGGGTACGGTGATATCGATCAGCCTGCCGCTGACCCTGGCGGTGCTTGACGGCATGGTGGTGGAGGTCTGCGACCAGACCATGGTGGTGCCGTTGACCGCTGTGGTGGAAACCCTCAGGCCCGCGAACGAGGATCTGCACGCGATCGGGCCGGATAGCGAGGTGGTCTCGGTCCGCGATTCCATCGTGCCGGTAATCGACCTCGGCCGTGTCTTCGGCTTCCGCCCCGAGGGATATCCGAAGGAGAAGGTGATCCTGCTTCTGGTCGAGACCGACGAGCGGTCGCGCTACGCGCTGGCCGTGGACGTCATCCGCGACCAGCGGCAGGTCGTCATCAAGGGGCTGGAGGCGAATTACGGGCACGTTCCCGGCATCGCCGCCGCAACGATCCTCGGCAACGGGCAGATCGCGCTGATCATCGACCCGGAGGATACCGTCTCGCAATCCCGGCGCACGGGCGCCCCGGCTTTGTAATTTCGAGGAGAGGGCCAGATGTCTTTCCATGACCAGATCGAGGCGAACGCCGCACGCAACGGCGCTATTCGCGAACTCGTCACCTTCAAGGCGGCCGACCAGGATTTCTGCGTCGACATCATGTCGATCCGTGAAATCCGTGGCTGGTCGAAGACCACCGTCATGCCGCATGCGCCGGATTACGTGCTGGGTGTGATGAACCTGCGCGGCGCGGTCGTCCCGGTGATCGACCTGTCGCGCCGCCTCGGGCTTGGCGTGACCGAGGCGGACGGGCGCCATGTCATCATCATCGCGCTGATCGGCGACCAGACCGTGGGGCTTCTGGTGGAATCCGTCTCCGACATTCTCGGCATTTCCACCGAAAGCATCCAACCCACGCCCGAGATCGCATCCGACTCCGCCCGCAGCTTCGTCTCCGGCATCATCTGCGTGGAGAAGCGCACGCTGCGGCTGATCGATCTCGAACGCTTGCTGCCCCAGACCGCGATCGACATGGCCTGATCATGGCGACCGTCGCGCCCAATCATCAGCCGCTCAGCGATCGCGACTTCCTCTACACGCACGAGGATTTCCGCCAGATCGCCGCCGTGGCCCATCGGGAGGCCGGCATCACCATGCCGGATTCGAAGGAGATGCTGGTCTACTCCCGGCTCGGCAAGCGGCTGCGCGCGCTCGGGATGACGGATTTCAAATCCTATTGCGCGCTCGTCGCCTCCGAGGCCGGCATCGAGGAACGGCGCAAGATGATCTCTGCTCTGACCACCAACGTCACCCGCTTCTTCCGAGAGGATCACCATTTCCGCCTGCTCACCGCCGAGGTCAGGCCCAAGCTGGCCGAGCGGCTGCGCCGGGGCGGGCGGGCACGCATCTGGTCCGCCGGCTGCTCGACGGGAGAGGAGGCATATTCCATTGCCTTCAGCCTGCTGACCGCACTGCCGGAGGCGGCACGTTTCAACCTGAAGATCCTCGCAACCGATGTCGATCCGGAGGTGCTCGCCCTCGCCAAGGCGGGCCGCTACCGGCGCGAGGCGATCCAGGGCCTGCCGGAGGACATGCGGCGCAGTTTCCTCGACCCGGAGGCGCCGGACGGCAGCAACACCGTACGCGAGGCGGTGCGCCAAATGATCGATTTCCGCCAGCTCAACCTGATCCGGCCGCTGCCGATGAAGGGTCCGTTCGACGTGATCTTCTGCCGCAACGTCACGATCTATTTCGACCCCGAGACGCAGGACCGATTGTGGGAGGCCTTTGCCAATGTCATGGCCCCCGGCAGCCATCTGCTGATCGGCCATTCCGAGCGGCTTTCCCCACGGGTGGCCCCGCGCTTCGCGACCACCGGAATGACCAGCTATCGGCTGCTGCCGCCCGGCGCCGCACAGCCTTCCAGGAAAGGATGAAAGATGTCGCTGAAGGACACCCTTCGGATCATGGTGGTGGACGACATGTCGACCAGCCGGGCCCTGGTGATGCAGGCGCTGGACGAGCTTGGCATCCGCCATGTCGATCACCGCCCCGACCCGGCCTCGGCGCTGCGCACGCTGGTCGCCAGCCCGGTCCACCTGGTCCTGTCCGACTACAACATGCCGGGCATGGACGGGCTGCAGTTGCTGGAGGCGCTGCGCCAGAACAAGTCCACCCGCGGCATCGGCTTCATCCTGATTACCGGCACCGCCGACCAGTCGCTGATCGAGCGGGGCCGCGCCCTTGGGATGAACAACTATCTGCGCAAGCCCTTCACAACCGCCAGCCTGCGCGCCTGCATCCAGGCGGTGACGGGGCCGTTCTGATGTCGGCGGAGTCCCCGTTTCAGGCCGATCTCGCCGATCTCATGGCCCGGCTCGCCGCCCAGCTACACGAGACGCATGACCTCGGCCGCCAAGTGGAGGATGCGATCGGAGGGTTGATCCACCACTCCGGCCAGGCCGGGCTGCGCGCCGCGCATTCGTTCCAGCAGCTCGACGTGCTGGTCCAGTCGCTCGACAGCCTCGCCATCTATGTCGAAACTCTGGCCGCCACGGTCCCGGCGGGCGTGGGGGTCGATCCGCGTGAGGCAATCAAGCAGGTGAAGCTGCGTGCGCTCTCACATGCGCTGAGCGTGCACCGGCACCCGGAAGAGGGCCAGGCCACGCCCGATCCCGACGACCTGCACCTGTTCTAGCCGCCGGGTCGGGCGGGGCGAACCGGCGTGCCGGGGCAAGGTTCAGGGCACCGCCAGCCAACGCCCTTTGCGGCTTGAGGCGTGGATGGTTTCGACCAGCGTCTGGATCCGAAGTCCGGCGCGGAAGTTGAACGGCTCGGGCCGCCGCCCGGCCAGAGCCG
>NZ_RRYH01000071.1 GCF_004010155.1 Solirhodobacter olei | reverse complement strand
AGACTTCGAAGTCATGCTGCATCTTGCGGCCGGTGGCGATCCAGTTGCCCTCGATGGAGCCGGTGGCGCCGCTCTCGAAGCGCAGGAAGGCGCGGCCGATGTCGTCGACCTCGACCTTGCGGCGGCCACCCTGCCCGTCCGCGCGCTCGGCGATCATCGTCACGCAATCGCCCATCACCTGCGAGATCGGCCCGGCGGCAGGGCCCATCAGGAACTCCGCCGTGGCGAGCCCGTGGCTGCCGATATCGGCCAGCGCACCGCCGCCCGCCGGATCGTGGCGGAACCCGTAGGGGGCGGT
>NZ_RRYH01000070.1 GCF_004010155.1 Solirhodobacter olei | reverse complement strand
CTGCCGATCAGACCGACGTTGAGCCGCGGTTTGTCCGTCATTCTCCCCCCCGATTGGGCCGGTGTCCGGCCCGGTCCTCCCCCCGCGACCGTGCCCCGGCCTCAGCCCGCGGCGTAGGTCCGGTTCGCCTCCGGATCGTCGTGCGAGGCCGGCAGCGCCAGCAGTTCCGCCTGCGCCGCCTCCGGGATTTCGGCCGACGCCCAGTCGAGCGTCTGCGCCACCCGTTCCGGCTTGGACACCCCGCAGATGGTGGAGGCGATCCGCGGATCGTTCATTGAAAACCACAGCGCCGCCGCTCCGGGCGCGATCCCGTGACGGGCGCAGATCTCCTCGATCCGGCGCACCGGCGCCAGCGCCGCCGCGTCCGCCTCCTGGTAGGTCACCCGCGGCATCACCGCGCTGCCCTTGGCCAGAACGCCGCCGGCATAGGGCGCCGCGTTCAGGATCGCCACACCCTTGGCATGGGCATAGTCGAACATCTCCTCCGCCGCGCGGTTCAGCAGCGTGAAGCGGTTGTGGCTGACCAGTGTGTCGAACGGATAGGCCTTGAGGATAGGCAGCATCACGTCGACCCGCCCCATGGCGAGGCCCACCGCCTGGGTCAGCCCCTCCTCCTTCATCCGGAACAGCGCGTCGAGCGCGCCACCGTCGCGGATGATCTCGTCGAGGCTGCGCGCATGTTCGGGATCGTGCAGGTGCAGGACGGGGATCCTGTCGACCCCCAGCGCCGCGAGGCTCTCCTCCAGCGAGCGGCGGGCCTGGTCGGCGTCGAAGCGTCCGGTTTCCGGGTCGCGATCAAGCTTGCTCGCCAGCACGAACCCCTTCGGAAGGCCCCCGCGGGCCCGGATGGCGGCGCCGATTCGCGCCTCCGACCGGCCGAAGCCGTAGATTCGAGAGGTATCGAGGAAATTCGCAGGCCCATCGAAGATTGCCTGCAGCGTCGCCTCGGCCCGCGCCTCATCCACCGAATAGCCGTAGGTGCCCGGCATGTCGCCAAGGCCCGAGGTCCCGAAGCAGATCGGCGTCACCTCAAGCCCCGTGTTCCCGATCGGGTTGCGCTGCATCATCTTGTTCTCCCCCCGGAATTTCACGGCCACGCTCCTGCGCGGCCCCGGCGGACAGCATTCCACCGCCCGCACCGAAGCGCAAATGCCAAGCGCGAGCCCATCCTGCGCCCCCTGTGCACGCGCCCCATCAACGCCTCATTGATGCCGTTTTGCGTCGCTTTTCGAACATAATATCACCTCAGCCTCCCACCATCGTGAGCCCGTGGTGAGGGCGTTTGATTTGGGATGTTAGGCATGTCTTTCGCATTTCAAAGCTCGGTGGCGTTCTGATGATCGGGTCGACATATCTCGATCCCCGCGCGCTCGGGGCACTGGCGGAAGGCCCCGTTCAGGAGTTCAGCTCAGCCCTCGTCGTCGCCCTGACCGAAGAGGTCTGCACCCTGCGCCGCGCCGTGATCTCGCTTGTCGACACGATGGAGGCCCGCAGCCCCGGCACCCGCGAGGCCCTGCTCGCCGACCTGCACGAGGTGATCCGCCAGGAGGCCCAGGCCACCAAGGGCACGATCACGGACGCGCCCAACGATGCGGCCGATTACCTCTTCAACGCGATCCGCTCGCTCCACGTGGCCCCTCCCGCCTGACCCACCCCGCGGGTACGCCGGCACCAACAACGGCCCTGGCGAAATCCCTCGCCGCGCAGCGTCCAGCCCTACCGAAAGCCCCCGCATTCCGGGGGCTTCGATTTTTTTGTTGCGCGGTTAAGTATATTTAGAATATTTATTCCATATGCGCGCGCCGACTCGGGAGGAAACGTCGGCGCGCGGCGTTATTTCGCTGCCCCGTTGCGGGGGATCTCCGCCATGCTGACGGGCGCCTCGAAATGGTGATGGGCCGCGCGCCAAAGCTGCGGCCAAGAAAGCACCCGCTTGGTGCGACAGAGGAGGAGGAAGCGATGAAGTTCATGACGGGAGCGCGTGCGCTGGTTGCGGCAGGGGTGTCTGCCGCCTGCCTTGCCGGCGGGTTCGCCGGGCCGGCTGCGGCCAAGGACAAACCCTATACGATCGCGATGATCACCCATGCCCAGCCGGGCGACACGTTCTGGGACATCATCCGCAAGGGCGCCGAGGCCGCGGCGAAGAAGGACAACGTGAAGCTGGTCTACCTCGCCAGCCCCGATGCCACCAAGGAAGCGCAGCTGATCCAGAACGTCACCCAGCAGAAGGTGGACGGGATTGCGCTGACGCTGGCCTTCCCGGATGCCGAGGCTGCCAATGTGAAG
This sequence comes from Solirhodobacter olei, assembly GCF_004010155.1. Lineage (GTDB taxonomy): Bacteria > Pseudomonadota > Alphaproteobacteria > Rhodobacterales > Rhodobacteraceae > Solirhodobacter > Solirhodobacter olei. The sequence goes on along the minus strand of NZ_RRYH01000070.1, from coordinate 2,222 downwards.
GCGGCGGAGGCGGCCGGTATCCCGGTCGTCGGCTTCAACGCGGGCGTCGACCAGTGGCAGAAAATGGGCCTTCTGGGCTATGCCGGGCAGGACGAGACGGTGGCCGGCAAGGCCGTCGGCGAGGAGCTGAACAAGGAAGGCGCCAAGAACGTCGTCTGCCTCGACCAGCAGCAGGGCGCGGTGCAGCTGGAGGCGCGCTGCAACGGCATCAAGGACACCTTCAAGGGCAAGATGGAGGTGCTCTACGTCACCGGTTATGACATGCCGACGGTGAAGGCCCGGATGCAGGCCAAGCTGCAGCAGGACCCCTCGATCGACTATGTGGTGACGCTCGGCGCGCCGTTCGCGCCGGTGGTGCTCGACGCGATCAACGCCTCCGGCTCCAAGGCCAAGGTCGGCACCTTCGACATGTCGCCGCGCGTGGTCGACATGATCGCGAACGGCAAGGTCGCCTGGGCGATCGACCAGCAGCCCTATGTCGAGGGCTATGAAGCAGTCGACATGCTCTGGCTCTACCTGACTAACGGCGACACGGTCGGCGGCGGCCAGCCGGTGCTGACGGGGCCGTTCTTCGTCAACAAGAGCAATGCCGCGGCGGTTGCCAAGTTCGCCAAGGCCGGGACCCGCTGATCTGCGGAACCCCGAGACCCGCGCTGCCGGCCGCAAAGCCGGCCGGCAGCCCGCGCCAGCCGCAGCCCAGGGGGAGAAGACCGTGGCGATGACGACCGAGGGGGCCGGGGCAGCCCGGCGACAGCAACTGCAGCCGCAGAGCCTTTGGAAGCGGATCCTGAAGCGGCCGGAGGCGGGGGCGCTGGGGGGCGCGATCCTTGTCTTCCTGTTCTTCTGGATCATCGCGCCGCCGTTCCGGCAGCTGCCGGCCTTCACCACCGTGCTCTATCAGGCCTCGACGATCGGCATCCCGGCGGTAGCCGTGGCGATGCTGATGATCGGCGGCGAGTTCGACCTCTCCGCCGGGGTGGCCGTGACGGCCTCCTCGCTGGCCGCTTCGATCTTCGCCACCCAGGTGGCGGGCAGCCTCTGGGTCGGGGTGATCTTCGCGCTGTTCTTCTCGCTGGGGATCGGGGCGCTGAACGGGTGGCTGCTGATCCGCACCAAGCTGCACAGCTTCCTCGTCACCCTGGGCACCTTCCTGATGCTGCAGGGCCTCAACATCGCGATCACCAAGCTGATCACCGGCAATGTGGCGACCGGCGACATCTCCGGCATGAAGGGCTTCGACACGCTGCAGCTGATCTTCGCCTCGAATTTCCAGATCGGCCGGGTGCAGATCTCCATCGCCATCCTCTACTGGCTGGTCTTCGTCGCGCTCGGCACCTGGGTGCTGCTGCGCACCAAGGTCGGCAACTGGATCTTCGCCGTCGGCGGCCAGGGCGAGAGCGCGCGCGCCGTGGGCGTGCCGGTGACCAAGGTGAAGATCGGCCTCTTCATGCTGGTGGGCTTCGGCTGCTGGTTCCTCGCCATGCATCTGCTCTTTGCCTACAACACCGTCCAGTCCGGCGCCGGCATCGGCAACGAGCTGCTTTACATCGCGGCCTCGGTGGTCGGCGGCTGCCTGCTGACCGGCGGCTACGGCTCGGCCGTGGGCTCCGCGCTCGGCGCCTTCATCTTCGGCATGACGACCGAGGGGGTGATCTATGCCGACTGGGATCCCGACTGGTTCCAGTTCTTCGTCGGCGCGATGCTGCTGCTCGCGACCGTGGTCAACACCTGGATCCGGGCCCGCGCCCTGAGGGGGAAGTGACATGGCCCAATCCGCGCATTCCGCCGGCACCCCGATCATCGAGCTCAAGGGCGTCGGCAAGAACTACGGCAACATCAACGCGCTCCGCGGCGTGAACCTGGCGGTGCGGCAGGGCGAGGTGACCTGCATCCTGGGCGACAACGGCGCCGGCAAGTCGACGCTGATCTCGATCATCGCCGGGCTCTTCGGCCATGACGATGGCGACTATCTCGTCGACGGGGAGCCGCGCCGCTTCTCCTCGCCGCGCGAGGCGCTCGACCTCGGCATCGCCGCGGTCTACCAGACGCTGGCGCTGGTGCCGCTGCTGCCGGTCTGGCGGAACTTCTTCCTCGGCTCCGAGCTGGTGACCGGAAAGGGCCCGTTCCGGCGCCTCGACACGCGCGAGATGTGGGCGCAGACGCAGGACGAGCTGACCCGGATGGGCATCCATCTGGAGGATCTGGAGCAGCCGGTCGGCACC
>NZ_RRYH01000007.1 GCF_004010155.1 Solirhodobacter olei | reverse complement strand
CGATGCCGTCAGGGGAGGGCGGCAACCATCCCATCTTGGGCCAGGCGAAGACCCTGCTCCCTTCCTGGCACGTATCGGCTTTCCGGCGCAAAAGGTGATCGTTCGACCGGGCCATAAGGACGTGGGCCCCCGAATAAGCAAGGGCATCGGCAACCGGGCGGAACTGGCCGAGGCCATGGCGCAGGCGAGCCGTCTTTCGCCCGACCGCAAGGCGTTCGTGCAGACCGACATGCGCGCCCGTTGCAATCCGCGCAGGATGGAGACGCTTGGACGGCTCGCACAGAAACTGGCCGCGCGGCTGGAAGCGCCGTGCCCTGCCTGCGCCGCCCCCGGTTTTGGCCGAACCTCGGTCGAGAGAGGCCTGCCCTGTTCATGGTGCGGAGAGCCGACACACCTGGTGCGCGCCGAACTCTGGAGTTGCTGCGCATGCGCATACCGCGAGGATAGGCCGCGCTGCGATGGGCGCACGGAGGCAGACCCGGGTAGCTGCCCCCGCTGCAATCCCTGAGTGGAAAACCCCGCCGGCAGCGACCGACGGGGTCTCGATTTACATCTTGGGCATGATCACGCTGTCGATGACGTGGATCACACCATTCGAGGCGCTGATGTCGGGTTGGGTCACCTTGGCGTCGTCCACCATCACCGCGGGTTCGGTGTGGATCGTGACCTCAGACCCCTCGACGGTTTTCGCCATCATCCCATCGGTAAGGTCCGTCGACATCACCTTGCCGGGCACGACGTGGTAGGTGAGGATCTTGACCAGCTTGTCCTTGTTTTCGGGCTTGAGCAGGTCCGCGACGGTGCCCGCGGGCAGCTTGGCAAATGCCGCGTCAGTGGGCGCGAACACGGTGAGGGGGCCTTTGCCCTTCAGCGTCTCCACAAGGTCGGCGGCCTTAGCCGCGCTGACGAGGGTGTTGAAGCTGCCGGCTGCGACAGCGGTATCAACGATGTCCATCTCCTCCGCATGGAGCGGGGTAGAAGCGAGAGCGGTCACGGCGAAGGCCGTGGCAATGAACGTCCTTCTAAGCATGTCTTCGTCTCCGGTTGGGCATCCGTTTTGGAATGCATCAGGAATACGCGGCATGTGAGGGGTTGGATCACGGAAGCGTGATGTCAATCGTCCCGATCCGGGCGTGCCGGTTTTCCCGCCATCGTCTTCGAAGGCACGTTTCGCGGGACGGACAGCCCGATAGGCCAGATCCGCTGATCCAAAGTTGGGAGAGCGCCCCAAAAAGGGAGACCATCCAGACAATCGTCAAGTTGGGAAAATTGGTCGGAGTGAGAGGATTCGAACCTCCGACCCCCTGCTCCCGAAGCAGGTGCGCTACCAGGCTGCGCTACACTCCGACCGGTGCGCGGGAGTTATCGCCTCGCGCAGGCATTTGCAAGGGGTCAAGGACGCGCGCGGCCCCGGGAAAAGAGAGAAGGGAACCGCGCCGCCGGTCCCGTGTCAGGGCGGGCGCGGATATTGAGGGCTGGGCGATTCTCGGAGACCGTCGCGCGGCTCTCGCGGAACACAATGTAGAGGCCGGAGGCGACGATGACGGCAATGCCCAGCGCGGTCGTCGCATCGATTCGTTCGCCGAAGAACAGGTAGCCGTAAAGCGCCGCCCAGATGATCTGGGAATATTGCATCGGTGCGACCATCATCGCCTCTGCCGTTCGATAGGCCGCGATCATGCAGAGGCCGGCGAGGATGGCGAACAGCGCGATCAACGCCATGCCGCCGAGGTCGATCACCGGCATCGGCAGGTAGACCACTGGCATCAGCGCGCCCATGACAAGGAAGTTCGCCATCATCGGGTAAAGCAGGATCACTGCGCTGCGCTCCTCCTGCCCGATTTTGCGCGAGATGATCGAGGAGGTCGCCCCCCCGAGCGCAGAGATCATCGCGGCGATATGGCCAAGGCCGATCGGCTCCGCGCCGGGGCGCAGTACGATCAGCACGCCGACGAGGCCGGTGATCACCGCAATGCCGCGGCGCAGGCGCACCCGCTCTCCCAGAATCGGGATGGCCAGAACGGTGATCAGCAGTGGCGAGGCGAAAAGCATCGCGTAGACCTGCGCAAGCGGCAGCACAGAGAAGGCGTAGAAGGCCCCTGCCCCGGCGGTCATGTCGGAACAGATCCTCAGCGCGATCCACCAGGGATGCTTCGGGATGAGATTGGCGTCGGTCCGGTCGCGCATGAGCATGACGGTGACCACCGGGAAGCTCATCAACGTGCGGAAAAAGATGATCTGGAATGCGGAATAGGACCCGCCCAGATGCTTGATGATCGCATCATGAGTAGAGAACAGCGCGAAGCCGAGGAGCGCGAATAGCACACCCCGAACACTGTGATTCATCCGCATGGGTGAAGGCCTGCCGAACGGGTCATCGGGATGTTAGCGCTGTCGCAGGAGGATGCCCAGAGCGGGCGTTGCCTCAATTCTCGGTTGTCTCGGGCGCCGGGTCGGGGCGCATGGGGGCCGGCAGGCCCCCAGCTTCGGCGGGCGCGCCGCGCGGGTCGCGCGCGGCGCTGCCGGGATCAGAGGCTCGCGTCGAGCGCGGCGAGGACGGCGTCGCCCATGCCGGTGGTGGAGACGGGCACGCCGCCTTCCGGGCCCATCAGGTCGGCCGTGCGCACACCGTCGGCCAGCACCTTCTCCACCGCCTTCTCCAGCCTGTCGGCCTCGGCGCCAAGATCGAAGGAGTAGCGCAGCGCCATCGCGAAGCTGAGGATGCAGGCGATCGGATTGGCCTTGCCCTGCCCCGCGATGTCCGGGGCGGAACCGTGGACGGGTTCGTAAAGCGCCTTCGGCCGGCCGTTCTTCATCGGCGCGCCGAGCGAGGCGGAAGGCAGCATCCCGAGCGAGCCGGTCAGCATCGCCGCGCAGTCCGACAGGATGTCGCCGAAGAGGTTGTCCGTCACGATGACGTCGAACTGCTTGGGCGCGCGCACCAGCTGCATGGCGCCGTTGTCGGCATACATGTGCGAGACGGCGATGTCGGGATATTCCTCGGCCGCGATCTTGGAGACGACATCCCGCCACAGGACGCCCGATTCCATCACGTTGGCCTTTTCCATCGAGCAGAGCTTCTTGCTGCGCTTGCGCGCCAGCTCGAGCGCGGCACGCGCCACCCGGGCGATCTCGCTTTCGGTATAGCGCTGGGTGTTGATGCCCACGCGCTCGTTGCCCTCGGTGAAGATGCCGCGCGGCTCGCCGAAATAGACCCCGGAGGTCAGCTCGCGCACGATCATAATGTCGAGCCCGGCGACCACGTCCTTCTTGAGCGAGGAGAAATCGGCCAGCGCGTCGAAGCATTGCGCGGGGCGGAGGTTGGCGAAGAGGTCCATCTCCTTGCGCAGGCGCAGAAGGCCCCGCTCCGGCTTCACCGAGAAGTCGAGATTGTCGTATTGCGGCCCTCCGACGGCGCCGAGCAGCACGGCGTCGACCGCCTGCGCCTGGGCCATCGTGTCGTCATGCAGGGGCGTGCCGTACTTGTCGTAGGCGCAACCGCCGACGAGGCCTTCGGAGACATCGAAGACGATCCCCCGCTTGGCGCCCAGCCAGTCGATGACGCGACGCACCTCGGCCATGACCTCGGGGCCGATGCCGTCGCCGGGCAGGATCAGAAGGGAGGGATTGGACATGTCGTGCTCCTCGAAAACGTTGGTTCCGCCTAGCCCGCAGCCGCGGGAATTTCAAGCGGCGGTCAGGGGGGCGAGCCCTTCGGCCAGCGCATCCCAGACCCGGCGCAGCCTGGGCGTGTGACGCAGCGCCTCCGCCGCGGTCAGCCAGAGCGGCAGGCTCGGCAGCGGCAGATCGGGCACGATCCTGCGCAGGCCCGGGGTGGCATGCCCGATGGCGAGCTGGCCGATGCCAATCCCGGCACCGGCGGCCAGCATCGCCCAGCCCGCCGCCTGATCGTCGCAGCGCAGGCCGAAGTCGTGGCGGCCCATCTGCCACCCGTAGGCCCGCAGGCCCTGAATCAGAAGCTCCGACCGGTCGAGGCCGATCCAGTCGTGGCCGCGCAGATCCTCGACCGTTTCGGGCACACCGCGGCGGGCCAGGTAGCTTTCGGCCGCGAACAGGCCCAGCGGGCTGTCGCCCAGGTGCCGGGCGATCAGTGCGCCCTGCTCGGGGCGGTACATGCGGATGGCGATGTCGGCCTCGCGCCACAGCAGGTTGTCAGAGGCGTCGGTCGGGTTGAGCTCCAGCTCGATCTCCGGCGCTTCGGCGCGCAGGCGCGCGAGGATCGGCGGCAGCACGAAATGCGACACGATCAGGGAGGCGCTGATCCGCACCGTGCCGGCCAGCCGCGCGTCGCGCCCGGCAGCGGCAAGCGCCAGCCGTCCCGCCGCCGCACGCATCTCGCGGGCCGGGGCGATCAGTCCCGCGCCCTCCTCGGTCAGCGCGAGGCCCTTGGCGTGGCGACGGAAGACCGGGAAGCCGAGCGACGCCTCAGCCGCCTGCACCTGCCGGCCGAGCGTTGGCTGGCTGAGGCCCAGCTCGCGCGCCGCGGCGGAGAGCGAGCCCGTCTCTGCCACGGTCAGCAGGATGCGGATCTGGGACCAGTCGAGCGGGTCTGAGCTATGCATAGATGAATGAATAACATGCAGCATCGGCGAATTTCAATGCATGCGCGCATGGCTTAGCAATTCACCGATCAACGCGAACAGGAGAGAGCCATGACCAAGACCGTCCTCGTGCTCGGCGCCTCTGGCGGCTTCGGCTGCCGCGCCGCCGAAGCCTTCGACGCCGCCGGATGGGAGGTGCGCCGCTACCGCCGCGGCACCGACATCCATTCCGCCGCGAAAGGTGTCGATGTCATCGTCAACGGGCAGAACCCGCCGATGTATCACAACTGGCGGGTGCTGGTCCCGCAGATCACCGCCCAGGCCATCGCCGCCGCGAAGTCCTCCGGCGCGACGCTTCTGGTGCCCGGGAACGTCTATGTCTACGGCGATACGCCCGGCCCCTGGTCCGAGGCGACACCGCATCGCTTCACGGCCCGGAAGAGCCGGATCCGGTCGGAGATGGAAGCCACCTACCGCCGTGCGGTGCAGGAGGACGGGATCCGCGTGATCCTGCTTCGCGGCGGCGATTTCATCGACCCGGAGAACCCCGCGACGGTAATGAACATGCTGATCCTGAAGCGGCTGAAGCGGAACCGAATGACCCGTATGGGCCCGATGGGCACCGCGCGGGCCTATGCCTACCTGCCCGACATGGCCCGCGCCGCGGTGGCGCTGGCCGAAAAGCGCGACACGCTTTCGGCCTATGAAGAGGTGAACATGCCCGGCCTGACCTTCACGCTCGACGCGTTCCGCCTGGAAATCGGGCGCCAGACGGGCCGGACCCCGCGTGTCTACGCCTTCCCCTGGTGGGCGATGCGGCTCGCGGCACCGTTCCACGAGCTTTCTCGGGAGCTGCTGGAGATGCGTTACCTCTATCGCACCCCGCACAGGATGGCGGGCGAGGCCTTCGACCGCCTGCTGCCCGGCTTCCAAGAGACCGCGTTCGAGGAGGTCGTCGCCCGCGAGATCGCGGCGCTTGTGCCGGATCCGCGCGCGCCGCGCGCGACGGGGCGCGCAGCGGCCTGAGGGATCGCGTCAGCCGGCCGGGCCGCCGAAGCGGCCCGCCGGATCAGGCGGGCTGAAAGGAGGCGCGTTCGGCGGCGCGATTCTGGCGGCGCTTCTCGCGGATCATCTGCGCGATCCGTCCCATCGCGATGCCGCGCATGAACAGGCTCGCCGGCAGGAAGGCCCAGGCCGAGACCGTCCAGACCAGCGTCTGCGGCGAAGAGAGCGTGATCGGCTGGAACGACGACATCGCCAGCTTCACCACGGCCGGGATCAGGAAGGGCAGCAGGAAGCCCAGCGCGATGTTGAACCGCGCGTCGCGTTCCAGCCGGGCCACCACGTCGCCGCCGGCGGTGGGATCGAAGGTCGGCAGGTTGACCCAGACGTTGAACGCGCCCAACCGGTTCGGCCAGTTGAAGATCTTCAGAACGATCACGAAGACCGCCAGCATGACGAGCGAGATGAGGTAGGCCATCCCCGCAGCCGTGCGCACCAGCATGACATGTTCGACCGGTGTCTTTGCCGGCAGCATCAGCGTGATCAGGCGCACCGGGCTGTAGGGCACGTCGATCGCCCCGCCCACCAGCGTGCCCACGGCCTTCACGAAGGCGCCGAAGGGGGTGGGATCGGTCTGCGCCTGGCAGATCACGGTGATCAGGAAGACGCTCAGGAACAGCGCGAGGAAGCGGATGCGGTTGAAGGGCGGCGCGTAGCGGAACTCGATCAACCCGGGATAGGTCGATGCGTATTCGGCAAACGTCAGCGCGCCGGCGAAGAGGCCGAAGAAGGCCACCACCTGCGTCGAATCACTGTTACCCTGCGACAACATGAGCGACGGAGTCGCGATCAACAGCATAACCAATACGGCACGCACAAACGCGCCCGGAATCCTCTGGAGCACTGCCCGTCTACCCTCAACCCGGCCGGGGGAGGTACGATGCCGCCCCCTTTTTCCTTGTCGATCGCGCCAATTATGGCGCTGCGCCTCATTCGTGCCCAATTTTTGCCTACTTTCCCAACCCTAGCAATCCCTTGTTGAGAAAAGCGTGCCGGTTCGGCGGTTTGAGGGCGATTCTGTCGCCGCAATGCATCAATATTGCAGCGAAAAGGGGGCGCCCGATCCGGACGCCCCCTCATTTTTGCCCAGATCTGGATCAGACCCAGGGGCGCAGCGTTTCCGCCTTCGCCTCAAACGTGTCGATCGCCGAGGCCTTCTCCAGCGTCAGACCGATATCGTCCAACCCGTTGAGAAGGCAATGCTTCTTGAACGGATCCACCTCGAAGTGGAAGGTGTTCCCGTCCGAGGAGGTGACCGTCTGGCTTTCCAGATCCACGGTGATCCGCGCGTTCGACCCCTTACGCGCATCCTCCATCAACTCGTCGATGGCCTCTTGCGGCAAAACGACCGGCAGGATCCCGTTCTTGAAGCAGTTGTTAAAGAAGATGTCGGCAAAGCTCGTCGAGATAACGCAGCGGATGCCAAAATCGAGAAGCGCCCAGGGCGCATGCTCGCGCGAGGAGCCGCAGCCGAAATTATCGCCCGCCACGATGATTTCAGCATGGCGATACGCCGGCTGGTTGAGCACAAAATCCTCACGCTCGTTGCCATTGTCGTCATAGCGCATCTCGTCGAACAGGTTCTTGCCGAGGCCCGAACGCTTGATCGTCTTCAGGAACTGCTTGGGGATAATCATATCGGTGTCGATATTGACCAAGGGCATCGGGGCCGCGACCCCGGTGAGCTTTTCGAACTTGTCCATGCTCAGGCCTCCTCGCCCATCAGCTCGCGCACATCGGTCAGATGCCCCGTCACGGCGGCAGCCGCCGCCATCGCCGGGCTCATCAGATGCGTCCGGCCCCCGCGGCCCTGGCGGCCCTCGAAGTTCCGGTTCGAGGTTGCCGCACAGCGCTCGCCGGGCGAGAGCTGGTCGGGGTTCATCGCGAGGCACATGGAGCAGCCCGCGAGGCGCCATTCGAAGCCCGCGTCGATAAAGATCTGGGCCAGCCCTTCCTGTTCAGCCTGCTCGCGCACAAGGCCGGAGCCCGGCACCACCATCGCTCGCATGCCGGGGGCGATCTTCTTTCCCTTCAGGACGGCGGCAGCGGCGCGCAGGTCCTCGATCCGGCCATTGGTGCAGGAGCCGATGAAGACGGTGTCGATCTTGATATCCGTCAGCTTCGTGCCCGGCTTCAGGCCCATGTAGTCGAGCGAGCGCTTCGCCGCCTCGACCTTTCCGCCGTGGAAGCTCTCCGGCGCCGGAACCTCGCCGGTGATCGGCAGCACGTCCTCGGGCGATGTGCCCCAGGTGACGACCGGGGCGATATCCTCGCCCTTCAGCGTTATGACCTTGTCGAAATGCGCGCCCTCGTCGGAGAAGAGCGTCTGCCAGTAGGCCATCGCCGCTTCCCACTTGGCGCCCTTCGGTGCGTGGGGCCGGCCCTTGACGTATTCGAAGGTCTTCTCGTCCGGCGCGATGAGGCCCGCGCGGGCGCCGCCCTCGATCGCCATGTTGCAGACCGTCATGCGGCCTTCCATGGAAAGCTCGCGGATCGCCTGGCCGCAATATTCGATGACATGGCCGGTGCCGCCCGCGGTGCCGGTCGCGCCGATGACCGAGAGCGTGATGTCCTTCGCGGTGACCCCGGGGCGGAGCGACCCGGTGATCTCCACCTTCATGTTCTTTGATTTCTTCTGAATCAGCGTCTGGGTGGCGAGCACATGCTCGACCTCCGAGGTGCCGATCCCGTGCGCCAGCGCGCCGAAGGCGCCGTGGGTCGCGGTGTGGCTGTCACCACAGACCACGGTCATGCCCGGCAGGGTCCAGCCCTGCTCCGGCCCGATGATGTGGACGATGCCCTGTCGGATGTCCGAGACCGGGTAGTAGACCACCCCGAAGTCCTTGGCGTTCTTGTCGAGCGCCTCGACCTGGATGCGGCTTTCCTCGTTCTCGATATGCCCCTCGCGGCCCGGCGTGGTCGGGACATTATGGTCGGGCACGGCGATGGTCTTTTCCGGGGCGCGGACGGTGCGGCCGGTCATCCGAAGGCCTTCGAAGGCCTGCGGGCTGGTGACCTCGTGCACCAGGTGCCGGTCGATATAGAGCAGGCAGGTTCCGTCGGGGTCCTGCTGGACGACATGATCGTCCCAGATCTTGTCATAGAGTGTGCGTGGAGCGGACATGGCTCATTCTTTCGCTTGAAGGTTACGACATCGGGTGCGGGCGCGCAGAGGGGCGCCGGCGGCTCAGAGTCGAGCGAGTACGGAGCGAGCTGCCCCGTAGAAGCGCCAAGGAAGGCGGGCGCGGTCGCCGATGTCGAAATAGCGCGTCATGCGCCGTAGATAACGCCAGCGCCCCTGTCAGGCAAGGCTGCTGGCGCGACGGGCCGGTTCCGTGCAGAATGACCCAAACGGGACCGGCATGAACCAGTTGCAACCGATCGCCCAAAGCGCGCAGGGCCTGTTCGCACAGGTCCTTCTGGTGCTGCAGCGGCTTCTGCTTCCGGCGCGGCTGGATCAGGTGCTGCTGCTGATCGTGCTGGTGGCGGCGGCGCAGCTCACGAAACGGTTTGGCGGCCCGGTCTTCTACGCCTGGATGAAGGGGCTGGAAGGGCGGCCGAAATGGCAGCTTCGTACCCTCATCCTGCTGCATAAGCGCCTCGCCATACTCAGTTTCGTTGTGCTCTCCTGGACCGCCGTGGCAGTGCTGACGCAGATCAGCCCGTTCCCCTCGCGTCGCTACGTGGTCACGATCGCGGCGACGCTGGCGACGGCCTGGTTCGTCGTCGGCCTTGCGGGGCGGGCGATCCGCAACCGCTTCCTAAGACGGCTGGTGACCTGGGGGGCCTGGGCCTATGTCACGCTGCATTTCCTGGGGCTGATCGAACCGACGGCGAATTTTCTGGACGAGTTCGCAATCACCCTCGGCGGCTTCCGCCTGTCCGCGCTGGCGGTTCTGAAGGCGCTGGTCGTCACGGGGATCCTGTTCACCGGGGCGCGGCTTCTGTCGCAGACCGCCACAAAGAGGATCGGCGAGAACGAGGATATCTCGCCCTCGATGCGCGTGCTGGCCGTGAAGTTCCTGCAGATCGTGCTTTACGGCTCGGCCTTCTTCATCGGGCTGAAGGCGGTAGGGTTCGACCTGACCGGCATCGCGGTCTTCTCCGGCGCGATCGGCGTCGGTCTGGGCTTCGGCCTTCAGAAGGTGGTCTCGAATCTCGTCTCGGGCGTGATCATCCTTCTGGACAAGTCGGTGAAGCCCGGCGACGTGATCTCGCTGGGCGAGACCTTCGGCTGGATCAACGCGCTTGGAGCGCGCTACGTTTCGGTCGTCACGCGGGATGGCAAGGAATACCTGATCCCGAACGAGGACCTGATCACCGGCCAGGTGGTGAACTGGTCGCATTCGAATGACTTCGTGCGGCTCGACGTGTTCTTCGGCACTGCCTACGCCGACGATCCCCACAAGGTGCGCCAGATCGCGGTGGAGGCCTGCGCGACGGTGAAACGGGTACTGAGGACCCGCGCGCCGGTCTGCCACGTCGTCGGGTTCGGCGACAGTTCGGTCGATTACATCCTGCGGTTCTGGATTTCGGACCCGACAGAGGGGCTGACGAATATCCGCGGCGCCGTTTACCTGGCGCTCTGGGATGCGTTCAAGGCCAACGACATTTCCTTTCCCTTCCCGCAGCGCGAGGTCCGACTTCTCAGCCACGACGCCCACGACCGCGCGCCGCCCCTGCCGGGGGACTAGGCCGCTTCAAGAAGCGCACGCAGAGGTGTGGGGATCCGCTCACTCACCCTGCCCCCTTTCCGGCGCCTCAGTAGAGCGGGCCTACAACCAGCCTCCTCCCCGCTGCGCGGAGCGAGAGCTTGCGATCCACGGCGACCTTCGCCCAGTCCGAGGTCGCGCCATCCGGCCAGACCACGCGCACCTCCGCGGCATCGGCCGATCCGAGGCCGAAATGGATCGGCGTCATGTGGCCCGAGGCATGGCCGCCGCCGACATCGATCTCCTGGTCCTGCATCCCGGCCTTGGTGCGCACCTGGACCCAGGCACCGACGGCATAGGCGTTGCCGCCCTTGTCCATCCGCGGCTGAACCTCCAGCCAGTGGTTGGCGGTGGGCGTGTCGTTCTGCCAAAGCTCCATCGGCGCGCGGCGGTTGACCACGACGAGGTCCAGCAGCCCGTCCCCGTTCAGATCCACAAGCGCCGCCCCGCGCGACCGCGCGGTGGTGCCGACCCCGGCCACATCGGCCTTTTCCACGAACTGCCCGTCCGGCTGCTGGATCAGCAGGTTGTTCGGGTCTTTCGAGGCGTTCGACATCATCTGGTCGACGTTACCCTTGGCGATGAAGAGATCGGCACGCCCATCGTTGTTCACGTCCGCGAACTCCGCGTGCCAGCCGGTGGAGGGGCGCCCGTCATCCCCCTTGTAGGGCCGCTGCGCATAGGTGCCGATCGAATACGGCGCGGGCGAGAGCGCCCCGCCGGAGTTGATCTGAAGCAGCTGGTCCCCCATCGAGGTTGTCATGATGTCGGGATAGCCGGTTCCCTTCAGGTCCGCGCTCGCGATCCCCATGCCCCAGAGCGAGACATGCGGCCAGCCCTCTGCCTCAGTGAATTCGCGGGGGGGCGAGGAGAGGTGCCACATCTGCTCGTACCCGCCCTTGACGTAATACTGCCGGTCATTGGCGATCCTGAGCGTCCGCTCGCCATTGTGCCGCCAGTCGGAGATCAGCATGGAAAGGGCGCAGAACCCCGGCTTCAGCGGGATCTTGGCCCCGAACTTCCGCCCCTCGGGCCGGATCAGGTAATTCACGTCGCAGGCGAAGAAGGGCCCGTTCGGGTTCTTGCGGTCGACGTAGTTGCCCACCGCGATGGTGGGCCAGCTTTGCCCCTTGTCCCAGGTGGCGGAGAAGGAAGTGGTCCACTTGTCCCCGGGATCGAGGCCCCAGGCCTTGGTGACGTCGGTGAACGTGCAATCCGGCCCGCCCTTCAGTATCTCGTTGCCGCCGACCCGCATCACGAAAAGATCGACCCAGCCGTCGCCGTTGATGTCGATCGGATAGGCGCCGGTCGTCTCGCTGATCGCGGGGATCTGGCCCAGCTTGAAGCTGATCGGCGCGCCGGGGTGCGCGGTGGTGTTCACGAAAAGCCGCGAAGGGCCGGAGCCGCCGGCCACATACATGTCGGGATAGCCGTCGTGATTGCAGTCCATGACCGCTACACCACCGCCGACGAAGTGCTCCCACCCGCCGGAATAGACCTGTACCGCCGGCAGCGCCTGCGCGTGGCTGGTGAAATGCGGATCGGACGGCCCCGGCAGCGCGGCGGCGGCAAGGGCGGAGAGGAACCAGAGCACAAGACCCTTCATTGCGCCGCGACCTCGCGCGCCGTCGTCAGCTGCGCCTCGGTCACTTCCGACAGCGCCAGCGCCGCCGCGCCATGGGCCCAGAGCATGTCGCCCCAGGCGTGGATCTCGATCTTCGGCGCAGGGCGCCCGGTATTCAGCATCAGGGCCTCCATCTCGGCCAGGGTGTCCGCGGCGTAGAGGTAGTCATAGCGCATCCGCTCGCCCGAGAGGATGATGAGTTCCGGATCGAAGAGATTGACGACATTGGCGAGGCCGACCGCCAGGTACCTCCCCGCCCGCCGGAAGATCGACCGCGCGGCGGCATTGCCGGCCTTGGCATGGTCGTAGAGGCTTTCGAGCAGCACGCCGACCGGCTGACTCTCGCGATGGGTCCAGTTCAGCGCGGTCGTGGCCTCGCGCACCAGCGCGTAGTCGGCGACATAGGCCTCCAGACAGCCGCGCTGGCCGCAGCGGCAGAGTGCCCCGTCGAGTTGCACTTTCGTGTGGCCAAGCTCCATCCCGAGCCCCTGCGCCCCGCGATAGAGCCGGTGGTTGAGCACCAGCCCCATTCCGACGCCATGCTCGATGGTAAGCACCGCGAAATCGGGCAGCTTGCGGCCGACGCCGAACCACAGCTCTGCCATGGCGACGAGGTTGGCGTCGTTGTCGATATGGACGGGCAGGCCGAAGCGGGCGGTGGCGGCGGCGGCGAAGGGGGCGGGCAGCTCGGCCAGGACCGGCGACCACAGTACCAACCCCGCCGCGCGACTGACGAAGCCCGGCACGCCGATACCCACTGCGCTCAGCTCCCGCCGTGCGAGGCCGGCCTTGGCGCAGACCTTGTCGAGCAGAAGCTCGCCCGCATCGAGCAGCGCCGACATGTTCATCG
The DNA here is from genome assembly GCF_004010155.1 of Solirhodobacter olei. Classification (GTDB taxonomy): domain Bacteria; phylum Pseudomonadota; class Alphaproteobacteria; order Rhodobacterales; family Rhodobacteraceae; genus Solirhodobacter; species Solirhodobacter olei. Next base: position 309,680 of record NZ_RRYH01000007.1, on the reverse strand, counting down.
CGCCCGGCACGCGGGGCACCGAGTCGCTTGCGATCAGACGGCCCGAGAAATCGACGACCACCGCGGTATGTTCGCGGTCCGAGAGCTTCATGCCGGCGGCGTAATGCGCCTCCGCCCGCACGCCCAGCGCCACGGCGGGGCGGCCGCGGCCGGTCTCGGGGTCGCGCGGGGCGCGGACCTCTTTGATCAGCCCGGCCTCGATCAGCTCCGAGGTGGCGGTGGTCACCGAAGCCGGGCTGACGCCCAGGTCCTTGGCAAGCTGCACCCGGGCGATCAGCCCGGCGGCGCGGACGCGCTCGAACACCTGCTGGCGCAGCGGGCGCAGCACCTCGGAGGGCGGCGGAATGAGGGGGCCGCAACCGGTCACGGCGCCGGCCGATTCCATCCTGGCCACGGTAGCGCGCGGCGTCATTTATTCGGCCTCCGAACAAAAAGGCAGGTCTGCGATGCCAGTTTCGCCGAAAAATTCCTGCAGCGCAGCAGTTTTCGCCCAAAGCCCGCACATCACAATACATCACGAATCATTTTTATTTTGACAACTAAATTTATTGCCGCCATCCTCGATTGGTCCCGGCGTGTTTGCCGGACAGGCCTACGCAGGCCGCATCCATTAGGGAGGATCACATGCGTAAATCGTTCCTGACCACCGCCGTGCTGGCGGTTGGTCTTTCCTTTCCGCTGGTCGCGAATGCGCTCAAGGTCGGGGTGAGCTGGTCCAACTTCCAGGAAGAGCGGTGGAAGACGGACGAGGCCGCGATCAAGGGCGCGCTGAAGTCCGCCGGCGCCGATTACATCTCGACCGACGCCCAATCGTCCTCGGCCAAGCAGATCACCGACGTGGAGAGCCTGATCTCCCAGGGCGCCAACGCCCTGATCATCCTGGCGCAGGACAACAAGGCCATCGCCCCGGCGATGAAGGCCGCCGCGGACGCCGGGATCCCGGTCATCGCCTATGACCGCCTGATCAGCGACCCGCGCGCTTTCTACCTGACCTTCGACAACATGGAAGTCGGCCGGATGCAGGCGGCGGAAGTGCTCGCCGCCATGCCGCACGGCAACTACGTCTTCATCAAGGGCTCGCCGACCGACCCGAACGCGGACTTCCTGCGTGAAGGCCAGCAGCAGGTCCTGGAGCCGTTCATCGACTCCGGCGAGATCAAGGTGGTGGGCGAGCAGTACACCGACGGCTGGCTGCCCGCGAACGCCCAGAAGAACATGGAGCAGATCCTGACCGCGAATAACAACAAGGTCGACGCGGTCGTGGCCTCCAACGACGGCACCGCCGGCGGTGTCGCCGCTGCGCTGGCCGCCCAAGGCATGGTGGTTCCGCTCTCCGGTCAGGACGGCGACCACGCCGCACTGAACCGCGTTGCGCTCGGCACGCAGACCGTCTCGGTCTGGAAGGACTCGCGCGTCCTCGGCAGGAAGGCGGGCGAGATCGCCGTCGAACTCGCCAAGGGCACCAAGATGGACCAAATCAAGGGCGCCACGAAGTGGAACTCGCCCGATGGGACGGCCATGACCGCCGAGTTCCTGACCCCGCAGGCGATCACCAAGCACAACCTCGACGTGGTGGTGAAGGCCGGCTGGATCACCAAGGCGGAGCTCTGCCAGGGCGTGAAGAACGGCCCGGCGCCCTGCAACTGAGCCGGGACTGCCCTTCAAGACTGACCTGAAGCGCCGCCCCGACCCTGTCCGGACCTCGCGTCCGGGCCGCGTCCGGGGCGGCGCAACCCTTCAGAGGCCTCTTCCGAGGATCATCTCCATGACCGCATCGGCCGATGTCGCGGGCGCGCCCCGCAAGAAATCCTTCATCGAAACCCTGGAACTCGACACCCGCATGCTGGGCATGGTGGTGGCGTTCATCGTGCTGACGGTGGGCTTCCACCTTGTCACCCACGGCCTGTTCCTAACCCCGCGCAACATCTTCAACCTGACGATCCAGACGGTTTCCATCGGTATCATGGCCACCGGCATGGTTTTCGTGATCGTGATGCGCGACATCGACCTGTCGGTCGGCTCGCTGCTCTGCCTGTGTTCGGCGGTGATGGGCCTGCTGCAGGTCCGCCTGCTGCCCGACATCGGCATCCCGCTCGGCAGCCCGCTTATCGCGCCGCTGGCGATCGTGTCCGGGCTCGCCGTGGGCGCGATCATTGGCGCGCTGAACGGCTGGCTGGTGGGCTATCTCGCCGTGCCCTCATTCATCGTCACGCTCGGCGGTCTCCTGGTCTGGCGCAACGTCGCCTGGTACATCACCAGCGGCCAGACGCTGGGCCCGCTGGACGACAACTTCCAGCTCTTCGGCGGCATCAACGGTACGCTGGGTGCGCCGGCCTCGTGGGCCTTCGGCATCCTCGCCTGCGCCGGCGCGCTTTACGCCCTCTGGCATGGCCGCCGCGCCAAGATCCGGCACGAGTTCCCGGTGAAGCCGGTCTGGGCAGAGGTGGTGATCGCCGCGGTGATCGTCGTCGCCATTCTCGGCTTCGTCTGGATCCTGAACTCCTACCAGATCCCGCCGGCCGTGCTGCGGCGCCACTTCGCCGCGATCGGCAAGCCGATGCCTCAAGGCTATGCCGACGTCTACGGGCTTCCAATCTCGGTCTTCCTGCTGATCGCGGTGGCCATCGCGATGACGCTGGTCGCACTGAAGACCCGCTTCGGTCGCTATGTCTTCGCCACCGGCGGCAACCCCGACGCGGCAGAACTTTCGGGCATCAACACCAAGCTGCTTACGGTGAAGGTCTTCGCGCTGATGGGGGCGCTGGCCGCGCTTTCGGCCGTCGTCGCCTCTGCCCGGCAGACCTATCACACCAACGACATCGGCACGCTGGACGAGCTGCGCACCATCGCCGCCGCCGTCATCGGCGGCACGGCGCTGGCCGGCGGTGTCGGCACGATCTACGGCGCCATCCTCGGCGCGCTGATCATGCAGGCGCTGAACTCCGGCATGGCCATGGTGGGGGTCGACTCGCCGTTCCAGAACATCGTCGTCGGCAGCGTCCTTGTGCTCGCCGTCTTCGTCGACATCGTCTATCGCAAACGCACGGGGGCCCTGAAATGACGGCCATGAACGAACGCGGCACGCCCCTTGTGGAGATGCGCGACATCTCCATCGCCTTCGGCGGGATCAAGGCGGTCGACCATGTCTCGGTCGACCTCTACCCCGGCGAGGTGGTCGGTCTTCTGGGCCACAACGGGGCCGGCAAATCGACCCTGATCAAGTGCCTGTCGGGCGCCTACCACCAGGACGCGGGCGAGATCTTCATCAACGGCCAGAAGGCCACGATCAACAACCCGCGCGACGCCCGCGCCTACAATATCGAGACGATCTACCAGACGCTGGCGCTGGCCGACAATCTCGACGCCTCCTCGAACCTCTTCCTGGGGCGAGAGCTGGTGACGCCGATGGGCTTCGTGGACGACGCCCACATGGAGGCCGAGACGCGCAAGATCATGCACCGTCTCAACCCCAACTTCCGCAAGTTCAAGGACCCGGTCTCGGCCCTCTCAGGCGGGCAGAGGCAGTCCGTGGCGATCGCCCGCGCGGTCTATTTCAACGCGCGCATCCTGATCATGGACGAACCCACCGCGGCCCTTGGCCCGCATGAGACGCAGATGGTCGCGGACCTGATCCACGAGCTGAAGCGTCAGGGCCTCGGCATCTTCCTCATCGACCATGACATCCATGCGGTGATGGAGCTTTGCGATCGGGCCAGCGTGATGAAGAACGGCCAACTTGTCGGAACCGTGAACGTCAAGGACGTGACGGAAGACGACCTTCTGGGCATGATCATCCTAGGGAAACATCCGGAAAAGGCCGCATAAAATGTATCTCGGGCTCGATCTGGGCACTTCGGGCCTCAAAGCCATCCTCATCGATGACGCGCAGAAGATGGTGGCGGAGGCTTCGGCCCCGCTCACCGTCAGCCGGCCAGCCGACGGCTGGTCGGAACAGTCGCCGGCGGACTGGATCGCCGCCGCCGAACAGGTCTTCGACGCGCTGGCCGCACAGCATTCGCTGTCGGCCGTGCGCGGCCTGGGCCTGTCTGGGCAGATGCACGGGGCGACGCTGATCGACGCCTCCGGCGAGGTGCTGAGACCCTGCATCCTTTGGAACGACACCCGCGCCTTCGCCGAGGCGGCGGAACTGGACGCCGATCCGGTGTTCCGCGAGGTTACCGGCAACATCGTCTTCCCCGGCTTCACCGCGCCGAAGCTGGTCTGGGTCCGCAAGCACGAGCCGAAGATCTTCGACCGCATCGCCAAGGTGCTGCTGCCGAAGGATTACCTGCGGCTCTGGCTCACCGGCGATCATGTCGCCGAGATGTCGGACGCGGCGGGCACCAGCTGGCTCGACACCGGCGCGCGGGACTGGTCGGACGGGCTTCTGGCCGCGACAGAGCTGTCGCGCGACAATATGCCGAGGCTGGTCGAAGGTTCCGAGGTGTCGGGCATGATCCGGCCGGAGCTTGCTACCCGCTGGGGCCTGCCGCGCAACGTGGTGGTGGCCGGTGGTGGCGGTGACAATGCGGCCTCGGGCGTCGGCGTCGGCGTGGTGCGGGCGGGCGAGGCCTTCGTCTCGCTCGGCACCTCGGGTGTCCTCTTCGCGGCGAACGACGGCTACCAGCCGGATCCGGAAACCGCCGTCCATACCTTCTGCCACGCCCTGCCGGACACCTGGCACCAGATGGGCGTGATCCTCGCCGCGACTGACGCACTGAACTGGTTCGCTGGTCTCGTCGGCTCCGACGCGGCGGATCTGACCGGCGGCCTCGGAGCGCTGGAAGTCCCGGGCAAGACCCTGTTCCTGCCCTATCTCGGGGGTGAGCGGACACCCCTGAACGATGCCGCGATCCGCGGCGCCTTCCTGGGTCTCGAGCATGCGACCGACCGCGCGGCGGCGACGCGGGCTGTGCTGGAGGGCGTGACCTTCGCCATCCGCGACTGCCGGGACGCGCTGGCCGCGACCGGCACGAAGATCGAGAGCCTGCAGGCCGTCGGTGGCGGCTCGCGGTCCGACTACTGGCTGAAGGCGATCGCGACGGCGCTCGGCACGCCCGTGCAACTGCCCGTCTCGGGCGATTTCGGCGGCGCCTTCGGCGCGGCGCGGCTGGCCCTGATGGCCGCGACCGGTGCGGGCGCAGAGATCGCCACCGCCCCGGCCATCGCCAGGGTCATCGAGCCCGAACCCAATCTTTCCGCGGCATTCGACGCGGCCCATGCCCGTTACCGTACCGCCCAGCGGGCGGTGTCGGGCCTGACCTCCTGAGGACTGACCATGAGTGACTTTTTCAAGGGAATCCCGGCACTTCGCTACGAGGGGCCGGACAGCGCCAACGATTTTGCCTTCCATCATTACAACCCCGACGAGGTGGTGATGGGCAAGCGGATGGAGGATCACCTCCGCTTTGCCGTGGCCTACTGGCATTCCTTCGCCTACGAGGGCGGTGACCCGTTCGGCGGGCGCACCTTCCAGCGGCCCTGGTTCGACGGCGGCATGGCCGGCGCCAAGCAGAAGGCGGATGTGGCCTTCGAGATGTTCGACCTGCTCGGCGCGCCGTTCTTCTGCTTCCACGATGCCGACGTACGCCCGGAAGGCGCTGATTTCGCAGAGAATACCCGCAACCTGGAAGAGATTGTCGACTATTTCGCCGCCAAGATGGAGCGGTCCAAGACGCGGCTTCTCTGGGGCACGGCGAACCTCTTCACCAACCGCCGATACATGGCGGGCGCGGCGACGAACCCCGATCCGGACATCTTCGCCTTCGCCGCGGCGACGGTGAAGACCTGCATCGATGCGACCCACAAGCTCGGGGGCGAGAACTACGTCCTGTGGGGCGGGCGCGAAGGGTACGAGACGCTGCTGAACACCGACCTCGGGGCCGAGGCGGAGCATATGGCGCGGTTCCTGCACATGGTCGTCGACTACAAGCACAAGATCGGGTTCAAGGGCACGATCCTGATCGAGCCGAAGCCGCAGGAACCCTCGAAGCATCAATATGATTACGATGTTTCAACGGTTTACGGGTTCCTGAAGCGGTTCGGGCTGGAGAATGAGATCCGTGTGAACATCGAGCAGGGCCATGCGATCCTCGCCGGGCACAGCTTCGAGCACGAGATCGCAATGGCCACGAGCCTGGGCATCTTCGGGTCGATCGACATGAACCGGAACGACTACCAGTCCGGGTGGGACACCGACCAGTTCCCCAACAACGTGCCGGAGGTGGCCGTGGCCTATTACGAGATCCTCAAGGCCGGGGGTTTCACCACGGGCGGGACCAATTTCGACGCGCGAATCCGCCGGCAAAGCCTTGATCCGGAAGACCTTATCCTGGCGCATGCCGGCGCGATGGACGTCTGCGCGCGCGGCCTGAAGGCGGCCGCGGCGGCGCTGGAGGACGGGTCCCTGGAGGCCGCGCGCAAGGCGCGCTACGCGGGCTGGGAGCGGGCTGAGGCGCAGGAGATGCTGGCCTCGGGAACGCTCGACGGGATCGCCGCGCGGGTGCTCAAGGACGGGATCAACCCGCAGCCGAAATCCGGGCGGCAGGAGCGGCTGGAGAATATCTGGAACCGCTTCGTCTGAACCGACGCGGGGACCAAACGGTTGGGAAAGCAGGAAAAATAGGGGCACCGATAGAGCACCGATTTGCTACCGCTTTCGCACCGTAAGATACCGTATTTCGGGACGGTGGGGCGGCGCTTCGCACAACGCCCCGCCGGGCGGCGTGAATCCTGCCCCGTCATGCCCTAGGTATGGCGGGCAGTGACCACAGGAGCGCACGATGCATCCCGACCTTTTTCTGATCTTTCTTGCGGCCTCGGCGGCCGGGGCGGCGACGGGCGTGCTGTTCCCGCCCGGCGCCTGGTACAGTTCGCTGAACAAGCCCACCTGGACGCCGGGGCGCTGGGTGTTCCCGGTCGCCTGGTCGGTCCTCTACCTGCTGAGCAGCTATGCGGCGAGCCGGGTGGCGGCGCAGCCCGGCAGCGGCATGGCGCTGGCCTTCTGGGCGATGCAGATCGCGTTCAACACGCTCTGGACCCCGGTCTTCTTCGGCGCGCACCGGATGCGGATGAGCCTTGTCGTGATGGCGATCCTCTGGCTGGCGGTGGCGGCGATGTTCGTGACCTTCTGGCCGCTCGACTGGGTGGCGGGGCTGCTGGTGCTGCCGTATCTCGGCTGGCTGACGCTGGCGGCGGCGCTGAACCTCTGGATCGTGCGGAACAACCCGAGGGACGGGACGGCGGGCTGAGGAGGGGCTGCGCCCATCCGCGGGGGGGGCGGTGAACGGTGCGCAATGAATGCGCACCCTACGGCGTCTTGCTCGGATAAGAGGGCCGGTGCCCGCCCGTCAGGCCGGAGGCGTGCCAACGTATGGTGGCGCACCGAAGGTGCGACGGGGCGGACGGGCGCTGGCCCCGCGGGGCTCTCGCACCGCTGTTTCGGGCCGAGGGGCCCACTCCCCCGCGAAGGCGCTTGCAGACTCACCCGCGCTGGCCTATATCGCCTTCAACAGCGGCGCTTCGGGGTCCAAACCTGAAGCCCACCGGAGGGATGGACGGGCCGCGCGCCCGTCTTTTTATTTTCGGATGCCGGATGACCGACCTGATCGCCAAGACTGCCATCGACCGGCGCCTCGCCGAGATCGTGACCCCGACCATCGAGGGGCTCGGCTATGAACTGGTGCGCATCCGCCTGATGGGCGGCAACACCCGCACGCTGCAGATCATGGCCGACCGCCCCGAGGGCGGCATCGAGGTCGAGGACTGCGCCAAGATCTCTACCGCCGTGTCGGCCGTGCTGGACGTTGAAGACCCGATCGAGGAGAACTACGTCCTCGAGGTCTCCTCCCCCGGGATCGACCGGCCGCTGACCCGGCTGAAGGATTTCGACATCTGGTCCGGCTGGGAAGCGCGGATCGAGACCACCGAGCTGATCGACGGCCGCCGCCGCTTCAAGGGGTTCCTGCAGGGCACCGAGGGCAACGAGGTGCTGATCGAGATCGAGGGCGGCAAGGACGAGGACCCGGTGACGATCGGCCTGGACTTCGACTGGCTCTCGGACGCGAAGCTGGTGCTGACCGACGAGCTGATCACCGAGATGCTGCGCCAGAAGAAGGCCTCCGGCGTGATCGACGAAAGCCAGTTCGACGAGATCGAAGACGACGAGGATGAGGGCGGCGACGAGGACACACCCGCGCCCGTGAAACACTGAGCCCCAGGAGACGATGATGGCAATCACCTCTGCCAACCAGCTGGAACTTCTGCAGACCGCCGAGGCGGTGGCGCGGGAGAAGATGATCGACCCGGACCTGGTGATCCAGGCGATGGAGGACAGCCTCGCCCGGGCGGCAAAGTCGCGTTACGGGGCCGAGCTGGACATCCGCGTGCATATCGACCGCAAGACCGGCCGCGCCACCTTCACCCGCGTCCGCACCGTCACGCCGGAGGAGGAGATCGAGAACCACTCCGCCCAGCTGACGCTGGACCAGGCGAAGCGGATCAAGCCGGATGCCGAGATCGGCGAGGAGCTGATCGACGAGGTGCCGCCGGTCGAGATGGGCCGGATCGCGGCGCAGTCGGCCAAGCAGGTGATCCTGCAGAAGGTCCGCGAAGCGGAGCGCGACCGCCAGTTCGAGGAATTCAAGGACCGCAAGGGCACGATCATCAACGGGATCGTCAAGCGCGAGGAATACGGCAATATCGTCGTCGATATCGGCCGTGGCGAAGGCGTGCTGCGCCGCAACGAGAAGATCGGCCGCGAAAGCTATCGCCCGAACGACCGCATCCGCTGCTACATCAAGGATGTGCGCCGCGAGGCGCGGGGCCCGCAGGTCTTCCTGAGCCGCACCGATCCGCAGTTCATGGCCGAGCTGTTCAAGATGGAAGTGCCGGAGATCTACGATGGCATCATCGAGATCAAGGCCGTCGCCCGCGACCCGGGCTCGCGCGCCAAGATCGCCGTGATCTCCTATGACGGTTCGATCGACCCGGTCGGCGCCTGTGTCGGTATGCGCGGCAGCCGCGTCCAGGCCGTGGTGAACGAGCTGCAGGGCGAGAAGATCGACATCATTCCGTGGAACCAGGACCAGGCCACGTTCCTTGTGAACGCGCTTCAGCCGGCCGAGGTTTCCAAGGTCGTCATCGACGAGGAAGCCGGCAAGATCGAGGTCGTGGTGCCGGACGAGCAGCTGTCGCTCGCCATCGGGCGGCGCGGGCAGAACGTGCGGCTGGCGTCGCAGCTGACCGGGCTCGATATCGACATCATGACCGAGGCCGAGGAAAGCCAGCGCCGGCAGGCCGAGTTCGCCGAGCGTACGCAGCTGTTCATCGACACGCTGAACATCGACGAGATGATGGCGCAGCTTCTGGTCGCCGAAGGCTTCACCAACCTCGAGGAAGTGGCCTATGTCGAGCAGGACGAGCTGCTGTCGATCGACGGTTTCGACGAGGACACCGCCGAGGAGCTGCAGGCCCGCGCCCGCGACTTCCTGGAAGAGCAGAACCGCAAGGCGCTGGAACATGCCCGCGAGCTGGGCGTGGAGGACAGCCTGGTTCAGTTCGAGGGGCTGACGCCGCAGATGGTGGAAGCGCTGGCCGAGGACGGGGTGAAGACGCTCGAGGACTTCGCGACCTGCGCCGACTGGGAGCTGGCCGGCGGCTGGACCACAGTCGACGGCGAGCGCCAGAAGGATGAGGGCGTCCTCGAAAAGTTCGAGATGAGCCTGGAGGAAGCCCAGCACCTGATCATGACCGCTCGGGTCATGCTTGGCTGGGTCGACCCGGCGGAGCTGGAAGCGCTCGATGCCGAGCCTGAGGAGGGCGAGGCGCTCGAGGGTGCGGCCGCCGAGGGCGCGGAGGAGGCCTGAGAGCATGACGCGCGGCGGCGCCGGAAAGGCGGCGGACGAGCCTGAGCGCCGCTGCATCGTGACTGGAGAGGTTCAGCCCAAGGGTGGGCTGATCCGCTTCGTCGTCTCGCCGGCCGGCGAGGTCGTTCCCGACATTCTCGGGCGGCTGCCAGGGCGGGGCATCTGGGTCTCTGCCGACCGGGCGGCGATCGAGAAGGCGGCGAAGAAGGGACTGTTCGCGCGTGCGGCCAGGCAGGCCGTGACGGCGCCCGAGGGGCTGGCGGCGGATGTCGAGGCCCAGCTCGCGCGCCGGGTGGTCGATCTGGTCTCGCTCGCGCGGAAAGCGGGCGAGGCGGTCGTCGGCTACGAGAAGGTGAAAGACTGGCTTGGCAAGGACCGCGCGGCGGTCCTGATCCAGGCCTCGGACGGGTCTGAACGGGGCAAGTCAAAGCTCCATCCACCGGCGGGTCCGGACAGCCTCATCGGCTGTCTGAGCCGTCAGGAAATGGGTTTGGCATTCGCCCGGGAACATGCGATACACGGCGCGCTTGCGGCTGGTGGACTCGCAACCCGTGTTGTAGAGGAAGCGGCAAAGCTCGCGCGGTTGCGCGGGCTGAACGGCGGCGGCGCTGCCGGGAAGGATACGAAAGACGCATGAGCGATACTGACGGCAAGAAAACGCTGGGGCTGGGAACGCGGTCGGGTCAGGTGAAGCAGAGCTTCAGCCACGGCCGGACGAAGAACGTCCTGGTTGAGACCAAGCGCAAGCGCGTTGTGGTGCCGAAGCCCGGCCCGGCCGGGGGTGCTGGTGCAGGCAAGGCGGGGCCGGTCGGCGACCCGTCGCGCCGTCCCGCGGGCATCAGCGATGCGGAGATGGAACGCCGGCTGAAGGCGGTTCAGGCCGCCAAGGCGCGCGAGGCCGACGAGACGGCCGCGCGCGAAGCCGAGGCGCGCGCCCGCGAGGAAGAGCGCCAGCGCAAGCGCGAGGAGATGGAAGCCAAGGAGCGCGAAGAGCGCGAGCTGGCCGAAGCCCAGAAGCGCAAGGCCGAGGAAGAGGCCCGCGCCAAGGCGGAAGCCGAGGCCGAGGCCGCCCGCGAGGCGGCTGCCAAGTCCAGCCCGGCTGCGGCCGCGGCCCCGGGCGAAGCGCCCGCCGCTCCGCGCGGCGGCGCCCCGGCCCGGCCCCCGGTCCAGCGCAAATCCGAGCGCGAGCGCGAGGAACGCGGCGACAACCGCAACGGCAAGGGCCGTGCCGGCGACGAGGGCCGCCGCGCGGGCAAGCTGACCCTGAACGAGGCGCTTGCGGGCGAAGGCGGGCGTCAGCGCTCGCTGGCCGCGATGAAGCGCAAGCAGGAGCGGGCCCGCCAGAAGGCCATGGGCATGAACGTCAAGGCCGAGAAGCAGGTCCGCGACGTGCAGCTGCCGGAGACGATCATCGTCTCCGAGCTTGCCAACCGGATGGCCGAACGGGCCGCCGACGTGGTCAAGTCGCTCATGAAGATGGGCATGATGGTCACCATGAACCAGACCATCGACGCCGACACCGCCGAGCTGGTCATCGAGGAATTCGGCCACCGCGCAACCCGCGTCTCCGAAGCCGACGTGGAGCAGGTGATCGACACGGTCGAGGACAAGGCGGAAGACCTCGTCTCCCGTCCGCCGGTCGTGACCATCATGGGCCACGTCGACCACGGCAAGACCTCGCTTCTGGATGCGATCCGCAAGGCGAACGTCGTTTCCGGCGAAGCCGGCGGGATCACCCAGCACATCGGCGCCTACCAGGTGACGACCGAATCGGGGGCGGTTCTGACCTTCCTCGACACGCCGGGCCACGCTGCCTTCACCTCGATGCGTGCCCGCGGTGCGCAGGTGACGGATATCGTCGTGCTCGTGGTCGCCGCCGATGACGCCGTGATGCCGCAGACGATCGAGGCGATCAACCACGCGAAGGCGGCCAAGGTGCCGATGATCGTGGCGATCAACAAGATCGACAAGCCGTCGGCCAATCCGCAGAAGGTGCGGACCGACCTGCTGCAGCACGAGGTGGTCGTGGAGGCCATGTCGGGCGACGTGCAGGACGTGGAGGTCTCGGCCACCACGGGCCAGGGCCTTGACCAGCTGCTGGAAGCGATCGCGCTGCAGGCGGAAATCCTGGAACTGAAGGCGAACCCGAAGCGGGCCGCGCTTGGCGCCGTGATCGAGGCGCAGCTGGACGTCGGCCGTGGGCCGGTGGCGACCGTGCTGGTCCAGAACGGCACGCTGCGCAAGGGCGACATCTTCGTCGTCGGCGAGCAGTGGGGCAAGGTGCGCGCACTGCAGAACGACCGTGGCGAGCGCGTGGACGAGGCCGGACCTTCGGTTCCGGTCGAGGTTCTCGGCCTCAACGGCACGCCGCAGGCCGGTGACGTTCTCAACGTCGTCGAGACCGAGGCGCAGGCGCGCGAGATCGCGGACTATCGCGAGAGCGCCGCGAAGGACAAGCGCGCGGCGGCGGGTGCTGCCACGACGCTGGAACAGCTGATGGCGAAGGCCAAGGCCGATGCCAACGTGGCCGAGCTGCCGATTCTGGTGAAGGCCGACGTGCAGGGGTCCGCCGAAGCGATCGTGCAGGCGATGGAGAAGATCGGCAACGACGAGGTCCGGGTGCGGGTTCTGCATTTCGGCGTCGGCGCGATCACCGATACCGACGTGGGTCTGGCGGAAGCCAGCGGCGCGCCGATCCTGGGCTTCAACGTCCGGGCCAATGCCTCTGCCCGTGCCAGCGCCAACCAGAAGGGCGTGGAGATCCGCTACTACTCGGTGATCTACGACCTGGTGGACGACGTGAAGGCGGCGGCCTCGGGCCTGCTGTCGGCCGAGGTGCGCGAGCACTTCATCGGCTATGCCCAGATCAAGGAGGTCTTCAAGGTCTCCGGCGTCGGCAAGGTGGCGGGCTGCCTGGTTACCGAGGGCGTGGCGCGGCGGTCTGCCGGCGTGCGGCTTCTGCGCGACGACGTGGTGATCCACGAGGGCACGCTGAAGACGCTGAAGCGCTTCAAGGACGAGGTCAAGGAGGTCAACTCCGGCCAGGAATGCGGCATGGCCTTCGAGAATTACGAAGACATCCGCCCCGGCGACGTCATCGAAATCTTCGAGCGCGAGGAGGTCGAGCGCAAGCTCGCCTGATTCCGCCCGGAACGGACGAAAAGCGAAGGCCGGGGGTACATTGCCCCCGGCCTTTCTTGTTCTTGCCAAGACAGTATCAGCTGGAAGAGCGGCCCGGTCCGGCGCGACACCCTTGCGCCGCGGGTGCGCGGACCCCGGGCTGCGCGGCGCCCAACATATTGTTGCCCGCCGCCGCAACACCCCCAACGATTGCAATTTTACCGGAGCGGGCGCGGAATGGCACATCAATTCCGCCACATTCCCGACAAAGTTCGACGGCGTTGCCCTTCTGCGTCAGGACGGCCCGCCAGGGCCTAGAGCCAGTCGCGCAGGATCGGGATCAGCGGCAGGTCGGCGGGCGGCATAGGGTACTGGCGCATCTCGGCCGGGCGGACCCATTTCAGCACCTGGCCCTCGCGCGCCTGGGGCGTACCCTCCCAGCGGCGGCAGGCGAAGAGCGGCATCAGCAGATGGAAATCGTCATAGGCGTGGCTGGCGAAGGTCAGCGGCGCGAGGCAGCTTTTCCAGGTCTCGATGCCCAGTTCCTCGTACAGTTCGCGGATCAGGGCGGCCTCGGGGCTTTCCCCGGGTTCGACCTTGCCGCCGGGAAACTCCCAGAGGCCCGCCAGCGACTTGCCTTCGGGCCGCTGTGCCAGCAGCACGCGGCCGTCGACGTCGATCAGGGCGACGGCGGAGACGAGGATGACCTTCATGCGCGTCCCCTGCCCTGCCCGGCCCGCCCGCGGGTCACGACCGGTAGTCGGCGTTGATGTCGATGTAGCGATGGGTGAGGTCGCAGGTCCAGACGGTCTTCGCGCCACGGCCGAGACCTAGGTCGACGCCGATCCGGATCTCCGGCAGCTTCATCGCGGCGGCGCCGTCGGCCTCGCTATAGGAAGGCGCGCGCCAGCCCTTCTCGGCCACCAGGATGTCGCCGAAGTGGATGGTCAGGCGGTCGCGGTCGGCCTCTGCCCCGGATTTGCCGACGGCGGCGACGATGCGGCCCCAATTCGGATCCTCGCCCGCGATGGCGGTCTTCACCAGCGGCGAGTTGGCGATCGACATGGCGACCTTGTGGGCGTCCTCGCGGCTGGCGGCGCCGGTGACGCGGACCTCGACGAACTTGGTTGCGCCCTCGCCGTCGCGGACGACCTGCTGGGCGAGGTCGGTCATGACGGAGCGGAGCGCGGCCTCGAAGGCGCGGGCCTCGGGCGTGCGGGGCTTGATCTCGGGCAGGCCGGACTGGCCGGTGGCGGCGAGGATCAGCGCGTCGGAGGTGGAGGTGTCGCTGTCGACGGTGATGGCGTTGAAGCTGTCGTCGAGGTTGCGGCTGAGCATCTTCTGCAGATTGGCGCGGGAGATCTTCGCGTCGGTGAAGATGTAGACCAGCATGGTCGCCATGTCGGGCGCGATCATGCCCGAGCCCTTGGCGATGCCGGCGATGTGGATCTTGCCGTCCGTGCCCTCGATCTCGGCCGAGGCGCCTTTCGGGAAGGTGTCGGTGGTCATGATGGCGCGGGCGGCCATCTCGATCCCGTCCGCGGAAAGCGCCTCGCTCAGCTCGCCGATCTTGGCGGTGATGCGGTCATGCGGCAGCGGCTCTCCGATCACGCCGGTGGAGGAGGAGAAGACGCGGGCGGCGGGCATGCCGAGCGCCTCTGCCACCGCGCCGGTGACACGGTCGACAGCTGCCTGGCCGTTCGCGCCGGTGAAGGCATTGGCATTGCCGGAGTTCACGATGATCGCGGCGCCGGCGGCTTCGTCGGGCGTCTTGATCGCGAGCTTGGCCTGGCAGTCGAGCACGCAGGCCGCGCGCGTGGAAGAGCGGGTGAAGGCCCCGGCGATCACGGTGCCGGGGTCGAGGCGGACCAGCATCACGTCGGTCCGGCCCTTGTAGCGCACCCCGGCCTCGACAGCGGCGAAGCGCACGCCGGCGATGACGGGGAGCGCCGGGAAGGCGGCGGGGGCAAGCGGGGAGACGATGACCGTCTTGGCCTTGGCGACCGGAGCCGGGGCCGAGGAGGAAGCGGCGGCGGGGGCCTCGGCGGCCTCCGCCCCTTCGTCCACCGGGGCGTCCTTCAGCTTCTTGCGAAGCTTCGAGAGCTTGGAGCGGAGGGTCTTGGCCTCCGTCTTCCAGTCCGTCTTCTCGACCTTGGCGCTCTTCTTGGCCATCGC
The DNA here is from genome assembly GCF_004010155.1 of Solirhodobacter olei. Lineage (GTDB taxonomy): Bacteria > Pseudomonadota > Alphaproteobacteria > Rhodobacterales > Rhodobacteraceae > Solirhodobacter > Solirhodobacter olei. The sequence goes on along the minus strand of NZ_RRYH01000007.1, from coordinate 294,519 downwards.
CGCCTCCGCTGAAATTGCCCCCGCAGGGGAACCTAGTTGGAAATCAGGCTCTCGTCGCTCAGAAGTTTCGGATCGATGCCGCTATCCGTCTTCTCGATCTTGGCGCCGTCGGTGAGCGTCTTGATCTTCGCGGCCACGGCCTCGGACTGAAGCTGCTTGGCGAGGTCGTTGCGCACGTCGTCCAGCGTCGGCTTCTTGGCCGGGCGGGTGGCGATCAGCTTGATGATGTGCCAGCCGAACTGGGTCTGCACCGGGTCGGAGATCTGGCCGGGCTTCAGCTTCATCACGGCGTCCTCGAAGGGCTTCACCATCATGCCGGCGCCGAACCAGCCCAGGTCGCCGCCGTTCTGGGCGGAGCCGTCCTTGGAATCCTTCTTCGCCAGCGTGGCGAAATCGGCACCCTTGTCGAGCTGGGCCTTGATGTCCTTGGCCTCCTTCTCGGTCGGGACGAGGATATGGGCGGCGTGATATTCAAGGCCGGGCTGGAAATTCGCGAATTTCTTGTCATAGGCGGCCTGAAGCGCCTTTTCCGAAGTGGCGTCGGCGGTCACGCCTTCCAGCACCAGGTTGGCCACGAAGGCGCGCTTGGTGTTGGCGAGCTGAAGCTGCTGGCGGGTGGACAGCTTGCCGGCGACCGACTGCTCCAGCATGGTCTGCTGGATGATCTGGTCGAGGATGCCCTTGAAGAGGACGGCATCGTCGAGCTGCTTGTACTGCGGCGGCAGCTGGTCGCGCAGGGCGATCATCTCGCCGAGCGTGATCTTCTGGCCATTGACCGTGGCGACGACGGTTTTCGCCGTGACGGTCGCGCCGGTCTTGGAATTGGTGGTGGAGGGGGCCGCATCGGCGGCGGTGGTGGTGCTGCCAGAGGTGGTGGCCGTCGCGCTGTCTGCCATGACCGGGGTGGCCATGCAGAGCGCAAGCGCACCGGCAAGGCACAATTTCGCAATTTTGAGCATGTTGGGCTGACTCCTGCTAGGGACGCGGGGTCCCGCGACGTTGACACTCTTCCGGCAGCCGCTTACATCGCCCATGTCGTGTGAGCAATGGACGCCGGGTCCGCCCCGGTGTTCTAGGCAAGGCCGCGCCTGCGGGCAAGGCATAGCCTCAGGCGCGGCGTCAGGACGGAACGCGGAGACAACATGCTCGGGCTCGGAACTCTCGCCAAGAAGACGTTCGGCACGGCCAACGATCGCAAGGTCAAGGTACGGCGCCCGCTGGTGGCGAAGATCAACGCGCTGGAGCCGGAGTTCCAGAAGCTCAGCGACGACGAAATCCGCGCGAAGACGCTGGAGTTCAAGGACCGCTACGCCAACGGCGAAACCCTGGACAGCCTGCTGCCGGAAGCCTTCGCGAACTGTCGCGAGGGGGCCCGCCGGGCGCTAGGCCTGCGCGCCTTCGACGTGCAGCTGCTGGGCGGGATCTTCCTGCATCAGGGCAATATCGCCGAGATGAAGACCGGTGAAGGCAAGACCCTCGTCGCGACCTTCCCAGCCTATCTGAACGCGCTGGCCGGCAAGGGCGTGCATATCGTCACCGTGAACGACTACCTCGCCAAGCGCGACGCCGACTGGATGGGTAAGGTCTTCGGCCAGCTCGGGCTGACCACGGGTGTGGTCTATCCGTTCCAGGCCGACGAGGAGAAGCGGCTCGCCTACCAGGCCGACATCACCTATGCGACCAACAACGAGCTGGGCTTCGACTACCTGCGCGACAACATGAAGTCCGAGCTCTCCGAGATGGTGCAGCGCGATCACTTCTACGCCATCGTGGACGAGGTCGACTCCATCCTCATCGACGAGGCGCGGACGCCGCTGATCATTTCCGGCCCGAGCCAGGACCGTTCCGAGCTTTACAACACGATCGACAAGATCATCCCGGAGCTGGTGGAAGAGCACTATACGCTGGACGAAAAGCAGCGGACGGCGACCTACACCGAGGACGGCAACGAATTCATGGAGCAGCGGCTCCACGAGACCGGGATCCTGCCGGAGCACCAGACGCTCTACGATCCGGAATCGACCACCATCGTTCACCACGTCACCCAGGCGCTGAAGGCGCACAAGCTGTTCCAGCGCGACAAGGACTACATCGTGCGCGATGGCGAGGTGATGCTGATCGACGAGTTCACCGGCCGGATGATGAAGGGCCGGCGGCTTTCGGACGGCCTGCACCAGGCCATCGAAGCCAAGGAACATGTCGAGATCCAGCCCGAGAACGTGACGCTGGCGAGCGTGACCTTCCAGAACTACTTCCGCCTCTACGACAAGCTGGCGGGCATGACCGGCACGGCGATGACCGAGGCCGAAGAGTTCATGGAGATCTACAAGCTCGGCGTGATCGAGGTGCCGACCAACAAGCCGATCGCCCGGCAGGACGACCACGACCAGGTCTTCCGCACCGCGCGCGAGAAGTACGACGCCATCGTCGAGACGATCAAGGACGCCAGCAGCAAGGGCCAGCCGATCCTCGTCGGCACGACCTCGATCGAGAAGTCGGAATTCCTGTCGGACATGCTGAAGAAGGAAGGCATCGCGCATAACGTTCTGAATGCCCGCCAGCACGAGCAGGAAGCCAAGATCGTTGCCGATGCCGGCAAGTTCGGCGCCGTGACGATCGCCACGAACATGGCCGGGCGCGGCACCGACATCAAGCTGGGCGGCAATGTCGAGATCTCGGTGATGGAGGCGCTCGACGCCAATCCCGACGCCGACCCCGACGAGTTGCGCGCCAGGATCGAGGCGGAACACGCCGAGGAAGAGAAGAAGGTGCTGGAGGCCGGCGGCCTTTTCGTGCTGGCCACCGAGCGGCACGAAAGCCGGCGGATCGACAACCAGCTGCGCGGCCGTTCGGGCCGCCAGGGCGACCCGGGCCGGTCGTCGTTCTTCCTGTCGCTGGAAGACGACCTGATGCGGATCTTCGGGTCGGAGCGGCTTGATTCCGTCCTCTCCAAGCTGGGGATGAAGGAAGGCGAGGCGATCGTCCATCCCTGGGTGAACAAGAGCCTGGAGAAGGCGCAGGCGAAGGTCGAGGGGCGCAACTTCGACATCCGCAAGCAGCTTCTGAAGTTCGACGACGTGATGAACGACCAGCGGAAGGTGATCTTCGGCCAGCGTCGCGAGATCATGGAGACGGAGGACCTGTCCGACATCGTCCAGGACATGCGGCATCAGGTGATCGACGATCTGATCGACGATTTCATGCCGCCGAAGACCTATGCCGACCAATGGGACACCGAGGGCCTGCACACCGCGCTGATCGAGCACTGCGCGCTGGAGCTGCCTGTCGCCGAATGGGCGGACGAAGAGGGCGTGGACCAGGAAGTGGTGCGCGACCGGATCTACGAGGCCGCCGACAAGCTGGCGGCCGAGAAGACCGAGCAGTTCGGCGAAGAGACCATGCGCTCTGTCGAGAAGCAGGTTCTGCTGCAGACCATCGACGGCAAGTGGCGCGACCACCTGCTGACGCTGGAGCATCTGCGCTCGGTCATCGGGTTCCGGGGCTATGCCCAGAAAGACCCGCTGAACGAGTACAAGACCGAGGCGTTCCAGCTGTTCGAATCGATGCTGAACGCGCTGCGGATCGACGTCACCCAGCGCCTGGCGCAGGTGCGGCCGCTGACCGAGGAAGAACAGCAGCAGATGATGGAGCAGTTCCTGGCCCAGCAGCGGGCCGAGGAAGCGTCTGCCCAGGCCTCGCATCCGGCGCTGGAAGGCGTGGGCGCGGGCGAAGGCGGCGCCGCCCCGGAACCGCTGGTCGCCGGCTTCGACGAGGCCGATCCCGCGACCTGGGGCAACCCGGGACGGAACGAGCCCTGCCCCTGCGGATCGGGCCTGAAGTTCAAGCATTGCCACGGCCGGTTCGTCTGATCGACTGAGTCGCCGGCCCACCGAAAAAAGGCGCGCGGCCCGGCCTGGGCCCGCGCCTTTTGCCGTTTCCCCGGGCCCCGGCCCAATTCTCCCCGCCCGACGCCACAGGCCTGCCACGCAGGTGCCTTAATCATTTATTAACCCGTCTGAAACCGCCACATGAGGACGGTTCCATGACGGACCATAGACGCAATATAGCCATGGTTGCCGCCACCTTCCTTCTGGCAGCCGCAACCGGCCAATTTATGCAGAACAGCGCCCCCGCTGGCGGGCACCTGCCCGGGGTGCCGCATCTCGTGGCGCCCGAGGCCCTGGCGGGGCTTCCGACCGCGCAGCCGGTGCCAGCCCTTCCTGCGCGCGGCCCTGTCGCCCTCGATCTGCCCGGCGAGACGAACGGGCCGGTGGTGGCACCGGCTGACCTTTCCTGCGCGGCGCATCTGGCGCTGGCGCCCGAGCCGGGGGCGATGCTGCATCTCGGCCTCTCCGCGCCCTGCAACGCCGACGAACGGGTGGATATACGGAGCAACGGGCTTGAGTTCACCCAGGCGACCTCGCCAGAGGGCACCCTGACGCTGGACATGCCGGCGATGGCCGATCCCGCGCAGGTGTCTGTCCACTTCCCCGGCGGGGCAGAGGTGGTGGCGCGCGCGCCGGTACCGGATCTCGCCGCGGTCCGCCGCGTGGCGGTGAGCTGGCGGGGCAACGCCGGCTTCCGCCTTGACGCGCTGGAATTCGGCGCGGGGGCGGGGAGCGCGGGCGATGTCTCTGCCGACAACCCGCGTGGGCCGGGGGCAGATGGCGGCTTCCTGACCCTGCTTGGCGATGCCGGGCTGCCGTGGCCGGCGCAGGCGCAGGTCTATACCGTGCCGAGGGCGCTGGACGCCGGTGGGCGGGTGCGGGTCGACGTGGCGGCCCCGGTGACCCAGGCCAGCTGCGGGCGGCAGATCGCGGGCCGGATGCTGCGCGCCGATGGCGCTGCGCCGGTGCAGGTGACGCTGGCGATGCCGCGCTGCCGGGCCGGGATCGAGGGCCAGTCGGTGGCGCTTGCCGGCCTCGGCCCGGTGCTGCGCATCGCTGCGCGCTGATCAGATATAGCCGTCCGAGCGCAGCGAGACCTCGCGCGACTTGCCTATGATCAGGTGATCGTGGAGCTGCAGCGACAGCGCCTCTGCCGCGTCGCGGATCTGCAAGGTCATGGCGATATCGGCCTCTGACGGCGTGGGATCGCCCGAGGGGTGGTTGTGAACCAGGATCAGCGCCGAGGCGTTCAGCTCCAGCGCCCGCTTGACCACCTCGCGCGGGTAGACGGGGACGTGGTCGACCGTGCCGCGGGCCTGTTCCTCGTCGGCGATGAGGATGTTCTTGCGGTCGAGGTAGAGGACGCGGAACCGCTCGACCTCGCGATGCGCCATGGCGGTGCGGCAGTAGTCCAGAAGCGCCTCCCACCCCGAGAGGACGGGGCGGTGCATCACCCGGGCGCGGGCGAGGCGCTGGGCCGCGGCCTCCACGATCTTCAGCTCCTGTATCACGGCGGAGCCGGCGCCCTGCACCTCGGCCAGCCGGTGGGTGGGGGCGGTGAGGACGCGGTTGAAATCGCCGAAGGTGTCCAGCAGGCGGCGGGCGAGCGGCTTGACGTCCTGCCGCGGGATGGCGCGGAAGAGGACGAGTTCGAGCAGCTCGTAATCCGGCATCGCCGCGGCGCCCCCCTCCATGAACCGGGCGCGCAGACGGCTGCGGTGACCCTCGATATAGGAGGGCAGCCGCCCGGGCCCGAGCGGCGCTGGCGGCGCTTCGTCGGGCGCGAAAAGCGAGGGGGAGGCTTCCCGAAAGGCAGGCGGACGCGGCGGCATGCGGAAAGGGTGCGCGCGCTCGGTGAAGGAAGAGTTAATGGGGGCCAGTGCCGCTTGTAGGCCCCCGGCCCTTCGCTTGCGCTCCGGGCGTTCGGTCCTGAAAACGCTCCACTGGAGCGTTTTCGCCCCGGCTAAGCCGGGGCCGGACCTCACCCCTTCATACCCTCCCAGAAATTCTTCACCTTGGAGAAGAACGTCTGGCCTTCCGGGTTGTTGTTGTTCTCCTCGGAAATCTTGGCGAATTCCTGGAGAAGCTCCTTCTGCCGCGCGGTGAGGTTCACCGGGGTCTCTACCGCGAGCTCGATCAGCATGTCGCCGGAGCCGCCGCCGCGCAGCGCCGGCATGCCCTTGGAGCGCAGGCGCATCTGGCGGCCGGTCTGGCTGCCGGACGGCACCTTCACCTTGCTGCGGCCGCCGTCGATCGTCGGCACCTCGATCTCGCCGCCGAGCGCGGCGGTGATGATCGAGAGCGGCACCCGGCAATAGAGCGTCATGCCGTCACGCTGGAAGATCGGGTGCTCGCGCACCTCGAGGAAAATGTAGAGGTCGCCCGGCGGCCCGCCGCGCAGGCCCGCCTCGCCCTCGCCGGCAAGGCGGATGCGGGTGCCGGTCTCCACCCCCGCGGGGATATTGACGGAAAGCGCGCGGTCCTTCTCCACCCGCCCGGCACCGCCGCAGACGCGGCAGGGGTTCTTCACGATCTGGCCCATGCCGCCGCAGGTGGGGCAGGTGCGTTCGACAGTGAAGAAGCCTTGCTGGGCACGGACCTTGCCCATGCCCGAGCAGGTCGGGCAGGTGACGGGTTCCGCCCCGCCCTCGGCGCCCGAGCCGCTGCAGGCGGCGCAGGTGACCGAAGCCGGTACGTTGATGGTTTTCTGGACGCCCTGATAGGCCTCCTCCAGCGTGACGCGGAGGTTGTAGCGCAGGTCGGAGCCACGCTGCGCCCGCGACCGGGCACCGGCCCCGCCGCCGCCACGGCCCATGAAATCGCCGAAGAGATCCTCGAAGACGTCGGAGAAGGCGGAGGCAAAATCGCCACCGCCCGGGTGGCCGCCCATACCGCCCATGCCGCCGCCCTCGAAGGCAGCGTGGCCGAAACGATCATAGGCGGCGCGCTTCTGATCGTCCTTCAGCGTGTCATAGGCCTCGTTCGCTTCCTTGAACTGCGCCTCTGCATCCGGGTTCGAGGCGTTGCGGTCCGGGTGCAGTTCCTTTGCCTTCTGACGATAGGCTTTCTTGATCTCTTCCGGCGACGCACCCTTCGCGATGCCGAGAACCTCGTAGTAATCCCGCTTTGCCATCCGGTACCCCTTGACGGCGGAAGCGGCCCGATGCGTCCGGGCCGCTTCCCCCTCGTGATTGTGCCGTTACGAGCGGTTCTTCTTGTCGAGGTCCTCGAAGTCGGCATCGACGATATCCTCGTCGACCGACCGCGGGCCATCCTCGTCGGCAGGCTCGCCGGCGCCGGTGTCCGCCTCGGACTGCTGGGCCTTGTAGATCGCCTCGCCGAGACGCATCGACGCCTCGGTGACGTTCTGGATGCCGCCCTTGATCTTGCCGACATCCTCGGTCTTCAGCACGTCTTCCAGCGCGCCGATGGCAAGCTCGATGGCTTCGATGGTCGACTGGTCGACCTTGTCGCCATGCTCTTCGATCGACTTGCGGGTGGAGTGGATCAGGCTTTCCGCCTGGTTCTTCGTCTCCACCAGCTCGCGCCGGGTCTTGTCGGCGTCGGCATTGGCCTCGGCGTCCTTGACCATCTTCTCGATCTCGTCATCCGAGAGGCCGCCGGAGGCCTGGATGGTGATCTTCTGCTCCTTCCCGGTGCCCTTGTCCTTGGCGGAGACCGAGACGATGCCGTTGGCGTCGATGTCGAAGGTCACCTCGATCTGCGGCATGCCGCGCGGGGCGGGCGGGATGTTCTCGAGGTTGAACTGGCCGAGCAGCTTGTTGTCGGCCGCCATCTCGCGTTCGCCCTGGAAGACCCGGATCGTCACCGCGTTCTGGTTGTCCTCGGCAGTGGAGAAGATCTGGCTCTTCTTCGTCGGGATCGTGGTGTTGCGGTCGATCAGCCGGGTGAAGACGCCGCCCAGCGTTTCGATGCCGAGCGAAAGCGGCGTGACGTCGAGCAGCACGACGTCCTTCACGTCGCCCTGCAGAACGCCGGCCTGGATCGCCGCGCCCAGCGCCACGACCTCATCCGGGTTCACGCCCTTGTGCGGCTCCTTGCCGAAGAACTTGGTGACCTCTTCGATCACCTTCGGCATCCGGGTCATCCCGCCGACGAGCACGACCTCGTCGATGTCGTCCTTGGAGACACCGGCATCCTTCAGCGCGGCCTCGCAGGGTTTCATCGACTTCTTGATCAGGTCGCCGACGAGGCTTTCCAGCTTCGCCCGGGTCAGCTTCATCACCATGTGGAGCGGCGTGCCGCCGTTCGGATCCATCGAGATGAAGGGCTGGTTGATCTCGGTCTGGCTCGACGAGGAGAGCTCGATCTTGGCCTTTTCGGCGGCTTCCTTGAGCCGCTGCAGGGCCATCTTGTCCTTGGTCAGGTCGACGCCATGCTCTTTTTTGAACTCCTCGGCGAGGTAGTTCACGATGCGCATGTCGAAGTCTTCACCGCCGAGGAAGGTGTCGCCGTTGGTGGACTTCACCTCGAAGAGGCCGTCGTCGATCTCGAGGATGGTGATGTCGAAGGTGCCGCCGCCGAGGTCATAGACGGCGATGGTCTTGGTTTCCTTCTTGTCGAGCCCGTAGGCCAGCGCGGCGGCCGTCGGCTCGTTGATGATGCGGAGCACCTCGAGCCCGGCGATCTTGCCGGCGTCCTTGGTGGCCTGACGCTGGGCGTCGTTGAAGTAAGCCGGGACGGTGATGACGGCCTGCGTCACATCCTCGCCCAGGTAGCTTTCCGCGGTTTCCTTCATCTTCTGAAGGATCATCGCGGAGACCTGGCTGGGGGAATATTTCTCGCCGCGGATTTCAACCCAGGCGTCGCCGTTGCCGCCGTCGGTGATGTGGTAGGGGACGAGCTTCTTGTCCTTCTCCACTTCCGGGTCGGTCAGCCGGCGGCCGATCAGGCGCTTCACGGCAAAAACGGTGTTGGTGGGGTTGGTCACGGCCTGACGCTTGGCCGACTGGCCGACGAGCCGTTCGCTGTCGGTGAAGCCGACGATGGACGGCGTGGTGCGGGCCCCTTCGGAGTTCTCGATCACACGCGGCTGCGACCCGTCCATGATGGCGACGCAGGAGTTCGTGGTCCCGAGGTCGATCCCGATGACTTTAGCCATTTGTGTTCCTCTTCCTTCGGCGATGTTGAGGGGCAGGCCCGGATACGGCACCCGTCCCAGATCCCAAATCCTGACCGGGCGCAGATGGCCCGACCGTGCTTCCCGGCGTATATAAGAGGGGGGCCTAGGGGCTGCAAGCGCCCCATGGGCCTGAAAACCGTGTCGGGACAGGGAAAGACGCGCATGGCGGAGGCATCGGCGCTGGATCTGAACGGGGTGGCGGTGCATCCCGGCTATCTGGACGCCGGGGCGCAGGCGGCGATGGTGGAGGATCTGCGCGGCGTGATCCGCGCCGCGCCGCTCTACGCGCCGGTCACGCCCTCGGGCAAACCGATGAGCGTGCGGATGACGGCGGCGGGCCGCTACGGCTGGTTCACCGACCGAAAGGGATACCGCTACGAGGAGCGCCACCCGGCGGGCGGCGCCTGGCCCGCGATACCGGAAAGCGTGCTGTCGGTCTGGCGCGATCTCGTCTCGGCCGAGCGCATGCCGGATTGCTGCCTGGTCAACTTTTACGCCGAGGGCGCGCGGATGGGCCTGCACCAGGACCGGGACGAGGCCGATTTCACCTGGCCGGTGCTGTCGATCTCGCTGGGGGACGAGGCGCTGTTCCGGGTCGGCGGGACCGCGCGGAAGGATCCGACGCGGAGCGTCTGGCTGCGCTCGGGCGACGTGGCGGTGATGGGGGGCGCGGCGCGGCTGGCCTATCACGGCATCGACCGGGTGCGGCCGGGAAGCTCCGCCCTGCTGCCGAAGGGCGGGCGGATCAACCTGACGCTGCGGGTGGTCGATTAGGCAGAAACAGGGACTGATGTTGGCCCGGCGGCGCTGCGCAAGGGGGGCCCGCTATCGCCCCATCTCCCAGCTCACCGAGGCGTGCTGGCTGGTATAGAACTCCGCGATCAGCCCGATCATCAGGCAGGCGAGCGTCACGTAGACCGGGTAGAGGGTCGAGGTGAAATGCGGGGTGTAGTTCTCGAACACGAAGCCCCGGCACTGGTCGATGGTGTGAAAGAGCGGGTTCCAGGAGAAATAGCCCCGGATCCTCGGCGGCAGGCTGTTTGCGACGAACATCTTGCCCGAGGCAACCATGTTGGCGCGCATGAAGATCAGCGTGGCGATGGTGGCGAGGTCCGGCTGCCAGGGCCGCAGCGCGCGGAAGAGAAGCCCGATGCCGATCCCGCTCGACCAGGCCAGGAGCACCATGGCCATAGCCCCCACCGGATCGGCGATGCTGACCGGATGGAAGCTCAACGAATAGACCCCGAGCACCAGACCCATCGAGAGGAGCTGCACGTAGAGCGTACCGAGTGCGGCCGAGAGTACCGAGACGATCGGGTTCATCGGCGCGTGTTTCATCATCGCCGAGGTGGAGCCATCGGCCGAGGAGACCGCGCCCAGCGTCCGCGTGTGCGTCATGAAGAGGAAGATGCCGGACATGATGTAGAGGACGAAATCGCCCCGCACCCGCATCGAGGTCAGTCCCAGCACCTTGTACATGATGTAGAAGACGACGATCATCATCACCGTCTGCATCATGTTCATCACCAGCCCGATGATCGCGTTTCCGTGGCTCTTGCGGACATGGCGCACCGCGGCGTGGTAGATCAGGTCCATCTGCCGGAAGAGGCTTGTCGCGGTATTGGCCGTCACACTCGGGCTGAACATCGCACGGGTCTGCCTGTACTGGGAACGCTTGCTTACTCGATCACTCAACGAAGGCGTGCCAAAACTTGCCGAAGCCTTGGCGATGAAGCATAGGAAGTGGCGCGATTTTATTCAACATTGCAGACAATCTGAGGCGGAAAGGCGGTTTCATGGAGTTCGATCGGCTCGAGGCGGTCTTCCGGCGGCTGGCGCTGGCGGCGGGCGACCGGATCATGGAGATTTACGGAGCGGAGGATTTCGCCGTCCGCTCCAAGGCGGATGCGAGCCCGGTGACGGAGGCCGACGAGGCCGCCGATGCGCTGATCTCGGCCGGGTTACGGGAGGCCTTCCCGGACCTGCCCCTGGTGACCGAGGAGCAGGCCGGGACGCATGAACAAGAGGTCTCTACCTTCCTGATCGTCGACCCGCTGGACGGGACCAAGGAATTCGTCCAGCGGCGCGGCGATTTCACAGTGAACATCGCCTATGTCGAGGCGGGCGTGCCGATCCGCGGCGTGGTCTACGCGCCGGCCAAGGGGCGGCTGTTCTACACCCGCGCCGATGGCACGGCGGTGGAGGAGGCGGGGCCGTTCGACCCTGTGCAGGTCGGCCGGCTGACGCCGCTTGCGGTTTCCACCCCTGACAACACGGCGCTGATGGTCGTGGCCTCCAAATCCCACCGCGACGCGGCGACGGACGATTACATCGCGAAATACGCGGTGAAGGACATGACCTCCGCCGGGTCCTCGCTGAAGTTCTGCCTCGTGGCGACGGGCGAGGCCGACCTCTACCCGCGCCTCGGCCGCACCATGGAATGGGATACGGCGGCGGGCGACGCGGTGCTGCGCGCGGCCGGGGGCCGGATGGTCCGTTTCGAGGATCACGCGCCCTTCACCTACGGCAAGCCCGGCTTTGCCAATTCGTTCTTCATCGCTTATGCGCCCGGCGTGGCGCTGAAGGAGGCCTGATGTCGGTCCTGATCGCGATCCCCGCCCGCTATGCTTCGACCCGCTACCCGGGCAAGCCGCTTGTGGCGCTGAAGGGGCCGGATGGCGTCTCCAAGACCCTGATCCGGCGCAGCTGGGAGGCGGCGATGCAGGTCAGGGGCGCCGACCGCGTGGTGGTGGCGACCGATGATGAGCGCATCCGGGCCGAGGCGGAGAGCTTCGGGGCGGAGGTCGTGATGACCTCCGACACCTGCCGCAACGGCACCGAGCGCTGCGCCGAGGCCTTCGACCGGCTCGGCGGCGGTTTCGACATCGTGGTGAACCTGCAGGGCGACGCGCCGCTGACGCCGCCCTGGTTCGTGGAGGAGCTGGTGGCAGGCCTGCGCGCCGATCCCGTGGCCGAGGTCGCGACGCCGGTGCTGCGCTGCGACGGGGCGGCGCTGAACGGGTTTCTCGACGACCGCCGCAACGGCCGGGTGGGCGGCACGACCGCCGTCTTCGGCTGGGACCGCAAGGCGCTCTATTTCTCCAAGGAAGTCATTCCCTATACCGGCAAGACCTATGCCGATGACGAGGAGACGCCGGTCTTCCACCATGTCGGCGTCTATGCCTACCGGCCCTCGGCGCTGGCCGCCTATCCGCGCTGGCAGCCGGGCCCGCTGGAGAGCCTGGAGGGGCTGGAGCAGCTGCGGTTCCTGGAGCGCGAGCGCCCGGTGCTCTGCGTCGAGGTGGAGGCGCGCGGGCGGCAGTTCTGGGAGCTGAACAACCCCAATGACGTCGCCCGGATCGAGGCGATGCTGGCGGCGATGGCGGCGGGCTGAGCCGGCGGGCGGCCGCTGGCGCCTGGGCGCCCAGCGGCGGGCTTCGGCCTAGCGCCAAGGGCGACGGGTGCCGAGCCGTGACGGCTCTGCTAGGCCTTGCGGGGAGAGGCGCGCCTGCACTGCGCCCTTCCCCAACCTGCGGATTTCAGACAGAATGTCGGGTGCCCGCTCCGGTTGGGGATCCCGGCACAGGCGGGCGGCTGTAGGACAAGGATTTTGATGTGACGACTCGGAAAGTGACGAAAGCGGTGTTCCCCGTCGCGGGGCTGGGCACGCGCTTCCTGCCGGCCACGAAATCGATTCCCAAGGAGATCATGACTCTGGTCGACCGGCCTTTGATCCAATACGCGATCGACGAGGCCCGGGCGGCCGGCATCACGGAATTCATCTTCGTCACCTCGCGCGGCAAATCCGCGCTGGAGGATTACTTCGACGATGCGCCCGAGCTGGAATCGAGCCTGGAGGCGGCCGGCAAGACCGCCCTGCTGGAGACCCTGCGCAGCACCTACATGCCCTCGGGCGCGATCGCCTATGTGCGCCAGAACCGGGCGCAGGGCCTGGGCCATGCCGTCTGGTGCGCGCGCCAGCTGGTGGGCCACGAGCCCTTCGCGGTGATCCTGACCGACGACGTGATCGCCGCCGAGAAGCCCTGCCTGCAGCAGATGATGGAGGCCTATGCCGAGACCGGTGGCAATGTCGTGGCCGCGATGGAGGTGGCGCCGGAGAAGACCTCCTCCTACGGCGTGCTCGACATCTCGGAGGAGCACGGCGCGCTGGTGCGGGTGCGCGGCATGGTCGAGAAGCCGAGGCGGGAGGATGCGCCCTCCAACCTCGCCGTGATCGGGCGCTATATCCTGACGCCCTACGTGATGGAGACCCTGAACCAGGCCAAGAAGGGCGCGGGCGGGGAGATCCAGCTGACCGACGCCATCGCGGCGGAGATCGACTCGGGCCGGCCGGTTCACGGCTTCCGCTTCCGGGGGCAGCGGTTCGACTGCGGCTCCAAGGCCGGGTTCCTTCAGGCCACCGTTGCCTACGGGCTGGCGCGCGAGGATCTGAACAAGGATTTTCGGCAATACCTGGAAGAGACTCTGTCGCTGCGCGCGGCGGCCCAGTAGCGGTGCCGGGCCGCGCGGACGCAGGGCGCGGATGACGGACCTCTGGCGGAGCTACCGGCAGAGGCTTCGCCGCCGGCGGCTTGTGCTACGCGCCTTCGCGAAGCGGCGGGAACTTCGAGCCGTCTCGGCCCGAAGGGGCGCGATCCGACCGGGCACGATCCTCGCCTTCGCCACGATCCGAAACGAGGACGGTCGGCTGCCGGTCTTCCTGGCGCATTACCGGGCGCTTGGCGTCGGGCATTTCCTGATTGTCGACAACGCCAGCGACGACGGCAGCGCGGAGCTGCTGGCGGGGGAGGCCGATGTCTCTCTCTGGTGGACGGAGGCGAGCTACCGCGCCTCGCGGTTCGGGATGGACTGGCTGAACTGGCTACTGTTCCGCCATGGCGCGGGGCACTGGTGCCTGACGGTCGATGCCGATGAATTGCTGGTCTATCCCGGCTGGAACGCGCAGCCGCTGGCCGCACTGACGCGCTGGCTCGACAGCCAGGAGATTCCGGCGATGGCGGCGCTGATGCTCGACCTCTATCCGAAGGGGCGGCTTTCGGAGGGCGGGAGCGATGGCGACCCGACCCGCAGCCTCGGCTGGTTCGACGCGGCGGGCTATCACTGGGAGCGGCAGGCGCGCTACGGCAATATCTCGATCCGCGGCGGGGTGCGGGAACGGGTGTTCTTCCCCGACCGGCCAGAGCTGGGGCCCCATCTGCACAAGACCCCGCTGGTGCGCTGGAAAAGACCCTATTCCTATCTCAGTTCCACCCATATCGCCCTGCCCCGGCGGCTGAACGCTGGCTTCGACGCGCGGCTGGAGCGGCCGACGGGGGTGCTGCTTCACACCAAGTTCCTGCCCGAGATCCTTGCGAAATCGGCGGAGGAGAAGCTGCGGCGCGAGCACTTCACCCATGCCGAGCGTTACGACGGCTATTACGACGGCATCCTCGGCGACCCGGCGCTCTGGTGCGGGACCACCTCCGCCCGCTACGAGGACTGGCGGCAGCTTGAGCGGCTGGGCCTGATGGCGCGCGGGCGCTGGCCGGCGGGGATGTAGCGCCGCCGCGACAGGCGGCACCGCGCGCGGGATTGCCGGTTTACCAGATCGGGCGGCACGGCTAATCTCTCGCTAAACGCGAGTGATGTGAGATACATTCAACCGCAGTTACGGATAGCTTGATAGACCGGCCGCGAGGCAGGGGCGGGGGCCGAAGGGCGTACGAGTGGGTCTGTGGAATTCATACCGGCTGCGTCTGAAACGGCGGCGATGGCGGCTGCAGGCCCTCCTGAAGCGGCGGGAGCTGACCGCCTTGGCCGACCGGACGGGACGGATCGGACCACAGGACATCCTCGTCTTCACCACGCTTCGGAACGAGCGGATCCGCCTGCCCTATTTCCTCAGCTACTACCGCGCGCTGGGGGTCGATCATTTCCTGATGGTCGACAACCTTTCCACCGACGGGTCGCGCGAGTACCTGGCGGCGCAGCCCGATGTCTCGCTCTGGTCGGCGAAGGGCAGCTACAAGGCCGCGAATTTCGGGGTCGACTGGCTCAATGGGCTGCAGATGCGTCATGGCCACGGCCATTGGGTGCTTGTGGTCGATCCCGACGAGTTCTTCATCTACCCGTTCTGCGACACCCGGCCGATCCGGGCGCTGACGGACTGGCTTGACGCGTGCGAGATCCGCTCTTTCGGGGCGATGCTTCTGGACATGTATCCCAAGGGCTCGATCCGGGCGCAGGCCTACCGCGAAGGGCAGGACCCGTTCGAGATCGCCTGCTGGTTCGACAGCGGCAATTACACGATCAAGCGCAACCACTGGATGGGGAACCTGTGGATCCAGGGCGGGCCGCGGGCGCGCACCTTCTTCGCCGATGCTCCGGGCCGGGCGCCGGCGCTGAACAAGATCCCGCTGGTGAAGTGGAAGCGGCACTACACCTATGTCAGCTCCACCCACATGCTGCTGCCGCGCGGACTGAACCACGTCTACGACGAATGGGGGGGCGAGAAGACCTCGGGCTGCCTGCTTCACGCCAAGTTCCTGAACACCTTCGCCGCCAAGGCGGAAGAGGAGCTGACCCGCCGCCAGCATTACGGCGCGAGCAAGGAATACATCGCCTATGACAGCGGCCTGAGGGACCGCGACGACCTCTGGTGCAAATGGAGCGAGAAATACATCAACTGGCGCCAGCTGGAGATCCTCGGCCTGATGTCGAAGGGAAACTGGGCGTGAGCGTGGGCTTCATCATGCTCTGCCACACCGCCTTCGACCGGGCGGAACAGGTCGCGCGCTACTGGGCGGAGCGGGACTGCCCGGTGGTGATCCATGTCGACCGGCGTGTGGGCGCGGACCGGGCGGAGGGTTTTCGCGCCGCGCTTGCCGGCCTGCCGAACGTCGCATTCGGCCCACGCTTCGCCTGCGAATGGGGCACCTGGGGCATGGTCGCCGCCACCCAGGCGGCGGCGGAGCTGATGCTGGCCCGCTTCCCCGACGTGCGGCATGTCTACCTCGCCTCCGGCGCCTGCCTGCCGCTGCGCCCGGTGGAGGAGTTGCAGCGCTACCTCGACCAGCGGCCGCACACGGATTTCATCGAATCGGTGACGACGGAGGACGTGACATGGACCGTCGGCGGGCTCGACGCCGAGCGCTTCACGCTGCGCTTCCCCTTCGCCTGGAAACGCCATCGCAAGCTTTTTGACCGTTACGTGCGGCTCCAGCGCCGCGTCGGCTACCGGCGGCGGATCCCGAAGGGGCTGGTGCCGCATATGGGCAGCCAGTGGTGGTGCCTGACACGGCAGACCCTCTCCGCCATCCTGGAGGATCCGCGGCGGCCGGTCTTCGACCGCTACTTCCGGCGCGTCTGGATCCCGGACGAGAGCTATTTCCAGAGCATGGTCCGGCTTTATTCGCGCAACGTGGAAAGCCGGTCGCTGACGCTCTCGAAGTTCGATTTCCAGGGCAAGCCGCATATGTTCTACGATGACCACCTGCAGCTGCTGCGCCGGTCGGACTGTTTCGTCGCGCGCAAGATCTGGCCGCAGGCGGAGCGGCTCTACCGCACGTTTCTGGCGCCCGACCATGCCGGTTCGGCCATGGCAGAGCCCAATCCCGGCAAGATCGACCGGCTTTTCGCCAAGGCGGTGGAGCGGCGGACACGGGGGCGACCGGGTCCTTACATGCAAAGCCGATGTCCGAACGAGAACTGGGAGAACGGGCGGACGGCGGCGCCCTATTCCGTTTTCGAGGGCTTCACCGAGCTATTCGAGAATTTCGAGACCTGGCTGGCCAAGTCGATCGGCGGGCGGGTGCATGGCCATCTCTTCGCCCCCGACCGGGCCCATCTGGCGGGCGAGGAAAGGGTCTACAACGGAGCGCTTTCCGATTCCGCCGGGCTGCGGGACTATGACGCGCGGGCGTTCCTGACGAACCTGATCTGGAACACGCGGGGCGAGCGGCAGTGCTTCCAGTTCGGCCCCGCCGACAACCAGGCGGTCAGCTGGTTCATGGCGCTCGACGCCAATGCGCAGATCTCGGTCATCTCCGGCGCCTGGGCGGTGCCGCTTTTCCAGTCCAACGTCAACTTCTCAGAGATCCGGCGCGAGGCGGCACGGCTGCAGAAGATCGAGGGGGAGCATCTGTCGATCCTGCGCACGCCCCACCTGAAGGCTCGGGTGCGCGTCTGGACCATGGCCGATTTCGTCGAGAACCCGATGGAGCCCCTGCAGGCGATCGTGGACGAGATCAGCCCGCGCACGGCCCGCCGTCTGACCGAGGCGCCGCGGATGGTGGACCTGACCGGCTTCGGCCGGTTCCTGCAGAACCTGAAGAACCAGGGCATGCAGCCGCATCTGATGGGCGATTTCCCGGTGGGCGAGGATCCGCAGGAACCGCCGGCCCGCCATGGCCGGCCCTATCTGGTGAAGGGGGCCCGGTGACGCAGCCCTTCGATTATTTCGTTATCTTTGCAGAGATGCGCACCGGCTCGAACCTGCTGGAACAGAACCTTGGCGCGGTTCCCGGGATCCTGTGCCACGGCGAGGTCTACAACCCCACCTTCATCGGGCGGAAGAACAGGGAGGAGCTTCTGGGCGTGACGCTGGCGATGCGCGAGGCCGATCCGCTGGGACTGCTCGACCGGATCATTGCCGCCGGTGGCGGGCTGCCGGGGTTCCGCTTCTTTCACGACCACGATCCCCGTGTGCTGGCCCGCTGCCTTGAGGACCGACGCTGCGCCAAGGTGGTGCTGACGCGCAACCCGCTGGAAAGCTATATTTCGCTTCGGATCGCGTCGCAGACCGGGCAATGGCGGCTGGCCGACGTGAAGACCCAGAAGACCGCGCTGGCCCGGTTCGAGGCAGAGGGGTTCGAGCGGCACCTGGAGGCGCGGCAGGCCTTCCAGATGCATATCCAGCACGCGCTGCAGGTCTCCGGCCAGACGGCATTCTACGTCGATTACGAGGATCTCGCCGATCTGGCAGTCCTGAACGGGCTGGCCGCCTTCCTTGGTGTCGTGGGGCGGGCGGCGGCGCTGCCCGACAAGCTGAAAAAGCAGAACCCCGAGGCGCTGGTCGAGAAGGTGGAGAACCCGGAGGAGATGGAGGCGGCGCTGGCGCGGCTCGACCGCTTCAACCTGTCCCGCACCCCGAATTTCGAACCGCGGCGCGGGGCAGGCGTGCCCGGCCTTGTCGCGGCGGAGGGGGCGGGGCTGCTGTACATGCCGATCCGGCCGGGGCCCGACGCGCGAATCCGCGGCTGGATGGAGGCGGCGGGTGGCGGGCTTCGCCGCGGGTTCAACCAGAAGAGCCTGCGCGCGTGGCGCCAGGAAACCGGGCCGCATCGCAGCTTCACCGTGCTGCGCCACCCCCTGCCCCGCGCCCATGCCGCCTTCTGCCAGCACGTCGTGCTGGGCCGGTTCGCTGGGGTCCGCCGGGTACTGCGGCGGCTTTACAAGGTGCGACTACCACAGGAGATGGAGGCCGGGGCCTATGACCTCGCCGCGCACCGGGCGGGCTTCCTCGCCTTCCTGAAATTCGCGAAGGCCAGCCTGAACGGACAGGCGAGCCTGCGTGTCGATGCCGTCTGGGCCAGCCAGGCCGCGGTGCTGGAGGCCTATGGCCGCCTCGCAGGTCCCGACCTGGTGCTGCGGGAGGAGCGGCTGCAGGAGGGGCTCGACTTCCTTGCCGCCGAGGTCGGGTGCAGCGCGCCGAAGATCGCGCCGGCGGAGGCGGAGGCGCCCTTCGCGCTGGCCGATGTGGTGGATGACGAAATCGAGGCCGCCTGCCGCGAGGCCTATCAGCGCGACTACGCGACCTTCGGCTTCGGGCGATGGCGGGGGTAGGCCGGGGAAACTGCGGGACCTGCTACCCCGCGCGGGTGAAGAAGCGCGCGCCCGTCCGGGCGGTCGGGCGCTGCCCGGTGGCGCTTCGCGCCACGTATCCGGCGGGGCCAAGCCGCTCAGGCGGCCTGGTGGTCGGTCTTCGCCTCTGTCAGCACGGCGTAGAGCTTGCCCGGATCGGTATTGGCGCGCAGCTTGGCGCAGGTGCCGGCATCGCGCATGGTGCGCGAGACCAGCGCCAGCGCCTTCAGGTGGTCAACCCCGGCATCCTTCGGCGCGAAAAGCGCGAAGATCAGGTCCACCGGCTGACGGTCCACCGAATCGAAATCCATCGGCCGTTCCAGCCGCACGAAGACGCCGATGATGTCGGTGAGGTTGTCGATCCGGGCGTGGGGGAGCGCGATGCCGTGGCCGACGCCGGTGGCGCCGAGGCTCTCGCGCTCCTGCAGCCCGTCGAAGGCGAGAGCGGATTCAATGCCGTAGACCGATCCGGCCAGATCGGCGATTTCCTGAAACAGCCGTTTCTTGCTGCTCAGTTGTCCGATGACCTTGAGGGCCCCGGGCTTCAGGATTGCCGATAGGTCCATTCCCGATCCACTTCGCGCCGCTCTTCGACGGCTGTTACCTCAGGTATTAGCAGGATCGATCCAGCCGATGTTGCCATCGTCCCGACGATATACCACGTTGACCCCGCTGTTCTTCTCGTTCCGGAAGACCAGCACATTGGCCCCCGCCAGTTCCATCTGCATCACCGCCTCGCCGACCGAGAGCGCCGGGATGCGCGTCTCCATCTCGGCAATGATCATCGGCTGCAGGCTGTCCGGCTCGGGCGCGTCGGATCCTTCGGTTGACGCGAGGATATAGGCGGAGCCCCCGCCGAATTCAACCGGCTCCTCACGCCGATCGTGATGGTCGCGCAACCTGCGCTTGTAACGGCGGAGCTGCTTGTCCATCTTCTCGCGGCAGCCCTCGAAAGCGGCGTAGACCTCGGTCGCGCGACCGCTGGCCGAGACGGTCAGACCGGTCGAAAGATGCACCGTGCTTTCGCAGACGAACTCATGCGCCATGCGCGAGAACACCACCAGCGCCTCGGTCGCGCGCTGGGCGTATTTGCTGACGACCTCGTCGAGTTCGGATTTCACATGGGTCTGCAGAGCATCACCGATGTCTATCTGCTTTCCGCTGATTTGGTAGCGCATCATGGTTCCTCCGGGCGGACGGTCCAGGCCGCCCTCTGCTCTCTTCTGGACCGGTTTGGGATGGGAAGCCTTTGCAGGCCGGTGTTTTCCGCACGCGCGGCCCGAAGGGTTCAACCCTTGCGACGGCGGCGTTCGGAAGAGGATGGAATCCGCATGCATTGCCTGTATTTGGCGACCGTTCGCCGCGAAATGTCAACGCCATCATCGCGCAACCTTTCACAAATCCTCTCATCGGACATCGGCCGCTCGGGCGGCTCGGCATCAATCAGCCGGCGAATGGCGACACGGACCGAATGAGCGGAGATCGCGCCGCCGTCGGGGCCGGGCAGCCCGGTGGAGAAGAACATCGACAGCGGATAGAGCACGCCACCGGCCAGGAGCGCCTTGCCGGCGATGGCGCGTCCGACCGTCGCCGGATGCAACCCCAGGTCGAAAGCGAGATCCTGCCGGCGCCGTGGCTCGAGATGGTCGGGACCATCGGCAAAGAAGCGTGGCTGGTCATGCACCAGCCTTTCACCGATTCGCTGCAGCGTGCGCCCGCGGGCGCGAACGGCCCGGATCAGCCGCCGCGCGGTCTCGCGCCGCTCGGCGACGAAGGGGTCGGTGCTGCCTTCGACCCGCGCCAGCATTGCGCGGTCGAGCGACAGGACGGGCAGCGCTTCCCGCCCCAGCCGGACGGCAAAGCCGCCCGAGCTCTGCCGCTCGACGACGAGATCGGGCAGCAGCGGTGCGGCGGGCGCACCGGGCGCGGTCACCGGCTCTGGTTTCAGCTCGCGCAGGGCGGCGGCGATGCGGGTCAGCTCCTCCCGCGGCAGGCGGAGCGCGGCGGACAGCGTGGCCCAGCGCCCGGCGGCGAACAGCGGCAGGCGGTCCACGACGGCATCGGCCAGACCGCGTTCGAGCCCGTGATCCCCGAGTTGCAGCGCCAGGCATTCGGCCAGGTTGCGGGCGCCGACCCCGGTCGGCTCGCAGCGCTGCAGGACGGCGAGGCCCTCCTCCACCCGCTCCACCGGGACATTGGCGAAGGCAGCGATCTCCTCCACGCTGCTGTCGAGGTAGCCATCCTCGCGCAGCTCGCCGGTGAGGTATTCGGCCATGGCGCGCAGGCCCTTCGGCAGGGCCATGGTGCCGATCTGCGCCCGCAGCGCCTCGCCCAGTGACGGGGCGGCGGCGACGGTTTCCAGCGCCACGTCGAAGGAGGAACGGGCGCCCGCCCCCTCGCGCGGCAGGCTGAGGAAGGGGTTCTCGCCCGCTTCGCGCGCGATCTCGGCCACTAGGTCGGGCGCGGGCATCCTGAGGATGCGCAGCGCGTAATGCATTGCCGGCGTCATCGCCAGCCGCTGCCGCGCCTCCGGCCGGAGGGCGACGCGCGCTGTCATGTGGCAATCCGCCGCTGGTCAGGAGATGCGGAAATTCTGACCGAGATAGACGCGACGCACGTTCTCATCGTGGATCACCTCCTCCGCCGTGCCGCTCATCAGCACGCGGCCCTCATGCAGGATATAGGCGCGATCGACGATTTCCAGAGTCTCGCGCACGTTGTGGTCGGTGATCAGGATGCCGATGCCGCGGGTCTTGAGGTCATGAACGAGGTGCCGGATCTCGCCCACGGCGATCGGGTCGACGCCGGCGAAGGGTTCGTCGAGCATCAGGTATTTCGGATCGGCGGCCAGGCAGCGCGCGATCTCCACCCGCCGCCGCTCGCCGCCGGAAAGCGACAGCGCTGGCGCCCGGCGGAGGTGGGTGATGGAGAAGTCCGACAAGAGCTCCTCCAGCCGCTCGCGCCGCTTGTGCGGATCGTTTTCGGTGATCTCGAGCACGGCGAGGATGTTCTGTTCCACCGAAAGTCCGCGGAAGATCGAGATCTCCTGCGGCAGGTAGCCGATGCCGAGCCGCGCGCGGCGGTACATGGGCAGAAGCGTAACGTCCCGCCCGTCGACCACGACCTCCCCGCCCTCCGGCGGGACGAGGCCCGCGATGGCATAGAAGCAGGTCGTCTTGCCCGAGCCGTTCGGACCCAGGAGCGCCACCACCTCGCCCCGGTCGAGGCGCATGGAGACGTCGCGGATCACCAGCCGCTTGGAATAGCTCTTGCGCAGGTGCGTGACGCGCAGCCCGCCGGTGCCCTGGGCGACGGAAAGTCCGGACGCGGCGCTCATGGTTTGGTCGCCTGTGTGGCGCCGGGCTTCGCGGCCGGGTGGAAGACGGTCTGGACGCGGCCGGTCATAACGCCGGTGCCCTTGGTCATGTCGATGTCGAGGCGCTGGCCGGACATGGCGTTCTGGCCTTGGGTCAGCACCACGTCGCCGGTCATCACCACGATGCCGGTGGAGACGGTATAGACGGCGTCCTTGCCCTCCGCCGCCTCGGTTGGCGTGGTGATGGTCACCCCGTTCTTGGCATGGACGAGCGAGATCGTGCCGCGCCCGCCGCCGGTCGCCTTGGCATAGTCGACCTGCACCCAGGGCGCGGTCATCCGCATGTCGCCCTGGCCGACGACGACATGGCCGGTGAAGAGCGCGGTTCCGGCGGCCTGGTTCACGCTCAGCTGGTCGGCCGTCACCTGTACCGGCTGGTTCGGGTCCTGTTTCGGGCCGAACTGGATCTGGGCGCCGCCGGTCTGCGCCAGCGCAGCGGCCGGCAGGGCGAGCGCGAGAAGCGCGGCCCGGAACGTGCGGAGCGGCTGCGGCATCAGGTCACCTCTTTTTCCCGGGGTCGTATACCAGCTTCACGCCGCCGTTGAAAACAAGAACATAAGACCCGGAGGCGGCGGGATCCGGCGTGATCTGCATCTGTGCGGCGGTGATCCGCCCGAAGGGCGCCGTCGCGGTCACCCCGCCGGTGGCCAGGACATGGGTCTTGTCGAGCGCGGCCTCCATATGCGGGGCGGTGACCTGATAGCCGCCCGCCTGGGCGACGCGGGCCTTGCCGTCGAAGGTGACGAGATTACCGGGCGTGTCGATCTTGCCGCGCTCGGACGTCAGCACGGTGGTTTGCCCGGCAGGCGAGGTCAGCGTCGCGACCACGTTCGTCGCCGTCGCATGGCCCGGGCGGGCGGGCTCGGGCCGGGCCTCCGCCGCGGTGATGTGGAGCGAGGAGCCGTCGGAGGTGACGGAGGAGTATTTCGGCCCCGTGATCCGGGGCTCGCGGGCAAGGCTGCGAACATCGACCTTGGCAAAGGGGATGGCGCGCGAGGGGTCGATGGTGCGGGCGACGAGGAACATCGTCGACAGGATGACGAGGGCGGCCAGCGGCAGCAGGATCTTCAGCCAGAAGACCAGACGCGAATAGGCGTTGTCCCGGCCGCCCATCGTGTCAGACCACGCCGGCGCGCAGGCAGTCGTGGATATGCAGGAGGCCCTGGACCGCACGGCTGCCCGCCGGATCGACCACGAAGAGGCAGGTGATCTTCTTCTCGTTCATCAGCGCCACCGCCGCCTCGGCCAGCGCCTCTGGCCCGATGGTGCGGGGGTCGCGGGTCATCACCTCGGCCGCGGTCAAGTCGAGAAGGCCCGACATGTGGCGACGAAGGTCGCCGTCGGTGATGATGCCGGAGAGCCCACCGTCGCCCCCGATCACGCCGACCACGCCGAAGCTCTTGCGGCTCATGGTGATCAGCGTCTGGTCCATCGGCGTGGTTTCCGCCACCAGCGGCAGCGCCTCGCCCCGGTGCATCAGGTCGGCGACCTTGGCGAGCCGCGCGCCCAGCTTGCCGCCCGGGTGGAAGGTGCGGAAATGCTCCGGCGTGAAGCGGCGATGTTCCATCAGCGCCAGCGCCAGCGCGTCGCCCAGCGCCAGCGTCATCGTCGTCGAGGTGGTCGGCACGATCCCGTTGCCACAGGCCTCCGGCGCCTCGGGCAGCAGGATCGCCACGTCCGACTGCCGCACGAGGGTCGATTCCGCCCGGCTCGCCACCCCGATCAGCGGAATGGCGAAGCGGCGGGTATAAGCGATGACGTCGGCCAGCTCCGGCGTTTCGCCAGAGTTCGACAGCACCAGCGCCACGTCGCCCTGCCCCAGCATGCCGAGATCGCCGTGGCTTGCCTCGGCCGGGTGGACGAAATGCGCCGGGGTACCAGTGGAGGCCAGCGTCGCCGCGATCTTGCGCCCGACATGACCCGACTTGCCCATGCCCGAGACGATCACCCGGCCGGGCGCGTCGAGGATCAGCCGCGCGGCCTCGGCGAAGCTATCGCCCAGGTGATCGCCCAGCCGGGCAAGGGCCTCGGCCTCTGTCGCGATCACGCGGCGGGCGGTGGCGAGGAAGGCGTTACTGTCGGTCATTTGCTGGGTCATGGCATACATGCCGCATATCTAGGCATCCAATCGCACCAGTTCATCATCCCGGCTTCGATTGCAAGACGGCCGGGGCGCGCAATCGGCCGCAGTCCGCCTCTGGCGGGGAGATTCGGACCAAGCCGATAAGGCCCCGTCGCTCCGGCAGGCTGTCTTTTGGAGCTAGGCCGCAGGCCGGGGCCCCCTTCTCCGCGTCCGGGCCTCAGTGCCGGAAGATATCGCCCTCGTCGCCGTAACCCATCAGGTCCAGCGTGGCCTTCGAGGGCAGGAAATCGAAACAGGCCTGCGCCAGCGCCGTGCGGCCCTCACGCTCCAGCCGCCGGTCAAGCTCGGCCTTCAGGCGATGGAGGTAGAGCACGTCGGAGGCGGCATAGTCCTGCTGCGCCTCGCTCAGCTCCTCGGCGCCCCAGTCGCTGGTCTGCTGTTGCTTGGAGATGTCGACGCCGACGAGATCGGCGAGCAGGTATTTCAGCCCGTGACGGTCGGTGAACGTGCGCACCAGCTTGGAGGCGATCTTGGTGCAGTAGACCGGTGCCGTCACGACGCCGAGGGCCTGTTGCAAGGCGGCGATGTCGAAGCGGGCGAAGTGGAAGAGCTTCAGCACCTTCGGATCCGCCAGCAGTCGTTCCAGGTTCGGTGCCCGGGTCTGGCCGCGGGCGATCTGCACCAGATGCGCGTCGCCATCGCCGCCCGAGAGCTGCACGAGACAGAGCCGGTCGCGATGCGGCAGAAGGCCCATCGTCTCGGTGTCGATCGCCACGACCGGGCCGAGGTCGAGCCCGGCCGGAAGGTCGCCCTTGTGAAGATGGTTGGTCATGCGCGTCTCCTGTCGCAGGCAGCGTTGGCGGTCAGACCGGCACGAAGCCGCCCTGCGCGGGGTCGTAATGCTCCAGCCCGCCCTCGCCAAGCTCGGTCCAGAGGCCGTGGAGGGTCAGGTTGCCCGAGTCGACGCTTTCCTTCACGAAGGGGAAGGTCATCAGGTTTTCCAGCGAGACGAGCACTGCCTCGCGTTCCAGCGCCTTCAGCCGTGCGGCCTCGTCCGGGATCTCCTTGATCCGCTCGTAGCCGGGACGAAGGATGTCCATCCATCGGCCGATGAAGCTGGTCTTCTCCTCCAGTTCGGGCGCTTGGCCCGAGCACATCGCGTGGCAGGCGCTGACGCCACCGCAGCTGGAATGGCCGAGCACGATCAGATGCGCGACCTTCAGCGCGGTGACCGCGAATTCGATCGTGGCGGAGGTGCCGTGACGGTCGCCGTCGGGCTCGCAGGGCGGAACGAGGTTGGCGATGTTGCGGTGGATGAAGAACTCCCCCGCGTCAGCACCGAAGATCGAGGTGACGTGAACGCGCGAGTCGCAGCAGGAAATCACCATGGCGCGCGGGTGCTGTCCTCCCAGGGCGAGCTGCCGATACCAGGCCTTGTTCTCGGCATAGCTGGTGGCTTTCCAGCCGTGGTAGCGCTGTGCGAGATAATTGGGAAGCGGGCGGGCGTGGATCATCTGCGCTCCTTTCCTGTCATCCCGAGGGTCTAAAGCGCAAACGGGAAAGTTGGAACCGCTTTTCGCATCCCCGGCCCCGGCGGCGCGGCGCGCGGGAATTGAGACAAGTTCGCGGGATTTTCCGCCGCCAGGCAAGCCTTTCTTCAGGCCGATCGGGCAGTCTGCGCATCAGCCAGGGGCAAGGTGCAAGGGCGGGATCCAGCGTGGCAGAGGTGGTGGTGCTTTATCCGGTGGAGAGGGTGACGCTGGATCCCGCTCGGCTCTCGTCGCTTTGCCGCGTGTTCGGCATGCCCGAGGCGGAGCGCATCCTGTGCCGCGGGATGACCGAGATCGCGTTGCAGATGACCGCGCTCGTGCGGCTCTACAACAGCGGCGATGTCGAAGGGTTCGGGCGCGGCCTCGCCCGGCTGGGGCGGCTGGCCGATCACACGGGCTTCACCGGGCTTTCGCAGGCCGCAGGCGGCGTGGCGGACTGCCTCGGCGCGCCGCCGCGGTGGCATTGCGACACCACCGCGCTGGCCGCCACCTGGGCCCGTCTCATGCGGCTTGCGGCGCACGCGATGTCGAGCGCCGGCGGACTGCGCGGGCTTTCCGGCTGAGGGCCCGCCGCGCGCCCTTGCGGGTGGCACGGGAAGGACTAGGCTGGGCGCAATTCAGCCTTGAGAGAGACCCATGACCCTGAGCTTCGCACCCGCCGCCGCCCCCTCCCTGCCGCTTCACGTTGTCGCCAAGGAGGATCTGGAGGACTGGCGCGCGCGCCTGCCGGAGGCGCAGGCGGCCTGGGTCGCGGCCTCGGGCTTTGCCGCGGGCGCGGGCGAGGTGGTTCTGATCCCAGGGGTCGGCGGGGCCCTGGCCGGGGCCGCCGTGGGTCTTGGCAATGCCCAAGCGCGGACGCGTGGGCGCTTCACAGTGGCCAAGGCCGCCGGTGAGCTGCCAGAGGGCGCGTGGCACCTGGAAGGCGCGCTCGCGCCGGACGCGGCGGAGGAGGCGGCGCTCGGCTGGCTCCTCGCCTCCTACCGCTTCGACCGCTACCACGCCGGCAGCGCGCCGAAGGCGAGCCTGAAAGCCCCGGAGGGCGTCGACGCGGCGCGGATCGAGACGATCGCGGCAGGCGAGGCGCTGACCCGCGACCTCATCAACACCCCGGCCTCCGACATGGGGCCGGAGGAGCTGGAAGCCGCTGTCGTCGAGCTCGGCCGCCGGTTCGGCGCACGGGTGGAGGCGGTGCGCGGCGAGGAGCTGCTGAGCCGGAACTTCCCGATGATCCACGCAGTCGGGCGGGCCTCCCCCCGTGCGCCGCGGCTGATCGACCTGCGCTGGGGCGATGCCGGACCGCGGCTGACGCTGGTCGGCAAAGGGGTCTGCTTCGACACGGGCGGGCTCGACATCAAGCCGGCCGCCGGGATGCTTCTGATGAAGAAAGACATGGGCGGCGCGGCGACGGTGCTGGGACTTGCCCATATGATCATGGCGCTGGATCTGCCGGTGCAGCTGCGGGTGCTGGTGCCGGCGGTGGAGAACGCGATCTCCGGCAACGCGATGCGGCCGAGGGACATCCTGACCAGCCGCAAGGGCCTGACGGTGGAAGTGAACAACACCGATGCGGAGGGCCGCCTGGTGCTGGCCGACGCGCTGGCGCTGGCCGATGAGGAGGCGCCCGACCTGGTGATCTCCATGGCGACGCTGACCGGCGCGGCGCGGGTCGCCGTGGGCCCCGACCTTGCGCCCTTCTACACCGATGACGACGTGGCCGCGGCGGCGGTGTCGGAGGCGGCCCGGGCCGTGCGCGACCCGGTCTGGCGGATGCCATTCTGGGCGCCCTACGAGACGCTGATCGAGCCCGGCATCGCCGATCTCGACAATGCGCCGGGGGGCGGCATGGCGGGCTCGATCACCGCGGCGCTGTTCCTGAAGCGGTTCCTCTCGGCGCCCTACATGCATTTCGACATCTACGGCCACATGCCCAGTGCCGCCCCGGCGCGGCCTAAGGGTGGCGTGGGCCAGGGCGCACGGGCGCTGCTGCAGGCCCTGCCGCGGCTGCTGGCGCTCTGACGATGGACCGCAGGCTGACCCCGGCCAATGCCCGCGTCGCCCATGTCTCGCTTCGCGGAGAGGTGAGCGCCGGGCGCTTCGTGGAGGGCACGCCCGCGCGGATCGCGTTGCCCGTGGTAGACCTGCTGCGCGCGCCCGGCGGGACGCGGGAGCGCCAGCTTCTTCTCGGCGCGCGGGTTCTGGTGCTGGAGCGGGCCGAGGGCCACGCCTTCGTGCAGGCGGAGCGGGACGGCTATGTCGGCTATGTCGCCGAGGCCGCGCTTGGCCCGGATGCGGAGGTGACGCATCGGGTGGCCGTCCCCGCCACGCATCTCTACCCCGCGGCCGACCTCAAGCGGCACGAGGTGGCGCGGCTCTCCTGCCTCTCCGAACTGCGGATCACCGGCACCTCGGGCCAGTTCAGCGAGACGGCGGCGGGGCTGTTCGTGCCGACCATCCACCTGCAGCCGCTGGCCGAACGGGCGGACGATCCGGTCGCGGTGGCGGAGGGGTTCCTGGGCACGCCCTACCTCTGGGGCGGGAATTCGCGCGACGGGATCGATTGCTCCGGGCTGGTGCAGGTCTCGCTCTGGGCCTGTGGCCTGCCCTGCCCCGGCGACAGCGACCTGCAGGCGGGTTCGGTCGGCCGCGCGCTGGAGGAGGGCGAAGGGCTGCAGCGCGGCGACCTCCTGTTCTGGCGCGGGCATGTGGCAATGGTGGTGGATGGCACCCGGCTGATCCATGCCAATGGCCATGCCATGGCTGTCAGCTACGAGGGGATCGAGGCCGCCATCGCCCGCATCCTTGCCGCCGGAGAAGGCCCGGTGACCGCGCGGCGGCGGCCGGTGGGCTGACGCCCTGATGGCCGGGGCCGCTACTCGATCGCGCGGAAAAGCTTGCGTTCGAGGAACCGCAGCACCAGCGCAAGGTCGTGGCCGCGGCGCAGCACCTGGCCGTCCGGCCCGATCAACGCGTACATGCCCTGACGCATCCTGAGCTTTGGATGCTTCTCGATCCGGTAGAGCGGCACCTCCGCCGTGCGCCGGAAGACGGAGAAGATCGCCGCGTCGCGCAGGCTGGAGATCGCGTAATCCCGCCATTCGCCGGTGGCGACCATGCGGCCGTAGAGCCCGAGGATGATGCCCAGCTCGCGACGGTCGAAGGCGACCCGATCGTAAGGGCGCGAACCGAAGGGCAAGGGCTGCGGGGTCTGGACCGTCATGGGCAAAGATTGCCCGGCGGTTTTTGACAAATCAAGCGCCGCCAGAATCGCGCCGCCAAAAGCGCGGGAAAGTACCTCGGAAGTCACCTATTTTCGCCGCCATCCCGCACGATCTTCGCCCCCAGAGCAAATGAGCTTGCCCGGGGTCGCGATCATAGCCCCCACCCATAGCGGACCCGGGTTGGAAGAGGGGCCCCTGCCGGAGACGGTGGGGGCCTACTCTCCGCCTCAGGCGAATTCGCCGTGGCAGAACCACCCCCCCGAGACCGCCCCGCCATGGGCATAATAGAGCCAGAGCCGCTCTCCGGAACCGGTTTCCACCCGCCAGTAGTCGCGCGGGCCGGACCGCCAGGCGGGCTCGTCCAGCCACCATTCCGGCGCGATCCGCTCCGGCCCTGTGGCGGAGGCCAGCGCGAAGTCCCGCCGGCGCCAGCGGAAGCGGGCGGGCGGTGCCGGGCCCTCGGCGCCCTCGGGGCAGCTCACCGGCTCCGGTGGGAACATCAGCAGGGGCCGCGGCGCCGGGGCCGCGGGCCAGGCGCCGGCCGGTTCCGACCAGGCGGCGGCGAGGGTCTGGGCCGCCTTCTCCGGGATATGGCTGTCACCGGGATGGGCGCGGGTCAGCGCCTCCATCCCGATCCGCGCGCCGATCCGGGCGATCAGCAGGTCGAAGCCGCGATCCTCCGCCGCGCCACCGTCGAGCGGGCCGCGGATCTGCCGGGCCGGCAGCGGCTCCACCACCCGCGCCTCCAGGCGCAGGCAGTCGATGCCGAGACCGGGGTCGATCGCCTCGATCTTCATCGCCAGCAGCGGGCGGATATCGGCGGCGAGCGCCGAGGGGCGGGCGAGGCCGACCTCCACCGCCTCGGTCCCGTGGTCGCTGCGGAAGGCCTGCAGCCTGAGCCGCCGCGCCCCGCGCCCGGCGGCGGCGAGCTTGCGGGCCAGCGGCGGAAGCAGCCGGTCGATCCCGGCGAGGATATCCTCGGCCAGGCCGATCGGCTCCGGAAAGGTCAGGCGGGTGGCGAAATGCACCTCCGGCCGGGGGGCGGAGACCGGCTCCGCCTCCAGCCCCAGCGCCTGGTCGAGCCGCCGGATGAGGGCAAGACCGTAGCGGCGCGACAGCGCGGCGCGGGGCATGCCGAGGATATCCTCGATCCGGTTCAGGCCGACCCGGGCCAGCGCGGTCACCACTTCCGGCGGCAGCCGCAGCGCGGCGACCGGCAGGGGGCCGAGCGCCTGGCGGATATGGCCCGGGGGGGCGATGCGGGCCTGTGGCGCGGCGGGCGCGGCGAGGACCGGGCGCTGGCCGCCCCGCGTCCAGTGCCGCCGCCCGGCACGGGAGCGGGTGGCCCGCGCCTCCTGCGCGATATCGTCGCCCGAGCGCAGCCGCCCCGGCGCCCGCCCGGCGAAACGCGCCAAGGCCCAGGCCGCGCCAACCGTATCGGCCAGCCCGATCTCCGCCATGAGCCCGAGCCGGGCGCATTCCCGCTCCAGCAGCGCGACCATCCCGGCCTCGCCGCCGAAGAGATGGGCGCAGCCGGTGATGTCGAGCACCAGCCCGTCCGGCGGCATCTCCCCCACCCAGGGCGAGAGCTTGCCCGCCCAGCGCCGGAGGTGGGAAAGAAACACCGCCTCCGCCTCCGGATCGGCGGGGCGGGTGACGAGCGTGGGGCAGAGGCCGAGCGCGTCCCTCAGCGGCTGGCCGGGGGCGAGGCCCGCCGCCTCCGCCTCGGCCGAAAGCGCGGAGAGGAGGCGCATGTTGCCCACCTCGGCCACCACCGCCACCGGCCCGGTCAGCCTGTCGCGCCGGATCAGCCGTTCCGCGGCAAGGCGCGGAAACCAGAGCGACAGAATGCGGCGGGTGTCGTGCATGACCAGATGTTCTCCATACGTTCCAATTTAGGCTCGCCCGTGGGGGGAGTCGAGTCCGCCCCGGCGAGGGGCGGGCCGGCCGTCGGAAACGGGGCACCGCCTGCCGCGCGGGCGGTTGCATCGCGCCCGCCTTTCGCCCAGCATGCGCCCCGACACGCACAGGGAGGACACCATGAGAACCCGCGCCGCCGTGGCCGTTCAGGCCGGCAAGCCGCTCGAGATCATGGAGGTGAACCTCGACGGGCCGAAGCCCGGCGAGGTGATGGTGGAGATCAAGGCCACCGGCATCTGCCATACGGACGAATTCACCCTTTCGGGCGCCGACCCGGAGGGCCTGTTCCCCGCCATCCTCGGCCACGAGGGCGCGGGCATTGTCGTCGAGGTCGGCGAAGGCGTGACCAGCGTGAAGAAGGGCGACCACGTGATCCCGCTCTACACGCCGGAATGCCGGGAATGCCCCTCCTGCCTCAGCCAGAAGACCAACCTCTGCACGGCGATCCGGTCCACCCAGGGGCAGGGCGTGATGCCCGACGGCTCCAGCCGCTTCTCCACCCTCGATGGCGATCCGATCCTGCATTACATGGGCTGTTCGACCTTCTCGAACTACACCGTCCTGCCGGAGATCGCGGTGGCGAAGGTGCGCGAGGACGCGCCCTTCGACAAGATCTGCTACATCGGCTGCGGCGTGACCACCGGCATCGGCGCCGTCATCAACACCGCCAAGGTGGAGATCGGCGCGAAGGCCGTGGTCTTCGGGCTGGGCGGCATCGGCCTCAACGTGATCCAGGGCCTGCGGCTTGCCGGCGCGGACATGATCATCGGGGTCGACCTGAACCCGGCCAAGAAGGAAATGGCCGAACGCTTCGGGATGACCCATTTCGTCAACCCGTCCGAGGTGGAGGGCGACCTTGTCCCCTATCTCGTCAACCTGACGAAGACGCCCTTCGACCAGATCGGCGGGGCGGATTACTCCTTCGACTGCACCGGCAACGTGAAGGTGATGCGGGCCGCGCTGGAATGCACCCACCGCGGCTGGGGCCAGTCGATCATCATCGGCGTCGCACCTGCGGGCGCGGTCATCGAGACGCGGCCGTTCCAGCTGGTCACAGGGCGGATCTGGAAGGGCACGGCCTTCGGCGGTGCGCGCGGCCGGACCGACGTGCCGAAGATCGTCGACTGGTACATGGACGGCAAGATCGAGATCGACCCGATGATCACCCACACGCTGAGCCTGAACGAGATCAACAAGGGGTTCGACCTCATGCATGCGGGCGAATCGATCCGCAGCGTCGTCGTCTACTAGGCAGATGGCCCGAGGGCGCGCGGCCGAGACCCGGCGCGACAGGCTCCGTGCCCTCTACGAGGGCCGGAGCAGGCGCGCCCATACCTTCCGCTACGCACTGCTGATCTTCGACCTGGTGACGATCGTCTTCGTGATCGTCACCTCCTTCCTGCCGCACGGGCTGGCGACGACGCTGGGCGACGCGCTGTTCGGCGCCGTCATACTTGCCGATTTCGGGGCGCGGCTGGCAATCTCAGGCAGCCGGCTGCGTTTCTTCGCCCGGCCGGCTGCCTGGGCCGATCTCGCCGCGGTCCTGTCCTTCCTGCTGCCGCTGGCGGAGGAGGGCCTCGGTTTCCTGCGCATCCTGCGGACGCTGCGGCTTCTGCGGACCTACCAGCTTCTTGCCCGGCTCAGGGTCGATTTCCCCTTCTTCCGCCGCAACGAGGCGGTGGTGCTGGCGGCAATCAACCTTCTGGTCTTCATCTTCGTGATGACCGGGATCGTCTACACCACCCAGCACGGCAGCAATCCGCAGATCCGCAACTATGCCGACGCGCTCTATTTCACCGTGACGGCGCTGACGACCACGGGCTTCGGCGACATCACGCTGCAGGGCACGCTGGGGCGGATGATCTCGGTCGTAGTGATGATCTTCGGTGTCACGCTGTTCCTGCGGCTGGCGCAGGTTCTGTTCCGGCCCAACAAGGTGCGCGCGCCCTGCAAGCAATGCGGTCTTCTGCTGCACGAGCCCGACGCGATCCATTGCAAGCATTGCGGCGCCCCGGTGCGGATCGAGACCGAGGGCGGTTGAGGGCCGGGCTGTCGCCGGGGCCGCAGGGATGCTAGAAGGGCAGCCCAAAAGAAAGGTACCCCTGATGGCCCGCGCCGGCATCCCCCTCCTCGCCGTCCTGATCGACGCCGACAACACGTCCCCCGCCTGGGCGGAGGCGATCTTCGAGGAGATCGCGGGGCTCGGCGAGGCCTCGGTCCGGCGGATCTACGGCGACTTCTCCCGCCCCGGGCTGAAGGGCTGGTCCGACCGGCTGGCGACCCTGGGCCTCGTGCCGCACCATTCGCCGATGAACACTGTGGGCAAGAACGCCTCGGATATCGCGCTGGTGATCGACGCGATGGACCTGTTGCATTCGGGCCGGTTCGACGGCTTCGTCCTTGTCTCCTCCGACAGCGACTTCACCCGCCTCGCCTCGCGCATCCGCGAGCAGGGGCTCGACGTCTACGGCATCGGCCAGCACAAGACGCCCGAGGCCTTCCGCCGCGCCTGCAAGCGCTTCATCTTCGTGGAGAACCTGACCGCGCCGGCCCCGGCGAGCGACGGGGCAGCCGCGGCCAGCGCGGGCCGGGACGAGGTATCGGCGAAGAAGGAGCCACCCTCAAAGGCGATCCCGCTGATCGTCGGGGCGATGCGGGCGATCGGCGATGACGAATGGTATTCGCTGGGCCAGATCGGCCAGTTCATCACCCAGGCCAACCCGGAATTCGACGCCCGCACCTACGGCAGCGCGAAGCTTTCCGACCTGATCCGCAAGACGGGGCGGTTCGACGTACGCCAGGAAGGCAACCACCTTCTGGTGCGCGACAAGGCCTGAGCAAGTTCGGCGCCTGAGCCGCCCGAGGCCCTGCCCTACCGCACCCCGTAGCGCGCCAGGAACATGTCCACCGCGCCTTCGATCGTGCGTTCCAGGTCCTGGCGGCAGCAGGCGGCGGCGCCGAAGATCAGCTTGGAGTGGATGCCCGCCTTGCAGAGCTCGGCGAACTGGTCGGCGGCCAGAGCCACGTCGTCGATCTTCAGCTCGCCCCGGTCGCGCGCGGCGCTCAGGTAATCGGCGATGCGGCGATGGACCAGTTGCGGGCCGGATTCGTAGAAGGCGCGGCCAAGCTCCGGGAACCTGTCGCTTTCGGCGACGCAGACACGGAAGATCTTCTGAGAGAAATCCGAGGTGACCAGCGACACAAGCCGCCGGGCGGCCGCCGTCAGCACCTCGCGCGGGGGGGCCTCGGGGTTGGTCAGTTCAAGCGCCGTCTGCGCCTGGCGGGCGCATTCGGTACGCGCCACCTCGAGGAACAGAAGCCGCTTATCGGGGAAGTAGCTGTAGAGGGTCGCCTTGGAGACGCCGGCCTCCTGCGCGATGTCATCGACGCTTGCGCCCTCGAACCCGTCGCGGAGAAAAACCGTCCGGGCGCCGGCAAGCACCTGATCGTATTTTCGGCCCTTCTTGACGCCTGCAACGGCGATGGTCATGGCATCTTCCCCTTTCCGTAAACGAGATATAAACAGAACGGTTCAGTGAAACAAGCGCCTGTGCCAGCCTGCCACAGGGTTGCATCTCCATGTCCTCCTGTTAACTTAGAAACATTCTAATAAGGAGTCCGTGATGATACCCGGTGTGTCGAACCGCCGTCGCTTCTCAGACTTGAGTGAACAGGAGATTCTGGCGCTCGCGATCTCCTCGGAAGAGGATGACGCACAGATCTACCGCACCTATGCGCAACGGCTGCGATCGGATTTCCCCGGCTCCGCCAAGATCTTCGACGGCATGGCCGAGGAGGAGGACGACCACCGCCGCCGCCTGATCGAGCTGCACAAGAAGCGCTTCGGCGACGTGATCCCGCTCATTCGGCGCGAGCATGTTGCGGGCTTTTACGCAAGGCGTCCCATCTGGCTCGTGCAGAACCTCTCGCTTGAAACGATCCGCGACGAGGCGGCCGCGATGGAGCGGCAGGCCGGCGCCTTCTACAAGCGCGCGGCGGAAGGTGCCAAGGACGCTGACACCCGCAAGCTTCTCGGCGATCTCGCCGCCGCCGAGGTCGGCCACGAGCACCGGGCCGAGGAACTGGCCGAGAAGCACCTCGGCGCCGACGAACGTGACGAGGAGGATCGTGCGGCCAAGCGCCAGTTCGTTCTGACCTGGGTGCAGCCGGGCGTGTCGGGGCTGATGGACGGCTCCGTCTCCACCCTTGCGCCGGTCTTCGCGGCGGCCTTCGCCACCCGCGATCCGCACCAGACGCTGCTCGTCGGCCTCGCCTCGGCCATCGGCGCGGGCATCTCGATGGGCTTCGCCGAATCGGTCGGCGACGATGGCGAACTGTCCGGCCGCGGCAGCCCGCTGAAGCGCGGCATCGCGTCGGGCGTGATGACGGCGCTTGGGGGCCTGGGCCATGCCCTGCCCTATCTGCTCCCGGATTTCTGGACCGCGACGATGGTCGCCTTCGCGGTGGTCGCGGTAGAGCTTTGGGCGATCGCCTTCATCCAGAACCGCTACATGGAAACGCCGTTCCTGCGGGCCTCGATGCAGGTGGTGCTTGGCGGCGCGCTGGTCTTCGCGACCGGCATCCTGATCGGGGGCGGTTGAGGCGCAAGATGTATTCGAAGGACGACCTGGGCTATAGCCCGCTGCCCCTGCCCGATGACGTGAGCCTTGGCCCGGCGGCCTCACTCGCCCATGCGACACGCTTCCGCGACGCGATGGCCAAGCGCCACACGGTGCGCGATTTCGCACCCACCCCCGTGTCCGAGGAGGTCATCGCCGCCTGTATCGCCACCGCGGGCGGCGCGCCTTCCGGCGCCAATCACCAGCCCTGGCATTTCGTGGCGATCTCCGACCCTGCGATGAAGTCCCGCATCCGCGCCGCGGCGGAGGAGGAGGAGCGTGCCTTCTACGCCGGCGGCGGCGGCGACGAATGGCTGCGCGCGCTGGAACCGATCGGCACCGGCGTCTCCAAGCCGCATCTGGACATCGCGCCCTGGCTGATCGTGGTCTTCGCGCAGCGCTGGGGCACCACCGCAGAGGGGCAGCGCTACAAGAACTATTACGTGCCCGAAAGCGTCGGCATCGCCACAGGCTTCCTGATTGCGGCGATCCACCACGCCGGGCTGGTCTGCCTGACCCACACGCCGAACCCGATGAAGTTCCTGCCCGAACTCTGCGGCCGCCCGGCCTCGGAAAAGCCGGTGATGATCCTGCCGGTCGGCTACCCGGCCGGGGGCGCGACCGTCCCCGCCGCGGCCAAGATCAAGAAGCCGCTGGGCGAGATCATGACGGTGCTGAAACCCGGCGCCTGACGCGCGGCCCCTTGCCCTTTCACCCTGGTCCAAATATCCCCGCCGGTGACACGAAGACTTTATCACCGGGATTTTTCTCGCCTCCGGCGGGGATATTTTCGCCAGGATGAACGCGAGGGGGATTTATGATCGAGGTGCTGATCCGGGTCCTGCCGTTCTTTGCCCTGATCGGCGTCGGCTATCTCTCCGGCCGCTCCAGTTTCCTGTCGGAAGAGGGCGTGGCGGCGATCACCAAGTTCGTCTTCTACTTCGCGCTCTCGGCGATGCTGTTCAAGTTCGCCTCCAACCTCTCGCTGAGCGAGATCTATTCCACGCCCTTCGTGCTGGCCTATCTCTCCGGGACCACGACGGTCTACCTGCTGGCCTATGCGGTGGCGATGCTACGCAAGGTCAGCCGGGCCGAGGCGGCGGTCGAGGCGCAATGCGCGGTGATCGGCAATACCGGCTTTCTCGGCGTGCCGCTTCTGATCGCGCTTCTGGGGCCCAAGGCGGCGGGGCCGGAGCTGATGGTGCTGACCATCGATCTCTTCGTCTTCTCCTCGGTCATCACCATCCTGATCACCGCCGCGCGCGAGGGCCGGGTTCACTGGCGCATCCTCGGCACGCTCGGGATGGGTCTTCTGAAGAACCCGATGATCGTCTCTATGGGCCTCGGCGTGCTCTGGTCGGTGACAGGATGGCCGGTGCCGCGGCCGATCAACGATTTCATGGGGATCCTTGGCGGCGCGGCGACCCCGGGGGCGCTTTTCGCCATCGGCGCTTCGCTCGCCGCGCGGTCGGCCGAGCGGCTGGAGGTGGCGGGCTGGCTGAGCTTCTGCAAGCTGGTGCTGCACCCCACGGCGGTGGCCATCGCGGCGCTCCTTGTCTTCCCGGTGGACCGCTTCGCCGCGCATGTGATGGTGGCCGCGGCCTCGCTGCCGGTGGCCGGCAATACCTATATCCTGGCACAGCATTTCCGGGTCGCGCCGCAGCGCGTCTCGGCCTCGATCCTGGTCTCCACGGCGATCTCTGTGCTGACGGTCTCGGCCGTGCTCGCCTGGATCACCGCAGCCTGACGGAGGACGACAGATGAGAACGATCAGCGAGAACCGGGCCTTCGGTGGCGTGCAGGGCGTCTATGCCCACGACTCCGACGCCTGCGGTTGCGAGATGACCTTTGGTCTTTTCCTGCCCGAAGCCGCGCAGGAGGAGCCGGTGCCGCTGCTGTGGTATCTCTCCGGCCTCACCTGCACGCATGAGAACGCCATGGTGAAGGCCGGCGCGCAGGCCTGGGCGTCCGAGCACGGGATCGGCCTCGTCTTCCCCGACACCAGCCCCCGCGGCGCCGGCGTGGCCGACGACGAGGCCTATGACCTCGGCCAGGGCGCGGGCTTCTACGTCAACGCGACCGAAGCGCCCTGGGCGCCCCATTACCAGATGTGGGATTACGTGGCCGAGGAACTGCCGCGGCTTCTATTCAACGCCTTCCCGGTGGAGGAGGAGCTGCAGGCGATCACCGGCCATTCCATGGGCGGCCATGGCGCGTTGACGCTGGCCATGGCCTATCCCGGCCGCTTCCGCTCCGTCTCTGCCTTCGCGCCTATCGCGCATCCGGCGGCCTCGGACTGGGGACGCAAGCAGTTCACGGCCTATCTCGGCCCGGACGAGGCGAAATGGGCGGCGCATGACGCGACGCTGATGATGAAGAAGCGCGGCTTCGACGGGCCGCTGCTGATCGACCAGGGGACCTCGGACCAGTTCATCGACCTTCTGATGCCCGAAGCCATCGCCGAGGCCATCGCACGCCGCCGCCAACCGGGGCGGATCCGGCTGCAGAAGGGCTACGATCACAGCTATTTCTTCATCTCGACCTTCATGGAGGACCACATCGCCTTCCATGCCGAGGCGCTCTTCGCGTGATCTATGTCGATGCCGACGCCTGCCCGGTGAAGGCCGAGGCGGAGAAGGTCGCGAGCCGCCATCTCGAACGCCTTGCCTTCGTCTCGAACGGCGGGCTGCGGCCCTCCGAGAACCCGCTGGTGGAGATGATCTACGTTCCCGACGGGCCGGACGAGGCCGACAAGTGGATCGCCGAGCGCGCCGGGCGGGGCGACGTGGTGGTGACCGGGGACATCCCGCTCGCCGCGCGCTGCATCGAGGGGGGCGCCCGCGTCGTGCGGCACAATGGCGAGATCTTCACGCCGAAAAACATCGGCACGATCCTCGCGACGCGCGACCTGATGGCCGATCTGCGCGCCGCCGACCCGTTCCGGCAGGGTGGTGGCAGACCCTTTACAAAGGCCGATCGCTCGCGTTTTCTGGAGGCCCTAGACCGAGAACTGAACGCGGCCCGGAGAGAGAGAACGGCATGACCCGTCCCGAGGCGGTCGTCTTCGATATCGGCAATGTCCTCATCGAGTGGCAGCCGCTGCGGTTCTATGACCGCGTGCTGGGCGAGGCCGCCCGGCGGGAACTGTTCAAGGCCGTGGACCTGGACGGCATGAACCTTTCCGTCGACCGGGGGGCGGATTTCGGCGCCAGCGTGGCGGCCTTGGCCGATCGGCACCCGGAGCATCGCGAGGCGATCCTGATGTGGCGGGACAACTGGCTGGAGATGTGTACGCCGGTTATCGACCACTCCGTCCGCCTGCTGTCCGCGCTTCGTGCGCGGGGCGTGCCGGTCTTCGCACTGACGAATTTCGGCGCCGAAACCTTCGAGATCGCCCGCGCCCGCTATGCATTCCTCAACGATTTCGACCGGCATTACGTTTCGGCCCATCTGCAGGTGATGAAGCCCGAGCCGCGGATCTACGAGATCGTCGAGGAAGACTGCGGCCTCGCCCCCGAAGCCCTGCTTTTCGCCGACGACCGGCCGGAGAACATCGCGGCGGCCCAGGCGCGCGGCTGGCGTGGGCACCTGTTCGAGGGGCCGGCGGGCTGGGCCGAGCGGCTGGTCTCGGAAGGACTTCTGACAGCGGAGGAGGCGGCATGAGCATCCAGATCATCGGACCGGAAATCGAGCCGCGCCTCGACTGGGCAAAGCTGACCGAGGCATTGGAGGCAGGCCACAGGATGCCCCGTGCAGCGATCGGCGACACCCTTCTGCATCAGGGCAAGAACACGATCCTGTCCCGCTCCGCCTGGATCGCGGGGATGGGTGCGCTGGTGAAGACGGCGACGATCTACCCCGGCAACCCGGGCAACGGGCTGCCCAGCATCAACGGCTCCGTCTGCCTGTTCCGGGACGAGACCGGGGTGCTGGAGGCGCTGGTCGATTTCGGTCTGGTCACCAAGTGGAAGACGGCCGGCGACAGCCTGCTTTCCGCCAAGCGCCTTGCCCGCCCCGACAGCCGAGTGATCCTGCTGGTGGGGGCCGGGGCTGTCGCGCGCTCGATGGTGGAGGCCTATGGCTCTGCCTTCCCCGGGGCGCAGTTCATCGTCTGGAACCGGTCGGCCGAGGGCGCGTCGCGCTTCGCGGCAGAGGTGCCCTACGTGACCATCAGCCATGACCTGCCCGGCGCGGTGGCGGCGGCGGATATCATCTGCACCGCCACGATGTCGAAGGAACCGCTGATCAAGGGCGAATGGCTGAGCCCGGGCACCCACCTCGACCTGATCGGGGCCTATACACCCGAGATGCGGGAGGTGGACGATACCGCGTTGAAAAAGGCGCGTATTTTCGTCGATTCGCGGGACACCACGCTGCATGACATCGGCGAGCTGAAATCGCCGCTGTCGCGTGGGGTGATCGCCCCGCAGGACGTGCTGGCGGATTTCTACGACCTCGAGACCGGCGCCTACGCGCGGCGCTCGGCGTCCGAGATCACCATCGCCAAGAACGGTGGCGGCGCGCATCTGGACCTGATGACGGCGCGCTACATCCTGGCCACGGCGCGCGGCACATGATCTGGGCGCTTCTTGCCCTGATCCTTGTCCTCCTGCTTCTGCCGGTGGTGGTGGAGGCACTCCGCAAGCCCATGGACGCGAAGGCGCGGCGCCTGGCAACGGGCGATTTTATCGAGCTTTCCCGAGGGCTTACCTATTACGAATGGCGTGGCCCCTCGCGCGGGCCGATCGTGGTCTGTGTGCATGGGCTGACCACGCCGAGCTATGTCTGGACCCCGCTCGCGGTGGCGCTGACGGGGCTTGGGATGCGGGTTCTGACCTATGATCTTTATGGCCGGGGCATGTCGGACCGGCCGCCGGGGCGGCAGGACCGGGCTTTCTTCGTCACCCAGCTGGAGGAGCTGCTTGCGGCGCTGGAGATTACCCAGGGCGTGACGCTCATCGGGTATTCCATGGGCGGCGCCATCGCCACCGCCTATGCCGAGGATCATCCCGAACGCGTGGACCGGCTGGTGCTGGTGGCGCCGGTGGGGCTGGGCCACCGGGTAAGCCGGTTCCTTTCCTTCTGCGCCCGGGTTCCGGTTCTGGGCGACGGGCTGATCCGCGTCCTGGGCGATATCATGCACCGCCGCTCGATCAACCGCGCCCTGCCTGCCCAGCCGGAACTGCCTGATTTCGTTAAGAGATCTGCCGCGGAAATGGGCTATCGCGGCAGCCTTCCGGCGGTGCTGTCCAGCCTGCGGAACATGATGCGGGAAAACCTCGCACAGACGCATCGCAAGCTGGGCGAGACCGATCTGCCGGTCCTCGCCGTCTGGGGCGAGGTGGATGCGGTGATCCCGCTTTCCGCCATGGGGCGGCTGGCGCAGATCAACCGCAACGCGCGGCAGGCCGAGGTCCCGGGCGCCACCCACGCCCTGCCCTACACCCATCCCGAGGCGATCATGGCCGCGATGACGGACGTGCTGCGCGATCCGGTCTGAAAGCTTAACGACATTGGAAGGCGGCGTGCGATGGGCCTGGCCCTGACCCGCCAAATTGCGCCTAAACGGCTGAAAAGGCCACAAAATCCGAATACCGAAATAACACCGCTTTTGCACCGCTTTCGCACCGTAACCGGCCGCAGACCCTGGCACAGCTGTTCGCGATTAGGAAACATTCCTGCTCCAGGAACGGATTGTCCGCGATCCGGAAAGATATGCCCGGCCCCGCCTTTTTGACTTTGGGCCCCGCCCCGGACCGCGCTATCTCTGGGGCCATGAGCGAGCACATCCTTTTCGCCTACATGCTGAACGGCCCCGAGCGTGGCGCCCGGCTGCGGCACGAGCCCGAGATCGTCGGTGCGCTGCAGGCGCCGGAGCTGGCCTGGCTGCACCTGCGCGCCAGCCATGCGCGGACCGAGGACTGGATGCAGGAGAATCTCGGCTGGCTGGACCCGCTGGTGCTGCGGGCGCTTCTGGCGGAAGAGACGCGGCCGCGCGCGGCGCCGCTGGGCGAGGGGATGCTGCTGATCCTGCGGGGTGTGAACCTGAACCCCGGGCAGGACCCGGAGGACATGGTCTCCATCCGGATCTACGCCGATCCGGCGCGGGTCGTCTCTACCGCCGTGCGCGATCTCGTCTCGGTCGGGGATCTGAGCGAGCAGGTCGCGGCCGGCCAGGGGCCGGAACGCGTCGGCAGCTTCATCTGCCGGCTGATCGAGCGGCTCAACGACCGGATCGAGGAGTTCCTGCACCGGCTGGAGGAGAACTGCGACGACCTGGAGGATGCGCTGCTGGAGGAACCGGAGCCGGAACTGGGCGCGCAGATTTCGGAGGCGCGGCGCAGGTTGATCCAGTTCCGCCGCCATATCGGGCCGCAGCGCGATGCGCTTTCGGGGCTGATCCGTGCGGAATCGGGTCTTTTCGATCCGCGCGAGACCCGGGCGCTGGTCGAAGCGCATGAACGGCTGACACGTACGATCGAGGATGCCGATGCGCTGCGGGACCGGCTGGCGGTCGTGCGGGACGAATTGCAGGGCGTGCTTTCGGGCCGGGTGGGGCGAAACCTCTACATGCTTTCGATCATCACGGTGGTCTTCCTGCCGATCAGCTTCGTCACCGGGCTTCTGGGCATCAATGTCGGCGGCATCCCGGGCGCCGAGAACAAGGCCGGCTTCTGGATCGTCTGCGCGATCCTGCTGGCCATCGTTGCACTGGTCTTCGCGCTGCTTCGGAAGCTGCGCTGGATCTGAGCGGGCCGGAGGGCGGCGCTCAGATCGGCCGGGCCTCCAGCGGTTCCTCCTGCACCGGCAGGTGGACGATGGCCGAGAAGGCGCCGACCGCCACGCCGATCCACCAGACAGCGGTGTAGCTGCCGTAGAGGTCGTACATCCAGCCGCCGAGCCAGACGCCGGTGAAGCTGCCGAGCTGATGGGACAGGAACACGATGCCGTAGAGCGTGCCCATGTAGCGCACCCCGTAGATCTGCGCGACGAGACCCGAGGTCAGCGGCACGGTGGCAAGCCACAGCGCCCCCATGGCGAAGGCGAAGAGCACCACCGTCGCGGGCGTCACCGGCGTCAGGATGAAGGCGGCGGAGACCAGGGTGCGCAGCGTGTAGATGCCCGAGAGCAGAAGCCGCTTGGAATAGATCCGCCCCAGCCAGCCCGCCGTGAAGGTGCCGCAGACATTGGCGATGCCGATGAAGGCGATGGCCGCCGCGCCCAACGCCGAGGTCGAGGAGATGCCGAGCGCCGCGAGTGGCCCGGTGGGCGAGATCGCACCGCAGCTTTCCGTCACCAGCGCGGGGAAATGCGCGGTGATGAAGCCAAGCTGGTAGCCGCAGGAGAAGAAGCCCACGAAGATCAGCGTAAAGCTGGGATCGCGGAAGGCGCGGGCGACGACGGTGGTTAGCTTCTCTGAAGGCTCTGTTCCGGCGTGATGCGGGGTCGGCGCGGTCAGGAAGGGCAGCGCGAAAAGCGCCAGCAGGATCGCCGCGGCAAGGACCAGGAAGACCGTCGAAAGCGGCATCCGGGCCAGCATCGCCTCTGTCGCGAGCGGCCCCGCGACCTGGCCGAGCGAGCCCGCCGCCGTTGCGATGCCCAGCGCGAGGCTGCGATGTTCCGGCGGGGCGGCGCGGCCGATGATGGCGAGGATCGTGCCGAAGCCGATCCCGGCGATGCCGAAGCCGACCATGACCTCCAGGAGCTGGTATTCGCCTGCCGTCGTGGCCCCGGCGGTCAGCACCAGGCCGCCGGCGTAGAGGATCGCGCCCAGCGTCACCGCGCGACGGTCGCCGAAGCGTTCGGCGAAGGCGCCGAAGATCGGCTGGCCGATCCCCCAGGCGAGGTTCTGAATGGCGATGGCGAAGGAGAATTCCTCCCGCGGCCAGCCGAAGGTCTGGCCGATGGGGATCTGGAACACGCCGAAGCTGGACCGGATCGCGAAGCTGACGATCAGCACCAGGCTGCCGGCGATCAGAACCGGGGTGACGAGGGGGGTGCGCGTCTGGGTCAACTCGGCCTCCGGAGGCGCGGGTCACGCGCGTGTTACCGAGCGTGAGATAGCGGCTGGGCCGGGCCTGTCCAATGACAAAATGTGCGCCCGCCGATCATCTTTCCTTATACCGGATCGAACGGTATACGGCGGCATGCGACAGACGCTGACAGAGCTTTACGACGCGCGGGTGGCGGCAGGTGATCTGCGGCCCGACGCGGCGCAGCGCGCGGTTCTGCCGGCGCTGGAGGAGGTGCGGCATTGGCTGGAGGAGACCTCTGCCAAGCGCCGGGGCCTTCTGGGTGGATTATTCGCCAAGCCTCCGGCGGCGCCGAAGGGGCTTTACCTCTGG
Source organism: Solirhodobacter olei (assembly GCF_004010155.1). Classification (GTDB taxonomy): domain Bacteria; phylum Pseudomonadota; class Alphaproteobacteria; order Rhodobacterales; family Rhodobacteraceae; genus Solirhodobacter; species Solirhodobacter olei. Next base: position 250,517 of record NZ_RRYH01000007.1, on the reverse strand, counting down.
GGCGGGGTCGGGCGCGGCAAGTCGATGCTGATGGACCTGTTCATGGCCGCGACGGGGATCGAACGGAAGCGGCGGGTGCATTTCCACGCCTTCATGCAGGAGATCCAGAAGGGGCTGGAGGCGGCGCGGAAGACCGAGACCGCGGACGCGCTGCAGCCGGTGGCAGAGGCGGTGATCGCGAAGACCCGGCTTCTGTGCTTCGACGAGATGCAGATCACCGATATCGCCGATGCGATGATCGTGGGGCGGCTGTTCCAGAAGCTCTTCGACGCCGGGGTGGTGATCGTCACCACGTCGAACCGGGTGCCGGAGGATCTTTACAAGGACGGGCTGAACCGCGGGATCTTCCTGCCCTTCATCGACCTTCTGCGCGAGAAGATGCAGGTGGTGGAGCTGGAGGCGGAGGGCGATTACCGCCAGCATCGCCTGGCCGGGGCGCAGGTCTGGTTCACCCCGGCGGGGGCGGAGGCCGGCCGCGCGATCTCCTCCATCTGGGCCGAGCTGACCGGGGGCGACCGCGGCAGCCCGCTGGTCCTGCCGGTGAACGGGCGGGAGCTGGTGGTGGAGGCGTTCCACAACGGCGTTGCCCGCGCGTCGTTCTGGGAGCTTTGCGCAAGGCCGCTGGGGCCGGCGGATTACCTTGCGCTCGCGGGCGCCATCCGGGTGCTGGTGCTGGAGAACATCCCGCACCTGACCGCCTCGAACTACAACGAGGCGAAACGCTTCGTCACGCTGATCGACACGCTTTACGAGGCGCGGGTGCGGCTGATCGCATCGGCCGCCGATGCGCCGGAGAACCTGTATGTCGAGGGCGAAGGGTCCTTTGAATTCGGGCGCACGGCGAGCCGGCTGCGCGAGATGCAGGCGGCGGACTGGGGTTAGCCGGGCGCGTGGTCGCGGAGCTGTATGTCGATCCGGCAGATGTGGCTGGTAAGCCAGCCTTCGACCTTGTCGAGCAGCGCTCCGGCCGTTTCAGGGCTGAAGCCCGCGCTGCGGTAGCGGATCGCCTCGCGGTCGAGAAGCGTCAGGAAGGCCGCGTGCTCCACCTTGTTGCGGGCGGCGACGGGGCATTTGCGGATGTGCATGCATTCGTCTTCCAGGCCGAAATGTGCCTCGGCATAGGCGGATAGAAACTGCAGGAAGAGGTCGTAGACCCCCGCGCCCTCGCCGGCGTTCAGGGCCTCGCGGAAACTGTCGGTCGAGGCGAAGAGCGTCTTGTGCTGCTCGTCGATCGACGCGAGGCCGGTTGCGTATTCGGGACGCCATTTCATGCTTTAGCCTCTCCTGCCTGCTCCACCACAAGGAAACCACGCGAAGGCGCACGGCCTTCCACCGTCTTGGTAGACGCGTGAAAGGGGCATTGCCCTGATGCAGATCAACACGTGATTGCAGGCAGGCCGGGCTAGGCCAGAAGGTCGTGAACCAGCGGGACGACCTTGCTGCCGTAAAGCTCGATCGAGCGCATCAGCTGGTCATGCGGCATCGGGCCCGAGGCGTATTTCAGGTCGAAGCGGGCGAGATCGAGTGCTTTCGCGGTGGTGGCGATCTTCCGCGCCACCGTCTCGGGCGAGCCGACGACGAGGGCGCCGTGATCGGCCTCGGCCTCGAACTGGGTGCGCTGCATCGGCGCCCAGCCGCGCTCCGAGCCGATGCGGTCATGCAGCTTCTTGTAATGCGGCCAGAGCTGTTCGCGGGCCTCGGCGTCCGTCTCGGCCACATGGCCGGGGGAATGGACGCCGAGCGGGCGGGGCGCGTGGCCGATCTGGGCGCAGGCCCGGTAGTAGAGGTCGACATGCGGGCGGAAGCGGCGGGCGTCGCCGCCGATGATCGCCAGCATCATCGCCAGGTCATGGACGACGCAGCGCACCACGGATTCCGGGCTGCCGCCGACGCCGACCCAGGCCATCAGAGGCTGGGACAGGCTGGGATAGATCCTTTGTCGGGTGAGGGCCGCGCGCGTCGTGCCCTTCCATGTCACCTCCGTCTCGCGCAGGAGCATCGCCATCAGCTCCAGCTTTTCCTCGAAGAGGCGCTCGTAATCGTTCAGGTCCAGCCCGAAGAGCGGGAAGCTTTCGGTGAAGGAGCCGCGGCCGAGGATGATCTCCGCCCGGCCCTCGGAAAGCGCGTTGAGGGTCGAGAACCGCTCGAACACCCGCACCGGATCGTCCGACGACAGCACGGTGACGGCAGTGCCGAGGCGGATGGACTTCGTGCGCGCGGCGATGGCGGCGAGTACGATCTCTGGCGCGGAGATGGCGAAATCGGCGCGGTGATGTTCGCCGAGGCCGATGAAATGCAGCCCGAGGTCATCCGCCAGAACCGCCTGCTCGACGACGTCGCGCAGCACCTGTGCGTGCGGCTTCAGGGCGCCGTCGGGGCCAAGGCTGTTGTCGCCGAAGGTGTCGAGGCCGAGTTCGAGGGTCATGGTCTGCGCTCCATCTGTCGGGCGCAAGTTAATGCGCGGCGGGCCGGGCCGGAAGGTGCGCGGATGCACAGGGGGGCTTCGTCGGGCTTCGGGACGCCGCGATGCGACGGTGGGATGGGGGGGGGGCTGCGCCTGCCGGTGGGCAGAGCAGGCGCAGCCCGGCGCCGGGGCGAGGGGGGAGGGTCCCTCAGGCCTCCCGGCGGCGACGGACAGCCTCTGCCAGCCGCTCCAGCACGGAAAGCGAGCTGGGCCAGTCGATGCAGCCGTCGGTGATGCTCTGGCCGTAGACCAGAGGCGCGCCGGGTTTGGCGGATTGCTTGCCGGCGCGGAGGTTGCTTTCGATCATCACGCCCTGAATCCGCCTGTCGCCGGCGGCGACCTGGGCGCTTATGTCACCCACGACCTCCGGCTGCCGGGCCGGGTCCTTGCCGCTGTTGGCGTGGCTGGCGTCGATCAGGATGCGGGGGGCGAGGCCGCGGGCCTCTGCCGCCTTCGCGGTCGCCTCCACATCGGCGGCGGAGTGGTTGGGCACGCGCCCGCCGCGCAGGATGACATGGCAGTCGGCGTTGCCCTGAGTGGTGGCGATCGCGGCGAGCCCCTCCTTCGTCACCGCCGGGAAGCGGTGCGGCTGCGACGCGGAGAGCATGGCGTCGAGCGCGATCTCGACGTTGCCCTCGGTCCCGTTCTTGAAGCCTACGGGGCAGGACAGGCCGGAGGCGAGCTGGCGGTGGATCTGGCTTTCGGTCGTGCGCGCGCCGATGGCGCCCCAGCTGACGAGATCGGCCATGTATTGGGGCGTGATAGGGTCGAGGAACTCGCTGCCCGCCGGAAGGTGCATGGCGTTGATCTCCAGCAGCAGGCGGCGGGCGAGGCGCAGCCCCTCCTCGATCCGGCAGCTGCCGTCGAGGCGCGGATCCATGATCAGACCCTTCCAGCCGACCGTGGTGCGCGGTTTCTCGAAATAGACCCGCATCACGATCTCCAGATCCTTCGCGTGGCGGGCGCGTTCGGCGGCGAGACGGGCGGCGTAGTCGCGCGCGGCGGCGGGATCGTGGATCGAGCAGGGGCCGATCACGACAAGCAGGCGGTCGTCGTCGCGGTGCAGGATGTCGCGGACGGCTTGCCTGCCGCGCATGACGGTGGCGGTTGCGGCGGCATCGCGTGGCAGTTCCGCCAGGACGGCGGCGGGCGAGGTGAGGGGCGTGATCTCGGCAATGCGGAGATCGTCGGTGGCGGTCAGCACGGCTGTCTTCTCCTTGGGGGTCCAGCCGCGCGAATGAAAACGCCGCCGGATGGACCAGCGGCTTTCGGGGTTCTCAGTCGGTTTGGGAAGATCGACTAGGCAGCACCCGGCATCCGCTGGAGACAGCGGTACCAATAAAACGATGCGGCATAGGCGTTCAGTGTCGACATGGGTGGACCATAGGACGGCCCGCCCGCGCTGTCACGAAGATTCGGCGCGGGGGCAGCCTCAGCCGTTTTCGCGCAGGATCGCGCCCGCGAGGTAGAGCGAGCCGCAGATCAGCACCCGGGCGGATGGGTCTTTCGCCACGATGGCGGCGAGCGCCGCGGCGGGGCTTTCGGCCTCATGGGCCTCGATCCCCTCGGCGCGGGCGGCGGCGCAGGTCTCTGCCCCCGTCAGCGTCGCAGGGTTGTCCGGGATGGTGACGCCGTGAAGCGTGCGGACGAAGGGCTTCAGCGGCCGCAGGTAGCCGCCGACATCCTTGGTGTTCAGCATGCCGCAGATCAGGTGCGTCGGGCGCTCGGCCATGGCCGAAAGCGTGCCCGCCACCGCCTGCCCGCCGGCCGGGTTGTGGCCACCGTCGAGCCAGAGCTCCACCCCCGGCGCGCTTTCCGGAAGCGGGCCGGTCTTCAGCCGCTGCATCCGGGCGGGCCAGAAGGCGCGGGTGACGGCGGCCTCGCAGGCGGCCTCGTCATGGCCGAGGTGGCGCAGCGCCATCAGCGCGGCGCCGGCATTCTCGATCTGGTGCGGGCCGGGCAGGTTCGGGCGCGGCAGGTCCAGAAGGCCGGTCTCGTCCTCGAAGATCAGGCGGCCGTTTTCTTCGCGCGCATGCCAGTGCTGGCCGTGGACCAGAAGCGGCGCACCGAGGCGGGCGGCCTTCTCCTCGATCACGGCGAGGCCTTCGGGCGACTGCGGGCCGACGACGCAGGGCGTCAGCCGCTTCAGGATGCCGGCCTTCTCGCCCGCGATCTCTGCCAGCGTCTCGCCCAGGTATTGCTGATGGTCGAGCGAGACCGGGGTGATGATGGTCAGCGCCGGCCTGTCGATCACGTTGGTCGCGTCGAGCCTGCCGCCGAGGCCGACCTCGAGCAGCAGCGCATCGGCCGGGGTGCGGGAGAAGGCGAGGAAGGCGGCGCAGGTGGTGATCTCGAAAAACGTGATCTGCCGGCCGCCGTTCACCTGCTCGCATTCCTCCAGCAGTGCCGAGAGGTCGGGCTCGGAGATCAGCTCTCCCGCCACGCGGATGCGCTCGTGAAAGCGGGCGAGGTGCGGCGAGGTATAGGCGTGGACGGTCTTGCCCGCGGCCTCCAGCCCGGCGCGGATCATCGCCTGGGTGGAGCCCTTGCCGTTGGTCCCGGCGAGGTGGATCACCGGCGGCAGCGTGCGCTGGGGATTGCCCAGCGCCTCGAGCAGGCGCCAGGAGCGGTCCAGCGTCAGATCCATGAACTTCGGGTGCAGCGACATCAGCCGTTCGAGGATGATATCGGAGGCGGGGCCGCCCTCGGGCGCCCCGGTAAGGGCCACGGTCACGTCTTGGCGGCTCCGGTTTCCGGCGCGGCGGCCGGGGGGACATCAGTCTTAGCGGCGCCGTCGGCCGGTTGCGGTGGCGGCAGGTCGCCCTTCACCGCCGGCGGCTGGCCGGTCAGCAGGCGGACGATGGAGATCAGCTCCTCCCGCAGATGGCCGCGGTGGGTGACGCGGTCGATCATGCCGTGGTCGAGCAGGTATTCGGCGCGCTGGAAGCCCTCGGGCAGCTTCTCGCGGATGGTCTGCTCGATGACGCGGGGGCCGGCGAAGCAGATCAGCGCGTTGGGTTCGGCGATCTGCACGTCGCCCAGCATGGCGTAGGACGCGGTGACGCCGCCCGTTGTCGGGTGGGTGAGCACCACGATGTAAGGCAGGCCCGCCTCCTTCAGCATCTGCACCGCGACGGTGGAGCGGGGCATCTGCATCAGGCTGAGGATGCCCTCCTGCATCCGCGCGCCGCCGGCGGCGGAGAAGAGGACCAGCGGGCATTTGCGCTTCACCGCGGTCTCGGCCGCGGCGATGATGGCATTGCCGACATAGAGCCCCATCGAGCCCGCCATGAAGCTGAAATCCTGCCCGGCGGCGACGATGCGGGTGCGGCCTATCTCGCCCTCGGCAACCAGCATGGCCTCCTTCTCGCCGGTCTGGCGCTGGGCGGCGCGCATCCGCTCGGGGTAGCGCTTCTGGTCGCGGAAATGCAGCGGGTCGGCGATCGGCTCTGGCACCTTCGCCTCGGTGAAGATGCCGCCGTCGAAGAGCGCGGTGAATCGCGCCCGGGGCGTGATCGCCATGTGGTGATCGCAGGAGCTGCAGACGTTGAGGTTGTCGGCCAGCTCGCGGTGGAACAGCATGGTCCCGCACTCGGGGCACTTGGTCCACAGGTTCTCCGGCACCTCTCGGCGGGAGAACAGCGAGTTGATCTTCGGCCGGACGTAGTTGGAAATCCAGTTCATCAGTTCTGCCGTGCTCGGGACCTTTGGCCGCGTGACTTAATCCCGGGGCGCGCGGATTGCAATAAATTGCCTGCGAGGCGGGTGTCCTTGACCCCTCGGCCCGCTTGTGCGGTGGCGCGGGGGCGGCTATTCGAAATCCGGGACAGGGGAAGGAGACCGGGTGACCGACGCCCGTTTGAACAGGACCCGACGGGCCTTGGCGGCCTGGCCGAGCGGAGGTGCCCGGCGCCGTCTGCGCGCCGCGGTCGCGCTTGGCGTGGCGCTGATGGTCGCAGGCTGCGATCCATCGATACTGATGGGCCAGGCCCCGACCAGCATGGCAGTGGCCGATGGCGCGGTCGTCATCGCCGGGCCGCCGGGCTTCTGCGTCGACACCAACGCCAGCCACCAGGGCAGCAAGGGTGCCTTCGTGCTGCTCGGCAGCTGCGCCTCGATCACCGATGGTGCGCAGAAAAGCCGCCCGCCGATCCGCGCCGTGCTGACGGCTGCCGTCTCGGAGGGCGCGCAGGGCGGATCGGTCGCGGGATCGGAGCGCCAGCTTACGGCCTTCTTCCAATCCGCCGCGGGCCGCGCCGTGCTGAGCCGGTCCGGCGATTCCCGGACTGTGAAGCTACTGGGGATCAGCCACTACCGCGGCGCGATGGTGTTGCACATTCAGGATGTCGCACCCTTCCCGGGGCAGGCGGTGCAGCCGGATTACTGGCGCGCGCTTTTCGACCTCGACGGGCATATCGTCACGCTGAACGTCTTCGGGGTGCCGGAGGTGCGCTTCTCCGCCGACGTGGGCCGCGCGGTCCTGCGGGTCTTCATCACCCGCGTCCGCGCCGCAAGCGCCGAAGCCGCCGCCGAAGCGGCCAAGGCGCAGGCCGGCGCGAAGGCCGGGGCCAAGGCGAGCGCCACCTCTGGCTGAGGCGCCGGAAAGGCTGGCGCGACAGGGCTTTCGCAGCAATACTAACCCGAACCGCAGCGGCAGGCTGGGGAGCATTTGCCGTGTAGGTGGTGGCGGGGTTCTGATGGGCAGCAAGCTCGGCGCGAGAGTGGAGCGGTATCTGCAGCAGCGGGCGCTGACCCGCTGGTCCCGGCTGGCGGAGACGGCGGAGAGCCTTGATCTGGCCCGCCTGCGCGCGCTGCACGGCCCGGCGCGGGCCCTGAAGCAGCAGGTGGACCGGGTTCTGCGTATCGCCGAGGGACGGCTGGCGACGGGCGGATCGGCGGCGGACACGGGCGGGATACCGCGGGCGGCGCGCGCCGACTGGGCCTGGCGGCCCGAGGCCTGGCGCGAGCCCCTGACCGTGCCGGGGCGCGCCGGGGTGGAAACGCGGACGGAGATCGGCCCCGGGCTGACGCTGCACCACGACTGCGCCGCCTCGGAGGTAACGCTGCGCCAGATCCGCAACCGCAGTGCGGCCGATCCTGCACCCTTCGGCCTGAAGATCGACGTGTTCGGCTTCGACGGCTCGTTCCTGTCGCTGGCCGTGGAGCTGCCGGCGGCGGCGGTGGAGGGGCTGCGAAACCGGCACCTGATGCGGCTCGATGCCGTGATCGAGACCGAGCGGCCGCTGGAGATCTTCGCGCGTCTGAACCTCAAGCATGGGCCGAACGTGGAGCAGACGGTGCGCGAACTGCAGCGGGGCGGGGGCGAGGTGATGGTGGAATTCGACCTCGCCTACATGAAGCTGAACGGGACGCGGGTGGAGCGGATCTGGGTGGACCTGATCTTCGAGGGTCCGGAGATGAACCGCATCACGCTCGGCGACCTGGCCTTCTGCCGGCGGCCGCGGGCGGAGCTCTGAGGGTGGGGAGACGGCGATGGAGCTGACGCTGACGAAGATCGCGATCCGCGACGGGATCTGGACCGGGGATCTGGTGGCGCGCGGGGGCGATGGCATGCCCCGGATCGAGGCGACGCATGATGGCCGCCCCGTGGCGGGGGTGGAGCTGGTGCCGGTGGAGGGGCGCGAGCGGGCCTGGCGTCTGCGCGTGCCGGTGCCCTCGACCGCGCTGACGGAAGGGGTGCAGGTGGTGCTGATCCGCGACGCGGCGAGCGGTGCGCGCCTGGCGAGCTTCGCTGTGCTGACCGGGGAGGAGCTGGACGAGGATCTGCGCGCCGAGGTGGCGCTGCTGCGGGCCGAGCTCGACATGCTGAAGCGCGCGTTCCGGCGGCATTGCGTGGAGACGGCGGGGTAGGGGCCCCCTCGCGGAAGGGCGTCAGCCCTGGCGAATCATCGCGGCGGCCTTCTCGGCGATCATGATCGTGGGAGAATTGGTGTTGCCGCTGGTGATCCTCGGCATGATCGAGGCGTCGGCGACGCGCAGCCCCTCGATCCCGTTGACGCGAAGCTGGGGGTCGACCACGGCCTCGGCATCCGTGCCCATGCGGGCGGTGCCGACGGGATGGAAGATCGTGGTGCCGATCTTGCCCGCGGCCTCGCCCAGGGCCCGATCGGTGTCGAATTCCGGGCCGGGGCGGAACTCTTCCGGCGCGTAGCGGGCCATCGGCTCCGCCGCCATGATCCGGCGGGTCAGGCGGATGGCGCGGGCCGCTGTCAGCCGGTCGCCCGGCGTCGAGAGGTAGTTCGGCGCGATCACCGGGGCGGCTTTCGGATCGGGCGAGGCGAGGCGCACGCTGCCCCGGCTTTCCGGGCGCAAGTGGCAGACCGAGGCGGTGATGGCCGGGAAGTCGTGCAGGGCCTCGCCGAAGGCCTCCAGCGAGAGCGGCTGGACGTGGTATTCGAGGTCGGGCGTCGCCACCTCCGGCGCGGAGCGGGCGAAGGCGCCGAGCTGGGAGGGCGCCATCGACATCGGACCGGAGCGTTTCAGGGCGTATTCCAGCCCGATCCGGGCCTTTCCGAAGAGCGTGGCGGCCATCGTGTTCAGCGTTCTGGCGTTGCTGACCTTCCAGGCGCAGCGGATCTGCAGGTGGTCCTGCAGATTGCCGCCGACGCCGGGCGCGTCGAGCGCGACCTCGATCCCCATCTGCTGCAAGAGCGCGCCGGGGCCGATGCCGGAGAGCTGCAGGAGATGCGGCGAGCCGATCGCGCCGGCGGAGAGGATGACCTCGCGGCCCGCGCGCTCTTCCCGCAGCATGCCGTTCTGGCGGAAGCGGACCCCCCTGGCGTGACGGCCTTCGAGGATCAGGCTTTCTGCCTGGGCGTGGGTCTCTACCCGCAGGTTGGGGCGGTGGCGGGCGGGTTTCAGAAAGCCCTTCGCCGTGTTCCAGCGCCAGCCCCGGCGCTGGTTGACCTTGAAATAGCCCACGCCCTCGTTGTCGCCGGTGTTGAAATCCTCCGTCGCGGGGATGCCGGTGGCCTCGGCCGCGCGGATCCAGTCGTCGAGGATCTGCCAGCTCAGCCGCTGCCGCTCTACCCGCCATTCGCCGCCGGCGCCGTGCAGGTCGGATGGGCCGTCGAAATAATCCTCGGACTTGCGGAAGAAGGGCAGCACGTCGTCCCACCCCCAGCCGGTGTTGCCCATCTGGCGCCAGCCGTCGTAATCGGCCGCCTGGCCGCGCAGGTAGAGCATGCCGTTGATGGACGAGCAGCCGCCCAGCACTTTGCCCCGCGGGTAGAGAAGTGTCCGGCCACCAAGGTTCGGCTCTGGTGCGGTGCGGAACATCCAGTCCGTCCGCGGATTGCCGATGCAGTAGAGATACCCGATCGGGATATGGATCCAGGGGTAGGTATCGCGACCGCCAGCCTCGAGCAGCAGAACCCGGGTGCCGGGGTCCTCGCTCAGGCGATTGGCCAGGACGCAGCCGGCAGAGCCCGCGCCGACGATGATGTAGTCCCACTCCGCCATGACCGTTCCTCCCCGCGGGTCACGTTAGGCAGGGCGATGCGGCCTCACAAGCCCCTCAGGCGAGGGCGTGCGCAAGCATCGCAGCGGCGCGCAGGGAAGAGACAGCCAGCGGCGGATCCGGCCGATCGGGCTGATCTGCAACTCCGCCTTGGCCAGGATCGTCTTCGGGTGCGCACTGCGCAGTCATATCCGGACATTCCGCAGCGTCAGGGTCTTGTTCGCCGCCGCGACGGACGAAAGCTTCGCCGGCGAGGGCGAGGCCCTCCGGCAGCGCAGGGTCGCCGGCTGGGCCGTTCAAGCCGGGCCAGGCTGGGGCGGCAAGACGGGCGCACCGGCGGTCGGGTTGCCGGGAAGCCGCGGGCGACGTGGCGTTCGGCGTGACAAGGCTGCCCCGCCCCGGCAGGATCGCGGGCGGGAGGACCCGTCATGACACAGTATCCGCATCTTCTGGCGCCGCTCGACCTCGGGCATCTGGTGCTGCCGAACCGTGTCCTGATGGGCTCGATGCACACCAACCTGGAGGAGACCGGCGACTGGAACCGGATCGCCGAATTCTATGCCACGCGGGCACGGGGCGGGGTGGGCCTGATCGTGACGGGTGGCATGGCGCCGAACCGCGAGGGCGGGGTCTTTCCCGGCGCGGCAGGGCTTTTCAGCCCGGTGGACATCGCCAATCACCGCCTGGTGACGGAGCGGGTGCATGACGCGGGCGGGCGGATCGCGATGCAGATTCTCCACGCCGGGCGCTATGCCTATGGGCCGGAGTGCGTCGCCCCCTCGGCGATCAAGTCGCCGATCTCGCCCTTTCCGCCGAAGGAGCTGGACGAGGCCGGGATCGAGAAGCAGATCGTCGATATCTCCACCGCGGCCGCCCGCGCGCGCGAGGCGGGCTATGACGGTGTCGAGGTGATGGGATCGGAGGGATATTTCCTGAATCAGTTCCTCGTCCGCCACACCAATCGGCGCGAGGATCGCTGGGGCGGGTCCTACGAGAACCGGATGCGGCTGCCGGTGGAGGTGGTGAAGCGGGTGCGCGCGGCGGTGGGCCGCGATTTCATCGTGATCTACCGGATTTCTCTGATCGACCTTGTGCCGGACGGGTCCACCTTCGAGGAGGTCGTGACGCTTGCGAAGGCGGTGGAGGCGGCGGGCGCCTCGATCCTGAACAGCGGCATCGGCTGGCACGAGGCGCGGGTTCCGACGATCGCCACCTCTGTCCCGCGGGCGGGCTTTGCCTGGGTGACGAAGAAGCTGATGGGGAAGGTGACGATCCCGGTCATCACCTCGAACCGCATCAACACGCCCGACGTGGCGGAGGCGGTGCTGGCGGAGGGCTGCGCCGACATGGTCTCCATGGCGCGGCCATTCCTGGCGGATCCAGAGTTCGTGCGGAAGGCGGCGGAAGGCCGGGGGGCAGAGATCGCGCCCTGCATCGCCTGCAACCAGGCCTGCCTGGATCACACCTTCGGCGGCAAGATCTCCTCCTGCCTTGTCAACCCGCGGGCCTGCCACGAGACGGAGCTTGGGATTGAGCCGGCGGCGGAGCCGAAGCGGATCGCCGTTGTCGGCGCGGGGCCCGCGGGGCTTTCGGCGGCGCTGGTGGCGGCGGAGCGGGGGCATCGCGTGACGCTGTTAGAGAAGGCCGGCGAGATCGGCGGGCAGCTGAACCTTGCCAAGAAGGTGCCGGGCAAGGAGGAATTCCAGGGCCTCGTCGACTGGTACGCGGGCGAGGTGGCCCGGGTCGGGATCGAACTGCGGCTGGGCCGGGCGGCGGATGCGGCGGCGCTGGCGGGATTCGACGCGGTGGTGCTGGCGACCGGGGTTCTGCCGCGCGACCCGGAGATTGCCGGGCAGGCCGAGGGGCCGGTCCTGGGCTATGGCGACGTGCTGCGGGGCGCCGAAGTCGGGCGGCGGGTGGCGATCGTCGGCGCAGGCGGGATCGGCTTCGACGTGGCCGAGTTCCTTGTCGAGGGCGGGCGGCATGTGACGCTGCAGCCCGCCGAGTGGCGGCGGGAATGGGGCGTGGCCGACCCGGCCGAGGCGCGCGGCGGGCTGGCGCCCGGGGGCCCCCGGCCGGAGGCGCCGGCGCGCGAGGTGCTGCTGCTGCAGCGCAAGGCGGAGAAGCCGGGCCGGGGCCTTGGCAAGACCACCGGCTGGATCCACCGCGCCAGCCTGCAGATGAAGCGCGTCAGGATGATGGGCGGGGTGAATTACGAGGCTGTGGAACCCGGCGGGCTGCGCATCAGCCACGGCCCGGGGCGCGAGCGGCCGGAGCTGGTGGAAGCCGACACGATCGTCCTTTGCGCGGGACAGGAACCGGCACGGGGCCTGGCGGCCGAACTCGAGGCCGCAGGCATTGCCTTTCACCTGATCGGAGGGGCGGATGTGGCCGCCGAGCTGGACGCGAAACGGGCCATAGACCAGGGCGCCCGGCTTGCCGCGGCGCTGTAGCCGGGGCGGAAACGGTCCGCGAGAGGCCGGAGCGCCCTGAAAACGGGGCGAGATCGGGGCACCAGGCCCCGGTTCATGAAGAAACCAAGGCGATGCGGATCATACTGGCGCCGCATTCCCGGAAAATATTGAACGCGACCGGTGCCCGAATCGTTGCGGCCTGGGCATCGATGCGACGCGGACAGTGCTAACCCTTCATTAAGACAACAATAAATACCCCAGTATTGTCCGTACACCTCCGCATTCCTGCCCGAATTGGCTTCAATAACTCGCCCCGAGAGTGAAGCGTACCCGGAAGGTGCACAATGGACAGACTGACTGAAATGGAAGCCTTCGCAACTGTCGTCGACCAGGGTGGCTTCACCGACGCGGCGAAGAAGATGGGCATTTCCAAATCTGCCGTCTCCAAGCATGTCTCCTCGCTCGAAGCGCGCCTTGGCGCACGGCTTTTGAACCGCACGACGCGGCGGGTCAGCCCGACCGAGATCGGTCTTGCCTATTACGATCGCGCCCGGCGGGTGCTGAACGACGCGGGCGAGGCGGATGCGCTGGTGACCTCGATGCAGACGGCGCCCTCGGGGCTGCTTCGCATCTCGGTCGCGACCGATTTCGGGGTGAACCTCTTGTCGCCGATCCTGGGGGAATTCCTGCTGGAATACCCCGAGATCACCGTGAACATGGTGCTGAACAACCGTTACGTGGAGCTGATCTCCGAAGGCTTCGACATGGCGATCCGGATCGGCGAGCTGGAAGACAGCTCTCTGCGCGCCCGCAAGCTGACCGAGACGACGAAGCGGATGATCGCGGCGCCGAGCTATTTCCAGCGCTACGGGCGGCCCGACAAGATCGACGATCTGAACGAGCACAAGCTGCTGCACTATTCCAACCAGGCCAATGGCAATGTCTGGAAGCTGACCGCGCCTTCGGGCGAGCGGCGGCAGGTCCGGTCGGCCGGCTGGCTGACGGTGAACGACGGCCAGTCGCTGCTGCATGCGGCGATCTCGGGCCTCGGCATCGCCTATCTTCCCAGTTTCCTCTATTTCAGTGCGATGAAGGACGGCCTTATCGAAGAGGCCATGCCGGGTCTGCCGGTGGATATGCAGGGCATCTATGCCGTCTATCCGCCGGGCCGGTTTACCCAGCCCAAGGTGAGGGCCTTCATCGACTTCCTGGCCCGGAAGTTTGCCGAGAAGGGCCCGGATACCTGGTAAGGTTCTCCCGCGAAGGTGCAAGACTGGGCCGAGGTGCAGACTGCCTCGGCCCCTTTTCTTTTTGAGGGGCGGAACCCCGGCCCGATACAGCGGGGGCGGCGCTACTTGGTGGTCAGCATCACCTCGACGCGGCGGTTCCTGGCGCGGCCGGCCTCGGTCAGGTTGGTGGCGCGCGGGGCAAGGTAGCCCACGCCCTCTGCGTCGAGCTGGCCCTTGTCGACGCCGTAGCGCGTGACCAGCCGCTGCAGCACCGAATCCGCCCGGCGCCGCGACAGCGCGATATTGGCCGCCAGCCCGCCCGAGTCGTCGGTATGGCCGACCAGCGTTACGTCGCGGTTCGGATTGGCCTTCAGCCAGGCCGCCAGCGCCGCGAGCGAAGGGTACTCGCCAGGCGAAAGTTCCGACGATCCGCTGTCGAAGCGGAGATCGTCCAGCGCGACGGAGCCCTGGGAGAGAAGGAGCTTGCCCATCGCGGCGGGCGTCGTCTCCGCCGTCGCGGCGCCGACGGCGGCCGGGGTCTTGGCCAGCGCGGCATTGGGGGTCGTGCCGCCGGCCGCATCGGGCGGCGGGGCGACGGCCGGGTCGCGGCCGACCTGGATCATCTGCACGAAGGCGTCGGCCGCGCTGCGGCTGACCAGGAGGCTGACGTATTGCAGCCCCTTCGCGTCGGGCCGTTCCGCCGCGAGATAGCGGAAATCGCCGAGATCGACATGCATCTCGGGCTCGGGCAGCACGAAGGTATCGTAGCGGAAGTCGAACCCGCCGCAGTCGCGCGTGTCGCATTCGTAGAGCACCGCGAAGCCCTGCTTCAGCAACTGGTCGCGCAACGATTTGAGCACCTGCAGTGTCGTCAGCGTCGCCGTGTTCAGCCGCCAGGCGATGCGGGTCAGCGGGCCCTCCACATGCAGCGTGTCGATCTTGCCGCCGCGCCAGGGGCCGACCGGCAGATCGTAGCTGCCCAACGCTTCGTCATGGCGGGCGGCCGGGGTCGCGGGCGCGGGAAAGTTCAACGTCACAGCCCCCGCCGCGGCGGGGAGAAGGACGAGGAGGAGGGCAAGCGCCTTGCGGATCAACGGGCCTGCCCGTGGTATTCGTCGTTCGGCTGCATCTCGGTTGCCGAGGCCAGCCGGTTGGTCATGTTGAAGAAGCCCGTGACCGCACCGATGTCCCAGATGTCGCGATCGGTGAACCCGGCATCCCGCAGCGCGGCACGGTCGGCCTCGACGATCTTCGCGGGCGCCTCGGTCAGCTTGGTGACGAAGTCCAGCATCGCGACATGGCGGCTGCTCAGGGGAATCGCGCGCCAGTTCATCACCATCGCCTCGCCCAGCTTCGGATCGCCGGAAAGCGCGCGGACGGCGGCGCCATGGGCGACCTGGCAGTACCAGCAGCGGTTGATGGAGGAGACCACGACCGCGATCATCTCGCGCTCCAGCTTGCTGAGGCCGGAGTCCGCCAGCATCAGATCGTTGTAGATCGCGGTAAAGGCGTCGAGCTTGGCGATGTCGAAGGCATAGGCCTTCAGTACGTTCGGCACGAGGCCGAGCTTTTCCTCGCAAATGCCGAAATAGCGCGCGGTGGCCTCCGGCAGGGGGTCGACCATGGGAAGGTCGAGCGCTGTTACTTGGCTGTCCTGGGTCACGTCTGGGCCTGTTTCATCCGGTAGTGGTACTGTCCCACAACCTCCAGGCCGAGGGAAGCGTAGAGCGCGCGCGCGCCGGTGTTGGCGCGGGTCACGACGAGTGAAAACCGCGTGGCGCCCTGGGTTTCCGCCCAGTTCGCCGCGGCACGCATCATGGCGAGGCCCGCGCCCTGGCGGCGCTGCGCCTTGAGCACCTCGAGCGCATGGAGCATGGCGGTGCCCTGATGGATGGCGACGAAGCCGGCGCCGGAGGGCCGGTCGCTGCTGCGCGCGAAAAGCGAGGTCTTGGGGCCGGTGACCCGTTCCATCACCGCGACACGCTCGGGGCCGATATGGCCGGCCCCCCAGATCTCGCGCTGAATGGCGAGCGGCGGCCAGTGGGCGAAGGCGGCGAGCGGCGGCAGCTCCGCCACCAGCCGGCCGACCGGGGCGGCATAGCCGATCACGGGATCGACCACGGCGTAGCCCGCCTTTTCCAGCATGGCGTCAAGCGCCTTGTCCTTCTCGCGCACCATGACGAGGGGCGGCTGGCCCAGCGCGGCCTGCGCCGCCTCCAGTGCGGGAAAGACTTCCGGACTCACGGGCGCCTCGGCGGTGGCGGCGGAGACGCGCTTGCCGCCGCCCCGCCCCTCGCGCACAGCCCAGGGACCGGCACGGTGGATCGCGGCGGCGGGCCAGGTGGCCTCCAGAACCTCCGTCAGGTCCGGGGTCATTCCGGCGCGACCATCCGGCCGAGCCGGGCCATCGCCGCGTCGAGCCGCGCCGGATCGGTGCCGCGGACGACGAGGTTGGTGCCATAGGCGCCGTTCTGCTGGAACGGGTAGGAGCCGAAGGAGAGATCGGGAAACTCCGCCGCGAGCGCCGCGAAGGGGGTGGCGATCTCTCCCTCGCCACGCAGCACGCGCAGGCTCTGCGACAGCATCGGGTCGCCGCCGGATATGGTGGCGAGAACCGAGACCAGCATCGCCTCGAACACCGCAGGCACGCCCGCCATGACATGCACGTTGCCGAGGCTGAAGCCCGGCGCGCGGCTGACCGGGTTGTCGATCAGCGTGGCGCCATCCGGGATACGTGCCATGCGCAGCCGGGCCTCGTTCAGCTCAGCGCCGGTCGTGGCGTAATGGGCGGCGAGGATGGCGCGGGCATCATCGCGCACGCCGATGTTGACGCCGAAGGCCGCCGCGATCGCATCGGCGGTGATGTCATCATGCGTCGGCCCGATGCCGCCCGAGGTGAAGACGTGGTCATAGGCCGCGCTGAGCGCCGTGACCGCGGCCCCGATTGCGGAGGCATCGTCGGCCACCACGCGCGCCTCCTTCAGCAGGATACCGCGGCGCGTCAGCTCTCCGGCGAGGTGGTGGAGGTTCGAATCCCGCGTCCGGCCGGACAGGATTTCGTCGCCGATGACCAGCATGGCGGCGGTTGGATTGGGCATGATGCGCTCCCTGCGGCTGCAGCTTGGGGTATAGGGCCGGGGCGCGGGGCTTTCAAACCCCGGGCCTGGTGCCTGACCGGGCCGCCGCCCGCGTTGCGCAGGACTGGCCAAAACCGCGCCTCTTGACTATCTAGTGGCTCAAACAGGCACGGAAAGGACCAGAGTTGGACGAGTCGAGGGGCCGCATCACGCGGGACGGCATCAGGATTTACGAACCGGCTGACTTCGCCGGGATGCGTGCGGCTGGCCGTCTGGCCGCGCAGATCCTCGACGAGGTCGCCGATCTGGTGGAACCCGGCACGACGACCGAGGTGCTGGACGATTTCATCCGCAACCGGGTCACCGAGCTGGGCGCGACCTCGGCCACGATCGGTTACAAGGGCTACCAGCATGCCTCCTGCATCTCGGTCAACCATGTGGTCTGCCACGGCATCCCGGGGCAGAAGATCCTGAAGAACGGCGATATCCTGAACATCGACGTGACCGTGATTCTGGACGGCTGGTACGGCGACACCAGCCGGATGTACGTGGCCGGAACCCTGTCGCGGAAGTCCGAGCGGCTGATCGAGGTCACTCATGACGCGCTGATGCGCGGGATCGAAGCCGTTCGCCCCGGCGCGACCTTCGGCGACATCGGCCATGCCATCCAGAGCTTCGTCGAGGCCAACCGCATGTCCGTGGTGCGCGATTTCTGCGGCCATGGCCTTGGCCGGGTGTTTCACGCGCCGCCGAACGTGCTGCATTACGGCCGCGCCGGCACCGGGCCGGTGCTGGAGGAGGGCATGTTCTTCACCATCGAGCCGATGGTGAACCTCGGCCGGCCCGAAACGAAGGTGCTCGCCGACGACTGGACCGCCGTGACGCGGGACAAGTCGCTCTCCGCGCAGTTCGAGCATTCGGTCGGGGTCACCGCCGATGGCTGCGAGATCTTCACGCTCTCGCCCGCCGGCCGCTTCCACCCGACCTATCGCTGAGGCCCGGACGAAGGCGCGCCGCGCCCCCGGGCCTTATCGCACCCCCGTCTTATCGCACCCCCGTATTGTCACGCGCGCCGCACCAATCGCGCGCTTGCGGGGTCATTCCTCGCCAGTGGCGGCGCCTCGTCTTGGTAGCGCTGCAATCGCGTCCAAGGATTTTCACCTTCCGGCGATCACGTGATCCCATCCCGCCGGCGCAGGACCGGGCCGGGACCGTACCGGAGAGCGCAATGAGGGTGACCGAGACCTCCCGCCAGGACGCCGAACTGGACGCCGCCCCCGCGCGGCCGGTGAAATCCGCCGGGCTGTTCCAGCACCGGCCGGCGCAGGCCAAAAGGGCGGCCTTCGCGTCGCTCCGCGCCGCGGAGGCGGAGGAGACGCTGCAGGATCCGGCACGGCATACGGCCCGGGCACGGCGAATCCTGGCACTCGCCCGAACCGCCGAGGAAGCGGAAGAGCTGGTCGCGGCCCCCCCGGCCCGCCGCGCACGCCCGTCGCTTTTCCGCGGCTAGGCGGGCGCCCGGCCGGGGTTGCCCCCCGGCCCCCTTTGTCCTAGCCCGGGCGGCGAGGCGAAACGGCAAGGGGCGAGGCAGTCATGCGGACCTATGCGATCGGCGACATTCACGGCCAGATCCGGCTGCTCGGGGCCGCGCATGAGCGCATCGCCCGAGACAGGGCAGAGACCGGCGATGCCGAGGCCCCGGTGATCCATATCGGCGACCTCGTCGACCGCGGCCCCGACAGCGCCGGCACAGTCGACTACCTGCGGACGGGAATGGCCGAGGGCCGGTCCTGGGAGGTTCTGAAGGGCAACCACGACCGGATGCTCGAGGGCTTCCTGTCCGATCCCCATTACAAGGACCCCGGGCTGAAGAGCGATCTGAGCTGGTTCGACCCGCGGCTTGGCGGGGCAGAGACGCTCGCCTCCTACGGCGTGAAGAACGCGGGCGAGCGGCCGGTGGCCGCAGTGCATGCCGAGGCGCTGGCCAAGGTTCCCGAGTCGCATCGCGCGTTCCTGCGCGCCCGGCCGACCTGGATCCGGCGGGGCGAGGTGGTCTTCGTCCATGCCGGTATCCGCCCGGGCGTGCCGATGGAGGATCAGGTGGAGGACGACCTGGTCTGGATCCGCGCCGGATTCCTCGACGATCCGCGCGACCATGGGTTCCTCGTCGTCCACGGCCACACCGCGATCGAGGCGCCGACCCACTACGGCAACCGGGTGAACATCGATTCGCGCGCAGCCTATGGCGGGCCGCTGACGGCGGTGGTGCTGGAGGGCCGCGAGGTCTTCGTGCTGACCGACGAGGGCCGCGTGCCGCTGCGTCCCTGACTGCCCGCCCGTCTTGCGCCCCGCGGCCTTCCGTGCCCAGATGCCGGCGGAGGCGATCATGACCATACTTTACGACTACTGGCGCTCGTCCGCCGCCTACCGGGTGCGCATCGGGCTGGGCCTTGCCGGGATCGCGCATGAGCGAGTCGCCGTGAACCTGCTGACGGGCGAGAACCGCCAGCCCGCACATCTGGCGCGCAATCCCCAGGGGCTTGTTCCGGCGCTGGAAATCGACGGGCAGATGCTGACCCAGTCGCTCGCCATCCTCGAATATCTCGACGAGACCCGGGCGGCGGGCTTTCTGCCGAAGGACCCGGCTGGCCGCGCCCGGGTGAGGGCGCTCGCCTATGCCGTGGCGATGGAGATTCACCCGGTCTGCAACTCCTCCGTCGCAAGGTTCGCGGTGGAGGCCTCTGCCGGCGCGATCACCACGGAGGCCTGGATGGCGAAGTTCATCCCGCGCGGCATGGCGGCGCTGGAAGAGATGCTGAACCATCCCGGCACCGGCCGTTTCTGCCATGGCGAGAGCGTCAGCCTTGCCGACATCTGCCTTGTCCCGCAGCTTTACAACGCAAGGCGCTGGGGGATCGACCCCGCGCCCTGGCGGCGCTGCCTGGACATCGAGGCGCGGCTGCTGGCGTTGCCGGCCGTCGCCGCCGCCCATCCCGACCATTTCAACCCGGAGACCCCATGAGCGATATCGTCATCCTGTCCGGCGCCCGCACCGCCATTGGCACGTTCGGCGGCGCGCTCGCCTCGGTTCCGCCGATCGAGCTTGGCACCACGGCCGCGAAGGCGGCGATGGCACGCGCGGGCGTGGAGCCCGGCCAGATCGGGAGCGTCTTCTTCGGACACGTCATCAACACCGAGCCGCGCGACATGTACCTCAGCCGCGTCGCCGCGATGCAGGCCGGGGTGCCGGACAGCGTGCCGGCGATGAACGTGAACCGGCTCTGCGGCTCCGGCGCCCAGGCCATCGTCTCTGCCACGCAGGCGCTGATGCTGGGCGATGCCGATTTCGCGCTGGCCGGCGGGGCGGAGAGCATGAGCCGCTCGCCCTATATCGTGCCCACCGCCCGCTGGGGCCAGAAAATGGGCGATGTCACCGCGATGGACATGATGCTGGGCGCGCTGAACTGCCCCTTCGGCACCGGGCATATGGGCATCACCGCCGAGAACGTCGCCTCCGAACACCAGGTGAGCCGCGAGGCGCAGGATGCCTTCGCGCTGGAAAGCCAGGCCCGCGCCGCCCGTGCCATCGCCGAGGGGCGGTTCAAGGAGCAGATCGTTCCCGTGGAGGTGCCGGGCCGCAAGGGGCCGGTGGTCTTCGAGGTCGACGAGCATCCGAAGGCGACCTCTGCCGAGGCGCTCGCGGGTCTGCGCCCGGCCTTCCAGAAGGGCGGGACGGTGACGGCCGGCAATGCCTCCGGCATCAACGACGGGGCGGCGGCACTGGTTCTGGCCCGCGCCGAGGCGGCGGAGAAGGCCGGGCTGAAGCCACGCGCCCGGATCCTCGGCTATGCCCATGCCGGTGTGCGGCCGGAGGTGATGGGCATCGGCCCGGTCCCGGCCGTTCGTGCGCTTTTCGCGCGCACCGGGCTGTCGGCCGGCGATTTCGACGTGATCGAATCGAACGAGGCCTTCGCCGCCCAGGCGCTTGCCGTCTCTGCCGAGCTGGGGCTGGACCCGGCACGGGTGAACCCGAACGGCGGAGCCATCGCGCTTGGCCATCCGGTTGGCGCGACCGGGGCGATCATAACGGTAAAGGCACTGGCGGAGCTGGAACGCACCGGCGGAAAGCGCGCGCTGATCACCATGTGCATCGGCGGCGGCCAGGGCATCGCGCTGGCGATCGAGCGGTTGTGAGGGTACAATTGGGCCGGAACAGTGCCTTTCCCGGCAGGGCGCGCCGATGACCGCACGCCCGCTGATCCAGAATGCCCGCGCCCGGCGGCTGTTCCTCGACCGGCACCTGCTGGGCGACGTGGTGCCCGGCAAGCCGGACGCGGCGGCACTGCTGGATCTGATCACCCGCCTCGGCTTCGTGCAGATCGACAGCATCAACACCGTCGCCCGTGCCCATCACATGATCCTGCGCGCGCGGATGCCGGGCTACCGCCCCGCCACGCTCGACCGGCTGCTGGAGGACCATCGCAGCCTCTTCGAGCACTGGACGCATGACGCCTCGGTCATCCCGACCGAGTTCTTTCCGCATTGGCGCCTGCGCTTCGACCGCTCGCGCGAGACGCTGGCCGACCGCTGGAGGACCTGGCGCGATCCGGCCTACCTGGACAAGCTCGACGAGGTGCTGGCCAAGGTCGCCGAGGGCGGTCCCGTGACCTCCGGCGAGGCAGGCGAGGACGAGCCGAGAAGTTCCGGCGGCTGGTGGGAGTGGCACCCGTCGAAGACCGCGCTCGAGTACCTCTGGCGCACCGGTGCACTGGCGGTGGCGCGGCGCGAGGGGTTCCGCAAGGTCTATGACCTCACCGAGCGGGTGATCCCGGAGCCGCACCTTACCCACCGCCCCGAGGCGGAACACACGATCGACTGGGCCTGCAACGCCGCGATCGACCGGCTGGGCTTCGCCACCTCGGGTGAAATCGCCGCGTTCTTCGCCACCGTCAGCCCGGAAGAGGCGAAGCGCTGGTGCGCCCGGGAACTCGCCTGCGGCGCCCTGATCGAGGTCGATGTCGAAGGCGCCGACGGCGCACGGCGGCGCAGCTTCGCGCGGCCCAGCCTTCCGGGCGAGGACGCCGCCGAACCCACCGGCCGGCTGCGCATCCTCAGCCCCTTCGACCCGGCCCTGCGCGACCGCAACCGGGCAGAACGGCTTTTCGGCTTCCACTACCGGATCGAGGTCTTCGTGCCGGAGCCGAAGCGCAAATACGGCTACTACGTCTTCCCGGTGATCGAGGGCGACCGCATCACCGGCCGCATCGACGCCAAGGCCGACCGCCAGGCCGGCGCGCTCGCCGTGCGGGCCTTCTGGCCCGAACGCGGCGTGAAGATGGGCGCCGGGCGGATCCGGCGGCTGGAAGTGGAGCTGGACCGGCTGGCGCGGTTTTCGGGCTGCGACAGGGTCGATTTGGCGCCGGATTGGCTGCGGGAGAGCCTTTAGACACGCGCGGGGAAAGGTGCGCAATGAATGCGCACCCTACCGTGCGGGATCAGTCGTAGAACGGGGTGACCTGGGCGACGACGACCGAGTTCTCGGCCAGTGCGCGGTCCATCAGCTCCTCCTCCTCGGCGCTGATCTCCTCGCCCTGCTCCTGCCGCTCGGCGAGGGTGCCGTAGCCGGTGACGTCGAGCGGCGCCATCTCGGCGGCCTTCAGCAGCGCCACCGTCTCGCGCACGGCCTCTGCCTCGTCGACGCCGGTCGCGTAGCAGAGCAGCCCCGCGCCGGTCGCCTTCTCCGGCAGCCCGTCACCCTTGCAGCGGCCGACCTCCACCAGAAGGGTGAAGACCTGCTGGGGCCGCTTGGGCTTTTCCGGCGCGTCGCTCATGTCAGTCCCGCAGAAGCTCGTTGATCGAGGTCTTGGAGCGGGTCTGTGCGTCCACCTTCTTTACGATTACCGCGCAGTAGAGGTTCACGCCCCCCTTCGACGGCATCGAGCCGGAGACGACGACGGAGCCGGCCGGCACCTCGCCATACATGACCTCGCCGGTCTCGCGGTCGACGATCTTCGTCGACTTGCCGATGAAGACGCCCATGCCGAGGACGGATCCTTCGCGCACGATGCAGCCCTCGACGACTTCCGAGCGGGCACCGATGAAGCAGTTGTCCTCGATGATGGTGGGGCCGGCCTGCATCGGCTCCAGCACCCCGCCGATGCCGACACCGCCGGAGAGGTGGACGTTCTTGCCGATCTGCGCGCAGGAACCGACGGTGGCCCAGGTGTCGACCATCGTGCCCTCGTCGACATAGGCGCCGAGGTTCACGAAGGAGGGCATCAGCACCACGCCCGGCGCGATATAGGCCGAGCGGCGGACGATGCAGTTCGGCACGGCGCGGAAGCCCGCGGCCTTCCAGTGCTCGTCGCCCCAGCCGGAAAATTTCGAATCCACCTTGTCCCACCAGCTGCCGCCCTGCGGGCCGCCGGACTGCTGGGCCATGTCCTTCAGGCGGAAGCCGAGAAGCACCGCCTTCTTGGCCCACTGGTTGACGTGCCAGTCGCCGTTCGCCTGCCGCTCCGCGACCCGGAGCTTGCCGGAATCGAGCGCTTCCAGCGTCGCGGCGATGGCGTCGCGCGCCTCGCCTTTGGTGGCCGGTGTGATCGTGTCGCGCGCCTCCCAGGCGGCTTCGATGGCGGTCTCAAGGGCGGCGTTCGACATGGGGGCCTCGCGTCGGTCTGGTTGAGGGCAGGTGAAGCACTGGCGTCACTGGGCCCGAGGCTATAGACGAGGCAGGCCCCCCGCGCAATCCGCGCCGGCTTCGACAGGGAGTGCCGAGCATGACCAGCGATCCCCGCATCAGCCAGTTCCGCGACGCCGGAGAGGACATGCGCCACGCCCGCGGGCTGCCGGATACGCCGCAGGGCCGCTCCCCGACCTACCGGCTGGCCTATGCCGATACCGATTTCCTGCTGCGCGACGAGATGCGCGGCGTGCGGCTGCAGCTGGAGCTCTCGAAAGCGGAGATCGACCTGACGGAGCGGGGGATCGACTCGACCGTGGTGATCTTCGGCAGCGCCCGGATCCCGGAGCCGCGGAAGCGCGACAGCGCCCCCTCGCCCGGGCTGGCGGCGCTGGCGGATTACTATGGCATCGCGCGGGAATTCGCGCGCGCCATCGCCGAGCGCTCGATCGCCTCCGGCGGGCGCGACTACGTGATCGCCACGGGCGGCGGCCCGGGGATCATGGAGGCCGGGAACCGCGGTGCGGCCGATGCCGGCAGCGACACGATCGGGTTCAACATCGTGTTGCCGCACGAGCAGCGCCCGAACCAGTACGTGACGCCGGAGCTCTGCTTCAACTTCCACTATTTCGCAGTCCGGAAGATGCATTTCCTGATGCGCGCCCGGGCGATCGCGGTTTTCCCGGGCGGATTCGGCACGCTCGACGAGATGTTCGAGGCGATCACCCTGATCCAGACGGGACGGATGAAGCGGGTGCCGATCGTGATCTTCGGCGCCGCCTACTGGAAGCGCATCGTCAACTTCCCTGCGCTGGTCGAAGCGGGGGTGATCGCCGAGGCCGACCTCGGGCTTCTTTCCTTCGTCGAAACGGTCGATGAGGCGCTCGCCGTCATCGACTCCGGCCTCTGAAGCGGGGCCGCGCGATGGAACGCCTTGCCGCCGGGATCGAGCGCTGGGTGCCGCGACTGCCGCGGGCGGTGATGGCGGCCTTGCTGGTCGTGCTCGCCCTCGGGGCGGCGCTGCCGGCCTTCACGGGCCTGCCCCCGGTCGACCGGGACGAGCCGCGCTTCGCCCAGGCCTCGAAGCAGATGGCGGAGACGGGCAATCTGGTCGACATCCGCTTTCAGTCCGGCACGCGCTACAAGAAGCCCATCGGCATCTACTGGCTGCAGGCCGCGACCGTTGCCGCGATCGGCAAGGCCGGGGACCGGGTGATCTGGCATTACCGCCTGCCCTCGCTGCTGGCGGTGCTGCTTTCGGTGCTGCTTTCGGCCAGGATAGGGTCGATTTTCGGCGGCTTCGCCGCTGGCCGCACCGCCGGGCTGATGATGGCCGGGGCCTTCCTGCTGCTGGCCGAGGCGCATCTGGCGACGACGGACGCGAGCCTTCTGGCCGCGATCTTGGCGGCCCAGACGGTGCTGGCCGGGCTTTATGCAAGGTCGCGCGCCGTGGGCTTCGCGCGGGACGAGACGGCCCTTCCAACCCCGGCGCTGGTCCTTTTCTGGGGCGCGCTCGCCGCCTCCGTGCTGCTGAAGGGGCCCGTCGGGCCGATGGTGGTCGGGCTGACCGTCGCGGCGCTGGCGCTGCTGCACCGGCGGGCAGGCTGGCTTCGCGCGCTGAGGCCCCTGCCCGGCTTTCTGGGCTTCCTCATCGTCACTGTGCCGTGGTTCGTGGCGATCACGCTGCGCTCTGGCGGCGCGTTCTGGACCGCCGCGCTGGACCATGACCTGCTTGGCAAGGTGATCTCGGCGCAGGAGAGCCACGGCGCACCGCCGGGCAGCTACCTTGCGATGCTCTGGTTGACGTTCTTCCCCGCCTCGGTGCCGCTGGCGCTGTCGCTGCCCGCGATCTGGCGCGGGCGGGCCAGCGCGGGGACGATCTTCGCCGCCGCCTGGGTCATTCCCGCCTGGATCGTGTTCGAGGCGAGCCCGACGAAGCTGATGCATTACGTGCTGCCGCTTTATCCGGGCCTCGCGCTCGCCGCCGCGCTGGCCTGGCCGCGGGTGATGGAGGCCGGGCTGCGGCGCTGGCAGAAGATCGTCACGGTGGTGCTGATGGCGATCCCCGTGATCGTCCTTCTGGCCGCGGCGGGGTATGGCGTGAGCCTCGGCCACCTGCCGTTCCTGCCCGCCCTGCTCGGCCTCGCCGCGCTGGCGCTTGGGGCCGCACTCGCCTGGCCCGCGCTCCGCGCCGGGATGGGCACGGCGGCGCTGATCGGCCTCTGGCTGATGGGCGCGGGCTTCGCGGGCGGGCTTCTGTCCGCCGCTGCCGCCATTCCCGGCCTCTGGCCCTCCCCCGCGATCGTGGCGCTGGCCGCGCCGAGCCCCGCCTGCCCGGCCCGGCCGATCGTGACCGATGGATATGACGAGCCCTCGCTGGTCTTCCTCGCCCCGTCGACGGAGGAGGCCACGACGCCCGAGGGCGTGGCGCAGGCAATGGCGAAGGATCCCTGCACGCTGGGCGTCGTCGCGGATCCCGGGGCGTTTCTGTCAGCGGCGAAAGGGCTCGGCCTGACCCCGGTTGTGAAGGGCCAGGTCAAAGGTCTGAACCTGGGGTCCGGCCACCGGGTGTCGCTTACCGCCTACGCGGCGCGCTGAGCCTACGTTCCGTCCGAATATAACGAGGCGGCGGCTTCAGAGCCCGGCGTCCGCCGCGATCTCGGCCCGGCTTTTCCGCGCCCGTTCGGTCGCCGATTTCAGCTGGCCGCAGGCGGCCATGATATCCTCGCCCCGCGGGGTGCGGATGGGCGAGGCATAGCCGGCCTTGTAGATGATGTCGGCGAAGGCCTCGATCCGCTCCCAGTCGGAGCGCTCATAGGGCGCGCCGGGCCATTCGTTGAACGGGATCAGGTTGATCTTGGCCGGGATGCCGGCGATCAGCTTCACCAGCCGGCGCGCGTCGGCGTCGCTGTCGTTCACGCCCTTCAGCATCACGTATTCGAAGGTGATGCGTTCCGAATTCGACAGCCGCGGGTAGTCGCGGAGCGCGTTCAGCAGCGTCTCGATGTTCCAGCGCTTGTTGATCGGCACCAGCCGGTCGCGAACCTCATCGGTCGTGGCGTGGAACGAGACCGCCAGCAGGCAGCCGATTTCCTCTGCCGCCCGCGCGATTTCCGGCACCACGCCGGAGGTGGACAGCGTGATGCGGCGGCGCGAGAGCGAAAGCCCCTCGCCGTCCATCACCACGCGCATCGCGTCGCGCACGTTCTCGAAATTGTAAAGCGGCTCGCCCATGCCCATCAGGACGACGTTCGAGACCAGCCGCGTCTCGTCCTTCGGCAGGCCCGGCTGGGGCCATTCGCCAAGGTCGTCGCGGGCCAGCATGAGCTGGCCGACGATCTCGCCCGCCGTCAGGTTGCGTACCAGCTTCTGCGTGCCCGTGTGGCAGAAGGAACAGGTCAGCGTGCAGCCGACCTGGGAGGAAATGCAGAGCGTGCCGCGCCCCTCCTCGGGGATGTAGACCGTCTCGACCTCGTGCCCGCCGGCGATGCGGATCAGGTATTTGCGGGTGCCGTCCTCGCTGACCTGCCGGGTGACGAGTTCTGGCAGCGCGATCTCGAACCGTTCGGCGAGCATCGCGCGGTAGTCCTTGGCGAGGTTGGTCATCTCGGCGAAGTCGCGCACGCCCCAGTGGTAGATCCACTGCCAGATCTGGCCCACGCGCATCTTGGCCTGCTTTTCCGGCGTACCGGCGGCGATCAGCGCCTCGCGCAGCCCGTCCCGCGTCAGGCCGACGAGGTTCGTCCGCCCGCTTTCGGGCAGCTTGCGCGGGATCGTGGCGACGTCCTGCGTGATGGGGGCGGTGGCCGGGCTCATCGCTCTCTCCGTTTGCGAAGCGCCTCACATATAGGATTCGTTTCGCCCGATCAAATGAAACGCCCCGCAGGCCGGGGCCGCGGGACGCGAAGCGTGGCGGGCTTGCCCGACCCTACTTGCCGTTGCAGCGGGCCTTGGCCGCGTCCATCGCCGCGGTGAAGCCCATCAGCGAGAAGGTATCGACCGTCTGCGTTCCCCGCGTCGAATGCGCGGTGATCTTCGCCTCCGATCCCTTCTTCAGTGCCGCCATCAGCCCGGAGGCGTCGGCCGGCGTCTTCGGCCAGGCCCATTGCCCCTCCGTGAAGAGGTTGTAGGTGTGCCCGTCGACCGACATCGTGCCGCCGGCCTTGGAATCGAACGGATAACCGCCGGTGAAGGAGATCTCGCCATCGGCCGAACCGTTCGGGCGGAAGGTGACGAACAGAAGGATGTCGCCCCGGTTCACATTCACCTTCCGGCCGCCCTTGGTGTTCAGGCTGCTTTTCGGGCTCGAGACGCCCCAGCATTCCTTCGGATTGTTCTCGGCGAACACGCTCCAATCCGATTTCACCGCGATGCGATTGGTGGATTCATTGGCGGATTGCGCCCAGGCGCCCGTTGCCGTCGCGGTTCCGGCCAAGGCTATGGCCCCCGCGCAAAGCGCTCCGCGTATCCTCGATCCCGTCATGGTTATTGCAGCCTCCGCTGTCTTGCCTCTTGTCCCCGGGCGTCCCAGCGCATTCGACCTGCAGCTTTTCCTGTGGCGGGGCCGGGTCCAACTCGATAGGAGAGACATAGCCTATGGGGCACGAATTTTGGAACCCCCGCGGGCAAAAATTGCAGTGATCAGACCGTACACAGGCGCGAGAGGCGGAATATGGCTGAACCGGTCCCGATGGTGGAACTGTGGCGCGGCGGGCGGCTGGA
Organism: Solirhodobacter olei; assembly: GCF_004010155.1. Taxonomy (GTDB): domain Bacteria; phylum Pseudomonadota; class Alphaproteobacteria; order Rhodobacterales; family Rhodobacteraceae; genus Solirhodobacter; species Solirhodobacter olei. The sequence continues at coordinate 222,449 of NZ_RRYH01000007.1, read as the reverse complement.
GAGCCTGCATCGCGGCCATGCGGTGATATGCGACGCCACCGGGCAGGTCGTGGAGGCCTGGGGCGATCCTCAGGCGCTGATCTTCCCGCGCTCCTCCTGCAAGATGATGCAGGCGCTGCCGCTTCTCGAATCCGGCGCCGCCGATGCCGCGGGCCTGACCGAGGCGCAGCTGGCACTGGCCTGCGCCAGCCACAATGGCGCGAAGATCCATACCGATGCCGTCAGCGCCTGGCTCAAGGACCTCGGCCTGGGCGAGCCCGACCTGCGCTGCGGATCGCACATGCCGCAGGACGCGGAGGCGGCGAAGGCGCTCACCTGCTCGGACACGAAGCCCTGCCAGATTCACAACAACTGCTCGGGCAAGCACGCCGGGTTCCTGACGCTGACCAGGCACCTGAAGGCCGGGCCGGAATACGTGGAGCTTGACCACCCGGTGCAGATCGCCGTGAAGGACGCCTTCGAGGAGGTGACGGGCGAGACCTCTCCCGGGTTCGGGATCGACGGCTGCTCGGCGCCGAACTTCATGACCTCGCTTACCGGATTCGCGCGGGCGCTGGCCCGCTTCGCCGCCGCCCGGGACGAAGGCGATGCGCGCCAGAGGGCGATGGCCCGCCTGACCCGCGCCATGACCCGGTATCCGGAGATGGTCGCGGGCGAGGGCCGCGCCTGCACCGAACTGATGCGGGCCATGGACGGCCGCGTCGCGATCAAGACCGGGGCGGAGGCCGTCTTTGCCGCGATCCTGCCGGAACAGGGTCTTGGCATCGCGCTGAAGATAGAGGACGGCACCACCCGCGCCTCGGAAGCCGCGATCTGTGCGCTGCTGGTGCGCGCCGGCGCACTCGACCCCGATCACCCGGCGACGCGCAAGCGGCTGAACGCGGTGCAGACCAACTGGCGCGGGTTCGAGACCGGCATTCTGCGCGCCGTGCCTGCCTTCGCCTGAGGCAATCCCAGCCAGCCCCCCAGGCCAGCGTTACACATGGGTACGCGCCGCGAGGTGGGCCTCCCGCGGCGCGCGTCCTGCACGCTCTGCTATCCGCAGATGTCCCGACACCGGTGCGCCGGGAGGGCAAGCCCCCCGCGCGCCGGCGCCCGGATCAGTTCACCTCGAACTGCAGCGGCCGGACCTGCTGGAACATGCCCGAGCCTTCGAGCACCTCGACCACCTTCGGGTCGATCGCCTGGTCGAGGTAGAGAAGCGCGATCGCCTCCGAACCGACGCCGGACCGGCCCAGGGTGAAGTTCGCGATATTGACCCCGTTCTTGCCCATCGTCATGCCCAGAAGGCCGATGATGCCGGGCACGTCCTCGTTGGTGGTGTAGAGCATGTGCTCGCCCACCTCGGCGTCGATGTTGATGCCCTTGATCTGGATGAACCGCGGCTTGCCATCGGAGAAGCAGGTGCCCGCCACCGAACGCTCGCGCTTGTCGGTGACCATGGTGACCTTGATATAGGCATCGAAGGCGCCCGACTTGTCCTGCTGGGTGGTCGAAACCTGGATGCCCCGCTCCTTCGCCACGACCGGGGCCGAGACGAGGTTCACGTCCGGGTTGCTGGCCTTCATCACCCCGGCGATCACCGACTGGTTCAGCGCTGGCAGGTTCATCTTCGCGACCGCGCCGTCATAAAGGATGTTGATCGCCTTGATCGGCTCGTCCGTCATCTGACCGATGAAGGCGCCCAGATGGTCGGCCAGCTTGATCCAGGGCCCCATGACCGCGGCCTCTTCCGCCGTGACGTTGGGCATGTTCAGGGCGTTTTCCACCGCGCCGGTCAGCAGGTAATCCGACATCTGCTCGGCCACCTGCAGGGCCACGTTCTCCTGCGCCTCGGTGGTCGAGGCGCCGAGATGCGGCGTGCAGACGACGTTCGGCAGGCCGAAGAGCAGGTTCTCGTTCGCCGGCTCCACCGCGAAGACGTCGAGCGCGGCACCGGCGACATGGCCGGACTTCAGCGCCTCGGCCAGCGCCTCCTCGTCGATCAGGCCGCCGCGGGCGCAGTTGATGATCCGTACGCCCTTCTTCGTCTTGGCGAGGTTCGCCTTCGACAGAATGTTGCGGGTCTTGTCGGTCAGCGGCACGTGCAGCGTGATGAAATCGGCCTTGGCCAGAAGCTCGTCCAGCTCGACCTTGTGGACGCCGATCTGCTTGGCGCGCTCTTCGGTCAGGAACGGGTCATAGGCCACCACCTTCATCTGCAGGCCTATCGCGCGGTCGCAGACGATGGAGCCGATGTTGCCCGCGCCGATCACGCCGAGGGTCTTGTTGAAGAGCTCGACGCCCATGAAGCGGCTCTTTTCCCACTTCCCGGCCTGGGTGGAGGCATTGGCCTCGGGGATCTGGCGGGCGACGGCGAACATCATCGCGATGGCATGTTCGGCCGTGGTGATGGAGTTGCCGAAGGGCGTGTTCATCACGATCACGCCCTTCTTGGACGCGGCCGGAATGTCCACGTTGTCGACGCCGATCCCGGCGCGGCCGATCACCTTCAGATTGGTCGCCTTCTCGAGGATCTTCTCGGTCACCTTGGTGGCCGAGCGGATGGCGAGCCCGTCGTATTTGCCGATCACCTCGGCGAGCTTTTCCTTGTCCTTGCCGAGGGCGGGTTCGAAGTCGACCTCGATGCCACGGTCACGGAAGATCTGAACGGCGGTTTCCGACAGCTTGTCGGAGACGAGAACCTTGGGGGCCATGCTGGCGCTCCTCTACGGATATGAGGGGGAGGTGCGCAATGAATGCGCACCCTATGTGTATGAGAATCGGGGGCGCGAGGGCCCCGGGTGCCTCAGGCGGCTTCGGCGAGCGCCGCGATCTCGGCCTCGAAGGCCCATTCGATCCAGGGCATCAGCGCCGCGACATCGGCGGTTTCCACCGTCGAGCCGCACCAGATCCGAAGGCCCGGCGGCGCGTCGCGATAGGCGCCGACATCCAGCGCCACGCCCTCGCGCTCCAGCCGCTTGGCGACGGCCTTGGCGAAGGCGGCGCCATCGGTGATGCGCGGATCGGTGAACTTGAGACAGACCGAGGTGGTCGAGGCCGTCGCCGGATCCACCGCCAGGTTCTCGATCCAGGGCTTGGCGTCGACGAAGGCCTGCACCGCCGCCGCATTGGCCGTGGCCCGGTCGACCAGGCCCTTCAGCCCGCCGACGGACTTCGCCCAGTTCAGCGAAACCAGGTAATCCTCCACCGCCAGCATGGAAGGCGTGTTGATCGTCTCGCCGACGAAGACGCCCTCGATCAGCTTGCCGCCCTTGGTCAGGCGGAAGATCTTCGGCAGCGGCCAGGCCGGCGTGTAGGTTTCCAGCCGTTCCACGGCCCGCGGAGACAGGATCAGCATGCCGTGCGCCGCCTCGCCGCCGAGCACCTTCTGCCAGGAGAAGGTGACCACATCGAGCTTGTCCCAGGGCAGGTCCATCGCGAAGGCGGCCGAGGTCGCGTCGCAGATCGTCAGGCCCGCGCGGTCCGCCGGAATCGCATCTCCGTTCGGGACGCGCACGCCCGAGGTCGTGCCGTTCCAGGTGAAGACGACGTCGGTTTCGAAATCCACCGTGGCGAGGTCGACGATCTCGCCATAGTCGGCGGTCTTCACCTCGGCCTCGATCTTCAGCTGCTTGACCACGTCGGTCACCCAGCCGGCGCCGAAGCTTTCCCAGGCCAGCATGGTGGCCTTGCGCGCGCCAAGCATGGACCAGAGCGCCATTTCCACGGCGCCGGTGTCGGAGGCGGGCACGATGCCGATGCGGTAGTCGGCGGGAACGCCGAGGATTTCGCGCGTCGTCTCGATCGCCTCTTTCAGCTTGGTCTTGCCGACGGCGGCGCGGTGCGAACGGCCCAGCGCGGCCTCTGCCAGCATGTCGAGCGAATAGCCGGGGATTTTCGCGCAGGGCCCGGATGAGAAGCGCGGATTGGCCGGCCGAGCGGCCGGAGCGGGCGTGGTCGTCATGGTATCCTCACAGATATGCGCCCCTCGTTGGGGAGGGGTGTCCCGCCGCTGGGGATAGATCCGGCCGGGCACTGGCGCAAGCCGGAAAGTTGCGATATTGCGCCGCTTCAGGGGCCGAAACCGACGCAGCGCTCCACTATCGGAAACTCAGGGGAGGCTTCCATGTTCATCGCGACCCTGATGGCCAGCCCGGCCCGCGCCGATCTGTCCGCAGAGACGGTCGAGGCGCTGCGCGCCAACTGGGCGGGCGGCGAGGTGCTGTGGCTCGACCCCGGCGTGGCCGCTGAATTCGCCGTCGAGACGGAGCCCGCGGATCTCTGGGCCCGGTGGGAGGCGCTGCAGGCCCAGGGTCTGGACCTCGCCCTGCAGCCCGCGGAGGGGCGACGCAAGCGGTTGCTGATCGCCGACATGGATTCGACCATGATCGGCCAGGAATGCATCGACGAGCTGGCCGCCGAGGCGGGCGTCGGCGCCCATGTCGCCGCCATCACCGCCCGCGCGATGAACGGCGAGCTGGATTTCGAAGGCGCCCTGCGCGAGCGGGTGGCGCTTCTGAAGGGTCTCGACGCCGGGGTGATCCTGAAGGTGATCTCGGAACGCATCAGCTTCACCTCCGGCGGGCGCAAGCTGGTCGCCACGATGAAGGCCAATGCCGGCTACGCGGTGCTCGTCTCCGGCGGCTTCACCGCGTTTTCAGAGCCTGTCGCGGCCTATCTCGGCTTCGACGAGAATCGCGCCAACACGCTGCTGGTGGACGACGGCAAGCTGAGCGGCGCCGTGGCGGAGCCGATCCTCGGGCGCGCCGCGAAGGTGGAGGCGCTGGCCGAGATCACCGCCCGCCTCGGCATCCCGGAGGAGGAGGCGCTGGCCGTCGGTGACGGTGCCAACGACCTCGGCATGCTGCAGCAGGCCGGCGCGGGCGTGGCGCTTCACGCCAAGCCGCGTGTCGCCGCCGAATGCCGGCTGCGGGTGAACCACGGCGACCTGACCGCGCTGCTTTACCTGCAGGGCTATCACCGCGACGAATTCATCAGCGTGCCCTGAGGCAGGGCGCCCCCGCCCGCCGCTCACGCCGTCTCGCGCTCCGGCGTGGTCAGAAGGCCGCGCAGCAGCGCCAGCGGATGGCGGCGCAGGGTCAGCGCCAGCGCGGCGTAATCCTCCACGATCTCCTCGCCCGCGGTCATCTCCGCCAGTGTCACCTCCGGCTCCACGATCGCCTCGCCGTCGAGATCGGCGGCGAAAAGCGGCAGGGGGTTCGCATCCGGCAGCGCGCGGGCCTGCCAGAGCGCCATGCGCCGGTTCAGGCCCAGCGCCGCGAAGGCATCCGCCTCGGCCAGGGCCGCGATCGTGCCGGAAGCAAGCCCCGCCCGGCGCCAGAGATCCTCGACCACGCGATAGCCGTTGCCGCGGGCGGCGATCAGGCGGCGGGCCTCGCCCTCGCGCAGCGCCCGCACCTGGCGCAGGCCGAGGCGCAGCGCCAGCCCGGCCGCGGTGCGCTCCATCCGGTTGTCCCAGTCGCTGAGGTTCACGCAGACCGGCCGCACCTCCACCCCATGCGCCCGGGCGTCGCGCACGATCTGCGCCGGGGCGTAGAAGCCCATCGGCTGCGAATTCAGCAGTGCGCAGGCGAAGATGCCGGGATGGTGCCGTTTCAGCCAGGCTGAGGCATAGACCAGAAGCGCAAAGCTCGCCGCGTGGCTTTCCGGGAAACCGTAGCTGCCGAAGCCCTCGATCTGGCTGAAGCAGCGGGCGGAGAATTCGTCGTCATAGCCATTGGCCCGCATCCCGGCCATGAAGCGGTCGCGGAACTCGGTGACATTGCCGTGGCGCTTGAAGGTGGCCAGCGCCCGGCGCAGGCGGTCGGCCTCCTCCGGCGAGAAGCCCGCGCCGATGATGGCGATCTGCATCGCCTGTTCCTGAAACAGCGGCACACCGAGGGTCTTTCCCAGCACCTTGCCCAGCGCATCGGAGGGAAAGCTTACCCGCTCCTCACCGTTCCGGCGGCGGATGAAGGGATGCACCATGTCGCCCTGGATCGGCCCCGGGCGGATGATCGCGACCTGGATGACGAGGTCGTAGAAGCTGCGCGGCCGCATCCGGGGCAGGAAGTTCATCTGTGCCCGGCTCTCCACCTGGAAGACGCCGAGCGAATCGGCCTCGCAAAGCATGTCGTAGACCGCCGGATCCTCCGCCGGCAGGGTGGCGAGGCTGTAGCGCGTCTCGTGATGCGTCTCGATCAGCCCGAAGGCCTTGCGGATGCAGGTCAGCATTCCCAGCGCCAGTACGTCGACCTTCAGGATGCCCAGCGCGTCGATATCGTCCTTGTCCCAGCAGATGACGGTGCGGTCCTCCATCGTCGCGTTCTCGATCGGCACCAGCTCGTCCAGCCGCCCCTCGGTCATGATGAAGCCGCCGACATGCTGCGAGAGATGCCGGGGGAAGCCCTGAATCTCCTCGACCAGCTCCATCGTCAGCTTCAGCCGCGGCTCCTCGGGGTCGAGCCCAAGCTCCCGCATCCGCGCCTCCGGCAGGGCGCCGCTGCCCCAGCCCCAGATCTGGCTCGACATCGCCGCGACGATATCCTCGGACAGGCCCATTGCGCGGCCGACCTCGCGCACCGCGCGCTTGCCGCGATAATGGATCACCGTGGCGCAGAGCCCGGCGCGGTGGCGGCCATAGCGTTCGTAGATGTGCTGGATCACCTCCTCGCGCCGCTCGTGTTCGAAGTCGACGTCGATATCCGGCGGTTCGTCGCGCGCCTCGCTGACGAAGCGCTCGAAGACCATGGTGCCGACCTCGGGCGAGACCTCGGTGATGCCCAGCGCGAAGCAGCAGACGGAATTCGCCGCCGAGCCGCGGCCCTGGCACAGGATATCGCGCGAGCGGGCGAAGGTGACGACGTCGTGGACGGTCAGGAAGTAGGGCTCGTATTTCAGCTTGCCGATCAGCGCGAGCTCGTGGTCGAGCATCTTCTGCACCCGCACCGGGATGCCCGAAGGGTAGCGGCGCTCCAGCCCGGCCTGCGCCAGCCGGGCGAGCCGCGCGCGCGGGGCTTCGCCCTCCATCACCTCGGAGGGGTATTCGTAGCGCAGCTCGTCGAGCGAGAAGGTGAGTCGCGCCGCGATCTCTCCGGTCCAGTGCACGGCGGCCTCGTGCCCGGCGAAGAGGCGCAGCATCTCTGCCTCCGAGCGCAGGCGGCGTTCGGCATTGGCCAGCGCCGCCCGCCCCAGCGCGTCGACCCGGGTGGAAGTGCGGATCGCGGTGAGCACATCGGTCAGCCGCCGGCGCGCGCCGTGATGCATCAGTGGCCGGGCGGAGGCGACGGCGGGCAGCCCGAGCCGCGCGGCCAGGGCGGCAAGGCGGTCGAAGCGGGCGGCATCCTGCCCGTCATATTCCGGCGCCATCAGGAGAGAGACCTGCCCGGGGAAGCGGCGCGCCAGCGCCCGCGCCTGTGACAGCCACGCGTCCGCGCCGCCCGTCAGCGCCGGGCCCCCGGGCGCGCGCGTCCGGGCCGGAGGGGCGGGCGGATGAAGCAGCAGCTCCACCCCCTCGCCCCAGTCCAGAAGATCCTGGAATTCGAGCCTGCACAGACCCTTTTCCGCCGCCCTCCGGCCCTTGGTGATGAGCCGGCAGAGCCGCCCCCAACCCGCCCGGTCGCGCGGCAGGGCGGTGGCCGCGAACCCGTCCACCAGCACGATCCGCGCCGCCGGGATCAGCCGCGGCACGGCGGGGACGGCCCCCGGCTCCGCCGCCGCCAGCCGCGCGATTTCCCGCGCCTCGCCATGGGCACGGACAATGCCGGCGACGGAGTTCTCGTCCGCCACGGCGAGGCCCGTCAGCCCCAGCGCTGCAGCGCGGCGGATCATCTCCTCCGGATGCGACCCACCGGTGAGGAAGGTGAAGTTGGAGGTGGCGGAAAGTTCGACAAAGGCCATGCGACTCAGGGTGGCAGCGGGGATGGGTGGGCAGGATATTCCTGTTTTGTTCTTGTTTGGAGTCCCCTTTTCGACCGCGGATTCTCACGCAGACGCGAAGCTGCAGTGCAGCGAAATGCTGCCATCCGTAAGCGGGCTGTCAGCATCCAGCCGGCAAAGTGCCCTCAGAAGAGCAGACAGAAACGTCGGCAGGAGTCAGAAGAATGAAGAATACCGTCCTCGCCGCGGTGATCGCCGCGGCGCTTACGTTGCCTTATCGGGCGGAGGCACGGGCCCTTACCATCGTCACCAAGTTGAACCGTTTCGGCGGCTGGAGCGGCGCCTATGTCGTGCTCTACCTCCTCGGGCCCGGCAACAAATACGAAAAGACCATCTGGATGGCCGGCCGGCACCACTGGATCTATCACGAGCTTTCCGCCTGGGACCGCGCCAACCACGGCAACTGGCGCGGGGTGGACGGGGTCACCGGCGCCTCTGTCGGTTCCGGGCAGACGCTGACCGTCCACACCCATATCTCCGACGCGTTGATCAACGCCGGCTATTCCATCGCGGTCGATTCCAAGGCCTATGGCCGGCCCGCACGCGAGGATGTGCGCATCCCCCTCACCACCAAGAATTCCGGCCGCCTTGTTCATACGCATGGCTACGTCCGCGAATTCTACTACCGGATGTGAGGCGGTCCAATGCTTCGCTCTCTCCACCAGCTGCCCGGCCTCCTCGCCGCGGTCCTGATCGCCGCAATCGCCATCTCCGGGGCGATGCTTTCCGTGGTTCCGGCTTATGACAGCCTCACAGCACCCGCCGCACCTGCGGCGCAGATGAGCGTGGCGACGCTTGCCGCGAACGTCGCGCAGGCCGTGCCCGGGGTGAGCCAGCTGACCCGCAATCCCTCCGGCTCCATCATCGCCGACTATTCCAACAACAGCGGAATGGGCAGCGACCGGATCGACCCGAATACCGGAAAGGTCCTCGGGCCCTACAACCCCTCGCCGGTCTACCGCTGGCTCTACGCCTTCCACCGCTCTCTGCTGATGGGCACGGCGGGGCGGCTCGCCTCCGCCCTGACGGCGCTGGCGCTCATCACGCTTTGCATCAGCGGCGCGGTGCTGCTGGCGCGGCGGATGGGCGGCTGGCAGCGGATCCTCGGCCGTGCCCGGGGCAGCGTGTTCCAGCGCCTTCACATCACGCTCGCCCGCTTCGCGCTGGTCGGGCTGCTCTTCTCGGCCATGACCGGGATCTACATCTCGCTGACGAATTTCGACCTGATCCCCAACGGCCTCGCCCAGACGGCGCCCTTCCCGAACAACGTGCCCGCGGGCCATCCGATGCCGATTACCGCGATGCCGGCCCTGCGCGGGATAAAGGTCAGCCAGCTCCGCACCCTGACCTACCCGACCGATCCGAGCGATGTCTTCACCGTCAGCACCGGCACCGGCCAGGGTTATGTCGACCAGGCCCAAGGCCAGATGCTGAACTGGACGCCGGATGATGCCGCCCGCCGGATCTACGAGGCGATCTACATGCTCCACACGGGCGAGGGCTTCTGGTCGCTCGGCCTTCTCCTCGGCCTCGCGGCCCTCTGCGCGCCGTTCCTCTCGATCACCGGGGCGCTGGTCTGGTGGCGCCGCCGCCGGTCGCGGCCGCGGTTCCGGCACAACCACACGTCCCATTCCGCCGATACGATCATCCTCGTCGGCTCCGAAGGCAACGCCACATGGGGATTCGCCCGCACGCTTCACGACGCGCTGACGGAGCAGGGCTACCGCTGTCACACCGGCTCGATGAACACGCTGGCACGCCGCTATCCCCATGCGGAGCGGATGTTCATCATGACCTCGACACATGGCAACGGCGACGCCCCCTCCTCTGCCCGCAGCTTTCTGTCGCGGCTGGAGCGGATGCGCCATTCGCCCGGAGTGCCCGTCGCGCTGCTCGGCTTCGGAGACCGCCAGTTTCCCCAGTTCGCCAAGTTCGGCCATGACGTGGCCGAGGCACTGGACGCGCGGCGCTGGCACGCCATGCTGCCCTACGAGGCGATCGACCGGCAGTCGCCGCAGGAATTCGCCCGTTGGGGCCGCGCGGTGGGCGAAGCCCTCGGTCATGGGCTGGAGCTGAACCACCAGCCCGTGCGCCCGGCAAGCACGGCGCTGCAGCTGGTCGAGCGGATCGACTACGGCCATGAGGTCCAGGCCCCGACGGCGATCCTTCGTTTCGCCGTGCCCGAGGTTCCGGCAACTCTGTTGCAGCGCCTTTCCGGCCGTGCCGGTCTGCCCCGCGCCAGCGCCGGCGATCTTCTCGGCATCCTGCCGCCGGACAGCGTGGTGCCGCGGTTCTACTCGCTGGCCTCCTCCAGCCGCGACGGCTTCCTGGAGATCTGCGTGAGGAAACACCCCGGCGGGGAATGCTCCGGCTTCCTGCACTCGCTGATGCCGGGGGAGATGGTCGAGGCTTTCGTGAAGCCCAACCCCGATTTCCGCCCCGCGCGTGGCCGCCGCCCGGTGATCATGATCGGCGCGGGAACCGGCATCGGGCCGCTCGCCGGCTTCATCCGCAACAATGCCCGGGGCCGCGCGATTCATCTCTATTTCGGCGGAAGAGATCCGCGGTCGGACTTCCTCTACGCGCCGGAACTGGACCGCTGGCTGGGCGAACGGCGGCTGACGTCCCTCACCACCGCCTTCTCCCGCATCCAGGACCGCGCCTACGTTCAGGACCGGATCATGGAGGACGCCCATCACCTGAGCCGGATGATCCAGAAGGGCGCGCAGATCATGGTCTGCGGCGGGGCGGAGATGGCCGCGGGCGTGATGGAGGCGCTGGATGCGGCCCTCGCGCCGATGGGCCTCTCGGCCGTGGCGCTGAAGGCGGAGGGGCGGTATGTCGAAGATGTCTACTGAGGTCCGCCACACCCTGAACGGCGCGACCATGGGCACCCGCTGGTCCGCCATCTTCCTTGGGCCGGCGGGGATGGACCTGCGCCCCGTCGAAGCGGCTCTGCAGGCGGCGGTCGACCGGGTCGATGCGCAGATGTCGCCCTGGAAGCCCGATTCGGATGTAACGCGTCTGAACCGCGCCGCAGTCGGCATCTGGCAGACGATCCCGGAGGAGCTGACCCGCGTTCTGCGGGCGGCACTGCGGATCGGGGCGCAGTCGAACGGGCTTTTCGACATCGGCGTGGGCGATCTCGTCTCCGCCTGGGGGTTCGGCCCGCGGGGATCGGTGCCCGATGCCGGCCTCATTACCGCGCAGATCGGCCGCCGCCGCCGGGCCGCGCACGAGTTCGTGGAGCTTGACGCCGCCAACCGCCGCGTTCGCCGCCAGGCCCCCGAGGCGCTCGACCTCTGCGCCATCGCGAAGGGTTTCGCGGTGGACGAGATGATGCAGGTGATGGTGGCGCAGGGCTTTTCCGACGTGCTCGTGTCGATCGACGGAGAGCTTTCGGCCCGCGGGCGCCGCCCCGACGGTACCCCCTGGGCCGTCGCGGTCGAGCGGCCGGATCACGAGCGGCGCGAGCCCCTCGGCGTCCTTCCCCTGGCCGATCGGGCGGTGGCCACCTCTGGCGATTACCGCCATTGGGTGACGGTCGGCCGCGCCAAGCTTTCGCATGTGATGGACCCTCGGCTCGGCGGGCCGGCGCGCAACCGCGTCGCATCCGTCAGCGTGCTCCATTCCTCCTGCATGGAGGCGGACGCCTGGGCCACCGTGCTGATGGTCTCGGGCGAGGATACCGGCCCCGCTCTGGCGCGCGAGCGCGGGCTCGAGGCACTGTTCCTTCTGCGCGACGGGATCGAGATCCGCCCCTACGGCGTGGGTCCGGCCTTCGAGCGCGCGCCGGCCCTGGCGATCTAGCCGGGCCCCATCTCGAACAGCACTGCGGAGACATCGTCGGTGAAGTCCCCGCCCCCGGTGAAGCCGATCAGATCCGTCACCAGCGCGTCCAGCGCCGCCATGCCCCGGGTCCCGGCATGGGCATGCAGGGTAGAGGCCACGCCGGCCTCGCCATACTGCCCACCGGCCGCGCCCTCGGCTTCGGTGATGCCGTCCGACATCAGCAAAAGCCTTTCGCCCGGCGCCAGGCGAAGCTCGACCCGGTCATAGCGCGCGCCCGGCAGCAGCCCGACCGGAAGCCCTCCCTGCCCGACGAACTCCACCCGCCCGTCGGCGCGCTGCACCGCCGGATGCGGATGGCCCGCCTGCACCAGGGCCACACGGCCTGTTTCAGGCTCTACTTCAGCATAAAGCAGGGTCAGATACTGGTCCGTCCGGATCTCCGACAGGACCAGCCGGTTCAGGGCCGCGGCGACCTCCTCCGGCGGCCGGGCCGCGCCGCCTGCGCCTGCCAGGGCGATGTTCTGCTCCGGCGCGCCGCCGGAAAGCACCCCCGCCAGCCGCGCCGTCATGATCGCCGAGGCCACGCCGTGGCCCGAGACATCGATCGCGAAAAGCGCCACCCGCCCGCCGGGCACAGGGAAGAACCCCACGAGATCGCCGCCCACATGCCCGCTCTGCCGCAGCAGAAGCGAGACGGAGCCCGGCCCGAACGCCCGATGCCGGCAGCGCACCAGGGACTGCTGCAGCTTCCGCGCCTCGGCCAGATCCCGGTCCAGCGCGGCGTGCAGCGTCTGCATCTCTGCCAGGGTCGCGCCGATCAGGCGGTTCTTCTCGCTCAGCGCCCGCTCCATCCGCAGGATCCGCTCGCCCGCCGCGATGCGGGCGTAAAGCTCCTGCGGCTCCACCGGCTTGGCGAGGAAGTCGTCCGCCCCGGCGTCGATCCCCCGTGCCACCTCTCCCTTCTCGCTTTTGGAGGTCAGCAGGATGAAATAGCCATAGCCCTCGCGCGGGAGGGCCCGGAAGGCGGCGCAAAACTCGATCCCCGACATTCCCGGCATCATCCAGTCCGACAGCACGATGTCGAACCGCTCCCGCCGGCACAGCTCCAGCGCCTCCTCGCCCGATCCCGCCTCCGTCACCCGGTAGCCGTGCCGCCGCAACGAGGCGCCGAGAGCCTTCCGCTGCGCCGGGCTGTCGTCCACGAGCAGAAGCGGCCGCGGATCGCCGGCCGGGCCGCAGTCCGCGCCCATCGTGATCTCGCCCGGCAGATGCACCCTGCCCTCGCCACTGAACCCCGGCGGCACCCTGCCCGGGCGAGTTTAAGGACGGGTGAACGATAAAATGCCCCGCACTTCCCCGCCCCGCCCAACCTCGCGTTAAGCCCGGTCCACCACACTGCCCCGGCCGGCCCGCCAGGGGGTCGCCGCGATGGGGATGACGGGGGTGGCAGATGATTGATTGGGACCGCGTCGACTGCCTCCGCCAAGAGATCGGCGAGGAGGACTTTGAGGAGGTCCTCCGCCTCTTCATGCAGGAGGCGGAGGACGTCACGCGCCGCCTCGCCTACCCTGGGCCGCCGTCGGCGCGGGAGGCGGATCTCCACTTCCTGCGCGGCAGTGCGCTGAACCTCGGCTTCTCGGACCTCACGGCCCTCTGCCTCGACCAGGAGCAACGCGCCGGTCATGGTGAAGAGATCGACACGGGCCCCGTGATCCGTCTCTATCTCGCCTCCCGGGAGCGGTTCCTTATAGGCATCAGCATGTGATCAGGCGAGGTTGCCTGAGGCCGCTACGCCTCAGACCAGCGTGCGCTTCTGCACGTAGTAACCATAAACCGTGGTCAACACGCTCAACATGAGAAGCATCACCGCCCAGCCTGACACGACCTGCCAGACGATGGCGAAAACCATCAGCCCGGCGCGGTAGAAAATCGCCTGCGGCAGCACCAGGACGATGGCCGTTCCGACCACCAGCGCGGCCAGGGTGAACAGGGTCACGCTTGCGCCCTCCGTTGCCTCCCAGGCGGTCTTCAGGCTCGCATCCGCGCCCAGCGCCGCCGCCGGCAGCATCACGCTGAGCCGGTAGAAGATGGTGAACAGAACCACCAGAAGCGCGATCCCGCCCGGCACAAGCACCAGAAGGGCCAGGGCCCGGCTCACCGCCCCCAGCATCCCGGAGAACAGCATCAGCATCACGGCGCCGGAAAACTCCACCGCCACCAGCGACAGGCCAAGCAATAGCGAGCGGCCGATATAGGCTACCATGCGCTCTGCATGAACCGGCGGCAGGATCCCCCCGGGCAGTTCCGCCATCAGCACGAAGCGGTGCCAGGCCACGGCCATCCAGGAACTGCAAAAGATCGTGACGGCCAGAAGCGCGGCCAGGATCGCGATTGGCAGCGGCGACTGGGCGAGGTCCTTCACGGTCCCCGCCGGCTGCGTGAAATGCTCCGCGACGGAGATCGCCACGTCCTGCAACAGCATCGGTGCCAGCGTGATCCGCAGCGCGGGGCCGAGGTTGCGGCTGACCTGCCGGATCGAATGGGTGTAAATCCGGATCGCCTGCATCGGCCCCCCTTTGCTGTGGCGCAGTGAAACCGCAGGGGGCCGGAGGTGTCAACGGCGCGGCCTGACCCGACGCCCGCACCGGCCGACCGCCGCTTGCCCTCACCCTCAATTCGCGATAATCGCGCGCTGTTTGCCCCAAGGGAGGTCTGCCCATGTCCGCGCCGAAGAAAGTGGTTCTCGCCTATTCCGGCGGGCTCGACACCTCCATCATCCTGAAATGGCTACAGACCGAATACGGCTGCGAGGTTGTTACCTTCACCGCCGACCTCGGCCAGGGGGAAGAACTGGAACCCGCCCGGGCCAAGGCCGAACTCCTCGGGATCAAGCCGGAAAACATCTATATCGAGGACGTGCGCGAGGAATTCGTCCGCGACTTCGTCTTCCCGATGTTCCGCGCCAACGCGCTTTACGAAGGGCTTTACCTGCTTGGCACCTCCATCGCGCGGCCACTGATCTCCAAGCGGCTGGTAGAGATCGCGGCGGCCACCGGTGCCGATGCCGTGGCCCATGGCGCCACCGGCAAGGGCAACGACCAGGTCCGGTTCGAGCTTTCTGCCTATGCGCTGAACCCGGCGATCAAGGTCATCGCGCCCTGGCGCGAATGGGACCTGACCAGCCGCACCAAGCTTCTGGAATTCGCCGAGGCGCACCAGATCCCGATCGCGAAGAACAAGCGCGGCGAGGCGCCCTTCTCGGTCGACGCCAACCTGCTTCACACCTCCTCGGAGGGCCGCGTGCTGGAAAACCCGGCCGACGAGGCGCCGGATTACGTGCTTCAGCGCATCACCCGCCCGGAAGACGCGCCCGACGCGCCCGAGATGGTCGAGATCACCTTCGAAAAGGGTGACGCGGTCGCGATCAACGGCAAGGCAATGAGCCCCGCGACGATCCTGACCAAGCTCAACGAGCTCGGCGGCAAGCACGGCGTCGGCATCCTCGACCTCGTGGAGAACCGCTTCGTCGGCATGAAGTCCCGCGGCCTCTACGAAACCCCCGGCGGCACCATCCTGCTGGAGGCCCACCGCGGCATCGAGCAGATCACGCTCGATGCGGGCTCGGGCCACCTGAAGGACTCGATCATGCCGCGCTACGCGGAGCTGATCTACAACGGCTTCTGGTTCTCGCCCGAGCGCGAGATGCTGCAGGCCCTGATCGACAAGAGCCAGGAGCATGTCTCCGGCACAGTCCGCGTGAAGCTCTACAAAGGCTCCGCCCGCACCGTGGCGCGCTGGTCGGATCACTCGCTTTATTCCGAGAAGCACGTCACATTCGAGGAAGACGCCGGCGCTTACGACCAGAAGGACGCGCAGGGCTTCATCAAGCTCAATGCGCTGCGCCTGAAGCTGATCGCCACGCGGAACGCGCGGTTCGAGTAAGACGCTGGCGAAGAAGGAATTTTAAGGGGTCGGTTCGCCGGCCCCTTTTTCGTTCAAAGCTTGTGCGCCGCCAGCCGCTCGTAATGTGGCATCGCCGCCTCGGCCAGCGCGCCATAGGCGGGCGGCAGTTCCGGCAGCGCGCTCTCGCCCTGCTGGAAACCCGTCGACTGGTGCAGAGCGCCGTACCAGACCGGGGCCCAGGCGCCGTCATAGGGTTTCGGCCCGGCGGGCCAGGCGAGCATCGCCGGATCGAAGGAAATGCCCAGCGCATCGCAGAGTTTCGTAAGCGATTCCAGCGGCTTGTCCAGAATGTCGGCACTGTCGATCACCGGCGGGGCGTGGCCCAGCCAGCCCGCGACCTCGTCGAACAGCGCGGCCTGCTGGACAAAGCCGATATCCGCCAGCGTCGGCGCCTCGCGCTTCTTCGCATAGGACGCCACGACCCGCGCCGGATGCCGGATCAGGAACACGTTGGTGCAGGAGCGCATGAAGCCCCGGGGGAAGGACGGCACCATGTGAAGCGTCATGTGCTTCTGGTAAAACAGGGTCTTTTTCTGCGGAATTGGACCCAGGCAGGCCTGCGCCACCTTCACTGCATCGGCCTCTCCTGCCGCGATCACCGCCTCGCGCATCGGATGGTCGATGCCGCTGGCCTGAAGGTAGGCGGCATAGAAGGGCTCGTCCCAGACCGCGCAATCCGCACGCTGGGCGAAGGCGTACATCATCGCCGAGGACAGGTTCCGAGGACCGGACCACATAGCAATTCTGGTATGCATATCAGGTTTCCCATACCATTCTTGATATACCCCTCAGGCGTTCACCAGCGACTTGTACAGCTCCCGGATCCGGGCGGTGACCGGGCCGAGCTCACCGGTCCCGATCACCCGGCCGTCGATCTCGGCCACCGGCGCCTGGGCGCCGAAGGTGCCCGTGATGAAGGCTTCGTCCGCGCCGTAGCAATCGACCAGCGAGAAGTTCCGCTCGAACACCGGAATTCCATTCGCGCGGCAAAGCTGGATCACCTTCCCCCGCGTGATCCCGTTCAGGCAGTAATCGCCCGTCGAGGTCCAGACCTCGCCCTTGCGCACGATGAAGAAATTGCAGGAGTTCGTGGTCGAGACGAAGCCGTGGATGTCCAGCATCAGCCCCTCGTCCGCACCGGCCTTTTCCGCCGCGATGCAGGCGAGGATGCAGTTCAGCTTGGAATGCGAGTTCAGCTTCGGGTCCTGCGTCATCGGCAAACCGCGGATATGCGGCACGGTCGCCAGCCGGATCGGCCGCGGCAGCACAGGCTTCGAGTGCTCCATGATGATCACCACAGTCGGCCCGGATTGCGACAGCGACGGGTGCTGGAACGGCCGCGTCTTCGGGCCCCGCGTCACCATCAGCCTGGCATGGGCGTCGCTCTCCATCCCGTTCGCGTGGCGCAGGTCTTCGAGCGCCTGGATCACCTCCGCCCGGGTCATCCCGATGTCGAGGTCGATCGCCTTCGCCGCCTCGAACAGCCGGTCGAGATGTTCGTCGAGGAAGGCAAACCGGCCGTGATAGAGCCTTAGTCCCTCCCAAACCCCATCGCCCAGCATGAAGCCGCTGTCATAGACGCTGACGACCGCCTCTGCCTTCGGCACGATCTTTCCGTTGACGTGGATCTTGAGGCTTTCGTTTCGGGCGTCCTCTTCCGCCTGGTGGGCGCTGACATGATCCATTCGGGGCCTCACTGTCCTGATACTGGCCAAGCTGTAGCCCGCGTCGGGGCGTGCGGCAACGCCCTGCCGGTTTTCGGCTTTTCCCGCCCTCTGGCCTTGGATAGGTTCACCGGAATTTCGGGGGACAGACATGGCCAGCGACACAGCCGTGACGCCGATGATGGCGCAGTATCTGGAGACGAAGGCGCAGCATCCGGACGCGCTTCTGTTCTACCGGATGGGCGATTTCTACGAAATGTTCTTCGACGATGCGGTGGCCGCCGCCGAGGCGCTGGACATCGCGCTGACCAAGCGCGGCAAGCACCTGGGCGAGGATATCGCCATGTGCGGTGTGCCGGTCTTCGCGGCCGAGGGCTATCTGCTGCAACTGATCCGCAAGGGGTTCCGCGTCGCCATCGCCGAGCAGATGGAGGACCCGGCCGAGGCGAAGAAGCGCGGATCGAAGTCCGTGGTCCGGCGCGAGGTGGTGCGGCTGGTCACGCCCGGCACCCTGACCGAGGAAAGCCTGCTGGAGGCGCGGCGGCACAACTACCTCGCCGCCTTCGCCGAGGTGCGCGATGCCGCGGCACTGGCCTGGGTCGACATCTCTACCGGAGAGCTGATGGTGGCCCCCTGCCCGCCCGTGCGGCTGGGGCCGGAGCTGGCGCGCCTCGCGCCGCGCGAGGTGCTTATCAGCGAGGTGCGGGAGAGCGATTGGGCCGGTACAGTCACTGAATCCGGCGCCGCGATCACTCCGCTGGCGCGAGCGAGTTTCGATTCCGATGGTGCGGAGAAACGCCTCTGCGCGCTCTGGGGCGTGGCGAGTCTGGATGCGTTCGGCGGGTTCTCGCGGGCAGAGCTTTCGGCGCTGGGGGCGATCACCGCCTATCTGGAGCTTACCCAGAAGGGGAAACTTCCGCTTCTGCGCCCACCGGTGAAGGATGCGGCGCAGGGCCGGGTGCAGATCGACGCGGCGACGCGGCGGAACCTTGAGATTTCGGCCTCGCTCTCGGGCGAGAGGGACGGCTCGCTGCTTGCCGCCGTCGACCGGACCGTTACGGCGGCGGGCGGGCGGCTGCTGGAGCGGCGCCTCTCCGGCCCCTCGCGGGATCTGGTGGAAATCCGGCGGCGGCTGGCGGCGGTTCGGCATCTTTTTGAGGAGGCCGGGCTGCGCGGCGCCCTGCGCGAGGCGCTGCGGCGGGTGCCGGATATGGACCGGGCGCTGTCCCGGCTGGCGCTCGATCGGGGCGGGCCGCGTGACCTCGCGGCGATCCGAAATGGGCTGGAGCAGGCGGGCCAGGTCGCCGGGCGGCTTTCGGGCGATGTGCCGGAGCTTCTGGCCGATGCGGCCGCGGCGCTCGTCGGGCACGAGGCGCTGCTCGTCCTTTTGGACGCGGCGCTAGTGGCGGAACCGCCGCTTCTGGCGCGCGACGGCGGGTTCATCGCGGTAGGCCATGATGCGGAGCTGGACGAGACGCGGGCGCTGCGCGACGAGGGGCGCGGCGTGGTCGCCCGGATGCAGGCCGAGTACGCCGCGGAAACCGGGGTCGGCAGCCTGAAGATCAAGCACAACAACGTGCTGGGATATTTCATCGAGACGACGGCGGTCCATGCCGAGAAGATGCTATCGCCGCCATTGTCGGAAAAGTTCATCCACCGCCAGACCACGGCAAACCAGGTGCGCTTCACCACGCTGGAGCTGAGCGAGCTTGAGACCAAGATCCTCAACGCCGGGGCGCGGGCGCTGGAGATTGAAAAGAGGCTCTATGACGGCCTGAAGGGTGCCATTCTGGAGGCCGCGACAGCAATCGCGGCGGCCGCGCGCGGGCTGGCGGACATCGACCTGGCGGCGGGTTTCGCCGATCTCGCCTCGGGCGAGGACTGGGTGGAGCCGAAGGTGGACGATAGCCGCGCCTTCGAGGTTGTCGGCGGGCGGCATCCGGTGGTGGAGCGCGCGCTGCGGCGGCAGGGCGGCGCGCCGTTCGTGGCCAATGACTGCGCGCTGACGGCCGGGGGCACGCCGGCGATCTGGCTCATCACCGGGCCGAACATGGCGGGGAAGTCGACCTTCCTGCGCCAGAACGCCCTGATTGCGCTGCTGGCGCAGGCGGGCAGCTTCGTCCCCGCGCTCTCGGCCCATGTCGGGCTGGTGAGCCAGATCTTCAGCCGGGTCGGGGCGGCGGACGATCTTGCCCGCGGCCGGTCGACCTTCATGGTCGAGATGGTCGAGACGGCCGCCATCCTGAACCAGGCCGATGACCGGGCGCTGGTGATCCTTGACGAGATCGGGCGCGGTACGGCGACCTATGACGGGCTCTCGATCGCCTGGGCGGTGCTGGAGCATCTGCATGACGTGAACCGCTGCCGCGCACTTTTCGCGACGCATTACCACGAAATGACGGCGCTGGCCGGGCGGCTGGCGGGAGTCGAGAACGCCACGGTGACGGTGCGGGAGTGGGAAGGGGACGTGATCTTCCTGCACGAGGTGCGGAAGGGCGCGGCGGATCGATCCTACGGGGTGCAGGTGGCGCGGCTCGCCGGGCTGCCCGATGCGGTGGTGTCGCGGGCCCGGATCGTTCTTGAGGCGCTGGAAAAGGGCGAGCGAGAAGGCGGCACGAAGAAAGAGGCGCTGATCGACGAGCTGCCGCTGTTCGCCGCCACGCCCCCTGCCCCGCGCGCCGTGGCGGTGGCGAAGACGTCAGCGGTCGAGTCGCGCCTGGCCGAGCTGCACCCGGACGAGCTTACCCCTCTGGAAGCGCTGCGGGTGATCTACGACCTGAGGGCGCTTCTCCCGAATAGGGACTGAGCGCCTTCCGATTTTTCTTGGCAGAAATACTCCGGGGGTCCGGGGGCAGCGCCCCCGGCCTTCGGCGTCAGCCCGGGTTCGACGACACGCCGACCTGCGCCGGACGCAGAAGCCGGTCGTGGAGCATGAAGCCCTCGCCCATGACCTCGATGATGGCGCCGGCCTTGGTGCCGGGCACCGGGGCCTCGAACATCGCCTGATGTTCCTTCGGGTCGAAGGTCTCGCCGACCTTCGGTGCGATCAGCGTGATGCCGTGCTTGGTAAATACGTTCAGAAGCTCGCGCAGCGTCAGTTCCACGCCTTCCAGAAGCGGGCCGGAGACGGCCTTCTGATCCTCGGTCGCGTGGTCGAGGGCGCGGCGCAGGTTGTCGTAGACCGGAAGCATATCGCGGGCGAGCTTCGAGCCGCCGTACTGCTCCGCCTCGCGGCGATCGCGGTCGGCGCGCTTGCGGGCGTTCTCGCTGTCGGCCAGCGTCCGCATCAGCCGGTCGCGCAGGTCGTCACGCTCCGCGCGCAGCGCCTCGATCTCGCCGGCGGCCTCTGCCGCGGCGTCCTGCAGGTCCGCGGCCATCTGGTCCGCGGCATTCTCCTCTGTGTTCACGTCGTCTGCCATTTCCTATCCCTTGCCGGGGTCGGACAGGAGCCGCCCCACCAATTGCGCCGTGTAATCGACGATCGGAACTATGCGGCCGTAGTTCAGCCGCGTCGGCCCGATCACGCCCACGGCGCCGATGATTCTCCGGTCAGCGTTCATATAGGGAGAGACGACCAGAGAGGAACCCGAAAGTGAGAAAAGCTTGTTCTCGGAGCCGATAAAAATACGTACGCCCTCGCCCTCCTCGGCGAGCTGGAGGAAGTCGACGATGTCGCGCTTGCGTTCCAGGTCGTCGAACAGGATCCGGATGCGTTCGAGGTCCTCCTCGCTTGCCGCGTCGAGCAGATTGGCGCGGCCCCGGACGATCAGCCGCTCCTCCCCGCCCGAGCCCGCGCCCCAGACGGCAAGGCCGCTTTCCACCAGCTCCGCGGCAAGCGAATCGATCTCCTGCCGGCGGCTGGCGATCTCGGTGCGAAGCGACTGGCGCAGCTCGGCCAGCGTCCGCCCGGCGGCGAGCGCGTTCACGAAATTCGCCGCCTCGCGCATGGAGGACGGGGTCTGCCCCTGCGGCGGGACGAAGACGCGATTCTCGACATGGCCGTCGCCGAAGACGAGCACGACAAGCGCGCGGTCGGGAGCAAGGCTGACAAATTCGATATGCCTGATCGGGGCTTCGCGTTTCGGCGCCAGGACGAGGCTGGCGCCGTGGGTCAGGCCCGACAGCGCGGATCCGACGCGTTCCAGCAGCACGCTGACATCGCCGTCCTTGCCGCCGAGCGTGGCGTCGATCTTCTCGCGGTCGTCCTCGGCAACGTTGCCGAGTTCCATGAGTCCGTCGACGAACATCCGGAGGCCAAGTTGCGTCGGCATCCGGCCGGCCGAAATGTGGGGGCTGCCCAGAAGGCCGAGATATTCGAGATCCTGCATCACGTTGCGGATCGTCGCAGCGGAGACCTTCTCGCTCATCGTGCGGGTCAGGCTGCGCGAGCCGACGGGGCCGCCGGAGGCGAGGTAAGCCTCGACCACGCGGCGAAAAACCTCTCGCGAGCGTTCGTTGAGCTCTGCCAGAATGTTCGGTTCGTCGGTCATCCGATCCTGCTTTTCGGGGCCGTGGTCCATTAAAGGCCGCGGGCGGAGGAGGTCAATCAGGGTTGCATATCGGCCCGGGCCGGGGCTATGGGACGGCGAGGTTTTACAAGGAGCCCCTGATGCGGCCGTCCGGCAGACAGATAGGCGACATGAGGCCGATTTCAATCGAAACCGGGATCACCAAACACGCCGAGGGCTCTTGCCTGATCAAGGTGGGCGATACGCATGTGCTGTGTACCGCGACGCTGGAGGAACGCGCCCCGCCGTTCCTGAAGAACACCGGCCTCGGCTGGGTCACGGCGGAATACGGCATGCTGCCGCGCGCCACCAACACGCGCAACCGGCGCGAGGCGGCGGCGGGCAAGCAGTCTGGCAGAACGCAGGAAATTCAACGGCTTATCGGTCGCTCGCTGCGTGTAGGGGTGGACCGGGTGGCGCTTGGCGAGCGGCAGATCACCATCGACTGCGATGTGCTGCAGGCCGATGGTGGGACCCGCTGCGCCGCGATCACTGGTGGCTGGGTCGCGCTGCGGCTGGCGGCGAACAAGCTTATGAAGGCCGGTATCGTGTCCTCGGATCCGATCGTCGACCATGTCGCGGCCGTTTCCTGCGGGATCTACGGCGGCCAGACCGTGCTGGATCTCGACTATGCCGAGGACAGCGAAGCCGGAACCGATGGAAATTTCGTCATGACCGGCGCGGGCCGGCTGGTGGAAGTGCAGATGTCGGCAGAGGGCGCGGCATTCAGCCGCGACGAGATGTCGGCTTTGCTCGATCTCGCAGAGACGGGCATAAGCGCGCTCGTGGCGGCACAGAAGGCGGCGATCTGATGCGACGTTTTGAAGGCGATAAGCTGGTCCTGGCCTCGCATAACGCGGGGAAACTGGAAGAGATCCGGCTGCTGCTGGCGAAGTTCCCTCTGGCCGTGATCTCGGTGAAGGAGCTGGGCCTGCCTGAGCCGGAAGAGACCGAGCTGACCTTCGAGGGCAATGCCAAGATCAAGGCCCATGCCGCAGCACAGGCGACGGGGCTTCCCGCCCTCGCCGACGACAGCGGGCTTGAAGTGGAAGCCCTGCGCGGCAAGCCGGGCGTTCACACCGCCGACTGGGCCAAGGCCGAGGACGGCACGCGCGACTTCGTCATGGCGATGGAGAAGGTCTGGCAGAAGCTCGAGGACATCAAGGCGCCCTTCCCGCGCCGGGCGAAGTTCACCTGCACGCTGGTGATGGCCTGGCCCGACGGGCATGACGAGGTCTTCACCGGCGAGGTCCAGGGCCAAATTGTCTGGCCGATGCGCGGAGAGCTGGGCCACGGCTTCGATCCGATCTTTCGCCCCGAGGGCCACAACCGCACCCTGGGCGAGATGGAACCCGCGATGAAGAACTCCATCAGCCACCGCGCGGTGGCGTTCAAGAAACTCGTGGATGGCGTGTTCAAATGAGCAAGCGGCTGATCTCCTCCGGGTCTCCCTTCGAGGCGACCATGGGCTATTCCCGCGCCGTGGTGCAGGGCGACTGGTGCTTCGTCTCGGGCACCACGGGCTACGATTACAGCACCATGACGATGCCCGAGGATCCGGCCGACCAGGCACGGAACTGCTTTGCCACCATCGGGAAGGCGCTGGCCGAGGCCGGCTTCGCGATGACGGACATCGTCCGCGTCCAGTACACCGTGACCGATCCCGCGCTGGTCGATTCGATCGTTCCCGCGCTTGGGGAGTCGCTGTCGGAGATCCGGCCAGCGGCCACGATGGTCATCGCCGGGCTGATCCGCCCCGAGATGAAGATCGAGATCGAGGTCACGGCCTTCAGGGGCTGAAATGGAAGACTGGCGGAACGGCGGTTTCGGGCTTTACCTGCACTGGCCGTTCTGCGCCTCTAAGTGCCCCTATTGCGACTTCAACAGCCATGTCGCGGCGGAGATCGATCAGTCCCGCTGGGCCCGCGCCTATGAGGCCGAGATCGCCCGCGTCGGCCGGCTGACGGAAGGGCGCATTCTCAACACCATCTTCTTCGGCGGTGGGACCCCCAGCCTGATGGATCCCGACCTCGTCGCGCGCGTGCTGGATGCCGTGCGGGCGACCTGGACCACTGCCAACGATATCGAGGTCACGCTGGAGGCCAATCCCGGCTCGGTCGAGGCTGGGCGCTTCCGGGGCTACGCCGAGGCCGGGGTCAACCGCGTCTCCATGGGCCTGCAGGCGATGAACGACGCCGACCTGCGGCGCCTTGGCCGGATGCACACGGTGGCAGAGGCGCGCGCGGCCTTCGGTGTTGCGCGGGATTGTTTCGAGCGGGTGAGCTTTGACCTGATCTACGCCCGCCAGCACCAGACGCTAGCCGAGTGGCGCGCGGAACTGTCCGAAGCGCTTGCGCTGGCGGCGGATCACCTCTCGCTCTACCAGCTAACCGTAGAGGATGGGACCGTCTTCGGCGCGCGTGCTGCCGCCGGCAAGCTTAGGGGTCTGCCCGACGATGACCGTGCCGCCGACATGTATGCCCTGACACAGGAGCTTTGCGATGCGGCGGGGCTGTCGGCCTATGAAGTCTCTAACCATGCCAAAAAAGGCTCTGAGTCGCGCCATAACCTGATCTATTGGCGCTATGGAGACTATGCCGGTATCGGCCCCGGGGCACACGGGCGGCTGACGCTGGATGGGCGGCGATGGGCGGTCGAGGCCCCGAAGGCGCCTGGCGCGTGGCTGGAGCGGGTGGAGAAGCTTGGCACAGGTGACGGACTGACCGAGACCTTGACGCCCCAGGACCAGGCCGCCGAATACCTGATGATGAGCCTGCGCCTGTCGGAGGGCAGCGAGCTTGGCCGCTACGAGGCGCTAGGCGGAGAGATAAAACCCAGCACTATCAAAGACTTGGTTGGTCTCGGGCTGATAGACGAGGGGGCGGGCCGGATCGTGGCCACGCCCCAGGGCAGGATCGTCCTGAACGGTGTCCTGCGGGAATTGCTTGCCTGAGCCTACATCGTGCTGCGATGCGCGCTCGAGGTCAGGATACGGCAGAGATCGTCCAGCGCGTCGAGCGAGTCGTAGGCGATGGTGATCCGCCCGCCCTCTGCCCCCGGCGCGTGATCGATCTTCACCGCCATGCCGAGATTGGCTGAAAGGTCCTGTTCCAGCGCACGGGTATCCGCATCCTTGTCTTCGGAGCGGCTGGAAGACCCTGATTTCCGGGCCTTCGGCGCGGCGCCCTTGCGGGCCAGCGCCTCCGTCTCGCGCACCGAAAGGCCCTGGGCGACGATCTTGCCGGCCAGTGCCACCGGATCCTCGGCCGTAATCAGCGCGCGGGCATGGCCCGCACTGATCTGGCCCTGGCGAAGGTAGGTCAGCACCTCGTCCGGCAAGTGCAACAGGCGCATCGAGTTGGCGATGTGGCTGCGGCTCTTGCCGAGGGCCTCCGCCAGCTTCTCCTGCGTATGGCCGAAACGCTCCATCAGCTGGCGATAACCTGCCGCCTCCTCTACCGCGTTGAGGTCCGCGCGCTGGATATTCTCGATGATCGCGACTTCCAGCACCTCGGTGTCCGAGTAGCTGCGGATCAGGGCCGGAACCTCGTGCAGCTGCGCCATCTGCGCCGCGCGCCAGCGCCGCTCCCCGGCGACGATCTGGTAGGTGCCGGGCTCGGTCGGATCCTCGCGCAGGATCAACGGCTGAACGATGCCGCGCGTGCGGATCGAGTTCGCCAGGTCCTCCAGCGCCTCCGGCGGGAAATCGCGGCGCGGCTGATCGGGGTTCGGGCGAACCTTCTCGACCGGCACCATCGCCTCAGGCCGGCGCACGGCGCCCTGCTCTGCCCCGGGCGCAGGCGAGATATCCGCCATCAGCGCCGAAAGCCCGCGCCCCAACCCCCTGCGTTCCGGCTTCCTGTCGTCCATCGTGCTCTCCTCAGGCCGCGGCGCCATGGCGCCGCATCATTTCTTCCGCGAGATCCCGATAGGCCTCGCTGCCGCGCGATCCCCCGTCGTAGGCGAGAACCGGCAGCGCGTAAGACGGCGCCTCGCTGACGCGGACGTTGCGGGGAACGATCGTCTTGAAGACGAGGTCGCCCAGGTTCTCTCGCGCGTCCGACTCGACCTGTTGCGACAGGTTGTTGCGGCCATCGTACATTGTCAGCAGCACGCCCTCGATCCGCAGGTTCGGATTGGCGGACTGGCGCACTTCGCGGATGGTGAGCATGAGCTGCGAAAGGCCTTCGAGCGCGAAGAATTCGCTTTGCAGCGGCACCAGGACGGATTGCGCGGCGACGAGCGCGTTCAGCGTCAGCAAGCTCAGCGAGGGCGGGCAGTCGATCAGCATGTAATCGAAGGCATAGCGGTCGGCCGCGGGCTGGCGAAGCGCGTCGTGCAGCAGAAAGCTGCGCTTCTCATTGGCCACAAGCTCGATATCCGCCGAGGACAGATCCGTCGTCGACGGACAGATCCAGAGATTCTTCACCGCGGTCGGAATCACCACATCCTGTAGCGGCGCCTCGTCGAGGATCAAGTCGTAGGTGGTCATCCCCCGGTTTGCCGCCATGACACCCAGCCCAGTAGAGGCGTTGCCCTGCGGATCGAGATCGACCAAAAGAACCTTCAAC
The DNA here is from genome assembly GCF_004010155.1 of Solirhodobacter olei. Classification (GTDB taxonomy): domain Bacteria; phylum Pseudomonadota; class Alphaproteobacteria; order Rhodobacterales; family Rhodobacteraceae; genus Solirhodobacter; species Solirhodobacter olei. The sequence goes on along the minus strand of NZ_RRYH01000007.1, from coordinate 196,031 downwards.
CCGCGTTCGGCGAGCGCCGCGCCAAGGTTGATGGCGGTCGTGGTCTTGCCCACCCCGCCCTTCTGGTTGGCGACGGCGATGATCCGGGCGCCCGGCGGGCGGGTGGGGTCGCGATGCGGATCAGGCATGGGAGATGGCTCCAATTTCTAGAATGACGCCGTCTTCGGCGGTCTGGCTGGGATGGCGCGTCAGATCGAAGACCCAGTGGCGGCGGGCCTCGGTGATCTCCTCCTCTGCCCGGGCGCCTTTGGGAAAAAGCGCGCGGCCGGTGGGGGCGAGGTGGCGGTCGGCAAAGCCAAGCAGCACATCGAGCGATGCCAGGGCACGGGCGGACAGCACGTCCGCACCAAGCGGCGGGAGCGCCTCGATGCGCTCGGCCCTCACATCGACGGTCAGGCCAAGCTCTCGCGCGGCAGTGGCAAGGAACGCGGCCTTGCGGCCATCGCTTTCAACCAATGTCACGCTCAGGTCGGGCGCGACCTCTGCCGCGAGCGTGGCGACGACGAGGCCTGGAAATCCGCCGCCGCTTCCGAGATCTGCCCAATGCCGCGCACCCGGCGGGCAAAGCGCAAAAAGTTGCGCCGAATCAACGAAGTGGCGCGTCCAGAGTTCCGGGAGCGAAGCGCGGGAGACGAGGTTGATCTTCGGGTTCCAGCGCTGGAGCAAGGCGGCATAGGCCTCAAGCCGCGCCAATGTTTCACGTGAAACATCCGGACGATCCCGAAAAGCCTCGGCCACCTGCATCAGCATCGGGCCGTCCGCCGCTGCGACTGACGCAGGCGCGCGAGGATCAGGGTGAGCGCCGCCGGAGTCATCCCCTCGACGCGTCCCGCCTGGGCGAGCGTGCGCGGCTGGATGCGTTCCAGCTTGGCCTTGAGTTCATTGGATAGGCCGGACAGGACGGAGTAATCGAAGCCCTCCGGGATCTCCTGCCCCTCATCGCGGCGCATGGCCTCCACGTCCTGCTTCTGCCGCTCCAGATAGACGGCGTAGAGCGCGTCGCGGGCGAGCTGCTCTCGAGCCTCAGCGTCGATCCCGGAAAGTTCCGGCGCGAGGGCGACAAGGTGATCGAAGGTCACGCCGGAATAGGAAAGCAGATCATACCCGCTGCGGCGCTGGCCGTCCTGGTTGACGGCAATGCCCGCGGCGACGAGCTGCTTCGGCGTGTAGGCCAACGATTCGAGCTGCGAGCGGCCTGCGGTGAGTGCGTCCATCTTCTCACCAAAGGCGCGGCGGCGCGTCTCGCCCAGGCAGCCGATCTCCTCCGCCATCGGCGTGAGGCGCTGGTCCGCGTTGTCCGCGCGAAGCGACAAGCGGAACTCGGCGCGCGATGTGAACATCCGATAGGGTTCCGTCACGCCTCGGGTCACGAGGTCATCCACCATCACGCCGATGTAGCTGCCGGAGCGTGGGAAAAGCGCGGGCGCCCTGCCCTGCGCCTGCAGCGCGGCGTTGAGGCCGGCGACAAGGCCCTGGGCGGCTGCCTCCTCGTAGCCCGTGGTGCCGTTGATCTGACCGGCGAGGAAGAGGCCCGGTGCGGCCTTCACTTCCAGCGTCGACCGGAGGGCACGGGGGTCGACGTAATCGTATTCAATCGCGTAGCCGGGTTGCAGGATGCGGACATCCTCCAGCCCCGGGATAGAGCGCACATAGGCCTCCTGCACCTCCTCGGGGAGCGAGGTGGAGATGCCGTTGGGATAGACCGTCGGATCATCAAGCCCTTCTGGCTCAAGGAAAATCTGGTGGGAGGTCTTGTCTGAAAACCGCACCACCTTGTCCTCGATCGAGGGGCAGTAACGCGGACCCACGCCTTCGATGTGACCACCGTACATCGCGGAGCGGGAGAGGTTGGCCCGTATGATCTCGTGCGTCGCCTCGGTCGTGTGGGTGATCCCGCACGCGACCTGGCGCACGAACGGCGCGCGGTTGAGGAAGGAGAAGAGGACCGGATCCTCGTCACCAGGCTGGGACCCGAGTGCATCCCAATGGATCGTCCGGCCATCGAGCCGGGGCGGTGTGCCGGTCTTCAGCCGGCCGAGCGGCAGGCCCATATCCCGGATACGTTCAGCCAGCGCGATGGACGGGCGGTCGCCCATCCGCCCGCCGGGCCGGCGAACATCGCCGATGTGGATGGTGCCGCGCAGGAAGGTGCCGGTGGTCAGCACCACGGCGGTCGCGGTGAGCGCGGTCCCGTCGGCCAGACGAAGGCCTGTGACGCGCACGCCCTCCTGGATCAGGTCGGCTGCCTCGCCTTCGATCAGCGTCAGGCCGGCGCGCGATTCGGTTTCCTCGCGCATGGCCGCGCGGTAGAGTGCGCGATCAGCCTGGGCGCGCGGGCCTTGAACAGCGGGGCCCTTGCGGCGGTTCAACAGGCGGAACTGGATGCCGGCACGGTCGGCCAACCGGCCCATAACGCCGTCCATCGCGTCGATCTCCCGCACAAGGTGCCCCTTGCCGAGGCCACCAATAGCAGGATTGCAGGACATTACCCCAATATCTGCGCGCCGGAGCGTCACCAGCGCCGTGCGCGCACCAAGCCGGGCGGCCGCGTGGGCCGCCTCCGCGCCGGCGTGGCCACCGCCGATGACGACGACGTCAAAATGTTTCACGTGAAACACTCCTTACTTGCCGATGCAGAAGCTCGCGAAGATTTCGTCGAGGAGGTGCTCTACATCCACCCTGCCGACGAGTGAATCAAGTGCCCGGATCGCACCGCGCAACGCTTCTGCGGCCAGCTCTGCCCGGCCCTGTCCTTCCAATACCTCAAGCCGCGCCGATTCCATAGCCCCGATGGCGCGGATCACCGCCAAACGGTGGCGCTCGCGCGTGATCGTGGCCGCCCCGGCCGCGCGGGTGGCCAGGGCCTCGGAAATCCGGGCAATGAGTTCTCCAACGCCCTGCCCCGTCTTCCCGGAAATCCGCAGACCGTCCCCCGGGAACACGTCGGCCTTGCCCTGCACGATCAAGTCGCCTGCCACGGGCGACAGCTCATCGGGAAGCCCTGCCTCATCGCACAGGAAGATTCGCAGATCGGCCTGCCGCGCACGGTCGACTGCCCGGGCCACGCCGATGGTTTCCACGGCGTCCTCCGTACTACGCAGGCCGGCGGTGTCGAGCACCGTGACCGGAAGCCCCGTAAGGTCCATCCGCACCTCGATCACATCCCGCGTCGTCCCGGCGAATTCCGAAGTAATCGCGGCCTCCCGCCCCGCCAGCGCGTTCAACAGCGTGGATTTGCCGGCATTCGGACGGCCGACAATGGCGACCTCGAACCCGTCGCGGATCCGCTCGGAAACGCTGGCGCCCTCTGCCTCCCGAACCAGTTCCGCCGCCACGCCGTCGATCAGTTCAAGGACCTCGGGGGTGACATCGACCGGCACATCCTCATCCGCGAAATCGATGGTCGCCTCCAGAAGTGCGGCGGCGCGGATGAGGCGGCGGCGCCAATCCTCGGCGCGTTGGCCCACGGCACCAGAGAGGACGCGTTGCGCCTGGCGGCGCTGCGCCTCGGTCTCCGCCTCGATCAGATCGGCGAGGCCCTCGACCTGGGCGAGGTCCAGCCGGCCATTCTCCAGCGCGCGACGGGTGAATTCGCCCGGCTCGGCGAGGCGGAGGCCGGGATCCTGCCCCAGGGCCCCAAGAACGGCGGCGGTGATCGCCGGGCTGCCGTGAAGATGCAGCTCTACCACCGGCTCCCCGGTGAAACTGGCGCCCTCGGCGAAGGTGAGCACGAGCGCCTCGTCCAGCATCTCGCCGCCCGCATCGTTCAGACGCCTGAGCCCGGCCTGCCGCGGGGGTGGCAGCGCGCCCGCAAGCGCCTTTGCCGCCGCGAAGGCGGCGGGGCCGGAAATGCGAAGAACCGCCACGCCCGCCTTGCCGCGGGCGCTGGCCAGGGCGTAGATCGTATCCATAATAACCTGTTGTTTTATAACAACAAATCAGGAGTTCATGGAGTCGAAGAACTCGGAATTCGTCTTCGTCTGCTTGAGCTTGGAAATAAGGAACTCGATCGCGTCCGTCGTGCCCATCGGGTTCAGGATGCGGCGCAGGACGTACATCTTCTGCAGATCGGTCTTCTCGACCAGCAGGTCCTCCTTCCGGGTACCGGACTTGAGGATGTCCATCGCAGGGAAGACGCGCTTGTCGGCCACCTTGCGGTCGAGCACGATTTCGGAGTTACCCGTGCCCTTGAATTCTTCGAAGATCACCTCGTCCATGCGCGAGCCGGTATCGATCAGCGCGGTCGCGATGATGGTCAGAGAACCGCCCTCCTCGATGTTGCGCGCGGCACCGAAGAACCGCTTCGGACGCTGCAGCGCGTTCGCATCGACACCGCCGGTCAGCACCTTGCCCGAGCTGGGAACGACGGTGTTGAAGGCGCGGCCCAGGCGGGTGATGGAGTCCAGCAGGATGACCACGTCGCGTTTATGCTCGACAAGGCGCTTGGCCTTTTCGATTACCATCTCCGCCACGGCGACGTGCCGGGTGGCGGGCTCGTCGAAGGTGGAGGAGACGACCTCCCCCTTCACGCTGCGCTGCATGTCGGTGACTTCCTCGGGACGCTCGTCGATCAGAAGCACAATCAGGTAGCATTCCGGGTGGTTCACCTCGACGGAGCGGGCGATGTTCTGCAGAAGAACCGTCTTACCGGTGCGCGGCGGGGCAACGATGAGGGCCCGCTGGCCCTTACCTATCGGGGCCACGAGGTCGATGATCCGGGCCGAACGGTCCTTGATCGTCGGATCCTCGATTTCCATCTTCAGCCGCTCATCGGGGTAAAGCGGCGTCAGGTTGTCGAAGTGGACCTTGTGGCGGGCGCGCTCCGGATCGTCGAAGTTGATCTGCGTGACCTTGGTCATGCAGAAATAGCGCTCGTTCTCACGCGGGGCCTGGATCACGCCCTCGATCGTGTCGCCCGTCCGCAGGCTGAACTGGCGGATGGTATCTGGCGAAACGTAGATGTCGTCGGGGCCGGGTAGATAGTTGGCCTCGGGCGAACGCAGGAAGCCGAAGCCGTCCTGGACCACCTCAAGCACGCCGTCGCCGGAGATCTCCCAGCCTTCCTCCGCCCGTTCCTTGAGGATCTGGAACATCATCTCGCCCTTCCGCATGGAGGGGGCGTTTTCGATATCCAGTTCCTCGGCCATCGAAAGAAGGTCCGCAGGGCTGTGGGCCTTGAGGTCGGCGAGGTTCAGGGATTGGGTCATGGGGAATACCACTAGAGATTGGCCGCAGGAGGCAGCCGCGTCGATTATGAATGGGAAACACTGCAGGCCGGACGGCCCCGTTTTCCCGTCAGCTAAGGCCCATGGGCCTAAAAGTCAACGCTTGTCAGAATTTCACGATCACCGAGAAGACGATGACGAGCAGAAGGATCGTGGGAACTTCGTTCATCATCCGGTAGGTCCGGCCGCTCAACCGGTTCTCGCCTCGGGCGAATTCCTTGCGCCGACGGCCGAGCCAGTGGTGGAACCAGGTCATCGTCAGCACCCCGGCCGCCTTGGTCCAAGGCCAGATCATCGACCACGAAACGATCCCCGGCGTGAAGACCAGCATCAGCCCGAAGACCCAGGTCGCGATCATCGCGGGGTTCATGATCGCCCGAAGCAGAAGCCGCTCCTGGCGCTGGAACAGCAGGTCCATGTCGGACCCCGGCTCCACCCCTTTCTTCTCATAGCCCTCAACGTGGTAGACGAAGAGACGCGGCAAATAGAAGATCCCGGCCATCCAGGTGATGACAGAGACCACATGCGCCGCCTTGATCCACGGGTAGTAGCTGGCGAGGAAGTCGTACATCTGGGTCCTTTCAGTGCAATCTGCGCCTCCTACTAATCAAATAAGAATCTTAAAGAGAATGATGTAATAGGGGCTGTGGAGGACGGGATTTCCCGACTTTCCCATGATCCCATCCACAGGGGCACGGCTGTGTAAAACTCTGGGAAAACTTGTCTCCGCAATACCTGTTTTATATTTTGTATATATTTATCAGTAATATACAGTAAAATATGACGCTATCGCACTGTGTATGGAATCGCCCTTCGGGGCTCAGGATGACCTGTCGCCCACACCCATCCGTGAAAATTGCGCACCCGTGGACAAGCGCGGCATTCTGCGTGAGAAGAGGGCCAACGAACCCGCCCCACCCCCGCGGCGCCCCGCTTACCCCCGCGTGATGCGCCGGACCATCCACAGGACAATGCACATGTCCCCTGCCTTCGTCCTCGCCTCCGGGTCCGTGATCCGCGCGGAGATGTTGCGGCGTGCCGGGCTGGAGGTGGAGGCGATACCCGCCCGGGTGGACGAGGAAGCGATCCGCACCGCGATGGAGGCCGAGGGCGCCCCGCCGCGCGACCTTGCCGATACGCTGGCAGAGATGAAGGCGCGCAAGATCGCGGAGCGACTGGAGGGACGCATGGTCCTCGGCTGTGATCAAGTGCTGGAGGAAGGCGGTGAAGTCTTTGCAAAGCCCGAAAGCCCCGAGGCTGCGCGCGAGCAGCTGGCCCGGCTGCGCGGGAAGACACATCGCCTCCTCTCGGCGGCGGTTCTATACGAGGCCGGAAAACCCGTCTGGCGGCATGTCGGGGTGGCGCGCCTGACGATGCGACGCTTTTCGGACACGTTCCTGGATGATTATCTGGCGCACAACTGGCCAAGCATCGGCGAATCCGTTGGGGCCTATAAACTGGAAGAAGAGGGGGTGCGGCTGATGGAGCGGATCGAGGGGGATTATTTCACCATATTGGGTCTGCCGCTGATCGAGCTTCTGGGTTACCTCGGCCGCCGCGGAGTGATCGCGGCATGAACGAGGACAACCGGATTCCACTGGCCGCGGTCATCGGCTCGCCGGTCGCGCATAGCCGCTCGCCGGCCCTCTTCGCTTATTGGCTGAAACGTTACGATCTGAAGGGCAGCTACATTCCGATTGATGTGGCGCATATGGACCTGCGGCAGGTGCTGGGCACGATGCCGATGATGGGGTTCGTCGGCGCCAACGTTACGATTCCGCACAAGGAAGCCGTGCTGAAGATCGCCGATATCGTTACTGACCGGGCAGCGCTGATTGGGGCAGCGAACACGCTGATCTTTCGCAAGGACGGGCGCATCCACGCCGACAACACCGATGGCGCAGGCTTCATTGCCAACCTCCGCCAGCACGCGCCGAACTGGGATCCGCAATCCGGCCCCGCCGCGGTGATCGGCGCCGGCGGCGCGGCCCGCGCGGTGATTGCTGCGCTGATCGAGGTCGGCGTGCCGGAGATCCGCATCTCCAACCGCACCCGCCTCAGGGCCGAGACGCTGCGTAGCGACTTCGGCGCCAAACTTTCGGTTTACGATTGGGTGCAGGCCGGCAACATGATGGAGGATTGCGCGACCGTCGTGAACGCCTCCTCACTCGGCATGGTGGGAAAGCCTGAATTCAAGATCCCGCTCGACGCGCTGAAGCCTGGCGCGGTGGTCAACGACCTCGTCTACACTCCTCTGCGCACGCATTTCCTTGACGAGGCGGAGGCGCGCGGCGCCATCGCCGTGGACGGGCTCGGGATGCTCCTGCATCAGGCCGCGCCCGGATTCGAACGTTGGTTCGGAAAACGCCCGGATGTCGATGAGGACACCCGGCAGGCGATCCTGGGGGCATGAGCCGGCCTTACCTACTGGGCCTCACCGGCTCCATCGGCATGGGAAAGACGACCACCGCCGGGTTCTTCGCCGAGGAAGGCGTGCCGGTCTGGGACGCGGACGAGGCCGTGCGCCGCCTGTACGCCAGGGGCGGGGCCGCTGTCCCTGCCCTCGCATCCCTGCACGCGGCGGTGGTCAAGGACGGCGCCGTGGACCGTGCCGCGCTGAAGGAATGGATTGCGAACGATCGTTCAGCGCTTGCGCGGATCGAAGCTGCCGTTCATCCCCTCGTTGCCGCCGACCGCACCGCATTCATCGCCGAGCATGGCAGTGCGCCGCTCCTCCTTCTCGACATTCCGCTGCTTTTCGAGACCGGGGCCGAGGCCGCGCTTGACGGGGTTCTCGTCGTCTCCGCCCCCGCAGAGGCGCAGCGCGCCCGCGTCCTGGCCCGCCCGGGCATGACAGAGGCGGCATTGGAGGCGATCCTTGCCCGCCAGATGCCGGATGAAGAGAAGCGCCGCCGGGCGGACTGCGTGATCGAGACGGTCGGGCTTGAAGAGGCCCGCGCCGCCGTGCGAGCCTTGGTGAAGAGAATTGGGGGCCGCCATGCGTGAGATCGTTCTGGACACCGAAACCACCGGCTTCGAGCCCTCCGAGGGGCATCGGATCGTGGAAATCGGCGCGGTCGAGCTGTTCAACCACATGCCGACCGGCCAGACCTTCCACGAATATCTGGACCCCGAGCGCGCGATGCCGACCGAGGCATTCGAGGTCCACGGCCTCGGCGACGACTTCCTGCGCGGCAAGCCGAAGTTCAAGGCGATCGGCCCGAAGTTCCTGGAGTTCGTCGGCGACGCAAAGCTGGTGATCCACAACGCCAGCTTCGACATGAAATTCCTTAACGCGGAGCTGGGCTGGGCCGGACTGCCCACCCTGCCCATGAGCCAGGCGCTCGACACCCTGGCAATTGCGCGCTCCAGGTTTCCTGGCGCGCCGGCCTCTCTCGACGCGCTCTGCCGCCGCTTCGGCATCGACAATTCGGCGCGCGAGAAGCACGGCGCGCTGCTCGACAGCGAGATCCTGGCAGAGGTCTATCTGGAGCTGATCGGCGGGCGACAGCCGGATTTCGGGCTGACAGCCAGCACGGGGGCCACGACCGGCGGCAGGGCCGAGGCGGACTGGCGCCCGGGGCCGCGGCCGCAGCCCCTCTCCCCCCGGATCACAGAGGAGGAGTCCGCCGCCCATGCCGCCTTCATCGAGGGGTTGGGCGGCGACGCGATCTGGCTGAAGCGCGCCTAGGCGGGCGTTCAGGACGGGCGCGCGGCGCCTTCGACGGCCTGCTGCCGCTCCATTTCCTGGCGGTAGAGTGCCATGAAGTCGATCATGTCGAGGTTCAGCTGCGGGAAGCCGCCATCCGTCGTCATGTCGCCGACGATGCGACGGACGTAAGGGAACAGCAGCCGCGGGCATTCGATCAGCAGGAACGGGTGCAGCTGATCATCCGGGATGCCCTCGACGTGGAAGATGCCCGAATATTCCAGCTCCAGCAGGAACAGCATCTCGCCGGAGTCCTGGTTCTTCGACTCCACGCGGTATTTCGAGATCACCTCGAACTGGTTATCCACCGGGCGGCGGCGCGCGTCGAGGCTGACCTGCACCTGGATGTCCGGCGTCACCTGGTCGCCCTGGATGCCCTTCTGGGCAAGCACGTTCTCGAACGAAATGTCGCGGATGAACTGGGCGAGGATTTGCATCTGGACCTGTTGGCCCTCGGCCTCGGCGCCGTTGTCGGACATCGGGATCTCCTGTTGGAAAGGCGTCTTAACGCGGTGTCGGCGCCTTCCTTAGCAGGGCCGGGGGGCCGCCTCAATGCCGCGCGCGGGCGCGGGGCCCTCAATTCAATGCCGTGTCCAGCCAGAGGGCCGATGCGTGGGCCGCTTGGAGGGGTCGACCTCGAAGAAGTCGCCGTCGATGGTGTCGGCCGACGCGTCGGCATGCCGCGTGTCGCCCTGCGTGCGCGATTGCGGGCCCGACTGGATCACCATTCCGCGAAGCCGCATGTTGCGCCCGCCCCATGCGATCACCGCCGCCCGAAGCGGCGGGACCAGTAGCAGAAGCCCGACCGCATCCGTGAAGAAGCCCGGCACGATCAGCAGCACGCCCGCCAGCACCGTCAGGGCGCCATCGGCCAGCTTCGGACCGGGATCGCGGCGCATCTGCAGCGCCTCGCGCACCTCCAGCATGGTCACGAAACCCTGACGCCGGATCACCGAGGCACCCAGAAGCGCGCTGGCAAGAACGATGCCCAGCGTACCCCACAGCCCGATCCAGGCGCCGAGCGTGACGAAAAGTCCGATTTCGATCATCGGAAGCAGCACCAGAAGGGCCAGAATGGGCATCCATGAACTCCTTGTCAGCCGGGGCCGAGGTAGACTTGCCGGCACACGTACCCTACATAGGAAACGCAGGCCGCGGATACCAACCCGGATAGGCTAACGAGGTCTTGATGAACAGCGCCATCATACAGCTCATCGTGCTCGCGGGGGTCGCGATCTTCCTGATCCTGCGGCTCAAGAGCGTTCTTGGCACCCGCGACGGGTTCGAGCGCCCTGCCCTGCCGGTGGCGCCCGACAAGACTGAGCGACCGGTGCCGCGGCTCGTCAACACGACCCCGGGCGCCGGCGATGACGACATCACCGATCACGTGACCGCGGGCAGCCCCGCCGCCATGGCGCTCGCCGCGATGAAGCGGGTGGAGCCGAGCTTTGGCGTCGGCGAATTCCTGCGCGGCGCGCGGGGTGCCTACGAGATGATCCTGATGGCCTTCCAGAACGGCGATCTTGCCCCGGTCGAACGCTTCCTTTCGCCGCAGGTCGCGGCGAGCTTCCACGAAATCGTCGACAGCCGGAAGGCCAAGGGCCTTGTGATCGAAGCGAATTTCATCGGAATCCGCGAGATCGCGCTGACCGAGGCCAGCTTTGACGAGGCCTCCCGCACCGCAGAGATCAGCGTCCGCTTCGTGGGCGAGATCACCTCGGTCGTGCGTGACGCGAAGGGCGATATCGTAGAAGGCGATCCGCAGGAGATCCGCCGCCAGAAGGACGTCTGGACCTTCTCGCGCAAGATGGGCGCCTCCGATCCGAACTGGCAGCTGGCCGAAACCGGGGAATGAGACGTGCCCGCCGCGCCGCGCTCATCACGGCGCTTGCCGCGGTGACCCTCGGGCCCGCCGCGCCGGGACGGGCGAAGCCGCTTCGGTTTCACGACCTGGTCGGCTGGTCCGCCGACGATCAGGCGGCGGCGCTGGCTGCGTTTCGAAAAAGCTGCCCGCAGATGGAGCGCCCGGCCTGGCGCGAGGCCTGCGACGCTGCGTCGCAAGCCGGCGATGCCCGGGCCTTTTTCGAGCGATACTTCCGGCTCGAGCGGGTCGGCACGGGCCGCCGCACGCTTTTCACCGGCTATTACGAACCGGAGATCGCGGCCTCGCCCGTTCGGACGGCGCGGTTTGCCTATCCAATCTACGCCAAGCCGCCAGAGCTTGTGCCGGGCCACCGCTGGTATAGCCGCAAGGCGATCGAATCCCGGGGCCTTCTGAAGGGCCGCGGGCTGGAACTTGCCTGGCTTGCCGATCCGGTGGAGGTCTTCTTCCTGCAGATTCAGGGCTCGGGCCGCCTGCTGCTGCCCGATGGCACGGTTATGCGCGTTGGGTTCGCCGCCAAGAATGGCCAGCCCTACCGCTCCGTCGGGCGAGAGATGGCACGGCGCGGGCTGCTGCCGGCCTCCGCCGTCTCGGCGCAGTCCATCGCCCACTGGGTGCGGGCCCATCCGGAGGAGGGCCAGGCGTTGCTGTGGTCGAACCCCTCCTTTGTGTTCTTTCACAGACTGCACCTTCCGGCCAACCTTGGCCCCTACGGCGCGATGCATGTGCCGGTGACAGCGGGCCGCAGCCTCGCCGTCGATCCGCGCTATGTGCCGCTTGGCGCGCCGGTCTGGGTGTCGATCGGCGGGGCGCATCCAATGCACCGGCTGATGGTGGCGCAGGATGCCGGTACCGCGATCAAGGGGCCATGGCGGGCAGATGTCTTCATCGGCTCCGGTCCGAAGGCGGGCCGGATTGCCGGGCGGATGCGCGATCCGGGGCGGATGTATGTGCTCAAGCCCATCGAAGTGACCATGGCGGAGGCGCGGGAATGAGGCGCCGCCCGCCACGCGGGCTGTCGCCGGAGGAAGAAGCGTTGTGGCGGTCGGTGGCAGGTACCGTCGCCCCGCTTCACCGCCAGCGTGGCCGTCTGACAGAGGCGGCGGTGGCGCCCGCCCCCGAAGCGCCGCCGCAGACCGAGCCAGCGCGGAAGACGGCCCCGCAGCGCCGCCCAGCCCCGGCCGCCGCCGCGCCGGCGGTAGAGCGCCCGGCCCCGCCGCCGCTGCGGATGGATGCCAAGACCCACACCAAGATGCGCCGCGGCAAACTTGCGCCCGAGGCCCGGATCGACCTGCACGGAATGACGCTTGCCGAGGCGCATCCGCGGCTGAACGGCTTCATCCTCGACGCCCACGCGGCGGGTCTTCGGCTGGTTCTGGTGATAACCGGCAAGGGCCGGGGCGGTGCCGAGGGGCCAACGCTCTTCGAGCGGCCGGGCGCGCTGCGCCGGCAGGTGCCGCATTGGCTGGCCCAGGCGCCGCTGGCGCCGGTGGTGCTGCAGGTGACCGAGGCGCATCTGCGCCATGGCGGGGCCGGGGCGTTCTACGTCTATCTCCGCCGGCCGCGCTGAGCCCGATCAGGGCGCCCCGCGCGGGATCAGAACCACTTGCGTCGCCTTGCGCACGCTCAGCACCGCGCCCGGCAGAAGCCCCAGCCGGGCGGCGGGATCAAGCGCGTAGGCCTGGTTCAAGTCATTGACCCGCTGAAGAATCCGGATCAGCGCGGGCGAGGTGGCGGCGGTGAAATGCCCCACACCCTGCGAGAAGGCGCCGACTTCCAGAACCGTCACCTTCAGATCCTCCAGCCGCTTCACATCGGTAAGGTTGCCGAGCCGCTGCCGTTCCCCCGTCAGCCGCGCGGCCAGCGCCAGCGCACGGTCCCGGCGCGAGGTGAAGATGACGAAGGGCTGAGGTAGTTGGCCTATGCGGAGGGCCTCGGACCGGAAGACGTCGACGTCGAGATCGGGGGAGATCAGCACCACGCCGGAGAGGCGGGACATGACGGCCCGGTTGCCGTCGAGACGCATCTGGCGCAGCACCTCCATCACCAGTTCGGAACCGACGGAATGGCCGACGAGCAGGATCCGGCGGGCGCCGGCGCGGGCGATCTGGGTCAGGAGCCGCTCCAGCCCGTCGCGGGCGAAGAGGACGCTGTCGCGATCGTAGGCATAGGCGAGCGGATTGGCGGCGGAGGGCCAGGCATAGGCGACCGGCACCGCAGGCACCGCGAGGTCGTGGCTGATCTGGGCCAGCCGGTAGACGCTTTCGGCGAAGGTGTTGTTGAAGCCGTGGACATAGACCATTGCCTCTCGCTGGGCCGCGGGCCGGGCGGCGAGGGCCTTGGCGAGAGCCGCGCGGAACGCGGTGGGGCCGGGGTAGAGCGTCTCGGCGGTGGTCAGGAAGTCTTTGGCGGCATTGGGTTTCTGCCCCTCGGGCGGGTAGGTGATGGTGCCGAGCGCCCGCTCCGGCGGGACCGAGACGGTGAGCCGGGCGTAATCCACCTGCGCGCTGCGGGCGCTGGTGAACTGGCCGGTGACGGGGTCGAGCTGGCGGGTGGTGCCGACGAAGATCGGGCGGGCGTCGCCGAGCGTCGCGGCGGCGGGGTCGAGCGTGATCTGCCCGCGTGGGGCGCAGGCCGCAAGAAGCACCGCGCAGCAGAGCGACAGGATGATCCGCATGGCCCCGGCTCCTCTTCCCTTCCGCCCCTCACGGATACGACAGGCGCGCCGCCATGGCCAGCGCGCCGGTTAACGAAGGGTTTCAGGCGCGCGCGGCGGAGCTGAGCTGCGCCGAGAAAATGGGGTCAACCGATTGGGAGCGCTCCAAAAAACCGATACCGTAATAGCACCGCTTTTGCACCGCTTTGTCACCGCATCGCACCGGCGTTTCGGCCTAGCCGGTGCAGCCGGTGCCACGGGGAACCAGGCCCAGCGGTTCCGCGCGGGCGGCCGCCGCCTCTGCCGGGGTGAGCGCGCCGACGGCGACGAGGCGGGAAAAGACATGCGCCTGCCGGGCGCGCGCATGGTCCGGGTGCCGCCGGGGATCGTCGAAGGAAGGGGCGTTGACGGCGCCAGCCAGCATCGCCGCCTGGGCCCAGCTGAGATCCGCCGGCCGCTTGCCGAAATAGCCGCAGGCGGCAGCGGTCAGCCCGTAATAGCGATCGCCGTAATAGGCGACATTGGCATACATCGCGAGGATCTCGGGCCGGGAATAGGTGGCGCTGAGCTTCAGCGCCAGCGCCACCTCGCGCAGCTTGGCGGCGAGGTCCCGGCGATGCGGGCTGTAAAGCATCTTGGCCAGCTGCTGAGTGATCGTGCTGCCGCCGAGATCGCCGTGGTGCCCGGCGAGCGTTTCCACCCCGACGCGGAACACCGCGAAAGGATCGATGCCGGGGTCGAGCGTCGAGAAGAACCGCTGATCCTCGGTCGCGACCAGCGCGGTGACGAAGCGCCGGGGCGGTGCTGGTGCGGGGGTGATCCCGCCGTGGAGCTGCGCGCGGGCGTCGGCCCGGGCCCGCGCGTCAGAGACGGAGGGCGTCGCGTAGAGCGCCGTCGCAAGGGCCGCGGCGGCGAGAAGCAGAAGGATGAGGAGGGCCTTTGCGAGCGGCTTCACCATGGACCTTGCCGGCAGGGGCGCGGGTGAAGGCGATATGCGCCTGTGGACGAGGCGGGGTCAAGGGCGCGGCCGGGGCCGGGTGGCGGCCCCCTGCCGGCCCTTCCGCGCGGGACGCGCGGCTGGCCGCTAGAGCACGTAGCGGCTGATGTCGGTGCTCTTGGTCAGCTCGCCCAGGTTCTTGTCGACGAAGGCGGCATCGACGGTGATCGCCTCGCCAGAGCGGTCGGGGGCGGTGAAGCTGAGCTCTTCGAACACCCGCTCCATGACGGTGTAGAGCCGCCGGGCGCCTATGTTTTCCACGCTGCGGTTCACTTCCGCGGCGATCCGGGCCAGCGCCGCGATGCCGTCTTCGCTGAAGGTGACGGTTACGCCCTCGGTCGCCAGGAGCGCGGTATATTGCCGGGTCAGGGCGTTGTCCGTCTCCGTCAGGATGCGGACGAAATCGCCTTCGGTCAGGTCGCGCAGCTCGACGCGGATCGGCAGGCGGCCCTGCAGTTCCGGCAAAAGGTCCGAAGGCTTTGCGATGTGGAAAGCGCCGGAGGCGATGAAAAGGATGTGATCGGTCTTCACCGCGCCGTACTTGGTCGAGACCGTCGTGCCCTCGATCAGCGGCAGGAGGTCGCGCTGCACGCCTTCGCGCGAGACATCGGCGCCGCGGGCGTCGGCGCGGGCGCAGACCTTGTCGATCTCGTCGAGGAAGACGATGCCGTTTTCCTGCACCGCTTCGAGCGCGGCGCGGTTGACGGTCTCGTCGTCCAGAAGCTTGTCGGCCTCTTCGGAAAGCAGGATCTCGTAGCTGTCGGCGACGGTCATCCGGCGGCGGGTCTTGCGGCCGCCGAAGGCCTTTCCGAAGATGTCGCCGAGGTTCATCATGCCCATGTTGGCGCCGGGCTGGCCGGGGATCTCGAACATCGGCATCGGGTTGGACGTGTCAGGGACGTCGAGCTCGATCATCGTGCCGTCAAGCTCGCCGTCGCGCAGCTTCTTGCGGAACATCTCGCGCGTCTGTTCGCGCGCGTCCGTTCCGGCGACGGCCTCGATCACGCGCTCCTCCGCGGCGGAATGGGCCTTGGCCTTCACGTCTTCGCGCATGTGTTCGCGCACCATCTGGATGGCGCTGTCGACCAGGTCGCGGATGATCTGTTCGACATCGCGGCCGACATAGCCGACCTCGGTGAACTTCGTCGCCTCGACCTTGATGAAGGGCGCGCGGGCAAGGCGGGCGAGACGGCGCGAGATCTCGGTCTTGCCGACGCCGGTGGGGCCGATCATCAGGATGTTCTTGGGATAGACCTCGTCGCGCAGCTCGCCGTCGAGCTGGCGCCGGCGCCAGCGGGAGCGCAGCGCAACGGCGACGGCGCGCTTGGCTTCCTTCTGGCCGATGATGAAGCGGTCAAGCTCTGAGACGATCTCGCGGGGGGTCAGGTCGGTCATTCGGGTCTCCTTGGCCCTGTCATCTACGCATCCGGGCCGGTGAGTCCAAGGGGGCGGCGGCGCCCGCGCGCCCCGGGGGCCGTCCCCGAAGGGGTTCGGCCGGGAAATGCAGGGGGGTCAGGCGGAGATGGCTTCGACGGTCAGGTTGCCGTTGGTGTAGACGCAGATATCGGCCGCGATGGCCATGGCGCGGCGGGCGATGGCCTCGGCGTCGAGGTCCGTCTCCATCAGGCCGCGGGCGGCGGCCAGCGCGAAGTTGCCGCCGGAGCCGATGGCCGCGATGTCATTTTCGGGTTCCAGCACGTCGCCCGCGCCGGTGACGACGAGGAGGTCCTTGCCGTCGGTGACGATCAGCATGGCCTCGAGCTTCTGGAGGTACTTGTCCGTCCGCCAGTCCTTTGCGAGCTCGACGCAGGCGCGGGCGAGCTGGCCCGAGGCGCCCTCGAGCTTCTTCTCCAGCCGCTCCAGCAGGGTGAAGGCGTCGGCGGTGGAGCCGGCGAAGCCCGCGACGATGTCGCGCCCGCCGGGGGAGAGGCGGCGGACCTTGCGGGCGGAGCCCTTGATCACCGTGTTGCCGAGGCTCACCTGCCCGTCGCCCGCCACCACGACCTTGCCGTTGCGCCGCACGGCGATGATCGTCGTGCCGTGCCAGCCGGGGAATTTGTCGTCCGCCATAGGGGCCTCCTGTCTTTCGGCCTATATGGCTGGCGGGGCGCTGAGGGGCAAGGGCGGGAGGCCGAAGCGGCCAGATTGCAAAGGAAAACCGCCGGAGCCACGGGCCCCGGCGGCGGTTCCGTCTGTGCCCGTGGGCGGGGCTATTCGGCGGCGATCGCGTAGCCTGCCTGATGCGGCTGCAGGGTGACGGCGATGCGGAAGCCCTCGCCCGCGGTCTGGTCCATCGCCAGCTCGGCGCCGATGGCCTTGGCGAGCGTCGCGATCAGGGTCAGCCGCACGGTAAGCGGCGTCGAGGTCTCCGCCCTGGCCGAAGGCGCACCGGCCGAACTGGGCAGCGTGCCGAAGAAATGGGCGAGGTTGGCGGGCACGTCCTCGATGCAGAGCTGGCCGCCGTGGCTTTCGGCCACCAGACAGGTGCCGAAGCCGCCCTCGCTCACCCGCAGGGTGACGCTGCGGCCGGCCGGGGTGCCGGTGATCGTGGCGTCCAGCAGCGTGCCCAGCAGGTTCTTCATCACGGATCTCACCGAGTAGAGCGCCAGTTCGGCCGGGGCTTCCACCGAGACGGCGATATCGCATTTCTCGGCGTGGAGGTGTTCGAGGCTGACCGCGTCCCGCGCCATGGCGACGATGTCGAAGCTTTCGCTGTCCTCGTCGAGCTGGCGGCGGGCCTCGCCATCGGAGAGGTCGAGCACGGATTGCAGCGTCTGCAGCAGGTCGCGGCCGGAGTCGCCGATCTTTTCCAGGTAGGAATGATAGGCCTTGTTGCCGAGCGGGCCGATCGCCTCCGACTTCATCAGCTCGGCGAAACCCAGGATATGGGTCAGCGGCGTGCGGAAGTCGTGCCGCATTCCGGCGAGCATCTTGAACTTCTCGGAATGGTCGCGGGCCAGCTCCTCGCGCTGGTATTCGGTGGTGGCCAGCGCGCTGTCGAGGCGGGTGATGCATTCCTGGACGCTGGCCATCAGCACGCCCGCGCTGTCGGTGTAGCGGGTCGGCATCCGCGGGGTCTTGCGCTCGCGCAGGTAGCCCTCGGCCGCGTTGGTCGCCGCCACAACGGGGGCGAGAAGCGCATTCATCACCAGCATCGTGCCGGCGGTGCCGAGAAGGGTGGCGGCGAGCATGGCCAGCAGGATGCCGATTTCCTGCGAAAACGGCGTGGGATCGGCGAGCAGCACATAGGTGACCGCGCCGATCATCGGGACGTGGACGCCGAGGAAGCTGACGAGGAGGATCTTCCCGGTATAGCTCTTCGGCCAGTTTCGACGCGCGAGGAACTCGTAGGTCTTCATGGTAAGGCAGGCCCCCTGAGAGGATGACGGAACGGGGTCCTTGATCCCGGGGGATTGCGTCTCAATCGCGGCGCACATGTGCAAAGCGAAAGGTCATCCCGTGGCCATGACGGCCTGCGGTTGTATTGCCTGGCCGGAAAGTCGCGTTTGAAATCAATATCTTCGCGAAATGCAAAAGGGCGCCGCCTGGGCGCCCCTTCGTCAGGACCTGTGGCCGAAATCAGACCGCGCCGGCGATCCAGCTGGCCAGCGAGGCCTTCGGTGCGGCGCCGATCTTGTTGGAGACGACCTCGCCATCCTTGAACAGGAACAGCGCCGGAATGCCGCGCACGCCAAGCTGCGAGGGCGAGGCGGGGTTCTCGTCCACGTTGACCTTCACGAACTTGACCTTGCCGTTGAGCTCTTCTGAGAGCTCTTCGAGCGCCGGGCCGATCTGGCGGCAGGGGCCGCACCATTCGGCCCAGAAGTCGACGACGACGGGAATGTCGGAGGCGCGAACCTCGGTATCGAACGTGGCATCGGTGACGGGGACGGTAGCCATGGGGGTGCTCCTGGAACGGGGGGTCGGCCTAGGAAACTAGGGTGGGGGGGCTGGTGCGTCAAGACGTACTCGTGGTCGCAGCGGCCCGGGCCACAATATCTGGAGGCAGTTCCATCAGGCTGGGACCCTGCGTCCAGAGCACGGCGAGCGCGATCCGGCGGCCGGGGTAAACCTGCGCCAGCGCCGCGCCATAGGCGGCCATCTGGCGCAGGATGCCTTCGGGCACGTCTTCCGGCCTGTCCGGGATCACGGCGTTCGACTTGTAGTCGATGGCAAGCACGTAATCGGCGGCGACGATGAGCCGGTCGATCGCGCCCAGAAGGCGGCGGCCGGCGAAGTCGGCTGCGATCTCGACCTCGGTCAGCGCCGGGGTGGCGAAGATCGGCGCGAGGGCAGGGGCCGTCAGCACGCGCCGTGCCTCCGCGAGGCGGGTCGCGATCTCTACCGCCTCCGCCGCATCGTCGCCGGAGGACAGGAGCGCGCCGGCCAGCGCCGGCCAGTCTGCCTGCGGGTGGGCGGGGAGATGCTCGAACAACAGGTGCAGCTGGCGGCCCCGGCGCAACGCAAGCTCGGCGTCTCTGCCCTCAGCCTCACCCGGAAGCGCCTTGGCGCCGCCGAGATCGGAGGGCGAGAGAGGCGGCGGCGGCTCGACAGGCGGGGGCGCGGGGCGGGCGGCCCAGCCGGGCAGCGGCACGGCTTCCGCAGCCGCGGCCCCGGCGGCGGCGCCATCCTCCGGCCAGGTGCCGTGGGCGAGGCGGAGAACCTCCATCGGGCCGGAATCGTCCCTGATTTCGCAGGGGGTCGCGCCGGCCTGCTCCATTCCCTGCCGGATCATGCCGTACCAGCTGTCCGGTCCCGGATCGTCGCCCGCGCCGCAGGTGATGAGCCAGCTTTGCGCCCGGGTCATCGCGACATAGAGCAGGCGCAGGCGCTCCTCCTGCAGCCGCCGCGCCTGGGCGGATTTGGCGTCGGCCATCGCGTCCGGCGCCTCGTCGGTGGATGCGCGCCAGGCGGGTCCGTCCGGCAGGGCGATGATCCGGCCCTCCTGCGGCGGGCGGCGGTCCATCGTGTCGGGCAGGATGACCAGCGGCGCCTCCAGCCCCTTGGCGCCGTGGACGGTCATAACCCGGATGCGATCGCCCGCGGCATCGGGGCGGCGCTTCACCTCGACCTCGCCGGATTCCAGCCAGACAAGAAAGCCGGTGAGGCTTGGCACCTCCATCCGCTCGTAGGCCAGCGCCTGAGCGAGGAGGGAGTCTATCCCGTCCTCCGCCTCCGGGCCGAGGCGGGCGATCAGCTTCCGGCGGCCGTCGTGCCGGGTCAGGATGCGTTCGATCAGGTCGTAAGGGCGCAGGAAGTCGGCGGCGTCGCGGAGATCTGTGAGGATCTCGAACGTCTCCACATGGGCCGATTTCGCGTCGCGCAGGGCCTCCCACAGCAGGCCCTTGCGGGGCTGGGCGAGGGCGTAGAGCCGCGCCTCCGACCAGCCGAAAAGGGGCGAGCGGAGCGTGGCGGCGAGCGAGAGGTCATCGGCGTCGAGGGCGATGAAATTCAGGAGTGCTGCGAGATCCTTCACCGCCAGCTCGCCGCCGAGCTTCAGCCGGTCGGCGCCGGCCACGGGGAGATCGGCGGATTTGAGCGCGCGGATGATCTCGTGAAACAGCTCCGACCGGCGCTGGACGAGGATCAGCACGTCGCCGGGGGAGAGGGGGCGGACCTCGCCCTTCACGGTTATGCGGGTGCCGGCGGCAAGGAGGCCGGCGATCTGCCCGGCGATGCGGCGGGCGAGAAGCGCGGTGTGGTGGGTTTCGGTGATGCGGTCGACCGGGTCGAACCACTCGCCGTCTTCCGGCGCCTCGGCCTTGGGGATGACGGGCCAGAGATCGGCGCGCCCGGGCAGGCCTTCGTGGAAGGCGAGGTGCCTGGCCTCGCCGCCGATGCCGGCATGGGTGCGCTCGTCGAAGGTGAGGTCGACGAGGCGGAGGAGGGCGGGGGAGGAGCGGAAGGAATGGTCGAGCGTCAGCCGGGCGAGGGGCAGGCTGGCCGCGGCGAGTTTTTCGGCGAATTCGGCCTGCATACGGTCGAATTCCGAAAGATCCGCGCCCTGGAAGGAATAGATCGACTGCTTCTTGTCGCCGACGACGAAGATGGTTCGCGCGACCTCCCGCGCGCCGCGCCCGGCGGTGAATTCCTGCGCCAGAAGCGCGATCACCTGCCATTGCGCGGGCGAGGTGTCCTGTGCCTCGTCGACGAGAATGTGGTCGATGCCGCCGTCGAGCCGGAAGAGCACCCATTGCGCCACCGACGGGTCGGTCAGAAGCGCGGCGGCGCGCAGGATCAGGTCGTCGAAGTCGAGCCAGCCGCGGTCGGCCTTGCGCCGGGCGTAGAGGGCGAGGAAGGCGCGGGCGAAGCGGTGCAACGCCAGCGTGCGCTCCGCCGTCTGCAGGGCGAGGCGGCGGGGGCGGGCCTCGGCGACGCGTTCCATCAGGTCCTCGAGGTCGGGCAGGACGGCGCCGAGGGCGGATTGCGTGGCCTTGGTCGGGAACTTGCCGATCTTCGCGCCGAAGGCGTTGGCGGCCGACTTGCCGAAAAGCAGCGTGCCCTCCAGCGTCTCGATCGCGTCGAAACCAGGGGCGGCGGGGTCGATGGCGGAGAGGTCATGGCCCGCCTTGAGGTCGGTCTTGCTGCCGGCTTTCAGCGCCTCGATCAGCTTCGGCCACCAGGCCGCTTCCGCCCCGGTCAGCACCTCTGACACCAGCGCCGCGCGGGTGAGGCCGGCGGGCAGGCCGAAGCGGGCAAGGGCGGCACCCCGGGTCAATTCCGTCTCGAATCCAGCCCGATTGCCAGCAATCTCTGCAGTGAGCGTGGCGAAATCGCCCCCGCCCAATTGGCGGGCCATCGCGTCGACCAGCGGCAGGGAGGGGCCGGTGGCGAGGTCTTCCACGATCTCCTCGCGCAAAAGCGTTGCGGCGCGGTCGTCCATTTCGGCGAAATCGGGGGTCACCCCGGCCTCCAGCGGGAAGCGGCGCAGGAGGGCGGCGCAGAAGGAGTGGATGGTCTGGATCTTCAGCCCGCCCGGCGCCTCGATCGCCTGGGCGAAGAGGCGGCGGGCGCGGGCAAGGTCCTCGGCGCTAGGCGTGGCCTCCACGCCGAGGCCCGCGAGCTTCCGGGCCAGCACCTCGTCCTCCGCCATCGCCCAGGAGCCGAGGAGCTTGAAGAGGCGGTTCTGCATCTCGCTTGCCGCGGCCTTGGTGTAGGTCAGGCAGAGGATGCGCTGGGGCGGCACATGGTCGAGCAGGAGCCGCGCCACGCGGTTCGTGAGCACGCTGGTCTTGCCGGAGCCCGCATTGGCGGAAAGCCAGGTCGAGGTGCCGGGGTTCGCGGCGCGGATCTGGGCGGCGGTGGCCGGGTCGCGGGGGGTCATGGCACATCCTCCGGCTTCGGAGCGTCGGCCATGTCCCATTCGCCGAAGCGGGCGAGGTGGTCGTAATCCGAGCGGTCGGCCTCCCGCTCCATCGCGCGGCGGGCGGTGTAGCCGAGTTTCGGGCTGGAATAGCGTCTGATCAGGCTCTCCAGCTCCTCCCACACCTGCGCGGTCAGATCGGGCGTGATCTCGATGGCCGATTCCTTCGCCGGGCGGGTGAGGCCGAGGTAGGTGACCAGCGAAACCGGGCGCGGGCCGAGGCTTTTGAAAGCGCCGCGTTCGGCTAGCGCGGCTTCCAGCAGCAGCTGCTTGTCGAAGACGCGCTGCTGGCGGGCGCTGGGCAGCGCGCCGGTCTTGTAGTCGAGGATATGCAGGCTGCCGTCGGGCAATTCGTCGATCCGGTCGGGCTTCGCGGTCAGGGTGAAGCCGAGGCCGGGGAGGTCGGCACCGCCCTTTTCCTCCAGCAGCGCGGGGGCGCCGGGGCGCCTTTGTTCAAGCGCGAGGAAGCTTGGGGCGGCGGCCTCCAGCCGGGCCCGCCAGAGGCGGCGGGCGGTGGTCCAGGGGATTTCCGCTGCCATGACCTCGTCGGCGATGGCGAGAAGGCGGGCCTGCGTGGCCTCCGCCGGCGCATCACGGCGCTCGTTGATGAACTTTTCGAGGATCGCGTGCAGGACCGAGCCGCGCAGGCGGGGGTCCGGCGCGGGGTGGAGCGGGTCGAGCGGGAAGAGGCGCAGGATGTAGCGTGCGTAGATCGC
This sequence comes from Solirhodobacter olei, assembly GCF_004010155.1. Taxonomy (GTDB): domain Bacteria; phylum Pseudomonadota; class Alphaproteobacteria; order Rhodobacterales; family Rhodobacteraceae; genus Solirhodobacter; species Solirhodobacter olei. The sequence continues at coordinate 173,483 of NZ_RRYH01000007.1, read as the reverse complement.
GTAGGGGTCGCGGATCAGGCGCTGGATGCCGGTGACGGCGAGACGCCTGGGCCGCGCCTCCACCGGCGGGCGCGGGGAGGGGCGGTTTGCCGGGGGCGTGGCTTCGGGCGGGGCGTCGAGCGCTTCGGCAAGCGCCAGCCAATGGCGGCCGCGGGCCTTCATGGCGGCCAGCGCCTCTGGCCCGCTGCGGGCGGGCAGGCCGTCCAGCAGGTTCGTCAGCCGGTTCAGCCAGCGGGAGGCGACGGTTTCCGCCTCGTCGTCGCGAATGGCGCGGGAGAGGATGACCTCCGGCGCGCCGACGGCCTGCTGGTAGTCGTGGGCGGAGAGGCCGATCTGCCGTTCGGGCAGTAACAGAGACAGATCGTGACGCATCTGGCGGTTCAGCCAGGGGTCAGGCGCGGGGCTGGGCGGCCAGATCCCGTCGTTCAGCCCGCCGAGGATGACGAGGCCGGCCTCGCGCACTCGCGCCTCGATCGTACCGCGGATCATGATCTGCGGGTGGACGGTTTCGGCGCTGCGGACCTCGTGCCGCTGCAGGATGGCGGTGAAGAGGGCCTCGTAATCGAAGGCGGAGATCTCGCCACCGTATTTCGCCTCGCGCAGGAGTTCATCGACCGCGGTGCGGGCTGTGGCCCCGGCCTCCTTCAGCCAGAGCTCTCCGCTGCCCTCGCCCGAGGGGCCGCAGGCCAGTGCCTCCGCCCGGGCGATGTGGCGGGAGACATGGGTTTCGAGCGGCTCCGTTCCGGTTTCCGCCAGCCCGCCGGTGGCCGCGCCGAGCCAGCGGGCCCAGGCGGTGAGGGCGGGGTCGTCCTTGTCCTCGGCCCAGGCGAGCAGGCCTTCCGGCTCCGGGAAGGCGGGGCCGGAGGCGCGGAGGTGAATTTCCAGCGCGCGGGTCCAGCGCAGGTGGTCGCCGCGCGCGCCGGAGCCGGAGTTGGTGAGCGGGTGCTTCAGCAGGGTCAGCAGCGCGTCCATCGTCAGGCGGCGGCCGGAGAGGGCGGCGACATGGCGCAGGAGCCGGCCGGGGGGCGAGAGCGGCAGCGGCTGGCCGGCGCTGTCGTCGGGGCGCAGGCCCCAGCGGGTGAGCGCCGCGGTGACCTGGCGGGTCAGCATCCGGTCCGGGGTGACGAGGGCGGCCGTCTGCCCGTCCTCCGCCGCGCGGCGGAGGCGGAGCGCGATGGCCAGCGCCTCGGCCCGCGGGCCGGGGGCCTCGATGAGGGAGAGGGCGGCGGTCGCCCCGGGCAGGTCGGGCAGGTGCTGGCCCTCGCGCATCCACTGGTCGGTGACCGGCGCGGGGCGCAGGGAAAGGGAGACGAGGCGGTTCCGGGCCGGGTCGGGGGCGGGCGTGTCCGTCCAGGGGCGAACCTCGGTGGGGGATAGGTTCAGGCTGGAACAGAGCCGCATGAAGCGGAACTGGGGGTGATCCTCGCCCGTCATCGCATCGGCGAGGCTGTCCCAGACAGGCGCCGGCGTGTCGAAGTCGAAGCCGGGCAGGACAATGGCGCCCTGGGGAAGCTGCGCCACCGCGCGCATGAAGGCGAGCGTCGTGCCGCGCGAGCCGGTGGAGCCGGCGATGATCACCGGGTGATCGGGCGGGTTCGTCAGCCAGCGGGCGGCGAGCGCCTCCACGATCCGGCGCTGGCGGGCCTCCTGATCGGGCTCGGCCTCGGGGCCGAAGAAGGGGGCGACGATCTTGAGGAACTTCAGGCTTCGGTCCCAATGGCGGGAGTGCTCGGAAAGGTCGAGCGTGTCGAGCGCCTCTGGGGGGACGGCTTCGCCCTGCATCTCGTCCATCAGCCGCGCGAGGCTGTCGGCGAGGTCGTAGAGGGCCGCGCGGGGGGCGAGGTCGGGCTCTGCATCCAGAAGCGCCGCGGTGAGGCGGGTGAGCTCAAGCCGCCGGCGCAGCGGCGGAACGGCGGGCGGAAGCGCGGCGGCGGCCGGGTCCGTGGCGAGGTCGGTGACGAGGCGGAGCTTCGGGAGCAACAGCGCCCCGGTTTCGGCAAGAAGGCCCCGCAGGCGGCGCTGCATCCGGCCGGTGTTGAGGAAGATCTCGACCCGGGCCAGCGCTTCGGGCGGCTGGTCTTTCGTGCGGGCCAGCAGGCCCTCGGCAAGGGCGCGGGGAAAGTCCACGCCGGGGGCAAGGCCGAAGATGCGGGGGGCGGCGGGATCAAACATCGGCGCCTGCCAGCATCGCCTCGGCCAGTGCGATGCCCTCGGGGCGGCCGACGTCGCACCAGAGGCCGTCATGCACGGCGCCGAAGCAGCGGCCGTTGGCGATCAGGCTGTCCCAGACCCTGTTCATGGAGAAAACCGTGTCGGGGACGGCGGCGACGAACTCCGGCTTGATGATCTGGACGCCGGCGTAGATCGGGCCGCGGCCGCGGGTGATGCGGCCCTCGGCATCGAGAAGGAAATCTCCGAGCCCCGGGTGGCCCAGCGCGTTTTCCTGCGGGACGACGAGGGCAAGCGCGTCCATCCGCGCGGGATCCCAGGCGGCGGCGAGTTCGAGAAGCGGGTTGGCGCCGGTCCAGACGGCATCGGTGTTCAGCGTGAAGACCGGGCCGGGGCCAAGGAGCGGCAGCGCCGCCTTGAGGCCGCCGCCGGTCTCCAGCCGCTCGGACTCGTGCGAGAGCGGGATGCCGCGGGGGGCGAGGTGGGCGGCGATCTGGCCGGGCAGGTAATGGGTATTGGCGACGATGCGGGTGACGCCGGCGGCATCGGCCAGCGCAAGGGCGTGGTCGATCAGGGGCCGGCCGGCGACCTCTACCAGCGGCTTCGGGCGGTCGGCCGTCAGCGCGCCCATGCGGGTGCCGAGGCCGGCGGCGAAGAGCATCAGGGCGTGGGGCAGGTCTGGCATCGGTCGGTCAGGCGCTGGATGGCTTCGGGGCTGGGGGCGGGCAAGAGGCGGCCGACGGTCTGGGCCAGCGGCGCGAGGGCGGGGTCGGCGAGGCAGCGCTGAAGGTCGCGCCAGATCCGGGGCATGTGGACGAGGTAGCCGGTCTTGCGATCCTCGAGCGCGAGGCGGGCGAAGATGCCGAGGATGCGCAGGTGGCGCTGGGCGCCGATGGTATCGTAGGCGCGGCGGAAGGCGGCGGGGTCGAGGCCTCGGGCGGCGGTGAAGCGGGCGATCATCGCGGCCTCTGTCGCGGGCGAAATATCGCGGCGCGCGTCCTGCAGGAGCGAGACGAGGTCGTAGGCGGGGTGGCTCAGCATGGCGAGCTGGAAGTCGATGACCCCGGCGCGGGCGAGGCCTTCCCGGTCCGGCAGCCAGAGCAGGTTTTCGGCGTGATAGTCTCGATGGATCATCACCGGGGCGAGTGGCGGCAGCGCGTCGAGGGCCGCGTGGAGGGCGGCGGTGAGCGCGGCCGGGTCGTCGCGCTCGCCGGTCAGGGCAAAGCGGTAATAGGTGATCGCGGGACCTGCGGCCTCGGCCAGCGCGGGGGTGTCGTAGACCGGCAGGCCGGGGAGCGGCGGGGCCGATTGCAGGCGGATCAGCACGTCGGTCGCGGCGGTGTAGAGTTCGGCCTCGCGGGCGGGTTCGGCCTCCAGCACCCGGGCAAAGAGGGCGTCGCCGAGGTCTTCCAGGAGGAGGAAGCCCTGGGCCTGATCCTCGGCCAGCACCGTGGGGGTGCTGAGGCCGAGGGCGTGGAGGTGGGCGCCGATGCGCAGAAAGGCGGGGAGGTCTTCGCCGGAGCCGGGGGGCGCGTCCATCAGGACGGCGGTTTCGCCGCCGGGCCGCGTCAGCCGCTCGTAGCGGCGGGCGGAGGCGTCGCCGGCGAGGAAGCGGCGACTGGCTTCCCCCCAGCCGGCGGCGCGGCAGAAGGCCGTGGCGTCACGGGCGCGGTCAGGCAAGGGCGCGCTCCCCCGAGATCGCGGCGAGGATCGGGGCCCAGCGTTCCGGCCCGTGCAGGTCCGCGGTGCGCGAAAGGCCGTCGGAGGTCGCGGCGAGGTCGATCGTCAGCGCGCCGGCGGGCGCGTCGGGGCCGAGTCGGTCGGGCCATTCGACCAGGCAGATCGCGGTCTCGAACGCATCCTCCAGCCCCAGCTCGGCGATCTCGGCCGGGTCGGAGAGGCGGTAAAGGTCGGCGTGCCAGATCTCCACATCCCCGGCGACATAGGTCTGGACCAGCGTGAAGGTGGGGGAGGGCACGTCTTCCGCCAGACCCTCGGCGGCGAGGCGGGCCTGGATCAGGGCGCGGGCGAGATGGGTCTTTCCTGCGCCGATCGGGCCGGAGAGGAGCAGCGTATCGCCCGGCACGAGGTACGGCGCGAGCAGGGCGCCGAGCCGGGTGGTGGCCTCGGCCGAGGCGAGGGGGATGCGAAGGCGGGCGGCGCTCATGCTCCCGAGTCTGACCGAGGGCGCGGACCTCCGCAAGCGCGATCAGGCGGTCTGGCGCTTGCCCCCGGCAACGCCCGACAGCCGGCGGGTGCCGTCCGCCCGGGCCATCGAGAAACCGATCAGCGACGCGCCGCCCGGCAGGGCGGCGAACCGGCAGGCGAGGAGCCGCCCGTCGCTGAGCCGTGCCTCGCCTTGCCAGGGTTTTCGCACGCCGCTGTCCAGCACGAAGGCGCGCGCCTCTGACCAGACCGGCGAGACTGAGGAGCGGCGCTGCCAGGAGCGCACGGCTTCTGTGATCGAGGTGTCGCCGCCGGCGTCGGCCGCGTCGTGCCAGAGTTCGCCATAGGCGGCATTGGCATGGACCAGGAGACCGGAGGGGGAGAAGACGGCCACCGCCTCGTCGAAGCAGTCGATGACGGCGTGGCTGAGTTCCAGGTCGGCGCGGAACCGGCGGGTCAGCGTCATCTCGGCGCTGATGTCCTCCAGCACGAAGGCGAGCGCGCCGTCGGGGTGAGGCTGGCCGGTGACGCGGTAGGTCTGCCCGCCCGGCAGGGTCCAGGTCTCCTCGAACTGGCCGGTGGCGGCGGCCTGTTCGAGGGCGACGATCTCGGCCCGCCAGGCTTTGTAGTCCTGCGGCTCGGGCAGCATCTGGTGCTCGCGCATGGCGTCGAGCATCCTAAACAGGCTGGGACGGGAGGACAGGAATTCCGCCGTCAGGCCGGTCAGCTCGATCAGGGCCGGGTTGAAGAGCGCGAGCTGGCGCTTGCCGTCGAAGATGGCGAGGCCGATGGTGAGATGCGCGAAGGTCTTGGTGAGGGTCTGCACGAAGCTGCGCAAGGCCGCCTGGGCATGGGCGGCCTCGTCGGCGGGCAGGGCATAATGGATCCGGTCGCCGCCCTGCGGGAAGCTGAGGATATCGTACCAGCCGGGGTCCTCCTGCCCGGGCAGGGCCAGTTCGTGGCGGCGCCGGGCCGTGGCGCCGTCGCCCCCGGGGAAGACCGCGGGCAGCGGCCAGGCGGGCACATCGCCCCGGCCTTCGAGGCGGCCGGCGAGATCCATGTAGGGGCGGTTGGCCCAGGTGACGGTGCCGGTGGCATCCTCGCGCCAGACCGGCAGGGGCGCGCGGTCGAGCGTGCTGCGCAGCGTCTCCACCTCTTCCTCCATCGCCTGGCGGTCGAGGCCGTCGCTGGCCTCGGCGCCATCCGTGCAGGGCTGCTGGCTGATGACGATGCGGATCAGGCCGGCATGCCATTCGGCGCGGAGCGTCATCGGGGTTCGGCTGGCGGCGGGAAGGCAGAGGCGGCCAAGATCGGCGAGCCGGGCCAGCTTTTCCTCCACCCCCAGGAAGCGCGGCGCGGCGAAGGCGAGGAACCGGGTCCAGGCGTCGCCGTCCAACGGGCTGGCCGCCAGGAGGGCGCGCGCGCCGTCCGTGGCGTCGAGCAGCTCGGCGCGGTCGAAGAGGAAGACGCAGGGCGCCCCGGCCTCGGCCCCGTGTCGCCGGCGTGACCGGTTCATCGTGGGCTGCAAGTAGGCAAGAACAACCATAGCGGCAGTTACGGAGGCGGTAACAATCGTAAAAAAGTGGATAACTGGCATAGACCTTTTCCCATCCTGCCCATCTGCGTGGGTTCGAAGTTAAAACCAGAGGTTGAAAAGGTTAACAGTGTGTTAATGCGCTGCGCCGGAAGGGAATCGTGATCCGGATGGTGGTGCAACCGCCCGGCGGCGACCCCGGATTTGGGCCAATTCCCGGATCCGCCAGGGGGGTCACCGGGGCCGAACGCGCCCGCCGCCCGACCAGGGCACATGGGACACCCGGGGGGGGATTCGCCTACAGCGGCCTAGGCCGTGATCGGGCGGTTCCGGCCAAGGGCGGCCGGGGCCTCTGCCTCGATCCTGTCGCGGGGCCAGATCACCTCGACGATGGCGCCGCTGCGTTCGGGGCCGGAGGGGCTGCCCCCGGCCGGGGCGGCGGCGGGAGTGGGGGGCGCGGCGTTGGCGAAGCTCAGCTCGGCTCCCGAGCGCTCCAGCAGGGTCTTGGCGATGAAGAGACCGAGGCCCATGCCCTCGTATTCCGGCCGCTCCGGGTCGGGCTGCGCCTCGCCGCGGGCGCGGATGAACGGGTCGCCGATCCGGCCGAGCACGTTCGGCGGATAGCCCGGCCCATCGTCGATGACGCGGATGGACAGGCTGCGCGCGGTCCACTCCGCCTCTACCCAGACGGTGGAGCGGGCGAAATCCACTGCGTTCTGCACCAGGTTGCGCAGGCCGTGGACGATCTCCGGCCGGCGCTGGATCGTCGGCTGGCGGGCGGCGCCGTCGCGGATCGGGTGGGCGGAGAGCTCGATCGTCTTGCCGCGCGCCATGTGCGGTTCGGCGGCTTCGCGGATGACTTCGGCCACCGGGGCGAAGTGCATCTGCAGGTCGTCCTTCCCGGCCTGGCCCATGGAGCGGAGGATGTCGCGGCAGCGGTCGGCCTGCTGGCGGATCAGCTCTGCGTCGGAGGCGAGGTCGGGGTCGTCCTTCAGCTCCTCCATCAGCTCGGTGGAGACCAGCTTGATGGTGGCGAGCGGCGTGCCCAGCTCATGCGCGGCGGCGGCGACCACGCCACCGAGGTCGGTCAGCTTCTGCTCGCGGGCGAGCGCCATCTGCGCGGCCAGCAGCGCCTCGGACATGGAGCGGATCTCGGAGGCGACGCGGCGGGAATAGACCGCCATGAACAGGATGCCGGTGACGATGGCGACCCAGAAGCCGAAGCGCAGGGTCGGCGGCACGGCGAGCGGCGCGCCGGTGGGCAGGCGCAGCGGCAGGGCGTAAAGCTCCAGCACCGTGATCAGCGCGGCGGCGGCGGCGCCGAGCACCACGGTGGTGCGCAGCTGCAGCGCGGTGGCCGAGATCGTCACCGGCGCGAGGATCAGCAGCGCGAAGGGATTGTCCAGCCCGCCGGTCATGTAAAGAAGCGCCGCGAGCTGGGTGATGTCGAAGAGCAGCGTCAGAAGCGCCTCGCCTTCCGACAGGCGCTTGTTGGAGGGCAGGATGAAGCCCGCGGCGAGATTGGCCACCACCGAGGCGCCGATGACGAGCAGGCAGAGCCCGAACTCGATCTGCAGCCGGTAGACGAAGACCGCGACCGAAAGCGCGGCGAGCTGGCCGCAGATCGCCATCCAGCGCAGCAGCACCAGGGTGCGGATGCGGACCCAGTCGCTTCTTGTGTCGCGCAGGGCAAGGCCGGGAGGAGGGGAGGCGATCACGGGCGGGCCTTCGGGCGGGTCAGTCTGTCCTATTGTTAGACGCCGGCCCAGGTGGGATCAATGAGGCGCGCATGAGTAGGGAGAGGCGGGCATGACCCGGGTTTATGCGATTGTGGCGGCGGGGCTGACGGCGGCCCTGCTGCTGGGACTGGGTGTCATGGTCTGGACCGGCGCCGGGCGCGACCCGTTCGCGGCCTGCCGCAGCCGCCCCTTCAGCGACGCGGGGGCCACGATCGGCGGGCCCTTCACGCTGATCGACGGATCCGGCCGGACGGTAACCGACAAGGACGTGATCAGGGGGCCGGTGCTGGTTTATTTCGGCTATACCTCCTGCCCCGATGTCTGCCCTGTCGACAATGCGCGCAATGCCGAGGCAAGCGATCTGCTGGCAGAACGGGGCTATAATGTGACGCCGGTGTTCATTTCGGTGGACCCGAAACGCGACACGCCACAAGTCATGCGCGAATATACGCAGAGCTTTTCACCCAAGATGATCGGCCTTACGGGAACGCCGGATGAAGTGAAGGCGGCGGCACGGGCCTATCACGTCTATTTCAAGCTTGGCGATCAGAGCCAGCCGAATTACCCCGTCAGCCACTCGTCCAATACCTACCTGATGCTGCCGGGAACCGGTTTCGCGGAGTTCTACCGCAGTGACATTTCCGCCAAGGCAATGGCCGACAGCGTCGCCTGTTTCGTCGCCCATGCGCGCGGCGTTTGACCGCACCCCGCCTTCGCCATAGAACAACTGGCGGGACATCAAGAACGCCAGGAGTGGAACATGTCGGACGCGCAGGACGCCGAAGAGCGGGCCGAGCTAGGGGCGGATCGTTCGCTTCTTCTGGTCGATGACGACGAGCCGTTCGTCAAACGCCTTGCCCGGGCAATGGAAAAACGCGGCTTTGTTCCGGAGACGGCGGAAAGCGTTGCGGCCGGAAAGGCGATCGCCGGATCGCGCCCGCCGGCCTATGCCGTGGTCGACCTGCGGCTGGAGGATGGCAACGGGCTCGACGTTGTAGAGATGCTTCGCGACAAGCGGCCGGACTGCCGTATCGTGGTGCTGACCGGCTACGGCGCGATTGCCACCGCCGTCGCGGCGGTGAAGATCGGCGCAATCGATTACCTGTCGAAACCGGCCGATGCCAATGACATCACCAATGCCCTTCTGGCCAATGGCGAGGCGCTGCCGCCGCCGCCGGAAAACCCGATGTCGGCCGACCGGGTGCGCTGGGAGCATATCCAGCGGGTCTATGAGCTTTGCGACCGCAATGTCTCGGAAACGGCGCGGCGGCTGAACATGCACCGGCGCACGCTTCAGCGGATCCTGGCGAAGCGCTCGCCGAAATAACCGGCGGCGCAAAAAGTCCGAATCAAATAAAGTCGATTGCGGGTCTCCTCTTCCATTAACCAAAAATTAGGTTTAATGGAAATAAGTCGTAATTCGCGTTCCCATTGTGTGCGCATCTCAACGAACGGGGTAGACACCTTGCAAATCGATCTGAATTCCCTTTCTCTCAAAGAGTTGAAAGAACTGCAGGCCCAGGTTTCCCGCGCCATTGCCTCCTTCGAGGAACGGCGCAAGCGCGAGGCCGTGGCCGAACTGGAAGAGACGGCGAAACGTCTCGGCTTCAACCTGTCTGAATTGACCGTGGCCGCGGGCACCCGCAAACGCGGCAGCGCGCCGCCCAAATACGCCAATCCGGCGGATCCGACGCAGACCTGGACCGGCCGCGGCCGCAAGCCGAAATGGATGGAAGCCGCGCTGAAGGCCGGCAAGTCGCCCGACGATCTGCTGATCTGACCTGCGGCTATGCCGCGGCGAGAAGCGCCAGGTGGCGGGCGGTATAATCCGCCCGCACCTCCACCGGCGGGCGCAGCCGGATCTCCAGTGTCGAGACGAGGTTGTAATCCTGCCGGCCGAAGAAGCGGTCCGCTTCCGGCTTGGTGAAGCCGGCGATCTGGATCGCCTCCAGCCAGGCGGAAACCTTGTCCGCCGCCTTGATCTTCTTCTTGATTTGTACCGGAAGCTGCGCGGGAAGGCCGAAGCGCAGGTGGACGGCGGCGGTCAGCCGCGCGTCAAGCTCGCCGTAATCCTTGCCGACGGCGGCCTTCACCGGGCTGATCATGTCGCCCAGCACGTATTCCGGCGCGTCGTGCAGCAGCGCCGCCAGCCGCCACTTCGCCTCGATGCCCGGGTTCTGGCGGGCGAAGATCTCTTCCACCAGCAGCGAATGCTCGGCCACCGAATAGGGCCAGTCGCCCACCGTCTGCCCGTTCCAGCGGGCGACGAAGGCAAGGCCGTGGGCGATATCCTCGATCTCGATATCGACCGGGGTCGGGTCCAAGAGGTCAAGCCGGCGGCCCGACAGCATCCTTTGCCATGCGCGTGGTTGCTTCATCTCCGCCCCTGTCTGTTCTGCCCTGCCCCCTGTTCGCATCCCGGGGCGGGCGGGATCAAGCGAGCCGTGCCCTGGCCCGCCGGAATTGCGCCCAGGGGCCCGGCATTGTCGCCACCGGTCGCCAATGCTATCTCACCGCGAAACCGGATGTTGTGAAGGAGTACGGCGATGCCGAAGGATTACATCGTCAAGGACATGTCGCTGGCCGCTTTCGGGCGCAAGGAGCTCGACATTGCCGAGACGGAGATGCCCGGCCTGATGGCCCTGCGCGAGGAATTCGGCACGTCGAAACCGCTGAAGGGCGCGCGGATCGCGGGCTCGCTGCACATGACGATCCAGACCGCCGTGCTGATCGAGACGCTGAAGGCGCTGGGCGCGGATGTCCGCTGGGCGTCGTGCAACATCTTCTCGACCCAGGACCACGCGGCGGCGGCGATCGCCGAGGGCGGCACCCCGGTCTTCGCCGTCAAGGGCGAGAGCCTGGAGGAGTACTGGGCCTATACCGACCAGATCTTCCGCTTCGCGGGGGGGACGGCGAACATGATCCTCGACGACGGCGGGGACGCGACGCTCTACATCCTGCTCGGCGCGCGGGTCGAGGCGGGCGAAAAGGACCTGATCGCGGTTCCGACCAGCGACGAGGAGGTCTGCCTCTTCAACCAGATCAAGAAGCGGCTGGCCGAAAGCCCCGGCTGGTTCACCAAGCAGCGTGACGCGATCCAGGGCGTGTCGGAAGAGACGACGACCGGCGTTCACCGCCTTTACGATCTGCACAAGAAGGGCCTGCTGCCCTTCCCGGCGATCAACGTGAACGACTCGGTCACCAAGTCGAAGTTCGACAACAAGTACGGCTGCCGCGAGAGCCTGGTCGACGGCATCCGCCGCGCGACCGACGTGATGATGGCCGGCAAGGTCGCCGTGGTGTGCGGCTATGGCGATGTCGGCAAGGGTTCCGCCGCCTCGCTGCGCGGCGCCGGCGCCCGGGTGAAGGTGACCGAGGTCGACCCGATCTGCGCGCTGCAGGCGGCGATGGACGGGTTCGAGGTGGTGCTGCTGGAAGACGAGGTCGCCAAGGCCGACATCTTCATCACCACCACCGGCAACCGCGACGTGATCCGGCTCGAGCATATGCGCGAGATGAAGGACATGGCGATCGTCGGCAACATCGGCCATTTCGATAACGAGATCCAGGTGGCCGCACTGCGCAACCACAAATGGACCAACATCAAGGACCAGGTGGACATGATCGAGATGCCTTCGGGCAACCGGATCATCCTGCTGTCCGAAGGCCGCCTGCTGAACCTCGGCAATGCCACCGGGCACCCGAGCTTCGTGATGTCTGCAAGCTTCACCAACCAGGTGCTGGCGCAGATGGAGCTTTACACCAAGGGCGACGAATACAAGCCCGGCGTCTACATCCTGCCGAAACATCTCGACGAGAAGGTCGCGCGCCTGCACCTCGGCCGGATCGGGGTGAAGCTGACGCAGCTTTCCTCGGAACAGGCGAGCTATATCGGCGTGACCCCGGAAGGCCCGTTCAAGCCGGAGCATTACCGCTACTGAGCGCCCGTCGGGGCGAGGATTCGGGAGGGGCAGGCCGGGCGACGGGCCGGCCCTTTTCCATTCGCCCGGGCCGTCCCCTGCCGCCGACATTTCCCTTCCGGCGCGGCGGCTCCTCCCCTAGACTCGGGCCCGTGACGCGCCGGGACGAGGGACAGGATGGGAAAGCGAGACGACCTGATCGCGAAATACGCGGGTGAACTGCGCAGCAAATGCGGCATGGAGCCGGATATGGCGCTGCTCGAGAAGGTGACGATCGGCTGCGGCCCGGCGATCTTCGATCCCGAGGGCGAGATACTGGACGATGGCGACCCGGCGGCGCTGGCGCATCTGAAGTCGAACTTCCTGATCCGCAAGCTGAACCTGCCCGATCACCCGCGCCTGCAGGACGCGATTGAGGCCGCGCTGGACACCTACGGCCGGGGCGAGCCGCGCAAGTCCCGCGCCGTCCTCTGCTACCTGCTGGTCAAGCAGCTCGGCCGCGAGAAGATCTACGGCTGAGGGCCGCTTAGCCCTCTACGCCGCCGATCTCGCAGATCACCTTCCATTCCGCCTCGCTTACCGGCTGGACGGAAAGGCGGGAGTTGTTCACCAGCACCATATCGGCCAGCCGCGGATCCGCCTTGCACATGTCGAGGCTGACCGGGTTCGGCACCGGCCGGACCGCGCGGATGTCGACGCATTCCCAGCGCGGATCCTCCGTCGTGCTGTCGGGGTGGCAGAGGGCCGAGACCTCGACGATGCCGACGATCTCCTTGCCCTGGTTGGAGTGGTAGAAGAATCCCCTCTCGCCCAGCTGCATCGCCCGCATGTTGTTGCGCGCCTGGTAATTGCGCACGCCGTTCCATTCCTCGCCTTCCGCGCCCTTGGCCACCTGCTGGTCCCAGGACCAGGTGTCGGGTTCGGATTTGAACAACCAGTAGGCCATCAGCCGATCACCTTCTTCCATTCCTGCAGCGAGACATCGGCGAAAAGCCCGGCCTTCGCATAGGGATCGGCCGCCGCCCAGGCCTCTGCCGCCGCCATGTCCGGCACGTCGAGCATCACCAGGGACCCGCACATCCCGCCCTTGGCATCAAGGAAGGGGCCGGCGAATTCCACCACCCCGGTCCTTGCGATGTAGTCGAGATGGGCCTGGCGATTGTCGACCCGGGTCTGAAGGGCGCCGGGCTTGTCCCGGCAGATGAGCGCGACGCGCATGGATCACTCCTGTTTGAGAGGGCGGGACATCAGCGCCTCCACGGCCGCGCGGATGCCGATCCGCTGGTCGAGGAGGGCGGCGACCATGCCGGTGATCGGCATGTCGATGGAAAGGCTCTGCGCCAGTGCCGTGGCGGCGCGGGCGGTGGCGGCGCCTTCGACGGTGACGGAGGTGTCGAAGGCGGTGCCCTGACCCAGCGCGATGCCGAAGCGGAAGTTCCGCGACTGCTCGGACGTGCAGGTGAGGACCAGGTCGCCGAAACCGGACAGGCCGGCGAGCGTCTCTGTCCGCGCGCCGAGGCGGAGGGCAAGGCGCTGCATCTCGGCGAAGCCGCGGGTGATCAGCGCGGCGCGGGCGCTTTCGCCCAGCCGGGCGCCGATGACGACCCCTGCGGCGATGGCGATGACGTTCTTCAGCGCGCCACCCAGCTCTGCGCCGATCACGTCCGGGCTGCGATAGAGCCTGAGAATGGGGGTAGAGAGCTGCGCCTGCAGCCGGGCACCCGCGGCCTCGTCCGCGCAGGCCAGCGTCAGGGCGGTCGGCAGGCCCTTGGCGATGTCGGCGGCGAAGCTCGGCCCGGTCAGCACGGCGGGCACCGCCGCCGGGCAGGCGCGGGCGATCAGCGCGCTTGCCCCTTCGAGGCGGGTCAGGTCGATCCCCTTGCAGCAGGCGACGAGGGCGCGGCCATCGAGCGTGGAGCCGTGCGCGTCGAGGAACCCGGCGAGGGATTGCATCGGCATGGCAAGAAGAACGGTCTTGCTGGTGGCGAGGGCGCCCGCGTCGCCGGTGGGTGTGACCGTGTCAGGCAGATCCACGCCGGGCAGGCGGCGGTCGTTCCGCCCGGTCTCCACCATCACGCGCGCCTGATCGGGGTCGCGGGACCAGAGGGTGACCGCCGCGCCGGTGCGGCCCAGCGCCACCGCCAGCGCGGTGCCGAAGGCGCCGGAACCGGCGACGGCGAGGCTCACGCCTTCGCCCCCTTCTTGCCGGAGCCGAGCATGGCGGGGCTTGCCTTGTCGAGCGGCCAGCGCGGCCGGGCGCCGAGCGTCATGTCGTCGCGATGGCCAAGGCGGAAGCGCTCGATCCCGGCCCAGGCGATCATCGCGGCATTGTCGGTGCAGAGCCGCAGCGGCGGGGCGAGGAAGCGGAGGCTCGCGGCCCCCGCCACCCCTTCGAGGGCTGCACGGATCGTGGCATTGGCCGCAACGCCACCGGCGACGGCAAAGGCCGGTTCGGGCGGCATTAGAGCCATGTATTCGCCGATCGCGCGGCAGGATTTCTCTGCCAGCACATCGGCCACCGCCGATTGAAAGGCTGCGCAGAGATCGGCGCGGTCGGCGCGGGTCAGGCCGCCCTTTCCGGCCATGGCGAGGTCGCGGGCGCGCAGGAGGGCCGTCTTGAGACCCGAAAAAGACATGTCGCATCCCGGCCGGTCGAGCAGTGGACGGGGCAGGGGGATGCGGCGGGGATCGCCCGCGGCCGCCTCCGCTTCCACCGAAGGGCCGCCGGGCTGGGGCAGGCCGAGGAGCTTTGCCGCCTTGTCGAAGGCCTCGCCCGGCGCGTCGTCGATCGTGCCGCCGAGGCGGGTGAAGTCCTCCGGCCCGCGCACCAGCAGGAACTGGCAATGCCCGCCGGAGACGAGGAGCATCAGGTAGGGGAAGGCGAGCGCGTCCGTCAGCCGCGGCGTCAGCGCGTGCCCTGCGAGGTGGTTCACCCCGACCAGCGGCAGGCCCGCGCCCGCGGCAAGACCCTTGGCGCACATCACGCCGGACAGGACGCCGCCGATCAGCCCCGGGCCGGCGGTGACGGCCACGGCGTCGACCTGCGAAAGGGTCAGGCCCGCGGTCGCCAGCGCCTCTTCGACGCAGAGATCGAGTTTTTCGGCATGGGCACGGGCGGCCAGTTCCGGCACCACCCCGCCGAAGGGGGCGTGCAAATCGGTCTGGCCGGCGACGACGGAGGCGAGGATCTCTGCCGGTTCCCCCGGCACATGCCGGACCAGCGCCGCGGCGGTGTCGTCGCAGCTGCTTTCAAGGCCAAGCATGATGACGGGTTCAGGCATCCGGGTCGGGGCAATCTGTTGCGGCAGGCGTGCATCGCAGGTAACACCGCGATACCCCTCAGACAATCCCGGCGCCGATGCGAAAGCCTGCCCCGATCCTGCTTCTGACCCGGCCCGAAGCGGCCTCCCGCCGTTTCGCGGAAGCTGCGCGGGCGCGGTTCGGGGCGGCGGTCGTGCCGCTGATCGCGCCGCTGATCGAAATCACCTTCGCCGACACGCGCCCCGACCTGGCCGGGATCAGGGGGCTTGTCTTCACCTCCGAGAATGGCGTCGCGGCCTATCTTCGGCTGGAACAGGGTCGAATTCTGCCCGCCTGGTGCGTCGGCCCCCGCACGGCAGAGGCGGCGCGGGCCGGGGGCCTTCGGGCCCATGCGGCGGGCGGCGACGTGGCGGCGCTGGCCGAGATGCTGGCGCGCGAAGGCGTCACGGGCCCGCTTCTGCATAGCCACGGCGCGCATCGGGCCGGGGATCTGGAAGGGCGGCTGGCTGCGGCCGGAATCGCGCTGCGCAGCCATCCGGCCTATGCCCAGGAGGCGCGCGCGCCCTCGGCCGAAGCGCTGGCGGCGCTTGCCGGTCAAACCCCGGTGATCGCGCCGGTCTTCTCGCCCCGCTCGGCGCGGCTTTTCCGCGCGGCTTTCCCGGCGCCCGACGCGCCGCTTCGCCTTGTCGCGCTGAGCCCTGCCGTGGCGGAGGCGCTGGGGCCGGGCCCGGTCCGCGTCGCCGCGCGGCCGGATGCCGGGGCCATGCTCGACGCGTTGGCGGAAGAACTCGTCGCAGGCTCAACCGCTTGAAGCGGCGGGCGGCGACGGGGTAGTCTTGCCGGGTCACGCTGGGGCGCGAGCCCTCTGCCCGAGGAGATGAGTGCATGGCCGACCGCAAGACGTCCAAGGGCGCCAAGGAAGAGACGGCCGAGGAAATGGACAGCCCGGCGGCCGTGATCGCGCTTGGCGACAAGAGCGAATCGACCCCCGAGGCCAGCGCCGGGGAGGCCGCCGAAAAGCCCGGGGCCGAGACCGAGTCCAAGACCGGGGCCGCAGAGGCGGAGCCGGAACCCGAGGCCGCGCCCGAGGCGCCCGCGAAAGAAGGCGCGGCAGGGCCGGTGCCCCCGATCGCGCCGCCACCCGCGCCGGAAAGCCCGCGCCGCTCTGGCGGGGCGCTGGGGGCGATTCTAGGCGGGGTCGTCGCGGCGGCGATCGGTTTCGGGCTGGCGCAGCTGGTGCCGCAGGGCTGGCCGTTCGGGCCCTCGGTGCAGGTGACCGACAGCCTTTCCCAACGGCTCGACACGGCGGAAGCGGCGCTTTCGGCCCTCAAGACGCAGGTGGCCGCGCTCGACAAATCGGTGAAGGCGACGGAGGAGCAGGCGGCCTCTGCCGCGGGCCTCGGCGCCAGGATCAGCGCCGCGCAGGCGCAGGTCGCGGCGCTGAAAACAGAGCTGCAAAAGGGCCAGAACGGGCTGGATCAGAGCCTGAAGAGCCTTGAAGGACGGGTCGCGGCGCTGGAGAAGATGCCGCAGGCCTCCGGCACGGGTGCCCCTGCCTCTGCCGCTTCCTCCGCCCCGGCGGCCGGGGCGCCGGATGCGGCGGCGCTCGCCTCTCTCTCCGCCCAGATCGAGGCCCAGCGGAAGGCCAGCGCCGACCTCGCGGCACAGATCAAGTCCGTCGGCGACAAGGCGTCCGCCGGGATCGCAGAGGCCGAGAAGCAGGCCCAGCAGATGAAGGCCGACGCGGAGGCGACCGCCAAGGCCGCGCTCGCCCGCGCCGCGCTGACCCGGGTGCAGACGGCGCTGGACCTCGGCGGCAGTTTCGCCCCGGCGCTGGCCGAGCTGCGCGCCCAGGGCGCCAAGGTGCCCGCCGCGCTGACCAATACGGCCGAGGCCGGGGTGCCGACCCGGGCCGACCTGCTGCGCGCCTACCCGGCCGCCGCGCGCGCCGCGCTCGACGCCTCGATCAAGGCGACGATGGGCTCCGGCGTGATGGACCGGATCGGTGCGTTCCTGAAGACCCAGACCGGCCTGCGTTCGCTGAAGCCGCGCCAGGGCAGCGGCCCGGATGCGATTCTCTCCCGCGTGGAGGCGGATCTGCGCGACGGCAAGCTGGCCGAGGCGGTGAAAGAGACCGACGCGCTGCCCGTCGTCGGCCAGTCGGCGATGGCGGATTGGCTGACAATGGCCAATGCGAGGCTGCAGGCCTTGCAGGCGGTCGACGCGCTTGCCAAGAGCCTCGGTAAATAGGAGGCGGCGATGCTCTGGTCCCTTCTCAAGATCCTGATCTTCGTCGCGCTTGTCGCCGCGGTGACGCTCGGCGGCGGCTATCTGCTGCACACCAGCGGCAACATGGTGATCGCCATGGACGGCTGGGAGGTAACGCTTGGCCCGATCCAGGTGATCGTGGCGGCGCTGATCCTTGTCGCGCTCGTCTGGCTTCTGATCCGGCTGGTGGGGATCCTCGTCGCCACCGTCCGCTTCTTCAACGGCGACGACACGGCGCTGACCCGCGCCTTCACCCGCAACCGCGAGCGCAAGGGCTTTGACGCGCTGGCCGACGCGCTGATGGCGCTGGCCTCGGGCGAGGCGCGGCAGGCGCTGGGCAAGATCGGCCGGGCCGAGAAATTCCTGCAGCGGCCGCATCTGACCAACCTGATCGCCGCCCAGGCGGCCGAGATGGCGGGCGACACCAGGCGCGCCACCGAGGTCTACAAGCGTCTGCTGACCGATGAGCGCACACGCTTTGCCGGCGTGCGCGGGATCCTGAAGCAGAAGCTGGCCGAGGGGGATACCGAGACGGCGCTGAAGCTGGCCGAGAAGGCCTTTGCCCTGAAGCCGAAGCACGAGGAGGTACAGGACACACTGCTGAAACTCCAGGCGGGCGCGGGGGACTGGAAGGGCGCGCGGACCACGCTGCAGGCCAAGCGCCAGGCCGGGAACCTGCCGCGCGACGTCCACCGCCGCCGCGACGCGGTGCTTGCGCTCGAGCAGGCCCGCGCCTTCGCCGAGGCCGGCAATGCCCAGGCCGCGGGAGAGGCCGCGATCGCCGCCAACCGCGAGTCGCCCGACCTCGTGCCCGCCGCCGCCATGGCCGCGCGGGCGGAGATCGGCGCCGGGCACGCGCGCCAGGCGGCCAAGATCATCCGCAAGGCCTGGGAGGCGCTGCCGCACCCCGAGCTTGCCGCTGCCTTCGCCGAGATCGCGCCGGAGGAGAGCCCGCAGGAGCGCCTGAAGCGGTTCCGCCACCTGACCGACATCCGCCCGAAGGCGGAAGAGACGCGGCTGCTGCTGGCGGAGCTGAACATCGCGGCCGAAGATTTCGCGGCCGCCCGCAAGGCGCTGGGCGATCTGCCCGAAACCCACCCCACCGCCCGCGCGCTGACCATCATGGCCGCGATCGAGCGCGGCGAGGGGTCGGAGGACGCGGTGGTGCGCGGCTGGCTGACCCGGGCGCTCACCGCCTCGCGCGGGCCGCAATGGGTCTGCGACAAGTGCAACACGCCGCACGCCGAATGGGAGCCGGTCTGCACCGGCTGCGGCAGCGTCGACACCTTGAGCTGGCGCGAGATCAAGGGCGCGCCCGGGGTTTCGCCCACCGGCAGCGAGATGCTGCCGCTGATCGTCGGCACGCCCGCCGCAGCGGCGGCGAAGGACGAGACCGCCGCCGCCAGTGCCGCGCTTGTGGAGGATGCCGAGGTGATCGAGGAAGGCGCCGCGCCGGGCGGATCGGAGAGCACAAATTAGGGCTACACAGCCCGTTCCGATGATGCTATCAGCCGCGCCACGGCGCCGGAGGAGGTTTCCCCGGAGGCCTGTCCCCGAGGGACGTTTCAGTAGCAGGTAGGGCCTCGTTCAGGCCGTGACAGAGAAGAATGCCGGTGTAGCTCAGCTGGTAGAGCACGTCATTCGTAATGATGGGGTCGGGGGTTCGAGTCCCTTCACCGGCACCATTCTTCTCCGCCGATATCCCGCGAATTGCTGAAGATGCAGGCCCGGTACTAAGGGCGCGCGCCCGTCGCCGAGGGGGGGGTGGCGTCGCCCCGTTCGGTCGCCCGTCGCGACCGGCGGCAAGACTTTCAAGAAAAGACAGATATTCCGGTCCGTCCGATTGGCCTATCACGGAAAGTGTCGGCGGCGTGAAGGCGTCTGCCGGGGCCCCGTGACCTTCGAGGAGGACGGCCGGGCCCCGATCCGCGCGGCGCAACGGCCGCAGGGGCTGCCCGCCCATACCCGCGCGCCAGGGCCGGCGCGGCGGGACGGATTCAATAAGGCCCTGCTCCGGACAAACCTAGGGAAGAGACATGACCCAATCCACCCATCCAGTCGACGAGGTGCTGCCGGCCGGCAAGCTCCTTACGCTCGGGCTGCAGCACGTGCTCGTGATGTATGCCGGGGCCATCGCCGTGCCCTATATCATCGGCGGCGTCCTCAACCTTCCGCGCGCGGATGTGGCCTATCTGATCTCGGCCGACCTCTTCGCCTGCGGCATCGTCTCGATCATCCAGTCCTTCGGGATCGGCGGATGGGTCGGCGTGCGGCTGCCCGTGATGATGGGGGTGACCTTCGCCTCGGTCGGGCCGATGATCGCCATCGGCGTGCATCATTCCGGCACCGAGGGCGCGCGGATCATCTTCGGCTCGATCATGGCCGCCGGTGTCGTCGGCATCCTGATCGCCCCGGCGGTCAGCAAGCTGCTGCGGTTCTTCCCGGCGGTGGTGACCGGCACGGTGATCACCGTGATCGGGATCACGCTGATGGAGATCGGGATCTGGTGGATCTTCGGCAACCCGGCGGTGATGCCGCCGAAGCTGGTCGATCCGGCGCAGGCGCACTGGCTGAAGCAGATCGGCGATCTGGCCGCCGCGCAGGGTTCCGCCGTGCCCGCCGTGCCGCACGGCCTGAAGCTGGTGCCGACGCAGGCGAACCCGGCCTATGCCAATGGCACGAACCTTCTGATCTCGGCCCTCGTGCTGATCGTGGTGCTGGGCTTCGCCCGCTACGCCAAGGGGTTCCTGGCCAATATCGCCGTGCTGATGGGGATCGTCGCGGGGGGCGTGGTCGCCGCCATCGCCGGGCTGATGGGCTTCGGCGCCCTCTCCGGGGCGGCCTGGTTCGCGCCGATCGTGCCGTTCCATTTCGGCACCCCGATCTTCCAGGTCGTGCCGATCCTGACGATGGTCCTGGTGATCCTGATCACGATGGTCGAATCGACCGGCATGTTCCTTGCGCTCTGCGACATGACCGATTCCGAGATGACCCAGCCGCGGCTTGCCGCCGGTCTTCGGGGCGATGGCCTCGGTACGCTGGTGGGCGGGCTCTTCAACACCTTCCCCTATACCTCCTTCTCGCAGAACGTCGGGCTGGTGGGCGTGACCGGCATCCGCTCGCGCTTCGTGACGGTGACGGGCGGGGCGATCATGCTGGTCCTCGGGCTGGTGCCAAAGATCGGCGCGCTGGTCGCAGCGCTGCCGACGGCGGTGCTGGGCGGCGCGGGGCTGGTGATGTTCGGCATGGTGGCGGCGACCGGGATCCGCATCCTCGGCCGGGTCGATTTCCACAACAACCGGCACAACCTCTTCATCGTCGCGATCTCCATCGGCATGGGGATGATCCCGATGGTGGCGCCGAACTTCGACCAGTGGATGCCGCAGGCGCTGCACCCGATGCTGGAATCGGGGATCCTGCTCGCCACCGTCTCGGCCGTCGTGCTGAACGCCTTCCTGAACGGCGCCCATGGCACGCTGACGGACGCCCGCGACGCGGCGGAAGCCGCCGAGGCCTGAGCCCGCGCGGCGGCGCCGGGCCTCAGCGCCCGGTGCCGCCGATGGCTTCCGTCACCTCGTTGGCGGCGGCGCGCACCAGCGCGCCGATCTGCCCGGCCTCCGACAGCGGAATGCGGAAGGCGGGCCCGGAGACCGACAGCCCCGCGACCGGCTCTCCGAACGCGTTGAAGATCGGCGCGGCGATGCAGCGCATCCCCTCCGCCTTCTCCTGATCGTCGATCGCGACGCCGCGCAGGCGGGTTTGCGCAAGGTCGGCCGCCAGGGCCGCCCGGTCGGTCAGCGAGCGCGGCGTGAATCCCTGAAGGCCGCGCAGCGCGATGATCCGGCTCACGCGGTCCTCCGGGTACCAGGCCAGCAGCGCCTTGCCGATGCCGGAGACATGCATCGGGCTGAGCGTGCCGGGCGGGAAGAAGGCGCGGATTGCCTCATGCGTCTCGACCTGGGCGAGAAACAGCACCTCCTCCTGGCATTCGACGCCGAGGTTCGCCGTTTCCCCCGTCTGCCGCATCAGCGCCTGCATCGGCCCGCGCGCGCGCTCGGCCAGCTTGGTGCGCCGCAGGAAGGCAGAGCCGATGCGGAAGCTGCCCGCGCCCACGTGCCAGAGCTGGCCGGCCTCCTCCATCTCCACCATGCGGTGCTTCTGCAGGGTGGTGAGTACGCGGTAGACCGTCGCCGGGGCCTGACCGGTCTCTGCCGCAAGTTCTGACAGGGTCAGCCCCGGGCGTTCGCTCAACCGGCGCAGAAGCGCCATCGCCCGGTCGAGCGATTGCACCGTGTTCTGCTCGGTCTTGTCGTGGAAGGCCTTCGGCCGGCCGCGCGCGCGGGGAGGAGGCATGGGGGAATCTCCAGCAGCATGAAAAAATGTTGCGGCAGATGAAAAACCAGAAATGCCTGCAAAACAAGTGGTTTGATCGGCATGATGGCAGATATGAAAAAATATTTCGAAAAAATTGCACTGCGAGCCCCCTCCGCCTAGCTTGCCGGGGCGGTCCGATTGATCCGCGACACAAGCCTGCCGGAAGGAACCCGCCATGACTTCGCAGAACCCCGTCTTCATTCCCGGCCCGACCAATATGCCGGAGGCCCTCCGCAAGGCCTGCGACATGCCGACGATCGATCACCGCTCGCCGGTCTTCGCCGGGATCTTCCAGCCGGCCGTGGCGGGGGTGCGTGAGGTGCTGAGGATGCGCGAGGGCGAGGTCATCATCTTCCCCTCCAGCGGAACCGGCGGCTGGGAGGCGGCGGTGGCCAACACCCTTTCGCCCGGCGACACGGTTCTGGCGGCGCGCTTCGGCATGTTCAGCCACCGCTGGATCGACCTCTGCCGCCGCCACGGGCTGAACGTCCAGGTGATCGAGACGCCCTGGGGCCAGGGCGCGCCCATCGCGCAGATCGAGGCGGCGCTGAAGGCCGACCGGGGCCACCAGATCAAGGCCGTCCTCGCCACGCATAACGAGACGGCGACCGGCGTCCGCTCCGACATCGCGGGGATCCGCCGGGCAATGGACGCGGCCGGGCATCCGGCAATGCTGTTCGTCGATGGCGTCTCCTCCATCGCCTCCATGCCGTTCGAGATGGGGGCCTGGGGCGTCGATATCGCGGTGACGGGCAGCCAGAAGGGCTTCATGCTGCCCGCGGGCCTCGCCATCGTCGGGGTCAGCCCGAAGGCGCTGGCGGCGATGGAAACCGCACAGCTGCCACGGACATTCTTCGACTTCGCCGACATGCGCCGCAGCTATGCCACCGGCGGCTATCCCTACACGCCCGCCGTGGGTCTGCTGAACGGGCTTGCCACCTCCGTCCGGATGCTGCTGGACGAGGGGCTGGAGAATGTCTTCGCCCGCCACCACCGCATTGCCGAGGGCGTGCGCCGCGCCGTCGCGGCCTGGGGCCTGCGCCCCTTCGCCGCTTCGCCCGACCTCTATTCCGAGACGGTCACTGCCGTTACCGTGCCCGAGGGCTGCAACGGCACCGACCTCGTCCAGCTTGCCGCGAGCAAGTATGATGTCGCCTTCGGTGTCGGCCTTGGCGAGGTCGCGGGCAAGGTCTTCCGCATCGGCCACCTCGGCCAGATGACCGACGTGATGGCGCTCGCCGGGCTCGCCACGGTGGAGATGTGCATGGCGGATCTTGGCTGGCCGGTCCGGCTTGGCGCTGGCGTCGCGGCGGCGCAGGATTACTATCGCAACACGCATGGGGAGGCGGCGCGCGCCGCGGCCTGAGATGGATCACCCGAACACAGCGAACAGCCTGAACACCATGTATATCCCGACCTTCGATGACGTCCTGGCCGCGCACGACCGCATCGCGCCGTATGTCCACCGTACCCCGGTGCTGACCTCCAGCTACCTGAATGCGCTGACCGGGGCGGAGCTGTTCTTCAAATGCGAGAACTTCCAGAAAGCCGGTGCCTTCAAGGCACGCGGCGCCTCCAACGCCGTCTTCGGGCTGACCGAGGCGCAGGCGGCGCGCGGTGTGGCCACGCATTCCTCCGGCAACCACGGGCTGTCGCTGTCCTATGCGGCGGGCCGGCGGGGCATCCCCTGCACCGTGGTCATGCCGCGCACCGCGCCGCAGGCCAAGAAGGACGCGGTGAAGGGCTATGGCGGGCGCGTCGTGGAATGCGAACCCTCGACTTCTTCGCGAGAGGAGGTCTTCGCCCGCGTGGTGGCGGAAACGGGGGCGGAATTCGTCCATCCCTACAACGACCCGCGCGTGATCGCCGGGCAGGCCACCTGCTCGCGCGAGATGCTGGATCAGGTCGAGGGACTGGACGCGATCGTCGCCCCCATCGGCGGCGGCGGCATGATCTCCGGCACCTGCCTGACGCTTTCCACCCTCGCGCCGGGGGTGAAGATCTACGCCGCCGAGCCGAAACAGGCCGATGACGCCGCCCGCAGCTTCCGCGCCGGCCATATCATCGCCGATGATGCGCCCGAGACGGTGGCCGACGGGCTGAAGGTGCCGCTGAAGGAACTCACCTGGCATTTCGTCAGCCGCTTCGTCACCGACATCCTCACCGCCGAGGAAGACGAGATCGTGGAGGCGATGAAGCTGATCTGGAAGCGGATGAAGATCGTGATGGAGCCGTCCTCAGCCGTGCCGCTGGCCATGATCCTGAGGAACCGAGAGCTTTTCGCCGGCAAGCGCGTCGGCGTCGTGATCACCGGCGGGAACGTCGACCTGGACAAGCTGCCCTGGATGAAGGGCTGAGGAGGAACCATGAACGCACAGACTTTCAACGGCCTAGAAGTAGGCTATGACATCCCCGCCGCCCCGGGCATGGCCGAGGCGGAGATCCAGACCCCCTGCCTCGTCGTCGATCTCGACGCGCTCGACCGCAACATCGCCAAGATGCAGGGTTTCGCCAACCAGATGGGCGTGCGGCTGCGGGTCCACGGCAAGATGCACAAATCGGCCGACATCGCGCTGATGCAGATCGCCGCCGGCGCCTGCGGCATCTGCTGCCAGAAGGTGAGCGAGGCAGAGGCCTTCGCCCGCGCCGGGGTGAAGGACGTCCTGGTGTCGAACCAGGTCCGCGACCCGGCGAAGATCGACCGGCTGGCGCGGTTGCCGAAACTCTGCCGCACCATCGTCTGCGTAGATGACCCGACCAATGTGGCCGACCTCTCGGCCGCGGCGCAGCGCCACGGCAGCACGATAGAGTGCCTGGTGGAGATCGACTGCGGCGCCGGCCGCTGCGGCGTGAACTCGACCGAGGCCGTGGTGGAGATCGCGAAGGCCATCGCCGCGGCCCCCGGCCTCGCCTTCTCCGGCATCCAGGCCTACCAGGGTGCGATGCAGCACCTGCAGGACTGGGCCGACCGCAAGGCCAAGATCGACGTGGCCGTCGCCATGGTGACAGAGGCGGTCGCCGCGCTGAAGGCCGAGGGCCTGACCTGCGCCATCGTCGGCGGCGCCGGCACCGGCAGCTATGAATTCGAGGGCACCTCCGGCGTCTATAACGAGCTGCAATGCGGCTCCTACGCCTTCATGGATGCCGATTACGGCCGGATCCATGACAAGGACGGGCGCCGCATCGACGAGACGGAATTCGAGCACAGCCTGTTCCTGCTCACCTCGGTGATGAGCCACACCAAGGCGGACAAGGCCGTCTGCGACGCGGGCCTGAAGGCGCAGTCGGTCGATAGTGGCCTGCCGGTGGTCTTCGGGCGGACCGACGTGAAATACATCAAGTGTTCCGACGAGCACGGGGTGATCGAGGATCCGGCCGGCAAGCTGCAGATCAACGACAAGCTGCGCCTCGTCCCCGGCCACTGCGACCCGACCTGCAACGTGCATGACTGGTACGTCGGCGTTCGTGGCGGCAAGGTAGAGCGGCTGATCCCGGTGACGGCACGCGGCAAGGGGCTCTGACAGGGCTTTTTCTTGGAAGAAATACTCCCCCGCCGGAGGCGCCCGATGGCCAGCCAGGGCGCGCTCCGCGGGGGATGTTGATGGACAGAAGACAGGAGGAACCGGCGATGCTGATCGTGCCGGAGCGCGAGATCGCCGCGCTGATGACCGAGGCCGATGCCTATGAGGCGGTGGAGGCGGTCTTCGCCGCGATGGCCCGGGGCGAGGCGGTGAATTTCCCGGTGATCCGAGAGGCGATCGGCCATGCCGATGCCCTCTACGGCTTCAAATCCGGCTTCGACCGGGCCGGCGAGGTGCTGGGCGTGAAGGCCGGCGGCTACTGGCCCGGCAACGCCGCGAAGGGGCTGACCAACCACCAGTCGACCGTCTTCCTCTTCGACCCGGACAGCGGACGGCCCGCGGCGATGGTCGGCGGCAACCTTCTGACCGCACTGCGGACGGCGGCCGCGGCGGCGGTCTCGATCCGCCATCTCGCGCGGCCGGAGGCGAAGGTTCTCGGCATGATCGGTGCCGGTCACCAGTCCGCCTTTCAGATGCGCGCGGCGGCGCGGGTCGGGAATTTCGAGCGCGTGGTGGGCTGGAACCTGCATCCCGAGATGCTCGACCGCCTCGCCGCCACCGCCGCCGAGATCGGCCTGCCCTTCGAACCGGTCAGCCTCGATGCGCTGGGCGCCGAGGCCGACGTGATCGTCACGATCACCTCGAGCTTCGCACCGATCCTGATGGCCGCGCAGGTCCGCCCCGGCACCCACGTCGCCTGCATGGGCACCGACACGAAGGGCAAGCAGGAGGTGGAGGCAGCACTTCTCGCCCGCGCCCGGGTCTTCTGCGACGAGCGGGCACAGTCCGTCAGCCTTGGCGAGGCGCAGCATGCCGTGGCCGAGGGGCTTCTGGCGCCGGAGGCGATCACCGAGATCGGCGCCGTCATCGCGGGCCTCGCCCCCGGGCGGCAGTCGGCGGAGGAGATCACGCTCTTCGACGGCACCGGCGTCGCGCTGCAGGACCTCGCCGTCGCCGCCCGGGTGCTGGAGGCCGCCCGCGCCAGCGGCAAGGCGCTGGAGGTCGACATCGGCTGACCCCGCCCGACGGCAGGCGTTAACCGCGTTTTAACCATACCGGCGCCATCCGGGGGGACAGGACCTCTCGGAAGGCGGCGGATGATCCGAACCTACAGGACGCTTCTTGCGCTTCTGTCCCGCAGGGACCGGCGGCGGTTCGGGCTACTACTGGGCCTTTCGCTGCTCTCGGCGCTGCTCGACGTGGCCTCCGTCGGGCTGATGCTGCCCTTCCTGCGGGTCCTCGCCCGGCCCGGGGCGATCCGGCAGATCCCGCCCCTGCGCTGGGCCCAGGACGCGGCGGGGTTCGGGTCGCCCGGGGCGTTTTCCTTTGCGCTCGGCCTTGCCGTTCTCGCGCTCCTGCTGGTGGCGAGCGGGTTGCGGATTCTTACCCTCTACGCGCTGACCCGTTTCGGGGCGATGCAGGCCTTCGCCCTCGCCAGCCGCCTGCTGCGTGGGTCACTGCATCAGCCCTACGCCTGGTTTCTGACCCGTCACAGCGCGCGGCTGGGGGCGATGCTTCTGACCGAGGTGGATCAGCTGGTGACGGGCACGCTGCTGACCGCGCTGCAACTGCTGCCGCATCTGATGACGGCGGGGCTGCTCTCCGCGGCCGTTCTGGTGATAGAGCCCGCCATCGCGCTGGCCGCCCTCGCGCTGCTCGGCGGCGCCTATCTCGCGATCTACCTTGGCCTGCGCCCTGCGCTTTCGCGGCTCGGGCGCCAGCATCAGGCGGCAAACGCCCGCCGCTTCCATGTCGCGCAGGAGGCTGCGGGCGGGGTGAAGGAGGTGAAGCTGATGGGGCTGGAGGAGGCCTTCGCCGCCCGCTTCGACGCCGCCGCCCTGTGCACCGCCCGGCTGAAATCGCGGGTGCTGGTGCTGAACGAGGTGCCGCGCCACGCCGTGGAGGCGATCGCGCTGGGCGGGATCGTGGCGATGATCCTCGCCCTGATGCTCAGGGGGCAGGGCGGGCTGGCGGAGGTTCTGCCGATCCTGGGCTTCACCGTGCTCGCGCTTGGCCGGCTTCTGCCCGCGCTGCAGCAGGTCTATTCCAAGGTGACGCAGATCCGCTTCAACGACGCCGTGCTGGAGGGCATCCGGGACGAGCTCGTCGCCCTCCCGCCCGTGCTGCCGCCCCCGGCAAAGGCCCGAATCCGGCTGAAACAGAGCCTGACCCTTGACCGGGTCACGTACCGCTACCCTGGTGGCGAGGCGCCGGCGCTGGCAGAGCTGAGCCTGAGGATCCCGGCCTGTTCCTCCCTCGGCATCGTCGGCGGCACCGGGGCCGGGAAATCCACGCTGCTGGATCTGCTGCTGGGGATTTTGGCCCCGCAATCGGGCACGCTCAGCATCGACGGGCAGGTGGTAAAGGACCCGCGCGCATGGCAGGCCAGCATCGGCTACGTGCCTCAGACCCTGTTCCTGGCCGACGACACGCTGGCCGCCAATATCGCCTTCGGCCTGCCGGCGGAGGAGGTGGACATGCAGGCGGTCCGCCGCGCCGCCCGGCTCGCCTGCCTCGATGGGTTCGTCGAGCGCGAGCTTCCGCAGGGCTACGCCACGCCGCTTGGCGAGCGCGGGTTGCGCCTGTCCGGCGGGCAGCGCCAGCGCGTCGGCATCGCCCGCGCGCTTTACCGCGATCCCGACGTTCTGGTGCTGGACGAGGCGACCTCCGCCCTCGACAGCGTCACCGAGGCGGCGGTGATGGACGCGCTGCGGCAGGTCGCGGGCCAGAAGACCCTGATCATGGTCGCCCACCGCCTGAGCACGGTGCGCGGCTGCGACCGGATCATCCTGATGGAGGGTGGCCGGGTGCGGGCCGACGGCCGGTATGAAGAGATGCTCGCCACCAGCCCCGCGTTCCGCGCGCTCGCGCAGCTGGCCTGAGGGGATCAGCCCGCGGGCGGAAAGCGGGTGCGCCGCGCCGGCTGCCTTGGTCGCGCTGTGGTCAGCCCGGGGCGGCGGTAGAGCGGCGGCGCATGGCGGCGGTGCGGTGCGGGGTCCGGCGGGGCGGGCCTTTCGGACGGCTCCGCCTCCAACAGCCAGACCCCGGCACCGAAGAGGAAGACGGTGAAGGAATAGATCGTCCGCCAGATATCCACCGTCGCCAGCGTGAAGCTCAGCCCGACCATTGCGAAGACCCAGGCCCGCCGCAGCGCCTCCAGCCCCGGATCGCCCGCCAGGTCCCGCCGCGCGACCTGCACCAGGGCCAGGCCCCAGCCGGCGGCGAGGAAGGCAAACCCCGGCAGCCCGTAGCGCATCGCCGTCAGCAGCCAGAAGTTGTCGACCGAGGGCGAGGCCATGAACGAGGGCCGCACCCAGTCGTTCAGCCCGATGCCGAAGGCAGGATGGGCGAGGACGTTCACCATCCCCCAGTCGAATATCAGCTTGCGGTAATAGGCGGTCTGCGCGTCGAAGGTGGCATAGGCCATGAACAGCTGCATCGGCGTGCGGTGCGCGGCCAGATCGACCACAAGGTAGCCCGAGCCGAGCACCCCGATCAGCGCCCCCCAGCAATAGCGGCTGGCCCCGAAGATCCGGTGCCAGGCGAGCAGCCCGAGTTGCAGCGCCATGGCGAGCAGCGCGCCGCTCGACAGCGCCAGGCCCCCGCAGAGTACCACGGCAGCGGCGGCAAGACGGCGTGCGCCGTCTGGAAAGACCCGGTTCAGGCCCAAAAGGCAGAAGACGAAGGCGACGGAGCAGAACAGGCCATAATGGATCGGGTGGGCGAAATCCATCTGCACGCGGTGAAGGCCGAGGCGCAGCCCCGCCTCCACCGGCGCGACCGTCGCCACGCCCGGCAGCGCGGAGAGAAGCGCGATCAGGGGGGCCTGGCCGGTCGCCGCCTCCCACAGCGCCAGCGGCAGGGTGGCGAGGGTCAACAGCGTCAGCGCACGGCAGAGGGCGCGAAAATCTGCGGCGCTGCGGATATGCGCCCGGGCGAGCAGGTAGCCGCCAGAGAACTCCACCCCCTGCGCGCCGAAGTTCTCCACCACCCGGCCGGGGTTGTCGAGCGCCAGCGCCAGCCCGGCCCAGAGGAGATGCGCGGCGAAGAACCCGTCGACCGCGCGCGGCGGCCCGAAGCGCCCGTTGACGAGGCCGAACGCAAGCGGCAGCACCAGCACGATCAGCAGCGCGCGCAGCCCGGTGACGTAAAGCGGGCCGATCTGCACGCTGACGGTCAACAGCACCGTGACCAGGTAAAGCTGCACCGGCAGCGCAAGCGGCCCCGGCGCATCTTCCCCGGTCGCCGGTACGACCCGTTCGATCACTGCCATTGCGCGGCCCTCCCCCTGGTTGCGCGCGCTCCACCCCGTCCCGGCGCAACGGCCCGGGGCGCCGTGGCAGGGTCTGGCGCCTTGCCGCCGGCCCGCGCCGGCCGCGTCTTGCGAAGGATCCCGCGATGCAGATGACGATCGGACTTCATCTTTCCCGCCCCTCCGAACGGCGCAGCGCCGCCCCCGCCGCGCCCTCGCCCGTCACCGCGATCGGCGCCGAGGGCTTCACCGCCACCTATCCAGATCCCTCCATATTCGACCCTGTCACGGCCCCAGAGATGATCGCGGTCACCCGCCCCGGCTTCACCCCCGCCGGCCTCGCTACCACCCGGACGGACCCGGTGGTGATCATGACCCGACTGCGGCAGCCCTACCCGGACCAGGCCACGCTGACCGCCGACCAGGTGAGCCTGTCCGACTTCGTCTTTTCGGGCGACACCATCCCCGGCGTCGCCAACGCGTCCACCCGCGCCTACCCCAAGCCGATCGCCTGCTGGCTGACCCCGGATCTGCAGCGCACGACGGGGGCCAGCTTCACGGCTCGCCTCGCCGTCGCCCATGCCTATGCCCGCGCGGGCCAGCCCGTCGCCGCCGTGCGCTTCATCGCCTCCGACGGCACGACCGAGGTGGATCAGCTCGTCTCCACCATGAGCGCGCGGCAATGGGCCTCCGGCCTCAGCGCGCCGTATTTCGAGGCGGCGATCGACCTGTCCGCCCTGGCCCCCGCGACCCTCTGCACGCTCGACGCGATCATCTACCCCTGGGTGGGCGAGGCGTTCCGGATCTCGACCGACGCCGACGCCTGGCCCTCCGCCAATCTCTGCGTGCTGAAATTCCTGAACGACCGCACCGGCAGCTACGGCGCCGCCTTCGCCTATGTCGACGCGGCCGGGGGGAGCGACGGAACGGGCGCGGCCTCCACCACCCCCGCCACTGCCGGGGCGGCCCCGTTCCGGAGCATCGCGGCGGCGGCCAGTGCGCTGCGCGGCTTCAACCTTGCGAACTTCGGGCGGGACGAGGCCAGCGGCGGGACGATCCGGCTGATCGAAGGCACGCATCTGCACGCGAATTTCTCCGCCTGCGCGGCCAGCACGATCCCGGTCACGATCGAGGCGGCGGATCCGGCGAAGATGGCCACCACCGTTTATCAGGATCCGGGCAGCAGCATCTCCGGCGGGCTGCCCCCTATGGTGGCCTTCCGCAACCTGACCCTGCGCAAGGCCGGCGGCAGCACCGTCTTCCTCGACAGTGCGGCGACGCTCGCCTCGCTCGACCATCTCGTGGTGATGCAGAACGTCACCGTCGATCTCAACGGCACCTCGGCCTATGCCGCCTGGATCTACCGGGTCGGCCGGATCTTCCTGGAAGACTGCGACATGACCGGGGCCAACGCGGTTTTCGACGATTTCGGCGGCACGGCGAAGCATATCACCGCCGTCGGCTGCACCGGGGCGGGCAGCAAGAACACCACCTTCAACATCGTGGCAAGCCAGGTGACGGCGGCAAGCGGGCGCGTCCCCGGCTCCACCAACCTGATGCGGGGCGAGGGGCAGTTCTTCAGTCACAGCCACTTCACCCTGTCGCAGGACGGCACGCGGGTGTTCGACGCCACCGGCCGCGGAGCGATCGGTCCGCGCGGGCTTGCCGTCGTCGGCTGCGTGATCGAGCAGGCCGGGGGCGACACCAACTGCGCCTTCGGCGTAAGCGCGGATGGCGACGTGACCACGGCGGAGAACGTGCTGTCGATCGCCAATACGGTGGTCGGCTCGCGCACCAACTGGCTTTACCAGGACAGCGGCAGCAGCAGGGTGGCGAAAAGCGGCTGGATGCGCTTCACGGTAAACATGGAGCGGAACACCAAGACCGACATCTTCGGCCAGAACGGCAACCTGACCGGCAACTGGCCGGCGGCCTTCAACTGCGGCCACCGCGGCAATGCGGCGCTCTTGGGCGACAAGGCCGGAAACGCCGCCTGCGGCACGGGCGCCTGGTTGGGCGAGGTCGCGGGACCCGGCGATGCCTATGGCGCCATCGCCACGCCGCTTGCCGCCGATTGGGCCGATGACCAGTCCTTTGGCGCGGGGGGCGGTGGAATGGGGGATTACACGCCCGGCGCGGGCTCTGCCCTGCCCTGCGTTCCGGCCGGGCTCGCCCCCTTCCCGCTGGACATGAAGGGCCGCCCCGTCGCCGATGACGGCAGCGCCCGGGTCGGCGCGATCCAGCCTGCATAGGACCTGAAACGCCGCCATCGGCCCTACTCCGCCGGGGCCGGCAGGGCGCGCCGGCGCAGCGCCAGCGCCGGCCGCTCCACCGCGTGCCAAGAGAGGATGGCGCAGACCAGCGTCATGGGCACGGCGCAGGCGAGGTTCTGCGCCGGCCCCTGCGGGCCGAGAAGCCAGACCGCCAGCCCCTGCAGCGGAAAGGCATAGACGTAAAGCCCGTAGGAATAATCTCCCAGCCGGTTCCACGCCCGGATCCACCCGCCCGGCACATAGCCGAGCCAGAGGGTCCCGTAGGCCAGCGCCGCAGCCGCCAGCGGCTCGAACCCCTCCCCCCCGCGCGCCGCGAAGGCAAGGCCGCAAAGCCCCAGCGCCAGAAGGCCCGACAGCGGCACGCGGTGGCGCCAGACCCGCAGCGCCATGCCGAGCGCGAAGGGAAGGGAGAGATCGCGGAACGCCATCGCCTTCACCGGAAGGGCCGCGTCGCGCGTCAGGACCCAAAGCAGCGCGTAGCCGCGAGCGCCCCCGCCATAGCCCGCCGCCACCGGGTCAGGCCGGCCATCCCGGCGAGCAGGACCAGCGCGTAGCATGCCGCCTCGTGCCCCAGCGTCCAGATCGAGCCCTCGACCGCCGGATAGGGGTTGCCTGCGAAGACCCCCGGCAGCCCATATTCGGGCCGAAGCAGGGTCATGTTACGCGCCAGGAACCCCCAGACCGCGGGCGCGCGCAGGTATGTCGCCACCGGCAGCGCCGTGACCGCCGGCCCCAGTGCCAGAGCCACGAGGACAAGCGACACCGCCAGGCAGGGCAGCAGCCGCAGCCCCCGGGCCAGCAGATAATCGGCCGGCGAGGCGCTGGCTTCGAAACTCGCGGTGACGAAGAAGCCGGAGAGCGCGAAGAAGGCCCAGACGGCGAGCGTGCCGAGGCTTCGGCCCAGCGCCGCCTCGAGCGGCTCCACCGTGCCGGGGCCCAGCGCGATCGGCCAGGCGTGAGAGGCCATGACCGCGAGGGCCAGGCCAAACCGGATCAGGTTGAAGTTGTTATCGCGTCCGGTCGCGACATTGCCCAGATAGGTCATATGGCCGTCCTGAGCACCCCGCCTTCAGAATGCACAGTCCCGCCATTCGCGCAAGGGTTGTGCGCGGCTCAGGCGCGGAAGACCTGCCCCAGCATCCAGAACGCCCGCGCGAGCCTCAGCCGCACCAGCACTGCCGCCGCGCGCCGTCGTTCCGTCGCATCGCGCAGCCGCGGGTCGCGCGCGACCCGCGCCAGATGCGGCAGCGCGCTTGCCGCCACCAGTACCGCCCGGCCCAGCCAGTAGGGCCGCGCCAGCCAGCCGCGCCGCTGCCGCTCGAAGCGCCATGTCTCTGCCGTCAGCCGCCGCCACTTGGCGCGCAGGGCCGGCCAGTCGGCTCGGGTCGGATGGCCGACCCGCATCGCCTCGGCATAGACCAGGTGATAGCCCGCCGCGACCGCGCGCATGGACCAGTCGCGATCCTCCGACACGCCCGGGCGGAACCCGCCCACCGCATCAAAGATGCCGCGATGGATGACGAGGTTCCCGGCCCCGGCGAAGCCCTGCCGCTCGACATAGTCGCGGAAGCGGAAGGCGAAGACGGTCTCGAACGCCTCGGCCCCGCTTCTCGGCGGCGGGGTCTCATCGAACAGATCGACCCTGCCACAGCCCAGATCGGCGCTTACCGCCACGCGGCGCGCCATGACCACCCAGTCCGGCGCAGGGACGCAATCGGCGTCAAGGAACAGGACCACCGGGGCCGAGGTTTCCGCCAGGCCCCTGTTGCGCGCGGCGGCGGCGCCACGCTCCGGCTCCGTGACAAGGCGGACGCCGGAGAAGGCGCCGATCACCCCGTCGGGCGGCGTTGCGGAGTCGTTGTCGACCACGACCACCTCCACCCCGGTCAGGTCGTTGGCGGTCAGCGCCGAC
Source organism: Solirhodobacter olei (assembly GCF_004010155.1). Taxonomy (GTDB): domain Bacteria; phylum Pseudomonadota; class Alphaproteobacteria; order Rhodobacterales; family Rhodobacteraceae; genus Solirhodobacter; species Solirhodobacter olei. Next base: position 140,034 of record NZ_RRYH01000007.1, on the reverse strand, counting down.
AGGCAGCGTTCAAGCCGCAGCGGATCGTTGAAATGCGGAATGATGACGGCGCCGCCGGGCCTGTCGGAAAGGGGTGCCGCGCCCACCTTGCTAGCCCGGGATCATTTCGCCAGATCGCCGAAGATCGCCGCGCCATGCCGGGCGAGGTAGATCCCCAGCCAGGGCGCGAAGCGGGCCGGTTCCCGCGCCACCTCTCGCGCCAGCTCGCCCAGCTCCGCCCAGTGCCAGTCCATCACCTCGGCCGGGTCGGGCGCTATCGTCAGCCCCTCGGTCGCCTCGGCCACGAAGACCTCGACGACCTCATGCTCCACCATCCCGCCGCCCACGTCGGCGCGGTATTCGACCTGCTCGCGCCACTCAGGCGCCAGCCCCTCGATCCCCAGTTCCTGCTTCAGGCGCCGCGTGGCGCAGTCGAGCGGCGTCTCGCCCCAGATCGGATGGGTGCAGCAGGTGTTCGCCCAGAGGCCCGGCGTGTGGTATTTCTGAAGCGCCCGGCGCTGCAGCAGCACCCGCCCGCCCGCCATCACGAAGACCGACACCGCCGGATGGCGCAGGCCCCGCCGGTGCACCTCCAGCTTCTCGACCGGCGCCAGCTGGCCGTCCACCCAGGCCGGGATTGCCTCACCCATCACACTCTTCCCATCGCAACACCTGCCCATCCTTCCTCATTTCAAGCCTCCCGCCAAGCCGGGACATCGCGCCCGCTTGACTTCGCCCGCCCGGCATCGGACCACGGGCCCATGACGGATTTGCCCTCTCCCAGCAAGACCATCCTGCGCGCGCTTTCGGGCGAGCGGCAGGCCATCCCTCCGGTCTGGATGATGCGGCAGGCGGGCCGCTACCTGCCGGAATACCGCGCAACCCGCGCCAAGGCGGGCGATTTCCTCTCGCTCTGCTACACGCCCGATCTGGCGGCCGAGGTCACGCTGCAGCCGATCCGCCGCTACGGGTTCGACGCCGCCATCCTTTTCGCCGACATCCTGCTGATCGCCCAGGCGCTGGGCGCGGAACTGTGGTTCGCCACCGGCGAGGGCCCGCGGCTTTCGACCGTCACCGGCCCCGGGGACCTCGCCCGCCTGAAGCCGGTGGAGGCGATCCACGAAACCCTCTCCCCGGTCTACGAGACGGTGCGGATCCTGCAGGGGGAACTGCCCGCGGAGACCACGCTGATCGGCTTCGCCGGCGCGCCCTGGACCGTCGCCACCTACATGATTGCCGGGCGCGGCACCCCGGACCAGGGCCCCGCCCATGCCCTGCGCATGGCCGACCCCGACACGTTCGACGCGCTGATCGAGCTGCTGATTTCGGCAACGATAGAGTATCTTTCGGCCCAGATCGCAGCCGGGGCCGAGGTGGTGAAGCTGTTTGACAGCTGGGCCGGATCGCTGAAGGGCGAGGCCTTCGCCCGCTACGCGGTCGACCCGACGCGGCGGATCATCGCGGCGCTCAAGGCCCGCCACCCGGGCATCCCCGTCATCGCCTTCCCGCGCGAGGCGGGCGAGGGCTACATCGGCTTCGCCCGGGCCACCGGCGCCGATTGCGTGGCGATCGACAATTCGGTTTCCGCCGACTGGGCGGCGGCGCATGTGCAGGTGGACGGCTGCGTGCAGGGCAACCTTGACCCGCGCCACATGGTCACCGGCGGCGCCGCGCTGACCGAGGAGACGCGGCGCATCGTGCGGGCCTTCTCGAACGGTCCGCATATCTTCAACCTCGGCCATGGCATCACGCCCGAGGCCGACCCCGACAACGTCCAGCGCATGATTGACGCGATCCGTGGCGGCTGACCGGCCTTAAGCCCTGTTCATCCCGATGCCCGATCCTTGGCCCATGCGGCACGAGGGCGGGCATGACCCCGGCGGAGAAACGCGCGAAGGAGCGGCGGCTGGAGCACGGCAGCTCTTCGCCGCCAATGAAAAGCGCGCCCTGCGCCTTCGGTGCGCTGCGGCCGGAACGAGAGTGTGGCCAGACTCGGAAACAGGGCCTATTCCGGCCCGGTTCACTCGTCTGCCAGCACCTCAAGGAACGCCTCGGCGAAGCGTTCCGCGCGGGCCTCGCCCAGAAGCCGGGTCAGCCCGGCGCCGTCGCGCGGCCGCAGCTCGGCCACCTTGGCGATCAGCGAGGCCGAGCAGGACAGCGGCTTTTCCGTCCCGTCGCCGCCCCGTGTCAGCCGCCCATGCGCCTCCAGCAGCCGGTCGTAGAGCGTGCCTGCGTCCCGCCCGGCAAGCTTCCGGCGCGCCGGATGGATCCGCGCCGCGGTCTCTCCGGTGATGACCTCCAGGAACATCGCGCCGTAGCTGTCGAGCTTCTTGGCCCCGACGCCGGTGATCCCGGCCATCTGGTCCAGCGTCTCCGGCCGCCGCTCCGCCATCTCGATCAGCGTCCGGTCGGTGAAGATCACATAGGCCGGAACCCGGGCCGCCTCCGCCAGCGCCCGCCGCTTGGCCTTCAGCGCGGACAGAAGCGGCGCGTCCTCCTCAGCCACCAGCGCCTTCACCACCGTCCGGCTCTTCGCCCGCACCGTGTCGCGCCGGAAGGCGACGGTCTCCTCCCCCCGCAGCACCGGCCGCGCGGCCTCGGTCATGCGCAGCGCGCCGTGGCGCTCCGGATCGGGGCGGACGAGATCCCGCCCCATCATCTGCCGGAAGATCGCCGCCCATTCGCCCTTGGAGATATCACGCCCCACGCCGAACGTCGGCAGCTCGTCATGCCGCCGCCCGCGCACCTTCTCGGTCGTGGTGCCGGTAAGCACATCGGTCAGATGCCCTGCGCCGAAGCTCTCCCCCGTCCGAAGGATCGCCGAAAGCGCCTTGCGCACAGCCTCGGTCGCGTCGACGATTTCCGGCGGGCTGTCGCAGAAATCGCAGGCGCCGCAGGGCTCCGCCGCCTCGCCGAAATAGCCCAGAAGCACCTGACGGCGGCACCGGACCGCCTCGGCCAGCCCCAGAAGCGCGTTCAGCCGGGCGTGGTCGGCGGCCTTGCGCTCCGCCGGGGCCAGCCCCTCGTCCACCTGCGCGCGGCGCAGCCGGATGTCCTCTGGCCCGTAAAGCGTCAGCGTCTCCGCCGGCGCGCCGTCGCGGCCGGCGCGGCCGATCTCCTGGTAATAGGCCTCTATCGACTTCGGCAGGTCGGCATGGGCCACCCAGCGGATATCCGGCTTGTCGATCCCCATGCCGAATGCGACCGTGGCCACCACGATCAGCCCGTCCTCGCGCTGGAACTGGCCCTCTACCAGCCGCCGGTCGTCCGCCTCCATCCCGCCGTGGTAATGCACCGCCGCCAGCCCCGCCTCGCGCAGCGCCGCCGCCAGCCCCTCGGTCTTCGCGCGCGTCGCGCAATAGACGATGCCGGACTGGCCCTTCCGCGCTGCGGCGAAACTCAGGATCTGCCGCCGCGGCTGGTCCTTCACCGCGAAGGCAAGGTGAATGTTCGGCCGGTCGAACCCCCTCAGGAAGGTCTCCGGCTGCGCCCCGTCGAACAGCCGGGTGACGATCTCGGCCCGCGTTTCCTCGTCCGCCGTGGCGGTGAAGGCGGCGAGCGGTACGCCCAGCGCGCGGCGCAGCTCGCCGATCCGCAGGTAGTCGGGGCGGAAATCATGGCCCCACTGGCTGACGCAATGCGCCTCGTCCACCGCCAGAAGACTGACCCCGATCCGCTTCAGAAGCACCTGCGTTCCGCTGGCCGAAAGCCGTTCCGGCGCCATGTAGAGCAGCCTCAAACGCCCGTCATCGAGCGCCTGGAACACCGCCTCGGTCTCTTCCTCGGTATTGCCGGAGGTCAGCGCCCCGGCCTCCACCCCCGCCTCGCGGAGCGCGCGGACCTGGTCGCGCATCAGCGCGATCAGGGGAGAGATGACGACCGTCACCCCCTCGCGGCACAGCGCCGGTAGCTGGAAGCAGAGCGACTTGCCCCCGCCCGTGGGCATGATGGCGAGCGTGTTCTTCCCGGCGGTGACGGCGGCGACGATCTCTGCCTGCCCGGGCCGGAATTCGGGAAAGCCGAAGACCGAATGCAGCAGTTCCTCGGGCGCGGGCATCGCCCGGCCTCAGAAGGAATAGGCGTTGTTGATCAGCACGATCCGGATCGCGTAGATCGCGATCAGCACGACAAGCGGCGCCAGGTCCAGCGCGCCGGTGTTCGGCAGCACCTGCCGCACCCGCGAATAGATCGGGTCGAGCAGCCGGTTCAGCCCGTCCCAGATCTGGTAGACGAGAGGCTGGCGCAGGTTCAGCACCTGGAAGTTGATCAGCCAGCTCATGATGATGTGAACGATCACCACGAAATAAACGAGGTTGAGGATCAGCAGGATGATTTCGATCAGCGAGGTCATCGGTCCCGTCTCTGGCCAGTGCCGATCCTAGATATGGTCCGGCGCGAAAAAGGGCAACCGCCTTCGCATGCCATGCCCGGCCGCGCCCTGACGCAGGGTCGCGCTTGACCGCGCCGCGCCCTCCCGGCAGGCGAGGGGGGCCATGTATCCGTTCCTCCGCCTTGCCACAGAGCTTGCCCTCAGCCGCCGCCTGCCACCCCTGGGGCTGACCGGCACCCATGTCTCGCACCACACCTGCATGCCCTGGGACATCGACCCCTGGATGGAGCTGAACAACGGCCGCACGCTGACGCTTTACGATCTTGGCCGCATTCCCTACGGACGGCGCATCGGGCTGGACCGCGCGCTGCGCGCCAACCGCTGGGGCATGGCCGTCGCCGGTGCCTCCGTCCGCTACCGCCGCCGCATAAAGGCCTTCGACAGGGTCGAGATGCGCAGCCGCGGCCTCGGCTGGGACGACCGCTTTCTTTACATCGAGCAGAGCCTCTGGCGGAACGGCGAGGCGGCGAACCAGATTCTGATCCGCTCCGCCGTGACGTCGAAGGCCGGCATCATCGCCCCCGCCCGGCTGGTCGAGGCGCTGGGCGAGGCCACCGAAAGCCCGCCGCTGCCCGCCTGGGTCGCGGCCTGGATCGAGGCGGAGGGCGAACGCCCCTGGCCCCCCGAGGGGGCAGGCCGGCCCTAGACGCGGTGCCGTCGATATCCGAAGCACGTTGAAGGGGCGGGCCCCGGTCGCAGCTCTTTCCATCCGCCCTTGCGCCGCGCCGCGCTTTCCCGTTCAATTCGATCACGACATGGCGAGGGGGCAGGCATGGCAGAACCGTCCAAGCGGCGCCGCATCTGGGGCTGGTTCTTCTATTTCTGGGCCGCCCAGCCCTATTTCACCCTGCTTCTGACCTTCATCTTCGCGCCCTATGTCGTTGATCTGGTCGGCAAGGGATCGACCGCGCAGACGATCTGGGGTTACGGCGTTTCGGCCTACGGCCTGATCGTCGCGATCTCGGCCCCCTTCCTTGGCGCGATCGCCGACAAGGCGGGCGGGCGCAAGCGCTTCATCGCCTTCTTCGCGATCTTCTACATGCTTGGCGCCTGGGGCCTGTGGTACGCCGTGCCCGGCCATTACAGCCTCGCCTTCCTGATGCTCTCCTTCGGCCTCGGCCTGATCGCGACGGAGCTTTCGGTGATCTTCGCCAATGCCATGCTGCCGGGTCTCGGCGCGCGGCACGAACTTGGCCGCATTTCCGGCTCCGCCTGGGGCTTCGGCTATGTCGGCGGCGTCGTCTCCTTGGTCCTGGTGCTCGCCTTCTTCGCCGAGCAGCACAACGGATACACGCTGATCGGGATCCACCCGCTCTTCGGACTCGACCCGGCGACGCGCGAGGGCACGCGCGCCGTTGGCCCCTTCACCGCGATCTGGTTCGCCGTTTTCATCATCCCGTTCTTCCTGTGGACGCGGGACCCGAGGCCGAAGGGCTCGCCCTCCGTCCTCGCCGCGGCAAGGACCGCCTGGCCGGACCTTAAGGCCACGCTGTCGACCCTGCCAGGGAACCGCAGCCTGTCGCTGTTCCTGGTCGCCTCCATGCTCTACCGCGACGCGCTGAACGGGATCTTCGTCTTCGGGGGGGTCTATGCGGCGGGCGTGCTGGGCTGGTCGGTGGTCAACGTCGGGGTCTTCGGCATCCTTGCGGCCGTCACCGGCGCGATCTTCGCCTGGCTCGGCGGCAAGGCCGACAGCGCCTTCGGCCCCAAGCCGGTGATCCTGATCTGCGTCGTCATCCTGACGCTGGTCGCCACGGCGACGCTCTACCTGTCGCGCAGCTCCGTCTTCGGCCTGCCGGTCGTCGCCGGCTCCAGCCTGCCGGATATCGTCTTCTACATCCTCGGCGCGCTGATCGGGGCCTGCGCCGGCGCGATGCAGGCCGCGAGCCGCACTATGATGGTCCAGCAGGCCAACCCCGAGCGGATGACCGAGGCCTTCGGCCTCTACGCGCTCGCCGGTCAGGCCACCTCCTTCATCGCGCCCTTCGCCATCGCCGTGACGACCGAGATCACCGGCTCGCAGCAGGCCGGGATCACGCCGCTGATCGTCCTGTTCCTCGCCGGCCTCGTCCTGCTGCTACCGGTCCGCACGCGCCCCGTCGTGGCGGCCCCGGCGTGAGGGCGCTCGCCGCCCTCCTGACCGCCCTCGCGCTTGCCGCGCCCGCCTGCGCCGACCCCCTTGCCGCCCAGCTCTTCAGCGCCCAGACCGCGCCCAGCCCCGGCCCCGCCGACCCGGTCGGCACCTATGCGCGGGGCTGCGCCGGCGGCAACGTCGCCCTGCCGGAAAGCGGCCCCACCTGGCAGGTCATGCGCCTCTCGCGCGACCGCTACTGGGGCAATCCGGTGACGATCTCCTTCCTTGAGGATCTGAGCCGGCACGCCGCCACGCAGAAGGGCTGGAAGGGTCTCTATATCGGCGACATCGGCGAACCCCGCGGCGGCCCGATGCCCTCCGGCCACGCCAGCCACCAGATCGGGCTCGACGCCGATGTCTGGTTCCTGCCGCCCAGGACGGTCCACCTCAGCCGCGCCGCGCGGGAGGAGGTCAGCTCCATCTCCGTCCGCACCGCCGACCAGCGGCACATCAACGCCAATTTCACCCAGTCGACCGCCGACATCCTCGCCCATGCCGCCGCCGACCCGCGGGTGGACCGCATCTTCGTCGCCGCCGCGATCAAGCTGGCGCTCTGCCGGAACGCCCGCCCGCAGGACACGTTCTGGCTGCAGAAGCTCCGCCCCTGGTACGGCCATAACGACCATTTCCACGTCCGCCTGAAATGCCCCCCCGGCGCGCGCGACTGCGAGACCCAGCACCCGACGGTGGCCGAGCTTTCCCACGGCGGATACGGCTGCGACAAGACGCTCGACTGGTGGGTGACGACCTACCTCTACGAGCTCAGGCACCCCCCGCCGCCGCCGACGCACCCGCGCCCGCACCGCCGCGGCCCGCGCGAATACCTGATGTCGGACCTGCCCGCCAAATGCAGCGCCGTTCTTGCCGCGCCGTGATCTGCCCCGATCGGGGCATCCCTGCGCGCCCGGTGAATTTGATCGCACCAATTGCGTAAAAATGTTTGACAGACACAAAATCTGTGGCACCCTTGCCTTAAGTTCAACCCAGCGAAAGGAGGTGGTCCAGTGTCGAGAGGGATATTGGAGAGAGGTGCCGGGACAGTCAGGAGGGACGCCGCCTGAGGGCAGCCCCAAGGGCAATTTCTTCTGATTGGGCCTACCTAACTGGTCCATCTCCAGGGAACTCGGAGGGCCGCGCGACTAGCGCGGCCCTTTCCGTTTTTTCGGCCCGAAACAGCGGTGCATTGCACCGCCGGGCCAGCGCCGTCCGCCCGGACGGATGGGCGCTTTTTGTGAGGCATCGCCCCGGCAAACCGAAGGGGTTCCTTACGCCATAAACGGACAGACCCGTGCCGCCCCTGGCGCCCACCCGCGGACGGGCGCTGGCCCAGCTCAACGCCCCCGCAAATCCGGTTCCGCTCCGCGCGGCGGCGCGCTAACCTCCGCCCCATGCTGCATGTCACCGACACCTTGGCCATCGCCGACTGGGAACTGACCGAGAGCTTCACGCGCTCCTCCGGTCCGGGCGGGCAGAACGTCAACAAGGTCTCCACCGCTGTCGAGCTTCGGTTCGAGGCCGCGCGCAGCCCCAACCTCACCCCCGCCGTCAAGGCCCGCCTCAAGCGCATCGCCGGGCGCCGCTGGACGGCGGAAGGCGCGATCCTGATCCGGGCCGAGGAAACCCGCAGCCAGGAACGCAACCGTGCCATCGCCCGCGAGCGGCTGGTGGAGATGATCAAACAGGCCCTGATCCAGCCTAAACGCCGCATCGCGACCCGCCCCACGCTCGGATCCCAGCGCCGCAGGCTGGCGGCGAAGACGGTTCGCGGCCAGGTCAAGGCGCTCCGCGGCAAGCCGGAGGCGGAGGAATGACGCGCACCGAAACCCTCCTCGCCCGACGCCGCCGCCTGCTGGGCCCCAACGTGCCGACCTTCTACGCCGACCCGGTAGAGATCGTCCGGGGCGAGGGCGTTTGGCTCTGGGACGCTGCGGGCCGCCGCTACCTCGACTGCTACAACAACGTCGCCAGCGTCGGCCATTGCCACCCGCGGGTGACGGAGGCGATCGCCAGACAGGCCGCGACGCTGAACACCCACACCCGTTACCTGCACGAGGGGATCCTCGACTACGCAGAGCGCCTGACAGCGCGCTTCGGGCATGACCTGTCGACGCTGATGATGGTCTGCACCGGGTCGGAGGCGAACGACGTTGCGCTGCGCATGGCGCAGGCGGTCACCGGCAAGACCGGCATGATCGCCACCAACGCCACCTATCACGGCAATACCGCGCTGGTCTCGCAGCTCTCGACCCGCCGCCCGCCGATCGGTGGCTACGCCCCCAACGTCCGCCTCGTCCCGACGCCGGACCACCTGCGCCCGCTCGACGGTTCGGCAGAGGGCCAGTCCCGGGCCTTCGCCGCCCATGTCGCCCGGGCGATCGAGGAGCTGGAGGCGGCGGGCCACGGTTTCTCCAGCCTCATCCTCTGCCCCTTCTTCGCGAATGAGGGCTTCCCGGCGCTCGAGCCCGGCTTCCTCGCCCCCACGGTCGAGATGGTGAAGGCCGCCGCCGGCGTCATCATCGCCGACGAGGTCCAGCCCGGCTTCGGCCGCCTCGGCACCCATTTCTGGGGCCACGAGCGCATGGGCTTCGCGCCCGACATCGTGACGCTCGGCAAGCCGATGGCGAACGGCCATCCCGTCGCGGCCGTCGTCACCCGGCCCGAGGTGATGGCCGCCTTCCGCGAGGCTTTCGGCTATTTCAACACCTTCGGCGGAAACCCGGTCTCCTGCGCGGCGGCCCTCGCCACGCTGGAGGTGATCGACAGCGAAGATCTGGTCTCCAACGCGGCCAAAACCGGCGCTTACGCGCTACAGCGGCTCCGCGCGCTGAAGGACCCGAGGATTGCCGACATCCGCGGCGCGGGCCTCTTCTTCGGGGTCGAATTCACCCTGCCCGGCACGCTGGAGCCCGCCGGTGATTTCACGGCAAGGCTGGTGGAGGAGATGCGCCGCCGCGGCGTGCTTCTGAACCGTATCGGGCGCGGCGCCAACACGCTGAAGATCCGGCCGCCGCTGCCCTTTGCCCACGAGCACGTCGACCTTCTCGTCGATACGTTGGCAGAGGCGCTGGCCGCGATGCCGGCATGACCGAGGCCGCCCTGGCCCTCGCCGCCTGGGGCCGCTGCCCCGCGCCGCGCCTGATCAAGGACCGCGAGAACGCCGTCTACGCCGCCACCCTTCCGGACGGCACCCGCGCTGCCCTCCGTCTCCACCGCCCCGGCTATCAAAGCGCCGAGGCGATCCGGTCCGAGCTGATCTGGACAGAGGCGCTGGCCGGGGCCGGTCTGCCCGTCCCGCGCCCGCTGCGCACCGCCGAGGGCGCACTGATCCACAGCCTGCCCGGGGGGCGCATCGCCTCGCTCGTTGCCTGGGTCCCGGGCGTGCCGCTCGGCACGGCCGGCACCCGGCTCTCGGCCCCGCCCGAAACCTTCCACCGCATCGGCCAGCTCCTTGCCCGGATCCATGACGCAACGGACGCGCTGACCCTTCCGGCGGGGTTCACCCGCCCCGCCTGGGATGCCGATGGCCTGCTGGGCGACGCCCCGCTCTGGGGCCGTTTCTGGAAAAATCCGGCTCTATCTCAGCCGGAATCGGCCCTGTTGCTGCAGGCCCGCGATGCTGCTCGCCGGCATCTCGATGCGCTTTCGCCCGGTGCCGACACGGGCCTGATCCATGCCGACCTGATGCGCGAGAACATCCTGCTGGACGGAGCCGCCCTGCACCTGATCGACTTCGACGATTCCGGTTTCGGCTTCCGCGCCTATGACCTCGCCACGCTGATGCTTCAGAACCTGGCCGAGCCCGGCTACCCCGATCTCCTCGCCGCCGCCGCCGAGGGCTACGCGTCCCGCCGGCCCCTCACCACGGCCGAGCTTCCCTTCTTCGTCGCGCTCCGCTGCTTCGCCTCCTGCGGCTGGGCGGTGCCCCGCCTGCCGCCCGCCAGCCCCGGCCTTCGCGCCTATGCCGAGCGTGCCCTGGCCCAGGCCCGCCGGCTGCTCGACGGGTTCTGATCTTTTCCTTGGCGGAAATACTCTCGGGGGTCCGGGGGCAGACAGCCCCCGGCGCCGGACGCCGGTGCCTTGCGGTGGCAAAACGGTGCAAAAGCGGTGCTTTTACGGTATCGGCTTTTCCGTGGTTTTCCGGGTCCTTACGTCAGATCCTCGCCGCGGTGTGGCAAAGTCAGACGACGACCTCCACCGGCGTCTGGGCGCCCACGCCGAAGACACGCTTGTAGCGTTCGATCTGGTCCTTCGGCCCCATCGCCTTGTTGGGATTGTCCGAAAGCTTGACCGTCGGCCGTCCCTCCGCCGCGACCGCCTTGCAGACAAGGCTGAACGGCGCAAGCCGGTTTTCGGGGACCAGCCCCCTGAAATCATTGGTTAAAAGCGTGCCCCAGCCGAAGCTCGCCTTGACCCGTCCGGCGAAGCGGGCGTGGAGCTCCTCGATCTTGTCGACGTCGAGCCCGTCCGAGAAGATCACCAGCTTGGTGCGCGGATCCTCGCCCCGCGCCGTCCACCAGCGGATCGCCTCCTCCGCACCGGCAACCGGGTCGCCGGAATCGATCCGGATCCCGGTCCAGCTGGTCAGCCAGTCCGGCGCCCGGGCCAGGAATCCGGCCGTCCCGTAGGTGTCCGGCAGGATGATCCGAAGGTTCCCCTCATGCTCCTCGTGCCAGTCGGCGAGGACCTTGTAGGGCGCCTCGGCGAGCGCCGCGTCGTTCTCAGCCAGCGCGGCGTAAACCATTGGCATCTCGTGCGCATTCGTGCCGATCGCCTCGACTTCGCGGCGCATGGCGATCAGGCAGTTGGAGGTGCCGATGAAGGCCTCTCCCAGCCCCTCCTGCAGCGCCTGAACGCACCAGTCCTGCCACAGGAAGGAATGCCGCCGCCGGGTGCCGAAATCGGCGATCTTCAGGCCCTCGATGCTGCGCAGCCGTTCCACCTTCTCCCAGAGCTTGGTCATCGCCCGTGCATAGAGCACCTGCAGCTCGAACCGCCCCATGTCGCGCAGAACGGCGCGCGAGCGCAGCTCCATCAGCACCGCCAGCGCCGGGATCTCCCACAGCATGACCTCGGGCCATTTGCCTTCGAAGGTCAGCTCGTATTGCCCGTCGCGCTTCTCCAGGTGGTAGGGCGGCAGCTGCAGCCCCTCGAACCACTCCAGGAAGTCGGGGCGGAACATCTGGCGCTTGCCGTAGAAGGTGTTGCCGCGCAGCCAGGTCGACTCTCCCCGTGACAGCCGCAGCGTGCGGATATGGTCCAGCTGTTCGCGCAGCTCGCCCTCGTCGATCAGCTCCGCCAGCCGGATCGAGGTGGTGCGGTTGATCAGGCTAAAGGTGACCGTGGTATCCGGGCTGTTCCGGAAAACCGACTGGCACATCAGGAGCTTGTAGAAATCGGTATCGATCAGCGACCGGACGATCGGATCGATCTTCCAGTGGTGATTGTAGACCCGGGCCGCGATATCCACCATGTCAGGGCTCCAGCGTCACGCCCGCGTCGCGCATTGCCGCCCGCGCGGCCGCAAGCGAGCCGTCGAGGTCGATCGCCCGGCAGGCCCCTTCCAGCACCGTCGCCGAAAAGCCCAGCCTTGCCGCGTCGATCGCCGACCAGGCGACGCAGTAATCGGTGGCGAGGCCGACCAGCGTCAGCCGCGCCACGCCACGGTTTCGCAGGTAGCCCTCGAGGCCGGTCGCGGTCTTGTGATCGTTTTCGAAAAAGGCCGAATAGCTGTCGATATCGGTCCGGAAGCCCTTGCGGAGGATCAGGTCCGCCGGATCGGTGCGCAGATCGGGGTGGAACTCCGCCCCGGCCCCGCCCTGCACGCAATGCGCGGGCCACAGGACCTGCGGACCGTAGGGCATCTCCACCGTCGTGAAGGGGGCCGCGCCGGGATGGTTGGCTGCGAAGGAGGAATGGTCCGCGGGATGCCAGTCCTGGGTCAGGACGACCACGGCAAACTCGTCCATCAGCGCGTTGACACGGGGGATGATGCTGTCGCCATCCGCCACGGCAAGGGCGCCGCCGGGGCAGAAATCATTCTGGATGTCGATGACGATCAGGGCATCGGTCGTGGGCCGCATGGCGTCCTCCGGGGTCACAGTTTCGTGGGTAAGTGCCGGGCCAGCCAAGGTCAATGGCCGAACGTGCGGGCCGGGGCGGGGGGCGCCAGCGCGGCGCGAGGCCCGCACGACGGGCCGGTTGGGGCCCGCCGGTCGTCTTTTGCTGCCTCGCGCCGGGCCTGTCGAGGACCGGATAACGCTGTGCTACAAGGGCATCGGCGCGCCCTTCGACCGGGCCGCGAGGCTTGCCGGTTGGCCAACCCTCGCCTATAAGCCGCGCATCTATGGTGATGTCAGGACGAACAATGGGCGCAGCGGCAGGCAAGGCGGGCAGGGCCGCGCCCCCGACCCGGGGCGAGGCCGCATGAGCGCCCTTGCGCAGGACTTCACGCTTTTCGTCGAAGGCACGTCCAATCCCTTCCTTGTCTTCTTCGGCATCATCCTGTCGAGCTTCGTGCTGGAGGATGCGGCCGCCGTGCTGGCCGCGCTTGTGGTGGCCGACGGCCATGTCTCGATGCCGCTGGCGCTGGGCAGCCTGTTCATCGGCATCACGCTGGGCGATCTGGGCCTCTTCGCCGCCGGGCGTTTCGCGGCCCGTCACCCCTGGGCGCGGCGCTGGGTGAAAACGGACCGCGCGAAGGGGATGCAAGACTGGCTCAACACCCGGCTGATCGCCGCGGTGATCTCCGTCCGCTTCCTGCCGGGGGCGCGTCTGCCGACCTACACCGCCTGCGGTTTTCTCGGAATGCCGTTTCTTCGCTTTGCCTTGGCGGTCGTTGTCGCTACGCTTATATGGACGTCGTTGCTGTTCACCTTCGCTCTCGGGGCGGGAAAAGTGATCATGACCTATTTCGGAGCCTGGCGTTGGCCCGCGGGCATTGCGCTCGCGGTGATCCTGCTGGGCATCAGCCAATATGTCGCGCGGCGTCAGGCCCGGCGCATCAGGGGCAAGGACGAGAAATGACGTTGACAACCCTCGATCCCCGACCGCGCCTCCGCCGCCTGTTCGCACAGGATGGGAAATCCGAGGCGACATTCTCGGCCTTCGAGCTTTGGCCGGCCCGGTTCTTCTATATCCCGATGATCCTGCAATGGATGGGGCTTGCGCTGCGCTACCGCTCTATCACGCTGCCCACGCTGGCGAACCCCGGCATGGAGGCCGGCGGCCTCGTCGGAGAGTCGAAGTTCGAGATCATGTCCCAGCTCGGGCGCGAGGGGAAGAAATGGGTCGCCCCCTATACCGGCTTTCAGGTCGGCACCGCCTCCGGCGCGCCCTCGGCCGATCTGCCGCAGGCTCTCGCGGCGCTGGAGACGGCGGGGCTGGAGTTCCCGCTGGTCGCCAAGCCCGATATCGGCTGCCGCGGCGCGGGGGTACGGATCATCCGCACCGTCGCTGACCTCGACCATTACCTGACGCATTTCCCGCGCCGGGAACGGATCATCTTCCAGAAGCTGATCACCGCGAAGAACGAGGCCGGGATTTTCTACATCCGCGCCCCGGGCGAGGATCGCGGCCGCATCGTTTCGGTCACGCTGAAGCTCTTCCCCGAGGTGGTGGGCGACGGCCTGTCAACGCTGGAGGAGCTGATCGAGGCCGATCCCCGCGCCGGCAAGATCAAGGACGTCTACCTTGCCCGCCACGGCGCCCAGAAGGACCGGGTGCTGGAGAAGGGCGAGATCTTTCCGCTGGTCTTCACCGGCAACCATTGCCGCGGCGCCGTGTTCCAGGACGGCCGAGCCCATATCACGCCGGAGATGGAGGATCGCTTCGACGCCATCGCCCGTGGCATGCCGGAGTTCTACTTCGGCCGGTTCGACATCCGCTATGACGATATCGCCGATCTGCGGGCGGGGCGGAACTTCCACCTGATCGAGGTGAACGGCGCGGGTTCGGAAGCCACCCATATCTGGGACAAGACCACGAAGCTGGGCGATGCCTACCGCTTCCTGTTCTTCCAGCAGCGCACGCTGTTCGAATTTGGCGCCGCCAACCGCGCGCGCGGCTTCTCCTCCGTCAACGCTTTCCGGCTGCTCGGTCTCGCACTAAAGCAGGCGCGGCTGGGGCGATCCTACCTCGAGTCGAGCTGAGGACGAAAAGACCCGCCGACGGTCTGAATGCCGTGGCGGGTCCGGGTCTTCCTGGCCCTGTTGCCGGACAGGAGGGCCTTCAGCGTCGCTTCACGCCGCGCGCGGGCGGATCGGGGGCTGTACCTCGTCCGGCATCGGGCAGACGTAGGGCGTTTCCTTCATCTTGGCGGCATGCTCGGCAATGGCCGCGGCGAGGACGTCGGGCTTGGCGAACAGCGCCTTGCCGGTCGCCGCCATCACCTTGGCGGCATGTTCCATCCCCTTGTGCGCCATGGGCGACTTGCCCTGCGCCGTCAGCTGCCAGGTGTGGAACGGCGTGCCCACCGCGCAGGTGGCGACCCGGGCCTGTACCGTCGGCACCGCCCAGCTGACATCGCCCACGTCGGTCGAGCCCTCGCCGCCCGTCGGCTGCCGTTCCAGCGGCACGACGAAATCGGCCAGGGGCATGTCGGCGCGGGGGGTGATTCCGAAGCGGCGGAAGCTCTGGGTAATATGCTCGGGCGTCAGGGTCTTGCGGATCTCCTCGGCGAAGGCTCGGTCGTCTGCGTCGAAGTCCGGCGCGCCGAGGCGGTCGAATTCGGCCTGCATCAGCTCTTCCAGCACCCGGTTGCCCATGATGTTGGACACGCCCGAGACGACCTTCCGCTCCACCCGCGTCTCGGTCATCAGCGCGGCCCCGTTGGCGATCTTGTCGACCCGCGCGATCAGCTCGCGCAGGCCCGGCAGGTCGCGCGCGCGCACCAGCTGGCGTACCGTGGCCTTCGCCTGCACGACATTCGGCGCCACCCCGCCCGCATCGAGATAGGCGTAGTGGACCCGGGCATCATCCGGCATGTGCTCGCGCATGTAGTTGACCGCGATGTTCATCAGCTCCACCGCGTCCAGCGCGGAGCGGCCCAGCTCCGGCGCAGCCGCGGCATGCGAGGCGCGGCCGTGGAAGGTGTAGTCGATCCGGGTGTTGGCAAGCGAATGCGGCTCGCTCACCCCGTTCAGCGTCGCCGGGTGCCAGGAGATCGCCGCGTCGACATCGTCGAAAAGACCCGCGCGGACCATGAAGGTCTTCGCCGCGCCGCCTTCCTCGGCCGGGCAGCCGTAGTAGCGCACTGTGCCGGGGGTGCCGGTTTCCTTCAGCCAGTCGGCCAGCGCCGTCGCCGCCATCATCGCGGCCGAGCCCAGAAGGTTGTGCCCGCAGCCGTGGCCCGGTCCGCCGGTCGGCCGCGGTTCGGCCACACCCGGCTCCTGCCCCAGTTCCGGCAGCGCGTCGTATTCGCCGAGGATGGCGATGACCGGCCCGCCGGAGCCCCATTCGCCCACCACCGCGGTCGGGATCCCGGCCACGCCACGGCTGACCTTCGCGCCCTCGGCCTTCAGCTGCTCTTCGTGCAGATCGGCGGACGCATATTCGGTGTAGGCAATCTCGGGGCTGTCGTAGACCCTGTCTGCAAGGCCGCGATAGGCCTCGCGTCGGTCTTCCACCAGATCCCAGATCCTGTCGGTATTTTGCATCGCGCCATCTCCCAAGCTTAGGTATGGCGCGACAGTGGCGCGGAAGTTCAGGAGATGCCAGCCCCCTCTCCGCGGCGTGACCTCGGGAAATTTCCTGTCAGGACACCAGCTTGGGTTGAACCGCGAAGTGGCTGAGGCCCAGCCATTGCTGGATGGATCCGGCGATCTTCGGGTCGCCGTCCAGATCGAACCGATCCCGAACGGCGGAAACGGTGCTGAGCCCCATCCAGACCGAGGTCATCGTCCGCAGGTCCGTGGTGACGTAGAGATCGACCTCGAACCCCGGATCGACCGAGCAGAGATCGACCTCGCCGGACGGATCGACGACCAGCCACCAGTCGCGCTGCCCGGCAGAAAGCTCGGGGTAGCGGAACTGGATCACCGCCCGCCGTTTCGGAAGCGGCGCGGGGTCAAGGCTGCGGCGCATGTCCCACATCAACAGGGACGGGTCGAGATTCTTCAGCGACAGGCTGGATTCGACCCATTTCTGACCCCAGAAGCCCATCGCGTCGACCACTGGCAAAAGGTCCCGTCCCGCAGGTGTCAGCCGATATTCATAGACGCCGCGTTCGCCTTGCGCGGGCACACGCTCGACAATGCCGGTCTCCACCAGCTCGTCCAGCCGTTTCGACAGCAATGTGGGCGACATCCGGGGAACGCCCCGGTGCAGGTCGTTGAACCGGGTCGATCCCGCGATCAGCTCGCGGATGACGACCATCGTCCAGCGTTTGCACAGGATCTCGGCCGCCATCGCAAGCGGGCAAAACTGGCGGTAGCTCGCATGGGTCATCGGGCAGCTCCGTCGATGCCGAGGCCCCATGAGGCTAACACGAAAGCGTGAGCATCGGAATGTCGGTGCGCAATGCGGCGAGCTACAGTTTCGATACTAGCGACGCCTGCCCCGCCGCGCGCAGACTTGGCCCATGGTGCGAGTCGCGCCCCCCGGGCCGTACTGTTTTCAAAGGCCGGCCCGTATTTTCCGCCGGGGCAGAGAACAATCTTTAAAAACATCGCATAGGGAGACACCGGAATGTCCATCACCTTGAAAACCGCCGCGGGCAAGCGCGCCACGATCACGGATGAGGCGCTCGCGACCCTCGCCGGCGAGCTGCGCGGCACGCTCGCCCTGCCGGGAAAGCCCGGCTATGACGAGGCCCGCACCCTGTGGAACGCGATGGTGGATCGCAGGCCCGGCCTGGTGATCCGGGCGCTGGGCACCACCGACATCCAGGCCGCCGTGCGCTTCGCGGCCAAGCAGGGCGTTCTGATTTCCATCCGCAGCGGCGGCCACCAGATCGCCGGCCATGCCGTGGCCGACGACGCGGTTCTGCTCGATCTCTCGCAGATGCGCTCTGTCCACGTCGATGCGAAGCACCGCACCGCCCGGGTCGGCGCCGGCTGCACACTGGGCGATGTCGACCGCGAGGCGCAGGCCCATGCGCTTGCCGTGCCCACGGGCATCAACTCCACCACCGGGATCGCCGGGCTGACGCTGGGTGGCGGCTTCGGCTGGATCACCCGGCGCTGGGGCATGACCATCGACAACCTGATTTCGGCAGAGATCGTGACGGCTGACGGCCAGATCCGCCGCGCCGCGGCCGACGAGAACGCGGATCTGTTCTGGGCGATCCGCGGGGGCGGCGGCAATTTCGGCGTTGTCGCCTCCTTCGAGTTCCGGCTGATCCCGATCGGACCGGAGGTGCTATCGGGCCTGATCGTCCATCCGCTGTCGGAGGCGAAGCACCTGTTGCAGGGCTACCGCAGGATCGCCGACGAGGCGCCGGATGACCTGACCGTCTGGACGGTGATGCGCAAGGCTCCGCCGCTGCCCTTCCTGCCCGAGGAATGGCATGGCCGCGAGGTGCTGGTCTTCGCCGCGTGCTATTCCGGCGACATGAAGGAGGGCGAGAAGGCGATGGCGCCGCTGCGCGCCCTCGGCAAGCCGATAGCCGATGTGATCGGCCCGCATCCCTTCGCCGGCTGGCAGGCGGCCTTCGATCCGCTTCTGACGCCGGGCGCGCGGAACTACTGGAAGAGTCATGACTTCAAGGAGCTGCCCGACGCCGCGATAGACACGCTTCTGGAGGCGGTTCACGCCCTGCCGGACCCGCAATGCGAGGTCTTCATCGCCCATGTGGGTGGCGCCATGGCGCGGGTGAAGCCGGATGCGACCGCCTATCCGATGCGCGATTCGCACTTCATCATGAACGTCCACACCCGCTGGGCGGAGCATGGCAAGGATGCCCCCTGCAAGGCTTGGGCGCGCGCGCTTTTCGACCGGATGGCGCGGTACTCCACCGGCTCGGCCTACGTCAACTTCATGCCCGAGGACGAGCCCGACCGTATCGCCTCAGTCTACGGCAAGAACTTCGACCGGCTGAAGCTGGTGAAGACGAAATACGATCCGAAGAACCTGTTCCGGCTCAATCATAACATCTGGCCGGAAATGGCGGTGCAGGCGGCGGAGTGATCGCGGCCCGGGCGGCGCTTCGCGGCGCCGCCCTCAGCCTGCGCCCAGAAGGACGGCGGCGTGATAGGTGATGAAGGAGCAGGCATAGGCCAGCACGAACATGTAGCCAAAGGTCAGCCACATCCATTTCGCGCCGCCCGTCTCCCGCTTGATCACGGCAAGGGTCGAGGCGCATTGCGGTGCGAAGATGTACCAGACCAGCAGCGACAGCGCGGTGGCGAGGCTCCATTGGCTGGCCAGCACATGGCCGATCTGCGCGTCACCGCCCTGGATCGCGTAGACCGTGCCGAGCGCCGCCACCGCCACCTCGCGCGCAGCCATGCCGGGCACCAGCGCGACCGAGATCTGCCAGTTGAAGCCGATCGGCGCCAGGATCGGCTCCAGGAACCGCCCGATCATCGCGGCGAAGCTGTAGGCGATGCCGGGCCCGGTGGCGTTCGCCGGTGGCATCGGGAAGCTCGCCAGCACCCAGATCACGACCATCATGGAGAAGATCGTCGTCCCCGCCCGCTTCAGGAAGATTCGCGCCCGGGTCATCAGCCCGATGGCGACGCTCTTCAGTCGGGGCATCTTGTAATCCGGCAGGTCCAGCATGAAGGGCGGGGTGGGGTCCTTGCGCCAGAACATGAACTTCGCCAGCGCCGAGACGCCGAGCGCAGAGGCGATCCCGGCGGCATAAAGCCCGAACATGACAAGGCCCTGCAGGTTGAACGCCCCCCAGACCGTCCGCGCCGGGATGAAGGCGGAAATGATCAGCGTGTAGACCGGGATCCGCGCCGAGCAGGTCATCAGCGGCGCGACGAGGATCGTCGTCAGACGGTCGCGTTTGCTGTCGATCACTCGCGCCGCCATGATCCCCGGAATGGCGCAGGCGAAGGAGGACAAGAGCGGGATGAACGCCCGCCCGTGCAGCCCGGCGCCGCCCATGATCTTGTCCATCAGGAAGGCCGCGCGGGCCATGTAGCCCAGGTCCTCCAGCAGCAGGATGAACAGGAACAGGATCAGGATCTGCGGCAGGAACACGATGACGCTGCCCACGCCCGCGATCACCCCGTCCACAAGGAAGCTCTGAACGAGCCCCGCCGGCAGGACCGCCGTAACACCATGCCCGAGCCAGTCGAACCCGTCCGAGATCAGGTTCATCAGCGGCTGCGCCCAGGTGAAGACCGCCTGGAACATCACGAACAGGATCAGGAGGAGGAAAACCAGCCCTGCCACAGGGTGCAGCAGAACCGAGTCGATCCGCGACGTCACCGTGTCCGGCTTCGGAGGTTGGCGGACGACGGCGGCGACCAGGCGGTCCGCCTCGCGTTGCATCTCGCGCAGTTCGCGGGCGCCGGGCTCTGCCCAGCTGTTCGCTACCGGCACCGGAAGCCCGGCCTCCAGCAGGGCATCGAGCCGCGCCCAGAGCGCCTCCATCCCAGCCTTGCGTACGGCGGTGGCGGCGACAACCGGCAGGCCGAGAGCCTTTTCAAGCACCGAGGTGTCGATCTCGATCCCGCGCCAGCGGGCAATGTCGATCATGTTGAGGGCGAGGACGACGGGCCGGCCCACGCGCTTCAGCTCCAGCACCAGCCGCAGGGCGGAGCGCATGTTGGTGGCATCGGCGACGGCGATGATCAGGTCCGGCGCGGGCTCGCCTTTGCGGCGGCCCATGGTCACGTCGCGGGTGACCTCCTCGTCCGGGCTGCGGGCACGCAGCGAATAGGTGCCGGGCAGGTCCACCACGTCGATCCGGCGTCCCGCGGGCGTCTCGGCCGGGCCGACCTTCCGCTCCACCGTCACGCCGGCATAGTTGCCCACCTTCTGCCGGCTTCCGGTCATGGCGTTGAAAAGTGCGGTCTTGCCGCAGTTCGGTACACCCACCAGGGCGACCCGCGCCGCGCTGGCCTGTATCATGTCGTTCATCGGAGGTCCTTCAGAAGGCGAGGATCGCCATCGCCTCGCGCCGCCTCAGCGCCACGGTCGCGCCATTTACCCGCACCGCGATCGGGTCGCGGCCGAAAAGGCCTTCATGCACCACCCGGACTTCCGCACCCTCGACAAACCCAAGCTCGATCAGCCGCCGCTCGATCTCGTCGGCCGGAAGGCTCGACGGGCCGTCGCCGACGGCGATACGTTCGATGCGGCCGGAAAACCCCTTGCGGGCAAGGCCAAGCGGCGTGAACTGCAGGTGGTCGAGGTCGACCGCGTAATCCTTCATTGGTGCCTCCAGGCCCCGTGTCGCCGCCGCGGCGCGAGAGTCGCGGCCGGCCTACGACCCCGGTTCTACATAAAGCTGACAATAATAGTCAAGCTTTCGGGTGGCGGCTTACCGGGGCGTGCGGCGGCGTGTCACCCCGGGCCGCGAGGCGGGGCCGAAGATCCGCCGAGCCGCGCCGAGCCGCAGCGCCGTGGTCAGAAAGCAGAGCGTGCCGAAGGCCCAGCACATCGGCGCGAAAACCGCGGGCCAGAGGCAGAGCGCACAGAGAAACAGGATCGTCTCCGTCCCCTCCAGCAGCCCATCGGAGAAATAGAGCGATTTCTTCCCCTGCTTCTCGGTCGTCAGCCCATGCCGCTCGGCGAGGATTGCGAAGCCCAGAAAGCTAGCCCCGTTCACGTAAAAGCTCAGAAGCAGGTAGCCCCCCGCGGCCCCGTTCGCGGCGGGGGCGGCGGCGATGAAGGCCAGCGGCACCGCGCCGTAGACAAGGAAGTCCGCCACGATATCGAGGTAGCCGCCGAAATCGCTTTTCCGCCCTGCCCGCGCCACCGCCCCGTCCAGCCCGTCGGCCAGCCGCGAAAGCAGAAGCGGCAGCAAGGCGAGGTCGGCATGCCCCTCGCGGATCAGCCCGGCGGCCAGAAGACCAAGGGCGAGGCCCGCCAGCGTCACCACATCGGCCTGCGCGCCACGGGCGGCAAGCCACCGCCCCGCGCGGTTCAGCGGCGGGTCGATGAGGCGGCGCACCGTGGCATCGAGCACCGGTCTAGCGCAGCCGCTTGAGGATCGCGTAGGAGGCGTAGCCGTCCGGCACCGCGCCGATCGAGCGCTGATAGGCGCGCACAGCGGCGATCGTATTCGGCCCGATCAGGCCGTCCGCGCCCTGGGTGTCGAACCCGGCGGCGGTCAGCCGGTCCTGCAGCTCCACCCGCTCGTGATGGTTCAACGTCCGGTCGCCGCGCGGCCAGGACGCGGCCAGCACCGGCCCTCCGCCGATCCGGTTGGCGAGATAGCCCACCGCCAGCGCATAGGCATCGGCGGCGTTGTAGCGCCGGATCACCGCGAAATTGTGGAAGACGAGGAAGGCCGCCCCCTGTGCACCGGCGGGGAGCAGAATTTCGCCCGGGCCGCCCTCCGGCAGGCGCGTGCCATGGGCTGGACGCACGCCGAGCTTCGCCCAGTCGGCCACGCTGCGGGTCACGCGATGCCCGGTTTCGGCATAGTTGAAACCGGCCGGAAGCCGCACCTCGACGCCCCAGGGCTGCCCCGAGGTCCAGCCCATCCGCTCGAGATAGGCCGCCGTCGAGGCCAGCGCATCGGCCGGGTTGTTCGACCAGATGTCACGCTTGCCGTCGCCGGTGAAATCCACCGCGTATTCGAGATAGGACGAGGGCATGAACTGGGTATGCCCGCTCGCCCCCGCCCAGGATCCGGTCATCTCGCTGGGCGTGACATCGCCGTGTTGCAGGATCTTCAGCGCGTCGATCAGCTGCGTCTCGAAGAAGCGCTGGCGCTTGCCCGCGTAGGAGAGGGTGGCCAGCGCCTCGATCAGCGGGATCTTTCCGCGATGGGTGCCATAGGCGCTCTCCAGCCCCCAGATCGCCACGACGATGTGCTTGTCGACCCCGTATTTCGCCTGGATCCGGTTCAGGAGGCCGTCGTAGTGCCGCAGCGCCCGGCGCCCGTCTTCCACCCGCGTGTCAGAGACCGCGCTGTCGAGGTAGCTCCAGATCGGCTTGACGAATTCGCTCTGGTTCGCCTCGCGCTGCAGCACTTCGGTGTTCAGGTGAACGTCGCGGAAGGCCGCGTCATAGACCCGGGTGCTTATGCCGTGGCGGCGGGCCGTGGCACGGAACTGGTCGATCCAGGTCTGGAAGCCGTGGTCGGCTGTGGCGGATGTCGTCATCGGGGGTCTTGCCATCGGGCTGGGGGAACGGGTGACGGCCTGCGCGGTGGCGGGCGTATGCGAAACCGCCACCATCAGCGCTGTCACGCCGAGCGTCCTGAGAAGCTGATGCATTCGGCCTGCCCCTCTACAATCTTGTCATTCGCCGGTGAACCGGCTGTTCTGCTCACCTGCAGTGTAGCGCGAAACGGCTCGCCCCGAAAGCGGCGTGCGCAGGGATCTGGCGCCGGGCCACCTCTAGCGCCGGCTGCGCTTCACCTTGCGGCGGATGCCATCGGCCCGGGCCTTTCCGGCGCCCGGGCGGCGCGCCACTCGGCGCCGGCCCTTGGCCGAGGGGCCGCGGGGCAGCTCCTTGTCCTCGACCGCCAGCAGTTCCAGCATCAGCCCGCCGGTCACCGGCACGGCTTCGGCCAGCCGTACGGTGACGCGCTGGCCGATCCCCAGTGTCAGCCCGGTCTCCGAGCCCATCAGAGTCTGGCTGTCGGCATCGAAATGGAAGAACTCCCGCCCCAGCGTCCGGATCGGAATCAGCCCGTCGGCCCCGGTCTCCTCCAGCTTCACGAACAGCCCGAAGCGGGTGACGCCCGAGATCCGGCCGGCGAATTCGCTGCCCACCCGGTCGGAAAGATAGGCGGCAAGGTAACGGTCCGACGTGTCCCGCTCCGCCATCATCGAACGCCGCTCGGTGTCGGAGATGTGCTGCGCCGTCTCCTCCAGCGTTTCGATGTCCTGCGGGGAAAGGCCGTCCTTGCCCCAGCCGTGCCCGGTGATCAGCGCCCGATGCACGACAAGGTCGGCATAGCGCCGGATCGGTGAGGTGAAATGCGCGTAGCTGCGCAGGGCAAGGCCGAAATGCCCGAAATTCTCGTGGTGGTAATAGGCCTGCTGCATCGACCGCAGGGTGGTGATGTTCAGGAGCTCGTCGAAATCCGTGCCCTCGGCCTGCGCCAGCAGGCGGTTGAGATGCGCCGTCTTCAGCACCTGCCCCTTGGCCAGCGTGAAGCCCGAGGCCTCCGCCACCTCGCGCAGCGCGTCAAGCTTCTCCGGGCTCGGCTCTTCATGCACGCGGAAGAGGAGGGGCCGGCGCAGACGCACCAGCTCCTCTGCCGCGGCGACGTTGGCCAGCACCATGAATTCCTCGATCAGCCGGTGCGCGTCGAAGCGGTCGCGGAAGGCGACGGAGACGACCTTGCCCTCGTCCGACAGCACGATCCGCCGCTCCGGCAGGTCCAGCTCCAGCGGCTGGCGCGCGGTCCGCGCGGTCTTCAGCGCCTCATAGGCGGCGTAGAGGGGGGTGATGACCTCGTCCAGCAGCTCCGCGCAGCGGGCGTTCGGCTGACCGTCGCGGGCGGCCTGCGCCTCCTCGTAGGTCAGCGAGGCGGCTGAGCGCATCAGCCCCCGGGTGAAGCGGTGCGACAGCTTGTTGCCCGCCGCGTCGATCTTCATGCAGACGGCGAGGCAGGCCCGCGCCACGCCCTCGTGCAGGGAGCAGAGGTCGCCCGAAAGCCGGTCGGGCAGCATCGGCACCACCCGGTCGGGAAAATAGGTGGAATTGCCGCGCCGCCGCGCCTCCCGGTCCAGCGCAGAGCCGGGGGTGACGTAATGCGCCACGTCGGCGATGGCGACCCAGAGGACATGGCCGCCGGGGTTCTTCGGATCCTCGTCGGCATGGGCGAAGACGGCATCGTCATGGTCGCGCGCATCAGCCGGGTCGATCGTGACCAGCGGCAGGTGGCGCAGATCCTCGCGGTTTCCAAGGCCCGCCGGCGTCATCGCGTCTGCTTCCTCGATCACGGCATCGGGGAAATCGTCGGGGATGCCGTGCTGGTGGATCGCGATCAGGCTGACCGCTTTCGGGGCGGAGGGATCGCCCAGGACCTCGACCACCCGCGCCTGCGGCAGACCCAGACGGCCGCGTGCGCCGATATGCTCGGCCTCGACCAGCTCGCCGTCCAGCGCGCCATGCGTGGCCTCGGCCGCCACGCGCCATTCCTTGTCCGCGCCCTTGTCGATGGGGACGATCCGGCCGCCCTCGGCTTCCTTGCGGAAGATGCCGATCACCTTGTGGCTGACCACGCCGATCTTGCGGATCAGCCGGGCTTCATAGGCGTGATCCTCGCCCACAACAGGGTTCAGCCGGGCGAGGATGCGGTCGCCCTCGGCCACTGGCGCGTCTGAGCTGCGCGGCCGGAACAGAATTTTCGGCGCCGGGCCGCGGCCTTCCCATTCCAGGGGCTTCGCCCATTGGTCGCCCGCGCTGTCGGAAGCCAGCACCTGCAGCACGCTGACCGGCGGCAGGCTGTCGGGGTCACGGTAGACGCGGCGGTGGCGCTGCAGCAGGCCCTCGGCCTCCAGATCCTTCAGCAGGCGCTTCAGCTCTATCCGCGCCGGCCCGCCCTTGATACCGAAGGCCCGCGCGATGTCGCGCTTCGCGGCATCGGGGTGATCGGCGATCCAGCTGAGGAGTTCGGGCTTGGAGGGCAGCTTTTCCATGGCCCAGCCCCTATCATGGGCGGGCGAGGTCGTCATCGCAAATCAGAGCGTCAGAACCATGTCCCGATGCGGGATCCCGGCGTCGTCATAGATCGGGCCCTTGGCCTGAAACCCGAGCCTTTCATAGAAGCCGAGCGCATGGACCTGCGCGCCAAGCTTGACCGTCTCGATGCCTGCGCGGGTTCGAAACGTCTCTATCCCGGCCTGGATCAGTGCCGCGCCGAGGCCGGTGCCGCGGCTCTCCTTCAGCACACAGACCCGGCCGATCTTGCCCGTCGGGCCATCGACCAGCAGCCGCGCGGTGCCGACAGGCTTGCCGCCGTCGGTCGCCAGCAGATGGATCGCCACCTCGTCCAGATCGTCGATCTCGTCGGCTTCGGAGACGCCCTGTTCCTCGATGAAGACCACCCGCCGCAGCGCGCGGCAGGTGGCGATGTCGCGAGTCTCGGTGATCTCGACGCTCATGCGAAATAGTCCCGAAGAATCCGGGAATAGATCGCCTTCAGCTGCACGATCTGCTCCACCGGCACACGTTCGTCCACCTGGTGCATGGTCTTGCCGACAAGGCCGAATTCCACCACCGGGCAGTGGTCCTTCACGAAGCGCGCGTCCGACGTGCCGCCAGTGGTCGACAGCTCCGGCTTCCGCCCGGTCTCGGCCTCGACCGAGCCCGCGACCAGCGTGGAAAGCTCGCCCGGCGGGGTCAGGAAGCTCTCGCCCGAGACCTGGAGCGCAGTGGCGATGCTCACTCCGGTCTCCGCCTCGACCTTCGCGGCCTCCGTCTTCAGCCAGCCCGCGAGGCTTTCCGAGCTATGCGCGTCGTTGAACCGGATGTTCACGGTGCCGCGGCACTCTGCCGGGATCACGTTGGAGGCCTTGTTGCCGGTGTCGATCGTGGTGATCGCCAGCGTCGAGCGGTCGAAATGATCCGTCCCGGCGTCAAGCTCGTGGCTCGCCAGCCGGTCCATCAGCCGCACCATCGCCGTCAGCGGGTTCTTGGCGCGATGCGGATAGGCCGAATGACCCTGCACGCCCCGTGCGGTGAAATGCGCGGTCATCGAGCCGCGGCGGCCGATCTTCATCATATCGCCCATCTCGTTCGGGCAGGTCGGCTCGCCCACAAGGCAGGCCGTCATCCGCTCGCCGTGCCGTGCCATCCAGTCCAGAAGCGCCACCGTGCCGTCGAGGGCCACGCCCTCCTCGTCGCCGGTGATGGCGAGGATGACGGCACCATTCGGCGGCGTCTCCTGCACGAAATCAATGGCGGCCGCGGCGAAGGCGGCGACGCCGGATTTCATGTCGGTCGCGCCGCGGCCCCAGAGGATGCCGTCCTCGATCGCGCCGCCGAAGGGATCATGGGTCCAGGCCGACGCATCGCCGACCGGCACAACGTCGACATGGCCGTTGAAGCCGAAGCTGCGGTTGGCGCCGCGCTGGCCCCAGCGGGCGAACAGGTTGCAGATCCCACCACGGTCGACGCGATGCGTCTCGAATCCGGCTGAGGAGAGCAGCTTGTCCAGAAGCTGGATCGCGCCGCCCTCCTCGGGGGTGACCGAGGGACAGCGGATCAGCTCGGCAGACAGGGCGACAGGATCGATCGGCATGGGCAGCTCCTTGAAGGCTTGCCCGAGGGTTATTCCCGTCCGCGGGGGGATGCAATTCCGCCCATGCCCACCCCCACTCCTGCGGCGTGGCCCGCCTCAGCGTGCGCCGTAGTAGAGGCCGACGACATGCTCGGCCTCGGCGAAGAACAGCCAGCGGGCCGCGAAGGCGCCGATCAGGTGGAAGGCCAGCGCCAGCGCGACGGTGGCGACGCTCAGCGGCAGGATCAGCAGCGTGACCGCCGGCAGCACCGCGGCGAAGAGGACCGATATCACCCGAAGCCGCGCGGAATGCTTGCGCGCGACAAGGTGGATCATCTCCCGCATCAGGTAGTTGGTGCCGGTGTGCGGTGGCTCGTAAAGTCTGACCTTGCCGATCCGGCCGAGTCCTGTCGCGGTTTCCATGGTCGAACCGCGTTCGGCGAAGCGGCCATCGCCCAGCCTGTAGCTGAAGATCAGCAGAAGCCCGAGCAGGACGCAGAGCGCCGCCGCCAGCCCCGCCTGCGCCGAAAGGATCGCGCCGCCAGTCAGTGCGAACAGAAGGAAGAGGGCCGGCGTCGTCCAGTGGTTCCAGCGCGGTACGGTCTTCAGCTGGGCATAGATCATCGATGTGCAGAACACCGTTGCCAGCGCCAGCAGCGCGCCGGGAAAGCCGAAAGTGGCCGAGGGGAAGCCCGCGAAGATCGCCAGCAGCGCCGCCGGCGCCATGACCAGCAGCGTCGCGACCGAGGTCCAGGCCTCGCGCGAGAGCCAGCTGGTGCGCCATTGCGTGAAGGCGCGCAGCGCCCGCTGCGGATTGCCGAGGTGAAGGGTCGAGGCCAGAAGCCCGGCCACGGCAAAACCATAGGCCAGCCCGTAGATCAGGAAGGCGTAGACCCCCGAGGGCCGGAGGAAGCCCAGGCCGAGATAGGCTAGAAACCCCAGCCCAAGACCCGAAAGCACGGTGAAGACGATGACGGAGGGCGCGGGATGCATCAGAGCTTCTCCAGAAGGCGGTCGAGCCATCCGGCAAGGCCCGTGGCCTGCAGATCGGCGATCGGGGAAAGCGGTTCCGCCGCCGGCCGGTCCTTCGGTTTCGGCGGCAGGTACTTGTTGACGGGCTTGGTGCCCAGTTCCGGCATCAGGTCCATCCCCTCGCGCTCGGCCACGAGGCGGCTGACGTCACTGTCCGGGTCGCCGAGATCGCCGAAATGGCGCGCGCCGGCCGGGCAGGTGCGCACGCAGGCGGGCAGGCGATCCTCCTCCGGCAGGTTCTGGTTATAGATCCGGTCGACGCAGAGGGTGCATTTCTTCATCACCCCGGCGGCCTGGTCGAGTTCGCGGGCCCCGTAGGGGCAGGCCCAGGCACAAAGGCCGCAGCCGATGCAGGCGTCCTCGTTCACCAGCACGATCCCGTCTTCCGCCCGCTTGTAGCTGGCCCCGGTCGGGCAGACCGTGACGCAGGGCGCATCCTCGCAATGCAGGCAGGACTTCGGGAAATGGATGGTCTGCGAGGGGCCCTCCGCCGGTTGCACCTCGAAGGAGTGGATCCGGTTCAGGAAGGTCCCCGAGGGATCGGCGCCATAGGCATCCATGTCCGACAGCGGCGCACCGTAATTCTCGGTGTTCCAGCCCTTGCAGGAGGTCACACAGGCATGGCAGCCGACGCAGATGTCGAGGTCGATGACCAGCCCCAGCTTCTTCTTCGAGGGGGTCGCGGGAAGTTGGGTCATTTCTCGCCCCCCCAGAGACGGTTCTTCGGCGCCTTCGGCACCGGCGACTTGATCACCGGGAAGTCCGGCGAGGTCTGCTCCTGCGGCGGTACCCGCTCGATCTTCACGCGCAGGTCGAACCAGGCGGCCTGCCCCGTCACCGGGTCTGAATTGGCCCAACGCAGCCCGTCGCCCTTCGGCGGCAGCAGCTCGTGGATCAGGTGATTGAGAAGGAAGCCCTTGGTCGCCTCAGGCGCGTCGGGTTCCAGCGCCCAGGCGCCCTTGCGTTTGCCGATGGCGTTCCAGGTCCAGATGGTCTTGCTGTTCAGCCCCGCCATCAGCGCGACCGGCACGGTGATCGAGCCATGCGGCGAGGTCACCTTGGCCCAGTCGCCCTCGGCAAAGCCGTGCTCCCTCCAGATCGCCTCTGGCAGGTAAAGCGGGTTGCGGCCGTGGATCTGGCGAAGCCAGGCGTTCTGCGTGCCCCAGCTGTGATACATCGCCATCGGCCGCTGGGTCAGCGCATGGATCGGGTATTCCCCCGCACCGGCATCACCAAATGGAGGATACCATGCCGGCAACGGGTCCATCGCGCTCTTGATCTGGTCGCGCAGGTGATCCGGCGGCTGGCGGTCGCCGTGACCCTCGGCGGCCAGCTGAAAGCGGCGCATCGGCTCGGAATAGACACTGAAGAGATAGGGCAGCGGCTTGTCGTAAAGCCCGATCGTGACCGCCCAGTCCTGATAGGCGCGGTTCCAGGGCTTGTAGTAGAGCCCCTCCTCCGGAACATGCGTCGCGAAGAAGCCGCCGTTGTCGATGTAGCGTTGCAGCTGCTCCGGGTTCGGCGCGCCCCGGCCGACATCCTCGCCATTGCCACGGAAGCCGGCGAGCGGGCCGACGCCGGGCCGACGCTCGTGCCGGACGATGTAATCGGCGTAGTCCTTGTACTTCGCCGCGCCGTCCTCGCCCACCATCCCCGGCAGCCCCAGCCGCGCGCCGAGGTCGAGCATCACCGACTGGAAGCCCCGCACGTTGCGGTCCGGCTCGATGACGGGCCAGCGGATCGCATCCGCCGCGGCATCGGCCTCGCAGATCGGCCGGTCGAGCAGGCTGATGCAGTCGTGGCGTTCCAGATAGGTCGTGTCCGGCAGGATCAGGTCGGCATAGGCCACCATCTCGCTGGAATAGGCATCGGAATAGATGATCCGCGGGATCACGTATTCGCCGCCCTCGCCCTTGTCGGTCAGCATCTCGATGACCTGGCGGGTGTTCATGGTCGAGTTCCACGCCATGTTCGCCATGTAGAGCAGCAGCGTGTCGATCCTGTAGGGCACCCCGGCATGGGCGTTCGAGATCACCATGTGCATCAACCCGTGGGCCGAAAGCGGCGCCTCCCAGGAAAACGCCTTGTCGATCCGGGCGGGCGTGCCGTCCTCCTTCAGCGCCAGATGCTCCGGCCCCTGCGGATAGCCGAGGTGCGGCCCGTCAAGCGGCGCGCCCGGCGTCACCTTGCAATGGGGAACGGGATGGGCCGTGGCGGGCTTCGGATAGGGCGGCTTGAAGCGGAAGCCGCCGGGCGTTTCGACGGAGCCGATCAGCACCTGCAACAGGTGCAGCGCGCGCGCCGTCTGGAAGCCGTTCGAATGGGCAGAGATCCCGCGCATCGAATGCATGGAGACCGGGCGGCCGACCATCACCTCGTGCCGCTCGCCGCGGAAGTCCGTCCAGGGCTGCCGCAGCTCGATCGCCTCCTCGAAGGCGACGCGGGCGATCTCTGCGGCAAGGCCCTTGATGCGCGCGGCCGTGATCCCGGTGCGCTCGGCCACCGCCTCCGGCGCGTAGTAAGGCGACAGGTACTTCTCTGCCATGTGCTGGAAGACGGTGCGATGACCGTTCCAGCTTGCCCCCAGATCGGGCCGGACGCCGGCCTTGTCATAGGCCGCGGGCTCGCCCGTCACCCGGTCGATCACCAGAAGCTCGCCTGCGGAATCGCGCAGCAACAGACCCTTTTCCGACCCCTCGGTCGCATTCACCAGGCAGCCCGCATTGGTGAATTGCGCGAGATAGTCCAGATCGACCTTCCCGGCCTTCAGAAGCTCGTGGATCAGCGACAGGATCAACAGCCCGTCCGAGCCGGGGGTGACACCGTACCAGTCGTCGGCCACGGCGTTGTAGCCGGAGCGGATCGGGTTGATCCCGATCACCTTGGCGCCGCGCGTCTTGATCTTGCCGATGCCCATCTTGATCGGGTTGGAATCGTGGTCCTCCGCCACCCCGAAGAGCAGGAACAACTTCGTGTGATCCCAGTCCGGCTGGCCGAATTCCCAGAAGGCGCCGCCGATCGTGTAAATGCCGCCGGCGGCCATGTTGACCGAGCAGAAGCCGCCATGCGCGGCATAGTTGGGGGTGCCATAGCTCTGCGCCCACCAGCTGGTGAAGCTCTGGCTCTGGTCGCGCCCGGTGAAGAAGGCGAGCTTCTCCGGCGCCGTTTCGCGCAGGGGTTTCAGCCAGCTCGTGGCGGTCTGAAGCGCCTCTTCCCAGCTGATTTCCTCGAACTCGCCCGATCCGCGCGGCCCGACCCGCTTCAGCGGCGCCCGCAGACGCGAGGGCGCGGTCACCTGCATGATCCCGGAGGAGCCCTTCGCACAGAGCACGCCCCGGTTCACCGGGTGGTCGCGATTGCCCTCTATATAGGCCAGTTTGCCGTCCTTCATGTGGACGTTGATGCCGCAGCGGCACGCGCACATGTAACAGGTCGTCTTGCGAACCTCGTCCGAAACGGGCGGAGAAAGGTCAAGCGCAGGCTGGCGATAGGGCATCACGGCCTCGGAATTTTGTCTGTGGCTTCGCATTAGGACGGGAAATCAGGCCGCGCAAGGGCATCTTGCGCGATAGTTTGTTCTTCATATGCCAAAACTTTCCAGATTGCGATGGCGCTCTGTTCGGCGTGCAGCCGCGCCGCCCCCCTGGCATTCGGCGCCGGATCGATCTTGGCCCCCAGCCAGCCCAGACCCTTCACGATCTCGGCCCGGACATGCGCGTCATGTTCGCCGATCCCGCCGGTGAAGGCGATCGCGTCGAGTCCGCCCATCGCCGCGATCATCGAGCCTGCGTGCCGGACTGCCCAGTAGCAGAAATGCCGGATGGCAAAGCGCGCGGCCTCGCCTTCCGCCGCCTCCAGCACATGCATGTCGGAGGCGCCGCCGAGCGCCTTCAGCCCGCTCTCACGGTTCAGGATCGTCCCGGCGCGGGCGATCCCGTGGTCCTCGGCCAGCCGCAGCACCGCCATGCCGTCGATCTCTCCCGCCCGCGTGCCCATGGTCAGCCCGTCGAGCGGCGAGTAGCCCATCGTGGTGGCGACCGAGCGCCCCTCCCGGATCGCGCAGAGCGAGGCGCCATTGCCAAGGTGCATCGCCAGAAGCCGACCGGGCAGCGGCGCGCCGGAGATGCCCGGCAGGCGGCCCACCAGCCCGGCATATGAGATGCCGTGAAAGCCGTAGCGGCGGATCCCCTTCGCATCCTCCGCTCCGGGCAGGGCATAGCGCAGCGCCTCCTCCGGGTTGGTGGCGTGGAAGGCGGTGTCGAAACTGGCAAATTGCGGCAACTCGGGCGCCAGCCGGGCCACCGCCCGGATCGCGGTCAGGTTATGCGGATTGTGGAGTGGCGCGAGGGGGACGCAGGCCGCGATCTCGGCTGCCACTTCCGGCGTGATCCGGCAGGGTGAGACCAGCTTTCGTCCGCCATGCACAACCCGGTGCGCAGCGGCGGTGAGGCTCCGGGCCGGGTGGCCCTGATCCGCCAGTGCCTGAAGGATCAGGGATATGGCGGCCTCATGATCGGGCGCCTCGACTTCGCGTTCCGTCTCGCCCAGGCGGAGGCGGGACTTGCCGCCGATTTCGGCGACCGAGGCGGAGAGGATCGGGGTCAGCGCGTCGTCGAACAGCAGCGTCTTGATCGAAGACGAACCGGCATTGACGACAAGGATCTTGCGCATCCGTCACACCAGAGAGTGAACCAGGCCCAGCACCGATAGCACGGCAAGAAGGCCGATCGCCATCCGCCGGAAGCCCTGCGGCGTGGCAGCGAGGAAATGGCGGCCGCCGGCCCAGATGCCGAGCGCGATCACCGGAAGCGAGAGGAGCCAGGCCCCGAGCGTCACCCGCGTCACGAGGCCCGCGCGGGCGAAAAGCGGCAGCGCGATGAGGTCGATGAGCGTCAGGTAGGCGACCATTGTTGCGCGGAAGGCCGCCGCCGGGACCGGCTGCGCGGCAAGGAAGGCCGCCACCGGCAGCCCGCCCACCGCCGCGCCGTTGCAGAGGCCGGATAGAAAGCCCACGCCTGCCTGCCCGGCGGCGCCGATCCTGCGGTGGATCGTCCAGCCCGTCAGCAACAGAAGGCAGAAGCCGAAGATGACTACCGAGATCGCAATTCGTGCCTGATCAGGGTCCAGTCTGGCCAGAATCGTCACTGCAAAGGGCATGGCGACGGCGGCCCCGGCCAGCATCGTCAGCACCCGCCGCCAGTCGATCTGGCCGCGGATGCCCCGGGCCTGCACGAGGGTCATCGTCAGTTCGCAAAGGAAGGCGACGGGGACGAAGGGCCTCGGGTCGGTGATGAGCCCGGCCGCGGCGATCATCAGGGCGGAGAAGCCGAAGCCGGAATAGCCCCGCACGAAGGCGGCCAGAAAGAAGGCCGCCCCGAGGGCCGCGATCTGGACCAGGGACAGGCCCAATGGGTCAGGCGCCGGCCTGCGGGCGCATATCCTCGCGCCGGACACCAGCCAGCTTGACCGGCTTCTTCATCGCATCCCGGCGGAACGGTTCGCCCAGCTCCTGGTTCAGCAGCACCTCGATGAAGGTCGTTTTGCCCAAAGCCTGGGCTTTCACCGCCGCGTCGAGCGCCGATGTCAGCTCTTCCATCGATTTCGCCTGCACCCCCTCCAGCCCGCAGGCCTTCGCGATTGCAGCATAGCTGACCTTCTCGTTCAGCTCTGTCCCGACGAAGTTGTCGTCGAACCAGAGCGTCGTGTTGCGCTTTTCGGCCCCCCACTGGTAATTGCGGAAGACGACCATGGTGATCGCAGGCCAATCCTCGCGCCCAATGGTTACCATTTCGTTCATCGAGATGCCGAAGGCCCCGTCGCCCGCGAAGCCGACCACAGGCACGTCGGAGTGGCCGATCTTCGCGCCCATGATCGCCGGGAAGCCGTAGCCGCAGGGCCCGAAGAGACCGGGCGCAAGGTATTTCCGCCCCTCCTCGAAACTCGGGTAGGCGTTGCCGATGGCGCAGTTGTTGCCGATGTCGGAGGAGATGATCGCCTCTTTCGGCAATGCCCGCTGGATCGCCCGCCAGGCCATGCGTGCGCTCATCCAGCCGGGCTTGGCGGCACGCGCACGGGCGTTCCATGTGGTGCCCTCGTCATCCGCCTCGTGATCCATCGAGGAAAGCTCCTGCGCCCAGGCGGATTTGGTCTGTGCGATCATGGCCTTGCGCTCGGCCCGCCCAGCCTCGCCCGCCTCGGGGGAAAGGCGCGAAAGCAGGCTCTCCGCCACCAGCCTGGCGTCGCCGACCACGCCGACCGTCACCGGTTTGGTCAGCCCGATCCGGTCGGGGTTGAGGTCCACCTGGATGATCGAGGCATCCTTGGGCCAATAGTCGATGCCGTAACCCGGCAGCGTGGAAAACGGGTTCAGGCGCGTGCCGAGGGCGAGGACGACATCGGCCCTGGCGATCAGCTCCATCCCCGCCTTGGACCCGTTGTAGCCGAGCGGACCGGCGAAGAGCGGGTGGGAGCCGGGGAAGGCGTCGTTGTGCTGGTAGCCGCAGCAGACCGGGGCATCGAGCCGCTCTGCGAGTGCCATGGAGGCCGGGATCGCGCCGGACAGGACCACGCCCGCACCGTTGAGGATGACCGGGAATTTAGCCTTGGACAGAAGCGCTGCCGCGCGGGAGAGGGCGTCCGCGCCGCCGGTCGGACGCTCGAATTCAACGACCTTCGGCAGCTCGATATCGATGACCTGCGTCCAGAGATCGCGGGGCACGTTGATCTGCGCCGGGGCGGAGGCGCGCTTGGCTTTCAGGATAACGCGGTTGAGGACCTCGGCGATGCGGGACGGGTCGCGGACCTCCTCCTGATAGGCCACCATGTCCTCGAAGAGCTTCATCTGCTCGACCTCCTGGAACCCGCCCTGGCCGAGGGTCTTGTTCGCGGCCTGGGGGGTGAGAAGGAGGAGCGGCGTGTGGTTCCAGTAGGCGGTCTTGATCGGGGTGACGAGATTGGTGATTCCGGGTCCGTTCTGGCCCGTCATCATGCAGATCTTCCCGGTGGCGCGGGTATAGCCGTCGGCCATCATGCCGGCGTTGCCCTCATGCGCGCAGTCCC
This sequence comes from Solirhodobacter olei, assembly GCF_004010155.1. Taxonomy (GTDB): domain Bacteria; phylum Pseudomonadota; class Alphaproteobacteria; order Rhodobacterales; family Rhodobacteraceae; genus Solirhodobacter; species Solirhodobacter olei. Next base: position 105,138 of record NZ_RRYH01000007.1, on the reverse strand, counting down.
AGAAAGTTATGCCCGCCTCGGGGAAAAGATCGGAGATCGGCATCATGGCGGAGCCAATGATGCCGAAGCAGTGTTCGATCCCGTGAAGCTGCAGAACCTTGACGAAGGCTTCCTCGGTCGTCATCCGCATGGCGTTCCTCCCTGGCCGGTTTTGCACCGAGCCTAGGCCGGAACGCCCTGCGGTGAAAGGCCGGTCAGAGACCGGCGGTTTCGGGCAGGCCGAGCATCAGGTTGAGGTTCTGCACCGCTGCGCCTGAGGCGCCCTTGCCGAGGTTGTCGAGGACGGCGACCAGAAGGGCGGTGCCGGTCTCGGGGCGGCCATGGAGGGAGAGTTCCAGCCGGTTGGTGCCGTTCAGCGCCTGCGGGTTGATGCGAGGGCCGTAGTGGTCGGCGGGGACGACGGCAACGAAGGGTTCGTTCGCGTAATGCGCCTTGAGCGCCGATTCGACCGCCGCGAAGCCCTTGGCGTCGAGGTGGAGCGGCAGGTGGACGGCCATGCCCTGGGCATACTGGCCGACGGAGGGCGCGAAGATCGGCGGGGTGGTGAGGCACCCGTGGGCCACGATCTCGGGCAGGTGCTTGTGGGTCTGACCCATGCCATAGAGGAAGCCGCCGGTGACCTCGCCACCCTCGAATTCCGCGATCATCGACTTGCCGCCGCCGGTGTAGCCGGAGACGCCGGCGAGGCTGAGCGCCTGCTCCGGGGCGATCAGACCGGCCTCGACGAGGGGCCGGATCATCGCGATGGCGCAGGTTGCCCAGCAGCCCGGATTCGACACTTTCGCTGCAGTTTTGATGATGTCCCGCTGGCCCTGGGTCATCTCCGGGAAGCCGTAGATCCAGTCGTCCGCGGTGCGGTGCGCGGTCGAGGCGTCGATCAGCCGGACGGGAAGATGCGCGGTCTCGGCCGCGATCTCGCGGGCGGCGGCATCGGGCAGGCAGAGGATCGCGACCTCGGCCTCGGCGAAGGCGGCGAGGCGGGCGGCGGGGTCCTTCCGCCGCTCGGGGTCGATGCGGATCAGCTCGATATCGGCGCGCGGGGCAAGGCGCTCGCGGATCTGCAGACCCGTGGTACCCGCTTCGCCATCGATGAAGACCTTATGCGCCATGTTCGCCTCCGTTTGCCGTTGGGATATGCGGCGGGGGAGGGAAAGTGCAAGAAAAACCTAAAGCCGCGCGCGGTGGGGCGGCGGTGTCATGCTGCGGCGCGACGAAATCCTGGGGTCAAGGTTCTGAAAAGGTGCGAAAAAACCGATACCGTTAAAGCACCGCTTTTGCACCGCTTTCGCACCGCACAAGACCGGCGTTCGCGGCCCTAGCCGAGCGCGGCCAGGACCAGCGCCGAAAGCCAGAGGCCGAGGCCGAAGACGACATGCGCGGCCAGCCCCAGCCCCCGCGCCGTCCAGGGATTCGGCGCGCGGGAGGCGGCGATGCCGTTGCCCATGCAGGGGCTCATCACCAGCCAGCCCAGAAGCACCGTGCCGACGCCGACCACCATCGCCGGGCCGAGCGTCGGCGCGGCGGCCCAGGCGGGGCCCTGCCAGATCAGGAGACCTGCCGCGAAGACGATGCCGGTGAGGTAATGGCCGAGCCAGCCGATCGCCGACTCGCCCCGTACCGGCGCCGCTGCGGAGATATCGGCATGGCAGAGGCGGCCACGGGCAAGATGGGCGAACCAGCGGCCGGGCAGTTTCCAGGCCGGTGGCGGCGTGCCGCGCAGGCGGGCGACGAGACGGCCCCAGAGATCGAAGAGGAGCGTCGTAGCGATGCCCATGAACAGGCTCTGTTCCAGCAGGATCATGCGTTTCCTTCCCCGTGAGCTTGGCGGCAGGCTGGCCGCAACGCGCGGCGGGCGCAATGCCAAAGCGGCAGGACCCCCCGCGGCGCGTGGGCCGGACGGGGCGCCCAAATAATGGGCAAAACGGGCATTTCGGGGCAGGGCGAGGGGAAAAGTCCGGCACGGCCTATGGGATTCCGGCGCCACCGGCGCTACAATCGGAAATTCGTGATTGCAACAAAACCAATAGAACAGGGGGGCTTGACCGATGAAGAGATCATGGTTCGCCGGGCTGATATTGGCAGGGATGCTGAACGTGCCTGCGGGCCCGGCGGCGGCGCAGAGCGGGATCACCATCGCATATTTCCAGGAATGGGCGATGCCGTTCGAATATGCCAAGGCCAAGGGCGAGATTTCCAAGGCGATGGGCGTTCCTGTGACCTGGCGCAGCTTCGACACCGGTACGGCGATGAGCGCGGCGATGGCCTCGGGTGACGTGCAGCTGGCGATCAGCCAGGGCGTGCCGCCCTTCATCGTGGCGGCCTCTGCCGGCCAGGACCTGCAGGTGGTCGATGTCGCGGTCAGCTATTCGGGCAACGACAATTGCGTCGTCTCGAATCGGCTGGACATCGACAAGACCAACGCGAAGGAGCTTGCCGGCAAGAAGGTCGCGGTGCCGATCGGCACGGCGGCGCAATACGATTTCCTGAAGCAGATGGCGCATTTCGGGGTGGATACCTCGGGCATGCAGGTGGTCGACATGGCCCCGCCGGAGGGCGCGGTTGCGCTGGCGCAGGGCAATGTGGACATGGCCTGCGGCTTTGGCGGCGGCCTTCAGCGGATGGAGCAGGTGGGCCATGTGCTGCTGACCGGGCCGGAGAAGGACGCGATCGGCCTGCATGTCTATGACGTGATCTCCTCTCCCGCGCAGTTCGTTGACGAGCATCCGGGCCTGGTGACCAAGTTCCTGGGCGAGATGCACAAAATGAACGACATGTGGAACTCCGGCGCGGCGGCGCAGAAGGAGATGCTGCCTGTCATCGCCAAGGACGCGGGCATGGATCTGCCGGCGGCGACCTCGATGATGAAGGGGTTCAAGTTCCTCAGCCTCGATCAGGCCCTGTCCAAGGACTGGATGGCCGGTGGGGTGGCCGCGAACCTGAAGGACGTGGGCGACTTCTTCGTGAAGACCGGGAACATCCCGAAGGCGCGACCGAGCTATGCGGATGCCGTCAACATCGGGCCGCTGAAGGCGCTGAAGGGCATGTAGCTCTGCCTGCCGGGCGGCCGTAACCCGCGGTCCGGCAGGCGTGAGATCGGGGAAACCATGACGCACGCGAATTCCGGCCTGTCGGTCCAGAGTGTTTCCATGCGCTTCGACCTGCCGAATGGGGTCTCCGTTCAGGCGCTGCAGGATGTCTCCATCGACCTCGCGGAGGGGGAGCTTCTGTCGGTGCTCGGCCCCTCCGGCTGTGGGAAGACGACCCTTCTGAACATCATCGCGGGCTTCCTGGCCCCAAGCGCGGGGCGCGTGACGCTGGACGGCAAGCCGGTCGAGGGGCCGGGGCCGGAACGGGGCATGGTGTTCCAGCAGGGCGCGCTTTTCGAGTGGATGAACGTCCGCAAGAACGTGGATTTTGGCCCTAGAATGAAGGGGATGGCCCGAACAGAGCGGGATCGGATCACCGATCATCTGCTCGACACCGTGGGCCTTTCCGGGTTCAAGGAGAAGGCGGTCTACGAGCTTTCCGGCGGGATGCAGCAGCGCGTGGCGCTGGCGCGGTGCCTGGCGAACGACCCCGAGGTGATCCTGATGGACGAGCCGCTCGGCGCACTCGACGCGCTGACGCGGGAGAAGATGCAGGGGCTGGTCCTGCGGCTGTGGAAGGAGACGGGGAAGACCGTCGTCCTCATCACCCATTCCGTGGAAGAGGCTCTATTACTGGGCGAAAGGCTCATTGTCATGGCGCCGCGGCCGGGGCGGATCTTTCGCGAATACCGCCTGCCCTTTGCCGAAAGGGGGGTGGGCGCGGATCTGCGCGAGGTGAAGAAGTCGGAAGGCTTCGCCGAGACCCGTGACGAGATCCTGGAGATGATCTGGGGCATGGAGGAGGAGATCATGGGCCGCGCGGAGGCGGCGCTATGATCCTGCTGCTGCTCTATGCCTGCCTGTTCGCGGCGGCTTTCGTCGTGGTGCAGTTCCTGCGGGGAAAGACCCAGAAAAAGGGTCTGTCCCGGCTGAAAACGGTTACATTCGGCGATGCGAGCGCGGTCGAGGCGGACCGGGCGGCCTCTGTCATCTCGGTGCTGGTGGTGTTCCTGGTCTGGGGGGCGTTCACCGGCTCCGCCTGGGTTCCGGTGCATGTGCCCGGGCCGTTCACGGGCACGACCTCCTTCACCTATACGCTGCGGGACCCCGCCGGGGCGAAGGCCGAGGGCAAGGTGGATGTGCAGGTCTACCGCGTCGGGCATGAGCCGACCCTTCCGAAGCCCGCGCCGGCGGCCGGCTTCGCGCCCAACGCGGTGGCCAAGGTCGCGGCCTGGCGCACGGTGCTGGTGCGCCACGGCGGGCCGAAGGGGGCCAAGGTCGTGGCCGTCGACGGCAAGCCGGTGGTCACGGACAAGCCGATGCGGGTGGCGGACGGCACGGTAACGGTGACACGGCGCGGATCCTTCAGCTTCGCGCCGGACCAGGGCATGCAGATGCAGCCGATCTGGCTGCCGCCGCCCGAGGCCGTCGTCGCCCGCTTCATCGACATCTCCGAGAACGGGTTCCAGAACATCCCGCTGTGGGTTCACCTCGGATCCTCGCTGATGCGGGTGCTGGCGGGCTTCGCGCTGGGCTCGATCGTCGGCATCCCGCTGGGCTATGCGATGGGCCTTTCGGGCTGGTGGAGAGGCTGGTTCGACCCGATCGTGGAGTTCATGCGCCCGGTCCCGCCGCTGGCGCTGATCCCGCTTGTCATCATCTGGTTCGGGATCTGGGAGACCGGGAAGATCGTGCTGCTGTTTCTCGCCGCGCTCTGGATCATGGTGATCGCGGCGCGGGCGGGGGTCTCCGGCGTGCGGATCTCGAAGATCCACGCGGCCTATTCGCTGGGGGCCTCGCGCTGGCAGATCCTGTGGCACGTGATCGTGCCGAACTCGCTGCCGGAGCTTTTCACCGGCGCGCGGGTGGCGATGGGGGTCTGCTGGGGCACGGTGGTGGCCGCCGAGCTGGTGGCGGCGCAGAAGGGGGCGGGGATGATGATCATCGTCGCCTCCAAGTTCCAGATGACCGACGTCGTGGTGATGGGGATCATCCTGATCGGCATCATCGGCTACGGCATCGACATGCTGATGCGCCTGGCCGAGCGGGCGCTGGTGCCCTGGAAGGGGCGCGGATGATGCCCCGCAAATGCCCCGTTTCCGCCTGTTTCGGTTAAAGCCGCGTTCATAGCGCGCCCCTACTCCTTCGCCCCGGGTGGACGAACAGGTGGGACACGGGACATGCAGGCGAATGCAGCGCCAATCATCATCAAGCGCAAGAAGGTCGTCGCGGGCGGCGGGCATCACGGCGGGGCTTGGAAGGTGGCCTATGCCGACTTCGTCACCGCGATGATGACCTTCTTCCTGCTGATGTGGCTTCTCAACGCGACGACCGAAAAGCAGCGCAAGGGGATCGCGGACTATTTCAGCCCGAACATTCCGATCAATCGCGTCTCCGGCGGCGGCGACGGTGCATTTGGCGGCGACAGCATTTTCACGGAAAAGACCATGGCCCACAGCGGCACCGGCGCATCGCGCATGCATCCGACCGCAAGCCACAAGGCCCGCGGCGTGACCGGCACGACCAGCGTCACCGCCCCGGGCCGGCAGGACAGCACCGCCGTCGCCGGGGCTCAGCCGAACACCGCCGCCGCGCTGAAGAGCGTGGAGAAGGACCTGCTGGGCACCAGCGGCGAAAGCAACGAGATGAAGGACCCGCTGCGCCATATCGTGACCCGGATCACCGACGAGGGGCTGATCGTGGAGATCTTCGACCTGCAGGATTCGCCTCTCTTTCAGCCCGAAACGGCCCAGCCGCGGCCCGTGATGCGCGATATCGCGAAGCTCCTGTCGCAGGCCTTCGGGATCGTCACCAACCGGGTCGCGGTGAACGGCCATGTGAAGAGCTACCCGGTGGTGCTGAAGAACAACCCGGTCTGGGACCTCTCCACCGCGCGGGCGCAAAAGGTGCGCGACCTGCTGCAGGGCGCGGGCCTCGACCGGATGCGGATGGAGCGGGTGACGGGCTACGCCGACCGCAAGCCCGCCGTCCAGAACCCCGAGGCGATCCGGAACAACCGCATCGACGTCATCCTGCTGCGCGACGGCAAGTAAGCTGCGGCCGTTCGGGGACTGGGCGGGGGTGCGGCCCTGCCCCTTACGGCGCTGCGGCCTGCGCCAGGATCCGGGCGGCATCCTCCGGATCGGTGGGGTTGTAGACGACCATCGCCAGGTCGGGCCGGCCATCGACCGAGAACGACGAATACTCGATCTCCACCTCCCCCAGCAGGGGATGCAGCATGGTCTTCAGGCCGCCGCCGAGGGTCGCGATCTCTGTCCCGCGCCAGAGCGCCTCGAACTCCGGGCTGCGGCGGCAGAGGTCGGCGACGCGGCGCTCGACCTCCTCCGCGCTGCCGGCGCGGGCGACATCGGCGCGGAAGGCACCGACGATGAACCGTGTCGCGGCGGTCCAGTCCGGAAAGCGGGAGCGCACCGCCGGATTGCAGAAGAGCTGGACCAGAATATTGCGGTCTTCAGGTGGAATAGAGCCATAATCGCCCAGAAGCACCGGCGCCGTCCGGTTCCAGGCCACCACGTCCCAGGCCAGGGTGCGGATCATCGCGGCGGCCGGCACCATCGCGTCGAGCACGCGCTGCAGGCGGGGCGAAACCCCGGCCTCCTGCTGGCGCAGATGTCGTTCCGGCGGGCGGCCGAGGCCGATCAGGAACAGATGCTCGCGCTCCGCGTCCGTCAGCATCAGTGCGCGGGAGAGCCGGTCGAGCACATCGGCGGAGGGCGCCCCGCCGCGGCCCTGTTCCAGCCAGGTGTACCAGGTCGGGCTGATATTGGCCCGTGCCGCGACCTCCTCCCGTCGCAGGCCCGGGGTGCGGCGGCGGCCGGGCGGAAAGCCGAACGCCGCCGGGTCGAGCTGCGCCCGCCGGTCCTTCAGGTAGCAGCCGAGCGGATTGCCGGCAGGCGAGCGCGCGGAGATGGGGCGGGCGGGCATAGGCAGCCTGTTAGCTTAAATAATAGGATAAAGTCACTACTTTAACAGGATAGCATGGGCGCCGAGATATGTCTCCAGTGAAACCAGGGAGACTCGGGCATGCGGGTTTTTGTGACAGGCGCCACCGGCTTCATCGGCAGCGCGACGGTGAAGGATCTGATCGCGGCGGGGCATGAGGTGACCGGCCTCGCGCGTTCGGCGGAGAAGGCGAAGGCGCTGGCGGCGGCCGGGGCGGAGGTGCTGATGGGCACGGTGGAGCAGGCGGAGATCCTGCGCCAGGGCGTGGAGCGGGCGGATGGGGTGATCCATACCGCGTTCAACCACGATTTCTCTCAATTCAAGCTGAATTGCGAGAATGACCGGCGCGTCATCGGCACCCTGGCCGAGGCGCTGGCGGGCAGCGACAGGCCGCTTCTGGTGACGTCGGGCACCGGTGCCGCCACGGGAGTGACGGGCCGACCGGTGACCGAGGAGGATTCGGCGCTGAGTGCAGACGAGATGCCCCGCGGCGCCTCGGAGGAGGCCGCGCGGGCGGCCAGGGCCGAGGGCGTGAACGTCACCATCATGCGGTTGCCGCAGGTGCATGACAGGACGCGCGCGGGGCTGGTGAACGTCCTGCTGGCGCTGGGGTATCAGCATGGCTTTCTCGGCTATCTCGGGGATGGGTCGAACCGATGGCCGGCGGCGCATGTCACCGACGTCGCGCGGCTCTACCGGCTGGCGCTGGAGGCGGCGCGGCCCGGTACGGTCTGCAACGCCGTGGCCGAAGAGGGGATCGCGGTGAAGCAGATCCTCGAGGTGCTGGGCACACGGCTGGGCATGAGGGTCGCCCCGGTCGCGCCCGAGGCGGCGGAGGGCTATTTCGGCTGGCTCGGTCCCCTTGCCGGCACCGACCTCGCCGCCTCGAGCGCGCTGACGCGGGAGCGGCTGGGCTGGGCGCCCGCGGGCCCTGCGCTGCTGGACGATCTGGCCGCTTTCGAGCCGGCGCAGGGCTAGGGCCGGGCGCGGCGGCGGGGGGGCCCGCCGCCGTTAGCCTCTTCTTAAGCCGCGGCTGCGAGAGTGCCGGCGTCAGACTCGACGCAGCAGAAAGGCGCAGCCGATGACGATTTCCTCCTCGCTCCACGCGGCCGTGGCCGGGCTGAACGTGAATGCCTCGGCGCTGGGCGCGATCTCGGACAATATCGCGAACTCGAACACCTACGGCTACAAGCGCACGGTGACCGATTTCGAGTCGCTGGTGACGACCGGGTCCGCCTCCACCGCCTCCTATTCCTCGGGTGGGGTGCGGGCGATCTCCAGCCGCGCGGTGGACCAGACCGCCTCGCTGGTATCGACCCAGAACCCGCTGGACATCGCGGTGAACGGGCGCGGGATGCTGCCGGTCACCAGCGCAGCATCGGTGGCGGACGGGACCGCCGAGCTGCCCCTGATGATGACGGCGACGGGGGCCTTCCACACCAATTCCGATGGCGTGCTGGAGACGACATCGGGCCTGGCGCTGCTGGGCTGGCCGGCCAATGCCGATGGCACGATCGACACCTTCCCGCGCGACACGATCACCGGGCTGCAGCCGGTGGTGATCCGCCCCAACCAGACCGCCGGCGACCCGACGACGAAGATGACGCTGGGGGTGAACCTGCCGGCGACGGCGACGGAATCCACCGCGAGCGGGGATACAGAGCCGCTTTCGGTCGAATATTACGGGAACCTCGGCGAGGCGCAGCAGCTCAATATCACCTTCGTGCCGACGATCCCGGCCACGGGCGCCTCCAACGAATGGACGATGACGATCAAGGATTCGGCGCAGGCGGGTGCGGTGATCGGGCAGTATACGCTGACTTTCGACGATACCCGCGGGGCCGGCGGCACGCTCGCCTCCGTCACCACGCTGTCAGGCGGGGCCTATGACGCGGCCAACGGCACGCTGGCGCTGACCGTGGCGGGCGGGCCGATCACCATGACCATCGGCAAGGTCGGCGATACGAACGGGCTGACCCAGCTTTCGAACACCTTCGCGCCGACCGCGATCACCAAGGACGGCTCTCCGGTCGGCAACCTGACCTCTGCCACGATCGACAAGAACGGGCTGATTACGGCGAGCTATGACACCGGCTTCACCCGCGTCATCTACCAGGTGCCGGTGATCGACGTGCCCAGCCCCAACGGCCTGACCGCGCTCGACAACCAGGCCTATGCCGTCTCGCCGCAAAGCGGTTCGTTCTTCCTCTGGAACGCCGGGCAGGGCCCGACCGGGACGATCTCCGGCTACGCGCTGGCCTCCTCCAACACCGACCTGGCGCAGGAACTCACGAACCTGATCCAGACACAGCGGGCCTATTCCTCCAACGCGAAGGTCGTACAGACTGTGGGGTTATCGCCGGCCATCGATACGGTCTTGCCGGTGGAGATCTGGTTTTGCACGGTGCCGAGCTGGTCGTTGATATTCTGCAGCGACTGCAGCGCAACCATGGCGCTGGAGTTGGTCAGGATTGAAGACATAGGGTTTCCCTTTGCAATGCGGCGCTTTTCGCCGGTTTGGAACGGCCGCGTTTGGCGGCGTTTCCGGCGTTCTGACCGGTACGGCGGGGATCGCCCGGCCGCGCCATCCTGCTTGGATGCGGGCCCATTGATGGACCCGGAATCCTAAGGCTTCGCTAAGGTTCCCTGGCCTTTTTCGGGCATTTCCGTGAAATTCGCCTACGCGCGCCGCTCGAGTTGACCAGCGCCGGGTGCGAGGCCATTGCGGCGGCCCTCTGCATCGTAGGTTTGCGGCCGGGTGGAGCCCGCGATCTCGGCCAGACGCCGGGCCGCCGCGCGCAGGCCCTGGCGCGCGGCCTCCAACGCGCCGGCATTGCGGAGCGCCTGGTTCCGCAGCCGTTCCAGCGCCTCGGGCGCGGGGGCGGGGCCGGCGAGGAGGGCGGCAAGCAGCGCCTCCTTCCGCTCGGCCACACCGTCGAGGCCGGGGAAATCGGCGCGTCGAATCAGGTCCATCTCGGACTCGAGGAGGTCGCTCAGCGCCTGCATCGGCCCCTCTGCGGCACTCTTAACGCCCGGCATCGGCGCGCTCCTTCAGCTCGGCATAGAGCTTGTCGGCGAGGCCAATTCCACCGTGTTTCACCATGGCCTCCGCCTGCGCCTGATCCAGGAAGGAGGCGAATTGCGCCTCCCCAATGCCTCCGCCGAAGGCCTGTGGCGGTTTGTTGACCCCGGCGAAGTTGAGCATTTCGGCGAGGAACGAAGATTCGAGCTGCTCCGCCGCCTTGCGCAGGGCGGCATCGCGGGGAGGCGGCAGGGGGGACGGCCCCGTCGCGGGTGCGGTGATGGGCAGGATGGCATCCGGCATCGCGGCTCCTTTCTCTGACTTTTCGGCAGGATGGCCGTGATCGGGTAAAGATCGGGTAACCTGTGGCTGTCACAGTGAGGGCCGTCGGGAGAAACCGGTGTGCCATGATCTTCGTGATGCCCAGTTCGGATACGATGCCCCGGAAGCCAGGGCGGTCCCACGCGCCTGCGGGCGGGGGCGGCGGGGCTGCGTTCCTTTCGGATATGGACGCACTGCTGGCCGTCGATTCTGCAGCTGGACAGGGCGCACCGGAGCCGGGGGCGGCAAAGCCGGATAAGATTGGGCCGGCGGATGCGGCCAAGGAATCGGCTCTGACTCAGCCTGATCGGGCAAAAGTGGCGCGGTCGGAGGGGCCGCTTAAGCGGAATCGGAAGGGGTTCGCTGCGGAACAGGCCGCAGCTGCGGCGGGATTCGTGGTGCCTGCCCTGGAGACGCCTGGCCCGCCCCCGGCGCAGGATGTGCCTGTCGCCACCCCCGGACAGATCCGGCTGGCGGTGCGTGCGGCGGCGGGGGGTGGTCAGGGTGTGCTTCAGCCGACCGTCGTGACAGGGCGGGTGGATTTGGAGCCGCCCGGAGCAGCGGCTGTGTCGACGGTGGACACCGGGAGTGAGACCGCTCCGGTTGTGGCATCTTCGACCCCGGTGCGCGCAGCGATTGGGGGCGCGGCGATGGCCGCAGCGGGGGCGCTGACAGATCATGTGGCTCAGTGGGTCGAAACCGTGCCAGCCAGGCCGCAGGCGGCAGCGTGGGAGTCGGGGCGGCTTCAGGCGCCGGGCGCTGAGTTGGCGAAACGCGCGGTGTCGCCGGTTCGGGGGCCGGACATGAACCCCGAAGCGGCGAGGCAGCAGCACGTGCCGGAGGGCAATGCACCGGTGCGGCGAAGCGATCATGGCGGGCGGGTTGCCCGGGCATTTGTGCCGGATGGGCCCGCTTTAGGGGTGGCCGGCAGCGCGAAGGCGAGGGTGCCGGAGGGAGGGCCGAAACCCCATGTGGAAGGTGCGCGCCCGCCGCGCGGTCGGGGACCGGCAAGTTCGGAGCGCGCGGCAGTGGGCTGGCGCCCTGAGCCGGAGACTGGCGGCGGCGATGCGGCCCGGGCGGAGGCCGCCGGAAGGCGGGCAACGAGGCTCTCCGGGACCGCCCGGAGGGTCGTCGCTCAGCCCAGTGGGGCGGGGCGAGTAGTTGTGGGGCATGTCCCTGACGGGTCGGTGGTGTCGGCATTCGATGTCTCTGTTAAAGCCAAAGAGCTTAAATCGATGGTCGGGTCGTCGTCTGGTCCTCCGGCCTCTCAAACGGACTCTGGAGCGTCCGGGCAGGACACTGTATCGGCGGCGCGGTGGCCGGTTGTGAGCGGACGCGAGGCGGCGGTGTCTGCCCCCGGGCAGGCGAAGGGGCAGGGCCTGGTTGTGCCGAGCGCGGCGCGCGGTGAGCCGCAGACCATGGCACGGACTGCGGAGGCAGGCCCCGTTTCTCCCAGCGATAAGACGGGGACGGTGGCGCCGATCGTCGCCGCGCCTGTCATGCCTCACGCCAGGCCCGGTGGCGGTGAACCGGCAATCGGGGCGAGGGGTCGGCGCGAGACGCCTGGCATTGGTCATGTGATGGACACGTCAGGTTCTGTTAAGACCGGGGCAGTTCAACCAGTCACGGCCGTTCCCGGCGAGGCGAGTTCCCGGCAGGTGCCCCGGGCGGCAAGCCAGACCCTTCGGGATCCGGCCGAGAGGGTGGTGGGACCGCGGCATGACGCAGACGCTCATGTGCAGGCCGGTGTCGTGACGCAGCAACCGGCACAGCCCCTGGGGAGCGCGGAAGAAAAGACCCAGGAAAAGCCGGATGTCGCACAAGGGGCGGTGACGGATGCAACTCCGGGGGCGGAGAACCTGGGGACCTCGGTCCTCGCTTCCGGGGGGGCGGTGTCTGCGCCCGGCCCGGTGGCAGCGGCGGCTCCCGGGCATGACGCGCCCCCGGCTTCGCCCATGGCGCAGATCGCGCGGCATGTGGCAGCCGATCCCTCGGCACGCTCGGTCGAGCTGCGGCTTTCGCCGGCCGAGCTGGGGCCAGTGCAGATGGTGCTGCATCATGCGGATGCGGGGCAGATCGCCGTTACGATCCATGCCGGCCGGCCCGACACGCTCGATCTGCTGCGAAACAACATCCATGTGCTGGCGCAGGAGTTCCGCGACATCGGCTTTTCCGGGACGAGCTTCTCCTTTGGGCAGGGGTCTCAGGGCGGGGCGTTTCAGCCGATGCCGGATCACGCCCCCGCCACCCCGCCGCCGGAGGCCGCCAACGCCTTGCCGGTTCCGGAGCGACCGTTTCCGCCGCCCGGTGCCGCGCGGGCGGCGGGCGGCGGCGGACTCGACGTCAGGTTTTGAAAGGAGCCGAGATGACCAGCGATATAGCCGGCGCGACGGCGCCCAGCCCGGGGGCGAATTCGGGGTCGGGCGCGGCAAGCGGCCCGGCCTCCGCGATTACCACGAATGACGCGAATTTCAACATGTTCCTGAAGCTGCTGACCACGCAGCTGAAAAGCCAGGACCCGCTCAACCCCATGGATTCGACAGACTTTGCGGTGCAGCTTGCGACCTTCTCGGGCGTCGAGCAGCAAACCAAGACGAATTCGCTGCTGCAGAATCTTGTCGACCAGCTCGGGCAGGGCGGCATGTCGCAGTTGGCCGGCTGGATCGGGATGGAGGTGCGCAGCAGCGCGCCTGCGGCCTTTTCCGGCACGCCTCTGACGCTGGCGCCAGCGCCGGAGGCGGGGGCGGATGCTGTGACGCTGGTGGTGAAGGGCACCGACGGCACCGCGGTGGCAAGCGGGTCGATCCCGGTTTCCTCCGATCCGTTCAAGTGGGATGGCAAGGATGCCTCGGGCAATCCGCTGCCCGCCGGAAATTACACGTTCGAGCTTCAGAACTATCAGAACGGCAAGCTCGTCGGCACCGACCCGGTGGAGGCCTATTCCCGCGTGACGGAGGCGCAGACCGGCGACAGCGGCCCGGTGCTGGTGCTGGCAAGCGGGGCCAAGGTTGCGGCTTCGGATGTTACCGCGGTTCGGGCCGCGACAGAGCCTTAAGGACCGCGCCTAGAGGTGCGCGCCGATCCAGATGCCGGCCGAAGCGATCACCGCGCCGCTGAGCATCCAGACGATCGGCAGCAGCCCGCGGCGCTTGGCGGGTGGGGCTGCGTGCTCCGTCTGGCGCAGAAGCTGCGATTCCACCAGATGCGGCAGGCGCGGGCCGAACCTGGCGAGCACGCGGGCGGTGCGGGCCAGATCGCGCAGCGCCGCGGCAGGGCCCACGTTCTGGCGGATATAGCCTTCGACGATCGGTCGGGAGACTTCCCAGATGTTGATATGGGGGTAGAGCGAGCGAGAGACGCCCTCCACCACCACCATGGTGCGCTGCAGCAGGATCAGCTCGGTTCGGGTCTGCATCCCGAACCGCTCGGTTACCTCGAAGAGATAGGCCAGGAGGCGGGCCATGGAGATGCGGGAGGCGTCCATGCCGAAGATCGGCTCGCCCACGACCCGTAGCGCCCGGGCAAAATCGTCCACGTTGCGGTCTGCGGGGACATAGCCGGCCTCGAAATGCACCTCGGCCACCCGGGTATAGTCGCGCTTGATGAACCCGTAGAGGATCTCGGCATAGACCCGGCGGGTATACTCGTCGATCCGGCCCATGATGCCGAAGTCATAGGTGACGATATCGCCGTTCGCGGCGACCTTCATGTTGCCCTGGTGCATGTCGGCGTGGAAGAAGCCGTCGCGCAGCGCGTGGCTGAGGAAGAGGCGCAGGACCCGCTCGCCAATCTCCGCCCGGTCGATGCCGGCGGCGTCGAGCTGTGCATTGTCGCCGATCGGCATCCCCTCGGCCCAGGTGATGGTCATCACCTGCCGGGCGGAATAGGCCCAGACCGGTTCTGGCACGCGGATGCCTTCGTCCTTGGCCGTGTTGGCGGCGAATTCGGAGGCGGCGGAGGCTTCCAGCCGCAGGTCCAACTCGCCCAGCACGACGCCCTCAAAATGGGCGACAACCTCGGTCGGGCGCAGGCGGCGGGTGCCGGGCAGGAGGAGCTCGATCGCAGAGGCGGCGAAGTAGAACGCGTCTATGTCGCGGCGGAAGGCGCGCTCGATCCCCGGCCGCAGGATCTTAACCGCCACCTCGCGCCCATCCTCGGCCAGCCGGGCGCGGTGCACCTGGGCGATGGAGGCGGCGGCGACCGGCTCGGAAAATTCCGAGAAGATCGCGTCCACCTTCACATCCAGTTCCTCCTCCAGCATGCGCTTGGCGGTGCCGATCGGGAAGGGCGGGAGCTTGTCCTGCAGGTAGCGGAGCTGGTCGGCCATCTCCTGGCCCACCACATCGGGGCGGGTCGAGAGGATCTGGCCGAACTTGATATAGGCCGGCCCCAGCGCGGTGATCGCGCGGGTCGTCGGCGGCAGGCTGGTGTCGCCCTTCAGGCCCAGCCATTTGAACGGCCAGCCCAGCACCCGGGCGGCGAGGCGCAGGCGGGGCGGGGCGTTTACCGCCTCGAGAACGGCATGCATCGCGCCGGTGCGTTCCAGCGTGGCGCCGGTGCGGATCAGCCGCCAGATGTTGTGGGGGCCGCGCACCTAGAGCTTCCAGCCCGAATGCAGCGCCGCGATGCCGAGTGTCAGGTTCCGGTATTTCACCTGTCCGAAGCCGGCCTGACGGATCAGGGTGGCGAAGCTCTCCTGATCGGGGAACTTGCGGATCGATTCCACGAGGTACTGGTAGCTGTCGCGGTCGTTCGCCACGATCTGGCCCATCACCGGGATCACGTTGAAGGAATAGCGGTCATAGGCCCATTGCAGCCCGTCGTTCGGGATCCGGCTGAATTCGAGAACCATCAGCCGCCCGCCAGGGCGCAGGACGCGGTAGGCCTCGGCCAGCGCGTCGGGGATGCGGGTGACGTTCCTGATGCCGAAGCTGATGGTGTAGACGTCGAAGCTGTTGTCGGCGAAGGGCAGGGCCATCGCGTCGCCCACCACCCAGTCGAGGCTGTCGGCCATCTGCTCCGCCTCGGCGCGGTGACGGCCCTCGACAAGCATCGATTCGGTCATGTCGAGCACGGTGGCCTGCGCGGTCGGGGCGCGCTTGAGAAACCGGAAGGAGATGTCCCCGGTGCCGCCGGCAACGTCGAGCAGCTTCTGGCCCGGCCGCGGCGCGAGCCAGTCCATCATCGCGTCTTTCCAGAGCCGGTGGACCCCGCCGGACATCAGGTCGTTCATCAGATCGTATTTCGAGGCGACCCGGGTGAAGACGCCATGCACCATGCCGGCCTTGTCTTCCTCGGCCACGGTCTGGAAGCCGAAATGCGTCGTCTTTGCGCTGTCTTCGCTCATCGGGCCTTGCCGTCGGTTCAAAGGTGC
The DNA here is from genome assembly GCF_004010155.1 of Solirhodobacter olei. Taxonomy (GTDB): domain Bacteria; phylum Pseudomonadota; class Alphaproteobacteria; order Rhodobacterales; family Rhodobacteraceae; genus Solirhodobacter; species Solirhodobacter olei. Next base: position 89,372 of record NZ_RRYH01000007.1, on the reverse strand, counting down.
CCCCCTTATAGGCCGCCGGCGCGCCGACACAATGCGACAGTGCGGCGAGCCGCTGGGGCGAAAGTGACGGCGCGCCGCTTGGAGGGAGATATGCCGGAACTGCCTGAAGTCGAAACGGTGCGCCGCGGGTTGATCCCGGCGATGGAGGGCAGGCGGATCGCGCGGGCGGAGGTGCGCCGTCCCGATCTGCGCTGGCCCCTGCCGGAACGGATGGCCGAGCGTCTGACCGGCGCGCGCGTGGAGCGGCTGCGGCGGCGCTCGAAATACATCCTCGTCGATCTCGACACCGGCGAGACGCTGATCGTGCATCTGGGCATGTCGGGGCGGATGCTGGTCTCCGGTGCGATGCTGGGACAGTTCCACCAGGATCATCCGGCGCCCGCCAAGCACGACCATGTCGTGCTCGACATGGAGGGCGGCGCGCGGGTCACCTTCAACGACGCCCGGCGCTTCGGGATGATGGATCTGGCGCCCACCGCCTCTGCCGAGGCGCATCCGCTTCTGGCCGGGATCGGGCCGGAACCCTTGGGCAACGCGTTCAGCGAGGCCTATCTCGCCTCCCGGCTGAAGGACCGCAACACGCCGGTGAAATCGGCGCTACTGGACCAGAAGCTGGTCGCGGGCCTTGGCAACATCTATGTCTGCGAAGTGCTGTTTCGGGCCGGAATAGACCCTCGTCACCAGGCCGGGCGGATCGCCCCGGCCCGCGCGGCGGCGCTGGTGCCGGTGATCCGCGAGGTGCTGGGCGAGGCGATCGAGGCCGGCGGCTCCAGCCTGAAGGACTATCGCCAGGCCGATGGCGAGCTCGGCTATTTCCAGCATGCGTTCCGGGTCTACGACCGGGAGGGCGCCCCCTGCGTCACACCAGGATGCACAGGCACGATCCGCCGCGTGGTTCAATCGGGCCGTTCCAGCTTCTTCTGCCCGATCTGCCAGCGCTGAGCCGCGCCCCGGCTTGCGCGGGCGGTCGCGGCTGCTATGCAGGGGCGAACGCGAAGGAGGGCGGGATGGCTTACAACACCCTGATCGTGGAGATCGCCGAGGGCGTGGCGCTGGTTCGGCTGAATCGACCGAAGGCGCTGAACGCGCTGAGTGCGGAGCTTCTGTCCGAACTGGCCGAGGCGCTGGCCGCCCTCGACGCCGACGCGGCGGTGCGCTGCATCGTGCTGACCGGTTCCGAAAAGGCTTTTGCCGCCGGAGCGGATATCCGCGAGATGGCGGAGAAGAGCTTCGTCGAGGTGTTTTCCTCGGACCTCTTCACCCCCGAGACGGAGGCGCTGCTGCGCGTGCGCAAGCCGATGATTGCGGCAGTGGCGGGCTATGCGCTTGGCGGCGGCTGCGAGCTTGCGATGATGTGCGACTTCATCCTTGCCGCCGAGACCGCGAAATTCGGCCAACCGGAGATCAACCTTGGCGTCGTCGCCGGGATCGGCGGCACCCAGCGGCTGACCCGCTTCGTCGGCAAGTCGAAGGCGATGGAGATGCATCTGACCGGCCGGATGATGGATGCGGCCGAGGCGGAGCGGGCGGGTCTCGTCAGCCGGGTGGTCCCGGCCGAGAAGCTGGTGGAAGAGGCGCTGGCCGCCGCGAAGGCCATCGCGGCCAAGTCCGCCGTCACCGTCATGGCGGTGAAGGAGGCGGTCAACCGCAGCTATGAAGTGCCGCTGCGCGAGGGGCTCTTGTTCGAGCGCCGGCTCTTCCATGCGCTCTTCGCGACCGAGGATCAGAAGGAGGGCATGGCCGCTTTTCTGGAGAAGCGGCCGGCGAAATTCACCGACCGCTAGGCCCCGCCGCGAGGCCCCCGCGAAAATCCGCGTCGGGCCTGTTGACTTGCCACCGAGTCGTGCGTAGAAGCGCGGCTTCAGAATTACCCGGACGACATCGGAAGCACATATGGCCAACACGCCCCAGTCGAAGAAGCGCGCCCGCCAATCCGAGGCGCGTTATGCCGTGAACAAGGCGCGTCGCTCGCGCATCCGCACTTTCCTCCGCAAGGTGGAAGAGGCGATTGCCAGCGGGGACCAGAGCGCGGCTGCGGCAGCGCTGAAGACGGCCCAGCCGGAACTGGCGCGTGGCGTCACGAAGGGCGTGCTGCACAAGAACACCGTTGCGCGGAAAATGTCGCGCCTGTCTTCGCGGGTCAAAGCGCTCAGCGTCTGAACCTGTTGAAAACATTGAAGTTTCGCCAAGGGGCGTACCGGGTTCGGTGCGCCCTTTTCGCATTCTCCAAGGCCAGTTCGGGGCGACCGTGCCCTTTTTGCACGGCGCTTCGGATTCGCGGCACGGCAGGACGAGTCAAGCCAGAAGTTCTGTTGCGCTGCCTGAACCCCTGTTGCTAGCTTCCATACAGCGAGTCTGATCGCCTTGGGGGACATGACGCGGAGGACAGGCTCCGGACCCGGAATCGCACTGCCAAGTTGATTCCGACAGGGCCCGGAAACCCGGAAGCCGCAGCGCGGATGAGTCGGCCGAGTGGGCGCGGCTGTTCTTGTTTTGCGCGTTTGCACGCGCCGCTTCATTTGGCGGCGTTGTGGATATGTGTCCCAGGTCGAACCCTCGCGAGGGGATGTCACGCCAGGGCACTGCTCCCAGGCCGATACCCTCTTGCGCAGGCGTCCGTTTGTCCGGTGTGCGGGATGGCAGCACCGGATCTTCGGATCATCCGACCCGCAGTTGTGCGAGTTGATCGGCCCCGGGGAGCGCACCTCGAAGGCCAGTGCCTAAAATGCGCGAAGGTACGGGTGAAAAATGACAGAAGAAACCTGGGGGCAAGTGCGCGGTGAACTGCTGAAGTCGGTGGGCAAGAACAACTTCACGACCTGGATCGAACCGCTTCGCTTCTCCGGCCTGAACGGCGGCGTGGCCCGGTTCACCGTTCCGACCAATTTCTTCGGCAATTGGGTGTCGCGCAACTTTTCGGACCAGATCCTTCAGCAGCTGACCCGCGCGGGTGTCGTGGCCGACCGGCTGGAATTCGATGTCCAGAACGCGGCCGCCCGCCCCGTGAACGCCGCGACCCGCCCCGTGGCCGCCCGCGTCGCGGCCGGTGCCGAGGTCTCGGCCCCGGCCCAGGGCGCGCATTCGGCAGAAGCGCGTGACGAGGAGGGCCTCGGCGCCCCGCTCGACGGCCGCTTCACCTTCGACACGTTCATTGTCGGCAAGCCGAACGAGCTTGCCCATGCCGCCGCCCGCCGGGTGGCCGAGGGTGGGCCGGTCAGCTTCAACCCGCTCTTCCTTTACGGCGGTGTCGGCCTCGGCAAGACGCACCTGATGCACGCCATCGCGCATGAGCTGCGCACCCGCAAACCGAAGCTGCGCGTTCTCTATCTCTCGGCCGAGCAATTCATGTACCGCTTCGTCCAGGCGCTGCGCGAGCGCGAGGTGATGGGTTTCAAGGAGCTGTTCCGCTCTGTCGACGTGCTGATGGTCGATGACGTGCAGTTCATCGCGGGGAAAGACAGCACGCAGGAGGAATTCTTCCACACCTTCAACGCGCTGGTCGACCAGAACAAGCAGATCGTCATCTCGGCCGACCGCGCACCGGGCGAGATCAAGGATCTCGAGGACCGGATCAAGAGCCGCCTGCAATGCGGGCTCGTGGTCGACCTGCATCCGACCGATTATGAACTCCGGCTCGGTATCCTGCAGCAGAAGGCGGAGCAGTACCGCCAGCAATATGCAGGCCTTGTTCTGGCCAATGGCGTGCTGGAGTTCCTCGCCCATCGCATAACCACCAATGTCCGCGTTCTGGAAGGCGCGCTGACACGGCTTTTCGCCTTCGCGAGCCTCGTCGGGCGCGAGATCACGCTGGACCTCGCCCAGGATTGCCTTGCCGATATCCTCCGCGCCTCGGACCGGAAGGTCACGATCGAGGAGATTCAGCGCAAGGTGGCCGAGCATTACAACGTGCGCCTGTCCGACCTGATCGGCCCGAAGCGGGTGCGCACGATCGCCCGGCCGCGGCAGATCGCGATGTATCTTGCCAAGCAGCTGACCCCGCGCAGCCTGCCTGAGATTGGCCGCCGCTTCGGTGGGCGCGACCACACCACGATCATGCATGGCGTGCGCAAGATCGAGGAGCTGATGGGTCAGGATACCCAGATGGCCGAGGATCTGCTTCTGCTGCGCCGCCTTTTGGAAAGTTGAGCAACGGCCGCACCCGGCTGGCCCTTGACGCTCTCGTGAAAGTCTCGGACAGTCGCCGAACCGGCGGGTGCGCCCCGTCGCGACGAGAGGATTGAGGGATGAAGATCAGTATCGAGCGCGCGGCGCTTCTGAAGGCCGTGGCGCAAGCCCAGTCGGTCGTCGAGCGCCGGAATACCATCCCGATCCTGGCCAACGTGCTGATCGAGGCGGAGGGTGACACGGCCAGCTTCCGCGCCACCGACCTCGACATCGAAGTGGTCGACAAGGGCCCCGCCGTGGTCGAGCGGCCCGGCGCGACGACGGTGCAGGCGGTGATGCTGCACGAGATCGTACGCAAGCTGCCCGACGGTGCGCTGGTGCAGCTGACCGACGACGGTGCTTCGGGCCGGCTGACGGTGCAGGCCGGGCGCTCGACCTTCCACCTGGCCACCCTGCCGCGGGAAGATTTCCCGGTCATGGCGACCTCGGAATACACCTCGAATTTCTCGGCCCCGGCGCCGGTGCTGCGGCGGCTCTTCGACAAGTCGAAATTTGCGATTTCGACCGAAGAGACGCGCTATTACCTGAACGGCGTCTACATGCATGTGGCGCAGGGCGAGGATGGCCAGGCGCTGCGCTGCGTGGCGACCGACGGCCACCGGCTGGCCCGGATCGATGCCGCCTTGCCCGAGGGCGCCGCCGACATGCCGGGCGTGATCGTGCCACGCAAGACTGTGGGCGAGCTGCGCAAGCTGCTTGATGACGACGACATGCAGATCGCGGTGTCGGTTTCCGAGACGAAGATCCGCTTCGCCACGCCGCAGATCACGCTGACCTCGAAGGTGATCGATGGCACCTTCCCCGATTACAGCCGCGTCATCCCTACCGGCAATGCCCGCCGGCTGGAGGTGGATGCCGCCGAATTCGCAAAGGCGGTGGACCGGGTCGCGACCGTCTCCTCCGAGCGTAGCCGCGCGGTGAAGCTGAGCCTCGACGAGGACCGGCTGGTGCTTTCGGTCAATGCGCCCGACAGCGGGGCCGCCGAGGAAGAGCTTGCCGTGGCCTATGGCGACGAGGCGCTGGAGATCGGATTCAACGCCAAGTACCTGCTTGAGATCGCGAGCCAGGTGGACCGGGAGAACGCCGTTTTCCTGTTCAATTCCTCCGGCGACCCGACGCTGATGCGGGAAGGGAACGACACCTCTGCGATCTATGTCGTGATGCCGATGCGCGTGTGATTGGGCGCGGCGGCGGGGGGCTGTCTGCCCCCCGCACCCCCCGAGGATATTTCTAGACAGAAGAAGGACGGCCCGTGGGGGATCTGGTTCTTCTCGACCTCGGCCTGAGCCATTTCCGCTCGCATCGCGCGGCGCGGATGGCGCTGGATGGCCGGCCGGTCGCGATCTGGGGGCCGAACGGCGCCGGCAAGACCAACGTGCTGGAGGCGATCTCGCTGCTCTCGCCGGGGCGCGGGCTGCGGCGCGCCGGGGCAGAGGAAATGGCGCGGCGGCCCGAGGGGCTGGGCTGGAAGATCACGGCGACGCTGAAGAGCCTCTGGCAGGTGCACGAGGTCGAAACCTGGGCCGAGCCCGGCGCGGCGCGACAGTTGCGGATCGACGGCAAGGCCGCGACACAGGTGATGCTGGGCAATATCGCCCGGGTCCTTTGGCTGGTGCCGACGATGGACCGGCTATGGCTGGAAGGCGCGGAGGGGCGGCGGCGGTTCCTCGACCGGATCACCATGAGCTTCGAGCCGGGGCATGCCGAACAAGCGCTCACATATGAAAAGGCGATGCGGGAGCGGAACCGCCTGCTGCGCGAGGGCCTGGGCGATCCGTCCTGGTTTGCCGCCCTGGAGGGCCAGATGGCGGAGGCCGGTGCCGCGATGACCGCCGCCCGCCGTCGCAGCCTTTCACGGCTGGCCGCCGCGCAGGAAGGGGCGGAGACGGCCTTTCCCCGCGCCGACCTCGCGTTGCTCGATCCGGAAGGGGACCTGCCGGAGGATCCCGAGAGCCTCGCCACGCTCTGGAGCGCCGGGCGACGGCGGGACATGGCGGCGGGGCGTACCCTCACGGGGCCACACAGGGCGGATCTTTGCGGGGTCTATGCCGCCAAGGGCGCGCCGGCGGACCAGTGCTCCACCGGCGAGCAGAAGGCGCTGCTGATCTCGCTGATCCTTGCCAATGCGCGGGCCCTGGCGGGGGATTTCGGTGCGCCGCCGATCCTGCTGCTGGACGAGGTCGCGGCCCATCTCGACGCCGCCCGTCGCGCCGCGCTCTATGACGAGATCTGTGCGCTTGGTGCGCAGGCCTTCATGACCGGGACCGGCGTGGAGCTTTTCGAGTCGCTCGGGAACCGGGCGCAGGGCTTCGTCGTGAGCGATGTGAACGGCTGTTCTGAAATCAGCGAAGGGAGCCTGCCATGACCCCGCAACGCGTGACGCTCATCACCCTAGGTGTGGCCGATCTCGACCGCGCCAAGGCCTTCTATGCCGCGCTCGGCTGGCAGCCCGCCGCCGCGCCGGAGGGCGTTTGCTTCTACCAGATGCTGGGCGCGGTGCTGGCGCTCTTCGGGCGCGAGGATCTGGCGGAAGATCAGAACCGCCCGGCCGCGGCCCTAGGCACCGGGGCGATGACGCTGGCGCAGAATTTCGCGACTGAGGCCGAGGTGGATGCCGCCTATGCCCAGGCTATCGCCGCCGGGGCGGAGCCGCTGAAGCCGCCGCAAAAGGTGTTCTGGGGCGGCTATTCCGGCTACTTCGCCGATCCCGACGGGCATGTCTGGGAGCTTGCGATGAACCCGTTCTGGCCGCTCGGCGCGGACGGCAGCCTGACCCTGCCGGAGGCGCAGGGGGCTGAGGCGCCCGCCCCCCCGGCGGACCGGCAGGATTTCTGCCAAAGGCCTGCATTGACCGCAAAATCTTGTGGCGAAAGCGTGACAATCCCCCCCTGAGCGCCTATAACGCGGACGCAGGATCAGGAAAGCTTTTTCATGGCCGAAATCGAGCAGCCCGCCGCTGAATACGGCGCAGATTCCATCAAGGTTCTCAAGGGCTTGGAGGCGGTCCGAAAGCGGCCGGGTATGTATATCGGTGATACCGATGACGGCTCGGGCCTGCATCACATGGTTTACGAGGTCGTCGACAACGGCATTGACGAGGCGCTGGCCGGCCACGCAACCGAAGTGACGGTGAAAATCCACGCCGACAGCTCGGTTTCCGTGACCGACAACGGTCGCGGCATCCCGACCGACATCCATGCGGAAGAGGGCGTTTCGGCGGCCGAGGTCATCATGACCCAACTCCACGCCGGCGGGAAGTTCGACCAGAACAGCTACAAGGTTTCCGGCGGTCTGCACGGCGTCGGCGTCTCGGTCGTCAACGCGCTTTCGGACTGGCTGGAGCTCCGGATCTGGCGGGCCGGGAAAGAGCATGTCGCACGGTTTGAGCATGGCGAGACGGTGGAGCATCTGAAGGTCGTCGGCGATGCGGGCGACAAGCGCGGCACAGAGGTGCGGTTTCTCGCCTCGACCCAGACCTTCTCCAACCTCGAATATTCGTTCAAGACGCTGGAAAACCGGCTGCGCGAGCTTGCGTTCCTGAACTCCGGCGTGCGTATCGTGCTTGAAGACGAGCGGCCTGCCGAGCCTTTGCGAACAGAGCTTTACTATGAGGGCGGCGTGCGCGAATTCGTCCGCTACCTCGACCGCTCCAAGACCCCGGTGATGACCGATCCGATCTTCATCCAGGGCGAGAAGAGCGGCATCAGCGTCGAGATTGCGATGTGGTGGAACGACAGCTACCACGAAACCGTGCTTCCGTTCACAAACAACATCCCGCAACGCGATGGCGGCACCCACCTCGCCGGGTTCCGTGGCGCGCTGACCCGCACGATCAACGCCTATGCGCAGTCCTCCGGCCTCGCCAAGCGCGAGAAGGTGGACTTCACCGGCGACGACGCCCGCGAGGGGCTGACCTGCGTGCTGTCGGTCAAGGTGCCGGATCCGAAGTTCTCCAGCCAGACCAAGGACAAGCTCGTCTCCTCCGAGGTGCGCCCCGCGGTCGAGAGCCTGATGAACGAGAAGCTCGGCGAGTGGTTCGAGGAGAACCCCGGTCCGGCGAAGCAGATCGTCGGCAAGATCGTGGAGGCCGCGCTGGCCCGCGAGGCCGCGCGAAAGGCGCGGGAGCTGACCCGCCGCAAGACGGCCATGGACGTGGCCTCGCTGCCCGGCAAGCTCGCCGACTGCCAGGAGAAGGATCCCGCGCTTTCCGAGCTCTTCATCGTCGAGGGTGACAGCGCTGGCGGCTCGGCCAAGCAGGGCCGGGCCCGGAAGAACCAGGCCGTGCTGCCTTTGCGCGGCAAGATCCTGAACGTGGAACGGGCGCGGTTCGACCGGATGCTGTCGTCCGAGACGGTGGGCACGCTGATCACCGCGCTCGGGACGGGCATCGGGCGCGACGAGTTCGACATCGGCAAGCTGCGCTACCACAAGATCGTCATCATGACCGATGCCGACGTGGACGGCGCGCATATCCGCACGCTTCTGCTGACCTTCTTCTTCCGGCAGATGCCGGAGATCATCGAGGGCGGCTATCTGTTCATCGCGCAGCCGCCGCTCTACAAGGTCGCCCGCGCGAAATCCGAGGTCTACCTGAAGGACCAGGGCGCGCTGGAGGAATACCTGATCCAGATGGGCGTCGAGGGCGCGATGCTGCGCCTGGGGTCCGGCGAAGAGATCGTCGGCGCCGACCTTGCCCGGGTGGTGGAGGAGGCGCGCGTCGTCCGCCGCATCCTGCAGGCCTTCCCGACGCATTACCCGCAGCACATCCTTGAACAGGCCGCGATCGCCGGTGCGCTGGTTCCGGGCCGGATCGACAGCGACGCGCAGGGCGCGGCGGACGAGGTTGCCCGTCGGCTCGACCTCGTGGCGCTGGAATACGAGCGCGGCTGGCTGGGCCGGCCAACACAGGATCATGGCCTCCGATTCAGCCGCGTGCTGCGCGGGGTGGAGGAAGTCCGCACGCTCGACGGCCCCGTGCTACGTTCGGGCGAAGCACGGCGTCTGGCCAGCCATACCGAGGCGCTGCAGGATGTTTACGGCAAGCCGGCCATGCTGATCCGCAAGGAACGCGAGCAGGCGATCCACGGGCCGGTGGCGCTGCTGACCGCGATCCTCGCCGAGGGCGAGAAAGGTCTCAGCCTGCAGCGCTACAAGGGGCTGGGCGAGATGAACCCGGAACAGCTCTGGGAGACCACGCTGGACCCGGAGGCACGCACCCTGCTGCAGGTGAAAATCGACGACGTGGCCGAGGCCGACGACATCTTCACCAAGCTGATGGGGGACGTGGTGGAGCCGCGGCGCGAGTTCATCCAGGCCAATGCGCTGAGCGTGGAGAACCTCGACCTCTGAGGCCCGCGGACTCGGGCATGAATTGGCACTGGTAATAGCCAATACTGGTCTAATCGTTGTGCTTTTCCTCCTTTCCGCCTGAATGGTTTGATGGGTTCGCCCCCGTCCCGCCGGCGCATCTCGGAGATGCGTTGATCTGGGTCATGTCCGGTCGGCAGGTTTGCTGCCAGCATTCCCTTGTCCAGCCCGATGAAGGGTCAGGCGGCACGAAAGATCGGGGGAAAGGCGTCCATGACACTCAGGCAGATCCTCGTTGCGACAGACCTGTCGGAGCGGTCTGACCGTGCCGTAAGCCGCGCCTGCCTGCTGGCGCGCCAGACCGGCGCGGCGCTCCACATCCTCCATGTGGTGGACGAGGAACTGCCCGCTCCGGTCGCCGAGGCGGACATCGCCGCGGCCGAGGCTGGCCTGACTGAGCTCGCATCGGCCGGGCGCAACTTCGCCGGCCTGGATGCGAAGGTGGAGATATCGCCCGGTGACGCGTGGCGGACCATCGTGGAGAAGGCGGATTACCTCGACGCCGATCTGGTGGTCATGGGCAGCCATCGCCAGCGCGGGGTCGCGGGCATGTTCGAGGGAACCACGCTTGAACGGGTCGCGCGGGTGTCGCGGCGCGCTGTTCTGCGGGTGACGGCCCGGGCGCTGGGGCCCTATGGCAGGGCTGTCGTCGGTGTCGATTTCTCGGTCTGCGCCCGGCAGGCCGCGCGGCTCGCGTTCGAGCTTGCGCCAGAGGGCGCGGTGAGCCTGGTTCACGCCTATCACGTCCCCTATCGGGCGCTAACGATGCGCACGGGGCCGGAGGGCGATTTGTCGAAGGCAGAGAAGGACGAGATCGAGGCGGAACTTGCAGAGCCGATCGCGACCTTCGTCCGCGAGACTGCCCCAGCCGGTCGGGAGGTCCGAAGCCTCGTTGCCGAGGGCGCGCCGGACCATGTGCTCCGCACTCAGGTCGCAGCGATGAAGGCGGACCTGCTCTGCCTGGGGTACCACGCGCGTTCGTGGCTCCGTGACGCGGTTCTGGGCAGCACGGCGCGCGAGATGCTGGCGGACTGTCCGTGCGACCTGCTGCTGGCACCGGCGAGATAGGCCGCGCGTCCCGGCCAAGGCCCGGCGGGCAGGACAGACGGGAGGGAGTAGGAATCAAACGCGAAACGGAGGCCCGCGGCAACGCCACGCCGTCCCTATCGGAATTGCTGCGACAGCTGCAGGGATCCGGCCCTGACGAGATCACCATCGGTGAGCTGCTCGACCGGCTCTCGCCTAAGGGCTACCCCTTGATCATGCTGATCCTGGCTGTTCCGAACCTCGTCCCGATTCCGGCTCCGGGCCTCTCCGCCATCGTCGGCCTGCCGCTTACCGTGCTGATGCTGCAGATGTCGTTGGGGTACGAAACCCCGCGGCTTCCCCGCGCCCTTGAGCGCCGCAAGATCAGCCTGTCGCAGTTGCGAAGGACCTTGCTGCGCGCAATCGGATATGCGCAGCGGCTCGAGACATTCGTCCGCCCGCGCTGTCTCTTCATGCTGCGGGCGCCGATCGACCGGCTGACCGGAGTGACGGCAACGCTCTTATCTCTGATCATCATGCTCCCGGTCCCGTTCGGCAATGCCATCCCGGCCCTCGCAATATGCCTTATCGCCATCGGCCTGTTGCGGGGCGACGGGCTGACGGTGCTGATCGGGCTCGTCTCAGCGGCGGTCGGCGTCCTGTTCATCGTCTTGTTCGCAGGGGCCCTGATGGCCGCGGTCGGCAGGCTAGCGGAAATCTGACCTCGGACAACGTCGGGCCTCTCCCAAGGTCGGGCCGGGGGCCTTCGGTCGCCCTTACGCCGATGGCGATGTGATCATGTTCGCCTGCGCGATCAGGCGTTTCGCGCCATGTTCGACATGCAGCAGCCGCCGCCGCAGCACCGTCGGCGCGTCGGTATCCCGCAGCTCGAACCAGCCACGGCGGCGGAGTGTCTCCGGCGCTGGACGCGCACTTGTCGCCGAGAGGTCCTCGGCCACTTCCGCCCGGCTTTCGGCCAGGCGCGCCGCAAGGGTTCCGGCCTCGAACTCTCTCGCCCGGGCGCGGATCATGCCGTGGACGGAGGCGAGGTCAGAGGCGAAGAGATACCCCGCCGCCAGAAGCTCGTTCAGGCGGGCCAGCCGGCGGTCGTCGCGCGGAGGCTCGCCGCTCAACCGACGGGCGGTGGTGGCGAGCGCGGTGAAACTGTCGAGCGCCTGTTTGCGGGCGAGGCGGTAGGCGCCGTCCTCCCCCGCCTCGCTTAGCGCCTCGGCTGCGAAGGCGCGGTTGGCCGCGACCATCGCGGAGACGAGGCGCGGGACGTCGTTCCATTCCCAGCTGGGCAGCACATAGGCGAAGGCGGCAGAGAGGACGACGCCGATCAGCGTGTCGATGATCCGGTCGGCGACGTAGAAACTCTGCGGCTCCAGCAGATGCAGCAGCAGAAGCGCCGCAAGCGAGGCCGCGAAGGAGGTGATGCGGTAGTTTACGGTGGCGTAGGCATGGATCACTCCGACCCCGACGATCATGATTCCGACCACCGCGGCCGGAGGCAACACCGGCATCAGCAGGGCCGCCAGCGCGCAGCCTGCGAGCGTCCCGACCAGCCTGTCGTTCCTGCGCTGGCGGGTGACCGCATAGCTCGCCCGCATGATCAGCGCGACTGTCAGCAGGATCCAGCCGCCATGCACGTAACCCGGAAAGGCGAGGGTCACCGCGTAGCCTGCCAGCATCGCCAGCGTCAGCCGGATCGCGTAACGCATCACCGGCGAGGTCAGGCGCAGATGCCCGCGAAGCGTCGCCCGCCAGTCCGCGCGATGCGGAAGGAAGGCCGAAAGTGCGACATCCGGCAGCGCTGGCACCTCCGCCTCGGGCGTGGCGAGAAGCTCCGCCAGCGCCCGGCCACGCCGCAGCGCGCGCCCGAGTTTCAGGCGGGTCGGGTGCAGGGCCGCGCGGGCTTCCGAATGGCCCTCGCGGCCGAGCCGGGCGAGCGCCTCGTCGAGTGCCACGACCATCGCGTCCCGGTCCACTGTCGCCGGCATGCGGCCGGAGACGAGTGCCAGGGCGATCGCCTCCACATCCTCGGCCAGGGCGCGGTTCAGCGCCGCGATACGGCCAAGGGCCGCGCGGTCCGGCGTCTCACGCAGGGCCTCCCAGTCAGCGTCGCTCGAAAGGACCGCCTCGTAGAGGTCGAGAAGCGCGAGGAGCCCCGCGATCCACTTCCGCCGGGCGGCATTCGGGCGACCGGTGAAGATCATGTCGCGCGCGGACTGCAGGCGCTCCATCAGCACACCGTTGCGCTCGATGACGCCGTCCAGGGCCTCGGATCTGGCCGTGTCAGGGTCGAAAAGCCGGGCGCGGGCGCGAAGGTAGTCGGCCGTCGCCAGAAGCGCCTCGTTGAGGAACATCCGCCGGTCGCGGTCGTCGCGGGCGAACGCCAGCCCCATCGCGAGCGCGGTGTAGCCCGCGCCACCGGCAAAGAAGAGCCAGGCCTGCCACAGTGCCGCGGCCGGGTTGGCGGCCGGGATCGCCATGCCGATCACCAGCGCGATCACCCCGGCGATCGCCTGCGGCAGGGCCGAGCGGCCGAGCGCCGCCGCGACCGCAAGGCCGAGGCTCGTCAGCACCACGATCCCGGCCATGGCCAGAGCATGCCCGGTCGAGAGCCCGGCCAGAAGCAGGATCGCCGCGCTTGCGATGAGTGCTGCAAGGAGCTTTCGCAGCTTCGCGCGGGGCGAGCCGGGCCTGTCCGCCATGCTGACGCAGAACGCCCCGATCCCCGCGATCACGGCGGCGAGCAGACCGCCCGCCAGCGCCGCCGCGAGCACCACGAGCGCGACGCAGAGCGCGACCGCCGCCCCATTCTCGATATGGTGGCGCAGCAGAAGGCGGGCGGCGCGTCCGGTCAGATCTCTGGCGGCGGGACTCGGCGTCATCTCGGCTCCGGGGCGGCGGTGGCGGTCCGTTGTGATTACTCCCGCCGCGCGGGTCCGGGATCAAGCGGCAAACGTGTGGGGCCATTCAACTCCGCCCGAGCGCGAGCCGCGCGAGGTCCAGCGGGAACTGGGTCATGAGGAAGGTCGAGAACACTTCCGTCCCCGGCGGAGCGGCCGGTCGCTGGGTTAGCGGGTCTGGAGGCGGCGGGGCGCAACATGACGCTTCCGATAAACCGACCGCATGACAGTTTTGGTGCGGTGCTATGTCAGGGCGCTGGGCCCCCGCCAGCCTGTCCTGCGCCCATTCCGCCTTCGCACCGTGCGGCCTTGTCCCATGTCAATGGGCGCCCGCCTCAACTCGGCTAGGCTTCCGGGAAATGGATCAACCCCCGGGAGCGCCGAGGTGATACGAGAGGTCACGGACACCTGCCCGCCCTACGCGCGCGAGGCCCGGGATGTTCTCGATCTTCAGGGTGTGGACGCCACCCGCGGGCTGAGCGAGGACGAGGCCGAGATACGCCGCGCCCGTTTCGGCCCGAACAACGTGGCGGCGCGCGAGCGGGTCGGGCTTCTGGCGCTGATCCTCAACCAGTTCAAAAGCCCGGTCGTCGCCCTGCTTGCCGGTGCCGCCCTGATCGCCGGCTGGTTCGGCGAGCTGGAGGAGGCGTTGGCCATCGGCGTCGTCCTCGGCCTAAACACCGCCATCGGCTTTTTCACCGAGTTGCGCGCCGTCCGGTCCATCGAGGCCCTGCGCCGGCTGGAGGCGCAGACGGCCCGGGTGCGGCGCGATGGGCACGAGCGGGTGATCCCGGCCGAGCGGCTGGTGCCGGGCGACATCCTGCTGCTGGAGGCGGGCGACGCGGTGCCGGCGGATCTGCGCATCGTCGAGGCGTCGAACCTGAATGTAGATGAATCGACTCTGACCGGCGAATCCGTCCCGGTCGGCAAGGGCGTCCCCCCGGTTCCGGCGGCGGCACGGCTCGGCGACCGGCGCTCGATGCTGTTCAAGGGGACGGCGGTGATCCGCGGCAGCGCGCTAGGTGTGGTCACGGGCATCGGCATGGCGACGGAGCTGGGCCAGGTCTCGCGGCTGGTGACCGAGGCTGGATCGGGCAGCTCCCCGATCGAGCGCAAGCTCGCCCATCTCTCCGCGCAGCTTGTCTGGGCGACGCTGCTGATCGCCGCGGCAATCGTCGGTTTCGGCGTGCTCACCGGCAAGGACGCCCTGCTGATGGTGGAGGCCGGCATCGCCCTTTCCGTCGCCGCGATCCCCGAGGGGCTGCCGATCGTCGCAACGCTGACGCTGGCACGCGGCATGTGGCGGATGGCGGAACAGAACGCGCTGGTCGAACGCCTCTCGGCGGTAGAGACGCTCGGGGCAACGACGATCATCCTGACCGACAAGACCGGCACGCTCACCGAGAACCGGATGACGGTCCGGCGGGTCTGGCTGCCCTCGGGCGAGGTCACGATGGGCGATGAAGGTGCGGCCGGGCTGCCGGTGCGCGACGCCCAGATGGCCGCGCTGATGGAGGTGGCGGTTCTCTGCAACGCCGCCGCGCTCGACCGGCCGGACGACCCGGGCGCGGGCGACCCGATGGAGGTGGCACTGCTCCGCGCCGGGCTCGAGGCGGGCCTTAGCCGCGCCGATCTGCTGGCCCGGGCGCCCCGGGTGCGCGAACATCCCTTTGACAGTGTGAGTAAGCGCATGACGACGGTGCATCGCGTGGGCTCGGCCTACCGGTTCGCCGTCAAGGGCGCACCGGAGGCGGTGCTTCCCGCATGCGAGACGGTCTCGCCCGACGGCGCGCTTCGACCAATGACGGCACATGACCGGCGCGACTGGGCGGAGCGCGTGGCCGAACTGGCCCATCACGGGCTGCGCGTTCTGGCCTGCGCGGAGAAGACTTCGGCGGAGCCCGACGCGGAGCTGGACGCGGGGCTGACCTTCCTTGGCCTGATCGGGCTGGAGGATCCCGCCCGGCTCGACGTGCCCGAGGCGATCGAGGCCTGCCACCGTGCCGGGATCCGGGTGGTCATGGTCACCGGCGACCATGCCGTCACTGCGCGCAGCATCGGCCGCGCCGTCGGCCTTGGCCACCGCCCGGAGGATGTCGCGCTCGGAGGAGAGCTCGCCGGTCTCGCCAGCAACGGGTACCTAGACCGCATCGGCATTTTTGCCCGCGTCAGCCCGCGCGAGAAGCTGGATCTCGTCCGCGCCTACCAGGTAGCGGGAGAGATCGTCGCGATGACCGGCGACGGGGTGAACGACGCGCCCGCCCTGCGCCAGGCCGATATCGGTGTCGCCATGGGCCTGCGCGGCACCGATGTGGCGCGCGAGGCCGCCGCGATGGTCCTGCTCGACGATGCCTTCCCGACCATCGTCGCCGCGATCCGCGAGGGGCGGGTCATTTTCGGCAACATTCGCCGCTTTGCCGCCTACCTGCTGGCCTGCAACCTGGCCGAGGTTATGGTGGTCAGTCTTGCCGTCGCGCCCTCCCTGCCGTTGCCGCTCCTGCCGTTGCAGATCCTCTACCTGAACCTGATCACCGACGTCTTCCCCGCCTTCGCGCTCGCCCTTTGCGAGGGCGAGGGCGACGCCTTGAGCCGGCCGCCGCGCCCGCCGCGGCAGCCGATCCTCGGCCGGCCGCAATGGCGGCGCATCCTGGCGCAGAGCCTGCTGATGGCGGGCGGCACCTTCGGCGCGCTCCTTGCCGCGGGCGCCACCGGCCAGGGGGCGGAGGCGACAGTCACCATAACCTTCCTCACGCTCGCCTTCGCTCAGCTCTGGCATGTCTTCAACATGCGCTCAGATCGGGCCCATCCGCTGGTCAACGAGATCACCAGGAACCGCTGGATCTGGGCGGCGCTGATGCTCTGCTCTGCGCTGCTGGTCGTGCCGCCCTACCTGCCGCCGCTTGCCGATGTGCTGGGCCTGGTCCCGCCCGGGCCGGGCATGTGGGCGCTCGCGCTCGGCTTCAGTTTGCTGCCGACCGCGCTCTGGCAGGCCGCGGCCCTGCTGCGCCGCAAGGGGAGGGGATGAGCCATGACACCGGTGGTCCTGCCCTGGCTGGAACTCGGCCTCTGCGCCGCGGTGATCGCGGTGGCAGGCTCCGTCCTGACCCGCCATGCCGAGGTGCTGGCTCGCCTCACCGGGCTCTCCCGCTCCTGGATCGGGTTGCTGCTGCTGGCCACTGCGACCTCGCTGCCAGAGCTTTTCACCGGCATCAGCGCCGTCGCGGCCACCGGCGCGCCGAATATCGCGGTGGGCGATGCGCTCGGCAGCTGCGTTTTCAACCTGCTGCTGCTGGTGCTGCTGGATGAGCTGAGCCGCGCCGAGCCGCTCTACCGCAGGATCGACCAGGGCCATATCCTGACCGCGGGTTTCGGCGTCATCATGATCGGGGCGGTGGGGGCGCTGATCCTGCTCAGCCGCGAACAGCTGGACCTGCGGTTCCTGCATGTCAGCGGCTATACCCCGATGATCGTGGTGATCTACCTCGTCGCGATGCGGGCGGCTTTCGACTACGAGCGCCGCAGCAAGTCCCGCGACGCCGCCGCGGAGGAGACCGAAGGCCTGAGCCTGCGCACCGCGCTGCTGCGCTACCTGACGGCGGCGGCCTTCGTCGTCGCGGCCGGCAGCTGGCTGCCGTTCATCGGACAGGACATCGCCACCGCGATGGGCTGGAAGACGACCTTCGTCGGCACGCTCCTGATCGCGGGCGCGACCTCGCTGCCGGAGCTGGTGGTGACGATCACCGCGCTGCGCATCGGGGCGGTGGACATGGCGATCGGTAACCTGCTCGGTTCAAACCTCTTCGATGTCCTGATCCTCGCCATCGACGACATCGCCTATCTGAAGGGCCCGCTGCTTTCGGCGGTTGCCCCGGCCCATGCCATCACCGCCTTCGCGGCGGTGATCATGTCCGGGATCTTCATCGTGGCAATGCTCTACCGGCCCGAGACGCGGCTGCGTGGCACGATCGGCTGGGTCAGCCTGTCGATGCTGGTCGTCTACCTGCTCAGCTCCTACGCGATCTACCTGCACGGGCTCTGAGCCCCGGCGCGAGGGGTCGGGGCGGAACCGGGCCGCCGCCCGGCTCAGGCCGGGCGCTGCGCAGCGCCTTTCACCAGCGTCGCCCCCCAGATCACGGCCATGGCCAGGACGAAGGCCAGAAGCGCCGCCTGTCCGCCATGCTCCATGGCCAGTCCACCGACGGTGCCGCCGAAGAAGATGCCAATGAACTGCGAGCTCGAATAGATGCCCGAGGCGGTGCCTTTCGCCGTGGCGGGCGCCGTCTTGGTCAGCAGCGACGGCAGGATCGCCTCGAGCACCGTGAAGGCGGTGAAGAAGATGACCAGCGCCGCCACCACCGCGATGGCGCTGCCGCCGAGAACCAGCATCAGAAGTTCGCTCAGCCCGATCAGGGCGATGGCGAGCAGACGCACCTGGTTCATCCTGCCATGTTTCTCGGCGGCGATGACGAAGGGCACCATCAGCCCGGCGGCAGCGATCAGCACCGGCAGGTAGAGCACCCAGGCCGAGCCGCCATGCAGCCCCATGGTGGCCGAGACGATCCCCGGCACGGCGAGGAACAGCGCTGTCATCGTCGCATGCAGGATGAAGATGGCGAAGTCGAGCTGCAACAGCCCGCGGTTGGTCAGCAGCTGGCGGAAGCCGGTGGGCGCGATACCGACGCCGGCCTCGTGAATCTCGCGCGTCGGCAGCACCGACATGGCGATGGCGATACCGATGACGGCAAGTGCGGCGGTCAACCAGAAGATCCCGGCCAGCCCGGCGAAGGAGGCGACGAGCGGGCCAAGCACCACCGCCACCATGAAGGAGAACCCGATCGAGACGCCGACGATGGCCATGGCGCTGGTGCGCACCTCCGTTCGGGTCACATCGGCCACCGAGGCGAGCAGGACCGAGCCGATCGCCCCGGCCCCCTGCAGCGCCCGGCCCAGCAGGATGCCCCAGATCGAGCCCGACAGCGCCGCCACGATGCTGCCGATGCAGAAGACGATGAGCCCCAGCGCCACCATCGTACGCCGGCCCAGCTTGTCCGAAAGCAGCCCGAACGGGATCTGCAGCACCCCCTGCGTCAGCCCGTAGGCCCCAAGGGCGAGCCCGACGGTGGTCGGCGTGGCCCCGGGCATCCCTTCCGCGAAATGCGCGAAGACCGGGTAGATCATGAACAGCCCGAGCAGCCGCGACATGTAGATCGCTGCGATCGCGGCGGTGGACCGGAACTCGCTCTTGGTCAGGTTGGTTTTGTTTTTCTTGCGGCTCATGGTCCCTCGCTCGGTCGGTCGTCGGGTCTTTGGGTCGTGTCGTCTCCCTCTATGGCCGGGCGGGGGCCGGGGGTGAAGGGAAAAGGGACCAAACAAAACCGTGAGGTGGCCCGCGCGGAAGCGATCTGGACGATCTGACGCAGCGGCCGGCGCCCGGATCCGCGGCCGACAGATCCGGGCGCCGGCCGCTGCGAACCGGCGGGGCCGATGCAATCGCGGCATTCTGCATCCGCAAAATGACAAAAAAGTATCGGTGGGCCGATCGTGGCGTAGTAGCGTGGTCGTGAACAGGCGCGTTACCCTTCCAACATGCCGCAGTTCCACCAACGCTGCGGGGAAGCGAAGCGCGACAACGTACGAAAGCTGCGAGCGTGCTGGGAGGAGAGATGTTGGACCCGGATCTTGAAGTCGTCCAGATCGGACGCGGCGAGTCGTTCAAGGCGTGGGAGCACGGCTACCCGTTCCACACGGTGCGCTGGCACTTCCACCCCGAATGCGAGATCCACCACGTGGTGGAGACGACCGGCAACTATTTCGTCGGCGATTTCATCGGCGCGTTCGAACCCGGCAACCTTGTCCTCACCGGTCCGAACCTGCCGCACAACTGGGTCAGCGACCTGCCGCCCGGCGCCTCGGTGCCGCTGCGCGGGCGGGTGCTGCAATTCACCGAGCAGTTCATCCGCGATTCGGCGGCCCTGCTGCCGGAGCTGTCGGCTTTCCTGCCGGTGCTGGAGCTCTCCCGCCGCGGCGCTCTCTTTCCCGCCGCCACCGCAGCCCGCGTCGGCCCGATGCTGGCCGAACTCGTCGCGGCCAAGGGCATCCGCCGGATCGAGCTCTTCGTCGCCATCCTGGGCGAGATGAGCCGCGCCCAGGGGACAAGGGCGCTCGCCAGCGCAAAGTATCACCCGGACCCCTCGGGCTTCATGTCGACTGGCATCAACGAGGCGCTGGCCTTCATCAATCGCAACCTTACCGAGCCTTTCGGCGAGGCGGAGCTGGCCGCGATCTCGCGCCTCAGCCCGAGCTCCTTCTCGCGCAGCTTCCGGCGGCACACCGGCATGGCGCTTGGCCAATACGTGAACCGGCTCAGGATCAACCTGGCCAGCCAGATGCTGATGAGCGAGCCGGAGATGTCGATCACCGACATCTGCTTCGCCTCCGGCTTCAACAACATTTCCAACTTCAACCGCCAGTTCCTGAGGCAGAAGGGCATGCCGCCCTCGCGCTTCCGGGCGATGCTGGCCGAAAACGCGGGCGCCGCGCAGGCCGCCTGAGAAAGGAGGAAAGCGAAAGCGGCGGAACGCCGATCGCGCCGGGCCAGCCCCGGCAGCGCCGGGATACGACCCCGCCGACCGAGACCGCGACCCGAAGATGCCGGAAAGAGCGCAGCCAGCCGCTGCCGTAAGGAGGTCGGACACCGTTGGAGCGATGTCCGACCCGGAAGCGGATGGCAGGACCCTCGCGCCTCTGCCGGGGAACCTACCAGTCAGAAGAAACGCAGGCAACAACGCCGCCCGCGAGCGCATCCGCTCCGGCGATGGCGGCGGCCTGTCCATCGAAAGGGAGTGAGACCTGATGACGAAGACCACCACCAAGCTGATCGGCGCGACCGCGCTGACGATGAGCCTGATCGGCGCCAACGCGGCCTTCGCCGCGCCCAGCGGCACCGTCGCCTTCCTGATGCCCGACGAAGCCTCCACCCGCTACGAGCAGCACGACTATCCCGGCTTCAAGGCCGAGATGGAGAAGCTCTGCGCCTCCTGCAAGGTGCTCTACCAGAACGCCAACGCCCAGGCCTCGCTGCAGCAGCAGCAGTTCAACTCTGTGATCGCCCAGGGCGCCAAGGTGATCGTGCTCGACCCGGTGGACAGCACCGCCGCGGCGTCGCTTGTCCACCTCGCCCAGAGCCAGGGCATAAAGGTGATCGCCTATGACCGCCCGGTGCCCTCGACGCCCGCCGACTACTACGTGTCCTTTGACAACGAGGGGATCGGCAAGGCCATCGCGCAGTCGCTGGTCGAGCATCTGAAGGCCGAGGGCGTGCCGACCGACAAGGGCGGCCTGCTGGAAGTGAACGGCTCGCCGACCGACGCGGCCGCCGGGCTGATCAAGAAGGGCATCCACGAAGGGCTCGCCGGCTCGGGCTACAAGACGCTTTCAGAGTTCGACACGCCGGACTGGGCCCCGCCCAAGGCGCAGGAATGGGTCAGCGGCCAGATCACCCGCTTCGGCGACAAGATTGTCGGCGTCGTGGCGGCCAATGACGGCACCGCCGGCGGCACGATCGCGGCCTTCAAGGCGGCGGGCGTGAACCCGGTGCCCCCGGTCACCGGCAACGACGCGACCATCGCCGGCCTGCAGCTGATCATCGCGGGCGACCAGTACAACACCATCTCCAAACCGTCGGAGATCGTGGCCGCCGCCGCCGCAAAGATCGCGGTCGACTTCCTCGACGGCAAGAAGCCCGAGGCCAAGACCTCGCTTTACAACACCCCGTCCCAGCTCTTCGTGCCGGCCGTGGTCACCGCGAAGAACCTCAAGGCCGAGATCATCGACAAGAAGATCGAGACCGCCGCCCAGCTCTGCACCGGCCGCTATGCCGAGGGCTGCAAGAAGCTCGGCATCGAGTGATGCCGCTGGGGCGTCCGGCTTTCCCTAAGGCCGGGCGCCCCGCCTTCGCCCCGATCCCCGGGGCGCCCGCGCCCTCGCCTGCAACGAAAGGATCACGCGCATGACCGCCCAAGCCGCCAAGCGGCCCGAGCAGGGAGAGCTGGTGCTCAGCCTGCGGGGCATCTCCAAGCATTTCGGCGCCGTCTCGGCGCTCACCGATATCGAGCTCGACGTTCATGCTGGCGAGGTCGTGGCGCTGGTGGGTGACAACGGCGCGGGCAAGTCCACGCTGATCAAGGTTCTCTCGGGCGTGCATCAGCCCAGTTCCGGCACGATCAGCTTCCGCGGAAAGGAGGTCACGCTGGCCAACCCGGCCATGGCGCTCGACCTTGGCATTGCGACCGTGTTTCAGGATCTTGCGCTCTGCGAGAACCTCGATGTGGTGGCCAACATCTTCCTTGGGCGCGAGCTGAAGCCTTACCAGCTAGACGAGGTCTCGATGGAGGTTCGGGCCTGGACGCTGCTGAACGAACTTTCCGCCCGCATCCCTTCGGTGCGCGACGTGGTGGCATCGCTTTCGGGCGGTCAGCGCCAGACCGTCGCCATCGCCCGCTCGCTGCTTCTCGAGCCGCAGCTCATCATGCTCGACGAACCGACCGCCGCGCTTGGCGTCGCTCAGACGGCAGAGGTGCTAAACCTGATCGAGCGGCTGCGCGACCGCGGCCATGGCGTGATCATGATCAGCCACAACATGGAGGATGTGCGCGCCGTCGCCGACCGCATCGTCGTCCTTCGCCTCGGGCGCAACAACGGTGTCTTCACCCCTGACGCCTCAAACCATGATCTCGTCGCCGCCATCACCGGCGCGACCGAGAATGCCGTTTCCCGCCGCGCCAGCCGGCGCAAGGCCGAAACCGGGATCCAGCCGGAGGACCAGCCATGAGCCACGATCAGAAAGACGCCCCGCAGCCCTCCGCCACCCAGCCCTCCGCGCTGCTCGACCGCAGCGACGTTCGGGTGAAACACGCCGAAGGTCTCGGTGGCTGGCTGAGCGCCTTTGTCGAGCGTGTGCGCTCGGGCGATCTCGGCTCGCTGCCGGTGATCGTCGGGCTGGTCGTCATCTGGACGGTCTTCACCAGCCTCAACCCGATCTTCGTCTCTGCCAACAACATGGTGAACCTGCTATTCGACTGCTCAACTGTGGGGGTCATCTCTCTCGGCATCGTCTGCGTGCTTATGGTGGGGCAGATCGACCTCTCGGTCGGCTCGATGAGCGGCTTCGCCTCTGCGTTGACCGGGATGCTCTGGGTCAATGCCGGGGTGCCGGTGCTGGCCGCGATCTTTCTGGCTCTGGTGGTCGGCGCCGTGGTGGGGGCACTCTACGCGCTTCTCTTCAATCGGCTGGGGATGCCGAGCTTCGTCTCTACGCTCGCGGGCCTCCTCGCGATCCTTGGGATGCAGCTTTACGTTCTCGGGCCGACCGGCTCCATCAACCTGCCCTATGGCTCGGCCATGGTGACCTTCGGTCAGCTCCTGGTGCTGCCGCCGGCCGTGTCGCACATCCTCGCGCTGATCCCCGGAGCGGTGATGCTCTGGGCCGGGTTTCGCACCCGCGATCAGCGCCGCGCCGCGCGGCTCTCGGCCGCCTCGACCGGGGGCATCCTGCTGCGCGCCACGGCACTGACGGTGCTGCTGGAGGCGGTCGTCGCCTACCTCGACCAGGGCCGCGGCGTGCCCTTCATGTTCGCCGTCTTCCTTGGCCTCGCGGTGGCGATGAACTACGCGCTGACACGCACCCAATGGGGCCGCTCGATGATGGCCGTCGGCGGCAATGCCGAGGCCGCGCGGCGGGCCGGCATCAACGTGCGCCGGATCTACACCAGCGCCTTTGTCCTGTGCGCCACGCTGGCTTCGCTTGGGGGCGTCCTTTCGGCCGCGCGGCTCGCCTCGGCCAGCCAGCAGGCGGGGACGGGCGACGTGAACCTCAACGCCATCGCCGCGGCGGTGATCGGCGGGACCAGCCTCTTCGGCGGCCGCGGCAGCGCCTATTCGGCGGTGCTCGGGATCATCGTGATCCAGTCCATCGCCTCCGGCCTGACGCTTCTGAACCTGTCCTCCTCGCTCAGGTTCATGATCACCGGCGCCGTCCTTGCCATCGCCGTCATCGTCGACTCGCTGGCCCGCCAGTCCCGCGTCTCGCATGGCCGCGCCTGACCCCGAATGAAGGAGAGCCAAGACATGACCGACATCCTGACCGGAAAGGTCGCGGCAATCACCGGCGCCGCCTCCGGGATCGGGCTCGAATGCGCGCGCACGCTGATGGCCGCCGGCGCGAAGGTGGTGCTGATCGACCGGGCGGAGGACCGGCTCCGCCAGCTCTGCGCCGAACTCGGGCCTCAGGCGGTGCCGCTGGTGGTCGATCTGCTCAATCCCGGCGAGGTCTCGGCGATGCTCCCCCGCATCGTCGAGGCCGCGGGCGGGCTCGACATCTTCCATGCCAATGCCGGCGCCTATATCGGCGGTGACGTGGTGGAGGGGAACCCGGACGACTGGGATCGCATGCTGAACCTCAACATCAACTCGGCCTTCCGCTCCGTCCACGCCGTGCTGCCGCATATGGTGGCACAGAAGTCGGGCGACATCGTCTTCACCAGCTCCATCGCCGGCATCGTCCCCGTGGTGTGGGAGCCGATCTACACCGCCTCGAAATTCGCGGTGCAGGCCTTCGTCCACACCACCCGCCGCCAGGTCTCTAAACACGGCATCCGGGTAGGTGCCGTGGCGCCCGGCCCGGTGGTCACCGCGCTTCTCGACGACTGGCCGAAGGCGAAGATGGAGGAGGCTCTGGCCTCCGGCAGCCTGATGCAGCCGCAGGAGGTGGCCGATGCCGTCCTCTTCATGGTCTCGCGCCGGCCCGGCGTGACCATCCGCGACCTGGTGATCCTGCCAAACGCCGTCGACCTCTGATCCCTTCCCGAAGCCCGAGACCTGCCATGCCCTCCGCGCCCCCGCCCGCCTCCTCCGATGCCTCTCTCCCCTGCGTCATCGGCGTCGATGTCGGCACGGGCAGCGCCCGGGCGGGGGTATTCGACCTCTCCGGCCGGATGCTGGCGACGGCGAAGCGCGAGATCACCGTCCACCGCGCGGCCGGCAGCATCGCCGAGCAGTCGAGCACTGAGATCTGGGCAGCCATCTGCGCCTCAGTTCGCGAGGCCGTGGCGGCGGCGGGCATCGCGCCCGCGCAGGTTACGGGGATCGGGTTCGACGCCACCTGCTCGCTCGTCGTCCTCGCTTCCGGCGGCGTGCCGCTGCCGGTTGGGCCGTCGGAGGATCCCGACCGCGACATCATCCTCTGGATGGACCATCGCGCGGTGGCGCAGGCCGAACGGATCAACGCCGGGCATCACGCCGTCCTCGACTATGTCGGCGGCATCATCTCGCCCGAGATGGAAACGCCCAAGCTGCTTTGGCTGAAGGAGAACCGTCCTCAGGTCTTCGACGCGGCCTGGCAGTTCTTCGACCTCGTCGATTTCCTGACATGGAAGGCGACGGGGGACCTTTCCCGCTCCACCTGCACCGTCACCTGCAAATGGACCTACCTCGCGCATGAGCGCCGCTGGGATGAGGGGTATTTCCGCACCATCGGCCTCGGCGCGCTCGCCGACGAGGGCTTTGCGCGCATCGGCGAGCGCGTCGTCGATCCCGGCACCCCGCTCGGCGCCGGGCTGACCGCCGCGGCCGCGGCCGACCTCGGCCTCGCCCCGGGCACCGTGGTCGCGGCGGGGATGATCGACGCTCACGCGGGCGGTATCGGCACTGTGGGTGCCGCGGGCGATCCGGCCTCGACCATGGCCTATGTCTTCGGCACCTCCTCCTGCACGATGACTACGACGGCTGATCCCGCCTTCGTGCCCGGCGTCTGGGGGCCCTATTTCTCCGCCATGATGCCCGGCGCCTGGCTGAACGAGGGCGGCCAGTCCGCCGCTGGCGCCGCGATCGAGCGTCTCCTATCGCTCCACCCCGCCACGGCAGGGGCGGCGCGTGCGGCGGCGGCGGAGGGCCGCTCCCTCCCCGACCTCCTGACCGCGCTGGCGGCCGCGCCCGGCACCGATCCGGCCGAGGCCGTCCGCCGCGCCGGGGGGCTGCACGTGGTGCCGGAGTTCCTTGGCAACCGCGCGCCCTTCGCCGATCCCCATGCCCGGGCGGTGATCGCGGGGCTGGGGATGGAGGGGGACCGAGAGAGCCTCGTCGCGCTCTACATCGCCGGGATCTGCGGCATCGGCTACGGGCTACGCCAGATCCTGAACGCCCAGTGCAAGGCGGGCGCGGTAGTGTCCCAGGTGGTGATCAGCGGCGGCGCGGGGCGGTCTGACCTGGTGCGCCAGCTTCTGGCCGATGCCGCCGGCATCCCCATCCTCGCGACCCGGGCGGAGGAGCCGGTTCTCCTTGGCGCCTCCATGCTTGGCGCCGTGGCCTCGGGGGCGTTCCCCAACCTGCAGGTCGCGATGGCCGCCATGTCCGAGGTCGCCGCGACCTATCCGCCAGCGGACGGAGAGGTCTGCCAGATCCACCGGCGCCGTTTCGAGATTTTCGAACGCCTGCAGGCCATGGCGCGGGAGATCCGCGCCATCGAGGGCTGAGGGCGGGGGCCTAGCGCCTCGCGCCCAGCAGCGTCTCAAGCCCCGCGGCGAAAGCGGCGAAGCTCGCGCCCAGCCGCGCCTCGATCTCGCGCTGATAGGCCTCGGCGAGCGGCAGCAGTTCCGCCATCAGCGCCCGGCCCTTCGCCGTCAGCGAGAGCCGCACCAGCCGGCGGTCGGCATCGTTGACGGTCTTGCCGATCAGCCCCGCCGCCTCCAGCCGCGAGGCTGCCCGGCTGACCTTGGACTTCTCCATCGCCACCCGCGCCTCGATCTCTCGCACCGAAACATCGCCGCTGGAGGCCAGATGCACCAGCACCCGCCATTGCGGGATCGAGAGGCCGAAGCGTTCGCGGTAGACCCGCGCCAGTTCCTCGCTCACCCGTTCGGCCGCGACGGAAAGCCGGTAGGGCGTGAAATGGTCAAGGTCGAAGCCGGGCAGCGGCGGCAGGTCGTCGTCGGGCATCTCCAGCTCCTTGTCCTCGCTGCGGCCAATCTGCGCGCATTCGTTGCGTTTGCAACAAATAACTTGACTTCATTGCACATGCAACGAAACTGCGCCCATCGCCGCCCGGGAGAGGGCCGGCCTATTCGGAGGGTCATCCATGACGACGCAAGAGCCGCCGCGCGGCATGGTCCGTGCCACCGGAGCCACCGGCACGACCGAGGGTTACATGCCCGGCTTCGGCAACGACTTCGAGACCGAGGCCCTGCCCGGCGCCCTGCCACAGGGCCAGAACTCGCCGCAGAAATGCGCCTACGGGCTTTATGCCGAGCAGCTCTCCGGCACCGCCTTCACCGCGCCGCGCGGCCAGAACGAGCGAACCTGGTGCTACCGCATCCGCCCCTCGGTGAAGCATGTCGGCCGGTTCAGCCGGATCGAGCTGCCCTACTGGAAATCCGCGCCGCATGTCCGCGACGACATCGTCTCGCTCGGTCAGTACCGCTGGGATCCGGTTTCGCATTCCGAGGCGCCGCTCACCTGGCTCACCGGTATGCGCACAATGACGACTGCGGGCGATGTGCATACCAATATTGGTATGTCGGGCCACATCTACCTCGTCACCGCCTCGATGGAGGACGAGTATTTCTACTCCGCCGACAGCGAGCTCCTCGTCGTTCCGCAGGAGGGGCGGCTGCGCTTCTGCACCGAGTTGGGCATCATCGACCTGGAGCCGAAGGAGATCGCGATCCTGCCGCGCGGCCTTGTCTACCGCGTCGAGGTGATCGAGGGCCCGGCCCGGGGCTTCGTCTGCGAGAACTACGGCCAGAAGTTTGATCTGCCGAACCGCGGGCCGATCGGCGCCAACTGCCTGGCCAACCCGCGGGACTTCAAATGCCCGGTCGCCGCCTTCGAGGACCGCGACGCCCCCTCGCGCGTGGTCATCAAGTGGTGCGGCCAGTTCCACGAGACCTTCATCGACCACTCGCCCCTCGACGTGGTCGCCTGGCACGGCAACTACTGTGCCTACAAATACGACCTGCGCACCTACAGCCCGGTCGGCGCGATCCTGTTCGACCATCCCGACCCGTCGATCTTCACCGTCCTCACCGCGCCCTCGGGGCAGGAGGGGACGGCGAACATCGACTTCGTGCTGTTCAGGGAGCGCTGGATGGTGGCCGAGCACACCTTCCGCCCGCCCTGGTACCACAAGAACATCATGTCCGAGCTGATGGGCAACATCTACGGCGTATATGATGCCAAGCCCCAGGGCTTCGTGCCGGGCGGCATGAGCCTGCACAACTGCATGCTGCCGCACGGGCCCGACCGCCCCGCCTTCGAGGGCGCCTCTAACGAGGAGCTGGCGCCGAAGTACCAGGCCAACACAATGCAGTTCATGTTCGAGACCCGCTTTCCGCAGCACCTGACCGAATTCGCCGCGAAGGAGGCGCCGCTGCAGGATGACTACATCGACTGCTGGACGAGCCTGGAGAAGAAATTCGACGGAACGCCGGGGGACAAGTGAAGGGCGGGGGCACTTCCCCCCCAGGCACGGGACGTTTTCGCCAAGATGAAAGAGACGACATGGCCTTGATGCGCAGCTGGGTGGAAAGCGCGAATTCGCCCGAGACGGATTTTCCGCTGAACAACCTGCCTTACGGCGTGTTCGAGGCGGGTGGGCACGCGCGGATGGGCGTGGCAATCGGGGACAGGATCCTCGATGTCGGTGCGGTCGGGCATGGGCTCGATCCAGCACTTTTTGCAGAGCCGGCCTGGAACGCGGTGATGGCAGCGGGACCAGAGGTCTGGGCGGCGCTTCGCGCCCGGCTGACGGAGCTTCTGTCCGATCCCGCCCATCGCGCGGCGGTGGAGCTGCATCTGGTGGCGCAGGACAGTGCGCGGATGCTGATGCCGTTTCGCGTTAGCGAGTACACCGATTTCTACGCCTCGCGGCACCATGCCCAGAACGTCGGCACGATGTTCCGGGGCCCCGAGAACGCGCTGCCGCCGAACTGGCTTTCGATCCCGATCGGGTACAACGGCCGGGCCTCGTCGGTCGTCGTTTCCGGCACGCCGGTGACGCGTCCCTGGGGGCAGCTGAAGGGGCCGGAAGACACGCTGCCCCGATTCGGCTCCTGCGCGCGTTTCGATCTGGAGCTGGAGCTGGGCGCCATTGTCGGCCAGCCCTCGGAGGGCATGGTCAGCGTGGCCGAGGCCGACCGGATGATCTTCGGCTATGTCCTTCTCAACGACTGGTCGGCGCGGGATATCCAGGCTTGGGAGTACCTGCCGCTCGGGCCGTTCCAGGCCAAGGCCACGGCCACCTCGATCAGTCCCTGGATCGTCACCGCCGCGGCGCTGGAGCCGTTCCGCACCCCCACGCCGAAACGCGAGCGGCCGCTCCTGCCCTATCTGCGCGAGCCGGGTCCGATGCTCTACGATATCGATCTGGAGGTCGCCCTTGCCCCCGAGGGCGGGACGGAAACCGTCATCGCCTGCACCAATTATCGTGAGATGTACTATTCCGCGGCACAACAGCTATGCCACCACACCACCTCCGGCTGTCCGATGCGGGTGGGGGATCTGCTGGGGTCGGGCACGATCTCGGGCGCAGCGCCGGACAGCAGGGGCTCCTTGCTGGAGCTCAGCTGGGGCGGCAAGACGCCGGTGGTGCTGGCCTCTGGCGAGGAGAGGCGGTTCCTTGAGGACGGCGATACGCTGACGCTGCGTGGTGTGGCGCGGGGCGAGGACTACCGCATCGGATTCGGGGCCTGCTCCGGGCAGGTTCGGCCGGCCGTCGACCTGCCCGACTGGGCCGCCGGATGAGCCGGGCTCAGGGGCCGGCGGAGCCTTGCCAGCAGCGGCGCAACCCCTTCCCAATGCACGCTGAAAGTGTTAAAAGCTCCGCGCATCCTGATTTTCGAACCACTGTTCCCTTGCGGCCCAGATTTCGATCTCTAGGCGCCGGGTCGCTGCATACCGCGAGCGACATACAAGAAAGGGATTTCACATGGCCAAGGGCAAAGTGAAATGGTTCAACGCCACCAAGGGTTTCGGCTTCATCGAGCCGGAAGGTGGCAAGAAGGACGTTTTCGTCCACATCTCCGCGGTTGAGCGCTCCGGTCTGTCCACCCTGGCCGATGGCCAAGCGGTGACCTTCGACATCGAGCCGGGCCGCGACGGCCGCGAGGCCGCGACCAATCTGGCTCTGGCCTGATCGGTTCCGGGCGGGGGCGGCGTGCCGTCCCTGCCCACTCCGCTGCCTCTCGCCGGGCGCGTTACCTGGCAGTTACAAGGACCTGCGATAAGGGCCCTCTGATCGAGAGGTCGCGCAGATGTCCGATATCGCAGCCGCCCCGCGCGGCATGGCACATCCCCCCGCTTCACATCCGCCTAAGACGGCCAGTCGCGCTTTCGGCGCGGGCTGATCTTTGCGCTGGTTCTGCGCGTTTGGGGCGTGTGGGTGCGCGAATCCCGAGGACGCGTTCCGCCGGCCCCGGCATGGCGGCAGCGGGAGGTTGGTGAGGCCGGTCAGATTCCCGATGGATAACGAGGAGCTTTGCGTCGCAGGGGCGACGCGACTCGGGCCACTCCGCCTGAACGATGCGCAGCGGGTTTCCTGGACGGCCAAAACGCCCCGGCCCTTACCCGGGCGGGTGCGTCAAACGGCTTATTTTCTTGGGGATGCTTCCCTGCGGGAAGAATGGTGCCCAGAAGAGGACTCGAACCTCCACACCTTTCGGTACAGGTACCTGAAACCTGCGCGTCTACCAATTCCGCCATCTGGGCGATGTCGTGCGGCGGGGTCTATCCGGGCGCGCGGGGGCTGTCAACAGGTCGCAAGCGGAAACCGCAAGGATGAATCGCGCCTTGTTCACGTCCCCGCCGGGAGCTATTGACAGGCAGCGCGGGCCTGGCGCGAAGGACAGCTACGGAGGCTACGATATGTCGCAACTGGTGACCATCATCGGTGGGTCCGGATTCGTGGGGCGTTACATCGCCCGGCGTCTGGCCAAGGCGGGGTGGCGGGTCCGCGTGGCGGTGCGCCGTCCCAACGACGCGATCTTCGTGAAGCCCTACGGCACGGTCGGGCAGGTCGAACCGGTGTTCTGCAACATTCGTGACGATGCCTCGCTCAAGGCGGTGATCATGGGGGCGGACGCGGTGGTCAACTGCGTCGGCGTCATGGACCGTGGCGGCAAGAATTCCATGCAGCGCGTGAATGACGAAGGGGCTGGCCGCGTCGCCCGGATTGCGGCCGAGATGGGCGTGGAACGACTCGTCCATGTCTCCGCGATTGGCGCGGATGCGGCGGGTCCCTCCATCTACGCGCAGAGCAAGGCGGCGGGCGAGGCGGCGGTTACGTCTGCCTTCCCGGGCGCGGTGATCCTGAGGCCCTCGCTGATTTTCGGGCCGGAAGACAAGCTTTTCAACCGCTTCGCCGGGATGGCGGCGCGCGGCCCGGTCCTGCCGCTGGTTGGCGCGGGCACCAAGTTCCAGCCGGTTTACGTGGACGATGTCGCCGCGGCGGCCGAGGCTGCGGTGCTGGGCAAGGCGGCGCCCGGTGTTTACGAACTTGGCGGGCCGGACGTGGTGAGCTTCCGCGAAATGATGAAGGCCATGCTCGCGGTCATCCAGCGGCGCCGGATGATCGTCGGCCTGCCGTTCTGGCTGGGTTCGGTCATGGGCGCGGGCTTCGACCTGCTGCAGTCACTGACGCTGGGGCTGTTGTCGAACAAGGTGCTGACCCGCGACCAGGTGCGCAGCCTGAAGAGCGACAATGTCGTGAGTGCGGGGGCCAAGGGCCTGGCCGACCTTGGCATTGCGCCGACGCCGATGGGGGCGATCCTGCCAGAGTATCTGTGGCGGTTCCGCGTTTCGGGCCAGTATGCGGCAATCCGGGATTCGGCGAAGAACCTCCGTAAAGTCTGACCCGCCGCGGCGGCGCATAGCGAGTAAACCCATATGACCGAACACGTTTTTCTGGTGTCGGCCTTCCTCGGCCTGATCGAGGGGCTGACCGAGTTCCTGCCCGTTTCTTCGACCGCCCACCTTCTGATCGCCGCGCAGTATCTGCACTTCGACGCCTCGGGGAAGACCTTCGAGGTGGTGATCCAGCTGGGCGCGATCCTGGCGCTGCTCTGGGTCTATGCCGGCAAGCTGTGGGAGACGTTCTCCACCGCGCCGAAAAGCGCCGAATCGCGGCGGTTCATCGCCTCCGTCGCCATCGCCTTCCTGCCTGCGGCGGTGATCGGGGTGCTGGCCTATCACACGATCAAGACGGTGTTCTTCGAGTCGGACCTGCTGATCGCCTCGGCGCTGATCCTTGGCGGGATCGTCCTGCTGCTGGTCGAGCGGATGGACCACAAGCCGCGCCATTTCGATGCCACGAAATACCCGCTGCTGATGTCGCTGGGGATCGGCTTTGTGCAATGTCTGGCAATGATTCCGGGGGTTTCCCGGTCGGGCGCCACGATCGTGGGGGCGATGCTTCTGAAGGGCGACCGGCGCTCGGCGGCGGAATTCTCGTTCTTCCTGTCGATCCCGACGATGATCGCCGCGACCGGGTACGACCTCTACAAGTCCTGGCACATGCTGGACTGGAGCGCGCTGAACGAGATCGCGGTGGGCTTCGTGGTCGCCTTCTTCTCGGCGCTGGTGGTGGTGAAGACGTTCCTCGGCTTCGTGCAGCGCTATGGCTACCACGTCTTCGCCTGGTGGCGAATCATCGTCGGGCTGGTGGTCCTGGCGGGCCTCGTGATCCGGTGATCGACAGATAGGTAAACTATACTGACATAAAATTGGCCGGGCCGAGCAGAAATCTGACGGGGCGGGCCAAAAAAGCGATAATTAGGTCAGCATAGCTGACTTTTCATTTCCGCAGGCCGGATTTATCAAGGCGCACCCGCTCGTTTTGCCGCAGGGAGGCGCCGTCATGGCCAAGGAACCTATGCTCAAGTTCGTCTCCGTTGCGAAGGAGATGCCTGAGAAGCGTCCGCCCGATCTACGGGCGCAGGATTTCCATGAGATCTACCGGGAGTACGCCGAGGCCAAGGCGGGCGAGCAGGCCGGGCGTTGCAGCCAGTGCGGCGTGCCCTTCTGCCAGTCGCATTGCCCGCTGCACAACAACATCCCCGACTGGCTTCGCCTGACCGCGATGGGCCGGCTGGAGGAGGCCTACGAGCTTTCCCAGGCAACCAACACATTCCCCGAGATCTGCGGCCGGATCTGCCCGCAGGACCGGCTTTGCGAGGGCAATTGCGTTATCGAGCAGTCGGGCCACGGCACCGTGACCATCGGTGCGGTGGAGAAGTACCTGACCGATACCGCCTGGGAACAGGGCTGGGTGAAGCCGATCCGGCCGGCCGCCGAGCGTGGCGAGAGCGTGGGGATCATCGGCGCGGGGCCGGGGGGCCTGGCGGCGGCGGATGCCCTGCGGCGCAAGGGACTGCAGGTCACCGTCTACGACCGGCACGACCGCGCGGGCGGGCTGCTGACCTACGGCATTCCGGGCTTCAAGCTGGAAAAGACCATCGTCATGCAGCGCATCGAGCAGCTGCAGGCGGCGGGCGTGAATTTCGTGCTGAACTGCAACGTCGGCGTCGATCTGAGCTTCGACGCGATCCGCGGCCAGCATGACGCCGTTCTGATCGCCACCGGCGTCTACAAGGCGCGCGACCTGCGGGCGCCGGGCGTGGGCGTGCCGGGGATCGTCAAGGCATTGGATTACCTGACCCTTTCCAACCGCAGAAGCTTCGGCGACGAGATGCCCGAGTTCGACGACGGCACGCTTGACGCGAAGGGCAAACGCGTCGTCGTCATCGGCGGCGGCGATACCGCGATGGACTGCGTGCGGACCGCCGTGCGGCAGGGCGCGGTGAGCGTGAAATGCCTGTATCGCCGGGACCGCGCGAACATGCCGGGCAGCCAGCGCGAAGTGGCCAATGCCGAAGAGGAAGGCGTTGAATTCGTGTGGCTTTCTGCGCCGAAGGGCTTCACCGGCGCGCCGGTGGAAAGCGTCATCGTGCAGCGCATGCGGCTGGGAGAGCCGGATGCCGGAGGCCGCCAGATGCCGGAACTGATCGAGGGCGCCGATTACGTCGAACCCGCCGACCTGGTCATCATGGCGCTGGGCTTCGAGCCGGAGGACCTGCCGGGGGACTGGCAGGCGCCGGACCTGTCGGTGACGCGCTGGGGCACGGTGAAGGCCGATTTCCGCAGCCACCAGACCTCGGTCCCGGGCGTCTTCGCGGCGGGCGATATCGTGCGCGGCGCGAGCCTTGTCGTCTGGGCGATTCGGGATGGGCGGGAAGCGGCCGAGGCCATTCTCGACTATCTTGCGCAGCCCGCCGCCGTCGCGGCTGAATGAAACCTTAAGGGACCGGACTGGAAACACCGTAACAGCACCGCTTTCGCACCGCTTTCACACCGACGTGTCCCCGGCTTCTGGCCCAGGTGCGCAAAACTGGAACGGACGCGGCGAAATTTGGGACAGCAAGGCTGACCCGACAGGAGGCAATGGAATGAAGAGCATTCAGGCGGTGATGCGGCAGTTCGGCCTGCCGGCGGGGCTCGCGCTCGGGCTTTCGGCGTTCGGCCTTCCGGCCTTCGCGGCGGGGAACTTCACCCCGCCGAAGGGCTGCACGGGGTTCCTGACGGTGCAGATGCACGGCTGCATGGTCTCCAACCACTACCGCTGCGAGGGCGACCCGAAGGGCAACCAGTGGCGGATCGACTTCAACTCCGACGGGCCGGTCTTCGTCAGCCGGATCGATTATGAGACGCAGTGGCTGGAATCCTTCGATCTGGGCGCGGGGACGCATGACGTGCTGAAGCAGCCGTCGAAGGATCCGGCGTCGTTCAGCGATCTGCTGAAGACCGGCAAGGACACCTACGATTTCGAGACCGTCACCGACGGCGGCAAGATCCAGCACATCACCGGCTACGACAAGCTGACCGGCAAGACCAAGGTGCTGGGCGGCGAGACGCTGGAGCAGACCCAGTTCGACACCAAGGAGACCGGGGCAGACGGCAAGATGATCTGGCATTCGACGGGCCATGAATGGATCAGCCGGAAATGGCGGCTGTTCCTGGCCGGGGCCGGGATCTGGCAGGACGACAAGGGCAAGCTGCCCTACGACAACACGCCGATGCTGCTTTTGCAGAAGGGGCAGAAGGGCTTCATGTCCACCACCCCGGAATTCGACTGCAACTCGGTGATGTCGAGCCTTGTGCGGCCCACGCCGAAGAAGGCCGTGGACTAGATTTGAACACGGGCCGGGCGCGCGGGATGGCCGCGCCGGACGGCACGTGAGGATGTGACTGCCCTTCGGGGCCTCTTCGAAGAGGGAAGAGCGCGATGACCAAGTTTGACGATGCCTGGGTGGCGGCCGAGGAAGCCAAGCGCGCCTACATGAACGAGCAATCGCTTTGGCGCGAGGAGGACGAACACGCCTCCTGCGGCGTCGGGCTGGTGGTCTCGATCTCGGGCAAGCCGTCGCGCAAGGTGGTGGAGAACGGGATCGACGCGCTGAAGGCGGTCTGGCACCGCGGGGCGGTGGATGCCGACGGCAAGACCGGCGACGGGGCGGGGATCCATGTGCAGATCCCGGTGCCGTTCTTCAACGACCAGATCCGCCGCACCGGGCACGAGCCCGACCTGTCGAAGCTGATCGCCGTGGGCCAGGTCTTCCTGCCGCGCACCGATTTCGGCGCGCAGGAGCGCTGCCGGACCATCGTGGAGACGGAAGTCCTGCGCATGGGCCACTACATCTACGGCTGGCGGCACGTGCCGGTGAACACCGACGTGCTGGGCGAGAAGGCAAACGCGACGCGCCCGGAGATCGAGCAGATCCTGATCCGCAACGATACCGGCGTGGACGAGGAGGCGTTCGAGCGCGAGCTCTACATCATCCGCCGCCGGATCGAGAAGGCGGCCGCGGCGGCGCAGATCGCGGGGCTCTACCTTTGTTCGCTGTCGTGCCGGAGCGTGATCTACAAGGGGATGATGCTGGCCGAGCAGGTCGCAGAGTTCTACCCGGACCTGCAGGACGAGCGGTTCGAGAGCGCCTTCGCGATCTACCACCAGCGCTATTCCACCAACACCTTCCCGCAATGGTGGCTGGCGCAGCCGTTCCGGATGCTGGCGCATAACGGCGAGATCAACACGCTGAAGGGCAACGTGAACTGGATGCGGAGCCACGAGATCCGCATGGCGTCGTCGACCTTCGGGGAGTGGGCCGAGGACATCAAGCCGATCGTGCCGACGGGGGCGTCCGACTCCGGCGCGCTCGATGCCGTGTTCGAGGTGATGGTGCGGGCGGGCCGCTCCGCGCCGATGGCGAAGACCATGCTGGTGCCCGAGGCCTGGTCGAAGGTCGCGGGCGAGCTGCCGCAGGCCTGGGCCGACATGTACGCCTATTGCAACGCCGTGATGGAGCCCTGGGACGGGCCGGCGGCGCTGGCGATGACGGACGGGCGCTGGGTCTGCGCCGGGCTGGACCGCAACGGGCTTCGGCCGATGCGCTACGTGGTGACGGGCGACGGGATGCTGATCGCCGGGTCGGAAGCCGGGATGGTGCCGATCGACGAGGCGACGGTGCGCGAGAAGGGCGCGCTGGGGCCGGGGCAGATGATCGCCGTCGACATGAAGGACGGCAAGCTCTTCCACGACCGCGAGATGAAGGACCGGCTGGCCGCCGCGCAGCCCTATGCCGACTGGCTGGAGAAGGTCGTCGAGCTGAACACGCTGCTGCGGGACGTGCCCGAGGCCCCGTTGTTCGAGGGCGAGGAGCTGCGCCGCCGCCAGATCGCCGCGGGCTACAGCCTCGAGGACCTGGAGCAGGTGCTGGCGCCGATGGCGGAGGACGGCAAGGAGATGATCGCCTCGATGGGCGACGACACGCCGGCCGCGGTGCTTTCGACCGGGTACCGGCCGCTGAGCCATTTCTTCCGGCAGAACTTCAGCCAGGTCACCAACCCGCCGATCGACAGCCTGCGCGAAAGCCGGGTGATGAGCCTGAAGACGCGGTTCGGCAACCTGAAGAACGTGCTGGACGAGGACAGCAGCCAGACCGAGATCCTGGTGCTGGAGAGCCCGTTCATCGCCAATGCCGAGTTCGCCATGATGGTGCAGCAGTTCGGCGAGAGCGTCGGCGTGATCGACTGCACCTTCGCCGCCGGCGGCGAGCATGACGCGCTGCGCCACGGGCTGGAGCGGATCCGCGCCGAGGCGGAGGATGCCGTGCGTTCGGGCGCGGGGCACCTCGTGCTGACCGACGAGCATCAGGGCGAGGGCCGCGTGGCCATGCCGATGATCCTTGCCACCTCGGCCGTGCATAGCTGGCTGACGCGGAAGGGCCTGCGGACTTTCTGCTCGGTCAATGTCCGGTCGGCGGAATGCATCGACCCGCATTACTTCGCGGTGCTGATCGGCTGCGGGGCGACCACGGTGAACGCCTACCTGGCGCAGGATTCGATCGCCGACCGGATCCGGCGCGGGCTGATCGAGGGTTCGCTGGAGGACGCGATGCGGCGCTACCGCGCGGCGATCGACGCCGGGCTGCTGAAGATCATGTCGAAGATGGGCATCTCGGTGATCTCCTCCTACCGCGGGGGTCTGAACTTCGAGGCCGTCGGCCTGTCCCGCGCGATGGTGGCGGAGTATTTCCCCGGCATGCACAGCCGGATCTCCGGCATCGGCGTGCTCGGCATCCAGCACAAGCTGGAGGAAGTCCACGCCAAGGGCTGGGCCGGCGGCGCGGGCGTGCTGCCGATCGGCGGTTTCTACAAGGCCCGTCGCTCGGGCGAGAAGCACGCCTGGGAAGCGCAGACGATGCACATGCTGCAGGCGGCCTGCGACCGGGCGTCCTATGACCTCTGGCAGCAGTATTCAGCGGCGATGCGGGCCAACCCGCCGATCCATCTGCGCGACCTTCTGGACATCAAGCCCCTTGGCCGGCCGGTGCAGATCGAGGAGGTGGAGAGCATCACCTCGATCCGTAAGCGGTTCGTGACGCCGGGGATGTCGCTGGGCGCGCTGAGCCCGGAGGCGCACAAGACGCTGAACATCGCCATGAACCGGATCGGCGCGAAGTCCGACAGCGGCGAGGGCGGAGAGGATCCGGCGCATTTCCAGCCGGAGCCGAACGGCGACAACCCGTCGGCCAAGATCAAGCAGGTCGCCTCGGGGCGGTTCGGCGTGACCGCCGAATACCTCAACGCCTGCGAGGAGCTGGAGATCAAGGTGGCGCAGGGCGCGAAGCCCGGCGAGGGCGGGCAGCTGCCCGGCCTGAAGGTGACGAAGCTGATCGCGCGCCTGCGGCACTCCACGCCCGGCGTGACGCTGATCTCGCCGCCGCCGCATCACGATATCTACTCGATCGAGGATCTGGCGCAGCTGATCTACGACCTGAAGCAGATCAACCCGCGCGCCAAGGTGACGGTGAAGCTCGTCTCCTCCTCCGGCGTCGGCACGATCGCGGCGGGGGTGGCGAAGGCCAAGGCCGACGTGATCCTGATCTCGGGCCACAACGGCGGCACGGGCGCCTCGCCCGCGACCTCGATCAAATACGCCGGCCTTCCGTGGGAGATGGGGCTGACCGAGGCGCATCAGGTTCTGGCGATGAACAACCTGCGCGAGCGGATCACGCTGCGCACGGACGGGGGCCTGCGCACCGGCCGCGACATCATCATCGCGGCCATGATGGGGGCCGAGGAATACGGCATCGGCACCGCGGCGCTGATTGCCATGGGCTGCATCATGGTGCGGCAGTGCCAGTCGAACACCTGCCCTGTCGGCGTCTGCACCCAGGACGAGCGGCTGCGGCAGAAGTTCACCGGCTCCGCCGACAAGGTGGTGAACCTGATCACCTTCTACGCGCAGGAGGTGCGGGAGATCCTCGCCTCGATCGGCGCGCGGACGATGGATGACATCATCGGCCGGGCCGACCTTCTGACCCAGGTCAGCCGGGGGGCGGCGCATCTCGACGATCTCGACCTCAACCCGCTGCTGATCACCGTCGATGGCGCTTCGAAGATCCGCTACGACCGCTCCAAGCCGCGCAACGCGGTGCCGGAGACGCTGGATGCGGAGATCATCCGCGACGGCGCGCGCTTCTTCGAGGACGGGGAGAAGATGCAGCTGTCCTACGCGGTGCGGAACACCCACCGGACCATCGGGACGCGGGCGTCGAGCCATATCGTCAAGCGGTTCGGGATGAACAACAAGCTGCAGCCCGACCATCTGACGGTGAAGCTGTCGGGGTCCTGCGGGCAGTCGCTGGGCGCCTTTGCGGTCAACGGGCTGCGGATCGAGGTGCAGGGCGACGCCAACGACTATGTCGGCAAGGGGCTTTCGGGCGGGACCATCGCGGTGCGCCCGCCGATGGCCTCTCCGCTGGAGGCGGGGCGGAACACGATCATCGGCAACACGGTGCTTTATGGCGCGACCGACGGGCATCTTTTCGCGGCCGGGCGTGCGGGCGAGCGCTTCGCGGTCCGGAACTCCGGCGCGAAGGTGGTGATCGAGGGCTGCGGGTCGAACGGCTGCGAG
Organism: Solirhodobacter olei; assembly: GCF_004010155.1. Classification (GTDB taxonomy): domain Bacteria; phylum Pseudomonadota; class Alphaproteobacteria; order Rhodobacterales; family Rhodobacteraceae; genus Solirhodobacter; species Solirhodobacter olei. The sequence continues at coordinate 50,363 of NZ_RRYH01000007.1, read as the reverse complement.
TACATGACCGGAGGGGTGGCGGTGATCCTGGGCTCGATCGGCGCGAATTTCGGCGCCGGGATGACCGGGGGGATGGCCTATCTCTACGATCCCGACGGGACGGCGGAGGATTACATCAACGGCGAGACGCTGGTGACCTGCGCCGTGGCCCATCCGCACTGGGAGGCCGAGCTGAAGGGGCTGGTGGAACGCCACGCGCGCGAGACCGGCAGCCGGAAGGCGGCCGCGATCCTGGCCGACTGGGCCGAGGAGCGGGCGAACTTCCTGCAGGTCTGCCCGAAGGAGATGCTGGTGCACCTGGCCTATCCGCTGTCCGAAGGGGCAGAGGCCGTGCCGGCCGAGTAAGGCCCCCGACGGAACCCGCGCGCGCCGGACGACAGGCGCGCGCAGGAGACCGGCATGCGAACGGGATCTGCATGCGAACGAGATCGGCGCCCGGGGGAAACTCTCCCCACTCCCGGTGCCGCATTGGCCCCCCCGGTTCATCCGTGGGGGCCTTTTTTGTCGGCTCAGGCGGCGGCGCCGCGGGTTTCGACCATGCGGGCCAGAAGGGCCGCGCCGACCGGCAGGATCGCGTCGTCCAGCACGAAGCCCGCGTTGTGGAGCGGCACGTCGCCGCCATGACCCACCGTGCAATAGGCGCCGGGGACCTTGGCGAGCATGTCGGCGAAATCCTCCGATCCCATCACCAGGTCGGTCTTGCGGCGGGCGTTGGCGGCGCCGGTGATCTCGGCCGCGGCGGCGAGCATGTGCTCGGAGTGGTCGGGGTCGTTCATCAGGACGTCGAAGACGTTGCGCAGGTCGAGGGTGATCGTGGCGCCGTGGGCGCGGCCGAACCCGTCGCAGATCTCGGCCATGCGGCGGGCGACGATCTCCGCCGCCTCGCGGTCGAAATAGCGGATGGTGCCGCAGAGCGTGGCCTGTTCGGGGATGACGTTATAGGCCGCGCCGGAGTGGATCTGGGTGACGGAGAGGACGACCGGGCTGGTCGAGGGCACCGAGCGGGACACGATGGTCTGGAGCTGGCCAACCAGCGCCGAGGCGATCATCAGCGGGTCGATCGTGGCCTCGGGCCGGGCTGCGTGGCCGCCGCGGCCAGTCACGGTAATGTCGAAGAAGTTGGCGCCGGCCATCGCCGGGCCCGGCTTCACCCCGATCTCGCCCGGTCCGTCGAAGGGGGAGTTGTGCAGCCCGTAGATCTCGTCGCAGGGGAACCGCTCGAAAAGCCCCTCCTCGATCATCGCGCGGGCGCCGCCGAGGCCCTCTTCGGCGGGCTGGAAGATCAGAACGGCGGTGCCGGCGAAATCGCGGTTCTCGGCGAGGTAGCGGGCGGCGCCGAGGAGCATGGTGGTGTGCCCGTCATGGCCGCAGGCATGCATGACGCCGGGGGTCTTGGAGGCATAGGGCAGGTTCGTCTGCTCGTGGATCGGCAGCGCGTCCATGTCGGCGCGCAGGCCGACGGTGCGGCCGGGGCGGTTGCCCTTGATGACGCCGATCACGCCGGTCTTGCCGATGCCGGTCGTGACCTCGATCCCCCAGCCCTTCAGCTTCTCGGCGACGATGCCGGAGGTGCGGACCTCCTCGAACCCCAGCTCGGGGTGTTCGTGCAGGTCGCGGCGGATGGCGGTGAGTTCTTCGGCATATTCGGCGATGCGGTCCTGGGCCGGCATGGGCGTTCCTCGGCTGCTGGGTGGGTGTGCCCGCAGCTATGCATGGCGCCGGCCGGGGTGCAAGGCGGGCTCAGTCCGCGGTCAGCGTGGGGGGCGTGTCGACGGGCAGGCCGCTTGGCACCGCTTTCGGCACCCCGAGACGGCCCTTGAGCGCCTGCGGATCGGTCAGCGTGCCGAGGAAGGCGTAGATCGCGTCGACCTCCGCCGGCGAGAGCGTGACCGGCGTCGCCTTCACCGCGGAGAGGATCGCCTTGCGCTCTGCCGGGTCGTTCCAGGCGGCCCAGTCCTTAAGCGCGCCGGGGTCGTAGCCCTTGGGGAAGACCGCCGAAGGCTTGTAGGCCGCGGCCCCCGCCACGGGATCGGCGTGGTAGCGGATGAACTCCTTCAGGTCGCTGTGCGCGCCGTCGTGGCCCCAGGGGCCGGTCATCATCACGTTCCTCAGCGAGGGGGTGCGGAAGGCATAGATATCGGCCGGGTCGTTGGAGACCTTGTAGCGGCCGAGGTCGCGCTGGTTGGTCTCGAACCGTTCCGTCTTGCCGGGGCCGAGCTGCGGCTCGCCCATGGCGTGGAACTTGTTGTCCGTCAGGAAGGGCCCGGAATGGCAGCTGGAGCAGCGGGCGGCGCCGTAGAAGAGCTTGAGCCCGGCCATCGCCTCGGCCGGCAGGGTGGCCCGGTGGCGGAGGTAGGCGTCGAAGGGCGAGGTGTCGGAGCGCCATTCGACCTCGATGAAGGCGGCGAGCGCGTTGGAGATGTCGGTGAAGGCGATCGGTCGGCCCTTGGCGATCGCCGGGTAGACCTGCGCGAACCGCTCCTGATAGCCGGGTATGGCGCGGATCCGGGCGGCGAGCAGGTCCCAGGCGCCGCCGGGGCCGGAGATGCGGCCCTCGCGCACGACCTTGGAGACGTCGTTCTCCATCGCGTTGCCGGCCATCTCGTCCTGCGCCACCACTGGGAACATGGTTTGTGCGGCCAGCACGGAGGCGAAGCCGCGTACCATCTCGTCCTCCATCGGGGTGCGCAGGCCCGAGGGGCGGGAGGGATCGGCCTCGATCCGCCCGTCGTCGAACATGATGGTGAAGCTCTTGGCGCCGAGGTTGAAGAGCGAGGGCGCGTTGCGGGCGACGCGCCGCTCCGGCACGTTCTTGGGGTCCGGGTGGCGTGCGGGGCCAAGGCCGATGCCGCCCTCGCCGATGTCGAGCGAGACGCCGTCGGAGGTGCCGAAGCGGGTGTTGTGGCAGGTGTCGCAGGCGATGTTGCGGTTGCCGGAGAGGACGGGATCGTAGAACAGGAGCTGGCCGAGCCTAGCCTCGTCCAGGTTCACGGGATTGTAATCCTGCGCCGTGACGGGCGCCGGCAGGTCCCCCGCGCGGGCGGTTGCTGCGGTGCAGAGGGCGATGGCCAATGCGGCCGCGCTGATCCGGTTCATGTTGGCCTTCCTCCCTGCGGCGCAGAAAACCATGTCCGCGCCGCGCAGGGAAGGCCCACCGATGCCCGCCGCGCGCGGTCTTGTGCGATTGAAGGCCCGGCGGCGTCGTGCGAAACTTGGGGCATGACATGGTGGAGGCTGGTGTGACGGGGCGGCTCTGGCAGCGGCGCGGGGACGCGTCCCGAGGTGCGATCCTGGCGGTGGCGCTGCTGGCGGCGGCGCCGGCCGGCGCTGCGACGCTGAGCTTCGAGGCGCCGGGGGCGGACAAGGCGCTGCTGTCCGCGCTGAAGGCGGCCTCGCTGCTGGAATCGACGCAGGCGAACAAGGATGCCAAGGCGCAGGACCTGTTCGCCGCCGCGCGCGCGGATTACCGGCGGCTGGTCGGTGCGCTTTACGACGCGGGCTATTTCGCGCCGGTGATCCATATCCTCGTCGACGGGAAGGAGGCGGCGGGCATCGCGCCGCTCGACGCGCCGGCGAAGATCGGTGCGATCCGGGTCACGGTGGCCAAAGGGCCGCTTTTCACCTTCGGGACGGCGAAGATCGGGCCGCTGGCGCCGAACACGGTGCTGCCGAAAGCCTTCCGGGCCGGCGAGACGGCGAAGAGCGGCGCGATCCAGGCGGCGGTGGACGCGGCCCTGCTTGCCTGGCGCAAGGCGGGGCACGCGAAGGCCACCGTCAGCGGCCAGAAGGTGATCGCCGATGCGCGGACGCACCGGCTGAGCGTCGACATCTCGGTTCTGCCCGGGCCGGCGGTGATGCTGGGGCAGCTTGAGATCACGGGCGCGTCGCAGGTGCGCCGCAAGCGGATCGAGGCGATCGCGGGTTTTCCGGCGGGCACGCCCTATACGCCGAAAAAGCTGCAGGACGTGGCCAACCGGCTGCGGCGGACAGGCGCCTTCGCCTCTGTCGCGCTGACCGAGGCCGACACGCTTGGCCCCGGCGACCGGATGAACGTGACGGCCGCGGTGGTGGACCAGAAGAAGCGGCGGATCGGCTTCGGGGCCGCGATCTCCAGCTCCGAAGGGGCGAGCCTTTCGGCCTTCTGGCTGCACCGCAACCTTTTCGGGGGCGCGGAGAGGTTCAAGCTGAGCGGCGAGATCGACGGGATAGGGTCGCAGGCCGGCGGGCGGAGCTATACGCTTTCGGCGCGGCTGGACCGGCCGGCGACCTTCAACGCCGATACCTCGCTTTACGTGATGGGCGAGCTGCAGCGGAAGAACCTGACCGATTACAACGCCAATATCATGACCCTGGGGACGGGGCTGAGCCGGATGGTCAACGACCGGCTGACACTGAGTTACGGCGTGGGTTTCGACCGCGAGCGGGTGACGGATGCCTCGGGTACCTATTCCTACAAGGACGCGACGCTGCCCCTGCAGGCGGTCTATGACAGCCGCGACAACGCGCTCAACGCCAGGAAGGGTGTCTACCTCGACGCGGGCGTCATGCCGTTCAAGGGGTTCGGCGGCACCGGGACGGGCGCAAAGCTGACCTTCGACGCGCGGGCCTACAAGGCGCTGGGTTCGCGGATCGTGCTGGCGGGGCGCATCCAGGGCGGGTCCATCCTCGGATCGGCGCTGGCGGCGACGCCGCGGGATTACCTGTTCTATTCCGGTGGCGGCGGGACGGTCAGGGGGCAACCCTACCAGTCGCTGGGCGTCTACGGGCTGCCGGGGGGCGTGCGCTCTGGCGGGCGGAGCTTTCTCGGGCTTTCGGGCGAGGTCAGGGCGCAGCTGAAGGGGCCGTTCGGGCTCGTCGCCTTCTACGATGCGGGCTACGTGGGCGAGGGCAGCCTGGGCGGCAAGGGCGCCTGGCAGGCGGGCGCGGGCCTCGGGCTGCGCTATGACACCGGGATCGGGCCGATCCGGCTTGACGTCGGCGCGCCGGTTTCCGGGCATACCGGCAAGGGCATCCAGCTTTATATCGGCATCGGGCAGGCGTTCTGATGCGGCGGGGTATCCTCCTTCTTCTCCTGCTGCTGCTGCCGGGGCTGGCCTGGGCGCAGGACAAGGGATTCGTCGCCTCGACCCTGGAACAGAGCCTTTCGGGGCCGGGGCGCACGGTGACGATCACCGGGTTCGCCGGGGCCTGGTCTTCCAAGGCGACGATGAAGGAGATGACCGTCGCCGATGCCAAGGGCGTGTGGCTGACGCTGAAGGGCGTGACGCTGGACTGGAGCCGGGCTGCGCTGCTTTCCGGCGAGGTGAAGGTGAACGAGCTTTCGGCCGACGAGATCGATGTGACCCGCAAGCCGGTGAGCCCGCCGTCGAAGGCGCCCTCGGCCGAGGCCGGGGGGTTCAGCCTGCCGGAGCTGCCGGTTTCAGTCGACGTGGGCAAGATCCTGGCGAAGAAAGTGGAGCTGGGCGCGCCGGTGCTGGGACAGGCGGCGGTGGTGACGCTGTCCGGTTCGATGAAGCTGGCGGGGGGCCAGGGCGACGCCAAGCTGGAGATCAAGCGGATCGACGGGGTGCGGGGGGTGTTCTCGCTCGACGCGGGCTATGCCAACAAGACCGGCCAGCTGAAGCTGGATCTGACCGCCGACGAGGGGGCGCATGGGCTGATCACCACGCTTGCGGGGCTGCCCGGGGCGCCCGCGATTTCGCTGAGCGTGAAGGGGACGGGGCCGCTTGATGCCTACAAGGCCGATATCCGGCTGGCCACCGACGGGCAGGAGCGGCTGACCGGGGCGGTGACGCTGAAGACGGCGAAACCGGCGGAGGGCGCCACCACGCCGCCGACCCGTGCCTTCACCGCCGATCTCAAGGGCGATATCTCGCCCCTCTTCGCGCCGGAGTACCAGCCGTTCTTCGGGCCCGACATGCAGCTGGCCGTCAGCGGCACCCAGGCGCCGGGGGGGGACCTCGTGCTGTCGCAGTTGAAGCTGAAGGCGCGCTCCATCGACCTGGGCGGACAGGTGACGATCGGGCCGGACGGGCTGCCGACGCTGATCGACCTCAGCGGGCGGATCGCCTCGCAGGACGGCGGGCCGGTGCTGCTGCCGCTGCCGGGGGTGAAGACGAAGATCGGCGGGGCCGACCTGACGTTCGCCTTCGACGCCGGAAAGGGGCAGGGCTGGCAAGGCGGAGTGAAGATTCAGGGTCTGAACAGGCCCGATTTCGCCGCGGAGACGCTCGATCTGGCCGGGAGCGGCACGATCTCGCCCGCGGGCGGCGGGGCGGTGGACGGCACGCTGAAGATCACCGCCGCCGGGTTGAAGCCGCGGGATGCGGCGCTGGCGCAGGCGCTGGGCCAGGCGCTTTCGGGCACGGTGAAATTCGGCTGGAAGGCGGGCGCGCCGCTGGAGCTGCCCGAGGTGGCGCTGGCGGGCGACGGCTATGGGCTGAACGCCTCGGGCCATGTCGACGGGCTGAACGCGGCGCTGAAGGTCGACGGGCAGGCGCAGCTGCATGCCAGCGATCTTTCGCGCTTCGCGGCCCTGGCGGGGCGGCCGCTGGGCGGGGCGGGCGAGGTCTCGGTCAAGGGATCGGCCGCGCTTCTGGCGGGGAGCTTCGATCTGGATGCGACGGTCAAGGGGCAGGACCTGCAGATCGGGCAGGCGGAGGCCGACGGGCTGCTGCGGGGGCAGAGCCGGATCGTCGCTTCGGTGAAGCGGGACGCGGAGGGGACGCGGATCCGCAAGCTTGACGTGACGGCGGGGTCGCTGACGGCGGAGGCTTCGGGCCTGTGGAAGACCGGCGCCTCGGACCTGAGCGCGACGGTCGATTTCGGCGATCTCTCGGCGCTGGGCAAGGGCTTCGGCGGGGCGTTGAAGGCGAAGCTGGGCTACCGCCAGCAGGGTGGCGTCGACCGGGTGAGCCTGACGGGCGAGAGCACGGACCTCGCGGTGGGGCAGAAAGAGGCGGACCGGCTGCTGCGCGGCAAGACCTCGCTGGATGTCGAGGTCAGCCGGAAGGGCGGGAAGATCCTGCTCGACAAGCTGGCGCTCGACAATCCGCAGATTTCGGCCAAGGCCGGCGGCGGCACCTCGGCGGCGGGCGCGGGGCAGGGGCAGGTCGTCGACCTGACCGCGCGGCTGGCCGATCTGGCGCTGATCGCCCCCGGCTTTCCGGGGCCGCTGACGGTGAAGGGCACCGTCGGGCAGAGCGCGCAGGGCTACGCGGTCCGGGTTTCGGCGGCTGGCCCGGGAGGGCTGAATGCCGACATCGGCGGCGACGTGGCGGCTGATTTCGCCACTGCGGATCTGACGCTGAAGGGCGGGGTCGACGCCGGGGTGGTCAACGGGCTGATCGAGCCTCGCTCGATCCGCGGGCCGACGCGGTTCGACCTGCGGCTGAAGGGCAAGCCGGGGCTTTCGGCCCTGTCGGGCACGGTCACGCTGGGCCCTGCGCGGCTGGCGGCGCCGACGCTGGGGATCGCGGCTGATCCGGTGAATGCCACCGTCACGCTTGCCGGCGGGCGGGCGCAGGTGCAGGCCAAGGCCACGGTCGGCGGCGGCACGGTCACGGTGAACGGGCCGGTGACGCTGGCCGACCCATTCCCGGCCGATCTGACCGCCAAGCTTGCCAATGTGCTGTTCAAGAACCCGGATCTTTTCAGCACGCGGGTGAGCGGCGATCTGTCGGTGAAGGGCCCGCTGACCGGCGGCGCGCAGATCGCCGGTGCGCTGCGGCTGGGCCAGACGGAGATCCAGGTGCCCTCGACCGGACTGGGCGGCAGCGCCTCGATCCCCGACGGGCTGACCTTCGTGGACGGCACGGCGCAGGAACGGGCGACGCGGGCGCGGGCGGGGCTGGCCAAGCCCGCGGCGGCGCAGGCGACGAGCCGGGCGGCGCCCTTCGGCCTCGACATCACCGTCTCGGCCCCGAACCAGGTGTTCATCCGGGGCCGTGGCCTTGACGCCGAGCTTGGCGGGCGGGTGAAGCTGGGCGGGACGACGGAGAACGTGCTGCCCTCGGGCGGGTTCGACCTGCTGCGCGGGCGGCTCGACATCCTGGGCAAGCGCTTCGACCTGAGCCAGGCGAGCCTGCAGCTGGAAGGGCGGTTCGTGCCGATGGTGCAGATCTCGGCTTCGTCCGAGAATGACGGCGTGACCTCTACCATCACCATCTCGGGCGAGGCGAGCGATCCGAAGATCACCTTCTCCTCCTCGCCACCGCTACCGCAGAGCGAGGTGCTGTCGCAGCTTCTGTTCGGCAAGGGGCTGAACAAGATCTCTGCCCTGCAGGCGGCGCAGCTGGCCTCGGCCGTCGCGACGCTTGCGGGCAAGGGCGGCGAGGGGATCGTCGGCAAGCTCCGGAGCAACTTCGGGCTCGACAACCTCGACGTTCAGACCGGGACCAACGGCGGGGCGGAGGTGAAGGCGGGGAAGTACCTGTCGAAGCGGCTCTATTCCGAGGTGACGGTGGGCAGCGATGGCAAGAGCTCGATCAGCCTGAACCTGGACCTGACGAAATCCGTGACGGTGAAGGGGACGGCGGGCTCGGACGGCTCGACCGGGATCGGGGTCTACCTGCAGCGGGATTACTGAGGGGCGCGCGCGCCGACGGTGCGCGATGAATGCGCACCCTACGGGCCGTGGTGGCTTTCGAGTTCGGCGTTCAGCGCCGCGCCGAGGAGGATCACGTAGGCGCTGATGTAGAACCACATCAGCAGCGCGATGACGGCGCCGATCGAGCCGTAGACCCGGTTGTAGGACGAGAAATTGGCGATGTAGTAGGAAAAGCCGACCGAGGCCGCGGCCCAGAGCGCGACAGCGAGCAGTAGCCCGGGCGAGAGCCAGGGCGAGCGCCTGTCGGGCCGGTTCGGGCCGTAGCGATAGGCGAGACCGACACCGAAAAGCACCACGCCCAGCGAGATCGCCCATTTCACCACGCCCGCCGCCAGCGCCACGAAGGGGCCGAGCGGCACGATGGCCAGCAGGATCGGCACAAGGATCGCCGCGGCCAGCGCGACCAGCGCCACGCCGACGAGCACCAGCGTCAGCACCGCCGAGGCGAGGATATGGCTGACATTGCCGCGGTCGTTGCCGGCATGGGTGGCGTTCACCCCCTCGATCAGGGCCGCGACCCCGGCGCGGGCGGACCAGAGCGCGGCAAGGGTGGTGACGATGGAGGTCCAGCCAAGGGTCGAGACATGGGTGAGGACCAGCGCCTGAACCTGGGTCTGCACGATCTGGAACGCTTCGGGGGGCAGGAAATCGGCCAGGAGCTTTGCCTGGGTCAGCACCACCTGCGGATCGGCAAAATAGCCGAAGAGCGCGATGACGGCGGCAATGCCGGGAAAGACCGCGAGCATGGAGAAGAAGGCGACGCCCGCCGCGATCAGGCCCAGCCGCGCGTCGGCCACGATGCGGGCGACGCCGCGGATCGTGCGCAGGGTGGCGCTGAGATGGGCAAGCATGGGGGCTCCTCGCAGGGGTTCCGGCCTTCCGGGTTACCCGCTGGGCAAGCGGATGGCCAGCTTTCGGGGCAGGAGGCCGTTGATCTTTTCGATATGGACCGGGAGCGTTCGGGTGAGGAAATCGTAGCGCGCGACGGCGGTGCGGCGCGCGGCGGGGCCGAGATGGGCGAAATCGGCGGGGCGGGCGAGGACCTCCACCACCCGGGCGGCCAGCGCGGCGGGGTCGAGGAAATCGGTGAGGATCGCGGTTTTGCCGTGGCGCAGCACTTCGCGCACGGGGGCGGTGTCCGAGGCGACGATGGTTGCCTCCATCGCCATCGCCTCGATCAGCGACCAGGAGAGGACGAAGGGCACCGTCAGGTAGACATGGCAGCGCGAGATCGAGAGGATGCGCTGGAAATCGGCGTAGGGCACGCGGCCTAGGAAATGGACGCGGGACCAGTCGACACGCTCGCCCAGCTCGCGTTCCATCCGCCCGCGGTACCCGCCGCTTTCGCCGCTTGCGGGGCCGTAGGAGGTCTCGCTGCCGCCGATGAGAAGGGCGCGGGCGGCGGGGCGGGCCTCGAGGATCGCGGGGAGGGCGCGCATGAAGATGTGAAAGCCGCGCGCGGGCTCCATGTTGCGGGCCATATAGGTGAAGACCTCGTCCGCGCGGGTCAGCGGGCGGGCGAGGCGGGCCAGCGGGACGGCGGCCGAGGGGTTCGGCCCGAGGCGGTCGGTGCGGATGCCGTCGTGGCAGATGTAGCTCGCCTGGCGGAATGGCTTCGGGAAGGTGGCCATCTGCCAGTCGGTCGGGCATTGGCCGAGGTCGAGAACCGGCAGGCAGAGATGGTTCAGCGCGTTGCGGGCCCGGGTGGTTAGGGGCGCGGCCTCGGCGGCCGGAAATTCAGGATCGAAGCCGATCGGGCCGCCTTGGGCGAGGTAGTAGTATTCCCAGTAGCCGAGGATCGGGACGGCGGGCCAGACGTCCTTGAGGAAGGTCAGCTCGCCCCAGCCGGTGTGGCCGAGGATGAGGTCGGGCGAGAACCCCTCTTCCTTCAGCGCGCGGGCGGCGAGGAAGGCGCCGTAGGCGGTGCCCATCGCGGCCTCGAAGGGGCGGGAGAGGGCATAGGCCTCGGGCGCGGGGCTGTGGTGCGGGCGGTAGGTCCGCACGGTGACGCCCGGGGCCGGTGGCGGGGCCGCACGCTGGGTCAGGAAGACGATGCGGTGGCGGTCCCGGGCCGCAAGCCAGGCGACCAGCTCGCGGTACTGGCCGGGCATGTTCTGATGGACGAAGAGCAGGTTCATGGCGCTGTCCCGTCGGCCCCCCGGACCCGGCCGCGTGGGCCGTGAAACTGGCCCGGGACCGGAAAAACAGGCTCTATAGAAGCCAAAATCGCGCTACAGCAGCCCCAGCGCGGCGGTCAGCCAGAGGCCGAAGGTGCCGGCCCGGCCCTGGCGGTAGAGGCCGAGCGCCCGGAGCGTCTTCAGGCGCTGGCGTCGCGGGGCGCGGCGGGCGGCGGCGAAACGTTCGACAAGGGCGCGGTTCTCGGGCGTGAGATAGGGGGCGGCAAGCTCCAGCGCCTCGATGTTCGTGTCCTGAAGGCGGCGAAGCTCGCCCGTCAGCCCGAAGCGCATGAGGCCGGGCCAGGCCGCGATGCCATGGCGCGCGCCGATCGCGTTGCACGCGTGCTGGCGGTAGAAGAGGCCGGGCGCGGGGTCGTGGATCACCCGCCCGCCGGCGCCGGTGATCATCAGATAGGCCCACCAGTCGTGCGCGTAGAGCCAGGTGATCCGGCGTGAGGCGGCCTGCAGCAGCCGCAGCGCGGCGCGGTTGATCACGATGGTGTTGCCGGGCGCGATGTTCTGAACCAGCGCGTTGCGGAAGCCCGGCGCCCGGTCGCAGCGGGCGGAGGCACGCAGGCTGCCGAGCCGCTCGTCACAGATCAACCGGCGCGAGGTGTAGAGCGCGGGGGTGCCGGAGGGCACGGCGGACAGCGCGGCCAGGGCGCGTTCCAGCTTTTCGGGAAACCAGACATCGTCCTGGTCGGAGAAGGCGACAAAGGGCGCGTTCGATCCCGCCTCTGCCAGAAGGGCCAGGAAGTTCATCGCGAAGCCCCGGCGCGGGCCGAAGATCAGCCGGACGGTGCGCGGGGCCTGCTGGCTGGTCCAGTTCAGCAGGGTCGCGATGCTTTCGTCGGTCGAGCCGTCGTCGCTGACGATGAGCCGCCAATGGGCATGGGTCTGCGCCGCGATGCTGTCGAGCTGCGGGGTGAGGTAGGCGGCGCCGTCGCGCAGGGCGAGGAGGATCGTCACCTCCGCCGGGCCGGGCGGAGGCGGCGAGAGCAGCGTCACCGTTTCGGCGGGCTGCCAGGGCATCTGGTTCTGCGGCGGATGAGCCATCTGGTCCCCTCGGCGCTGAAGACCAGTGTTGCGGCAGAGGCGTTAACTAACACTGAAACAGAGCCTCTGGCGCGGGACGGCAGCGGCTAAAGGTTGAACGGATGCGGGCGCCCGGCCCCAGGATCTGGCAGTGGTGCCGGCGGCGATTGTCGCGAATTGTCGGGAAACTCCACCCCTGCGCCACAATCGGGCCATGGGCCGGATTTGCCCCGCTGCCATGTTGGCGCCGTGGTGGATTGCGGCCCGGCTGGGGCCGTTCGAAGGGGCTGATCATGGGTGCGTTCGCGAAGCTGCAGGTGCTGCCGGCCGATGCGTCGGGGTTTCTGACCAATGTTGCCGACATGCAGGTGATCGCGGGCGCGGCGGGGCCGATGCTCTATCTCGCGACCGACCGCGGCGGCGGGCTGAGCGCCTATCGTATCGCCGCCGACGGCACGCTGGCGCTGGCCAATACCACCGCCTATGCGGCGCAGTCGGCGCTGCTCGCCTCGACCTCGCTGACCACGGTCGAGATTCAGGGCAAGGCCGCGCTGCTGCCGGTCGGGGCCTATGACCAGCAGCTGACGGCCTATGGGCTGAACGCCGACGGCACGCTGACCGGCACCAAGGCGGCGGTGCTGACGGCGCCCTCGGCGCTGGCGACCGAGACCGCGCATGCGGTGGCCGTGACGCTGGGCGGGGCGAGCTTCGTCTACACCGCCCATGCCGGCATGGCTGCGCCGGTGGGCCATGAGATCGCGGGGGCGACCTCGCTTCTGGAGGTTCCGGCGACCCCCGGAACCGCGGATGGCACGATCACCGCGATGGGCGTGGTCGACACCGGGGCCGGGCAGGTGCTGATCGCGGGCTTCACGGGCGATGACCGGCTGACGAGTTACACCATCGGCGTCGATGGCGCGCTTGCCGAGCATGTCACGCTCGGTGCGCCGGAAGGGCTTTGCATCGCCACGCCAAGCGCCATCGCCTCGGCCGAGGTGAATGGCAGGACCTTTGCCATCGTCGCTTCTGCCGGAACCTCTACGCTGAGCGTGGTGGAGGTCGGCAAGGACGGCTCGATGGTGGCGGTGGACCAGGTCCTGGACGACCTGAACACCCGTTTCACCCATGCCGACCTGGTCTCGACGGTGGAGCAGAACGGCCATGACTTCGTACTGGCCGCCGGGGCAGACGACGGGCTGAGCGCTTTCGTCATGCTGTCGGACGGGCGGCTGGAGCATGTCGCGACCGTGGCTGACCAGACCGGCACGACGCTGGCGCATGTCTCTGCCCTCTCGGCGGTGGCTGCGGGCGATGCGGTAGACGTCTACGCGAGTTCGGCCACCGAGCCCGGGCTGACCGCGCTGAAGCTGGATCTGTCGCAGTTCGGCGAGATCCGCGAGGGCGCGGGTGGCACGGTCACGGGCACGGCGAAGGACGATATCCTGGTCGCCCGTGACGGCGCGACCCATCTGCAGGGCGGCGCGGGGGCGGATCTGTTCGTCTTCGACGCGGCAGGCGCCTCTGCCGACGGGCATCTGGGCTCTGTCGCCGATTACGCGCCGGGGATCGACCGGCTCGACCTGTCGGACCTGCCGATGCTCTACAACGTCGGCCAGCTGACCATCGACGGCACCGCGACCGGCGCGGAGCTGCATTTCGGTCATTACTGGCTGGACGTCATCTCGGCCGCCGGCACGCCGCTGTCGGCGGCGGATTTCTCTACCGCGAGCGTGCTGAACGTGACCCATCAGGCGGTGGGGATGGAGGCGGGCCAGACCTTCGAGGCCAACAGCCTGCCGACGACGCCTGCCGGGATCAGCTTCGACGGCACCTCTGGCAACGACAACGTCACGGGCGGGCTGGGCAACGACTCGCTCGGCGGCGGGGCCGGGAACGACACCATTGCCGGGCTCGACGGCATTGACACGATCCATGCCGGCGACGGCGCCGACGTGGTCGCGGGCGGGCTGGGCAATGACCTGATCTACGGGGGAGCGACCCAGGCCGACGGGGCGGACAGCATCGACGCGGGGGCGGGGAACAACACGGTCGACGGCGGCTGGGGCAACGATTCGATCGCCGCCGGCGACGGGTGCGACCTGCTGGTGGGGGGCGCGGGCAACGACTGGATTAACGCCGGCGATGGCGACAACACGATCCGCGGCGGCGACGGGCTCGACACGCTGATCGGCGGCGCGGGGGCGGATGTGATCCTTGGCGGCGATGATTCAGCGGACCTGCGCGACGTGATCTACGGCGGGGCGGGCCATGACACGATCGACGGCGGCTACGGCAACGACTCGCTTTACGGCGGGGCCGGCAACGACACGATCGACGGCGGCTTCGGGGCCGATTCGCTGATCGGCAACGACGGCAGCGACACGTCGAGCGGCGGCCCGCTGTCGGACCTGATCTTCGGCGGCCCGGGCGACGACTTCATCAACGGCGGGTTCGGCTGCGACCGGGTGAACGGCGGCGCGGGAGCGGACAAGTTCTATCACCTAGGCACGGCAAGCCACGGGTCGGACTGGATCCAGGACTATCATGCGGCGGAGGGCGACGTGCTGGTCTTCGGCAACACCGCCGCGACCGCCAGCCAGTTTCAGGTGAACCTTGCCGCGACCGCCGGCGCGGGCGATGCGGGGGTGGACGAGGCCTTCGTCATCTACAAACCGACCGGGCAGATCGTCTGGGCGCTGGTCGACGGCGCGGCGCAGGCGCATATCGAGCTGCAGATCGCAGGCCATGCTGCGGTCCATGACCTGATGGCCTGAGGCCCCGGGGACACGGGGCGGAAGGGCCGGGGGGAGGCGGGCATCGAGGGGCCCGCCTGCGCCCGCGCCCTGGCCGCGGCGACCTCAGGAGGTGCCGCGCGGCAGGCCGATCATCGCCTGGTAATGTGCGATGGCGGTGGCGATCTTCGGGTAATAGGTGAGCCGCCCGTTCTCCAGCACCGCGCCGGCGTCACAGATCCGCTCCAGCAGCCCGAGCGAGTGCGAGACCACGATCGCGCCGGCATTCCGGGTGCGGGCGCGGAAGACCTCCTCGCTCTTGCGGCGGAAGAGGGCGTCGCCGACCGAGGTCACCTCGTCCACCAGGTAGGTGTCGAACGGGATGCCCATCGAGCAGCCGAAGGCCAGCCGCGCCCGCATGCCGGAGGAATAGCTGCGCAGGGGCAGCGAGAAATGGGGCCCGAGCTCTGCGAAATCGGCGACGAATTCGGTCAGCTCGGCGGAATCCACACCGTAGATCCGGGCGATGAAGCGGGTGTTCTGCGCACCGGTCAGATCGGGGTGGAAGGAGCCCGCGAAGCCCACCGGCCAGGAGATCGTGCCGTCGGCGATCACCGCGCCCCGATCCGGCGCCATCGTACCCGAAATCAGCTGCAACAGGGTCGATTTTCCCGCGCCGTTGCGCCCGATCAGCCCGATCCGCGCCCCGGTCGGAAAGGTCGCGTGGATGTTGCGGGCGACGATCTTGCCGCGGCCCTGCAGGCGGTGCGTCTTGCAGATGTTCTGCAGCCGGATCATCGCCGGTCCCTGAGGCTGTAATAAACCAGCGCCAGCACCGACCAGATCAGGAAGCCGAAGATTGCGACGAGCGCCGTCAGCAGCGCCCGGCGGGGGTATTCCGCCTGCTCCGCCGCTACCGGCTTGCGATAGGCGGCGAGGTAGAGTGCCTGCGCCCGGGCCGAGGCCTCTGCCGCGTCGAGCGCGCCGAGCGCGGTGTCATAGGCCTTCTCGGCGAATGCGAGTTCGCTTGTCAGCCGTTCGAAGGTGCCGGTGAGGGCGGCGAGGGTCGCCTTCTGGCCCGGGCCGCCGGATCCGGCGGCGGACCGGCCGAAGCTGCGCCGCTCCTCGGCGATGCGGGCGCGGATGACGGCGATCTTGCGGGTCTTCTCGGCAAGCCGGGGATCGGTGGCGCCGGTGGTCTGGCGAATCATGTCGAGATCCACCAGCGCGGAGGCCAGCGCTTCCTGCAGGGCCGCGATCACCCCCATGCGGCTGGTGACATCCGCCGTCGGGTCGATCACGCGGCTGGTCTCGCGGAACCGCCTCAGCGCCGCGCGGGCCCGGGTGAGACGGGTTTCGGCATGGGCCAGTTCTGCCCGCGCGGCGCGGGTGGTGTCGCGCCGGGCGGCGTCGGAAAGGTCGTTGATCATCCGGCTCGCCTCGGCGAAGGCGGCAGCGGCGATGGCCTGCGCGTCCCGGGCCGCGAAGGCGTGAACCTCGAGCGAGATCAGCCCGGTGCCGTTGTCGAGCGAGAGCCGCGTCATTCGGTTCCAGTAGTCGGTCAGATCCTCGACGCTGCCGGGGGCGTGGTAGCCGAAGAGCGGGTCGCGCGCGGTGGGGCCGGAGAAGCGCTTGCGCAGGTTGAGCCGGGCGTCGAGCGCCGCGACGAGATCGCGGCTTTGCAGGTATTCGTAGACCATCGCCGATTGCGTGTCGGAGGCGCCGGTGAGCTGCGAGATCCCGCCCGGCAGGCTGAGCGCCGTTGCGGGCTGGGCGCTTTGCACGGCGAAGGCGACCGTGGCGCCGAACTGGTCCGCCGCGCGCAGCCAAAGGTAGCCGGCGGAGAGCCCGGCGGGCAGCAGCACGAGCGCAAGAAAGCTCGCCATGAGCCCGACATGGCGCGGCCGGCGCCGGGCACGGCCGACGGGCGGGGGCACCGGCGCGGGCGGTCGCGGCTTCGGTGCGGCCGGGCGGAAGGGGATCGGGCCGGCGGGGTCCTGCGGCGTGGCGTCGGTCATCGTCTACTCCCGATGCGGGGCCGGCGCGGCGGCCGGCAAGAAAGCGGAAAGGAGGAGGGGCGTATGGGAGGGGGCATGAGCGATGCGAGCCTTTCCCCCCTTCCCCGCCCCGGACTGCGGCCCCGGGCCACGCTGCGCACCGTCGCGGCCCTGATGCTGCGTGAAATGGCGACGACCTATGGCCGGACCCCCGGCGGTTACCTCTGGGCGGTGGTGGAACCCGTTGGCGGGATCGCGATGCTGTCCTATGCCTTCTCGCTGTTCCTGCACCGGCCGGCGCTGGGCGCGAACTTTCCGCTGTTCTACGCCACGGCCTATCTGCCCTTCATGCTTTACGCCCAGCTCGCCCAGAAGATCGGGCAGGCGCTGCAGTTCTCCAGACCGCTGCTGGCCTACCCGTCGGTCACCTTCATCGATGCGATCGCGGCCCGATTCGCCCTGAATGCGCTGACGCAGGTGGTGATCTTCGGCCTGGTGGTCGCGGGCATCCACGTGGTCTTCGGCCTGCGCGCCGAGCCGCGCTGGGAAGCGATCCTGACGGCGCTTGCCATGGCCGCCATGCTTGGCCTCGGCATAGGTACGATGACCTGCTACCTGCGCGGCGTCCTGCCGTTCTGGGACACGGTTTGGGGCATCATCAACCGTCCGATCTTCATCGTTTCGGGGCTTTTCTTCCTTTTCGAGGACGCGCCGCCCGCGGCGCGCGGCGTGCTCTGGTGGAACCCCCTGATCCACGTCACCGGCGAGATGCGGCGGGGGATCTATCCGGGCTATCAGGCCACCTATGTGTCGCCAGCCTATGTCTTTGCAGTGGGACTGGTGCTGCTGGCCCTGGGCCTCGTCCTGCTGAAACGCGCACATCGCGACATCCTCAACGATTGAGACACCAGCCATAGCGGCCCAGGGTTAACGCGATCTTCAGGGCGAAGCGGCTATCGCTGGGCGCGTGAGAGGCACGCGACGGGAGGGCAGCGATGGGACTGGGGCTGACCGGGCCGGCGGGGGGCATGGGGGCCTTCGGCTATCTGCGCGCGATCCGCCGGGCCGGGCATTTCGACCGCGCCTTCTACCGCGCCCGCAACCCCGACCTGCACTCGATCTACCGGGCCTGGCCGGAGCTGCACTACATCCGGTTCGGCGAGCGCGAGGGGCGGGAGCCGAGCGCGGATTTCTCCCCCTTCGCCTACCTGCGCTGCAATCCGGATCTACGGGACTGGGCGGGGCGGCCCTACCTGCATTTCCTGCGCTACGGGCGGCGGGAGAATCGCCCGATGTGGGACGCGCCGGAGGGCGAGGCCGATCTGCGCGCCGCCCCCGCCCTGCGCCCGCGCGCGGGGCCGCGCCAGCGGCAGGCGATCGTCGTCCATGTCTATTACCGCGCGCTGTGGCCCGAGATCGCCGCGCGGCTCGCGTGCCTCGATTTCCCCTTCGACCTCTTCGTCACGCTGACTGACCGGGGCGAAGACGTGGCCGAGCTTGCCGCCGAGATCCGCGAGGCCTTTCCCGGCGCGGTGGCCGTGCCGATGCCCAATCGCGGGCGCGATATCTTCCCCTTCGTGCATCTGGTGAACGCCGGGCTGCTGGACGGCTACCGCGCGGTGGCCAAGATCCACACGAAGAAATCGCCACATCGCGCCGACGGGGGGGCCTGGCGGCAGCGGCTGATCGACGGGATCCTGCCCGAGTCGGGGGCAGGCCGGGTGCTGGAACGCTTCCTGTCGGATCCGGAGGCCGGGGTCTGGGTGGCGGACGGGCAGCTTTTCCGCGGGGCGGAGAACTGGGGCCGCAACCTCGACATCACCGGCTGGCTGCTGCGCCGGGTCGGCATCCGCATGGTGCCGGAGGCGCTGGGGTTCCCGGCGGGTTCGATGTACTGGCTGAAGCCGGTTATGGTCGCGCTGATCAAGGGATTTCGGCTGGAACAGAGCCTGTTCGAGGCGGAATGCGGCCAGCTTGACGGCACGCTGGCCCATGCGTTCGAACGGGCGGTGGGCTATCTCGCCCAAGGGTCCGGCCTGACGGTGCGGGAACGCTCGGCCCTGTCGCTCCGGGCGCACGCGCCCGCAGCGACACGGGTGCGGCCGCGATACGTCTCTGCCTTCTACCTGCCGCAGTTCCACCGGGTGGCGGAGAATGATGCCTGGTGGGGGCCCGGCTATACCGAATGGCAGGCCGCCGCCGGGGCGCGGCCTATGTTCGACGGCCATGCCCAGCCGGCACTGCCCGGCGCGCTTGGCTTCTACGACCTGCGCGAGACCGGGGTGATGGGCGAGCAGGCGGCGCTGGCGCGGAGCGCCGGGATCGACGCATTCTGTGTCTATCACTACTGGTTCGGCGGCCGCCGCCTGCTGGAGGCGCCGATGGAACGGCTGCTTCGAAGGCCGGAGGTGGATTTTCCCTTCTACCTCTGCTGGGCGAACGAAAGCTGGCGGCGGAACTGGGACGGGCTATCGGGCGAGGTGCTGCTGGCGCAGGACTATGCCGAGGGGTTCGAGGAGGGGCTTGCCGTCTCGGCGCTGCCCTACATGCAGGACCCGCGCTACCAGCGGCCCGACGGCACCCGCCCGCGCTTCGTGATCTATCGGCCGGAGGACATGCCGGAGCCGGCGCGGAACGTCGCCCGGCTGCGCGCGGCCTGGCGGGCGCTGGGGATCGGCGAGGTGGAGCTTGGCGCGGTCCGCTTCCATGTCGAGGGGGCGCATCCGGTGGCGGCGGACCTCTTCGATTTCTGGGTGGAGATGCCGCCGCACGGGCTGGTTGGGGCGGAGGATTACCTGTTCGGCGGGCCGCAGGGCAACCGCATGGGCCATGGCCCGGTGCCGGGGTTCCGGGGGCTGATCTACGATTACAACCGGGTGGTGGACCGCAGCCTGTCGCCCGGGTACGCGGCGGGGCTGCCGCCGAACACGATTGCCGGCGCGATGCCCAGCTGGGACAACACCGCGCGTCGCGGGATGGAGGCGCATCTGGCCCATGGCGCCCATCCCGGATCCTTCGCGCGCTGGCTGCGGGGGCTGTCCGAGCATCGCCTCGCCGGTGCCTACCGGCAGGAGGTGATGCTGAACGCCTGGAACGAATGGGGCGAGCGCGCGGTGCTGGAGCCCGACCGGCAATGGGGCCACGCCTGGCTCGACGTGGTGAGGGACTGGCGATGACGTCGCGCATCATTCTGCATATCGGCACCCACAAGACGGCGACGACAACGATCCAGAACACTTTCGCCGCCAACCGCGCACTGCTGGCACGGCACGGGCTGGATTACCCGACGCTGAACGCGGTGCCGGGGCATCACGGGCTGGCGATGAAATGGCTCTGCCTGCCGGACGTCTATGCGCTGCCCGGCGGGGCGGAGGCGGGCTGGGCGCGGGTGGGGGCGCTGGCCCAGGCGGGGCGGACCGTCTTCCTGTCCAGCGAGGAGTTCTCGCGCGGGCTGCCCGCGCCGGGGGTCGACCTGGCGGAGCTGCGCGGGTTCCTTGCGCCCTTCGACGAGGTGCGGGTGCTCTGCACGCTGCGCGACCAGCTGTCCTACCTGCAGTCGATCTATCTGGAGCTGTCGAAGAAATCCGCGCCTCCGCCCTGGGCGCGGTTCCTGGCGGGTGCGCTGGAGACGGGATTCGGCGCGGGGCTGTTCCTCGACTTCAACGCGCTTGACGATCACCTGCGGAGCGCCTTCGGGCGGGAGGAGATCCGTTACATCGACTTCACGACCGCACGGGCGGGGGAGGGCGGCGTGCTGGGCGCGGTGCTGGCCGCCTCTGGCGTGGCGCTTGGGGCGGAGGCGCTGCGGAAGGCGGATGGCGGGCGGGCCAATGTGTCCCCCGATCCGCTGGCGGCCTGGGCGGCGAACCAGATCGCCATGCCGGGCGTGGCGCCGGCGGGGCTTCTGGCGCTGGTAGAAGGTGCCCTGGCAGAGGAGCGCGGCGCGCGGCGCTCGACGCTTTACACGCGGGAGGAGGAAGCGCGGCTTCTGGCCCGTTTCGCGCCGCTCAACGCGCGGTTCAGTGAGAGGATCGCGGCCTCGGTTCCCGGTTTCGCCGTGACGGCCCCGGCGGGCGGGGGCGGGCGGCTTTACCGCGATGACCTCGGCCCCGGTTTCTGGCTGCGAATCGCGCGGCGGCTGCACGGCGGGCGGGATCTGGCGGCGTGACCGGGTCTTTTCCTGGCCCTAGACAGCGGGCGAAGCCTGCCGGGCCAGCGCCCGTCCGCCCCCGAGGGCGGGCTTAGAGGCCCATCGCCCCGGCGCGGTGGCGCAGCAGGTCCATCGTGCGCACGAGCTCTGCGCTGATCCCGGGTTCGGAAAGCGCGTGGCCGGCGGCGGGTATCATGCGCAGCTCCGCCTGGGTCCAGCCCTCGGCCAGCCGCCAGGCGGAGACCGGCGGGCAGATCATGTCGTAGCGGCCCTGCACCAGGACCGAGGGGATATCGGCAATCCGGTGCTTGTTGGCCAGGATCCAGCCGTCCTGCTCGAGGAAGCCGTCATGGGTGAAATAGTGGTTTTCCAGCCGGGCGAAGGCGCGGGCGTAATCGGCCGGGCTTTCGGTCGGTCCGCCTGCCTGGTCCATCGTCGCCAGCGCGTTCTCCCATCCGGCCCAGAGCCGGGCGAAGCGCGTCTCTTCGCCGACCTGGCCGGAGAAGAGGCGGCGGGCATAGGCGGCGATCAGGTCGCCCTGCTCGGCCTCGGGGATCGCGCCGGCGAAGCGCGCCCAGTGTTCCGGCCAGAACGCCCCGGCCCCGCCACCGTAGAACCAGCGAAGCTCTGCCCGGGTCATCAGGAAGATGCCGCGCAGTATCAGTCCGGCCACCCGTTCGGGATGCGTAATGGCGTAGATCAGCGCCAGCGTTGCCCCCCAGCTGCCACCGAACAGCAGCCAGCGCGAGAGGCCGAGCGCCTCGCGAATCCGCTCCATATCCGCCACGAGATGCCAGGTGGTGTTGGCTTCTACCGAGGCGGCGGGACGTGAGCGGCCGCAGCCGCGCTGGTCGAACAGGATGATGCGGTAGGTCGCGGGGTCGAAATAGCGCCGCATCGCCGGGCTGCAGCCGCCGCCCGGCCCGCCATGGACGACGAGAACGGGAATGCCGTCGGGCGCGCCGCATTGCTCGACATAGATTCGGTGGCCGTCGCCCACGTCCAGCATGCGCTGATCGAAGGGCTCGATCGGCGGATAGAGAAAGGCGGCTGCGCTTTTTTGGCCTGCGGTTTTGTCCATGACCGTCCTATATAAGGAGACAGCCTGCCGCGCCATGGGGCGGAGAACAAGACGAAACCGCGAGAGGACTATGAGCGAGACGAGCGTCGACGCGGCCGAGGTCGCCAAATTCGAAGCGATGGCGGCGGAATGGTGGGACCCGAGCGGCAAGTTCAAGCCGCTGCACGAGATGAACCCCTGCCGGCTGCATTACATCACCAGCCAGATCGCGGCGGAGTTCGAGCGGAACATCGCGGAGGCGCAGCCTTTCGCGGGGCTGCGCATCCTCGATATCGGCTGCGGCGGCGGGCTGCTTTCGGAACCGATGGCGCGGCTCGGGGCCGAGGTGGTGGGCGCCGATGCGGCCCCGAAGAACATTCCCGTCGCGCAGATCCATGCCGAACAGTCGGGCCTGGCGATCGACTACCGCAACACCACCGCCGAGGCGCTGGCCGAGGCCGGCGAGCGTTTCGACGTTGTCCTGAACATGGAGGTGGTGGAGCATGTCGCCGATCCGGCCGCCTACCTTCAGGCCTGCCATGATCTGCTGAGGCCCGGCGGGCTGATGATCTGTTCCACCCTCAACCGCAATGCCAAGAGCTTCGCGATGGCCATCGTCGGTGCGGAATGGGTGATGCGCTGGCTGCCGAAGGGAACGCATGACTGGCAGAAATTCATCACGCCGGACGAGCTTTTCGATCTCATCCGGCGTGCAGGGCTGGAACCGCTGGATCGCAAGGGGATGGTCTTCAACCCGCTTGCATGGTCCTGGAGCCTGTCGGACCGGGACCTGTCGGTGAACTACGTTACCGCGAGCCGCCGGCCGGGCTGAGCCGGGTCAAGCCACCGTCCAGCGCAGGATCCCGGGACGGGAGAACAACGGCAGCTTCTCGGCCCAGGCGTCGAGCCCGCAGACATGACCGGCGCGCTTCACCATCAGCAGCGCGAGCACCCCGCCGTCGATGACGTGTTCGTCGACGATGAAGTTCAGATGGTTGCTGATGTAGGGGAAGTTCATGTGGGCCATCCAGTAGAGAAGCATCAGCAGGATCCCGAAGAAGGAGGAGATGCGCACCATGAACCCGAAGATCAGCGAAAGCCCGATCAGCAGGTGGCCGTATTCCACCAGCACCGTCAGGATCGGCGCGGTCGCGGGTCCGGCGAGCGGGGCGAAGAGCCAGTGGAAGGTCTTGGTGCTTTCGAGAAAGCCCGAGACGCTCCACCCCGGCACGAAGATCTGGTGGGTCGAGGCGTAGAAGAACGTCCAGCCCAGACAGAGCCGCAGGAAGAGGATGAGTTTCCGTTCGAATCCGGTGTCGGTCATTTTGGCCTCCCAAGCCTTCAGAATGGGGGGACGCTATGCCGCACCCCGTCGGCACCCCATGATGTGGATCAAAGGAAGATGTTGCGCGGCGCTGGGCGAGGAGGCTGGCCCGCGTAAGGATGATCCGGGCCGGGATCGGCGTCTGGGATCGAATAGAGCCATTAAATATCATTGGCTTGCTCAGACCCTGCGCTGACCGACGCGCCGGTGCCCGTTTTGCCGGCCGCGCGCGCGTCTTGCCGTGCGTCGGGGCCTTTTCACGCGTATGTGAACGGTCAGGGGGTTCCGCGTTCGAAGCGGAGCCGCATCTCGCGCAGCACCGGAAGGACGGCGCGGACACGCTCGGGGCCGAGATCGCGGACGACCTCGGACAGAAGCGGCGTGATGGATTGCAACGCGGCGTCGCGGGCGGCGCGGCCGGCCGGGCTGATGGTGACGAACTTGCGCCGGGCGTCGTCCCAGTCCGGGCGGATGTGGATATGGCCGGCCCATTCGAGCTTTGCCAGCGTGTTCGTCATCGCGCCCCGGGTAACGTGGAAGGTCTTGGCAAGCTGCGCGGGCGTGCGTTCGTCATTGATCCGGGCAAGGTGGTTCAGGACGCCGAAGTGGCTCAGCTCCATCCCGCGCGGCAGCGCCTTGGAGACATGGGTTCGCGCCAGCTGGTCGGCCATGAACAGCTCCGAGAAGAGCGCGTTGGCGATGTCCTCGGGTCGGTCCGCCATCACGGCCCCTCGAAGGCGCGGTCATGGCTGAGCGCGGGGACGCGGGCGCGGGCGCGGGCGACCTCTGCCCGGTCGATCTCTACAAAGGTGACGCCGGGATCGGTGCCTGCGTCGGAGAGGACCTCACCCCAGGGGGCGACGGCCAGGGCATGGCCGTGGGTCTGGCGCTGGCGACCTTCGGCTGCCCGGTGCGTGCCGGTCTGGGCGGGGGCGAGGACGTAGCAGCCGGTCTCGATCGCGCGGGCGCGCAGCAGGGTTTCCCAATGCGCGGCGCCGGTGACCGGGCTGAAGGCGGCGGGGACGGTCAGGATCTCTGCCCCGGCATGGGCAAGGGCGCGGTATAGGGCGGCGAAGCGCACGTCGTAGCAGATCGACAGGCCGAGCGTGCCGAAGGGCGTCTTCGCGGTCACCGCGCGGGCGCCGGGGCGGTAGCCCGCGGATTCGCGGTAGGTCTCGGTCTCTGACACCTGCACGTCGAACATGTGGATCTTGTCGTAGCGGGCGGCGATGGCGCCGTCGGGCGCGATCAGGAAGGAGCGATTGGCGAAGCGGCCGTCGGCGTCGCCGGTCTTCAGCCCGAGCGAGCCGATCAGCAGCCAGATGCCGAGATCCGCCGCCTCCGCGCGCAGCCCGGCGAGGGTGATGTCCTCGGCCTCGGGTTGCAGCACCGCCTCCTGCCTTGTGCGGCTGGCGGAGACGCAATTCGTCACCTCCGGCGTCAGCACGAACCCGGCGCCGCCGGCAGCGGCCTCGCGGATCAGCGCGCGGGTTTCGGGGAGATCGACGGCGGGATCGTCGGAGACGCTGAGTTGCAGAAGGCCGGCCCGCATCCGTCAGCTCGCCAGCAGCGGGTCGAGCTTGCCTGCGCGCTCCAGTGCGTAGAGGTCGTCGCAGCCGCCGACATGGGTGCCGCCGATGAAAATCTGCGGCACGGTGTAGCCGCCGTTCGCGCGATCCATCATCACCCGGCGCAGCGCCGGGTCGGCGGCGACGTCATGCTCTGTGAAGGCAGCGCCCTTCTGGTTCAGAAGGCGCTTGGCGGCCTGGCAGAAGCCGCAATAGGGCGTGGTGTAGATCTCGATCGGCTTCATGATGGTCCCCGGATGGCGCGACTATAATGATTTAGGGCTGCTTCGCAACGCGCGCCAGAGCGAGGGTGCTGACCGAGGCGGCCCCCGCGGCGAGGCAGGCCTCTGCCGCGGCGGCGAAGGTCGCGCCGGAGGTCATCACGTCGTCGACCAGCAGGATCGGGCGGTTCCAGAGCCGCGTAGCACGGCCGGGATGGGCGCGGATCGCGCCGGTCAGGTTGGCGAAGCGGCCATCGCGATCTCGCCCGTCCTGGCTGCCGGTATGGCGGAGGCGCTGGAGGAGGTCCGGGCAATGGTCCAGCCCCGCCAGCCGGGCGAAGGCCGCGGAGATCAGCGCCGACTGGTTGTAGCGCCGTTTCAGGAGCCGCAGCCGGTGTAGCGGGACGGGGGCGACCAGCATCTCCGGCACAAGGATCGGCCCGGCGGCGCGCAGGAGCCAGCCCGCGGCGGGGCGTGCGATGTCCTGCCGGTCGG
The DNA here is from genome assembly GCF_004010155.1 of Solirhodobacter olei. Taxonomy (GTDB): domain Bacteria; phylum Pseudomonadota; class Alphaproteobacteria; order Rhodobacterales; family Rhodobacteraceae; genus Solirhodobacter; species Solirhodobacter olei. Next base: position 24,996 of record NZ_RRYH01000007.1, on the reverse strand, counting down.
CGTGCTTCAGGGCGAGCACGAGCTTGCGGCCGGTGCCGCCGTAAGCGAAGGCGGCCCGCCCGCGCGCCCAGGGCCGCGCGAGGGTGAGGCAGTCGTCGCAGAAGACCGGTTCCCCCGCCTCCTCCCCCGGCAGCGGCGCGCCGCATTTGTCGCAGACGAGGCCGGTGAGGAACCCGGTTTCGCGCCAGCAGGCGCCGCAGAGGCCGAAATCCGTCGTCACCAGCGTGTCGCAGCCAAGGCAGCGCGGCGGGTAGATCTGCTGCAGCAGGCTTTGCATTTGCCGTCCGCCCCCTTACATCGCTGGCCATGACACCAGAACTCGCCGACCGCCCTGCCCTGCTTCGTGCCCGCCGCCGCGCCCGCCGCGCGCCGGCCGATTTCCTGCACGAAGAGACGGTGACCGACATTCAGGAAAGGCTCGACGAGGTTAACAGGACGTTTACCGCTCCAGCCGTGGTGACGGGGCATCCGGATCTCTGGCGCGCGGCATTTCCGAACGCTGTCGTGGTGGCGGATGACGATCTGCTGGCACTGGAGCCGGGGGCGCATGACCTGGTGATCCACGCGCTCTGCATGCATTGGGCCGCCGATCCGGTGGGCCAGTTGGTTCAGTGCCGCCGGGCGCTGAAGCCCGACGGGCTGTTCTTAGGGGTCCTGTTCGGCGGGCGGAGCCTGTTCGAGCTGCGCGCCGCGCTGGCGGAGGCGGAGGTGGCAGTCACCGGCGGGCTTTCCCCCCGGATCCTGCCGATGGGCGAGATCCGCGACCTCGGCGGGCTGCTGCAGCGGGCGGGCTTCGCGCTGCCGGTGGCGGATTCCTTCATCCGCAAGGTCAGCTACCGCGACACGCTCCACCTGATGCGCGACCTGCGTGCGATGGGCGAGGGCAACGCGCTTGCCGGGCGCCGCCGCGCCTTCACCCGCCGCGCGCTTTTCGCCGAGGCGGAGGCGATCTACCGCGAGGCCTTCGGAACGGAGGACGGGCGCATTCCGGCAACGTTCGAGACGATTTTCCTGACCGGCTGGGCGCCTCATGAGAGCCAGCAGAAGCCCTTGAAGCCCGGTTCGGCCGCCGCGCGGCTGGCCGATGCGCTGAAGACGGACGAGCGCAAGCTGGACGATCCGCCGCGCGGGCCCGCGGATTGACCTGAGATCAAAACACTCTAAGCCGGGATCTGACGCCCGAGTTTAGAACGGATCGAAATCATGCCGGACAATCCAAAGGCGCTGACGCCATCCCTTCGGCCCGGCGAGGGGCGGCTTGCCCATGCTCCGGCCGACCATCCGCCGGTGAAGCCCGCCAAGGTGGGGGTGCTGATCTCCAACCTCGGCACGCCCGACAGCCCCGACTACTGGCCGATGCGGCGGTATCTGAGCGAGTTCCTGTCCGACCAGCGGGTGATCGACTATCCGCGCTGGAAGTGGCAGCCGCTCCTGCAGCTGATCATCCTGTCGAAGCGGCCGTTCAGCTCCGGGGCGAATTACCGCAAGATCTGGAACGAAGAGCGCGGCGAAAGCCCGCTGATGACGATCACCCGCGATCAGACGCGGGCCCTGTCCGAGGCGCTCGCCGCCCGCTATGGCGACTGTGTGATGGTTGATTTCTGCATGCGCTACGGCAATCCCTCGACCGCGTCGAAGGTGCGGGAGATGGTCGCGGCGGGGGTGGAGAAGCTGCTGTTCTTCCCGCTTTACCCGCATTACGCGGGGGCGACATCGGCCACCGCGAACGATGCGGTGTTCCGTGCGCTGATGGCGGAAAAGCGGCAGCCGGCGCTGAGGACGGTGCCCGAATATTTCGACCATCCCGCCTATATCGAGGCGCTGGCAGGATCGGTGGAGGCCGCCTGGGCGAAGCTCGAGCGCAAGCCCGACATGCTGCTGGCCTCCTACCACGGGATGCCGAAGCGCTACCTGATGGCGGGCGACCCCTACCATTGCCAGTGCCAGAAGACGACGCGGCTCCTGCGGGAGCGGCTGGGCTGGGCGGAGAGGGCTATCCAGACCACCTTCCAGTCGGTCTTCGGGCCCGAGGAATGGCTGCAGCCCTACACCGTCAAGCATGTGGCGGAGCTGGCGCGGGCGGGCAAGAAGCGGATCGCGGTCATCGCGCCGGCGTTCTCGGCCGATTGCATCGAGACGCTGGAGGAAATCCAGGGCGAGATCCAGGAAGCCTTCCTGCATGCCGGCGGCGAGGAGTTCACCTATATCCCCTGCCTGAACGATGCCCCCGCCCATATCGCCGCGCTGAGCCAGGTGATCGAGGCGAATCTGGCGGGCTGGCTCGACTGAGCCGGCCGGGCCGCCGTTCCCCCTTGCCCCGGAATGCGAAAGGGCCGGCAGAGCCGGCCCTTTCGAGATTCATCACAGGCGGGCAGGCAAGCCGCCGCCTGTTTGCTCTCAAGAGAGAGATTAGTTCTTCGAAGCGACCGCCGCGACGACGACGGCGAGAAGAACCAGCGGAACCACGATCGGGCTGGACGACGAGGTCTTCTTCGCCGTTTGCACCATGACGGGCTTTTCCATGACCGGCGGCTTCAGGTTGCCGGCGAAAGCGCTGGACGCGGCGAGCGAGATCGCGGCGGCAAGAGCAATTTTCTTCATAGTGAACCTCCAGAGTTCGCCCCAGGCCGAAGATTTCAGAGGTCGGCGGGGACCAGACTGTACCTCGTAGGCATTTTTCAACCATCAGCCGCGACGGAATGCAACGGAACTTCCCTGCGACATCCGTAGGATGGCCTCAGTGTCGTCAAATAAGCAACACCTGAGTACCAACTTTCGTGAGATTGAAGAGCTGCTCGATGTCCTCGTTATAGAGGCCGATGCAGCCGTTGGACGAGCGCCGCCCGATCTTCCGCGTGTCTTGGGTGCCGTGAATCCGGTAATACTGCCACGACAGGTAGAGCGCCCTTGTGCCAAGCGGATTTTCCGGGCCGGGGGGAATATAATCGGGCCAGCTCGGGTCGCGCAGCTTCATCGCGGGCGTCGGCCGCCAGGACGGGTTCTTAACCTTGCGCACGACCCGGGTGCGGCCCTTGCGGGTGAGGTCCGGGCTCATCGGCACCGAGGTGGGATAGAGCTTGTAGATGGTCTGATCTTCCGACCAGAAGTGCAGGGCGCGCGAGGTCGTATCAACCAGGATGACCCCATTGTGCGTGTTTGCGAAATAATCCTGCCAGCGTTTCGCTGTGAAGCTGGAGATGTTGTGGCGAACCGAGTTCTGCTCGCTCACCTTTGGATCCATCTCTGTCGAGGTCCGTTCCATGTTCAGCTCGCCGGCCGTCTGGCCGTAGGCCGGTAGCGCTGCCGCGCCGAGAGCCGCTGCTGTTGTGCCCAGGAACAGGCGACGATTGAGTTCACCCTTGGTCCGGTCGGCCATGCTTCCCTCCATCGGTCGATCCATCGATCACGCAGGGTTGTACGCCCGCACCGCGTGCGCCGCAATTCAAACAGGCGTCAAACTGCCGTGCTGACCGTATCGTTGCGTTTGAACAGCGCCCGCCGAGAGGGTATGGACGATGCGAACACGCAACCGGGTGGACCCGATATGAAACCTCTTCTCGTCCTGATGCTTTCCGCGATGCTGGCGCTGGCTGGCTGCGCTGGAAGCGGATCCGATACGGTGCAATACGGCCCCGACGGCAAGCCCTTGCCGAAGGTTTACTGGATCCATCCGAACGACGTGTCCAAGGTGACCTACCGCATGCTCGACGGCATCAATGCCGAGCGCAAGCACGCCGGCGAGGCACCGCTGACGCTGAATTCGGACCTGACCGCCGCCGCCGCGACTCATTCGCGCGACATGTCTGTGCAGAACCGGCCCTGGCACTTCGGCTCCGACGGCTCCTCGCCGATCGACCGGGTGAAGCGGACCGGCTATCCGGGCAACTTCCTGGGCGAGGACATCTCGGAAACCTACGAGACCGAGCTGACCACGCTCGCCGCCTGGATGGGCCGGAAGGACACCCGCGACGTGATCCTGAACCCGAAGGCCACCAATGTCGGCTTCGCCTGGTACCAGGAGAACAACGGCAAGATCTGGTGGACGCTGGTTACTGGCGACTGATCGTCCGGGACCGGACTAACGCATGGGGGGCGTTCGGCCAAAGCCGGCCGCCCCTCTTTTGCATCAGGGCATGATGAAGATCGGGGTTCCGTCCTTCACCATCGCGTAGACGTCGCGCATGTCCCTGTTCGGGATGGCGATGCAGCCCGCCGTCCAGTCCGTGATGTTCGTCCGCCGCCCGCGCTGGCCGTGGATGAAGATGTCTCCACCCGGGGACTGGCCCATGGCGCGGGCGACCTCCACATCATGCGGATTGGGGTAGGAGATCCCGAGCGACAGGTAGAAGGCGCTCTCGGGGTTGCGGCGGTTGATGTAATAGAGGCCCTCGGGCGTCTTCTCGTCGCCCTCGACCTCCTTCGGACCCACGGGATCGCCGCCGAGGCTGACGTGATAGGCCTTCAGCACCTCGTTGTCATGCAGGAGGTAGAGCACCCGCTCCGACTTGTAGACCTGAAGCTGTGTCACCTCCGGGCCGTTGTAGGTTTCGAACTTGCTGCTGCAGGCCGAGAGGCCCAGGGCAAGGCCGATTGCGAGCCCGATCCGCGCGATGGTCATGCCTGCCTGTCCCTTTGGCGGGTTTTGCCAGAGTGTACCCGATTCAGGGCGGATTTGCCTAGCGTTCAAAGGCTGAAACAGGCCGCGATCTCGATATGCGGGGACCAGCGGAACTGGTCGACGACCTGCACCCAGTCGAGGCTGTAGCCCGCCCCGGTGAGGATCCGCGCGTCGCGGGCGAAACTGACCGGATTGCAGGAGATTGCGGCGATCCGCGGCACCCGGGCGCGGGCGATCTCGGCCATCTGGGCCTCGGCCCCGGCGCGGGGCGGGTCAATCAGAACCGCGTCGAAGCGCTTCAGCTCCTCTGGCAGGAGCGGACGGCGGAAAAGGTCGCGCGCCTCGGTCGTCACCCGTTTCAGGCCGGGCGCCGCGCGCCAGCCGCGGTCGAGCGCAGCGAGCATGGCGGCGTCGGCCTCTACCGCGTGAAGCTCTGCCTTAGCCGCCAGCGCCAGGGTGAAGGTGCCGCAGCCGGCGAAGAGATCGGCGATCTGGCGGGCCTCGCCAACCGCCTCTGTAGCGGCGGCCAGAAGCGCCGCCTTGCCCTCGGCGGTGGCCTGCAGGAAGGCGCCGGGCGGCGGGATCACCCTGGCCGCGCCGAAGGCCTGGGCGGGGGGCAAGCGCTGGGCCACCGTCTCGCCCTCCCAGCTGAGCCGGGCGAGGCCGTGAGCCTCGGCCAGCCCGGCGAGCGTGGCGCGCAGCGGGCCGTCGAGCGGCTTGCCGCCGGAGACGGCGAGGTCGGGCCCGGCCTCCGACCGGGTGAGGACCAGCGTCAGTTCGCCCTTGCGGGAAGCGCCGGCGGCGGTGATCGCCTCCAGTCCCGGCAGGGCGGCGAGGAGGTCTGGGTGCAAGAGCTCGCAGCCCGGCACCGCCGTGATGGTGCCTGAGGCGCGGCCATGAAAGCCCACGACGGTGGCCTTCTTGGTGCGTCGGCCCGAGAGCGCCGCACGGCGGCGGGTGCGGGGCGGCGAGGTCAGAATGGGCCGAAACAGGGTCGAAAGATCCTGCGCGGCAAGGGCCTGGCGTACCACATCGACCTTCCAGCCGGCGACGAAGCTGTCGGAGGCATGCTGCAGCGCACAGCCGCCGCACTGGGTGTAATGCGGGCAGGGCGGCTTCACCCGGTCGGGCGAGGGGGTGAAGATGCGCGGGGCGGCGAGGCTGGTGCCTTCGGCCTCGCCCTCAACCTCCTCCCCCGGAAGGGTGCGGGGCACGTAGACGGGGCCCGGCCCGATCCCGTCGCCGAGATGGCCCAGGCGTTCGATCGTCAGCCTCACTCGGCCGCCTCCTCGGTTCCGATGAAGCCGCCGGACTGCCGGTTCCAGTAGCGCCAGTAGAGGCCGCGGCGGGCGAGGAGGGCGTCATGGGATCCCTCCTCCACGATGCGGCCCGAATCGAGAACCACGATGCGGTCCATCTCTGCGATGGTCGACAGGCGGTGGGCGATGGCGAGCACGGTCTTGCCCTCCATCACCCGGGCCAGGGCGAGCTGGATCTGGGCCTCGACCTCCGAATCGAGGGCCGAGGTCGCCTCGTCCAGAACCAGGATCGGCGCGTCCTTCAGGAAGGCGCGGGCGAGCGCGATGCGCTGGCGCTGGCCGCCGGAGAGCTTCACCCCGCGTTCGCCGAGGTAGGCGTCGTAGCCGCGCCGGCCCATGTGGTCGACGAGGTCGAGGATGAACTCGTGCGCCTCGGCCCGCTTGGCGGCGGCGACCATCTCCTCCTCCTTGGCGTCGGGGCGGCCGTAGAGGATATTGTCCCGCGCCGAGCGGTTGAACATGGCGGTTTCCTGCGTGACCATCGCGACCTGGCGGCGCAGGCTTTCCTGCGTGACGTCACGCACGTCATGGCCGTCGATCAGGATATGGCCGGCCTCGGCGTCGTAGAGGCGCAGGAGAATCGCGACGAGGGTGGACTTGCCTGCCCCCGAGGCGCCGACGATGCCGAGCTTTTCGCCCGGGTGGATCGTCAGGTTCACGTCGTCGATCCCGCCGGAGCGGCGGCCGTAGGCGAAGCTGAGATGATCGAAGGTAATCTCGCCCCTCACCCGGTCGAGGGTCTTGGCGCCCGGCCGGTCGGTGAGGGTGTGCGGCGGGGTCAGGGTGTTCATCCCGTCCTCGCATTCCCCGATGGAGCCATAGGCGTTCATCAGGGACATCGAGACCCAGCCGGTCATCTGCGCAATGCGGATGGCGATGGCGCCGGCGGCGGCGATGTCGCCCGGCGTCGCCGCGCCCGTGGACCAGAGCCAGATCGTGCCGCCGACGAGAAGCACCGGAAGCACGCCCGCCAGCGTCATCAGCAGGTAGCGGAACCAGGTGGAGACGATGCCGAAATCCACCGCCCGCTCGCGGAAGCCCGCCATGGCGGATAGCGCGTTGCGGTCCTCGTGCTCGGCATGGGCGAAGAGCTTGACGGTCTTGATGTTGGTGATCGTGTCGACGACCTGGCCGGTGACCATGGCGCGGGCCGAGGCGCGGGCGGCGGAACGGCCGCGGACGCGGGGGATGAACCAGCGGATAAGCCCGAGATAGGCGACCAGCCACACCGCGAGCGCCAGCGCCACGCGCCCGTCGATCGCCAGCAGAAAGAGGCCCGAGCCCACCAGCGAGGACAGCGCGAAGGTCACGACGTTGATCGATTCGGTCGCGACATCCGTGGCGGCGCGGGCGGTCTGCATCTGCTTCTGGGCGATGCGGCCGGCGAAGTCGTTGTCGAAGAAGGTCACCGCCTGGCCCATCGTCCAGCGATGGAGCCGCGAGAGCACCAGCGGCATCAGGTTCGGCCCGAGCGTGAGCGAGGTCGTCGCGGTCGAAAGCCCGAAGACCACCGGGCGGATCACCAGGTAGAAGACCGCGAAAAGGACCAGCATCGGCCATTCGTGCTGGAAGACATGCGCCTGCCCCGCCTTCAGCGCGGTGTCGATCACGGTGCCGAGCAGCATCGCCGCCAGCACGTCGAGCACGCCGGCCGCGGCCGAGATGATCGCCGCCCAGATCAGCGCCGGCCAGGCGCCGGAAAAGCACCACAGAAAGAACGCCCCGAGCGTGCGGGGTGGCGGGCCGTCAGCCGGGCGGAAGGCGTCGATCCAGGTCGCAAAGCTCATTCGGCGGCCTCCTCTGCCGGTTCGGTGCCCAGGAACCCGCCGGATTGCCGGTTCCAGAGCCGGGCGTAGAGCCCGCCACGGGCCAGAAGCTCTGCATGGGTGCCTTCCTCGGCGACGCGGCCGTCATCCAGCACCACGATCCGGTCCATATGCGCGATCGTCGACAGGCGGTGGGCGATGGCGATCACCGTCTTGCCCTCCATCAGCCCGTAGAGCGTGTCCTGGATCGCGGCCTCGATCTCGCTGTCGAGCGCGGAGGTCGCCTCGTCCAGCACCAGAATCGGCGCGTCCTTCAGGATGACACGGGCGAGCGCGATGCGCTGGCGCTGGCCGCCGGAAAGCTTCACCCCGCGTTCGCCGACGCGCGCATCGTAGCCGGTGCGGCCCTCGGCATCCTGCAGATCGGGGATGAAATCCGCCGCCGCGCGTTCGGCGGCCGCCGCCACCTCCGCTTCGCTGGCCTCGGGCCGGCCGTAGAGGATGTTTTCGCGTACCGAACGGTGGAGGAGCGAGCTGTCCTGCTGCACCATGCCGATGTTGCGGCGGAGGCTTTCCTGCGTGACCGATGCGATGTCCTGGCCGTCGATCAGGATCTGGCCGGCCTCGGTGTCGTAGAACCGCAGAAGCAGCTTCACCAGGGTCGATTTCCCCGCGCCGGAGCGGCCGACGAGGCCGATCTTCTCGCCCGGCTGCACCGTCAGCGAGACGCCGTCGAGCCCGCCGGAGCCGCGGCCGTAATGGTGGCGGACCTCGCGGATGTCGATCCGGCCCTGCGTCAGCGCGAGCGGCTTCGCGTCCGGCTTGTCGACCAGCGTGACCGGGGCCGTGATCGTCTCCATCCCCTCGGAGACGATGCCGAGGGCCTGCACCAGCGCGGTGGTGGCCCACATGATCCAGTAGGTCATGTTGTTGAGCCTGAGCACCAGCGCGGTGGCGGCGGCGACCATGCCGACGCTGGCCGCTCCCTGGAACCAGAGCGCCAGCGCCCAGCCGGTGACCGATACGATCAACGCGCCGTTCAGCACGGTCAGCATGATGTCCATTCTCGAGATGATGCGCATCTCGGTCCGGATCTTGTCGCGCGCCTGCTCGATCACCTCGCGGGCATAGCCGATCTCGGTGTCGTGGTGGGCGAAGAGCTTCACCGAATGGATGTTGGTGTAGGCGTCGACCACCCGGCCGAGGACGGCAGAGCGGGCATCGGATGCGGCCTTGGACGCCGGACCCGCGCGCCGTAGCGTCCAGCGGATCAGCGCGAGGTAGAGCACCAGCCAGATGACGAGCGGCAGCACCAGCCGGGGATCGGTGCCCGAAAGAACGACGCCGGAGCCGATCAGCATCGTCACCGCGAAGGCGACGGCGTCGAAAAGGTGGAAGACGACGTCGCTCGTCGCCATCGGCGTCTGCGTGATGCGGTTGGCGATGCGGCCGGCGAAATCGTTCTCGAACCAGCCGATCGACTGGCGCAGCACGTGGCGGTGCGCCCGCCAGCGCACCAGCGCGCCGAGGTTCGGCAGGATCGCGTTATGGATCAGCATGGTGCTGACCGCGCCGAGGGCCGGACGCACGAGAAGCACCAGCGCCGCGGCGAACAGGAGTTCTCCGCCATGCTGCTGCCAGACCGTGGCCGGCGTGCCGTGATCGAGGAAGTCGACGATCCGGCCGATGTACCAGATCAGGGACAGCTCCACCGCGCCGACCAGAACCGAGGTGAATCCGGTCAGCGCGAAGACGCGGCGGAAGGGTCGTGTATAGTCACGCAGAAAGGGCCAGAGGCGCCGCGGCGGCGCGTCCAGCTCGGGGTATGCCACGTAGGGGTCGACGAGACGTTCGAAAAAACGGATCAACAGGGCCTCATCACGCAATGACCGGGATATAGGCTCGTTCGGCGCGAAGGGAAACTGCTCTTACGATGTTCGGGTGCCGGGGCGGGCCTAGTCCAGCAGTTCGTCCCGGCCGAGACGGAAGCCGGAGGCTATCCAGCGCGCCTCGATCTCGGCCAGCCGCTGGCCGAGCGCCGGCCCGGAAAGTGCCGGCATCAGGTCCGCCGCCCGAACCGGGAAGACGGCAGCGGCGCCTTCGGCCACCGCGTCGCGCCAGCCGTCGGGCAGCGGCGCACCGGTCAGCGCCGCGCGGCAGAGGAGGATGTCGCCCGCCACCTCGGCCCCGTAGCGGTAGCCGAGTTCGGCGGCAGGTCGGAGCGATCCGATCTCCTCGCGCAGGGTCGCGAGCGCCCGCGTGTCGGCGCGCGACAGCCGCAGCCCCTCGCCCGCCGCCGGCCCGGCGAGAAGCGCAAGGCGGCGAAGCCAGCGGGGCGTCATGCCGTCTTCCAGATGCACCAGCACCGCCAGCGGCGCCGGGTCGGCGCCCGGCAGGACATGGGCGAGAACGCCTGTCCGTCCCATCGACGCAAGGGCCGGTGCCGGATCGGGGGCCGAAAGAAGCTTGCGCATCTCGGCACCCACACGTTCCCTCGACAGGCTCTCTATCCCGTCCGAAAGCTCGGCGCAGGCGGCGAGGCCGTCCGGGTCGAAACCGGCCTCGGGGTCGGCATACCAGGCGTGGAACCGGAAGAATCGCAGGATGCGAAGGTAGTCCTCCGCGATCCGGGCCCGGGCCTCGCCGACGAAGCGCAGGCGGCGGGCGGTGAGATCGGTCAGCCCGGTGCCGAGCGGATCGACCACCTCCCCCCCAGGCGTGGCGTAGAGCGCGTTCATGGTGAAATCGCGCCGCGCCGCATCCTCGGCCACGTCGGTGGAGAAGGCGACGGTTGCGTGGCGGCCGAAGGTCTCCACGTCGCGGCGGAAGGTGGTGACCTCATGGGCGTGCCCGGCGGAGACCACGGTGACGGTGCCATGCTCGATCCCGGTCGGGACGGCCTTCAGCCCCGCGGCCTGGGCCAGCTGCAGGACGGCCTCCGGCCGCGCGTCGGTGGCGATGTCGATATCGGTCACGGCCATGCCAAGAAGCGCGTTGCGGACGCACCCGCCGACGAAGAGCGCACGATGCCCGCCGCCCTCGAGCATGGCGCAGACGGCCTGCGTCTCGGCCCGCGCGAGCCAGTCGGCGGCAAGCCTCATTGCGCCATCCTCTGCGCCAGCCCGTAGAGGATCCGCGCCGTGGCGCCCCAGATGTAATAGGGGCCGTAGGGGACGATGTAATAGCTTCGCCATTCGCCCCGCCAGCGCCGCCGCTCTACCCGGAAGCGGCCGGGATCGGCGAGATGGGCGAAGGGGACGGCGAAGACCTCGTCCACCTCTCCGGGTTGCGGCACCGGGGTGAAGCTGCCCGTCACGCGGCCAAGGATGGGGGTGACGCGGAAATTCGTCACCGTCTCATGCGCGGGCAGCCGGCCGAGGAGGGTGACGCGGGCCGGGTCGAGGCCGATCTCCTCCTGCGCCTCGCGCAGCGCGCCGGACTCGGGGTCCGGGTCCTCGGGTTCGAGCTTGCCGCCGGGAAAGGCGATCTGGCCGGGGTGGTGCTTCAGCCGGGAGGAGCGCTTGGTCAGGATCACCTCCGCCCCCTCGCCGGTGACGAGGAAGGGGACCAGCACCGCGGCGGGGCGCAGAACCCGGCCCGGTGGCAGCGCCGCGCCGGGGTTCAGGTCGAAATCCGACGATGCGCCAGCCGTCCGGTCGAGCGCCCGCAGCACCGGGGCCAGCGGGTCGAGGGCGGCAGGCCCGGGCCGGTCAGCCGGCCGCACCGGTGCCGCCCTTCGCCTCGCGGCCGAGGCTTGCCGGATCGAACTCGTAATGCGCACCGCAGAACTGGCAATCTGCGGTAACGATGCCTTCGGGCGTTGTCATGTCCGCGATCTCGTCAGCCGAATAGATCGACAGGCTCCGGCGCACCTTGTCGGCCGAGCAGGAGCAGCCGAAGGTGACCGGTTGCGGGTCGAAGACACGCGGCCCTTCCTCGTTGAAGAGACGCACCAGGAGGTCGGTCGACTGCACGGACGGGCCGATGAGTTCCTCGGATTCCACGGTGTCGAGCAGCAGGTTGGCACGGTGCCAGTCCTCCTGCTCGTCGCCGTCCAGAATGTCGGTCGCGGCCAGCAGCCCGCCGTCGCCGCTGCCGCCGCCGCTGGCGTGGGGCGAGGCCTTGGGCATGAGCTGGATCATGATCCCGCCGCCGCGCCAGGCCTGCGACCCATCTTCCCCGGCCGGGCCGAAGGAGAGCGCGAAGCGGGTCGGAAGCTGCTCGGACTGGGCGAAATAGGTCTCGGCACAGGCCGAAAGCGAGTCGCCGGAGATCGGCGTGATCCCCTGGTAGGGCACCATGCCGCGGCCCTGGTCGATGACGATTGCGAAATAGCCCTCGCCCAGCAGCGAGAAGGGATCGGCGTCGGGGTCGAGTGCGGCCTCGTCAAAATGCGCATAGGCGCGGACCTGCGCCGGGTTCCCGCCCTCGCTCGGGGCGTAGTAGTCGGTCGCGACCATCTGCACCGGGCCGGTGCCGCGGATCTGTAGCGAAAGCCGCCAGCGCAGCTTGATGGTCTGGCCGATCAGCGCGGTCAGAAGCGCAGCCTCCGCCACCAGCGCAGAGATCGGGGCGGGATAGGCGTGCTGGGAGAGCATCCGCTCCAGTGCGCCGTCAAGCCGCACCACCCGGCCGCGGATATTGGCGCGGTCGAGCTGGAACGGCAGGACGGTATCGTCCCAGGCGATGATAGATCCGATGGTCACGGGGTTTCCTTGGAGAGCCGGTCTTGGCATACCGCAGCCATATAGTCAGGGCAACCGGGCGACCAAGGGGGCGGCATGATCCGGCGATACGGCGAGGCGGTGCGGCACGGCAAGATCTATCGGCGCCGTGCCGGGGTTTACGCGGTGCTGCGCGAGGGCGATTCGCTGCTCGTCACCCACCAGGCGTCCCCGGTGCCGGAGTTCCAGCTTCCGGGCGGCGGCATCGATCCGGGCGAATCGCCGCTGCAGGCGCTCCACCGCGAGGTCTACGAGGAGACCGGCTGGCGCGTCGCGCCGATCCGCCGCCTCGGTGCCTTCCGCCGCTTCACATACATGCCGGACTACGGCTTCTGGGCAGAGAAGCTATGCACGCTCTACCTCGCCCGTCCGGTGCGCCCGCTCGGGCCGCCGGCGGAGGCGGGGCACAGCGCGGTCTGGATGTCGATTGAGGTGGCGGCGCGGGAGCTTGGCAGCGCGGGCGACCGCGCCTTCGTCCGGGCTCTGCTCTGAGCGGCGGGGCCGGGGGGCCTCCGGCAGGAATATCTGGACCAAGGCGAAAGCCCGGGGGCCTGCTTTTCTTCTTGGGAAGAATACTCCCTTCGGCGGCCTTCAGGCGAGCCAGGGCCGGAAGGCCGCGATCACCTCGGAATAGAGCGCGCGCTTGAAGGGGACGATGGAGGCCAGCATCTCCTCCGCGCCGATCCAGCGCCAGTCGGAGAATTCGGGGTGTTCCGTCGCGATGTTCACGTCGGCGTCCCGGCCGAGGAAACGGTAGAGGAACCAGCGCTGCTCCTGCCCGCGGTAGCGGCCCTTCCAGACTTTGCCGAGAAGCTCCATCGGCAGGTCGTAGCGGATCCAGCCGGGCGCCTCGGCCAGCGGTTCGACCAGCGAAGCGGTCACGCCGGTCTCTTCCCAGAGCTCGCGCAGGGCGGCATCCGCCGGGGCCTCGCCCGCGTCGATGCCACCCTGGGGCATCTGCCAGGCCGGGGCGTCGGTGTCGCGGCGGCGGCCGGCGAAGATCAGCCCCTCGGGGTTGATCAGCACCACGCCGGCGCCGCGGCGGTAGGGAAGATCACTCGCTGTCATGCGACACTACGGACCGGGACGTGCCCGGTCCGCCCTTCTCAGTTCTTGGCCGGCGCGGCAGCGGCCGGGGCGGGTGCCCCGCCCCCCAGCGCGGCGCGTTCCTTGTCGACCACGGAGAGGCCGCGCAGAATGTCGATCGCATAGGCGAGCTGGAAGTCCTTGTCGCGCAGCTTGGCGGCCTCGGCGGCGGCCTTCTGCTCTTCCAGGTATTGCTTCTTCTCGCCCTTGGTCATCGAGTCATTCGTCAGGATGTTCTTCAGATCGGCTTCCGAAGTCGGCTGGTTGCTCTGCTCGTCGGCCGGAAGCGGCTTGGCCGATTCCTGCGGCACGACGATGTCGGGCGAGATGCCGAGCGCCTGGATCGAGCGCCCCGAGGGCGTATAGTAGCGCGCCGTGGTCAGACGCATCGCGCCCTCGCCCTTGATCGGGATGATCGTCTGCACCGAGCCCTTGCCGAAGCTCTTGGTGCCGATGACGATGGCGCGGTGATGGTCCTGCAGCGCGCCGGTGACGATCTCTGCCGCCGAGGCAGTGCCGCCGTTGATCAGCACCACCATCGGCTTGCCGTCGATCAGGTCGCCCGCGGTGGCATTCCAGCGTTCGCCGTCTTCCGCGTGCCGGCCGCGGGTGGAGACGATCTCGCCCTTGTTGAGGAACGCGTCGGAGACCTTGATCGCCTGGGTCAGCAGCCCGCCGGGGTTGTTGCGCAGGTCGAGCACCACGCCATTGATCTTGTCCAGCCCGCCGGCCTCGTCCTCGGCCTTCTTCAGGCCGGAGACCAGATCGGGGTAGGTCTGGTCGTTGAAGGTCGTCAGCCGCAGCACCGCGGTATGGCCCTCGAGATAGCCCTTGCCCGCGGTCAGCTTGATCGTGTCGCGGGTCAGCTTCAGGTCGATCGGGTCCTTCACGTCCTTGCGGACAATTTCCAGCTTGATCTCGGAGCCGACCGGGCCGCGCATCAGTTCCACCGCCTGGTCGAGGGTCAGGCCCATGACCGACTTGCCGTCGACCTTCACGATGTAATCGCCCGGCTTCACCCCGGCCTTGGCGGCGGGGGTTCCGTCGATCGGCGAGACGACCTTGATATAGCCCTGGTCCATGGTGACCTCGATGCCGAGGCCGCCGAACTCGCCGCGGGTCTGCACCTGCATCGCGGCGTATTCCTTGGCGTCCATGTAGCTCGAATGCGGGTCGAGCGAGGTCAGCATGCCGTTGATCGCGGCCTCAACCAGCTTCTTGGCGCTGACCGGCTCGACATATTGCGCGCGGATCCGTTCGAAGACCGTGCCGAAAAGATCAAGCTGCTGGTAGACGGTAGAATTGTCCTTCGTGGTCTGCGCCAGCAAGGGCCCGGCGACCTGGGTGGTCACCACGATCCCGGCGAGCGTCCCGCCCACGGCGGCCATCACGAATTTCTTCATCGCGTCGTCCTATTCCTTTGCCTTGGCGAACCAGTCCTCCGGATTGACCGGCGTGGCACCCTGCCTGAGTTCCATATAAAGCGTTTCCGTCGCCCCGGCGCCACCGCCATCTTTGGTGCTCGCCATGAACTCCTTCGGATCCGCGTCCTTTCCGCCCATGAGACCGACAGGCGTGCCGGCCGTTATGATGTCGCCCACATTGCCATATACCTGATCGAGGCCGGCAAGGATGATCAGATAGCCGCCGCCCGGCTCGAGAATCATCACATTTCCGTAGTCGAGGAGCGGACCGCGGTAACGGATCGTCGCATCCCAGGGTGCGGTGACGAGTGCGCGGGGCCGGGTGGCGATGACCACGCCGGGGCGCACGATGCCCGCCGCATCGGCCTGCCCGGCATGGCGCAGGATGGTGCCCTGGACCGGCCAGGGCAACGTGCCCTTGGCTGAGGAAAAGGTCCGTGTCGGGTTTGCCTGGGCCATCCTGCGGTCGGACAGCGCATCAGCGAAATCG
Organism: Solirhodobacter olei; assembly: GCF_004010155.1. Taxonomy (GTDB): domain Bacteria; phylum Pseudomonadota; class Alphaproteobacteria; order Rhodobacterales; family Rhodobacteraceae; genus Solirhodobacter; species Solirhodobacter olei. The sequence goes on along the minus strand of NZ_RRYH01000007.1, from coordinate 9,569 downwards.
CCGAGCGTCTTGACGCCGGAGGCCAGCATGGCGAGGTCGGAGGGGCTTTCGGTGAAATTCTTCGGCAGGTTCTTGCGGTCCGACACCGCCTGGCTGAGGTCGACCCGTGCCGCCTCCACCGCCTTGAGCCCGGCCTTGAGCGCCTGCGCCGCCGCCTCTTGCGAGGCCCGCAGCGCCGCCACCTCGGCGAGCTGCTTGCGCAGCCCCTCGGCCTCGGCCTGAAGGCCGGGCGTCACGTCCGAGACCAGCATGCCGGCGCGCACGGTGCCGAGCGGCCCGTCCGGGTTCAGAAGCGAGATCGGGCCGGGCGAGCGGCCGATGGCACTGAGCACCCCGAGCAATTGCGAGATCCGCTGCCGCTTGGAGGCGAACTCGGCCCTGAGTGCGTCCTCGCGGAAGGTAACTCGGCGCAGTCCGGCGCGCAGCGCGGACAGGCCGGATTCATAGGCCACGATCGTTGTCGTCAGCGCCTTCACGCGGTCGGTCGCGCCCTCGGCCTTCTGCATGGCCGCAATCGAGGCCTGCAGCGCGGCCGCCGCCGCACGGGCCTGGGCCACGGCGTCTTCGGCCGCAGCGGCCGGCCCGGCCGCGAGCAGGGCCAGCGCCAGGACCGGCGCGAGGATCGGGACGCGGCGGGGCGTCATCTGTCGATCAGGCTCTTTCCGGTCATCTCTTCCGGTGGGGCAATCTGCATCAGGTCCAGCAGGCTCGGCGCGAGATCGGCCAGCCGGCCCTCGTGCAGCTTCGCCCCCTCGGGGCCACCGACCAGGATCACCGGCACCGGGTTGGTGGTGTGCGAGGTGTGCGGGCCGCCGGTCACGGGATCGACCATCACCTCGCAATTGCCATGGTCGGCGGTGACGATCATCGCGCCGCCTTCCTGATGCAGCGCCTCCGTGACGCGGGCGAGGCCCAGGTCGACCGCCTCGCAGGCGGCGATGGCGGCCTTCAGGCTGCCGGTATGGCCAACCATGTCGGGGTTGGCGTAGTTGATCACGATCAGGTCGAAGCGCTCGTGGATCGCGGCGACGAGATGGTCGGTCACCTCGACCGAGGACATCTCTGGCTGCATGTCATAGGTCGCGACCTTGGGCGAGGCGGCCATGTAGCGCTCCTCGCCGGTCTCGGGCTCCTCCTTGCCGCCGTTCAGGAAGAAGGTGACATGGGGGTATTTCTCGGTCTCTGCGATGTGGAACTGGCGCAGGCCCTTGCCGGCCACCCATTCGGCGAGCGTGTTGGTGACCACCTGCTTGGGGTAGGCGGTGGTCATGAATTCGTTGTGGGTGGTGGAATAATCCACCATTCCAAGGAGTTTCGCCCATTTCGGCCGGGGGCCGGTGTCGAACCTGTCGAAGCCGGGCTGGCCGATGGCCAGCAGGATTTCCCGCGCGCGGTCGGCCCGGAAGTTCAGGCAGAAGAAGCCGTCGCCATCCTTCGCGCCGGCGTAGCCCTCGATCACGGTGGGGGTGATGAACTCGTCGGTCTCGTCGCGGTCATAGGCGGCCTGCACGGCGGAGGCGGCGTCGGGCGCGGTCGGCCCCTCGGCCTTGACCATGGCGTTGTAGGCCTTCTCCTCGCGATCCCAGCGGTTATCGCGGTCCATGGCGAAATAGCGGCCGACGACGGTGCCGATGCGGGCGCCATCAGGCAGGCTGTCGGCGAGGTCCTGGACGAAGCCCTTGCCCGAGGTCGGCGCCACGTCGCGCCCGTCGGTGATGGCGTGGACGGTGACCGGGACGCCGGCGCCGGCGATGATCTCGATCGCGCGGATCAGGTGGCGGATGTGGCCATGCACCCCGCCGTCGGAGGCGACGCCCATCAGATGCGCGGTGCCGCCGCTTTCCTTCAGCGCGTCGATGAACGCGTTGAGGGCGTCGTTCTTCTCGAAGGAGCCCTCTTCGATCGCCTTGTCGATGAGGCCGAGATCCATCCAGACGATGCGGCCCGCGCCGATGTTCATGTGGCCGACCTCGGAGTTGCCCATCTGCCCGTCCGGCAGGCCGACGTCGCGGCCGGAGGTGTGCAGGATCGCATGCGGGCAGGTCTCCATCAGCCGGTCGAAGGTCGGCGTCCTGGCGAGATAGGGCGCGTTGGCGGATGTGTCCGGGCTGAGGCCCCAGCCGTCGAGAATGCAGAGAACGACGGGCTTCGGTGCAGGCATGGGAGGCTCCTCTCGCGGGTCCGGCCCGTTCTACGCCGAGGCCAAGCGGGGGGCAACCGCGGGGCGGGACGGGTCACGCAGGATTTTGCGGCGCTACCGGGGGCATTCCGCCCCCCTCCTGTCCCCGAATATCGCCGCGGCAGGCGGGATATCTGCCGTCAGGCGCGGTGGTAGGGGCTGCCCGCAAGGATCGTGGCGGCGCGGTAGAGCTGTTCGGTCAGCATCACCCGGGCCAGCAGATGCGGCCAGACCATCCGGCCGAAGGAGATCGCGAAATCCGCGCCCTGCCGCAGCTCCGGCGCCAGCCCGTCGGCGCCGCCGATCAGGAAGGCCACGTCCTGCCGGCCGGCATCGCGCCAGCGGCCGAGCTGATCGGCAAAATCAGGCGATTTCAGGGACTTGCCGCGTTCATCGAGGAGGCAGGTCAGGGCGCCGGAGGGGACTGCCCGCGCCAGAAGCGCGGCTTCCGCCTCCATCCCGCCGCCCTTCTTGTCCTCGACCTCGGCGAGGATCGCCGGGCCAAGGCCCAAGGGCCGCCCGGTCCGGTCGAACCGGGTTAGGTAGTCCTGTACCAACTCCCGCTCCGGGCCGGCGCGGAGCCGGCCGACGGCGCAGATATGGACGCGCATTCAGTTCCGCGCGGCCTGCGCGGTGGGCATCCACATCTTTTCGAGCTGATAGAACTCGCGCACTTCCGGACGGAACACGTGAACGATCACGTCGCCCGCGTCGATCAGCACCCAGTCGCCCGTGGCCTTGCCCTCGATCTTGCAGGCAAGCCCGGCGTCCTGCTTCAGGCGGTCGGCCAGCTTCTCGGCGATGGCCGTGACCTGCCGCGAGGAGCGGCCGGAGCAGACGACCATGTAATCGGCGACGTCCGAGCGACCGCGCAGGTCGATCGTCACAACGTCTTCTGCCTTGTCATCGTCGAGGGAGGCGAGGATGCGATCCAGAAGCTCCTTGGCGGAGATCGCGATGCGCGGCGCCGTCGTCATCGGCGCCCTCGTTGCAGCGTCTGTGCCCGCTGCCGGCATGAGTTGAGACAGGACATCGTCCTCCACATGCGCGCCGACTGTACCCCGGCGCTGGGTGATCAAAACGTAACATCGGCCCAGTGAAATCTCAATGACACGCGGGGCGCAGGTTAACAAAGTATTTCAATTGCGTGGCGGTGCTGCCGACTTTTACGGGCGGATCGGGCGCAAGCCCCTAAAAATGCTCGGAAAACCGAATACCGCTAAAGCACCGCTTCTGCACCGCTTTGACACCGTATCGCACCGCCGATCCGGCACCGGCTTGGTGCGGGCCTATTTCGGGCAATCCGCCACGGGAGCACCGCCGAGATAGGCCGCGAGCGTGGTCCCCGCGGGCAGCAGCACCAGCCGCGGCGCGCCCGGCGCGGGCTGGATCGAGAGCGCCATCGCGCCCGAGGTCGCGGCCCCGGGGTCGCTTCGGCAGGGGGTGAAGGCGACGTCAATCTGTGCCGCTGTGGCGATCTTTGCCGCGCGCCAGGCCGCCACCCGGGTTTCGAGCCCGGCGAATTGCGAGCCCGCGGGATCGGCAAGCGCGAAGACCCGCGCCGCGCCGTCGCGGCCTGCCGCCCGGAGCGCGTCGGCCGAAAGCGCGGCCTCCTGCGTTCTGGGATTGGTCGCGGTGACGGTGAGCTGGGCGCTGCCCGCCTCGATCTCGAAGCCCGGGGGCAGAGTGATTGTGACCCGCAGCTCGGCTGGTTTGGCGGCTAGCGGATCGCTGATCCGGTAGGCCTGAGCCGCGGCGGGAAGCAGCATCGCGGCGAGGCAGGCGCTCAGAAGCGGGCGGGCGGTCATCGGTCCAGTCGTCCTTGCTCCATCGGCGCTCCATCGGCGCGTTCCCCGGCCAGTGGCGACCGATGCGCGGAAAGTCGCGCATTTCTCCATGAAACCGTCATAAAGCGCAAGGTGCCGGGCGTGTTGCGGGCGCGCTCGGGCCCCATGCGTGGCGCTTGGGACTCAGATTGCCCGCCTGGCCCGCCGGTCTGGTGCCGGGGAGGGGCTTGGGTTAGGTCTGACGGACGGTCGGGACGGTCGGGTAAAACGTGGGGCGAGACGGCGGGGCATGGCGCAGAAGGGCTCGGGCGGACGGGGCAAGGCGAAGAAGGGCGGGCGCAAGGCGGAGGCCACGCGCGGCGCGCGGCTGCGCGCGCTCTGGCGGCCGGTCCGCTGGTGGCTGCTGCGCGCGCTGGCGGTCGTGGCCGGGATCTTCGTCGCGCTGATCGTCCTTTTCCGCTTCGTGAACCCGCCGACGACGCCCTACATCTTCTCCGAAAGCCTGCGGCTGGGCCATGTCGAGCGGCGCTGGACGCCGCTCAAGGAGTTCTCGCCGGTGATGGCGCGGTCGGTCGTCGCGGCGGAGGATGCCAATTTCTGCGAGCACTGGGGATTCGACATTGCCGCGATCCGGGCCGCCGCAGAGGCGGGGGCGGAGCGGGGCGGGTCGACCATCGATCAGCAGGTGGTCAAGAACGTCTTCCTCTGGCAGGGCCACAGCTGGCCGCGCAAGGCGCTGGAGGCGCTTCTGACGCCGGTGATGGAGATCTTCTGGTCGAAGCGGCGGATCCTCGAGGTCTATCTCAACGTGGCCGAGACCGGCGACGGCGCCTTCGGCTTCACCGCCGGGGCTGCGCGGGCCTTCCGGGTGGAACCGGGCAAGATCACCCCGGAACAGGCGGCGCTGCTGGCTGCGGTGCTGCCCGACCCCAAGGGGCGGGATGCCGCGCATCCCACCGCCTACCTTCGCAAGCGCGCGAGAGAGATCGCCGATGGCGCGGCGACGATCGAGGCCGACGGGCGCGCACGCTGCTTCGAGCGGAAGTGATCGGCATGTGCCGGCCAGCCTTCCCGCCTGCGGCACCGACGAGGATTGAATTTGGCCCCTCGCCGGGGCATTCAGGGAGAACCCCAACCGCCGGACAAGCATTTCGATGAACCGTCTCTACCATTTCGCCCTGTCTCCCTTCTGCCGCAAGGTTCGCCTGACGCTCGCCGAGAAGAGGATCGAGGTCGAACTGGTCGAGGAGCGCTACTGGGAGCAGCAGCCCGAATTCCTGCGCCGCAACCCGGCCGGCAAGGTGCCCGTGCTGCGGCTCGAGGGCCGGATGCATCCGGAGAGCCAGGCGATCTGCGAGCTGCTGGAGGAGAAATATCCCGACCCGCCGCTGATGCCGAAGCGGGCCGAGGAGCGTTACGAGGTGCGCCGCCTCTGCGCCTGGTTCGACGACAAGTTCCATGCCGAGGTGACGGCGAACCTGCTTTACGAGCGGGTCCACAAGAAGGTGCAGGGCGCCGGCTACCCGGATTCGCGGAACGTCAAGACCGGCGCGGCGCGGATCAAGTATCACCTCGACTACATGGCCTGGCTGCTGGACCAGCGCCGGTGGCTGGCGGGCGATGCGATGACGCTGGCGGATTTCGCGGCGGCGGCGCAGCTCAGCTGCCTCGACTACATCTCGGATGTCGACTGGAACCGCAGCCAGGTGGTGAAGGACTGGTACGCCAAGATCAAGTCGCGCCCGGCCTTCCGGACGCTGCTGGTCGACCAGGTGCCGGGCTTCCCGCAGCCGGCGCATTATTCGGATCTGGATTTCTGAGGGCGCGGGCGGGGGCCTGTCTGCCCCCCGCACCCCCCGAGGATATTTCTGGACAGAAAAAGAAGGAGGAGGCGTGGAGCCTTCCATCCTGAAAGGGCGGCTGGAGACGCGGGCGCGGGAAGAGGGGTTCTCGGGCTTCGGGATCTGCCGGCCGGGGGCGATCCCGGAAGCGGCGGGGCGGCTTGAGGCCTTCGTGGCCGCGGGCCTGCATGGCCAGATGGGCTGGATGGCGGAGCGGATGGCCTGGCGCGGCGATCCCGCGGCGCTCTGGCCCGAGGCGCGGTCGGTCATCATGCTGGCGGAGAGCTACGGGCCGGAGACGGATCCGCTGGCGGTGCTGGAGCGGCCGGAGAGGGGTGGCATCAGCGTCTATGCCCGGGGCAGGGATTACCACGACCTCGTCAAGAAGCGGCTCAAGCGGCTGGGCCGCTGGCTGATCGCCGAGGCGGAACGGGCGGGGCAGCCCTGCGAGATCAAGGTTTTCGTCGATACCGCGCCGGTGATGGAGAAGCCCCTGGCGCAGGCGGCCGGGCTGGGCTGGCAGGGCAAGCACACGAACCTCGTCTCGCGCGCGCTGGGCAGCTGGTTCTTCCTCGGCGCGATCTTCACCACGCTGGAGCTGCCGGTGGACAGCGCGGAGACGGATCACTGCGGGTCCTGCCGGGCCTGCCTCGACATCTGCCCGACGCGGGCCTTTCCGGCGCCCTACCGGCTCGACGCGCGGCGGTGCATCTCCTACCTGACGATCGAGCACAAGGGGCCGGTGGCGGAGGAGCTGAGGCCGCTTCTGGGCAACCGGATCTATGGCTGCGACGACTGCCTTGCCGTCTGCCCGTGGAACAAGTTCGCGGCCGCGGCGCATGAGGCGGGCTATGCCGACCGGGTGGGCGAGCCGGAGCTGGCAGAGCTGGCCGGGCTTGACGATGCGGCGTTCCGGGCGCGCTTCTCCGGCAGTCCGATCAAGCGGATCGGGCGGGACAGGTTTCTGCGCAACGTGCTTTACGCCATCGGCAACAGCGGCGACGCGGGCCTGCGGGCGGCGGCGGAGGCGCATCTGGGCGATCCCGATCCGGTGGTGGCGGAGGCCGCGCGCTGGGCCGCCGGGAGGCTCGGCTGAGCCGGGCGGGGGCTCGCCGATCCCGATGATCTGATCGATTCCCCGCCCCGGAGACCGCCCATCCGTGCTAGACTGGCCCCTCAGAGAGACGGGAGGAACGCCATGAGCAAGCATCTCATCGACCGGCCGCGCGGCGGCGAGGGGGACCGTGTGAAGCCCTATCTCGAGATCGAGCGCAGCGTGGGCGGACCCGGAGCACGCGAGAAGGCGCTGCACCGGGGGGCCTCGACCGGGCGCGACCCGGGTCAGCGGATGCGGGAATTCCTGCGGATCGAGCGCGCGCAGAGGGCGGAGGCGGAATAGGCCTCAGGCCCGCTCCACGCCCAGCCAGACGCCGCCTTCGGGGCGCAGCGTCAGGATCAGCACGGGCTTCGGATCGCGGCCCGCCACGCGGGCGAAGCGGAAGCGCGCCAGCAGCGTGGCGAGGATGATCACCGCCTCCTGCACCGCGAAGGAGGCGCCGATGCAGATCCGGGGCCCGTCGCCGAAGGGAAGGTAGGCGAAGCGGTCTATCCCCTCGCGCCCGGCGAAACGCTCCGGGTCGAAGCGGTGCGGGTCATCCCAGAGCAACGTGTTGCGGTGGAGCGCGTAGATCGGCAGCATCACCGTGTCGCCGGGGCGGACCTCTCGTCCGCAGAGCCGGTCGGACTTCAGCGCCGTGCGCGACAGGAAGGCCGCGGGCGGGTAAAGCCGCAGGGCCTCGTCGATAACCTGACGGATATAGGGCAGGCGGGGGATGTCCGCGGCCGTGGCGGCGCGGTCGCCGAGGACCGCCTGCGCCTCGGCCCGGGCGCGGTCCTGCACCGAAGGGTCGAAGGCGCAGAGATAGAGCGACCAGGCCAGCGTCAGCGCCGTCGTCTCATGCCCCGCGACGATGAAGGTCAGCAGGTTGTCGCGAAGCTCGGTCGTCGACATCCGACGCCCCGTCTTCGGGTCCTCGCCGTCAAGGAGGAGGTCCAGCAGGTCCGGCACCGGCTGCGGCCCGCTGCCGCGCCGCGCCTCGATCGCGGCATCGGCCACCTCCTTCATCTCGGTCATCGCCGAGGTGGCGAAGAGGCGCTTGAAGCGCGGGATCCAGGCCGGCGCGCCGATCACGTCGAGCAGCGAGACCTTGGCGGTATCGGCGATATAGGCGTTGATCGCGCGATGCGTCGCCTCGCGGTCGAAGGCCTTGCCGCCGGACAGGGTGACATCGGCGATGACCTCGAAGGTGGCGGCGACCATCTCGTCGAAGAGATTGGCGGCGCGGCCGGCCTGGGCCGCGATGCGGTCGGAGGCGCGCTCTGCCGCCGCCGTCATGACCGGGGCGAGGTTCGCGATGTTGCGATGGGTGAAGACCGGGGCCGCGACCCGGCGCTGCCAGTGCCAGTGCGCCCCCTCGGCAACGAAGAGGCTGTCGCCGATCGCGGGGCGCAGGATCATCTTGGTGACGTCGGACTTGGGGTAGGTCTCCACCGCGTCCTTCAGGATGTGGCGGTTGGACTCCGGGTCCATGACCATGTGCCAGCGCTTGCCGGTGCGGCCGGATACGATGGGGACATGGGTGGCGATCTCGGGGATCAGCTCCAGCACATTGCGGCGCGCGTTGCGGAAGGAGCCGAGGATGCCGAGCGGCTCGGTCACCAGCGGCACCCGGACGGGGTACTCCGCGCCGCCCGTCGCAGCGGCTGTCTGCACCATCGCCATATGGGGACCCCTTCTGCCTTTTAGCGGATATAGGCGGGGCGTCCGGTGCGGGCAACGCGGGCGGGTGGACCGTGCGGGCGCGCGGTCCACGATCCCGCGGGACATTTCGGCCAGACTGCAGGCGAGCGGGGGCTTGCGATTGCCCCCCGGGCGGGGCTGGGGTAAGTCTGCGCGGACCCGGAGGGAGAGCGAAAGAGCCGATGACGTCCCGCATGTTCCGCCCGACCATCGCCGCGCTTCTTCTGGCGCTGACCGCCGCCTGTGCGCCCAAGGATGATCTCAACAAGCCGCCGCCGCCGCTGGGGCGGTTCCTTCTGGGCGTCCATGCAGTGATCGACGACAATATGGAGAAGAGCCCGATCTCGCGCACCGCGACCGAGCAGGAGTGGAAGGACGCGCTGAACAAGGCGATGGTCGACCGCTTCGGGCGCTATGACGGCGACACCTACTATGATTTCGCGATCACGGTGGAAGGCTATGCGCTGGCCCCGCCGGGCATTCCGATCCTGCTGTCGCCGAAATCGGTGCTGGTGATCCAGGTTCTGGTTTTCTACGACGCCAAGCAGGAGATGCTGAACCCCGTGCCGAAGCGGTTCATCGTCTTCGAGGGGACGAGTCCGCAGACGATCATCGGCTCGGGCCTGACCCGCACCAAGGCCGAGCAGATGAAGGTGCTCAGCTACAACGCGGTGAAGGACATCGAGGGCTGGCTGCTGAAGCATCCCGAGTGGTTCCCCGCGACCGGCGAGCCGGTGCCGGAACCGAAGCCCCCGGCGGGCAAGACGTCGGCCAAGACGGGGGACAAGGGGGCGGATGCGGCGGCCAAGCCGGGCGCAGCGGCCTCCGCGAAAGCCGTGGTCCCGGCCGCGACCCCGGCCTTGACGAAGTGACGCTTGATTTTCCCGGGGGCCTTCGCTAAGTCGCGCCCCGTGTTTTCAATGGGCCGGCCCCGGCCCCGATCTCTATGAGGCGCTGCAATC
>NZ_RRYH01000069.1 GCF_004010155.1 Solirhodobacter olei | reverse complement strand
CGGCGTGGCGCAGTCGGGCCTCGTTCTGCGCTACATCGCCCAGGCCGCCCGCGAGCAGGGCATCGGCGTGATCTTCATCACCCACAACCCGCATCACGCCTATCTCGTCGGCGACCATTTCATGGTGCTCCGCCGCGGCGAGGTCGACCTCGACACCCCACGCGCCGAGCTGACGCTCGAAAACCTCATGTTCCACATGGCCGGCGGCGCAGGCCTCGAAACGCTGGAACACGAGTTGCACGCATCGCGGCAGGCGGCCGGCCAGTAGCCCTCCGAGGCGCAGGTTCGGGGCCGGCGGCCGCAGGGCCGCCGGCCCTCGCATGCCGGCTGGCCAGACCCTATCCGGATCGGATAGGCCTCGGGGAAACCCGCCGCTTGGCCCCGGATCAAAGGACCCCCGACATGCCTGCCGACATCGCCCGCCTCGACCTCGCCAACATCGCGCTGGAGCTGCAGCAGGACGG
>NZ_RRYH01000068.1 GCF_004010155.1 Solirhodobacter olei | reverse complement strand
GGGTCGTTCAGCGCGGATCCGAGATGTACCTGGAGCTCTAGGCGGGCGGAGTGCCTGTGGCCGCCAGAGTCCGCGCGGCCGCCGTATAAGGGTCGACTTCCGTCGCGGCCGGCAGCGGTCCATGCCCGGCCTGAACAGGCGCTTGCAGACCGCCGCGACCGAAGGCCCGAAATGGGGTGTTCTTAAGGCCGCCGGGCTGTGCTACGGCAGTCTCATGTCTGATGTGGCATCCATTTATTCCGGCCTCTTGCGCGGCCGCATGGCGACGCGCTGCCGCGCAGCGGCCTCGACACGTGCCGAGGTCGCCCGCACCATTCCCAAGTGCGCCGCCCGCCGCTTCGGCCTGGCAAGGGGACGCAGAACGTGAGCACCGCAACCGGCAATGGCATGGGGCGTCCGTCTGACGCGCGCGCCCAGGCGCGCCGCAATTCTCTCCTGCTTGCAGCGAGCCAGGCGATCGTCGGCTCGGTCGGGCCGATCAGCATTTCGATGGGCGGTCTTGCGGGGAGCTACCTGCTCGGCGCCGATAAATCGATGGCGACCGCCCCGGTCACGGGCTTCACCGCGGGGGTCGCGATCGGCGCGGTGATCGCGGCCGCGGTCACGCGCCGTCTTGGGCGGCGCGCCGGCTTCATGGTCGGCACGCTGTTTCCGATCGCCGGCGGGGCGCTGGCAACCGCGGCGCTGTTTGCCGGCAGCTTCTGGCTGCTCGTGGCAGCGCTGTTGCTTGCCGGATTCGGCAATTCCTTTGTGCAGCAATATCGCTTTGCCGCCGCCGATGCCGCTCCGCCTGCGTTCAAGCCGCAGGCGATCTCTCTGGTCCTGATCGGCGGTGTCTTCGCCGCGATCATCGGTCCGCAGACGGTGATCCATACCCGAACGCTGTTCGCACCGGTCATGTTCGCCGGGGCCTTTGCCGCGATGATACCGCTGGCGTTGGTCGGGGCCTTCGTCCTCTCCTTCCTGCGCATTCCCGAAAAGCATGAGCTGCACGAGGGGGAATCGGATGCGCCGCCCCGCCCGTTGGCCGAGATCGTCACGCAGCGCCGCTTTGTCACCGCTCTGGTCTGCGCCACCGCCTCCTATGCCCTGATGACGTTCATGATGACCGCCGCCCCGCTTGCCATGGTCGCGCATGGCCTGTCGGCGAACCTCGCCACCTGGGGCATCCAGTGGCACGTCATGGCGATGTTCGCGCCGAGCTTCTTCACGGGCCGCCTGATCGCCCGCTTCGGCAAGCACAGGATCGTCGCAACGGGTCTTGCAATTCTTCTTTGCTGCGCCGTCGTGGCCCATCTCGGCTTCGCGCTGTGGAATTTCTGGGCGGCCCTCGTCCTGCTCGGCCTTGGTTGGAACTTCGGCTTCATCGGGGCCACGTCGATGGTCGCGAGCTGCTACCACCCATCGGAAAAGAACAAGGCGCAGGGCTTCAACGATGCAATTCTGTTCAGCTGCGTCGCACTGTCTTCGCTCGCCTCTGGGCAGGTGCTGAACGACTTCGGCTGGAACACGCTGACCCTGATCTTCTGGCCCGTCGTCCTGATCTGCCTGTTGTTGCTGGCCTTCGATCACCTTCGCGGCCGTGGCGAGGCGCAGGCCGCCTGAGGATCAACGGGCCGGTCACTTTTTCGATGCCTTGCCGGCCACCCTGGTGTCGTTTTCCGTCGCTCGCGCCGTCGGAAACCCGAAAAGGTCCCGCAATATCGGGCCGAAAGGATCAGGCGATGCTGTCGCGGCAGGCCGGGGCAGGGATCTGAAGGCGCTGCAGCCCATCCGGGCCCGGCACGCGATCTTGCGAGGCCGGCGCGCGATGGCTATCACGGCGTTCCGCCTGATGGAGAGCTTGCCTTGACCCAGACCGCCGCCCACATCGCCCGCATCATCGCCCAGGAAATCGCCGCCAGCCCGGCGCAGGTGAGCGCAGCGGCGGCGCTTCTCGACGGGGGCGCGACGGTTCCCTTCGTTGCGCGCTATCGCAAGGAGGTCACGGGCGGGCTCGACGACACGCAGTTGCGGACCCTGTCGGACCGGCTCACCTACCTGCGCGAGCTCGAGGCGCGCCGCGAGTCGATCCTGAAATCGATCGGCGAGCAGGGCAAGCTTACCGACGATCTGGTTCGGGCGATAACGCGGGCGGAGACCAAGGCATCCATTGAAGACATATACCTGCCGTTCAAGCCGAAGCGGCGCACCAAGGCGATGGTCGCAAGGGAGAACGGTCTCGAGCCTTTGCTGAGCAAGATCATCGCCGACCGCGCGATAGCCCCCGAAACCCACGCCGAGGGCTATGTCAGCGAGGCTGTGCCGACCGTGAAGGAGGCGCTTGCCGGGGCGCGCGACATCCTGACCGAAGAGCTTTCCGAGCGGGCAGACCTCCTGGGCCGGCTTCGGGACTTCATGCGGCGCGAAGCCTTCGTCTCCTCGAAGGTGATCGAGGGCAAGGAGGAGCAGGGGGCAAAGTTCTCGGACTACTTCGATCAGCGGGAAAAGTGGGCCGATATCCCCTCTCACCGCGCGCTTGCCATCCTGCGGGCAGCCAAGGAAGAGATCGTCACGATGGAGATTGCCCCCGACCCAGAGACCGGGGTGCCGCAGGCTGTCGCCATGATCGCGGCATCCCTCGACACGTCCGGGGACACCCCGGGCGACCGGTGGCTGCGGGACGTGGCGGGCTGGGCCTGGCGGGTGAAGTTCTCCCTCACGATCTATATCGATTTGCTGACAGAATTGCGCCAGCGCGCCCATGAGGAGGCCATCGCGGTCTTCTCGCGCAACCTCAAGGATCTCCTTCTGGCGGCACCGGCGGGCGCCAAGGCGACGCTGGGGCTCGATCCCGGCATCCGCACGGGAGTGAAATGCGCGGTGGTCGACAAGACCGGCAAGCTTCTCGAGACCGCGACGATCTACCCGTTCCAGCCCAGGATGGACGTGCGCGGTGCGGAGGCGAAGCTTTCAGAGCTCGTCTCGCGCCATGGTGTGGAGCTGATTGCGATCGGGAACGGGACGGCCAGCCGGGAGACGGAGAAGCTCGTCGCAGACACGCTCCGGCTGCTGCCCGCGGGCGTGAAGGCGCCGACCAAGGTCGTCGTCTCGGAGGCCGGCGCCTCGGTCTATTCGGCCTCTGAGCTTGCCGCGCGGGAGTTTCCCGATCTCGATGTCTCGCTCCGCGGCGCGGTCTCCATCGCCCGGCGTCTGCAGGATCCGCTGGCAGAGTTGGTGAAGATCACACCCCAGTCGATCGGCGTCGGGCAGTACCAGCACGACGTCGACCAGCGCCGGCTGGCGCAGGCGCTCGAGGCGGTGGTGGAGGATGCCGTGAACGCTGTCGGGGTGGATCTCAACACCGCCTCGGCACCGCTGCTGGCACAGGTGGCCGGGCTTGGCCCGTCGCTCGCGGAAGCCATCGTGCGCCACCGCGAACAGCATGGCTCCTTCCCGTCACGAAAGTCGCTGCTGACGGTCACCGGCCTCGGCCCGAAGGCGTTCGAGCAATCCGCCGGCTTCCTGCGCATCCGCGACGGTGCCGAGCCGCTCGACGCCTCGGCCGTGCATCCGGAGGCCTATGACGTCGCCCGCCGCATCGTCTCGGCCTGCGGGCGCGATATCCGGCAGATCATCGGTACGGCGGGCGCCCTCAAAGGACTGCGCGCGGAAGACTTCGTGATGGGCTCCTTCGGCCTGCCGACCGTGCGAGACATCTTCCTGGAGCTGGAGAAACCTGGCCGCGATCCAAGGCCGGAGTTCAAGACGGCGACCTTCACCGACGGGGTCGAGGATATCAAGGATCTGAAACCCGGCATGCGCCTGGAAGGGACCGTCACCAACGTCGCCGCCTTCGGTGCCTTCGTCGACATCGGCGTGCATCAGGACGGTCTGGTGCATATCAGCCAGCTGGCCGACCGGTTCGTGAAGGACCCGCATGAGATCGTCAAGGCAGGCGACGTCGTTCAGGTCCACGTGACCGAAGTGGACATCGGACGCAAGCGCATCGGGCTGACAATGCGCAAGGAAGGTGGGGCGCCCGCCGGGCAGGCCGCCGCCGGCCCGAAGCAGCAGTCGCGGTCTTCGGAAAAGCCGAAGAGGCACGGCGCGAGTGGCGGGAGCGCACCAGCCCCGGGTGGATTTGGGGCAGCTCTAATCGAGGCGATGAAGAAGCGCTGAGAAATCGTGGCGCTGGGAGCTGCTCCGGGAAACCTGGTACGGTTGCATGGGCCGGGGCCTAAGGCCGCTCTCTAACCGAACTGGCACCTTCCCTCGCGAAGCCTTCGCCTGCATATTCGCGGTGGGGCTGAGCCACCTTGGCCTTCCGGAAACGCACCCACAGGCGGCACTGTCGCAGCATCGCCAGTTTGTCCGCCTCAAGGTCCTGCGGAACGAGGCCGAACTTCTGCACTTTCTCCAGGCCGATGCGCGCTACCCGGTGTCCGGCAAACCCACGCACATGCTCAAGGCGATCGGCAGCGTCGGCAGGCTTTGTTGCAGAACTCACGTCTGAGACGTGAGAGGCCCTTTCCCCTCGGCTTCAGGCCACGCGGACGATCTCGGCCGTTCCGAGGGCCGCGAAGCGGTTCATCAGTGCGATGCGGATCTGGATTTCGGCGGGGTCTGGCGGTCGGGGTCTCGTGCGGCGATGCGTTCACCGAAGGCTTTCAGACATCGCATCTTTGCCTCGATCCGGCTCCGGACATGGTATCCGGTCCAGCGTTTCCAGAACGCTCGGCCATAGTGCCTGGTAGCGCGTAGGGTTTCGTTTCGGGCAATCGCGGCCGGACAGTCCTCTCTCCACGGCCGCCCGTTCTTGCGGATCGGGATGATCGCGGTGGCCTGGCGGTCGATTATGGCGGTGTGGCAACGGCGGGTGTCGTAGGCGCCGTCGGCGGTCACCGTGCCGCTCTCCTCCCCCTCGGGGATCTGGTCGAGCAACTCCGGCAAGACCGGGCTGTCGCCATCGCTGCTCGGGGTAAACTCCACCGCCCGGATGTCCGAAGTCGTGGTGTCCATGGCCAGGTGCACCTTGCGCCACTGGCGTCGTCCCTGAGCACCGTGTTTGCGCGCCTGCCATTCGCCATCGCCGAGGAACTTGATCCCAGTGCCGTCCACCAGCAGGTTCAAGGGGCCTTCGGCGCGTCGATACGGGATCTGAACGGCCAGAGTCTTCTGGCGTCGGTCCAAGGTGGTGTAGTCGGGCACCGCCAGTCCAGATCGGCCATCTTCAACAGGCTGGCCACCATCCCGGTGGTCTGCCGCATCGGCAGCTTGAACAGGACCTTGATGGTCAGAACTGGATCGCCGCATCCGAGACTACCGCAAGCGCGACCGGGACTGCCGTCACGCGGCGCCAGCCAGGCCATCTCCTTGTCCAGCCAGATCAACAGTGACCCGCGTTTGCGAAGCGAAGCCGTGTAGCTGGACCAGTTCGTCTTGCGGTAGCGGGCAGCAAGTGTCGGCTTGCTCATCGCACCCGTCTAACCGCATGGATTCACGATGTGAATCGTCCATCGTCAGAGTTGTGCAACAACGCCTACCCACCACAGAGGCCGTGGGATAAGTCTGCCGGGGATGATGGGCGCACGGCTATCAGCCCGCCATATTCGCGCAAATCTGAGGGAAAGGTTGCGTG
>NZ_RRYH01000067.1 GCF_004010155.1 Solirhodobacter olei | reverse complement strand
GTCCTCCCACACAATGGCAGGAAGTGAATCAGAGCTTCAAAATAAACGCAACTGTAGTATTAGCCCGCCATGCGCATGCGCCCCACGGTCAGGGCACATGCGGGCGCCTCCCGTATCGGCAACCGCGCCGTCGACGGCGTCAGCATCGGTTCCGCCGAACCTCGTACAGCGGAGAATGTGCGCCTTTCGCGGCACCATTCGCGCCTCGACCTCCACCTCCATGATCCGCTCACCGGCAAACGCGAGCATCTCGCGCACAAGGCCTCAGCGATCCCGAACCGTGACCGGGACAAGTGCCCAGCCAAGCAGCATGATCGCGCGCACGCTCCAGCCGAGGGCCGCAGCGGTAAGCGCTCCGAACGCCCCTGTAGCGTGCAACATAGGTGGTAGCACTACCAGGAGGGCTATCGCGCCCGACCATCCGGCAACCACCCCCGGCCACCGTCGCCCCTGCGCGACCAGAAGCTGCCAGGCTCCGACCGGCAACACCATCATTCCGCCCACGAACAGCGACATGGCAAGCAGCCGGCCGGCCGGAGCAAACCGTGCGCCCAGGATGGCGGGGACGAAGGTCCGCCCGAAGACCCAGGCCACCGCGACTGCAAGGCCGAAACCGGCCACGGCCGCGAGGGCGACGATGAGCGGATAATGCCTCAGCCGGCGATCCGCGCTGGCCGAGGCGCGCCCGACGACCGGCAGCGCGGCCGAAAGCAGCCCCTGCGCTCCCATGACCGCGAGCATGGCCAGTTGGATCGCCGCGCCGAGTTGCCCAACCACTGTCAGGTCCCCAACGATCACGCGGGTGAGGATCAGCGGCATGGCGGCGAGAACCGCCTCGCCCATCGTGGCGAGACCCAGAACGAACCCTTCCCCCAGAACCGTCTTCAGTTCCCTTGCCTCGAAGCGCAAGGGCGCCTCGATCCGTCGCGTCAGGGCCGGAAGCGACAGCCCGGCCTCGACCAGCCATGAGACTGTGTGAATGATGAGCAAGGTGAACAAGCCGGCGCCCAGCCAGAGGGACACCCCTCCGAGGCAGACTTCCAGCAGGCGCACTCTGACGGCCAGCCCAAAGGCGGTCTTGCTGCGGTCGAGCCCTAGAAAAACCGCTCGCGTCCATTGCACGACGCCCCGCCCGATCAGCGCCGGCAGCACCAGCAGCAGCGCCATCCGCGAAAGGGTGTCGGTTTCGAAAGCCAGCGCGTAGCCCGCAAGCGCCGCTGCGGCGAGAAAGAGCAATCCGAGGCGCAGCCGCAAAGTCGTGCCAAGAAACGCCCCAACTTTCCGGTTTTGCCCGAGATGCAGCGGCACGAGGGTTTCGAGGCCCCAAAGCGTGAGCGTGATGGTGAAGGTATAGCTGGCGAGCGCGTAGCTCCAGGCGCCATAAAGCTCGGGCCCCAGCCAACGGCCGATCATCAGGACATAGGCGCCCCGGAGCCCTGCCTCGGCCCATTGCGTGCCCGCCACCAGCGAGCCATTCCGCAGAATGCTCGCAATCCCGGGGTAACGACGCAGGAACGGCAGGATAAACGCCATGCTCTCCAATCCGGAACTTGCGCGCCAAGGTCAAGCAGCGATAGGTCAGGGGACTTCGCCTATTGCGACCAGGATGATGTTTGGCGCCCAAGCAACATCGAGCGGCTCGTGGCCGAGATGAAGGCGCGCGAGGCGGAACTCGGCGAGAACGTACCGGGTCTCGTCCACTACGATCTTGCTGCCGTCGGGGCAGATATGGAGCCGCCGGGGCAGTGTTATGGGCCATATCGAACATCGCGATAGCCAGCCTCGGGCGATATCGACTCGGGTCGCATGGCCAGTGTATTGACCTAGCAGGCTTGCGTAACGTCTTGTGGCCGACGCACAGGGAAAATCTGGACACCCCACATGGCAGTGAACGCCCCTCCGGTGGCAATCGTAATCCTCAACTGGAACGGGTGGCGTGACACCATCGAGTGCCTCGAGACCTGCCTTAAGCTTCACTACCCGCGTTTCCGCATCATATTGTGTGACAACGCCTCAACCGACGGATCCATCGACCGCTTCGCGGATTGGGCCGCGGGCCGTGTGGCCGCGCGGCCAGAAGGCTCGATCGGCAATGCGCTGGTCGAGCCTCAGGTTCCGAAGCCGGTGGCGCTGGACATCCGCGCGTCGGCTGAAGTGTCAGGTGGGACGTTTGACGACCTTTCCCCGGTCACGCTGATCCGAACTGGGGCGAACCTCGGCTTTGCGGGCGGCAATAATGTTGGGCTCGACTTCGCGCATCGGCACGGCGCTGCACATTTCTGGCTTCTGAACAACGATACCGTCGCCGATCCGATGGCGCTGTCGGCTCTGGTCGCACGAGTGACCGACGCGCCCGCGATCGGTCTTTGCGGCTCGCGGATCGCCTTCTACGATGCGCCGCGCACGCTCCAACTTGCTGGGGGATGCTCCTATCATCCAAGCCTTGGTCTAGCGAGACGCATTGCCGCCGACCGGCCAATGGATAACGCCCCCGCAGCGACAGAGGTCGAGGCTCGGCTCGGCTACGTGTCGGCCGCTTCCTGCCTCGTCAGTAAGGCATTCCTGGAAGAGATCGGCCCGATGACAGAGGACTACTTCCTCTACTGCGAAGAGATCGACTGGGCGTGGCGTGCGCGCGGTCGCTTCCGGTTGGGCTACGCGCCGGACAGCGTCGTCTATCACAAGGCCGGTCGGTCGGCTGGGTCAAAGAGTGTCGGTCGAGGGCGGGGTGTGACCTCCAGCTACTACTTGTGGCGCGCTCGTCGAATGACCGTCCGCCGCTTCCACAGCTACGGCCTGCCCGGGCTGTCGGCGATGGCTCTAATCACATCCGCTGCCTTGCTTCTTCGGGGGCGGCCTGCCGCCGCCCGCGCCACAATGAGCGGCCTTCTGGGCGGCAAGGCCGAACGTCTTGCCGCGAGAGACGGGGAACCTCATTCATGAAGGTCGTCGTGATCGGGCCTGTCGCGCCCTTTCGTGGTGGGATCGCGCGCCATACGACCGCGGTCGCGAGAGAGCTTGCGTCGCGCCCTGATACTGACGTCTCCATCATCTCGTTTTCACGGCAATACCCGAAGCTCTTGTACCCAGGTAAGACCGATCGCGATCTGGGGGCCAAACCGGCCAGCGGGATTGCTACATCGTTCTGTCTCGATACGGTCAACCCGCTCTCGTGGCTCCGAGCTGCGCGAAAAGCGCTGCATGAGAAGCCCGACATCGCGGTCGTCCCTGCATGGACATTCTTCGTGGCCCCTGCACTGGCCTTCGTTTCGCGCGCGCTGCGCCGGCGGCACATTCCGGTCGTGACGATCGTCCACAACGCCGACGACCATGAAGCCGCGCGCTGGAAAGCGCTGATTTCGGATTTGCAGTTACGCCAGTCGAGCCGCTGCGTGACGCATAACGTAACCCTCGCGCAAGAGCTGCGGCGGCGTTTCCCCGGTCTGCCGGTGACCGTTTCCCCACATCCGCGCTACGACGACTATCCGTTGCCATCCGGCACGCTCAAGCGGCGCGCTGATTTAGAGCTCCTCTTCTTCGGCTTGGTTCGTCCCTACAAGGGATTGGACATTCTTCTGCACGCCATGGCACGCATGGAAACGAAGGACGTCTTTCTGTCCGTGGTTGGAGAGTTCTGGTCGGGAAGAGACGAGACTGAATCGATCATCGCGGAACTGGAGCTGACCGACAGGGTCGAAGTTGTCCCACGCTACGTCTCCGACGAAGAGGCCGCCGAATACTTTGATCGCTGCGACGCCGTTGTCGCTCCCTATCGCTCAGCAAGTGCATCCGGTGTCCTGGCGCTGGCTCAGAACTATCTGAGGCCCGTGGTGGCAAGCGATATCCCGGCTCTCGCGGAAGCGGTAGAGCCTGGTGGCACGGGATGGCTGTTTCCAAGCGAAGACCCTGCCGCCCTCGCGGAATTGCTCGATGGCCTGGTTGATCAACGGGCCCGGGAGATGCTCGGTCCACAGCTTGCCGCCCACAGAGAAAGGCTGTCCTGGAGCATCTTCGCCGATGCGGTTCTGGACGCCTCCGGCGGGGATATTTGACCCAATACAAAAGCGGCGGATCAAGCCAGCCTGGCGAGACAGGCGGCACGGCCGCTCAGCGCGGCGTCGTCGGCGGTCGCGTCATGGACGCGACCGAACCTGCTGATCGACCCAGATTGAACCCTGGAGGGGACTGGCCGGCCAGGATGCCGCTCATGGCCGCCCTGCCCCATCTCCTGGCGCCCTTCCGACCTCGCCGAAGGGCCTGATCCAGTGCCTGTTCCCATCCCTTGCTGGACCCCGGAAACTGTGACACCAAGTGTGACACCTGACTGTGACACCCGCGTAGATCGACGAAGCAAAAACACCGTATTTTCAATGCGTTATGAGTAAGCCAAAATGGCTCCGGTCCCTACCACCGGAGCCAAATCCCCGCAAAGGGTCTATTTCAAAGGAGAAGCTCGGGTCATCCCGGGCTTTTTTCGTTTCCACGCCCGCCAGGGGCACAACGGCAGCACACTCAAGGGCAAAACTGGGGCAAAAGACCGACAAAGTAGCCCCCGAAGGGAAACGGAGCGATGCGTCTACGCACGGCCAACCCCGCATCGAAAATCGACCGGGCGCCCCCTAAAGCGCGCGATTCAACGCCCCACAAGCACCTCAACCTAATGCAATTTCGTGATAATCTCTTCCGGTTTGGGTCGTTTGCTCTCCATCGGCGGCCATCTGTTTCCTGAGCATAGCGGTGGGCAAGTTCAGTGACGGAAGCTCAGGGCACTCGGCTATGCTTCACCCACAAATTTGCGGTAGTTTTCCACACCCTTCTCAATGCCCGACCGCTCCCAGAGACCAGAGGCCATGGCGCAGGTTCCACTCAACGGCTCGCTGTCCAGAAGCCACAAACGCGGGTATGGCAGATAGAATGGGAAATTGGTGAGATCCAGGAACCGGAAACTTCCCGTCGGGATATCGAATGTGATACTATCAGGAAGGAAATGGCTCGTGATCAGGGCTTGGTCTATATTGGAGTTGCAAAAATTGACCATCGCCCGGTAAATATCTTCGAGACTGAGATGAAAAAGGCAATGCCGGCAATGCCAGATATCTGCCTCTGGAAATTCATCTCTGATGATATCAAATTGCATCAGATTCAAGTCTGAAAACTGCTTCGTCAGCTTCGCTACCAGCTCCCCCGATATATCCCCGCCAATATAATCAACTCGGTCAAAAAACTCCTGAACCCAATTCAGATCACCACAGGGAGCGTCAAAGAACCTAAGCTTTGTTCCGGCGTGAAGATCGAGAAATTGGTGCAGTTGGTTCCTATAGAGGGCCGTCCGTGTCAGGGTACTGCCCGATCCGGAAACGCTTTCTCCACCGGTAGATTTCGCCCAGACGCCCTCTTCAAATATGTAATCAAATCTCTTGCTGTTTTCCGAGGCCAAGATTTCGCTTGGAAGTCTGTAGACCCCATCGAACTTTACAATTTGAGGTATCTCACTTCCACGTGCCCAGAGTTAGGAAAATGGCGAAGGTTCAACGGATATGCCTTCCGCAGCCCGCGGTGTCAATCGTCCACAACGGCTCTGTTTCTCAAGTAGCCTGATCCCACGATATTCACCGGCCCGCGTCTCTTGGGCTCTT
>NZ_RRYH01000066.1 GCF_004010155.1 Solirhodobacter olei | reverse complement strand
CGATATCAATCACTTACGTGATTTGCTGATGAACTCGGGGGGTAAGTGCCCGTGCAAACGGTGGCACATTCACAGATGCGTTAATGCACGACATGTTTGCGCTCGCAGCAGAATCCCCACTGGCCCTTCTGCGCTGCGGCGATATAAGTCCTTGACGTTGCGTCAACCTGGAGGGAGGCCAGTTGAGCGTCTCAGTTTCCCACAATCGTCTCAGCGGATCCGACGTTCGTTCCCGCAAGAGCGGAACTCCTCTGGTCTGCCTCACGGCCTACACGACCCCTGTCGCGCGGTTGGTGGATTCCGAATGCGACATCGTCCTGGTCGGTGACAGCGTTGGCATGGTGCTGCATGGCCTGCCCTCCACTCTGGGTGTGACGATGGAGATGATGATCCTGCACGGGCAAGCTGTGGCGCGCGGGCTCGAGCGCGCAATGCTGGTGATCGATATGCCGTTCGGGAGTTATGAAGCGGATCCTGCGGAGGCCTTCCGCAACGCGGCGCGGCTCATGACGGAGACCGGGGCAGGGGCGGTGAAGCTCGAAGGCGGGCAGGCGATGGCGGAGACCATCCGCTTCCTGACAGCGCGCGGGATCCCCGTGATGGGCCATGTCGGTCTGACCCCGCAATCGATCCATATGCTTGGCGGCTATGCGGTGCAGGGGCGTGGATCAGATGGGGCAAGGGTCGCGGCCGATGCCCGAGCCGTATCCGAGGCCGGCGCCTTCGCCGTTGTGCTGGAAAAGGTCCCGGCGCGGCTTGCGGCAGAGATCACGACTTCGATCGATGTCCCGACCATCGGGATTGGCGCGTCCTCTGCCTGCGACGGACAGATCCTGGTGGTCGACGACATGCTGGGCCTCTTCACCGCGTTCAAGCCGAAGTTCGTCAAGCGCTACGCGGCACTGGGAGAGGCGGCGGAACGGGCCATCCGCAGCTATGCCGAAGAAGTCCGTGGACGCCGCTTTCCGGCTGCCGAGCACGAATACGCGGATACCGCGGAGGAGATCTCATGCTGACCCTTCGGACACGGAGAGATCTGCGCCAAGCCATTGCCGATTGGGGACGCGCCGGGGAACGTATCGCTGTCGTCCCGACGATGGGGGCGCTGCACGACGGGCACCTCAGCCTGGTGGATGCAGCCCGGCAGGCCGCCGAACGGGTGATCGCCACCATCTTTGTGAACCCGAAGCAGTTCAACAGCCCGCAAGACCTCGAACTCTATCCCCGCACCGAAGAGGAAGACCGAGCAAAGCTGGCAGTGCGCGGTGTCGATATTGCGTATGTCCCCGATGTAGCGGAGATCTACCCAGAGGGATTTGCCACGGCCGTCTCGGTTAGCGGTGTGACCGAGGGCCTTTGCGGGGCAAGCCGTCCGGGGCACTTCGACGGTGTCGCGACAGTGGTCGCGAAGCTCCTGCTGCAGACCAGGGCGGACCTGGCGTTCTTCGGGGAGAAGGATTTTCAGCAGTTGCAGGTCATTCGCCGCCTTGTGCGCGACCTCGATCTGCAAGTGCGGATCGTCGGATGTCCGACGGTTCGTGATACCAATGGCCTCGCGCTATCGTCGCGCAATGCGCGTCTGAGCACGGAGGCCCTTGCTCGCGCCACGGCGCTCTTCCGTGCCCTCAAGGAAGCCGCGGCCCGCATTGCCGACGGAGAGCAGGTTGCTATTGCCCTGGCTGCGGCAGCAGCAGTCATCCTCGCGTCAGGATACTCGGCGATAGACTATCTCGAATTCCGATCTGAAGATGGCCTGGAGCCAATGTCTATTGCCGACCGACCGGCACGACTGTGCTGCGCTGCGTGGATTGATGGCGTGCGGCTCATAGACAACGTCCCTGTCGCCGCGGCGATGTCCGCACAGAGCGATCCCAATCTTTCTGTCCCGGAATCGATGAATGCTTGACCTGCCTAACATCCGCCTGGAGCTCGCCGAGTGCTATGATCTGACGCCCACGGCTGAGAAGGCGGAGGCGACGGCCGGGCTCTACGCCCGTGCGGCCCGCGTGATCTCGCCGGCGGAGTGGATGATGGCCGCGCCTTATGTGCTCGCCATCAACAAGCTCAAGCGGGAACGGAACGCCGTTATCCTCGCCCACAACTACATGACGCCGGACATCTATCACGGCATCGCCGATGTCGTCGGAGACAGCCTGCAGCTCGCGGTCAAGGCGACCGAGGTGGAGGCCGAGGTGATCGTGCAATGCGGCGTGCACTTCATGGCCGAGACCTCCAAGATCCTGAACCCGTCCCGCCGGGTGCTGATCCCGGATGTCGAGGCGGGGTGTTCGCTGGCCTCGTCCATCACCGCCGCTGGCGTCGCAGAGATGCGGGCCAAATACCCCGGGGCGCCGGTCGTCTCCTATGTGAACACGACCGCCGAGGTGAAGGCCGCCTCGGACATCTGCTGCACCTCCGCGAACGCCCTGCAGATCGTCGAGGCGATGGA
This sequence comes from Solirhodobacter olei, assembly GCF_004010155.1. Taxonomy (GTDB): domain Bacteria; phylum Pseudomonadota; class Alphaproteobacteria; order Rhodobacterales; family Rhodobacteraceae; genus Solirhodobacter; species Solirhodobacter olei. Next base: position 2,986 of record NZ_RRYH01000066.1, on the reverse strand, counting down.
GGGTGATACGGTCATCATGACGCCCGACCGCTACCTTGCGCAGAACGTGGCGGCGCAGAGTTCGAAGCGCGTGGTCTGGTGGGATGGCGCCTGCATGGTGCATGAACTCTATTCGGCCGAAGACGTGCGGGCCTATCGCGCGGACCAGCCAGAGGTGGCGGTCATTGCCCATCCCGAATGTCCGCCGGAGGTGGTGGCCGAGGCGGACTTCACCGGATCGACCAGCGGGATCATCGACTGGCTGCACAAGCACAAGCCGCGGCAGGCCCTGCTGATGACCGAATGCTCGATGGCCTCCAACATCGCTGACGAACTGCCGGACGTCGACTTCGCCCGCCCCTGCAACCTCTGCCCGCATATGAAGCGGATCACGCTGGAGAAGGTGCTGTGGTCGCTCCACAACATGACGACCGAGGTGATGGTCGATCCGGCTATCGCGGAGCCTGCGCGGGCCGCCGTGCAACGGATGATCGATGTGACACAGCGCACCAGGGCATAAAGCGAACATCCGTTCATGACAACATTGGACACAGGACGCGTCATCGTTATCGGCGCAGGCTTGGCGGGGCTCTACGCCGCGCTGAAGCTCGCCCCATTGCCCGTTCTGCTGATCTCGCCCGAACCGCTCGGCTCTGGCGCCAGCTCGGCCTGGGCGCAGGGTGGGGTGGCTGCGGCGATGGGGACCGAAGATACCCCGATGCGCCATGCCGCCGATACGATCCGGGCCGGGGCAGGGATCGTCGATGCGGCCGTGGCCAGGTACGTGACGGGGGCCGCGCCATCGCACGTCCTGGATCTGACGGGGCTCGGGACCCCCTTCGACCGCGACGCTCTCGGCAACTACCTGCTGTCCCGCGAGGCGGCCCATAGCATCGCGCGGGTCGTGCGCGTTCGCGGCGACCAGGCCGGCCGCGAGATCATGGCGACGCTCGTCGCTTTGGTCGAGCAGACCCCGAGGATCGCTCGGCTCGAAGGGGCGGTGGCAACGGACCTGGTGATGGAAGGCAGCTATGTCACCGGCGTTCAGGTTGCCTTTCGGCGCTCCGGCGTCCTGACCCAGCGCCGTCTGACCGGTCGTGCGGTTCTCCTGGCCGGTGGGGGATCGGCCGGGCTCTACGCACTGACCACAAATCCGCCACGGGTCCGCGGACAGGTGATCGGCATGGCGGCGCGCGCGGGCGCCTGGATCGCGGATGCGGAGTTTGTGCAGTTCCATCCGACGGCCATCGACATCGGTCTTGATCCCGCACCGCTTGCGACAGAGGCGCTGCGCGGGGAGGGGGCCATATTGGTGAACCGGAGGCGCGAGCGGTTCATGCTCGGGCTGCATCCCGATGCGGAGCTCGCTCCCCGCGATGTCGTCGCGCGCGCGGTCTATGCGCAGACCCAAGCCGGGCTCCGCCCTGCGCTTGATACACGCGCGGCCCTGGGGGATCGCCTGCTGCAGGACTTTCCCGCGGTGGCGGCAGCCTGTGCGGCCGGCGGCGTCGATCCGCTACGCGACCCGATCCCGGTCGCGGCGGCGGCGCATTACCACATGGGTGGCGTCGAGGTGGACCTGAAGGGTCGCAGCAACCTCGGCGGCCTCTGGGCGTGCGGCGAGACCAGCAGCACCGGGCTTCATGGTGCTAACCGCCTGGCCTCGAACGGGCTCTTGGAAGCTCTCGTCTTTGCCGAGACCTGCGCGCGGGATATCCGGGACAGGATCGGGGAAGGGGCAGGGGCGCTTCCCCCGCTTCCCTTCCGCCCGGATCCGCAGGCACCGGACCCTGATGCGGACGCCGTCGCGGGCCTGCGTCAGCTGATGACTGACAACGTAGGGGTTGTCCGTGAGGCGGTGGGTCTTGGAGCGGCCCTGGCCGAGACGATCCGACTGGAGGCGGAGAGCGAAGACCCGCAACTGCGCAACATGGCCGCGACGGCGGCGCTGATCGCGGCCGCAGCCCTGGTCCGGAAGGAATCCCGTGGCGCCCACTTCAGGTCGGACGTTCCGGAGCCCCGGCCTGACTATGCCCAAAGAAGCACTCTGACACTCGAGGCTGCCCGCGAGATCCGCGTGCGCGGCAGGAAGGAACCCGCATGACGACCCTCCCCAACCTGCTGCTCGAGCCGATCGTCCGAGCCGCGCTCCTGGAAGATCTTGGTCCCTCGGGAGACATCACCACCCGTCTCGTCATTCCGGAAGAGACCCAGTACCGGGCCGTTCTCAACGCGCGTGAGGCTGGCATTGCCTCCGGCCTGCAGGTCGCGGAGATGGCCTTCCATTTGCTCGACCCCCAACTTGACGTCGAGATGCTGGTTCCGGATGGCACCGTCTTCGACAAAGGCGCGGAACTGATGGTCATCACCGGCTCCGCGGCCTCAATCCTGTCGGCAGAGCGGGTGGCGCTGAACTTCGCTGGGCGGCTCACCGGCATCGCGACGCTGACCGCGGCCTTCGTGGCGAAGACGCATGGGACGCGCGCGCGGATTACCTGCACCCGGAAGACCACGCCCGGCCTGAGGCTGGTCGAGAAGATGGCCGTGGCCCACGGCGGCGGGTCGAACCATCGCTACGGCCTCGGGGATGCCATCCTGATCAAGGACAATCACATCGCCGCGGCCGGTGGGATCCACGAGGCCTTGGAGCGCGCCAGGGCAGGGGCCTCGCATATGATGAAGGTCGAGATCGAGGTCGATCGCCTCGATCAGCTTGAGGAGGTGCTGGGCGCCGGCGGCGCCGATGTCGTGCTGCTCGACAATATGGAGACCGCCACGCTGGCGGAGGCCGTGGCGATGGCCGAAGGCCGGGTCGTCACGGAAGCCTCCGGCAACATGCGGCTTGACCGGATCGCGGAGGTCGCGGCCACCGGGGTCGATTACATCTCTGTCGGAGCCCTCACGCACTCCGTTCGCGCGCTCGACCTCGGGCTCGATTTCTGACGCTCCGAATTGAGAAGGCCTCTTATGGAAGATACGAATTTGAATGCCGAAGACGTCGGGCCGA
>NZ_RRYH01000065.1 GCF_004010155.1 Solirhodobacter olei | reverse complement strand
AGGTGGTGAAGACCGCCCCGGCGCTCTGGAAGGCGGCGGATGTCGTCGTCAAGGTGCGCCAGCCGGAGGAGGCCGAGGTCAAGCGGCTGCGCCACGGGCAGCTTCTGATCTCGTTCTTCTACCCGGCGCAGAACGAGCGGCTTCTGGAACTGGCCAAGGACCAGGGCGCCAATGTGATCGCCATGGACATGGTGCCGCGGATCTCCCGCGCGCAGAAGATGGATGCGCTGTCCTCGATGGCCAATATTGCGGGCTACCGCGCGGTGGTGGAGGCGGCGAACAACTTCGGGCGCTTCTTCACCGGCCAGGTGACGGCGGCGGGCAA
>NZ_RRYH01000064.1:2500-5769 GCF_004010155.1 Solirhodobacter olei | reverse complement strand
TGGTTGCGGGAGTAGGATTTGAACCTACGACCTTCAGGTTATGAGCCTGACGAGCTACCGGGCTGCTCCATCCCGCGCCAAGGTCGAACGAGATATCGTTTTGAGAGAATTTGTGTTTCTTTCTAGGTTTGGCGGCGACCTACTCTCCCACGTCTTAAGACGCAGTACCATCGGCGCGGCGGCACTTAACGGCCGAGTTCGGGATGGGATCGGGTGTTTTGCTCGCGCTATGACCACCAAACCGAGGAAGAAACACGGGCCGGGCATCCCTTTTGGGGATGCTCGGCCACATCAGCGCTTTGTGCGTTGTCCTTGTGAAGTTCTTGATTGCGACGAGCTAGGGCAAAAGCCTTGCTTTTGCTGGCTCGGATCAAGCCTATCGGGCAATTAGTACCGGTCAGCTGAACGCATTGCTGCGCTTGCACCTCCGGCCTATCGACGTGGTGGTCTTCCACGGCCCTCAGGGAGACCTTGTTTTGAAGGGGGCTTCCCGCTTAGATGCCTTCAGCGGTTATCCTGTCCGCTCATAGCTACCCAGCACTGCCGTTGGCACGACAACTGGTCCACCAGTGGAGCGTTCACCCCGGTCCTCTCGTACTAGGGGCAACTCTTCTCAAGTCTCCTACACCCACGGCAGATAGGGACCGAACTGTCTCACGACGTTCTAAACCCAGCTCACGTACCTCTTTAAATGGCGAACAGCCATACCCTTGGGACCTGCTCCAGCCCCAGGATGAGATGAGCCGACATCGAGGTGCCAAACGATGCCGTCGATATGGACTCTTGGGCATCATCAGCCTGTTATCCCCAGAGTACCTTTTATCCGTTGAGCGATGGCCCTTCCACTCGGGACCACCGGATCACTATGGCCGTCTTTCGACTCTGCTCGACTTGTCAGTCTTGCAGTCAGGCGGGCTTCTGCCATTGCACTCAACGAGCGATTTCCGACCGCTCTGAGCCCACCATCGCGCGCCTCCGTTACACTTTGGGAGGCGACCGCCCCAGTCAAACTCCCCGCCATGCAGGGTCCCGGACCCGGATAACGGGCCGCGGTTAGACATCAAGAAGGCGAAGGGTGGTATCTCAAGGTTGGCTCCACGAGAACTGGCGTTCCCGCTTCGATGCCTACCACCTATCCTGCACATCACATTCCTGATGCCAGTGCAAAGCTGGAGTAAAGGTTCATGGGGTCTTTCCGTCTAACCGCGGGAAGTCTGCATCTTGACAGACAATTCAATTTCGCTGAGTCCACATCAGAGACAGCGGGGAAGTCGTTACGCCATTCGTGCAGGTCGGAACTTACCCGACAAGGAATTTCGCTACCTTAGGACCGTTATAGTTACGGCCGCCGTTTACCGGGGCTTCAATTCGGAGCTTGCACTCCTCCTTTTAACCTTCCGGCACCGGGCAGGCGTCAGACTGTATACGTCGCCTTACGGCTTCGCACAGCCCTGTGTTTTTAGTAAACAGTCGCCACCCCCTGGTTTGTGCCCCCCGCCCATACTTGCGTACAAACGGGGCCTCCTTCTCGCGAACTTACGGAGGTATTTTGCCGAGTTCCTTTGATGTGGTTCTCTCAAGCGCCTTGGTATTCTCTACCAGTCCACCTGTGTCGGTTTAGGGTACGGTCTGATGGAGGGCTATTTCCTGGAACCCCTAAGCAGCCCGTTCAATCCGATAAGAACGAACTACCCTCGGGATCCGTCACATCCTCCTGGCCCTGGAATATTAACCAGGTTCCCATCGACTACGCCTTTCGGCCTCGCCTTAGGGGCCGGCTTACCCTGCTCAGATTAACTTTAAGCAGGAACCCTTGGACTTTCGGCGACAGGGTCTCTCACCCTGTTTGTCGCTACTCATGTCAACATTCTCGCTTCCGATCACTCCACCGGATGCCTCACGGCCCGGCTTCACAGTCAACCCCGCGTCTCCAATACGCCCCGAGAGGCGTGAAGGAGACATGGAGTTATATCACGGAACGCTCCGCTACCACGCGCATTGCTGCGCATCCCAAGCTTCGGCTCGTGGCTTGAGCCCCGTTACATCTTCGCCGCAGGACCTCTGAATTAGACCAGTGAGCTGTTACGCTATCTTTAAAGGATGGCTGCTTCTAAGCCAACCTCCTGGTTGTTTTGGAAGTCCCACATGCTTTCCCACTTAGCCACGAATTGGGGGCCTTAGCTGCAGGTCAGGGTTGTTTCCCTCTTCACGACGGACGTTAGCACCCGCCGTGTGTCTCCCGGATAGTACTCTACGGTATTCGGAGTTTGCTTAGGCTCAGTAAGTCTGTGGGACCCCATCACCCATGCAGTGCTCTACCCCCGTAGGTATTCGTCCGAGGCGCTACCTAAATAGCTTTCGCGGAGAACCAGCTATCTCCGAGTTTGATTGGCCTTTCACCCCTAGGCACAAGTCATCCCGACCTTTTTCAACAGGTGTGGGTTCGGACCTCCAGTACGTGTTACCGTACCTTCATCCTGCTCATGCCTAGATCACTCGGTTTCGGGTCTGATCCCACGAACTCATGCGCCCTTTTAAGACTCGCTTTCGCTGCGCCTACACCTATCGGCTTAAGCTTGCTCGTAAGACCAAGTCGTTGACCCATTATACAAAAGGTACGCCGTCACCGCTCAAGGCGGCTCCGACTGCTTGTAGGCGTCCGGTTTCAGGGACTGTTTCACTCCCCTTGTCGGGGTGCTTTTCACCTTTCCCTCACGGTACTGGTTCGCTATCGGTCAGCAAGGAGTACTTAGCCTTCGAGGGTGGTCCCCCGATCTTCAGACAGGATTTCACGTGTCCCGCCCTACTTAATACGTCCGATCATGCTTCCCATACGGGGCTGTCACCCGCTCTGGCGGACCTTTCCAGGTCCTTCTGGTCACACTCACGGCTCGGCTGGTCCGCTTTCGCTCGCCGCTACTCGCAGAGTATCTGTTGATTTCCTTTCCTCCGGGTACTTAGATGTTTCAGTTCCCCGGGTTCGCTTCAAAACCCCTATGTGTTCAGGGTTATGATACCTGGTTATGCTCATTGAATGCCGCCACACGGATGTGACGGTAACAACAAGCATTCAGGTGGGTTTCCCCATTCGGACATTCATGGATCAAAGCTTGTTCTCAGCTCCCCATGACTTTTCGCAGAGTACCACGTCCTTCATCGCCTCTTGCTGCCAAGGCATCCACCAAACGCCCTTTTCGCGCTTGATCCGATCCAGGAAAAGCAAGGCTCGGCAGCCTCGCCTTCCCCAGCGTCATCGCAATTTTCCATGC
>NZ_RRYH01000063.1 GCF_004010155.1 Solirhodobacter olei | reverse complement strand
GATACCGTTCAACCGCCTTTGACGCAGGCGCCCCGGGCCCGGCCCGTTGGCTGCGCAGGCCCTTTGCAGGTCTCAACGGCCGGCAAATTCTACATCAGCCAAGGCCTTGAGAAAAAAAGCTACGCGGGAGATACTTCGTTCTGGAGACGCGGCGACCTCACATTACCACGGTCTGAGATAATTGTGGCTCAGAGCAGAGCGGGGCCCGGAGCATTGGATATCTGGCGGCCGCGAGCCGAGCGTCGCTGGGAAGGTTGGGTCAGGGCCAGAGGGTTTGGGGACCGTGTCGGAACAACACACCGATGAACGTGACAGTCGAATTGCGCGGATCACCGCCATCTTTCGGCGGGATCTCGTCGGATACGCGATTGGATCTGGTGCGGTGGCGGCGGTTATCCTGATAGGATTGTCGCTTGAGGGCCTTATCACCCAGAGCTCGATCCTCATCATATTCCTCCCGGCGATCCTGGTTGCCTCGGTTGTCGGTGGGATGGGTCCTGCTCTTGTCGCGATCGGATTGTCCATCGTGGGAAGTTTCGTGCTGTCCGGTTTCCAGACTATCGGGACGGCACCGCTCTTGCCCTACGGAGTCTTCCTGGTCGTAGCGCTGGTGATCGCGTGGATGGGCGAGATGCTCCATAACGCGCGGCGAGAGATGGCCAACACAGAGCGGGAACTGCGTGAGCGCGAAGCACATCTGCGCACATTGTTCGACTCGTCGCCTGATGCCACGATCGTAATCGATGTCCGCGGCGTCGTGACATCCTTCAACGCGGCAGCTGAGCGACAATTCGGCCACCCCGAGAACGAGGTCGTTGGGCGCAACGTCAACATGCTGATGCCGGAACCCTATCATGGCGAGCACGACGGATATATCCAGCGCTACCTGACGACCGGTCAGAAGCGCATCATCGGCATCGATCGGATTGTCGTCGGGAGACGGAAGGATGGTTCAACCTTTCCCATGAAATTGACAGTCGGCGAGATCCGTCATGGGGAACAGATATTCTTCGCTGGCTTCGTTCAGGACCTGACGGAACGCACCAATTCCCGGGCACAGCTTCAGGAGGTCCAGGCAGAGCTGGCCCGCCTCGCGCGACTGAACGAGCTGGGTGAGATGGCCTCCACGCTTGCTCACGAGCTGAACCAACCACTTTCGGCCATTGCCAACTATGCCCAGGGCTGCACCCGCCTGCTCCGCGACGTCCCTGATGCTACCGCTGCCAAGATGCGGGAGGCCGTGGAAGAAATCACCCGTCAGTCGCTTCGGGCCGGACAGATTATCCGTCACCTGCGGGAATTCGTTGTTCGAGGAGAGAGCGAGAGCTCCGTTGAAGATATCCGCAAGCTGATTGAGGAAGCGAGCGCACTGGCTCTCTTGGGCTCGACGGATGTTGGCGTGGAGTCGGATTTCGATTTCGATCCGATGGCCGGTCCAGTGGTCGTCGATCGCGTTCAGATCCAACAAGTACTAACCAACCTCATGCGCAACGCTATTGAGGCGATGCGCAATAGCGAAACGCGATTGCTACGCGTGAGTACCTTTGCCGATGAGCGTGGGTATGTGGCCGTAGAAGTTTCCGATACCGGATCGGGCATCTCAGCTGAGATCGTGCCGCAGCTGTTCAAGCCATTTGTGACCACGAAAGCGAGTGGAATGGGAATCGGGCTCTCGATCTGCAAGCGCATAGTCGAGTCACATGGTGGCGTCATCGAGGTGTCGAGGAACGCCGACGGTGGTGCGACCTTCCGTTTCACCCTTCCAGTCCATGAAGATGAGAGCACCAATGCAGTCGGATAGTCTTGTGATCCACCTCGTCGATGACGAGGAGCCGGTCAGAAAGTCGCTCGCCTTCATGCTCACGATGGCCGGCTTCACCGTACGGCAACATCAATCGGCAACCGACTTCCTCGCTGTGGCACCATTGATCCAACAGGCATGCCTGGTGACTGACCTCAGGATGCCGGACCTAGATGGTGTTGAGCTCCTTCGTCGACTGGAAGGCCTTCAGGTTCGCATCCCCGCGATTGTGGTCACGGGTCACGGCGACGTTCCGCTGGCGGTCGAAGCGATGAGGGCCGGTGCCCGCGACTTCATCGAGAAACCGTTTGAGGAAGAGGTGCTGATCGAGGCAATCAACCGTGTCGCGGCAGAGATGAAAGTCGAAGCAGACACCCATCAGGCCGAGGCCATTCGTGCCCGCCTCGACCGTCTGAGTGCGCGCGAGAAGGAAGTGTTGTCGGGCGTCGTGGCAGGATTGCCAAACAAGACCATCGCTTACGATCTCAACATTAGTCCCCGTACAGTTGAGGTGCATCGAGCCGCGGTGATGTCCAAGATGGCCGCCGGAAATCTTCCGGAACTCGTCCGCATGGCGATGGCCGCGGGGTTTCTCGCACAGTAGCGGGGCCGATGATATGTGCTCCAATTGACTTGCCTCAAATCCAGAAGTGCCAAATTCCGGCACGTATGTGCTTGACGGGGGGGTTCCCTCTGCGACACGGCAAGGAGAGCACAGCTGTATACGAGGCGGCCTGCACTCGTCGTCGCCCTCGATGAGGGGCTGCGACGATCCATAGCCTTCGCCCTTGAGGTCGAGGGCCTGGTCGTTCTGACATCCGCCACTCTCCGGACGCTGCCGGAAGTATTGGGTTCGGAATTGATCGGATGTGCGGTGATTGACGACGAAGCAGTCACCTCAGAGGACGACTGGGGCCGTCTGATGGGGATTGGAGCTCCGATCGTCATGCTGGTCGATCGAATGGAGACGATGCCTGCCGACTTCACCGGAACCGTTCTGCGAAAGCCACTCCTTGGGGGGCGGCTTGTAGAGGCAGTGACGCGCGCGCTCAGTCCCAAGTTGCCCTCTAAGTAGAATCCCCTACGGGCATCTCCCAATTTCACGAAAGACGGATTTGCGCGATGAGTCCTCCTGTGCTGGACAGGGAGACCGCCATGACCATTCAAAGCAGCCGTGAATTCGCCGCACTGGCTCGGACCGCAAAAGTCGGAAATGACGGGCACCGGGTTGGGCCCTCTCCCGTGAACGCGGTTATCCACTACGACATCGGTGCCCTCATCTTCAGTCAGGGTGATCGAGCCGGCAATATTTTCACCGTCACGAGCGGAGCGGTCCGGCTTTCCCATCTTCTTGCGGATGGCCGGCGCCAAGTTCTGGCCTTTTGTATGCCCGGAGAGGTCTTCGGATTTGCTCAAGATGGTATCTACTCGTTCTTCGCAGAGGCGATCGAGGATTGCTCGGTGGTCGCTCACAGCCCGCAAGAGGTCCGCGCCGCGGATAATCTCAACGCGGCACTTTCGAGCCTGTTTTCCGCGCAAAGCCACATGCTTGTTCTCGGTCGGCAATGTGCGGCCGAGCGTCTTGCGTCGTTCTTGCTCGACATGGCCAAACGCCAGCGAGGGCGGCGATGCGTAGAGCTCTCAATGAGCCGCGCTGACATCGCCGATTACCTTGGGCTGACTGTCGAGACCGTGTCCCGCGGCCTTGGCAAGCTTCAGAAGGATGGGGTTATCCTGCTTCACAGCGCCCGCTGCATTGAAATCAGAGAGCCGCAGGTGCTTCGGGACATGGTCGAGTAGCTGGGCAGCATTGGCCGTTGCCGTCTGGCACGGCAGCCTAGCAATATCGATCACTTATCGGTTTTGTCGTCGAACTTGAGGGGTCTACTCCCGTGATCTTTCTTACCGCAAACGCACGACAAGAAGACCTGGACCGGCTGGCCGACGTTCATGCCGTCGCCATCCTCCCAAAGCCGTTCGATCCGATGACGCTTGCCGATCAGGTTCACGAGATTTGGATGAACCTGGCCTGACTGGCCAAATGCCACAATCAGGGGGCCGGACCCGAGATCCGAAACCACAGGGGAGAGAAACAAATGACCTAACGAAACCTGCCTGAACCAATCCTCCTTATATGAGCCTCTCTGGACTTGCTGCGGCAAAGCGGCATTCTGACCACAACGACTGGTGTGTCAGGTGATCACAGCAAGCCTACAGAATTGGATTTGGCTTGGCCACTCGATCAACAAGCGCAGAAGCTTGATGCATGGTGTGTACGTTGTAGCAGACGTCGAACCGTATTATCGGGGAAGCAATAAGGGCCGAAGCCTCAACGCCTGCGTCAGGTCAGGTCACACCGTGCCCCCAAGGCTTTCCTCGAGCTCCACCATCTCTTGCCCGCCGGCCATCATGTCCTGCAATTCCTCAGGCGAGATCTGACCGCGCAGAGCCGTTCCCAGCGTCTTGCCGCGGTTGATAACGGTGAAGCGGTCTCCCACCGCTAGGGCATGGCGCACATTGTGAGTTATGAAGACCACGCCGACACCGCGCTTGCGCACCCTGTCAATCGTCGAAAGGACATTGGCCGTCTGCCGCACGCCAAGCGCCGAGGTCGGCTCGTCCAGGATCAAGACCTCTGCGCCGAAATAGACAGCACGGGCGATGGCAACGGTTTGCCGCTCACCGCCTGAAAGCGTTCCTACCGCCTGGTCGGGTTCGCGCAGGTTGATGCCCATCTTGCGCATCTCCTCCATCGTCACCTCGTTCGCCTTGGCAAAATCAACGAACCTTAGCGGACCGACACGGCGCAGTGGCTCCCTTCCCATCCAGAAGTTGCGTGTCACCGACATCAGCGGGATCATGGCAAGATCCTGGTAGACCGTTGCGATTCCAGCCTCCATGGCATCCCTCGGGCTATCAAACTTCATCGGCTTTCCCTTGAACAGGATCTCACCGCTCGAGGGCGTGTGAACTCCCGACATCGTCTTGATGAAGGTGGATTTGCCGGCCCCGTTATCTCCCAGCAGGCAGTGGCATTCGCCAAGACGGACGTCGAAGCTGACGCCGCTCAACGCGATGACCGGGCCAAAGTGCTTGGCGATGTTGCGCATCTCGATGATCGGTTCGTGATCGTAGGACGACATCAGCGTTCTCCCGTGATGAGCCGGCGGATGTAGGTGTTCAAGATCACGGCGAGGATCAGGATCGTCCCGAGGAACACTCTGAAGAGCGAACTTTCCGCGCCCGAAAAGAACAACCCCTGCTGCACCACGCCGAAGATCAGCGCACCCAATGCTGCACCGACGACAGTGCCGTAACCGCCGGTCAGGAGCGCGCCGCCGATTACGACGCAGATGATCGCCTCGAATTCCTTGAGCAGCCCTCGGTCAGCAGCGGCGGATCCAAACTCCATCACCTGGCAGGTGGCGAAGACGCAGGCGCAAAAGGCGGTGGTCATGAACATGAGGATCTTCACTCTGTTGACCGGGACGCCGACATAGCGGGCGGCCTGTGCATCGCCGCCTGCCGCATAGATCCAGTTGCCGAAACGGGTGCGGGTTAGGACGACATGGCCGATGACGATCAGCACTAGTGCCCAGACGATAAGCATTGGGATCCCCTCGACGACCGGTTGCCCGGCGCGGGATCCCGCCGAATAGGTCTTCAGCATGCCGTGACTTGCCAGCCAAACGAAGGCCCCGTGCAGGATTTTGCCGCCGAAAACGGGGGCCAGCCAATCCCCCTTCGCCGCCTCCTTAACCCCGCCGATGATCGTCTTGTGCGTTGTCACGATGGACAACCAGATGGTCAACCCGCGGAGAATGTAGAGGAAGGCGAGCGACACAATGAAGCTCGGCAGCCCCGTCTTAATTACCAGGAAGCCATTGACCGCACCGATGCTGACGCAGATCGCGAAGGCGACTAGGATCGCGGTCCAGACTGGCCAGTGCAGTTGGACTGAGAAGATCGCGATCAGGATGCCGGCGAAGCCGATCATCGAACCAACCGATAGGTCGAACTCGCCCGCGATCATCAGAAGGCACGCCCCGACGGCAATGATCATGAACTGAGCCGAGACGACGCTCCAGTTCATGATGCCCTGCGGGCCGAACATGCCGCTGTCGCCGGCGATCATCAGGAAGAAGGCGAACACCAGAATTACGCCCGCGATCGCCCCCAGTTCCGGCCGGATCAGGGCGCGACGGAACTTCGAAACCTGCTCTATTCGTTCGTCAGCCATAACGCTCTTGCTCTGTCTTGCATATCTATCTAGAGCGCGCGCAGTTCCGGCCGGGCCGGCTGCACGCGCCCCTCGGGGAAGAGAACCTCAGCGGTAGGTGCCGGCGAGTTTCTGGACCTGCCCGATCGTGGCCTTGGTGATGAAACCCGGCCCCGAGTTGATCGAGTCGGGCGGGATTACCCCGTAGCGGTCGTAGTTTGCCAGAAGCACGATCGGCAGATATCCCTGCAGGAAGGGCTGCTGGTCGATGGCGAACGCGATCACGCCGCTCTTGATCGCCTTGGCAATGGCGGGATCGAGGTCGAAGGTGCCGAAGTAGATCTGGCCAGACTTGCCCATGTCATCGAGAGCCGCGATCGTCGGATCCGCCGAGTTCGGCCCGAGCGTAAGTATACCGTTCGTCTTGGGATGGGCGGTCAGGTAGGCTTCTACCTTATTCTTGACTTGCGACGGGTCCATGCCGGAATCGATCATCTGGTTGCCCAGCGGCACACCAAGGCCGTCGGCAAAACCCTGGCAACGTTCTACCGAAGCGGGGTTGGTGATGTAGTGATTGACGCAAAGGAAATGGGTCACGCCCGCCTTCTTTGCCCGCTCTCCGGCGGCCTTGCCCGCGGCGTATTCGGGCTGACCGATATGCAGCAGGGCCCCCAATTCCTTGGATTGCTTGATGGTGCCGGAATTGACCGTTATCACCGGGATGCCCTGGTCCACAGCGGCGGTGATCGGGCCCTTCAGGACGTCGAAATCGGCGATTGTGGTCACGATACCGTCGGGATGCGAGGCCGTCGCCTGCTGAACAATCCGCGCCATCTGCGCAAGGTCGCCGGTAGGCGGGTTACGGTAGTCGACGGTGACATTCATCTGCTTGGCGGCCAGATTAATCGCGTTCTTGATGACGTTGAACCAGCTGTCGCTATCGGCGCCATGGGTGATGTAAACGAAGTGTAACTGCTTCGCCTGCGCCACGCTGCCAAATGCCGTCACGGCTAGAGTCGCGCCGATCGCCATGGATTTCAGAAATTTCCTCATACTTTCCTCCCATTTGGTGTTCCTGTTGGGACCGCCAGGAACGCAGCGGTACGGGTCAGGCGACGCGCTTGGCCGCCTGCTCCTCCAGTGCCGTCTCGAATGCGGCCTGTGTCCAATTCTCACGCACCGCCTGTGCCAGCAGGTCTTGCTGCGTTGGCGGCGCAAGACCGCCGACCGGCGGATCGAGATCGAGGTTGGTTGGGAACGGGTAGCCGTCGGCTGCTGCCGCAATCGCCGCAGCACGTTCGGGTTCGCCCAGCACGGCGAGATGCGGGAACAGCGCCAAGCACATTGCGGTGCGATCGACCTGTTCCATGTGCCGCGCGAAGGGCGAGGCGACCTGCAGAAGGTTCACCATCCGCACGACGTCCCTGGATCTGTTCGCCCCCGCCGCATGGAACAGCGCCGGGCTAAAGAAAATCGCGTCCCCCTTGGCCAGCGACAACTGAATATGATTAGCCTCGAAATAGTCGCGAAAGTCGCTCCGCAGCGCGGCGACATAACCATCCTGGAAGCGCTGCGACCTCGGCAGCAGCTTCGTTGTGCCGGCTTCCGGCGACATATCCGAATGGGCCACGCCGCCCTGCAGGATAAGCATCGGGCTGAAGCTGTGCACATGCGGCGGATAGGTCGCCATCTGCTCACCCGTCATAAATCCGAGGTGATAGTCGCGGTGCGCCGCCTGAGCTTTGCCTCCGGGACGGACCTGGTTGACCTGGGTCGCGATCTGGTAGCCCGGTCCAAGCCAGGCGCGGCAGGCCAAGTCGATCACCGGGTTGCCCATGTAGCGCGCAAACACCTCAGGGCTGCGTAAACACAGCTTTTGCGCGCTGTTCCAGACCCGGTCATTGGTGCCGGCGGCGGCAAAATGGTCACCCGCCGTCGCGCCGGCCTCGCGCTCGGCGGCAATGATGTCCTGAAAAACCCGCGTCGCGGCATCGAGTGCGTCGAGATCGGCGAACGCACGCTTGATCACGAAGACCCCCGCTCCCTGCGACAGAATCCGCACCCATTCCTTCGCGACGCTGCCATCCACCGTGGTGCCATCATAGATCGGCACCCCCTTCTCGACGCTCAGCGCGGTCGGAGTCTCAGACGGATCGGTGCCACTCTCGACGTCCGCGGCAAACGCATCCAAATCCGGGGTGCTGGGCCAAACGATATCCTTCATGTCTCTTTCCTCCTCATAGGATTTGCGGGTCCACCGGGCCGGGAACCGGGCAGGACGGACGATCGCTTGGTCGACAGATGGGGGCGGCAGTCCCCGACGGGCGGTGCGATCACATCCGTCACGAGCATTGATCCGCGCGCTAAACACGTCACGGAACCAAGCAATCCTCCCCCAAGAACCAGATCGCGACATGCGTCGCATTCGCTTTGACAACATTCATTGATAAGTTTGTATTTTGTCAATATATATTTTATGCTGAGCCCGGAGCGGGTAGAATGGTTGAGTTTTAGGTGCCCTGTACGCAGGTACTGCACGTCAAAACGACCGTCCAAACGCCGCCCGATAAAGGGTACTGCTACGGTGGCGGCCCGGTTGCCATCCGCGTGGGTCAAGCGGGCACCGCCAGCCAACGCCCTTCACGGCTTGAGGCGTGGATCGTTTCGACCAGCGTCTGGATGCGCAGGCCGGCGTGGAAGTTGAACGGCTCGGGCCGCCGCCCGGCCAGAGCCT
>NZ_RRYH01000062.1 GCF_004010155.1 Solirhodobacter olei | reverse complement strand
CGTCGGTCGCGTAGAAGTGCAGCTCGTTGAACCGCTCCTGGCTGAAGGCCAGCGCGCCCCGGGTGCCAAAGACTTCGAAGTCATGCTGCATCTTGCGGCCGGTGGCGATCCAGTTGCCCTCGATGGACCCGGTGGCGCCGCTCTCGAAGCGCAGGAAGGCGCGGCCGATGTCGTCGACCTCGACCTTGCGGCGGCCACCCTGCCCGTCCGCGCGCTCGGCGATCATCGTTACGCAATCGCCCATCACCTGCGAAATCGGGCCGGCGGCGGGGCCCATCAGGAACTCCGCCGTGGCGAGCGCGTGGCTGCCGATATCGGCCAGCGCGCCGCCGCCCGCCGGATCGTGGCGGAACCCGTAGGGGGCGGT
>NZ_RRYH01000061.1 GCF_004010155.1 Solirhodobacter olei | reverse complement strand
GGCTACTATATCCAAATGAGTGAAGGCAACAAGCGTTCATATGTGTCTAAACGGCGCCAGCAGAACGCCGAGGAAACACGGCGACGGATTCTGGCGAGCGCTCGCAGACTGATCGTGTCGAAGGGCTTTGGGGGCGCGAAGATCGAAGAGATCGCCAACGAAGCAGGGGTAGCCGTGCAGACCGTCTACTCCGTGTTCGGGTCCAAGCGCGGTATACTGCTGGAGTTGCACGACCACCTCGCCGCAGAGGCGGACTTGACGGCGCTTCAGGCCGCTCTCGCTGCTGCCGAAGGCAATCCTCCCCAGCAACTTCGCGAGCGGATCGCATTTAACATGCGCTACTATGCCCGTGGGGCTGATCTGATCGAGGCGGCCCGGTCGGCGTCAGGCGTCGACCAAGGCCTGCAGGAAATGTGGGAGCGTGGTGAGGCGCGGCGACTGGAGCGGTTTGCCGAACTCGTCGCTAAGTGGGATCGAGATGACGTGCTGGTGCCGGGTCTGAACCGAGACGAGGCAGTCGACATCTGGTGGGCGTTGGTCAGCCCGGATATGTACCGGTTGCTCGTTTTGGAGCGGAAATGGGACGAAAAGCGGTTCGCCGATTGGGTGTTTGGGAAGCTGGCCCAACTCCTATTCGGGTGAGGGGATGGCACCGTTGCCCGCCACCGTCGGCACCGGCCCCGACGTGTCCGCCGTTCATAACCGGGCAGATAGGCACGTCAAGTCGGGAGAGAAGGGAACTAAACCGTTTCGTTATTCTTTGGTAAGACCCGCGGCATCGCACCTGGCGAAACCGCCTCCTCAAACTACGCGCGCTCAGCCCGACCCGTGACGAGCTCGGCGGCAGAACTCCGCGTCACGGCTCCAATCCTAGCCCCCCTCACATCTTGGCAGCCCACATGCGGAACCGTCCCTGGCCGGTGAGTTCCCGAATGAGCCCCGCCTCGGCCATGATGTCGAGGTTGCGCTGGACGGCGGCACGACTGGCCCCGGTGATCGCCTCGGCCATCGGCGCGGAGAGAATGGGCCAAGCCGCCAAGGCATCGGCAAGACGCGGCGGAGTGCGCCCGGAGAGACCCGCGAGACGGCGGCCGGCCCGCGCCCGCCAGACGTCGAGCCGATCGAGGTGAAGAAGCGCGGCGAGCGTCGCCTGTTCCGCCCCGTCGAGCCAGCGCGCAAGCCAGGCCGCCACCCCACCGTCACGCCGCAACGCCTGCGGGCCCGCGAGGAGCAGCGGCAGGAAGACCGCCCCGCCCGAGGAGGTCGCGGAGCGCCCGCGCGCGCCCTCCGCGGCGAGCCGCGCCGCAGTTACGAGGGCCTCGACGGTGGCTGCAGGCCCCCGCGGGGACACCTCCGCCAGATCCCAGAGCACCAGACCCCGGGCGGCCCGCAGGAAGGGATGCAGCGCGTCCTCAATGGCAACGGCCTCCCGCCAGTCCTCCAGACGGCCAGGCAGATCCGCGTCGCCCGTCTCCTGCCGCCCAAGGAAGCTCTTCAGATCCTCGACCGTGCCGCCCGGCCCCGGCCCGCCGGCCATCCGCCGCACCGCCCAGCCCGCCCGGGTCAGGGCCTGAGCATCGTCTTGTGCGCCCGCCAGCCGCAATGCGACCCAAAGCGCCAATCGGTCCGGGGTGATCCGATCCCCGGCATGCCAGGAGAGTTCCGCCACCTCCAGGAGCGCGAGCCGCTGCCGGGCCCCCTCCCCTGCCCCGCGCAGCCGCTCGTCGAGCGCGCCGAAGAGCGTAGCCGCCCGCGCCAGTGGCACCGCCAGCGCGCCCTGCGCCGCGACCCACTCGGCCGGATCCGCGAGCACCGTCCGATCCGCCCGCGGCAAGGGCGCCCGCACGATCTCGTCCGGCTCGAGCTCCACCGGTCCCGGCAGGAACCAGAGGTCCTCCTCGGCCGCCGGATTGGGGTCTGAGGGGGAATTCGGACCAGAGAGAGGGCGTTGGATGGGCGTCATGACAACTGTTTAGCATATGGAGCGCGCGTTTTCATCTGGTTTTGCGCATGAGAGGCAGTGTGCGGCGGCGCCGCCATTACACTTGATAAGTCCGGCTTATCGCGTGTATCAACATGGGCCCGCAAATCTGGCAGGCTCCCGGCAGAACCCACGCGAGATCCTCGATGATGTCAGCTGCTGGCGCCCTCCAGAAGCGTCATGCCAGGAAGCCCCGCGGCCTTCCGGTCCAAGGTCAGCGTGCGCTGACAGCCGGCCTCCTGGCCGGTCAGGGCAATCATCTGATCGGCGAACCCTGCCCCGCCCTGACGATAGCGTACGGCCGCCCGGCCGACGCGATCCGCGGCCTCGATCACCAGTTCCCGCGCGCCGAGCAGCCCGTCGATGGCCTCCGCAATTTCGGGCCGCGACAGGTGATAGGCCCGCTCCAGGACCCAGACCAGTTCGATCATCACCTCGCGTCCAATCCAGCCCGGCTCGGCCGCCGTCAACCGGCCAAGCGCCTCGGAGGCCAGACGACCTTGCCCCGGATCGTCCTGGGTCAGGAAGCGCACCAACACATTGGTATCGAGGCCGATCATGCGCCGCGGGCACCCTGGGCGATGGCCTCGTCCATCTCTTCGAGCGTCACGGGCCCCTGCCCCGGCCGCTTCAGCAGACCGGAGAGCTCCGAGACCGGCCGCTCGCGCATCAACCGCACCTCGCCGTCGTCCAGGATGACATACCGAAGCCGGTCCCCGGGCTGGAGGTCCAGCGCCTGCCGGATCGCCTTGGGCAGGGTCGTCTGGCCCTTGATGGTCACCGTCGACTCGGCCATCGAACGATCTCCTCGGAATGCGTTTGTGAAAACTGCATTACACATAGCCCTTTTGCCTTGTTCCCGCAAGGCCACGCCTGCCCTCCCCATGAGGTCCCTCCATGCCCCCTGCCCTTCTGCTTCCCTCCTCCGCCACCTTGACCGCCGAGGACGAGGCCGCGCTGACGGATCTCTACCGGCGAGGCACACCTGAAAACACGATCCGGGCCTGGGAGCGCGATCTGGCCTATGTCGGCGCCTGGAAGGCCGCGGCCTTCGGCAAGGCTCTGTCCTGGCCCGAGGAGGAGCGCGTGGCGCTGCGCTTCGTCCTCGATCATTCCATCGATCTCACCGAGAAGCCGGGTTCAGCACAGGAGGTGGCCCTGGAGCTGATCGCGGCCGGCCTGCGGCGCACCCTCGCCTGCCCGGCGCCCTCGACCCTCGATCGCCGCATCGCCTCTTGGCGGGCCTTTCATCGCATGAAGAACCTGCCCAATCCCTTTGCTGCTTCGCTGGTCGCGGAGGCCCGGGTGAAGGCGCGGCGGGCCGCCGCCCGGCCGATCGTCCCGAAATCCCCCCGTCCACTGACCCGCGACGTCCTGGAGACGCTGCTGGCCACCTGCGATGACAGCCTGCGGGGCCTGCGCGACCGCGCCATCCTGATGCTCGGCTTTGCCTCGGGCGGTCGCCGGCGCAGCGAGATCGCTAAGCTCTATCGCGAGGACATCGGCACGGACGAGTTCGAGACCAAGGGACTTCTCTGGATCCGGCTCCTCGAGACAAAGACGACGAAGAAGGACGAGGCACCGAGACTGCCGCTGAAGGGGCGGGCCGCTCGCGCCGTCATGGGCTGGATCTACGCAGCGCGGATCGAGAAAGGGCCGCTCTTCCGCCCGGTCTCCAAGGCGGACCGGCCCCTGCCCCGCCCGCTCTCTCCCGACGGGATTCGGACCATTCTGCGCTACCGGCTCGAACTGGCGGGCCTTCCGGTGGATTATGCCACCCCACACGGGCTTCGCTCAGGCTTCCTGACTCAGGCGGCTCTCGACGGAGCGCCGCTCGCCGCCGCCATGAAGCTTTCGCTCCACCGCTCCGCCATCCAGGCGCAGAAGTACTACGCCGATGTGGAAATCGAGGAGAATCCGGCGACGGCACTGTTGGGGTAGGGGATCTCCCTCGGTGAAATTGGCCAGAGGAGGCCAATTCGCACGGTTTCGCCGCGAAACCTCAGCCGAGCCGCTTGCGGAGATCGCCCAGGATTGTCTCTAGGAGCGTGTCAGAGGCCCCCGCCCCACGCAACCTCAGCGAAAAGCCGTCACCGTGCCGCGCGGTCTCGACTACGAGCCCTGCCGCAAGCTCCTCACCCTCCGGCTCCGGACGTACCTTTGGGCGGCCGCCGCGGTCCGAGGGCCTCCCACTGGCCTCGGCTTGCCGAACGGCAGGCTCCAATGCGGCCCATTCCAGTTCCGCAGTCGCCGGCTCCGCAGAGGACAACGCCATGCGCAACACAGCCGACTGGCCCTGTCGCAAAACGCTCGCGAGACGGAGCCCATTTCGTTCGGAAATATCGGTCGGAAAGGAAAGTAGGTCCCCCAGTTCCTCATGCACCAGCGCGAAGCTACGAATCTTAGAACGCTTGGCCTTCGAGGCCGGCGCGAAGATGGAGTCGACCGCCGCCTCGATCGAACCGAAGGCACCTTGAGCGGTAGCGACGACGGCGATCCGCCCGCGCTCGTAGGGCGTGAGCTGGGCGCGCTGTTCGTTTTCCTCGACCATCGCTGCATAGGTCTGTCCGGCCTCACCTGGCGGCCGGATCAGAGCGCGGACACTCTGCCACCGGGCCGGATCCTCGGCGTGAAGCTGGCGCAGGACGGTGACGCGGCGGAGACCAGAGATCAGGCCATAATGCCCCTCCTCCAACATTACCACCTCGACCGGTAGCCGCAGACCGTTTGCACGGATCGAAGCCCGCAGCTCATCAAGCTCCACCGGCGACATTGCCATCCGGTCGCGTACTAGGTGATCTGTCTCGATCGCGTCGAGCGGAAGATCACGCAGCACACGCCCTTCCGCCTCAGCCGCTCGCCAACTGTCTGCGGCCGCGGATGCCCCGGCGATGGCCGCGCGGGCCTCTGGCGCGAGCGGTACGAAGTCACGCGCGATGTCGCCCGCGACCTGGGCGATGGGCGCGGATATGCCCATCCGATCGGCCACAGGTTTCGCGGCGAAACCGGCCTCCAGATCCGCCAGTTGGGTCGTATCGGGAGCTTCCAATCTCCGACGCTTGGCCATTTTATGCCTCCTTCGCCAGTTCTGCGTCGCGCCACCAGGCACCGAGCAGCAGTTCCTTAAATTCCGCATAGGTTCTGTCGAAGGCCTCGCGGCCTCGCAGATAGGTGTCACGATGGAAATCGCGGTAATCCGCCTCGTAGATTCCGTTCACCTGCTCACCGGCCTGCCCGACGAGCGCGGTGAACTCCTGCCGATAGGCATTCATGAAGTCGCCGAAATAGGCCTGAATGACGTTCGCGAGGTCGGTCTGCTGCGAGGCGTCGAACCGCGTGATGATGGCACGTACCACATCCCATTCGAACTTTACTTCATCGAGGCCCAACTGCCGACGCTGCGCGTTTTCGCCATCCTCGATTGAGGCAAATGTGGCGTAGAGCATATCGAAGAACCGGCCCGTCGAATCGAACTCCAGGAAGGAGGCTCCGAGCGGAACGAGAAGGATATCAGCCGCGGCAAGAGAGTTGATCGTTAGATAACCCAGGGCAGGGGGAGTATCGAGGAAGACGATATCGTAGTCGTCCAGGATTCCCTCGTCATTCAGGAAGTTCCCGAGCGCGTCCCAAAGTGGCCACGTCCGCAGCCCCATGCGCCAAACTGGAATCTGGAACTCCGCCCAGTAAAGGTTCAGCTGCGCGCCAATCAGATCGATGTTCGGCCAGTGCGTAGACTGGATAAGGTTTCGCGGCGAAACCTCCAGAGCAGCGGTAAGGGTCTCGTCGAGCGGTAGGGCAGGGGAGCCGGACGCGGCCCGCACGGCATTCTCCGCCTGCACTGCCTTGGCGTAGTCTTTGGCAATCAACGGGAAGACCGTCTTCCATTCGTCTTCAACCGCTCCCCCGAGGATCGAGGTCATAGAGGCCTGGCTGTCGAGATCGATGACCAAGACCTTATAGCCGTCTAGAGCCGCTGCCATGGCAAGGTGGGCACAGGTCGTGGTCTTGCCTGACCCGCCCTTGAAGTTGGCAACCGCACAGATCTTCGCCGGCAGACCCTCGGGGCGCCACGGACGATACTCCTTCGCCGAAGAGCCTTCGGTCGCAAAATGGTCACGGAGCGTCAGAACCTCTTCCAGAGTGAACCATTTAGCCCCCGCCTCGCCCTCACCCTGGGGTAAGTCCGCATTGGCCTTGAGAACGCGTCGCAGGTGCGCAGGCGCAACCGGGATCAGATATTTCGTGATCTCCCAAATCGAGAATCTGCGGAGCCGCTTCTTGCCGTCGGGTGCATAACCCCGACGAGCGAGATCGTCTCTGCCCTTGCCGCAGAAGGCCGCAGCCTTGGCGAATCGGGTCGTATCAACCGGATGCCCGATACGACTTGCCGCGCGGGCGGGATCAATGTTGAAATAGGGGGGCAGGGGGGCTGCCGGTGGCTTGCTCATGTATCGCCTCATCTAGCCATGTGCGCCTTAACGGCATCTATCGGTGGATTTATCGCACATCATACGCGACGTGGGAAGCACCAAGGCCAGCGCTCAAATTCACAGCCGGCGGCAGGGTTTCGCCGCGAAACCTCATCAATAAACCCAAGAAACAAAGCAACAATACCCAAGCCAAAGCGTTTATCTTCTTTGAGAAGATATAGAGTCTTTGCCCTAAAAAACTCATTTACTTTCAACGTGATACTGCCAACTCGGTACCTTGATACAGTGCCAAAGGTACCCGGATACGGTGCTCATGGTACCCGTTTGCAGGAAGAGCGGCACCCGCCTCCAGCCCATCGGGCACCCAAATCCGGGGGGCAAAAATGAGCCATTTTGACCGGTTTTTTGGTCCAAAATGCACATTTCCGACTCACCCGAGGCCCCCGATTCCGTAACGCGACTCGCCCGCCCGTACTTTGCCCTCAAGGGGACTCCTCCCCGCTCCTAAAGGTACCCGTCTCCGGTACGGTCCTATCACCAACCTCAGGTCCCTAGCCGATGCTTGCCCGAGGGTGCCTTTCGTGAGATATTCACAGGCAGGCGACGAAGAGCGCCAGAGGCAGAAGCGGGGCAGATGGCGATGCAGGACTCAATACCGCGCGAGAGGCTGACGGGGCCACTACGCCGCGAGTCGGTGAAGAAGAATGTCGCGGCAATCCATGTCTCGGGTAAGCTGACGCTCTTGCAGCGTAAGCTCTCCAACGTCCTCCTCCTCAATGCCTACGACACGCTGATCAGCCAGCCCAAGCACAGGATCGACGCCCGAACGCTTTGCCTGATGATCGGATATAACTCGAACGACCTCGACACCCTGCGCGACGCGCTGCGCGGCCTTGCCGAGACCGTCGCCGAATGGGACATGCTGGACGAGAAGGGTCGGCAGGAATGGGGCGTCTCAAGCCTTCTAGCCTATGCGAAGCTGAAGGCTGGAGTCTGCGAATACGCCTATTCACCGGCCCTCGCGGAGAAACTGCATGACCCGAAGGTTTTCGCGCTGATCAACCTGAACATCCAGCGGCGATTCACCTCGGGCCACGGGCTCGCGCTTTACGAAAATTGCTACCGATTTGTGCGCACCGGCAGCACAGGCTGGTGGGAGGTGGAGATCTTCCGCAGGCTCATGGGAGTCGACGACAGCGCTTATTATGAGACCTTCAAGCATCTCAACGCCAAGGTCATCAAGCCCGCGGTCGAGGAGGTGAACCGAACTTCGAACATCGAGATCACGCCAGAACTCCGAAAAACGGGTAGGGCGGTCTCCCACATTCGGTTTCGCATCAAGGAAAACAAGCAACTGGCCATGTTCGACATCGATGATGGGGCCGCTGTGCGGGCCTCAGGCACCTACGGGCGGCTGATTGCGCAAGGCGTGAGCGATCGTCTCGCGCGCCAGTGGATCCAGGAGCATGGCGAGGAGGAGGTGGGCCGCAAGCTCGATTATGTCTCCGGTCAGGCGAACGTGCGCAGCCCCGTCGGCTACCTTCGCGCGGCGCTGGAAGGAAACTTCGAGCCGCCTGTGGCCGAGGCCCCTTCGGAGGAGGCCCGGGAAGCCGCAGCCCGCCGTGCGGAGGCCGCGGCGAAAAAGGCCGCCGAGGAGGATGCGCGGCTGGCGGAGCGGGACGCTCGCAGGCGCCGCTACGAGGCGGTGGAGGCCGCCGCCGGCCGGCGCAACCCGACCCAGCGGGACAGCGACAGGCGGCTCTTCATGAGTCGGCTGGAGGGCGAGCTGGAGCGGGAAGATTTCCGGCGTTTCGGCTGGAAGAGTGCGTTGAACGCCTCGGCCATCTTTGCGTTCTGGGAGGAAATGCAGCCCGGGCTCTTCGACGCGGTGGAGGCGGGGTAGAAGGGTAGGGGGCACGCAGGCCCAGTGAGGTTGACCACGCGTGACCACACTGCCTCAGCCGGGAAAAGCAACAAACGACCGAGCCGGAAATCCCTCGGTTTCTCTGGGCAGAGCGCAATCAGGGAGAACTAAGAGCTGGGCATCGTGCGCGCGTGCTCTGTATTGTGCTAAGACGCTCCATGGAAAGAAACTTGTGATATGCAAAATGCCAGAATTTTGCGCACAATCTGACCTGAACCTGCGCTGCTCTTGAAGAATTCCCTCATGGCGCTGACGCCGGTGCAGGAAATCCACGCCTATGGCCGCATGAGGGTGACCGGAGCGAGCGTGACCGCCATAGCTCGCGCCTTCGCCGCAACCGAGCCGCATGTCTACCGCGGCTTCGCGTTGCCAAACCTACCCGCCCCGGTACTGGATGCGCTGGCCGCTGGCGAGATCTCTTTCGGCCGAGTTGCAGCTATTGCCGTGGCGTCCGACGGGGCGCTGGCCCTCGAAGTTCTCGCCACCGAGCGAGGGCGGGACTACGGTGCAAGCTGGATCATCGCCCGGCTCTAGCCGCCGGCGATCCGCTCGACCGACCGGCACGCTCGCTTCGTCGGGATAGAGGCCTACGTGGCCGCAGGCGGTAAGCTGACCCGCAATCTGTTCAGCGCGGCCGTCTTCTCGAAGACCCCGGCCTGCTGGATCGACTCTTCGCCAAGAAGTTGGACGCGGCGGTGGAATTCGTGACCTGCGCCGAGGGCTGGAAATGGGCCGAGACCTGTCTGCCGTGGGACTGCGCCAGCGAGCTCGGGTTGGCACGGATCTACGGCGAGGAAGCAGACCTGAGCGAGAAAGAGGCCAAGGAATACGACGAA
Organism: Solirhodobacter olei; assembly: GCF_004010155.1. Classification (GTDB taxonomy): domain Bacteria; phylum Pseudomonadota; class Alphaproteobacteria; order Rhodobacterales; family Rhodobacteraceae; genus Solirhodobacter; species Solirhodobacter olei. Next base: position 1,912 of record NZ_RRYH01000061.1, on the reverse strand, counting down.
CTGGCCGAGCTTGCGAATGGCGAGGCGATGGACGAAGAATTCGAAACCCTGTTCGCCCAGCAGGCGGCGTAGTTCGATGGAGCCCAGAGGTCCAGCCCGTGGGGTTCACTCCAGCGCGCCAGGCGCTGGCGGGCTGCGTCCTCTTGGTGACGAACGCAGGCGAACTGACCCGTACCGAAGGGCTGGTGCAGTCTGAAGGTTCCGCCGCCGCCATCGAGGCAGGGATTCTCGCGCTGAGCCGCCACGACGGCGCCGGCGCGGTCAGCGGCAATGACCGCGTCACCCCGAACACACGGATGGGCGTACCAAGCTCTTCCTTCTGGTGATTACAAGTCAGCAACCCGGTCAGGATCGCGTCGCTCTGCCCATTCCCCAGATCGAACGCGCCCGCGCCCGGATCGATTCGCTCAAACGTGACAGGCCGGCCGCCAGCCACAAGTGGCATCCATCAGCCAGTCGGCAAAGCCGCGCGCGCCGAGAGACAAGCGGCCGAAGCTCCGACTTACAAGCCAGTAGGCACCACCTGGGATGGTAATGTCGAACGGACAGACGAGTTCGCCGCGTCGAACGGCTGCGCCCGCGAAGAGCTCGTCCGTTAGCGCAATTCCCTGGCCGGCGATTGCCGCCTGAAGCATCACGCCACTTTCGTTGAACATCATTCCCCTCTCTTTCGAGGGCGGTGCGACACCCGCGGCTGCGAACCAGTTGCTCCAGTCGTCGCGGCTGTCTTCGTGTAGCCGCGGCAGTGACAGAAGATCCGCCGGCGTTCTGATGTCAGTGGAGGACGCCAAGCTGGGCGAAAGAAATGCCGAAAGGTGAGTGTCGCAGAGCTTGCGTGCTTCCACTCTGGGCCAGTTGGTACGCTCCTTCGAATAGCGGATTGCCAGAACCGTGTCGTCATTGCCGAAATCGGCCAGACGGAGGTCGGCGTTCAGCACGATATCTGTATCTGGTGAGATCTGACGAAATGCCGACAGTCTTGGCGCCAGCCAACACGTAGCGAAGGACGGATCGCAGCTGACTGCGATCGTTTCAAACATTGGCCGACAAATTTCGGCGATGGTGCCTTCGATATTGTCGAACGCATCAGTTAGAGCCTTGAGTAACGACCGCCCTGCCTGGGTGAGGCGAACGCCGCGGTGGACCCGCTCAAAAAGCGGGACGCCCATTTGGGCTTCGAGGTCCCGGACCTGGCGGCTGACAGCCGCTTGCGAGACGCAGAGTTCCTCCGCCGCCAACGAGATACTTTCGACTCGCCCTGCTGCCTCGAAGGCGCGCAGGGCGGTCAACGGAAGGCGTCCGCGCCGCATATCGTATAACCTGTAGTTAACCGTATCGAACCGTATGCTCGTTTGAGCATCGCGGGCAAGTCGTCTTCTGTTGAAGGACAGGAGGCCCGGTATGTGGAAGAAGATATTCGCAATTTGGTCAGACACCATTCTCTTACGTGCGTTCATGCCGCCCAGTTGGCTGACGGCCGCACGCAGAAACCAGGGCGACCATCTGGATTTCTAGCGATGGCTCAGGGTGTGCGAGTTTCCGTGCAAATCGCTGCTATTCGAACCCGATATGGCATGAAATGCGTCAGCCTTCGCCGCGCCGCGCCGCGCCGCGCACCAGCGGCGGCAAGGTGCCCCCTCCCAAAGGTTCGGACCGATAGGTGCGGGGATCGGAAGCTGCCATTGGACATCGCTGGCGTCATCAGCGAAGAGGGTGGTATCCGGCTTTGGATGAGATCCACATTGCAAGCGATACGATTGCGCCGCCAGCCAGAGCAGCGGCGCCGCTTTGGATCAGCAAGAAAGGAACGGTCAGCATCCACAAGGCGAGCGTCATGGAGACGGCCTCTGCAAGGCCGCCGGGGCCTTGATGGGATTGCCAACTTGCTCGTGGTCCGACGTTGGCGTAGGTG
>NZ_RRYH01000060.1 GCF_004010155.1 Solirhodobacter olei | reverse complement strand
CTGCCGATCAGACCGACGTTGAGCCGCGGTTTGTCCGTCATGTCTTTCCTCCTGACATTCATCGAAAGCCGGATTGACGATCAGCCGGTCACCGGCATGACCCAAGCGGGCAGATGGCCTTTTGCGTTGCGGCGAACTGGGCAAGGTAGACGACCGGCTCCTTGATCGTCTTCATGGGTTCAGGCCTTCAGCTTTTCCGCCGGCGCCGGGGCCTGCCCATCGTAGCCGCCCCAGACGGACTGGTCGAAATGCACGACCGAGCCGGTCATCATCCCGCTGTCGTCGGAGGCCATCCACAGCACGGCGCGGGCCACCTCGGCCGGTTCCAGGAGCCGCCCGAACGGCATCGAAGCCGCCGCCCGGTCGATGAAGCTGGCATCGCCCGACTCTTCGGCCTGCAGGGCGCGTTCGTGGTCCGAGTTCATCCAGCCGATGTCCAGCTGGTTCACCCGGATGCGGTTGCGCATCAGCGCATAGCCCGAATTCCGTGTCAGCGTCGCAAGTGCCGCCTTCGACGCGCAATAGGGCGCAATGAAGGGCTGGCCGGCGCGTTCCGAGGTGGAGCCTATGTTGACGATGCTGCCCTCAACGCCGTCCCGTTCCATCAGCTTCACCGCGTCCTGCATGAGGAAGAACGGCGCCCGAGTGTTCACGGCAAACATTCGGTCGAACAGTTCGGGCGTCGTGTTCAACAGGTTGCCGCGATCGGTCAGACCGGCGGCATTGACAAGAATATCCACCCGACCAAACCGCGCATCGGCCGCCGGGATGATCCCGCGCACGTCATCGATATCGCGCAGATCGGCCACGATCATCTCGACCGGCACGCCGGTCTTGCCAGTGATACCCTTGGCCACCGCGGCGCCCTTCTCGCGCCCGCGCCCGACAATGGCGATGCCCGCCGCCCCGGCCTCCGCAAAGAGCCGCGCAATGGCTGCGCCAAGGCCTTGAGTACCGCCCGTGACAACTGCGATCTTTCCATCGATCCGGTTCATTGCACCACCTCGTATTCTGCCAGGGCCATCACGCGCATCAGTTCCGCATGCCCCTTCTTCGCCATCTCCAGCGGGGGCGAGACCTTCGGGTCCTGTTCCGCCTCGACGACGAACCAGCCCTCGTAGCCATAGGCCGCCAGCCGCTGAACGATTGCCGCGAAATCCAGCGAGCCATCGCCCGGCACGGTGAAGGCCCCCTTTACCACGGCGTCGAGGAAGCTTTCCCGGCTTCGGTCCAGCGCATCGATCACGTGCATGCGCACGTCCTTGGTGTGGACATGGCTGATGCGCGCATGATGCTTGTCGATCACCCGCAGCACGTCGCCACCGGCAAAGGCCATGTGGCCCGCGTCGAAAAGAAGCGGGATGCCATCGCCCGAATGGGTCATGAACTGATCCAGCTCGGCCTCGGTCTCGATCGCGGCGGCCATGTGATGATGGTAGGCCAGCGGCATACCCCGATCGGCGCACCATTCGCCGAATTCGGTCATCTTGTGTGCGTAGACGCGGATCTCGTCCTCCGAGAGCTTCGGCTTCGTTGCCAATGGCTTCGACCTGTCCCCCTGGATCGAGCGGGCCGTTTCGCCATAGACGATGCAGGGCGCACCGGCTGCGATGAAGAAATCCATCTGCGTACGGATGCGGTCCTTTTCGGCCTCGATGTCTCCATCCAGTAGCAGGCCCGAGAACCAGCCGCCGCAGACCGAGATGCCGTAGCGGTCGAGGATTGGCCCAAGCTCGGCCATGTTCATCGGAAAGCGGCGGCCCGTTTCCATGCCGGTGAAGCCCGCGACGCTGGCCTGACGCAGGCATTCCTCCAGGCTGACGTCGTCCGACAGCTCCTCCAGATCATCGTTCCACCATGCGATGGGGGCGATGCCAAGTTTGGCTTTCATAAATCAGACCCCCACACGTTGCTTGGCGCGGATCGCATCCTGCGCCTTGCGGGCTTCGGTTACGGATTCGAAGTTGGACACTTCCGGAACGCCCACGTCCCAGTCGGCGTCGCCCGGCACCCAGGCGTAAGCATCCGACACGATGCTGATGACCGTAGGCCCGTCATTGCCCTGCGCCCACTTCAATGCCTCTTCGAGGTCGGCGAGGCCTTCGACATGACGCGCAGCGGCTCCCATCGCCTCGGCATGCTTGGCAAAATCGACATGCGGCGGGTTTTCCGGATCGGCGATCCTGCAATCCTTCAGCAGGTTGTTGAAGCCTGGCACGCCCTTGAACTGCTGCAGGCGGTTTATGACCGCGAAGCCGCCATTGTCGCAGACCACGACGATCATCCTGTCGCCAGTCAGCACTGCCGAATAGATGTCCGAGTTCATCATCAGGTAGGTGCCGTCCCCCAGCATGACCATCGGCGTCCCGCCAAGCCCGCCCGGCCCCTTTTGGGCCATTGCGTGGCCCCAGCCGGCGGGGATCTCGTAACCCATGCAGGAAAAGCCGAATTCGCAATCGAAGGTGTTAGGGGCCTTCACGCGCCAGTTCTTGGTGATCTCGCCCGGCGTGCCGCCCGCGGCCCCGATCAGCGTGTCGTTGGGGCCCGCAACCTTGTTCATCACGCCAATGACCTGCGCATAGGAGGGTACCGGAGCGTTGGTCGGAGCTTGATGGTCGTCGAGGATCCGGTTCCATTTGGCAAAAAGGTCTTTCGCCACCTTCAGCCGTTCGCCTGGCGCGACCCAGTCGCCAAGGGCTGCATCCATCTCGGTTACCGTCTCTCGCGCGTCACCCACGACCGACAGTGCTCGGTGTTTCACCGCGTCGAACCGCGCGGCGTTGACGGAGATGAACTGCGCCTCCTGCGAAAACGCGGTCCAAGACCCGGTGGTAAAATCCTGAAGCCGGGTGCCAACGGCGAGTATCACGTCGGCCTCCCCCGCCAATGCATTGGCCGAGGTCGAACCGACGATACCGATCGGCCCCGCGTGAACCGGGTGGTCATGCGTCAGCCCACCCTTGCCGGCGATCGTCTCCACCACCGGAATGCCGTGCTTTCCAGCGAAGTCTGCCACGACCTCCTCAGCCAGCGAATAGCGCACGCCGCCGCCAGCAATGATCATCGGCTTCTTCGCGGACTTTAGCAACTCCACCGCCGCGGCCACCGCATCAAGGTCCGGGCGCGGGCGCGGGATGCGCCAGACCTTAGGCTCAAAGAACACGGCGGGATAGTCAAAGGCCTTTTCCTGCGTGTCCTGCGCCAGACCGATGAACGCCGGGCCGCAATCCGCCGGGTCCAGCATCGTCGCCACCGCCTGAGGCAACGATGTGATGATCTGTTCGGGCAGCGTGATGCGGTCCCAGTAGCGCACCACCGGCTTGAACGCGTCGTTCACTGTGATCGTTGGATTGCCGAAATGCTCTACTTGCTGCAGCACCGGGTCCGGCAGACGGTTGGCGAAGGTGTCGCCTGCCAGCAACAGCACCGGCAGGCGGTTCGCCATCGCGGTTCCGGCGGCGGTGACCATGTTAGACGCCCCCGGTCCGATGGAGGTCGCGGCAATCATGATCTGGCGGCGGCGCTTCGCTTTGGCATAGCCGATGGCGGCGAGCGCCATGCTCTGCTCGTTCTGGCCGCGGTAGGTCGGCAGCTGATCCTGCACCTGCTCCAGCGCCTCTGACAGGCAGGTCACGTTGCCGTGCCCAAAGATGCCGAAGAGACCGGCAAACAACGGCACGCGTTCGCCGTCGATCTCTGTGTACTGATTGGTGAGCCAGCGCACCAGCGCCTGGGCCATCGTCAGACGCACGGTTTTCCCCGACATCTCGCCTCCTCCTGGATATGGATTCTCCTCACTCCAGAAATGTATATTGACACACCGGACTATGCGCAACAAACATTGTCATTGAAAGCAGGGAGGATTTGATGCTCAGGATTGCAGTGCTCGGCTGTGGCCGGATCGGTCGCATGCACGCGGAAAATGTCAATTCGCACCAACGTGCTCAGCTGGCCGGCGTCTTTGACGTCATCAAGGAAGCATCGAGTTCCGTCGCGCAGAAGCTCGGTGTGCGCGAGTTCGACTCGGCCGAGGAAATCTTCGCCTCAGCCGATGTTGATGCGGTGTTGATCGCGACCTCGACCGCCACGCATGCCGACTTCATTGAACAGGCCGTGGCGGCGGGCAAGCCGATCCTGTGCGAGAAGCCGATCGATCTGTCGCTGGCCCGAGTGCGCGCCTGCGCGGCGAAGATCGCGGTCAGCGATGTGCCGATCATGCTGGGCTTCGTGCGCCGTTTCGACACCGGCCACAGCGCCGTACGCCGGGCGATCGAGAGCGGTCAGATCGGCGATCTGCATCAGGTCACCATCGTCTCGCGCGACCCCGACATCGCACCGGATGCCTATATCGAGGTCTCGGGGGGCATCTTCCGCGATATGACGATCCACGATTTCGACATGGCCCGCTTCATCCTTGGCGAGGAGATCGAGACGGTCACAGCGACCGGCTCGCGCCTCGTCTCGCCCGCGCTGATGGACCGGTGTGACGATTGGGATACGGTCAGCGTGCTGATGACCACGGCCAGCGGCAAGCACTGCGTCATCAGCAACTCGCGCCGCGCCGTCTATGGCTATGATCAGCGGGTGGAGGCCTTCGGCAGCGGCGGGATGGCCCTGTCGGAAAACCACGCTGAAAGCCATATGCGGCTTTACGGGTCCAAGTTCACCGATCAGGCGCCGCCGCTGCAGAACTTCTTCATCGAACGCTACGGGCAGGCCTTCGCGGCGGAAATCGACGCTTTCGTGGATTGCGTCGAACAGGGCACCCCGCCCGCCGTCGGCTTCGACGATGGCGAAAAGGCGCTGGCATTAGCCGAGGCCGCGCTGCTCTCGGTGCGCGAAGGCCGCACCGTCCGGATGGAGGAACTTGCGTGACTCTGTACGCACCATTCAGCAATTTCATCGACGGGGCCTGGCAAGCCGGACGGGCTACGCTCGATGTCGTCTCGCCCGTGACGGAGAAGGTGCTGGGCACCATCCCCGCCGCGGATGCCAGTGACACGCAGGCCGCGCTGGAGGCCGCCGCCCGGGCGCAGGCGCCTCTGCGCGCGATGGGCGGCTTTGGCCGCGCCGACGCGCTGCACCGGATCGCCGACGCGATGCTGGCCCGCACCGACGAGGCGCAGCGCATGATCGCTACCGAAACCGGCAAGCCGCTGGCGCAGGCGGGCCGAGAATGGGGTCTGGCCTGCGACCAGTTCCGCTGGTTCGCCGAAGAGGCCCGCCGCATCTACGGCCGTATCGTGGACAGCCGCGTTCCCGGTGGTCGGTTCGAAGTGACGCACGAGCCAGTGGGCGTGGTCGGCGCATTCACGGCCTGGAACTTTCCAGCTGCCCTGCCCGCTCGCAAGCTGGCCCCGGCGCTCGCCGCCGGCTGCCCGGTCGTGCTGCGCCCTTCGTCTCAGACGCCGGGCGTAGCGATGATCATGGTGGATTGCATCCGAGCGGGAGGCCTGCCCAATGGCGCGGTGAACCTTGTCGTAGGCAGCACGGCCGCGACCTATGCGCCTATCATGGCAGACAAGCGGGTCCGCAAGGTCTCGCTCACCGGATCGACGCGTGTGGGTCAGCAGATGATCCGCGATGCAGCTGACACGGTTAAGAAGGTGTCGATGGAACTCGGCGGCAACGCGCCGCTGATCGTCTATGACGACGCCGATCTGCAGGAGGCGCTGGACATGACAGTGCCTACGAAATTCGCCAATTGCGGGCAGGTCTGCGTGACGCCCGACCGGATCTTCGTCCACGACAGCCTTCATGACGCCTTCGTCGCGGGCTTCGTGGACCGCGCCAAGGCCATAGTGCTGGGCGATGGGCTGGACCCAGCTACGACGATGGGCCCGCTCATCAATGCCCGCCGGTTGGAAGAGATCGACACCGTGGTACAGGCGGCCGTGAAGGACGGGGCGAAGCTGGCCCATGGCGGCCGTCGCTCGCCCGCGCACAACACCGGCCATTTCTATGAACCGACTGTCCTGACTGAGGTGGCCGACGATATGGCTGTCTTCGCCGAAGAGAACTTCGGCCCCGTCGCCGCCATCACCCGCTTCACCACCGAGGATGAAGTTCTGGAGCGCGCAAATGCATGCGACATGGGCTTGTCTGCATATGCCTTCACCCGGTCGCCTGACCGTGCGCGACGCACAGTGTCAGCGCTGAAATCGGGGATGGTCGGCATCAACTCCTTTGCCCTTGCCGCTGCAGAGGCGCCGTTCGGCGGCACTAACCATTCCGGCATGGGCCGCGAGGGCGGGGCCGAGGGTATCGCCGATTACCTCGACACCAAGCTGGCACAAATCGTCTTCTAGGGGGGATCATGCGCAACAAGCTCAAGGATATCTGGGCCAAGGGCCGGCCCGTGCTGCACGGTTGGCTTTCGATAGGCAATCCCTTTACCGCCGAGATTATGGCGGCGCAGGGCTATGACGCTATCTCGATCGACATTCAGCATGGTGCGCTGGACTATTCCGCGGTCCTACCGATGTTCCAGGCGATGCGGGCCTCGGGCGTGGTGGCGATGGCGCGGGTGCCCTGGCTCGACCCGGCGGCGATCATGAAGGCGCTGGACGCGGGCGCGATGGGGATCATCTGCCCGATGATCAACTCTCGCGCTGAAGCCGAGGAATTCGTCTCCTACCTGCGCTATCCGCCGGAGGGTCAGCGCAGCTTCGGCCCGACCCGCGCGGGCGTCGCAATGCCAGGCTACGGGCTTGCGATGAACGACGAAATCCTCGCCTTCGCCATGATCGAGACCCAGGCCGGCGTGGACAACCTTGAAGAGATCGCCTCGACGCCCGGCCTTGACGGCATCTACGTCGGCCCGGCCGACTTGACTCTGGGCACGCAGGCGGGCCGCCTGCCCCCAGGCTTCGACCGGCAGGAAGAGGAGATGGTCGCCCTCATCCAGCACATCGCAAAGGTCTGTCAAGCAAATGGGATCGTGGCCGCCCTCCACTGCGGCACGCCCGACTATGCCGCACGGGCCATTGGTTGGGGCTACCGGATGACGACGGTCTCGGGCGACACCCGACTTCTGGCGAGCGCGGCGGCGGCCTCGGTCGCCCGCTGGCGCGAGTTGACCAGCGCAGAGGCCAATGCGGCCGAGCCCATCGGCACGAATGAACGGAGCTACTGATGCCGCACATCCTGGCTGCGGGAAAACTGCACCCTTCCGGTGTCGCCTTGCTCGAAAAGGCGGCCCGCAACGGATACACCTTCGATTACATCGAGGAGGTGTCCGAGGCCTCCTACGCACCCATGATCGACAAAGCCGACGCCCTCATCCTGCGGACCCAACCGTTAACTGCGGCGACACTGGAGAAAGTCAAAAGGCTCAAGGTCGTCTCGCGGCACGGGGTGGGCTACGACGCCGTCGACTTGGCGGCGCTGAACGCCCGCGGGATCGCTCTGACCATAGTTGGCGACGTCAATTCTATCTCCGTGGCCGAACACGCGATGATGCAGATCCTTGCCGTCGCAAAGCGCGCCCTCGCTGCGGACCACTCGGTGCGCGAAGGCCCCTGGGGCTGGCGCAACCGTTTGGAGGCACGCGAGATCAGCGGACGGAACCTCCTAATCCTCGGCTATGGCCGCATCGGCCGTCACCTTGCCCGCATGGCCAAGGGCTTCCAGATGGAAGTGCGCGCCTATGATCCATTCCTCGTGAGGGCGGGCTGGCCTGATGGCAATGCCGCCCCGGTCAGCAAGCTGGCCGAAGGCCTGGCCTGGGCCGATTGCATTTCGGTCCACATCCCGAAGGGTGACAAGCCGCTGATCGGCGCAGAAGAAATTGCTCTTATGAAACCGGGGGTCATCCTCACCAACACCGCGCGCGGCGGCATCCTGGCCGAGGAACCTCTGCGCGAGGCGCTGGCTTCGGGTCACGTTTTCGGCGCGGGCCTTGATGTTTTCGACAAGGAGCCCCCTGTAAACGGCGGACCCTTCGCCGAGTTGGACAATGTGCTGCTATCGCCCCACATCGCTGGTCTGACAGCCGAGTGCGCGGAGCGGATGGCCGTCGCTGCCGTGCAGAACGTCCTTGATTTCTTTGATGGCACGATTGACCCCAACCTCGTCGTCAACCATGCCCACGTGCCGGAGGCGCGATGAATTGCTTGCAGTGCATTGCAATATTGATTGCAGGTGTGCTCGGATGCAATTTTGACAGCGTCATTCGCTAATTCAGGACCGCGGCCCAGCAGCCGCATCGAAAGGAACGGATCGCGTCATGCATGGGACCAAGGCACCGGAGAATTACGAGGATCTGATCCGCCTGATCCACGACCGTCATGACCAGATGAGCAAGACCTACCAGCAGATCTCGGTCTATCTCACGCAGAACCCGAACGAGGTCGCGATCCGTCCAGTGAATACGATCGCCGCCAGTTGCAATATTCACGCATCCAGCTTCGTCCGTTTTGCGCAGTCTCTGGGCTATACCGGGTTCAAGGACTTGCAGGCGCTGTTCCAGAAGCGCCTTTCGACGGCCGCACCGGGCTTTGACGCCCGCAAGAGGGCGCTGGAGAGCGAATTGCAGCTCCGTGAAGACCGCTCCGAACTTGGCTTCCTTCGCGATCTCGTCGTGCGTGACATCGCGTCGCTCCAGGATATGCTGGAAAAGATCAGCGCCGAAGATCTGAGCCGTGCGGCGGAGTTGATCGAGCAGGCGGGCACCGTCTACCTGATTGGCCAACTCAGGTCCGAACCCGTCGTCAACCTGATGCGCTACATCCTGACCATGCTTGGAAAGCGCTGCATCCTGCTGGATGCAAGTGGCGGGCTTTCGACGCATATGGCGCGGACCATCCAGCCGACGGACCTTCTGATCGCCGTCTCCTTTCGCTTCTACGCGACCGAAGTCGTTAATATTACAGGGGAGTGTGCCGCGCGTGGCGTGCCGATCGTTGCGATCTCTGATACGACGCTTTCACCCCTGATGAAGTCGGCGCGCGTCCTGTTTGCCGTGCCTGAACATGAATACACGTTCTCTCGATCGCTCGCCGCGCCAATGTGCCTAGCACAGGCGCTGATGACCTGCGTCGCCGCCCGGGTCCAGCACGACAGCGAGACGCCGCGGATTCCGATCGTTACTGAGAAATGAGCAGCTCAAATGGCTCTGTCAGACGCAACCGGCGCTCTAAAGGCGACGCAACCAGATGCAAGGGCGGATGTGAACGACCATGATCGAACCGGACCGCTGCAGGGACGCCCTGTGGCACTGTAAGCGCCTCTCAAGCCCGGCAACCTGATTGGGACCCAGCATGCGGACTCGTCAGGGACAGCGGTCGGACGCGCCGCGCAAACAGACAAATGACCGCAACCTGCTTCGACCAACGTTGCTCAGGAAATCCCTTTCGAAATGTCCACAAATGACAAAGCCGTCCAAACACCGACGCCCCTTTATCATGCTGAGATGTGTCATGCGACCCCATGTTGGCGGTCAGACCCGATTTGGGGACAGATGCAGCTCAAGCGACTTGAAAAGATAGTCAACGACATCGTCAGAATGTTCACCGCGGTCGAAGACTGGGCGCGGTTGGGTTCGGTCCTGCAATGCCTTGCGCAACTCCTCCCGCAAAATCTCTTTGCTTCCATGATTGCGCGCGCTCACTGCCCGTAAGAGAGAGATGAGAGCCTTTCTCATAACGTAGGCCTCCTTGCCCAGGGCTCCAATGAGAGCCGAAGTCAGTGCCTCTTCAGGTCCCTCAGCCAGCTGTGCGAGAGTCTGCGTGTCGAGAAACATCGCTTCAATCATGCGATGTTTCTCTTGGCATAGGACGAAAAAGACATTTGAAAACCCCTGCTACTCACGCCCCCACCCCGGACACGCTCAAATTGCGACGGGGCAATTATGTGTCGGAAAAGTGGTCCTTTTGAGTATTTCAGAGTCAGGCGAAGCTACCCTATTCCGCCAATGACCTTTCCAGGTCTGGCCCCGCGAGTTCACCATCGCGGCTGCCTCAAGCACAGTGGCAGCTCGCGGAGCATTGGGGCCGTCCATCGTCTTGGGCAATAAGATATCCGGGGAGAGACGCCCGTGACACCTTGCTCCTTGGAACCGTCCCTCACCTTCTGCTACGCAAATGCCATGCGTCGTTCACAGCACAATCTCTATGGTCTTGTCGTTGTCGCCCTCCTGGCCGTCAGCTCTGTCTTGGCCGTGGCGGCACACAGGATGCCGACGCTTGACGATCTCGCCTTGGCCCGTTTCGCCGCTGTAGGAGGTACCGGTGACGATATCTGCGGCAAGAAGCTTCCGCGGGATCTGACACGCGAACTCCGACATCTCTGCCAACCGGCAACGATGCCTATGGTCGAGCCAGCTCTCGGCGGCTTGCCACCTTTGAAATTCCATCTGTCGAGGCTTGGCCGCCAAATGGTCATTGGCTCTGCAGTGCAACTGGTCGCCCTGAACGGGCAGGACATCCGCGGACCTCCAGATTCCGCCTGAAGCCATGCCAAAAGATCATCGGAAATCCGCGGACATTCAGTTGCTGCGGGGAAAACCTCCGTCCGCGGGCGGAGCCAATCGCAACCGCCGGACCATCCGGCTGAGGATCCAATCATGAAGAAAGCCATCACGCTCGCCGTCGCCCTTGCCCTGCCGGCATCAGCCGCGTTCGCGCATGCCCATCTGATGAAGGAGGTCCCGCCAGCAAAATCGATCGTGACCCCTGCGCCCAGCCATCTGACCCTCGATTTCTCCGAGGGCGTTTCGCTTGCGTTCACGGGCGTCACTGTCACGGGGCCAGGGAAGGAGAGGGTCAAGCTGAAGCATGCCTCTCTGACACAGGGCAACGACCAGCAGCTGATCGTCCCGTTGGCCCAGACGCTTAAGAAAGGGACCTACACCGTGGCTTGGCATGCCCTGTCGACGGATGGGCATCGTACGCATGGCAGCTTCAGCTTCACGGTCAAGTAAGTCATGATCGGGGTGCTGTCGCTCTGCCGGTTCCTTCATTTCGGAGCCGCCATGCTGCTCTGGGGCCGGGAGGCATATGGCGTCAGCGCCCCGCGATTTCATCGATCGCTTTGGGGTCTGTTAGCGGTTACCGGGGTGGCGTGGTTGTTCCTGGAGACCGTCGAGGCCGCCGGAACCTGGTCAGCCGCGATCGATCCCCCGACAATCTGGCTGCTGGTATCCGCCACCGCCGTTGGCCAAGCTTGGACACTGCATCTGGCGCTCGTCGCGGCTCTTGGCTTGGCTCTGTGGCGGCAGAGGAGCGTCAGGACTGCAGCGGCCCTTGCACTGGTCAGTGCTGCCCTCGTCGGCCATGCTGCAATGCAGGCTGGCTGGCCCGGGGTTTTGCACAGGTCAAATGATGCTCTGCATCTTCTGAGCGCTGGCTACTGGGTCGGGGCCCTGCCGGCCGTGCTGGCTGGCTTGCGGCAGGTTCCGGATCGGGAGGAACTGGCAAGGCTGACACGATTTTCGCAGTGGGGCCATCTCGCGGTTGCCGGCGTGATCCTCACCGGGATCATTAACACCGTGCTGACACTTGGATACATCCCTTGGGAGCCAAGGTCGCTCTACGGGGCGCTATTGGTGCTCAAGGTCTTGCTCGTGGCCGTCATGGTAGGGCTTGCCCTTGCCAACCGCTATGTGCACGTGCCGCGGCTTTCCAACGGAGCCGGGACCAAGGCATTGAAGGATCTTCGCCGCGGAACAATGCTGGAGATCTCCTGCAGCGTCGGGGTCGTGCTGTTGGTCAGCGTGTTTGGCCTCTTGAACCCGGTCTGAGCTTTC
>NZ_RRYH01000006.1 GCF_004010155.1 Solirhodobacter olei | reverse complement strand
ACGCGGCGCCGGAAGAGCGCGCCCGTGGGATCACGATCTCGACCGCGCACGTGGAATACGAGACGCCGGCGCGCCACTACGCGCACGTCGACTGCCCCGGCCACGCCGACTACGTGAAGAACATGATCACGGGTGCGGCGCAGATGGACGGCGCGATCCTTGTGGTTTCGGCCGCCGATGGCCCGATGCCGCAGACGCGCGAGCACATCCTGCTGGCGCG
>NZ_RRYH01000059.1 GCF_004010155.1 Solirhodobacter olei | reverse complement strand
TCACGCCGCACTCCGAAGGTCCTGCCGATGTGGCAGCTCGACGCAAAAGGTGGTGCCCTGTCCAACTGCGCTGGTGAACGAGATCGTGCCCCCGTGCCGCTCCACGATGGCCTTGGCGATGCTCAGGCCCAACCCGGTGCCGCTGGGACGGCCCTGCGACGGCGTGCCGGCCTGAACGAAACGCTGGAAGAGCCGGTCCCCGTATTCCTCAGGTATTCCCGCCCCGTGATCCCT
>NZ_RRYH01000058.1 GCF_004010155.1 Solirhodobacter olei | reverse complement strand
TCGGGCTACGCCTGGCTGCATCAGCAGCATGTCGAGGGCGCCGATCTGGGCGCCGACCTCGATTTCTTGAAAGGTTGCCGGGGCAACCCGGTGGGCAGGGATAGCCACTGATAAGAAAAGGCCCATGGCGACCATGTTTTCGCGCCGGACAGGTGCTGCCTTCCCGGGTTGAAAGGTGGGCAGCGATGTTGGGGGCCGGCGTTGCCCGGAAACTTTGGATCATCTCCCCAGAAGATACCGCCGCCCACCGCTCTCTGTGATCCGAATGAACATGCCTACAGAATGGCATCAAAACGCCCGTCAAAAAGCCGCGCCAATGCTATCCGCGTGTGACTACACGGAATCCACGGTTTGGTGCCCGTAACCCATTGAATAGACTCACGGCGACACCCCAAATCGACCCCAATCTAAGCCGATTTTGTCGAACTTCGGCGCAAGATCCTCGCCCACGTCAGGGCCCTGAGCACCGGGATTTTGGTTATCGCTCTGGCTGCCCTCAATGCCGGAAACCGGCAGCCTTACGTTGAAACCAGAGCCTGAAACCTTAGTTCAGGATCGACTATCCGAGCGGGGAAACGGGCATTCTGCTCGATCCGCTCCACCACAAAGTCGCTCGGCCAAATCCGGCGGATTACCTGTTCGGCCTCGAGAAGGGCGTCCTGATGGCGCTCGGCAGGGCGATGATACACTGTTGGACGATCATGAAGGCGCCGGTTGTACCTTCGCCGAGGATGGAGCCAGAAATGGCCGCTTCGCCGTAAAGTTTGACGCGTCCTGCGACGCTTCGGGGCGGTATTGTGCCATATCTTGGCGTCGGCAACCTGTTGCTATGGAGAGACCGCATGACAAACTGCCCGATACGATTGCGACGTCTGCGCCGGACACCGCAAATCCGCAGGCTCGTGCGCGAGGCGGCTTTGACGGCGGACGATCTAATCGCTCCGGTCTTTGTAGAAGAAGAGCTCGAATTGCCTGTCGCGATCGAGACGATGCCCGGCGTCTACCGTATTCCAGAAGGCAGGCTGGAAGATGAGATCCGCGCAATTTCAGCGGATGGGATACGCGCGGTCATGCTGTTCGGTATATCCCATCACAAGGACTCGACCGGCAGCGATACTTGGAACCCCGACGGCTTGATGGCGCGGATGACCCGAGCAGCCAAAGCAGCCGTGCCCGAAATGGTAGTGATCACCGACAACTGCGTGTGCGAGTACACAGATCATGGTCATTGTGGCGTGCTGCTCGAAGGTGAAGTCGACAATGACGCGAGTTGCACCAACCTTGCGCGGCAGGCAGTCGTCGCAGCCAGTGCAGGCGCAGACATAGTTGCACCCTCGGCAATGATGGACGGCCAGGTTTCCGCGATTCGCTTGGCACTTGATAACAGCGGCTTTGGCCATATCCCGATCATGGCCTATTCCTCGAAATTCGCCTCTGCCTTCTACGGCCCCTTTCGGGCCGCAGCGGGCTGCACATTAGAGGGCGATCGGCTAAGTTATCAGATTGATCCGATGAATCGACGCGAGGCACGACGGGAATCCAAAATAGACGAAGAAGAGGCCGCAGATTTCCTGATGGTGAAGCCCGCTATGCCCTATCTTGATATCCTTCGAGACCTTCGCACTCAAAGCGATTTGCCGCTCGTCGCCTACCAAGTAGGGGGAGAATACGCGATGATCCGCTTCGCAGCCTTGGCGGGTGCTATAGACGAGACCGCTGCGGTCTTCGAGGCCCTGGCTGCCATTAAGCGCGCGGGTGCCGATTTGATCATCAGTTATTTCGCGCGGACGGCGGCCCAGCAGTTGCGCGAAATGTAAAGAACCGGAGCCCCCGATATCGGGGCCCCGGAAGACGACAGGCGTAATTCCAGCCGCACTCAAAAAGGCGCGTCAAGCGTCACGTCAAGGCGACTAAGTTTCCAGTTGCCATCCTCCCTTGCCGCCTCCACGTCCAGCCTACCACAGGTGGCAATTCCGGCCTTAGCGTGCTCCGAGGCCATCAACGTTAGATAGCAGCGAAGGCGCGCTCTATCGTCCGAAAGTTCGGAGAACAGCGCGTTAGTCACGCAATGGCGCGGCTGGATGCTCTGCCCCTCACGCATGGACTTGAGTCCGGAAAGGACTTCGCTGCGGCCCGACATTGGGCCCCAAGAGATTTCCGTGCCAGTAATTTTGCCGCCGCTGATCGCCCCTTCCGTGAAGACATCTTCCAAAAGGGAGAAGTCGGCTTCATCATAGCCAAAAGCATATTTTGAAATGGCCTCTATAATGGCCAAGCGGTCGGCGGAGCGATCCGTCATTTCTTTCCTCCTACAGCGCGGGTCGGGCCCGTCATGGGCCGGAACCAACATTCGTCAAAGTGTTGTGAGCGTTTCCTTGAGCCACTCGGCCGAAGCCCGGCCGATTTTCGCCAGATCATCGGGCTTAGTATACAGGCTCATGTGATCGACTCCGCCAACTGCGACGAACCTTTTATGCGGGCTCGGAATCGCATTGAACATGTCGATTTCGAGGTCTGCCGAAGTGATGTTGTCGCCCTTGGCGATCGCAACCAACACCGGTTTGTCGTAGATCCGCTCGGCGTAAGGGATTACTTGGTAGCGCAGCAGCCACTCGACCGACTCGATGGTATTCCAGTGCTCGTGCAGGGGCGCCTCCTTCGCTTTGATAGCCATGAAGCCGGCGTAGATGTGCGGGAAGGGCCAGGCGGTCATCTCCGCCATTGGGTCCTCCTTGGGCGACTGCGGAATGATGCCGCTTGGGTTGCCCTCATAGCGCGACTTGCGGTCGTCAGCGACCAGCTTGAGCAACTGAGCAAAGCGGGCTTCGCCGTGGCAGCGACGCGCCGTTTGCCAGCCATCAATTACCGGAACGGTCGAAATGACGAAGGCCAGCCGGGGCTCGATCGCACCGGTGATGATCGCGTGGCCGCCGGCGTAGGAAATCCCCATCAGGCCGATCTTGTGCGGGTCGATCCCCTCAAGCGTTTCAGCGAAAGATACGGCGTTGCGAATGTCTTCAATTTGTTCCCAAGGGTTCAAGTGCTGCCGGACATCACCCTCGCTCTCGCCGAAGTTCCGGTAGTCGAAGGCCAAGGTGGCACAGCCGATATCGTTGAAGCTCTTGCCGTAGTAAGGCATTACGATTTCTTTGGTGTAGCACCAACCGCCGGCCATGATGACCAGCGGCAGATCCCCGTTGAACCCCTCGGGAATGGTCAGCACGGCCTTAAGTGTGTAGCCGCTGCTCTTGAACTCTACTTTCTTCTCCACGCCGGTTCCTCCTTGGGCATTAGGACATTGTCGAGTTTTTGGGGCGCCAGACGCCTTCTCATGAGCCCTCCTCCTCGGAACGTCCGAATGGCGTCAAGGGCTGGGCAGCCGCCAAGTGTCATTAGACTTTACTTGCCCTCTTCGGCAGCCGCATCCGCCCGGGAGCCAAATGATACGGGGAATGAGCCAAACTGACTGGTTCCGCCTGCCGTGGGGCGGCGGCGGTGTTCGGTTGAGACAGCGCGCTTGCCACGACTGTTGATAACATTTAGCTATTCTCTCGCATTTGGGGTAAGATATTTGGGTTACCAGTGACCTCGAGGAGGAGGCGCTGGGGGTGTGTGAACATCCGGTAGGGAGCCCGTGCCTCGCGTACGGGAAGGGTTGAGTGGCTTGTACAGAGTGAGTTCGACGAGAGAATAGCGCAGCACAATCAAGAAAAGCGAAGGTGTAGGGAGGAGGAGATGGTTTGTCAGTGCGAAGCACGCGAAAGCGTGAAAATGAGCGCTTTCACCTTCGTCAACGGTGAGACAGTACAAGAACACATGCACGCGCGCGCGCAGCTTATATACGCAGTGAGCGGTGTCATGGAACTCACCGCCGAAAACCGCCAGTGGCGTGTGCCACCGCAGCGTGCAATCTGGATGCCGCCGAAGGTGAGCCACCGTATGCAGGCCCACGGAGCGGTCGAGTTGCGAACGATCTACATCTCACCGGACTTGGCCGCTCGGTTTTCCAATAGACCGCTAATGATCGCGGTAAGCCCGCTTCTGCGAGAGCTGATCCTACGCGGGATCGAAATCCGAGAGTCGTTGAACGGACCGAGATTGAAGACTCAGGTGCTATCCCTCGCTCTCGACGAACTCGAACTGCTTCTGTGCGAAAGCGCCCGTGCCCCCGAACGTTCGCTTCCGCTTCCCAGTGGCAACGACAGGCGCATCTGGCGGATCTGCGATGCCATTTTGGCTGAGCCGGGCCACCCATTTGGCCTTGACGAATGGGCGCATGAGGTTGGTGCCTCGAAACGTACCTTGGCACGCCGCTTTCAGTCCGAGTTCGGCATGTCCTTCGTTAACTGGCGTCAACAGGTGCGCGTTGTTGCCGCCCTCTCGCGCCTCGATCAGGGTGACCCGGTCACGGTTATCGCGAGCGACCTTGGCTATGAGACGCCGGCAGCATTCTCGCTGATGTTCCGACGCCTAACTGGCCTGACTCCGAGTCGCTATTCCAATGCCACAGGGCCACATGTCGGCGTCCGAACCGAAGTCGATCGCCCACCGTCGCTGTCCTCGCGGATCGCACGACCCGAATTTGGCGTCAACATACACGCCTGATCCGGACGGGATCACGCCGCCCCATAAAGTGTGTGCGCGAGCGCAGAATTTCTCTTGCGCCATTTCTCTGCGTCGTGCGCTCGCTAATGCGATCGAACTTGTCCCATTCTGCATAACATTTGGCGCCTCGCCGCGACGCGCGCTTCTCTCGAATTCTGTAGCTTGAACTTAACAGGAAATGGTCCTCCGCCCCAGGCTACTGAGCCTACCGGACCAACCGCCAGAGAGTTCAAGAAGAGGTTCAAGAGAATGACAAACGATAGCATCAATTGGGACATTGTGCGCAAATTCGTCGATCGGGAAGGTGCGGTAACTTATTGGAAACCATATGGCTTCCCTGCGATCATGTCCGCCGGCAAGAGTATGATCTCTGGTGCCGAGCAGATGCCCCGCTGGCAGGCACCCGCAAAAGCAGCGATCTCGGTTGCCATCAACGGGGCCTTCTACACAAAAGCAGAGAACCCCAACCAACCCCAGACGGCAGCGGAAATTATCGCCTCGGCGAAGGAATGCATCGATGCCGGCGCGCAAATCATCCACATCCATGTCCGTGACGAACGAGGGTACAACGCTCTTGACAGCGGGCTCTTCGCGGAGGTGTTGGGAGAACTGCGGAAAGACAACGCCGGCGTGGCGCTGGATGCCTGTCTCGTCGCAGTGAACGATCTCGAGGCGAAAGAGATGGAGCGCGTGCTCGAGCGGCGTCTGGTCAGCGCGGTGCCGATTAATACGACCGCGCTTATCCTCGGTGACAATCTTTTCGTCAAGCCGCCGCACACTATCATTGAGAAGACGCGCCAAGTGCTTGCAGCCGGTATGACACCTCAACTGGCAGTTTATACCGACGGCGACGTCGATAACGCCCGACGTCTGCTCATTGATAGCGGCGTCGTCAAAGGGCCGCTTACCTGGCTGCTATTGGCAGGCTTGCCTGGTTGCACGCCTATGTATTCCCCTGAGAGCATGATCCACGGCTTGGTGCGGCAGGTTGACCTGATACGTACTGTGGACCCGGAAGCGCATATCATCGTCTGCGCGGGGGGGCGAGCCAGCCTGCATTTGGCAACCCTGGGTCTGCTAATGGGGCTGCACGTGCGAGTCGGCATGGAAGACACGGTCTGGAAATGGCCTCACAGCGACGAAATGATCCAGCGCAATGTGGACGCCTTTCTGCTGACTAAGACAATCGCTGAGAGCCTTGGACGCGAGCTGATGACGTCCCAGGAATTTATCGAAATGTGCAGTGGATCAGGCCTTGGCAAGTCTGCGGCACCTGCGATGACGACCGCCTGAAGGGTAGCGCGCGCCATGGAAAACAAGCCTACAAGTGCTGAAGGCATTCCGACGGCGGGGGCGTTTGATGCCTCTGCCCGCAAGGATGCTAACGGCCGTTCGTTTGGCCAGCATTTGGATGGACAATGGCGCGTCCCCGAGACGATCAACCTCGCCGTGCAAGATGGGGAAACTGCGTTCCGGCACTTTCGCGACGTGCCGGAGAGTTACGATGCGATGATCCGGCGCTCAGCTTCAGCAGATCCCGACCGCGAAGCGGTGATCTGCGGTGACCGTCGCGTTAGCTGGGCGACGTTCGACTCGATGATTCAGTGTACCGCTCATGGCCTAATCACTGCAGGGCTGCAGCCGAGCGAACGGGTCGCGGTCATGCTTGACAATAGGCTCGAATATCTCGTCGCCATGCTCGGAACGATCCGGGCGGGCGGCATCGCAATCCCCCTCGGAACCAGGCTGGGACCGTCGGATGTCGCGCATATTCTGAAAGACGCAACGCCCAAATTCGCTGTCACGGCAACTGAGTGGCGCGCAAAGTTTCCTGACGACGGTTGCCCAACGCGAATCTTTCTCACCGATATCGATCCATCGGCCGACGAGCATTTCGGAGCGCTTCAGTTAGCGCCTGCCTGCCGGCTTCCCGAACTGTGCCACACAGACGTTGCCATGATCGTCTATACCTCGGGCACTACAGGCAAACCCAAGGGCGCCTGCCTAACCCACCGAAATTTTGTCCATACCTGTTTGCATTATCTTTATGCGCTGGCAATCGACCGCCCGCTTAAGAGCCTCCTTGCCGTGCCGGCAACCCACATCGCGGGATTTGGCCCTTTGGCCTCGGTTACCATGGCCTCGGGGGGGACGATCGTCATGTCAAAGAGCTTCAGTCCACGAGAAGCTGTCGAACTGATTGATCGCGAGAAGATCTCCTACGCGGTTCTTGTGCCCGCGATGTACCAGCTTCTTGTGATGAAGGCGCCGCTTGAGTCGTATGACCTTTCGAGCTGGGTTTACGGCGTCTTCGGAGGCGCAATCATGCCGCCCGCCACCATAAAGCGGTTCAGTAAGGTCGCCCCAGAGCTTCGAATGATCAATGCCTATGGTGCGACTGAAACCTGCGCTGTCTGCACTATCATGCCGCCGGAACTGACTCAGTTCGCCCCAGAAAGCGTCGGACTGGCGCTGGAATGTGATGACATTAAAATCATGGGTGAGGACGGCAGGCCCGTCGGTGATGGCGAAAGCGGAGAGCTGTGGATTAGGGGACCCAATGTAAGTCCGGGCTATTGGAACAATCCAGAGGCCACGGCACGTGAATTTGTCGACGGCTACTGGAGGAGTGGCGACGTAGGACATCGCGATAAGAACGGGCTTATATACGTAAGCGATCGTCTGAAGGACATGATTAACCGCGGCGGGTTCAAGGTTTTCAGTGCAGAAGTCGAGAACTCTCTAATGAGTCATCCAAAGGTCGAGGATTGCGCCGTCGTTGGTGTCCCTGACCCGGTTTTGGGAGAAAAGACATTCGCCCAAATTAAGACGAGCGAAGTGGACCTCAGCGGAGACGAATTGAGAAATTACCTGCGTGAGCGGATCGCTGACTACAAGGTTCCGGACTTCTGGAAGCTCGGAGACGAACCGATCCCACGCAATCAGAACGGCAAGGTTCAGAAGGCCATTATTCGCGAGACCGCGAAGGCGTACATCGCACAACCGGCTGACCGAGCTTGATCCTTTGGATGTTTCAATAACACATGAAGAGGAGGAAATCATGAGTGGAATTGTCGAAGGCAAGGTGGCAATCGTCACTGGGGCGGGCCGCGGTCTGGGCGCAGGTATGGCGATGGATTTGGCCGCGCAGGGTGCAAAGGTAGCTGTGGTCGATATCAACAAGGCTGGCGCGGAGCAGATCGCCGAAGACATTCGCCACTCCGGCGGTACGGCAATCGCGATGGGCGCCGATGTATCGGACCGCTCCGCCGTCAAAGCAATGATCTCGGATGTGGTGGGGAAATTTGGCCGCCTCGATGTTATGTTCAACAATGCCGGTATTAGTCAGACCTGCCCGTTCCTCGAAGTTACCGAAGCGGACTTTAACCGTATTATCAAGATCAACACACTTGGGGTTCTGATAGGCACTCAGGAAGCCGCAAAGCAATTCATCAGCCAGGGGAACGGCGGCAAGGTGATCAACACCGCCTCGATTGCTGGGAAGCAGGGTTGGCCGGACTATGCCCATTACTGTGCATCTAAATTCGGGGTTGTGTCGATAACTCAATCAGCAGCGCGTGCATTGGCAGCCCATAAGATCACGGTGAACTGCTTCAGCCCCGGTGTCGTCGCGACCGAGCTGTGGAAAGATCTCGACGAAGATGCGCGTCACTACGGCGTCACCGAAAAGCCCGACGATTTAATCAACAGCTTCACCCAGAATATACTTTTGGGACGGGCGGCACAGCCCGCCGACCTGGTAGGGGTCACAACCTTTCTGGCATCGGATAAAGCCTCTTACATCACCGGTCAGACAATAATGGTCGACGGAGGCATGGTCCTGATTTGAGGCTTGGTTCCCGGATAAATGAAAGAACTCAACAAGGAGGAGTAACGCGATGAAACGGTCCAGTAGATTCTTGACGGCGGTAGCTGTCGGTCTCGCCCTCGCGCCCGTCTGTGGCAGGGCCGAGACTGTAAACGATCTGAGCTTGAAGCAGTTCGGCAAGGTAGTTACCAATCCCACCATTCTCGACGCACTTCAGCACGCCGTGAAGCCCCTAACGCCCGAGATCCGGAAGAAGGCGTTGGAGTGCTACAGGTCCAACGATTGCAATACGGGAACCGGTGGCAAGCTCACGGTCGCTTATGCCGATGGCTTTGGCGAAAATGTCTGGCGCAAGGTAACCAAGATGGAGTTTATACTCCAGGCTCTTAGCTACCCGCAAATTGGTCATATCGAGTACCGTGATGCGCGTGGCGATGTGTCCAAGGCAATCTCGGACATGAACAGCTATATTGCCCAGGGCGTTAATGTGATCGTCATCTATCCAGACGCAGGTGCAGCGATGCTACCCGTCGTGCAGGAGGCTACCGCGGCAGGGATCAAAGTCGTGCTTCACAACGGGCCGGCGATCGGAACCGCCGGCAAGGACTACTTGACCAACGTCCGTGAGGACATCTGCCAACTCGGAAATGCGTTGGTGGACAGCATCAAGCAAGGCAATCCCGAGGCCAAAAGGATTGTTGAGTTGGGCGGCACGCCGGGCAACACCCTTTCCTCGACCTGGCAGGCCTGCGCAGCGAAGCAAGCCAAGAAGGACGGCCTAACGATCCTCGGCAAATATGACACGAACTGGACTCAGGAAGGTACCTTCAAGGCTGTTTCAGCAGCGCTTGCGCAATTCGGCAAAATTGACGGCTGGGCATATGAATATGCCGACGGCTTCCGCGGCGCGGTGCGTGCCTACGAGGCAGCGCATAAGCCTCTCGACATGGTGGCAGCTCTGCGGACAGATGAACAGGGGCTCTTCTGCGACTGGAAGAAGGCGAACAATCCGAATTTCAAAATCTACTATTCGTCGGCTTTCAATATCAGCACACGAATTGCGCTGACAGCGGCCATGGAGTCTCTGGATGGAAAGTCTATCCCTGCCTGGATCCAGTTGCCTTTCAAGATGAAGCCTGTGAAACAAGGGCTCTGCAATCCGGACCTGCCGATGGAGACGTCGGTTACGACAACGCTCGATGATCAGATGCTCAAGGCGATGTTCCCCAAATAACGGGGGGCGACCGGCCGGCACCCCTCTCCCCGGTGCCGGCCAAATTCCTTACTACAGCCGTGGAGCCACCAAAATGCCTGACGCTGTGCTCGAGTTGAAAGACGTCTCAAAGAATTATCCAGGCGTGCGCGCCCTTGATCATGTCGACTTCGATTGCCGGGCCGGTGAGGTCCATGCAATACTTGGCGAAAACGGATCGGGCAAGAGCACATTGATGAAGATCGCCAGCGGCGTGGTCATCCCTGATACAGGCACAATTAAGATTGACGGCAAGTCGGTTTCTCAAAACAGCGCGAGCGAAGTTGCTGGCCTGGGCCTCGCGACGGTCTACCAGGACGACTCCCTCGTCCTTGAGATGTCGGTGGCGCAGAACCTATTCTTGGCGCTGCCACGTGGGGCACTGCCCTACGGCGAGATGC
This sequence comes from Solirhodobacter olei, assembly GCF_004010155.1. Taxonomy (GTDB): domain Bacteria; phylum Pseudomonadota; class Alphaproteobacteria; order Rhodobacterales; family Rhodobacteraceae; genus Solirhodobacter; species Solirhodobacter olei. The sequence continues at coordinate 3,881 of NZ_RRYH01000058.1, read as the reverse complement.
GGCAATCGGCAGTCGAGAAGCTATCCACACTGGAGGTCGATATATCTCCCGACGCTATTGTAGGTGATTTGACCCCGGCGCAACGCCAATTCGTCGAAATCGTCAAGGCAGTTCAAACGGATCCGAAGGTGCTGCTTTTGGATGAGCCGACTGCGACGCTCGACAATGACGGCGTGCGCAAGCTGACTGCTTTAGTCCGAAACCTTACTGGACGGGGCACAGGCATCGTCTATGTCAGCCACCGCCTGCCAGAAATCCTCGATCTCGCCGACCGAATTACCATCCTGCGCGATGGTGTCGAGCGCGGTACCTTCCCGGTCACGCCCGATCTGTCGGAGCACGACTTAATCTCGCTAATGGTGGGACGAGACATTGACAGCGAATACGGAGCCAAGCCAGATCGCGTTTCTGATTTTCGTGTGCTGCAGGTGATGGGGCTTTCGGGTGAGGACTTCCACGATATCAGCTTCGCCGCACGGGTCGGAGAAATCGTGGGGATCGCGGGTGCCGAGGGTAACGGCCAGCGCGAAATGATGCGGGCTATCGTCGGCCTCGAAGATGCGACAGGCACCGTCGAATGTCAGGGCAGGACCGTGGACACCTCTTCGCCCCGCGCCGCACTAAAGGGCGGTGTACTTTTTCTGAGTTCAGATCGAAAAGGCGAAGCGATTTTTCCTGAACTGAGTGTACAGAAGAATATGGTGCCTTCGCTTCTCGGCACATTCGCTCGTGGCGGTTTCCTCTCTCTTGGCGCCGAGCGCCGGAAGGCAGAGGCGATGAAGCGCGACTTCGGCGTGGTAGCAAGCACTCTGGATACTCCCGTCGTAGGCCTGTCCGGCGGAAACCAACAGAAATCTGTACTCGCTCGGTCTTTCCGCAGTGGCGCCAAGGCCATTCTAATCGATGAACCCACCCAAGGCGTCGACGCGGGCGCGCGCTTCGAGATATACAAGGCGATCCGTGAGAATATTGCCCAAGACGGTACATGCGTGGTCAATTCCTCGGATGCGCAGGAACTTGCGGGGATATGTGATCGCGTGCTTGTGCTTTCGCGTGGGCGGATTGTGCGCGAGCTCGAAGGGGACGAGTTGACCGAAGAGAATATAGTTTCGAGCTTCCTGAGTGTGCGTGGCGGACGTCGCGCGGATTCTCGTTCCGAGAGCGTCGGTATCGCCGCATTGGCGAGAACCCTCATCAACGGCAGCGCAATTTGGTGGGTGCCGCTCTTGTTCCTCGTGGGTCTCATCTTCGTGGTTGGATTTTACGCCGCTCAGTCGAGTCCAGTGTTCCTCAAGTCGATCAATATCCGTTTCACTCTCCTTGCCCTCGCCCCAGCGGCATTGGTCGCCATGGCCCAGTTGAATGTGCTTCTGGTCGGGGGGATCGACGTCTCGGTTGGGGCGCTCATGAGCCTGATTGTGGTCACGGCCTCGTTCATGATTGCTCAGGGCGCTCCCAGCGCGATGCTTGTGTTGGGCGCAATTCTTTGCCTCTGTGTCGGCGCCCTGGTCGGGCTTTGCAACGGGTTTGTAGTTCGCTTTGGAGGGATCAACGCGGTCATTACGACCATCGCTACCCTCAGTATCGTGCAAGGTTTCGCCCTCATCGGCCGACCTACCCCAGGTGGATTGATCAGCACCAATTTCACTGAGTTGCTGAAATCACATTTTGGCTTCCTACCGGTTTCGAGCTTGCTGCTCATCGTATTCGCAGTAAGCGGGGATATTTGGCTACATCGTAGTCGCACAGGACTTGAAATCAAGGCGACCGGTTTTCGAGAGGAAGCTGCGCGACGCAATGGAGTGCAGGTTACCTTCGTGCATCTGCGCGCCTATCTCATGTCTGGTCTCATGGCCGCGCTGGCAGGGCTGTTCCTCGGCGCGCAGGTTTCCGTCGGGCACCCGACCGTGGGGCAGAACTTTGCCCTTTCCAGCATTGCAGCTGCAGTTCTTGGAGGTGCAAGCCTTGCAGGTGGGCGCGGCTCTTTTACTGGGGCGTTGCTCGGTGCGATGTTCTTCACACTAATGATCAACGTTATCTCACTTGTCGGGCTGAGTTCCTCAGTGGGGGTGATCGCCGGCGGGGTGATGACGCTCCTGGCCATCTTCCTTTATTCCGGATTGGCCGAATTTGAGCACCTCGTGAAGCGGCTGTTTCGCCCTTCACCTGCTACAGTCGCTTCGCAGCAGGAGTAAGGTCTATGTCTGCAACCCATACGACCAAGTCTTCTCGCCAGACGCGTACTGGTGGAGTCCTTCCACATTTCGCGGAGCCGCGCTTCGCTGCAATCTGGGTGGCCCTCGCGGCAATGCTTCTGGTTGATGCGATCTTCCTTCCGCACAGTGTCGAACTGAGTACAATTCTGGCCGTTCTTCCCTTTGCCGCCTTCCTGGCCATTGGTGCGGCGGGACAGACGCTGGTGCTAATGACCCGCGGGATCGACCTTTCCGTACCGTCCATTGTTTCGCTCTCGAGTGTTGTTCTCCTTGGTGTATCTGGCGCGCAGGACGGACGGCTCTGGTTGGCGATGGCCGCGGCACTTTTTTTGGCTATGCTCGTCGGAACGATCAACGGTGTACTTATTGCGGTGCTGAAGCTCAACGCGCTGATCGTGACACTGGCGGTGGGCTCAATCGTAATGGGAATTGCCATTGCCTATAGCCAGAGCGTCACTGCGATCTCCAGCGTCCCGCCGTCCCTCGCGGCCTTCAGTAGTAGTCGGATTCTGGGAATACCGGTCGATGCTTTGTTCGCGTTGGTGCTTATGGTTGTAGCTACGCTGGCTCTGCGCAAGACCGTCATCGGAAGGCGGTTCGAATTGGTGGGGACGAACCCGGCAGCGGCCCATACAATCGGTGTACCGGTAAGGCGATACCAGGCCGGCGCCTATATTCTGGCAGGATTACTCTATGGACTAATGGCGATCCTGCTGGCCGGGTTCATTCAAAACCCGACGCTGCAGATCGGCGATCCCTATCTGCTGGCACCGATCGCAGCGGCGGTACTTGGAGGCACGGCGCTCACGGGAGGGATAGGCTCGATGATTTCGGTGTCTGGTGCGGCGATGTTCCTGATCCAGCTGGAGCAGTCTATCAAGATGCTGGGTCTCCCGTCGGCTGGTCAAATGATCATTGAGGGCGTTGCAATCGCGTTGGGTATGTACCTGTCCGAGCGCTCTGGGACGCGTCGACGGAAGTAAACAGCTTGTGTGACACGAGGCTTGGCAGCCGGCGCGCCAGGAACTAACAAAGACCCATGCCGATGCCGTGATGAAGCACCGTCCGCGCCCCAAGGAACAAGACGATCTTCTCCGCCCTCGTCTGGTCGACATCATCGACATGCGCCACGAGTTGGTGAAGCTGGCAGAGCTGATCGACTGGGAGTTCTTCGAGACCGAGTGGGCCGGGTTCTTCCACTCCTCCAAAGGCCGCCCGGCGACATCGCCGCGGCTGGTGGCGGGGCTTATGTATCTGCAACATGCCGACACACGTGCGAAAGCCGGCACCTCAGCACCTTGAGGTGCCGACGGCATTGCGGGCCTCAGAGCGACGGTCACTTTGGGCTCGAAGCGGTCGTGCGGCGGCGCGGCAGGCTCCTCGCCCAGGTGAGCCGGGTCCGCGAGGCGTGGACGGCCCACTCCTGCCATTGATGCTTATGCAGCCTCGCCGCACTGCGGCCCGCCGAACCAGACGCTCGCCGCAGACCCTCATGGCTGGTGTCACTGGAGGTCGCGACGTAACCCTGCGCCGAAGGCCACGTTCGATCGGCCGTGACGGCGGCGGTGCCTGGGTGAAGCGATCGCAGCAGGTTCAGGCCAGCCGCGGCCGCACGATCCGGTTCACCGGACTTCGACACTTCGGGGCTGATTTTCCAGATTCCGG
>NZ_RRYH01000057.1 GCF_004010155.1 Solirhodobacter olei | reverse complement strand
AGCATGCCACCCAACGTCTTCCGCCGTGAGCCTGTCGAGGCGCCGGCGTATACCGAAAACTTGGCAATGCCCCTTCCCGGCTGAGCCAGGGCAAGGGGGCAGGACATGGGATCGTCGATCGAGGGCCTCTGGCAGGCCGACGATCCACGTAAACGGGATGAGTAGAAGGGGCGTTTCGTGCGCCCCGACCTCGTCTTCCCCACTTGGATCACCCCAAACGGCGCTCCGGGTCCAACCGGCAACCAGGGCATCGTAGACCGGATTATCCCCAGAGGATCCAGTGATATTGGAAATGGTAGCCGCAGTTTAGCAGTCGAGACTTGGACGCTGGCTGCCGGCACCGCCTGACACGGTCGGCATAGACCGAGAATTCGGGGCGGTGCGGAGTCAACGTGACAACACCCGACTGATCGTTGGGCGGCCGGGGCGGCCAATTCGTAGGTTAGGCTTCGATCTCGACTCGCCCCATCGGCAGGGAGCAGCAGGCGAGAATGTAGCCGGCCTCAATATCCGCCTCGGAGATCCCCCCGTTGTGAACCATGTGCACGTCACCCGACAGCTTCTTCGTCTTGCAGGTACCGCATACCCCGAAGTTGCAGCCTGACGGGATGTTCAGCCCGGCAAGACGGGACACCGCCAGGACTGTGTCGGTTTCCGAGCAGGTCACCGTTTTCCCGCTGATCGAGAAAACCAGTTCCGACGTCGCCTCGGCACTCGGCACCACATCGTCAAGGACCGGTGCATCGGACTCCTTGAGAACCGGTGGCGCCGAAAAGGCTTCCTGATGGTAGTGGTCCATGTCGAAGCCGAAGCCGATCAGCATGTCGCGGACCGCCTGCATGAAGGCCTCTGGTCCGCAGCAATAGACCTCGCGCTCCAGATAATCGGACGCCATCAATCCAAGCATCAGTTGGTTGAAGGTGCCCCGGTACCCAGTCCAGGCATCGAATGGATCATCCTCGTCGACCACATAGTGGACCTTTATCGAGGGCACCCGCCGGGCCATGGCTTCCAGTTGCCGTCTGAAGACAAGCTGCGACGGCCGCTTCGCGCATTGCACGAAACAGATATCGGGCTCCCCACCGAGATCGAAGCGATAGGTCGTGATCGACATCATCGGCGTCACGCCCGAACCGGCCGAGATGAGCAGCAGTTTACGCTCGGCCGGGATATCCGGCACGAAGATGCCGCCCGGACCGAGCGCCTTGACGCGCATGCCCGGGTGGAGATTGTCGATCATCCATCGCGTGCCGATGCTATTGCGCGATGCCTTTACCGTCAGAGTGACGGTCAGCGGGCGCGATGGGCTCGACGATATGGTGTAGGTGCGGTTGATCGGCCCGCCCGGAACCGGCAGTTCCAGTGTCAGGAACTGGCCCGGCTGAAAGTCGAACCAGGCCCCCGAAGGCGCCCGAAACGAAAAGGACACCACGTCCGGCCCGTCGGGGACGACCGAAACGCATTCGAGGGGCTCACTGTCCTTCCAAGTCTGCGCTCCGCCGAGCCGAGGCACCAGATTGACTGACATCGCTCTATTCCGCCGCCATTGCCGTGTTGCCGCCCAGCCGCTCACGCATCGTGCGGCAGTACCAATCGACGAACTGGATCACGCCGTCCTCCTGCAGCTCCGAGTATGGTCCCGGAACAAAGGCGGGCGAATTGATGCCTCGCTGATTTTCCTCGACCACCTGCCGGTCCTGATCATTGGTCGCGACCCAGACGCGTGTCAGGTTCGCCAGGTCGTAGTCCACCCCCTCGACGGCGTCCTTGTGCACCAGCCACTTGGTCGTCACCTGGGTTTCGGTCGGGCTGATCGGCAGCACGCGGAAGACGACCGAATGATCGGCCAGGAAGTGGTTCCAGCTGTTCGGAAAATGGAAGAACAGGAGCGAGCCGGCATTCGCAAAGGGCGCGATTGACAGCCGCTTGGCCGCCACGGCGGCCTTGCCATCCATCGTGTAGCTTTCACCAGCCCCGAGCAGCGGGATCCGTGCAAAGCGCCACTGCTGGGAAGGTGCAATCACGAATTTCGACGGCATCCCTGCCGCCTCGCATTTTTCCCAATGCGCCGCCACGGCCGGCTCGATGGCGCCTGTCTCGTCCATCGAGGTGAAGCCGGGCCGGTCGGGATACGTGCGGCAGAGCTCGGGGTGCGAGCCCGCACAGTGATAGCACTCGCGGTTGTTTTCCAGCACGAGCTTCCAGTTGCCGGATTCGACGATGGTGCTTTCGAAAGCGATCTTTGCATCCTGCAGGCGCTGCGGCCCCAGATATTGCTGAGCTGTCTCAAGAAAGCTTGCGAAGGGCGGCGGGTCGTCGGCAAGGCAGATGAAGACCATGCCGCCCGCATCCTCGCAGGCGATGGATTTCAAGCCGTGCTCGGACGGCTTGAAGTCGGGGCCCATATCGCGGGCGTAGAGGAGCCGGCCATCAAGTTCGTAGGTCCATTGATGGTACGGGCAGACAAGTTTGGGCGAATTGCCTTTCGCCGCACTGCAGACACGGCTGCCGCGGTGGCGGCAGGAATTATGGAACGCCCGGATCTTTCCGTCCGCGCCGCGCACGATCAGGACGGCATAGTCGCCGACCTGCATGGTGACAAAGCTGCCCGCCGTGGGGACCTCGCAGGCCGGTATCGCGAAAAGCCATTCGCGATACCAGATCTCGCGCAGATCGTCGGCGAAGATGTCGGCGTCGTTGTAGAAGCCGCGCGGAAGCGCATGATTGGGCACGCGCGTGGCAAGCAGATCCAGTGTGTCCATTTCTAGCTCCGAGGCTTTATGTTGTCCGGATCGTAAAGGGGCTTGTAGCCAACGCTGGCCACTTCGACGGGGTAGATCTCGCCGAAGTACTGCACGTCGAGCTTTCGACCCTGCTGACAGTAATCCCAGGGCAGGTAGGCGAGGGCGATATTGCGGCCGATGGTCGGTCCGAAGGCGATCGAGGTCGTGTAGGACCGTCGGCCGAGCTCATCGACAAGCGTCTCGCCGGTGTCGGGATCAAGGACCGGCAGGGTGCCGACCGGGTAGCGGGCGACGCCCTTGCTATCGACGTTGTCGAGCATCACGAGGGTGCACAGCATCGCCGGCTGATGGTCGCGCGCGCGGTATTCCAGATGCTTCGCCTTGCCGCGGAAGTCGGCCTCCTTGACCTTGGGGCGGGCGAGGTCCGCCTCGAGGAGATTGTACTGAGTCAACAGATCCGCGTTCTGAAGGCGAAGGCTCTTCTCCATCCGGCGCGTGTTCGCGTAGGTCTCGACGCCGACGGCAATCACGCCGGTGGATCGCAGCGCGTCCCAGACAGCAAGGCCGTCCTCGTAGGCCATATGCAGTTCCCAGCCCTGCTCGCCCACGTAGGAGATGCGGAAGGCGGTGACGGATTTCCCGGCGATCCTGATCGGCCGAATCGCGGCGAAGGGGAATGCCTCCGCCGACAGGCCAGCCGGATCCTCCACGACCTTCTGAAGGTTCGCCCGGGCGTTCGGGCCCCAGATGCCGATTGTGACGTATTTCTCGGTGACGTCGGTGATCGTGACGTCATAGCCTTTGTCCTGCGCCACGCGCTTCATGTAGTTGTAATCGCGCGGTCCCGCATCGGCACCGTTGATCATCCGGCAGCGGTCGGCCATCCGGATGACGGTGAAGTCGGCGCGCACCATGCCCTCGTCGTCGAGGAAATGGGTATAGATGCCCTTCCCGATGTTGCCGTCGCCACCGATCTTTGCGGCGCAGAGCCACTCCATCATCTCGACATGGTCAGGCCCCTCGATGTCGCACATGTGGAAATGCGAGAGGTTGATGATGCCGCAGTTCTCGGTCAGCTCGAGGTGCTCGGCATTGGAGACCCGCCAGAAGTGGCGGTTGTCCCATTCGTTCTCGCGCACGGGCACCTTGTCGCCGAACTTTTCCAGCAGGTGCTCGTTTGCCGCATAGCCATGGGCGCGCTCCCACCCGCCCAGCTCCATGAAATATCCGCCGAGCGCTTTTTCGCGCTCGTAAAACGGCGAACGGCGGATGCCGCGGCCGCCCGCGAAAGGCTCGCGCGGATGAACCGGCGGGTTGTAGATCTTCATCGCCGTTTCGGTGCAGCGTTCCTCGATGAACTTCTCTTCCAGCTGGAAGCTGTTGAAGCGGGAATAATCGATCCGGTTGTGGTCGATCTCGGTGCGCCCGTCGGTCATCCAGTCGGCGATCAGCTTGCCCATACCGGGGCCGTCCTTCACCCAGATGCCGACGGCATACCACAACCCCCGGACCTTCTGGCTTTCACCCATCGACGGGCCGCCATCGGTGGTGGTCTGAAGCAGACCGTTGAATGAATGACCTTCGTTGAAGCCAAGCTCCCCCAAGATCGGGGTCAGTTCCATCGCCCGCTCCAGCGGCTCCATGACCTGCTCCATCTCGAGGTCGCGCTGAGAGGGGGAAAGCCGGGCCTGGTTCTTTTCCAGAAGATCGCGCGGATGGACGAGGCGCGGATTGTGCTCCTCGTAATAGCCCCACTCGATCTGACCGCCTTCCGCGGTCTTGGGATCGCCGGTATCCCGCATATAGGCAGAGTTGCCCTGATCGCGCATCAGCGGCCAGCCAATCTCTTTTCCCGTACCCGCAAACTCGGTGTAGGGGCCGAAGAACGTCAGCGGATGGTCGACCGGGAAAACCGGCAGATCCTCTCCCGCCATCTCGGCGATCAGCCTCCCCCAGAGCCCGCTGCAGACGACGACGAAGTCGGCGTGGATCGTTCCGCGGCTGGTCACGACGCCCTTGATGCGACCGTCCTCGATCACCAGGGAAAGGGCGGGCGTGTTCGCGAATGCTTTCAGCTTGCCGGTTTTTTCGCCTTGGTCGACAAGCTTTCCGGCGACCGTCTGCGACCGCGGGATCACGAGGCCGGCGTCCGGATCCCAGAGCCCGCCCTGAACCAGATCCTCTTCGATCAGCGGGAAGCGTTCCTTGATCTCGGCCGGCTCCATAAGCCGGGCCCGCGTGCCGAACGCCTTGCCGGAGTCGACTTTGCGCTTGATCTCGTCCATGCGCTCGTCGTCTCCGACGCGGGCCACCTCGATGCCGCCAATCCGCGCGTAATGCCCCATCTTCTCGTAGAAATCGACCGAGTAGAGCGTGGTCCAGCACGACAGCAAATCGTGGCTCGTCGCATAGCAGAAGTCCGAGGCGTGAGCGGTCGAACCGATATCTGTCGGAATGCCCGACTTGTCGATGCCGACAATGTCGTCCCAACCCCGCTCGATCAGGTGATGGGCGACCGATGCACCAACGATCCCCCCTAGTCCGACGATGACGACCTTGGCTTTTTCGGGGAACCCTGACATGTCCTGCTCCTCGTTGGTTCTGGGACTTCTAAACTAATGCTTTTATTCAGGTGACCGTTACGGCGTCTGCCTGGTCCGCCGGCGGGACGGCCTCCAAGCATTATCGAATTTATCTGCTGCGCACTCGCAACGAAGAACAGGTGGCTTCCCGCGTATCATTCCTGGCGGCGCTCCACCTCGCACGATGGGAGTGTCGCCTTTCCTGGGCCGTCCGTCACGCGGCACAATTAATCCACGGCGTGTCAGGCACCGCCACACAAACGACGAGTCGATCACCGCTAGCGACGCGTTCGACACCGCGCGTATTGACGCCCCCCTGGTCGGGGAGGGGCCGAGGTGCGTGCGCCGTCGCCCGAGGCATCCGGCTCCGTCACCCGCGTCGATATGTTCGGGCCGGAACCCTGCCGCGGCCGGTTCCCGGGTGGATCAATCTGCTTGGCTGATCCGGTCGAAGTCTGGTATCACTCCGCGATCTTTGACTGGGCAGGTGCGGCAAGGGGATCACCATGCAAAGGCCGTCTGCTCAAAGCGATCGTCGATATGTGGCGCGCGGCGTGGCCCACGTACCGGTTCAGACTTTGGCTGATCCTGTCTTGGTGAACTTCGTGCTCGTTCCGCGGTTCACCCTTCTTGCATTCACGTCGGCGGTCGAGCCCCTTCGAGTGGCCAATCAACTCGCGGGGAAGGAGCTGTTTCAATGGAGCGTGTTTTCCGCGGATGGAGCCCCGGCCGTGAGTTCTTGCGGCGTGCCGGTAACTCCAGACGCGAAACTGACACCCGATGTGTCCGCCGACTTCCTCCTTGTCTGCGGTGGCGTGGAACCCGAGCGCGGGGTGTGGCCGGGACTGGCTGACACATTGCGAGCGCAATGGCGCCGGGGGCAAACGGTCGGCGGACTATGTACGGGCGCCTATGCACTGGCCAAGGCAGGTATTCTGAAGGGGCGCCAATTCACACTTCACTGGGAGAATATCGCCGGGTTCCGGGAGCTATTCCCTGATCTCGAACCGATGCGTCGGATCTTCTGCGTCGATGACCGGATCCTGACCTGTGCCGGCGGCGTTGCCGCCGCGGACCTCATGCTCAAGCTGATCGAGGAGCGTTTTGGCGCAACGCTTGGTCAAGAGGTCATGAACATGTGTCTGCTGCCCCACCGGCGTACGGGCGACGAAGACCAGATGATCTCGCTCGCAGCCCGGCTCGGGACCAGAAGCAAGCCGCTTCTCAAGGCCATTGCGCACATGGAAAAGCACATCGAGGACAGCATCGATATCGAGGAATGTGCCGCGATCTCGGGCGTTGGCATTCGGCAACTCGAGAGGCTTTTCGCAGAGCGTCTGCAGACATCCCCGAGGCAGTATCTGAGCAACCTGCGACTTCAGCACGGCAGGGCGCTTCTCACCGAGACGAATATGACCGTTGTCGAGGTCGCAATAGCTTGCGGCTTTGTTTCGAGTTCTCATTTTGCGAAAAGCTTTCGAAAGAAGTTCGGGTTGACGCCGTATCAGTTCTCTCATTTCGGTAAGTGAGGGAGCCAGTTGGGCGAGGCCCATCTGGCACCTAGACGCCCTGGACGCGTGCGGGCTGGCGCCCGTAGCCGAACTGGAAGCCCTTCCCGAGGAAGAGCCGGCCCGTTTTCACCCCCGGCCTCGTTGGCGGCGGCCGTCGCAAGGTCGGCGATTTCGCGTCTGCCCTCTCTGACGACGGTACCGGCGCCGAAGTGGTCGAACTCCTGAGCGGCCTGGTCGAGAATACCGTCGCTCCGCCGCACCAAGCCGGCACATTGCTGGATCCGTTTGTCGAGTTGGGGGCGATCCTGGCGCTTGGGGAGTGACCTGCTCACCTAAAACGTCCTCGTTTTGAGGTTAGCCTGTTCTCCAGACGAAGAGACAGACGATGACGAGAAGTCGATTCAGCGAAGAGCCGATCGTTGGCGTCCTGAAGGAGCACTAGGCCGGACTGGGCGCGAGAGAACTGTGCCGCAAGCACGAGATCACCGACGCAACCTTCTACAAGTGGCGCTCGAGATATGGCGGTATGGAGGTGTGGGATGCGCGGCGGCTGAAGGCGCTGGAGGCCGAGAACGCGAAGCTGAAGAAGATGCTGGCGGAGCAGATGCTCGATGTTGCGACGCTGAAGGAGATGTTGGGAAAAAACTTCTGAGGCCCGGTTCGAGGCGGCGTGCCGTGGACTGGGCCATGAAGGAGAAGAGCTACTCGCAGCGGCGGGCCTGTGCCCTGGTCGGGATCGACCCACGCGTGTATCGGCGGCAGACGACCAGGCTGGAGGACCGGGAGTTGCGCGAGCGGCTGCGGGAGTTGTCGGGCGAGAGGCGGAGGTTCGGATATCGGCGTCTGCACATCCTGCTGCGGCGGGAGGGCTGGGCGTTGAACCGGAAGAAGCTCTATCGCATTTACCGCGAGGAACGCCTCACCGTGCGCAAGCGTGGGGACCGCAAGCGGGCGCTAGCAACCAGGGTGTCGATGGCGATCCCGCAGGGGCCGAACCAGCGCTGAAGCCTCGACTTCGTCTCGGACAGCCTGTCCGATGGCCGCCGCTTCCGGATCCTGTGCGTGATCGACGACTTCAGCCGGGAATGTCTGGCTGCGGCCGTCGACACCTCGCTCTCCGGCATCCGAGTCGCCCGAGAGCTGGATCGGATCGCCGAGGTCAGAGGCCATCCCTGCATGCTGGTCAGCGACATCGGCACGGAGCTAACATCGAACGCCATCCTCAAATGGTAGGAGGAGCGCCGGGTCGGATGGCACTACATCGCGCCGCGGAAACCGATGCAGAACGGCTTTGTCGAGAGTTTCCATGGCCGCCTCAGAGACGAGTGCCTCAACGAGCATCTGTTCCCCAACCTGCGCCATGCTCGCCATCTGATCGCGGCATGGCGCGAGGACTACAACCACCACCGCCTCCACACGAGTCTCGACGGGCCGACCCCACGGGAGTATCACCAATGGACGATAGAGGACCAAACCCTGAACAGAGCTAACCTATGAGCGCGGACTCCAAGGGGAGCAGGTCACCGCTCCAACTACGTGCCCATTAGCGTGAAGCGGGCGAAAGCGAGAAGAACGACACCGGCAGGACAAATCGACCGGCAAGGACGATGGCCCAGACGTGGCCGCCCGCCATCGCCTGCGGCCTGGCGCGAGCAAGGCCGATAGCGCCCGCCGGCAGAGCGCCGGCCCCCACCACCGGCAAGATCGCGAGCCGCGCATTGCGGCGGATGGTGACGAAGCTGAGCGCCAGGCTAAGCGCCACTCCAAGGCCAGCCCTTGCGCCAAGAAGCGCGCTTCCCCGGACCCCACCTGGCGCCGTTCCGAACACCGCGAGGCCGATGCCAACCAACACCGCCACGGTCGCGGCCCAGGTCGACCAATGCGTCGCCTCCCCCATGAGCACACGGGACAGGAGCGCGGCGAAGACCGGCATGGTCGCGACGCTGAACAGCACCACAGGAACCGGCGCCACCGAGATGCCGATCGCGAAGAGAGACACGTTGCGGACCTGACAGAGCACCACCAGCAAGCCCGCCCCGCAGGCCATGGAAGCAAGGTCGCGCCTAAGGTGCCGCCACCGGAACACGAGCCAGGCCACCAGAAGGGCGGAGCACATCAGGAGCCCGCGCTAGGCGACCATCTCGGTGCCGCCCATCGCCGACCAGCGCATGAGCAGTGTGTCGGGCGTGATCGCCAGTGCCCCGAAAAGGGCGAGAGAGATCCCGAACAACGGATGTCGTGTAATAGGTGGCCCAGATCGCGAGCACTGGCTCGACCTTTATCGCTCCGCAGTTGCCTTTCCAAGAACGTCCCGGCCGGCCGACAGCCGACTGCTGTTTCATTCTGTCCTCTTTCGCTCATGGGGGCGCGCCGCCGCCGTTCCCAGACCGTGTGCTGGTCAAGGACGCCGCACAAGACTCCTGCCTCCCTTCGGCACGGTTCGCGTGTCCCGACTCCAGCGGGAAATCAGCAGCTGCGGCCAGGACATTCTGCTGAAGGTCAGAGCCATCATCGCCGGGCAGGCTCCCTCTCTGCCGGTGTTGCTCGTTCCCCGCTTGGAAAGACGGCCGACCGGGGCGCCCGGCTTCAGGACCTTCGATCATCTTCTCGAGACGACCGATGTGCGGCTCTAGAAACGATCGCTCCGGGCTCCCCGCGCACCAGCAGCGGTTCGGCTGGCTGAACAGACACCAGGATTGGCCACCAAACGCTCTCAGCCCGGTCCCGACATTTCCCGCCTGCGCGACGAAAATCATGCCCCGGGCAATCACAGGCCTTCGTACCGGGAGCCGCATTCCCGGGATGGCCGAGCAGGTGTTTGGCTGGCGTAGAGAATATTTATCAATATCCTCGCAAATTGCCGCGAAATACACTATGTGGAGACGGCGATCCTCATTTTCGGACCCTGTTCCTTCCGGCTCAGCTTTCGATTTTCAGCTTTGCCGAGCCGTTGCGATGTGTGGACGGCACTGACAGAAGGAATATCACGATGGCCAAGGGCACCGTGAAATGGTTCAACCCCTCCAAAGGATTCGGTTTCATCGAGCCCGAAGGAGGACGAAAAGATATATTCGTCCATATCTCCGCGCTGGAGCGCTCGGGCTTGTCGACGCTGGCCGATGGACAGGCCGTGACGTTCGACGTCGAGGCCGGTCGTGATGGCCGCGAGTCAGCGATCAACATCGCTCTCGCCTGACACCAGATGTGATGTCTGACTGGGGCCAAGCCGGGTTTTCCCGGCTCGGACCCCTCATGCCCCGGCAACAGCGCCGCTGCGCTGCCGGTAGATAAATAATCTAAAGAAAACAAAGCTATGATGGAAGTTTATTGGGGCATGCCCCTATCATTGGTCATTTCGCCCGACGGCGAAGTGAAGAATTTCAGTACGATCGAACAGGCTCAATACTGGTTGCGCAACAAGTGGCCGGTTGCAGACGATGCACGGCAACGTGCCATTAACCAACTCGAGACAGCCATGCAGTGCATGACATCGGTAGGTTCCGCGCGAAGAGCATTTATCGCCGCCGCGAGGACTGCGGGCTTCGTTCGGGAGAACCAGATCGTGCAGCCGCCAAGCCCGGCTGCCGCCTAAAGAGCTGGGGCGATCTGAGTTCGCTGCAACATAGGAAAAGCACGGTCAGGAGAAAAAATGAAAGTCGTGGTTCGCGAAAACAACATCGACCAGGCCCTTCGTGTTCTGAAGAAGACCATGCAACGGGATGGTGTCTTCCGAGACATGCGGACGAAACGCGCCTATGAAAAGCCATCGGAAAAGCGCGTTCGCAAGACAGCGGAGGCCGTGCGTCGACGCCGAAAGCTCTTGCGAAAGCAGGCGTTACGCGACGCCGGCGCTCTCGGCAAGCGGGGCTAAGCGAGTGCGATAAGGCGGGCGCCGCTCAATGAGAAAGGAACTCGGAAGGACAAATCAACCCGATTGGGTGTGATATGCTCACCGGCGGAATGTTTCAAACCTCCGGTATGCCTCCTGAATTCCGACCGAAAAGCCGAATTGATAATAGCAAAAGCCCTGATCTGCCGCTCGATGGGAAATAGGGACGGACAGCACTATCTGGCCGAAATCAAAAAAGGAATGCGAATATGGCCGTAGAGACACCGCAGCAGGCGTGGAGCCGGGGCTTTGATGATGCCGTCCGCGGGATTCCAGTGAGCAAGAACCCCTATCCCTATCCCAATGGAAAGTTACGCCTTGAGTGGAAACAGGGTCACGCCGAAGGATTGATTCCCGACCCAGATCGCAAGCCGCGGGAGCCGAGCTGAACAAAGATGCCATCCGTCCAGTTCCCGACAAAATGCCGGCTTGTGTAGGCGCCGGAGGCAGCGACGTCCCTTCCGGGATCTTTTCCATGCCGCTCGGAGCGCGGTTATGGTGATCCTTTGCTGATAACAATCAAGACCACTTTTGGGACTATCTTGTGCAGGCGGGATGATTCCTGCATGACGGATTAATCCAATGGCGAAATTTAGGGTATCCGAATGGACTACGGGAAATCGGGCGCAGCCAAGACGGGCAAGAAAGCGCCACGCCACACAGAACATAATGCCAAGGGATCGGAGCAGAATCCATTTGGCCAACATACCGTGAGGGAAGACCTGCTTGCTCGCATGAAGGCGGCCGCAGCGGATAAGAAGACAGGCCAAGCATAGATCAGCACGGCATAACCACGGTGTCGGATTGCCGCGTCAGATGAACATTCGTACCGTTTGCCCAAACGGATTCGGGGCGGAAATCCTCAGAGCGAGACTGGCAGGCACGCTCGATCCGTCATGCATCGCGCTTCTTGCCGGGCTTCTTGTCCGGCTCAGACACCGTTGCGTTCTCGCGCTCCAGCCGGGTCTGACGCAGGCGGGCATTTTTCGCGTCCCGTGCCTCCGACTCGGCATCGAGAATTTCCCAGGCATGCCGCGTGGTCTTGTCGATCAGGGTATTCGTCCCAGACGCGGGCTGGTCGCGCAGCGTTTCCTTGGTGCTTCGCACCATTTAGGCACCTCCGTCTGAGAACATGTCCGACATGCCTGGCTTGAATCCGGCAATGTCCGTGGCGAACGGGAAGGCCACCTCGATCTGCGAGCGCGCGTTGACCCCCGCTGGGTTGGCAACTGGCCCGTTCCGTTTCGACCGGTGACGAACCCGTTCGATGGTGGAGATCCCCGTAGCCTCATCGTGTGCCTAGAGAGCCGCCGGGGTTCCCCGCGTATTTTCTGTCACGCAATGTCCAATCTTACGCCCCGTGAAGCAGCGCACCCGTTTCGCGGGAGCGCTGCAGGATTCAAGGCGCGAAGGAGCCTCGCGCGACAGCCTCAGGCCTGAGCCAGGTTCGTCGCGGACTCCCGGCCATCGCGGCCGGTCTCGACGTCGAAGGTAACGACCTGACCATCATCGAGGCCACGAAGGCCAGACCGCTCGACGGCAGAGATGTGGACGAACACGTCCTTCGAGCCGCCCTCGGGCGAGATGAAGCCGAAGCCCTTTTGGGAGTTGAAGAATTTCACGGTGCCTTTGGCCATCGTGATGTTTCCTTTTATGGATGCCGCCCGCAGAATGCGGCGGCCCGGCGCACAGTCGTCGTAGGATCAACTGGAGCCAGAAGGAAACAGCGGGTCGTATGAAGAAGGTTTGCCCCCGCCGTATGGGCTGTATCGCGTTCCAATGCAAGCGCCGTGATCCATGAACCGTGAATGCGTCTTGATCCTCCCCATCCACTGCCCGGCGATCCGGGCGCGGCTGACCGCAACGTTCAGCCAGCCCGGAGCTCGGCGAAAGACAGCAGTTTGTGACGGTCCTCGTCCCAAAGGTGCAGCCGGGCGCACTCAAGGCTTTGCCGAAGCGTCAGGCGCTGTGTCCGGGCCAGCGCGGGATGCTCGCGCAGGACTTCGGTCAAGCGGTAGAACGGGATGCGGCTGTAGAGGTGGTGTACGTGGTGGATCCCGATATTTGCGGTGAACCACCGCAGCACCGGCGGCAGGACGTAGTGCGAGCTGCCGTGCAGCGCCGCGTCGTGGATCTGCCAGTCCCCCTCTCGGTTCCAATAGGCGTCCTCGAACTGGTGCTGGACGTAGAACAGCCAGACGCCGGCCGAGGCCCCAATCAACGCCATCGGCAGGAGGATCAGAAGGAACGGCAGGCCCTGGGCGAAATAGAACCCCGCGACCAGCAGCGCCGCGAGCGCTGCATTTGTCGCCATCGCGCTGACCCAGTATTTCCGCCCTGACTGCATGAGTCCGACTGGAAGGCGGTTCTGCAGGAAGAACAGATAGGCTGGGGCGATCCCGAACAGGAACAGCGGGTTGCGGTAGATGCGGTAGCCCAGCCGCTGTAGTCTGGGCAACGCCCGGTATTCGCGCACTGTCAGGGTGGGGACGTCCCCAATCCCTCTCCGATCCAGGTTGCCGGTCGACGCATGATGAATCGAATGGGTCTGGCGCCAGACGTCGTAGGGCGTGAGCGTCAGTACTCCGAGCGCCCGACCAGTCCAGTCATTGACCCGCCGGTTGCGAAAGAAGGCATTGTGACCGCAATCGTGCTGGATGATGAACAGTCGGACGAGAAAGCCCGCGTTCAGCGCCGAGAGCACCGCAGCAAGCAAGTAACTGACCGACAACGCCCACCAAGCCAGCCCCATGAGTACGGCAAAGGGCACGAGGGTGATCACCAGCTCCCAACTGCTACGCAGATGCGACGGCTCGCGGTAACGCGCGAGAATGCGCACCCAGTATTTCCCGCCTTCTTCAGGCTGCTGAGAGGGGCGGTCGGTTGAGGTCGTCATTCAGGCGTTCTTCCTACCATGCGGCCGCAGTGTTCTAATGCGCATCGTCATGTTCGTTCGTGTCAATCCGGGCAAAGGCCGATTTGGGCCTTCGGCACAGCGGGGCACAAAAAGGGATTCACACCGATCAGACGCGGCGCCACCGTAGTCTCCCCTTGAGCCGTCACTCGCATGATCGTGCGGGTCCAAGGTACCTGCTCAGCAAATGGGGGCGGCAGCTGCCGGGCGCAAGGCAGAAAGCGCGCGCGCCATCGGGCCGTTCTTCTTGCGTTCACGTGCTGCGGTCCGATCTTTTGCGCCAATTTGCAGCGGCGCTATTTCATGCTGACCTTGACCTGAAACTCCCGCGATATTGCTGGGGCGTAACACTGAGCCTCCGCTGAAAAGCGTTGCGCATCTGGTCGGGGCTGGCAAATCCGCAGTCGAAGGCAATGGCCTTGAGCGGCTGATCTGAGGCTTCCAGAAGGTTGCGGGCCCGGTCCAGACGCACCCCTT
>NZ_RRYH01000056.1 GCF_004010155.1 Solirhodobacter olei | reverse complement strand
TTCCACCGCGGCCAGCACCCACGCTCGCGCGCACCGCCACGGGAGCAGGCTCCATGACGAACGGCCCGTCTCCCTCGACAATCTGCCCCCGGGCGCTCCCTGCACTCCGGCTACCCAGGTCATTGCCTGAGGCCTGCCCCTCCGCCCGAACCCAGCAGGACCCGCCTCATCGGCGCACCCAATTTGCCGGACCCGCCGCGCCAGCCGACTCCATGCGTCCACGCTCGGCCTTCAGGCGCGCGTGGCAACCGATGGAAGCCTCCGCCGTCATCCCTCTTTCCCCATAGCGCGCGCCCAGTCCCCGCGGCTTCCTCCTTGGGAGGTTTGCCAACGCGGGCCGAGGCCGCTCCCAGACCCCGCCATCACGACGCGGCCCGCATCGGAAAACCTTCACCAAAGGCGACCTTGGCGAAGGGGCCCGACGCCGCGTTGCAGGTTCCCTGAAGCCGACATTGGTGGAAAGCGGCTGACATTGCTCAGTAAGCGGGTCATTGTGGCGGCCGCGCTTGACGCTGAAGACCGCGTCAACGAGGGGTGAGATAGTCTTAGACAGCCATTCTACTATGAGTATAGTCTGTCGGCGGAGGAAGTTTTCGAGATATTCATGCCCATTCCCGATTTTGCAGCACACGGTGCTCTGCCGCCGTTCATTTCAGGTCATGCCACAATTCCAGTAGCGCGGTCGCCCTATACCGCATCCATGCTTGATGTTGTCGAGCGCTTCTGCACTTCACCGGACCGCGCCAAACTGTTAAAGGGATTGAACCACTACCGAAAACACCTTCACTCGGGTGGATTTGTTTCTGGGTATCAGTGGATTGACGGCAGCTTCGTTGAGAACGTCGAAAAACTCAGAAAACGCAGTCCAAGTGACGTTGATGTCGTAACCCTGTTTAACCGCCCACTGAAATATCAGGCCGATCCAAAATCCTGGCCTACGGAATACGAAGGACACTTGTTCGCAAAGTATTTCGACACGAACGCGATGAAGCCCGTGTATAAGTGCGACACCTACGGCATAGACCTTGATGTAGACTCCCGTGCCCTCGTCAGAAATTCAACGTACTGGTTCGGACTATTCTCCGATATGCGAGATACGTCTGCAAAAAAGGGAATAATTGAAATTCCCCTTGCAGTGGACGTTATGGAGTTCAACGCGGTTGATATAGCAATAGGGGGTAAGTTCAATGTCTGACCTCCAAAGAATGGCGGAGCTGGAAAGGCAACAGGCGGAGCTCGAAGCTCTTGCGAAGGAATCCGAGTCTGACGGCGACGTGGTGGGGCGACTGAGCTTCAAGACAAGGCTGAATGTCGTAGCCACGGAACTTGCAGCACTCAGAGCAAGGGATGCACGGGTCGCGGAAGTGGCTATACTGTTTGACGGCGCCCCTGTTGAGGGAACCCGCACCATCGATGCGACTTTCGCCGCTCAGGCGCTCGCCTACTTTCAGGCCGTTGTCACTCGCCTTTTCGCTTCAAACTTGAAGGGCGAACTTGCTGCGCGCGGAAAAGTCAGAGGGGCAGAACTCGCCGCCCTGAACATTCGAGGCATCGCAACAGGCTCATTCGGGTTCATCCTTGAAGAGAAAGATGCGCGTCAGGCCAGCGCCGTCAAAACGCCGATTAGGGAGGCTCTTGAGGAAGCTGCGGCCCTGTTTGAAGAATTCACGCAAGAAAATGAGGACGAGTTTCTTATCGATGTCGATGACATCAATCCCAGGGTATTCCGTGCACTCGCACAATTCTTTCGACACCTCGAAAAGAATAATTCGTCCCTAAAGGCCAATCTTCCTGACCGTCAGTACTCATTTGATCGGGCAGGTATTGAACGGGCCTACCGGAGAATTACAGAAACGAATGTAAAGATTGAACCAGTCGTCTGGGTTGGCACACTGGTTGGGCTTTCGCCCATCAAACGCACGTTCGATTTCAAGCGGGATGGCGCGCAAGAAATAGTATCTGGAAAGTTCAGCCATCAAGTGAGCCAAGATTACTTGGAACGGATCGAGGGTGATGAGGGAATTACATTGGGCGCTCGCTTCACTGCAAATATCGAGATTGGAACTATCAGAAAGCCTGATGGATCGATAAGCGTCAGCTACACTGTAACCGACCTTGTGGAAGCGCCCCCAGCGACAGGGTAGATTCCTTATGCGTGTCTTGCCGCTGAATATGGGCGACTGTCATGGCAGACCAGATGGCGCATCATATCGAGATCATGCCGATCTCTGATCTGCCCCAACCGACTGATCCAGGTTAATTGTTTCTGCATCGCTGGCCGCCGGTAGATGGCTACGATGCACTTCGGCGACGGACGCCTGTAGCCCAAGGCGCTGCGAGGTCGGACGGAATTGCAATGGCAGATGGCGAACCCCCAGAGGTCGGAAGCCTGCTTTCTCTTTCTGGACCAAATCCAATGTCAAAGGCCGCGAACTTCCGGCTTCCGCAGAAGACGTCGATCAGCCAAGTGCCAACCTCGGTGCCTGAATGAATGCCTGCTTTCCGGGTCGCCATGAGATGCTCATGCGCCCGTAGCGGATGTCGGCTACCCGCCCATTCGTGCCGCTGCGAAGCTGGTTCGGTGGCGTCTTACTTGGAGCCGTGAAGCGTCCGGGGGGTGGTTCCCTGATCAATTTCTATGCGGCAGTTCGGCAAGGTCATAAGCGTAGATAAACCCGATATACCTTGTGGCTCGAAGAGCTATGGCGCCAACTCAGGCCTCGGCTGTGTAAGGCCCACATCATGAAAGGAAGCCTGTGATGACCGGAGTCTCGGGCAAAACCGCATTGGTCACCGGCGCAGGGAGCGCAGATGGGATCGGCTTCGCCACGGCTCGACTGCTGCTGGCGGCTGGCGCAAAGGTGGCGATCACCTCGACAACCGATCGGATCTTTGACCGGTTGGCCGAACTTGATGCGGGCAAGACCG
>NZ_RRYH01000055.1 GCF_004010155.1 Solirhodobacter olei | reverse complement strand
TCACCTCGACAACCGATCGGATCTTTGACCGGTTGGCCGAACTTGATGCGGGCAAGACCGCCGCCTTCGCACGGCCCGCTGATCTGACCAAGGCGGATCAGGTAACCAGTTTGGTCGCCGAGGTCACCGCCCGCCTGGGCGGCGTGGATATCCTGGTCAACAATGCCGGCATGACTCAGATTGGCGGCGATGTCGCTGCCGATGAGATGCAGAAGATGACCGAGGCCGCCTGGGACTACGGCATTGATATCAGCCTGAAAACCGCCTTCCTCATGACGCGCGCTGTACTGCCCGGCATGATCGAACGTCGCTACGGGCGCATCGTGCAGATGTCCTCGGTCACTGGGCCAGTCGTCGGCATCGCAGGCAGTTCGGTCTATGCTGCGGCAAAGGCCGGCATGCTGGGCATGACCCGTTCGCTGGCAATTGAGGCGGGCCCTTATGGAGTGACGGTCAATTGCATTGGCCCAGGTTGGATCCAGACCGGATCGAGCTCCGAAGCCGAGATTGTCGCCGGCCACCATACCCCCATAGGTCGCCCCGGCACGCCCGAAGAAGTTGGCCATATCGCGGTGTTCCTGGCCAGCGAAGAAGCGAGCTACGTCACCGGCCAGATGATTGTCGTCGACGGGGGCAACACGGTGCAGGAATACAAAATGGTGCATTAACAACCACTTGCCGTTCCAGCATCAACCTGAAGTTCTCATCACCCACGGCCAACAGGCATGCCGACTGTGGCAGATGGCTGAAGGCAGCCCCATGCGGAATTTCGGTTGAATCTCCAGCACTGCCTGAAAGCTGCCGTTGGTTCGGTGCGCAGCATTCCTGGACAGAAAGTCACCAAGCCTCGAAAGCGGGCGCTGATCAGGTACCGGAACCGATCACGGCGACGGCAGCGATTTCAACCTTCACATCCGGGACAGGGAACTGCACGACCAAGGCCGCATTGGTCGGAAGGATGCCATCGAAAATCTCGCCCAGTACCGGGCCGATCGTCTGAAAGACCTCGGCCGATGTGACATAGGTCGTGATCTGCACAATGTCCTTTAGGCTCGCCCCGGCACGGTTCAGTGCGGGCTCGATATTTTTGATCACCTGTCGCAGCTGAACCACCGGGTCAGCGTCGCATTTTCCCGTTGCATAGTCGATGCCGACGGTGCCCGAAACATAGACAGTCTCTCCAACCTTTACTGCCCGACTGTAGCCAAAAGCCTTTTCGAAGGTCGAGCCGGAGGAGAAGTTCTCTCGTTTTGTCATGGTGTCCTCGATTGATCAGAGCAGGTCGCTGCGCCCGAGGGCGCGCTTTGTCAGTTCATTGGCCGGGAACCAGGGGATGTGAGTGTCTACCCAGTTCGACATGCAGCTACAGTAAAGAATGACCTCAGACAGAAGGTCCTGCAGCGGCACCTCGGCTGCCTCCAAAACGGCAAGTGCGTCGTGAAGAAATGCCTCGCTGTCCGACAGGTGGCAGTAATGGCCGAGCCGCGAGATGCCCAGTTGAAGGGAGTTGGCAACGATTGCGCGGCGCGCGGCGTCGCCGTAGAGGTCCGGTTTGGACCAGATCTGCCAAAGGCTTTCCTGGACGAAGCGGAAATAGCCATCCGCCGTGACCATTGGGCCGAAGGGGATGTTGTGGCCGGTGTTGGCCAGCATCTTTGAGATCTCTTTCGGCTCGCTTTCCCAAGCAAGACGCTGCGCAAGCTGGACGCGGGACCAAGCGGACTCGGAACCCGGCAATGGCGCCTTCGGCGCCGCGTCAGCACCTTTCAGGCTCAAAGTGGCGCCAAAGATCCTGGTACCGGCCTCGCGCCGTTGCCGCTCGGCATATTCGCGCAGCCAGCCAACATCGCCCGTCAGCTGCCCCAAATGTGTGACCGACGCCGTTTCGGCCTGCAGCTCATCATAGATGATCTCCAAGTATTGACGATCAGGATAATAGAGAAAAGACCCCGGCGGCAGGCGATGAATGTCGGTGCCTTCCTCAAGATCAGCAAGAATCGGGCTTGGCCAGTAGATGTGGCAGCCCGCAATCTTGGCGCAATGGATCGTTGTTGTCGCCGGCAGCCAAGCCGCCAATTGGTTGAGGGTGGCTGAGCCCGGTCGGTCGACCAGCTCGATCTCATGGTCCTGTCCCTCGCACGAAAAGATCAGTGTCTCCATTAAATCTTCCTTTTCTGCACGAAGCCGTTCGCAATCCAGCCGCCATCAACGGGCAAGATCACACCGTTGATCATCTGTGCTTCGGGCGAGCACAGGAAGGCGACTGCGTTGGCGACCTCCTCGGGTTCCGCGAGACGGCCGAGCGGAGTGCGGCTCTCGACTCCCTCAAGGTCATAGACGCCGCGATCTATCAGTTCCTGAACCATAGGTGTTCGGGTGCCGGTAGGAGCCACAACATTGACTCGGATTCCGAGCGGACCCCATTCGACTGCCAATGAACGTGCCATGTTTTCCACCGCCCCTTTCGAGGCGCAATACGCTGTGCGTTGCGGGGCTCCGCCACTACCGTACACCGAACCGATCAACACAATTGAGCCCGAGCCCTGCGCATCCATCGTCCGAGCAGCGACGCGGGCTGGCAGATAGCTGCCGGTGACATTGACCGACATGATCCGATCGAACTCCCGCGCGTCGAAAGCCATTGCGGGTGCGACAGCCACAACGCCGGCAGATGTCACAAGGTAATCGACACGGCCATGGTCCGTGGCGATCCGGGCGAAGGTAGCTTCGACTTGAGTCTCATCTGTCACGTCGCAGACGATCGGGAGAATGCCCTCGCCGGGAGCCGCCTCTTTGATGTCAAGGGTCACCACCCGGTCGCCCCGCGCAGCCAGGGCCTCGGCGACCGCTCTCCCGATCCCCTGTGCGCCGCCGGTCACTACCGCGACAGCATTCTTTTGTGTTTTCTGGTTCATGTCAGCCCTCCCGGCCCAGTTCCACGCCACGATCGCGCGCCGCTGTTGCCGCCCGCGCCATCAGTTCTGTAAGCGCGCCATCGGCCATCAGGATCGAAAGCGCCGCCTCCGTTGTGCCACTGGGGCTCGTGACCCGCTCGCGCAATACGGTTGGCGAGACCGAGGCGTCCCTCGCCATGCGACCCGCGCCAGCGACGGTCTGTCTCGCCAGAAGTGGGGCGACATCTTCTGGAAGGCCAAGGCGAAGGCCCGCCGCAGTCAGGGCCTCTATGAAATGGAAGACATAGGCGGGGCCCGAGCCGGAAATCGCGGTCACTGCGTCCATCAGCGCCTCGTCCCCGACCCAAGCAACTTCGCCGGAGGACGCCATCAATGCCTCGGTGAGTTTGCGGATGCGCGGGGGCAAGTCGGTATCGGTGCATAGCACCATCATTCCTTCACCCACGGCGGCCGGCGTATTGGGCATGCATCGGATATGAGCGGCAGGGGCGGCGAGCGCAGAGCGCATCGAGGCCAAGCGGACGCCGGCCGCGACGGACAGGAAAGCCGCGCCTCGGGCGGCCAGGCTGGTGCAGTCCGCGAGCACCATCGCCACCATTGGCGGCTTCACTGCGACCACAACGAGATCGGCCTTCAGGTCAGTCGGCAGATC
Organism: Solirhodobacter olei; assembly: GCF_004010155.1. Classification (GTDB taxonomy): domain Bacteria; phylum Pseudomonadota; class Alphaproteobacteria; order Rhodobacterales; family Rhodobacteraceae; genus Solirhodobacter; species Solirhodobacter olei. The sequence goes on along the minus strand of NZ_RRYH01000055.1, from coordinate 13,694 downwards.
AGTTAGCGCCGCGACCGCGTGAGCTCCGGCGGTCTCGGCGCGCTGGCGGAATGCTTTGAACGGTTCGACCACATGAAGTGTTAGCTTGGGCATCCGTTTCAGCCAGCCTTCCAGCATGGCGAACCCCATGTTGCCCGCACCTATCAGAACGACAGTCGGAGTCATGCGCGCACTCCCGACAAGGCAATCTGGGCCCGCAGGATCGCGAGCACCGCGTCGGTCCGTTCCAACTGCGGCGCATGGCCGGTAGCTTCGAACAGATGCAGGCCGACACGGCCCGGCGCGGCCAGCGCATGTTGCCAAGGAAGGATGGCATCGGACCGTCCCCAGATCAGGCGGGTCGGGCACTCAAGTCGTTCGAGCGCCGCGCGAAGGTCAAACCCCTGGGTCGCATCGGGGAACAGGTCACGCGCCATCTGCAGCTGCGCCGCACGCAATCCGGCATCCATGCGAGATGCCATCGCCGCGCGGACGAAATCGTCTCCGATCATCTTTGGGTCACATACCATGTGGCGTAGCCATGGCCCGAGGCTATCCGGACAAGACGCCCGGGCGAGGCCTTCGATGAATTCGCCGTCGATCCGAGGGCCGAGACCGCCAGGAGCGATAAGGGTTAATGAGGCAACCCGGCGTGGCCGCACATCTGCGAGTGCCAGCGCAGAGGCGCCACCGAGCGAATGTCCGACCAGATGCACATCCTCGACGCAAAGGTCATCGAAGGCCTTGGTAATATCTCGGGCGAGATTGGCAAACCTTCCGACCCGCCGGTGGGGCGATTGACCGTGGTTCGGCAGGTCCAGCCTGATCACCGGCGCTTGGCGCGCCAATTCCCGCTCGATCGGCGACCATGACACCGCATCTGCTCCGAACCCGTGAATGAGCAGGATCGGAACGCCCGACTCTCGCCCGCTGCGGTACACGCTGAGCGGGCCGTTATCATCGACCGGCAGCGCCGCTACAGGGCGCGACTCCACCAAAGTCCCTTGTGCCGGCAGGTCGCGCAGCTTTATTCGCCCGGAGGGGCTGCTGGCGCCAAGGCGGCGCAGATCAAGCCCCAAGCGTGCCGCCTGCCGCCGGGCGGCAGGGCTGGCGACGATCCGATCTTCAGAGGTAGAAGGGTCCGGCGCAACGCGCTCCGGCTGTGGATGGATTGTCTCGCTGCGCTCTTCGTCTGAGGCGGAGGCTTCGTCCAGCTCGCCGTCAAACGCAGTATCTCCGGCCGTTACGCCGATCAGGCCCAGAACAGCTGAAAGTGGCACTTCCGCGCCGGGCTCCGCAAAGATCGCGGTCAGGTAGCCGTCGACCGGCGCATCGATATCGGTCGCCGCCTTGGCGGTCTCAACCGTCACCAGTGTCTCGCCCGCAGTGACAGACGAGCCCAATCCGACGGCCCATTCGAGGATGACCACGTTCTCCATGTATTCGCCGCCGGCGGAATCGACCCTGATCGGTGTCGCCATTACTGCCCCCTCAAGCCAACGTGCGCCGGGCCGCCTCTGCGATCCTCGACGCGTTCGGGATCACCGCGGCTTCCAGCGGCTCGGAGTACGGGATCGGCATGTCCGGCATGGCAACACGGGAGACTGGAGCATCAAGATCGTCAAAACAGTGGTCCATGATCGTGGCCGAAAGCTCCGAGACATAGCCGCAGAAGTTCCAGCCCTCATTCACCACGACCGCGTGATGAGTCTTTGCTATCGAAGCCTTGATCGCGCTCAGATCCAGTGGCCGCAGTGTCCGCAGATCGATCACCTCGGCTCCGATGCCGTCCTTGGCCAGCAGCTTGGCCGCCGCCTCCGCTTCGACCACCATCTTCGAAGATGCGAAGATCGATATGTCCGTGCCCGAAATCGCCACCCGCGCCTTTCCGAGGGGCACGAGCACATCCTCTTCGTTGGCCACCTCCCCGCGCGTGTTGTAGAGGAGCTTATGCTCGAGGAAGATCACCGGCTGCGGATCGCGAATTGCTGCCTTCAGCATCCCCTTTGCGTCGGCCGGAGTGACAGGAGCTACGACCTTGATGCCAGGGATGTGGGCGAGGAAAACATCAAGGCTTTTCGCGTGCTGCGCGCCCGTGCCCACCCCTCCACCCCCCTGCGTGCGCAGGACGAAAGGGATCTCAATCTGCCCCTCCCAGAGGTACCCGAAGACTGAGGCCTGATTGACCAGCGCATCCATGCAGAGCGGCACGAAGTCAGCATACATGATTTCCAGGATCGGCCGTGTCCCGGTCATCGCGGCGGAAACCGCCATCGCGGTCAGTGCCTGTTCCGAAATCGGCGTGTCGCGAATGCGACCCTCACCGAATTCATCCATGAGCCCGCGTGAAACCTTGAACACACCACCATAGCGGCCGATGTCCTCGCCGAACATGAACACCCTTGGATCTCGGCCCATCTCCTCGCGCAGCGCCGCGTTGAGCGCCTCAGCATATCGCATGATCGCCATGTCAGACCTCAGTGTAGGCGCCGCTCGGGCGATGGAATTCGAAGACCGGGAAGGGGTCAGCAAGCGCCAACGCAAAGGCCGCCTGGATCTCGACCTCGGCGGCCTCAGCGATTTCGGCGACAGCTTCAGAGCCAATCGACTTGCTCAGAGTCTCTGCTGATAGCCGAATCGGGTCTCGATCCCGCCAAGGGGCCATTTCAGCTTCCGACTGATAGCCGCCCATGTCAGAGGTCGAGAACCCTTGCATCCGGTAGGTCTTCGCCTCGATCAGTGTGGGCCCATCATTACGGCGAGCTCTGGCGGCGGCCTCTGCGACAGCTTGGTAGACCGCCACTACGTCATTGCCGTCGACCTTCAGACCGGGCATTCCATAGCCCGCCGCACGGATGAACAGATCCTCGACGGGTGATTGGACTTCCTGACGGACGGTCAGACCGTACTGGTTGTTCTCAAGCAGGAAGATCACTGGCAACTTCCACAAGCCCGCCATGTTCATTGCCTCATGGGCGATACCAGTCTGGGCCGCACCGTCGCCAAAGACGGCCATGGCGACCCGGTCCTCCTTCATCACCTGGATCGACAGCGCCATGCCCGCTGCCGCCGGAATGCCCGCACCTACAATTGCGTTGCCGCCGATCATCCCGGTAGAGGCATCGCCCAGCAGCATGTGCCCGCCCCTTCCCCGGCAGTACCCCGTCTCGCGACCCATGATCTCGGCAACGATGCGGCGGGGATCCATACCCTTGCCAACATAGACATGATGGCCTCGGTGCGTGGTGCAGACGTAGTCATTTGCCCTTAATGCCATGCAGCCTGCGACGCCCACTGCCTCCTGCCCGTCGCATCGATGCAATGGGCCGCGGGTCTTTCCGTCCTTGGCGAGGCCGCCGAGAATCTCCTCGAGACGCCGAGTTAGGATCATCCGTCTATGGATTTCCATTTGTTCTTCGATAGATGGGGCGTTCTGCATCGCGGGATCCCAGCAGGTCATTTTGTTGTATCATGTATCTTAACGGCCCTCCCTGCAAGCCGCATTTTTCGCGCAGCCAAGCAAGGCGTAGTCTACGGCCTCCAAGGAATTTCCTATAAAAACAATTATTTAATTAGATTCCTGGCCAATCCGCGGAGAACAAAATTTTTTTCTGGACAGCGGCTTAATTTAGAATGTTATATCAAGAATCACGACAGCTCACAACACTGGCGGAAGACACAGACCAACAGGAGAGAACAAATGAAACTGATGCGGATGATCGCCCTGGCAGGCTCCATGGCGATGGCAGGCACAGCAGCACACGCCCAATTCGGCAGCACGCTGAAAGCAGTGAAGGCACGCGGCTTCTTGTCCTGCACCGGCCACAACGGCTCCTACCCGGGCATGGCCGAGGTGGACAACAAGGGCAATTGGAAGGGCTTTGACATCGACATGTGCCGCGCGGTCGCCACCGCCATCTTCGGCACAGCGAAAGGCCATCTCAAAATTCAACCAACCAGCTGGGAGCAACGCTGGCCCGCCCTTCAGTCCGGTGCGCTCGACATGGTCATCAAGGCCACCGGCTGGACCATGAGTCGCGATACGGAGCTTGGTGTTCAGTTCTCGCGTCCGTACATGCTGGCCGCAATCAGCTATGCCACACATGCCGACAACGGCGCCAAGACCGTCAAGGATCTCAACGGCGGCACGCTCTGCGTCCAGTCCGGCACTACGTTGGAGCGATATGCGGCCGACGATCAGAAGGCGCGTGGCTACAAGCTCGAGGTGGTGCCGTTTGATTCCACCGAGGCCGCGAAGGCTGCCTTTCTGTCGGGCAGGTGCGATGCGTATGTCGACTGGGACCTCCAGCTTGCGGTGATGCGGACGACCGAGGTCAAGGATCCGAAGAGCATTGTGATCCTGCCTGACGTGTTGGCGGCAGAGCCGATCGCCATCGCGATGCGCCAGGGTGATGACCAGTGGGTCGACATCGCGAACTGGGTCGAGTCGATCCTGCTCGAAGCCGAACAGGCCGGCATTACCTCGGCAAATGTTGATGAGATGCGGGCCCACCCACCCACTCCCGCGATCGCCACCATGCTTGGCGTAACCCCGGGTGTCGGCAAACGTCTGGGTCTAAAGGACGATTGGGCCTATCAGGTGATCAAGCAGCTCGGAAACTACTCCGAGATCTGGAACCGCAATGTGGGCCAGGACTCGCCCTATGAGCTGAAGCGTGGCGTCAATGCGCTCGTGAAGAACGGCGGGATCCTCTACCCGTTGATCATGGACTGAACCGACCGAACGCAAGCTTCGGGGCCGGCCACAATCCGGCCGGCCCCATCATCCCGAATGGGGTCTGAAATGCTCTCGATGTTCACCAGCCGAAAGGCCCGCGCCTTCGCCCTGCAGGCGATATTCCTGGCCGTTGTCATCGCGGTCATCGGCGGTGCCTTCGTAGAAGGGCGGCGCAACCTCGCGGCGCAGGGCATCACTTTCGGCTTCGGCTTTCTAAACCATACCACCGGCTTCGACGTCGGCTTCAAGCTGATCAGCTATGACAGCTACAGCACCTATTCTCGGCTCATCTTTCTCGGCATTCTCGACTCGCTCTTCGTCGGTGCCTTCGGCATCGTTGCAGCAAATCTGGTGGGTTTGGTCATTGCCATCATGCGCACGGCAGGCAATTCGACCTTCAACGCGCTGGGAACGGTCTATGTCGAAATCTTTCGGAACATCCCCCTCATCCTGCAGGTCGTCTTCTGGTATGCGCTCCTCACCCGGCTACCGCCACCCCGGCACGCGCTCTCGGGCTTCGACAGCTTCCTGACGTCGCGCGGGGTCTATATCCCGGGGCTGAACGTCACCGGCGGCCACGCAGCGGCGGCCTGCGCCATAGTGATCGCTGGGCTAACTGGACTTACCGTCCTGTCGATGTCCCGTAGGCTGTCGCGCTTGCCTTTCGCACGCCTTCTGCGCTGGGGTGTCGGGCTTGCCACGCTATCAGGCGCAGTCCTCACCCTGCATCTCGGCCGGATCAGTGGCACGCCGCTGGTCTCGCTGCCCAAGTTGCAGGGCTTCAATATCCAGGAGGGGATACGCATCTCCCCTGAGTTCCTCTCGCTGCTGATAGGCATGGCGGTCTACGGCGGGGCCTACATCTCCGAAATCATCCGAGCCGGCTTTCTGGCGACAGGAAAGGGGCAGGTCGAGGCGGCGCAATCTCTTGGACTGACGCCCTGGCAGGTGTTTCACCGCGTGCGCCTGCCGCTTGCCATCCGCGCCGTTCTGCCGACGCTCATCAATCAATATGTCTGGCTGTTCAAGGCGACCACGCTTGGCATCGCGGTCGGCTACACCGATTTCTTCGCGGTCATCTCCGTCTCGATCAACCAGGCCGGGCACACGTTGGAACTGATCGGCATTCTGATGCTGGGCTTCTTGGTCATCAACAACGCGATGGCCCTCGTGCTCAACCGTGTCAACAAAGCCATCGCCCTTCGGGGCAATCAACTTCGCTCGTGAGGAACCGCCATGTCTGTCACGACACTGCCCCACGATCCGACGCGCAAACAGGCACACCGCAAGCGCCGCCTGTCGCGCCCGATTGACATGGCATTTTCCGCCCTGGGGATTGGTCTCGCCGCGCTGGTGCTTTGGCGGATCTTCAACTGGGCGGTGCTTAACGCCGTCTGGATCAGCCCGGACGGGACCTCGAAGGTCTGCCGCGGCATCTCGGGCGCCTGCTGGGCGGTGATCGACGTGCGCTGGCGGCTAATCCTCTTCGGGCTTTTCCCGTTCGAGGAGCAGTGGCGCTCCAGCCTTGCCTGCCTTGTCATTGTCATCGTCGCCATTCTGTCCTGTCTGCCACGGTTCTGGAGGGCACCCCGACTGGCAGGCCTATGGATCGCGGGTTTTGTGGCCTTCTACGTCCTGATGGCGGGCGGCATCTTCGGCCTGACGTCAGTCGCGCCGGAAAAATGGGGTGGGCTGACACTGACCGTGTTCATCTATGCGGCCGGCATGCTGATCGGAATGCCAACAGCGATCGGGCTCGCGCTCCTTCGGCGATCAACGATGCCAGTGATTGCGAAAATCACAGGTCTCTTTATCGACGGCATTCGTTCCCTGCCGCTGATTACGATCCTATTCACTGCAGCCCTGATCATGCCGTTCGTCTTGCCGCCATGGCTTCTGGGCGACAAGATCTGGCGCGTCGTCATCGGCTTTTCACTCTTCTTTGCCGCCTACGAGGCCGAAAATATCCGTTCCGGCATTCAGGCTCTGCCCGCCGGCCAGGAAGAAGCTGCCAAGGCCCTTGGCCTGACCTATTGGCAGCGCACGACCCGCATCGTTCTGCCGCAAGCCTTCCGCAATGCCCTGCCGCCGACGATCAACCAGTTTGTCATCAGCTTCAAGGAAACCTCGCTGATCGTCATCATCGGCTTTTTCGATGTGATGGCCTCGGGCAAAGCGGCCTTTGGTACGGGCGACTGGTCTTTCGCCTGGGTGGAGGTCTACGTCTTCGTCGCCCTGATCTATTTCGTCTTCGTCTTTAGCCTGTCTCGCTATGGCGCCTATCTCGAGCGGCGCCTGCGCGTCGGCCAACACTGACCGCACCAAGGAGATCACCATGGGCGAAACCGCCATCCAGATCACCGCAATGAACAAGTTCTTCGGCAAGTTTCATGCGCTGAAGAACATTAACCTCACCGTCGGCAAAGGTGAGCGGATCGTCATCTGCGGCCCGTCCGGCTCCGGCAAATCCACCCTGATCCGTTGCATCAATCGGCTGGAGGAGCATCAGGATGGTTCGATCAACGTTCTCGGGACCGAGTTGGACGACAATGTCTCCCATATTGACCTGATCCGCCGCGAGGTCGGGATGGTTTTCCAGCACTTCAACCTGTTTCCCCACCTCACTGTTCTTGAAAACTGCACTCTTGCGCCGATCCTGGCGCGGAAGACCGCTCGGGCCGAGGCGGAGGGGACCGCGATGAAGTATCTTGAGCGGGTACACATCCCCGAACAGGCGATGAAGTTCCCCGGCGAGTTGTCTGGTGGACAGCAGCAGCGCGTGGCCATCGCCAGAGCGTTATGCATGAAGCCAGAAATTCTTCTGTTCGACGAGCCCACCTCAGCGCTTGACCCCGAGATGATCAGCGAAGTTCTCGACGTGATGGTCTCGCTGGCCGCCGACGGCATGACCATGGTCTGCGTCACGCACGAGATGGGCTTTGCAAGGCAAGTCGCCGACCGAGTGATATTCATGGACAAAGGCGAGGTGGTTGAAGAAGGCGCGCCTGACGACTTCTTCAGCGCGCCGAAAAACGACCGCACGCAGAAATTCCTGAATCAGATACTGTCACACTGAACCCGCAGAGGCGCGCATGAAAGTTACCCTTGTCACCGGCGCAGCCAATGGCATTGGACTTGCCGTCGCCCGGCACCTTTCCAAGGCTGGGCATCAATTGGCGCTCGTAGACCGCGATGCCGAAAAACTGCTCAAGGTCGCCGCAGACCTGACGGGCACCAGGGTCCGTTGGTATCCTGGTGACGTCACTGATGCCGAGCGCGTCTCGGAAATCGTCGATGCTGCAATGGCTGATTTCGGCAGAATAGACGGATTGGTGACGGCTTCCGGCATCGTCAAGGTCCGTCCATCTTTCGATGTACCTCCGCAGGAGTTCCGTAGCCAAATCGAGGTGAATGTCACTGGAACGTGGTTCTATGCCCAGGCGGTCGGCCGGCAGATGGCGCAGCAGCGTGCCGGCAGCATCGTCATGATCGGTTCGGTCTACGGCTTCGCCGGGGCCCCGGACCGGGCGGCCTATTGCGCCTCGAAGGGAGCGGTCCACAACCTGGTGCAGGCTTTGGCCGTCGAGTGGGGACCATTAGGGATACGCGTCAATGCGGTCGCGCCGACGGGGGTCCGGACGCCAATGGTACAAGAACTGATCGATAGCGGTCAGTACAATCTTGCCGGCGTCAAGGCTCGCGCGCCGCTTGGGCGCCTCGCCGAAGCGGTCGAAGTCGCCGAGGCATGCGCCTTCCTGCTGTCCGACAATTCCCGGATGACAACTGGTGACGTGCTGCGAGTCGATGGCGGATGGGTCGCCAACGGCTACACTGTTTCGAACTAAGGACAAACGTGGATCATGTGCGACATTCACAACCACACCTCGTTCAGTGATTACCGGTCCATCCCGATGTCCGAGTGCCTTCCTCTTGCGGAGCGTCTGCAGGCCGCCGGCACGAAATGGCATTCCCACGTCCTGTCGCCGGCCTGCCGACACAATCCGTTTCCGGAAGTCTACGCGATAGTGATAGAGGACGGACGCGCGGGCACCGCCTACATCGCCGAGGGCTCCGCCACCTTTCCTGAGGTCGACAAGGACCTTGTGAAGATGCTTCATGGAGAGGACATCATCGATGCGACGAAGCTCGCCTGCGATCCTCCAGCCTCAATCCTCCTTCACAATCTGAACTGGCTGCAAGAGCGCCGGATCTCTTGGCATCACCACATGCATTTCCCGACCTGTGTGTTCAATCCACACCCCGGCCAATGGTCGATCTCGGTCGAGGCTCCGAACATTTCGATGTCGGAAGCCTATTCCGACGAACCCATTGAGGTCCTGCGACGGGTCGAGGTGCTCTACTTCGCCAATCTCGAGGATTCGACCTGAAGTGCCATGAACCTTCGTCGCAACCGCAATATCCGCTAAACCAGAACTGCCATAGTCGCCCCCGGAAAGGTATTGAATGTCGACAATGATTGACGCGCTCGAGACGCTGACGCCAGTCGGGCGCTCCGACACGCTGGCCCAAAAGGTGCGCACCGAGCTGAAGGAAGCGGTCATGGCTGGCCGTTTCGCGCCGGGTGAGAAGTTGACCATCCGCAGTATCGCCGGCGCCCTGGAAGTCAGTCTGACGCCGGCGCGTGAGGCGCTCTACAATCTCGCCTCGGAAGGCGTGCTGGAGTTGCGGCCGAACGGCTCCGTCTATGTGCCTGAACTGACGGTCGACCGGGTCGAAGAGCTGGCCAAAATCCGCGTGGCGTTGGAGAGCCTTGCCTCCCGCGAGGCAGTTCGACGGATGTCCGACGCGGAAATCGGTCCCATCGTCGCGATGAACGACGCGCTGATTGCCCGCCACGAGTCCCATGACTATTCGGCGCTGATCGCGCTGAATTGGCAATTCCATTTCACGCTCTACCGAGCGAGCCGGATGGAAGTCTTGGTCCGCATGATCGAGAGCTGCTGGCTGATGACCGGCTCCTACCTGAACGTCATCTACCCCGAATTTGCTGAGGTCAGTGAAGGCATCACAAATCACCAGCAAATTGTCCGTGCCTTGGAACGTCGTGATGCCGACCGTGTGGCCACGGCAATCACAACCGATATCAATCTTATGTCCGACGCCTTGGTCAACGCCATCGAGCACAAGAAGAAGGCCCGGAAAAGCTGACAGGCCTAAGGCCTACACGCAGGCACGCCTGCATTTTTGATATATCATGCAACAATGCGGGCGGATCAGCCTGCGACAGGAAGACTGGGAAATGGCACGGATCGACGCAAACATGCAGCCAGTCCTATGGACCGCCATCAGCAAGGAGCCGGCTTTCGTCGACAACCAGTCGCGCCGGGACGACTATGACATCGCAGTTGTTGGTGGGGGATACACCGGTCTTTCGATTGCGCTCCACGCCGCCAAAGCTGGCCAGTCAGTCGTCCTGGTCGAGGCTGGGACTATAGGCTGCGGCGCGTCGGGGCGAAATGGCGGCTTCGCAGTGCCGCACTTCCCGGGCGGGATCACGGCCGAAGACGCGATCGAGGCCCTGGGCAAGGACAGGGGCGAGCGGCTTGCCCGGCTTGTAGCCGATGGAGCCGCCCTCCTTTTCGATCAGATTCGTGAACTGGGCATCCAGTGCGATGCGGAACAAAACGGCTGGCTGCAGCCGGCTCACTCCGAGAAGGCGCTGGCCAAGGTTCGGCGGGTCTATCAGTCCTGGCAAACCAGAGGGGTGGATGCCGAATGGTTGGGTGCGGGCGCCGTGGCCGAGCGTACCGGCGCCAACGGCTATCTCGGCGGATGGTTCCGAAAGAGTGGAGGAACGGTAAACCCTTATGCTCTGGCGCTGGGATTGGCGCGAGCGGCGCAGGCGAAGGGAGCGGACCTCAACCAAGAGACCGAGGTCACGGGCATCCGAGCAGATGGCCCTGCCCGGATCCTGCAGACCACTAAGGGCGACATTCGCGCGCGCAAAGTCGTCTTCGCGACCAACGCCTATACCCCTGCACTTTACCCGGGACTGGCGGAATCGGTGATCCCGGTGCTGCTTTACCAAGGCTTCACCCGACGGCTATCTGATCCGGAGCGGCGCGATATCCTGCCTACCCGTATCTGCTTCACTGATCTCAGGAAATCCGGCGGCTTCGCGCGCTACAGCCCGGACGACCGTCTGACCTTTGGGGGAGCAGTGTTCCGTATGGGCAATCGGCGGACATACGGCGAAATGCACGGTCGCAACCGGCTGGCGGAACTGTTCCCGCAACTCAGGGACATCCGCATCGAATCCTACTGGGAGGGCTGGTGCGCGCTCACCGATTCCTATCTGCCCGCCATTCAGCGGCTGGATCAAAACGTCTATTCCCTGATGGGCTTCTCCACCCGTGGTGTCGTCTTGGCCCAGACGCTCGGCCAAGAGATGGCTCTGTTCCTGTCGGAGAAGAAGACCGAGGCCGAGATGCCCGTCCGCGTCGGCGGCGTGCGGCCCATCGCACTGCAGCGGACGAAGGCCTTCCTGGGCGGGTTTGCCTTCCCAATCTACCAGATGCGCGATGCGCTGCGCCTGACCTAACCTGACCTATAGCGGAGAAAATGATGAATCAACTGCATGGCAAGACAGCCGTGGTTACGGGCGGCACCGGTGGGATTGGTAGCGCGGTCACTCGGCAACTCGTCACTTCCGGCTGTAAGGTCGTCACGGCCTCGGTCGACTCAGAGGAAAAGCGCGCGGCGCTGGCTGCCGAGACCGGAGCGACATGCCTCTATCTCGACGTGCGGGATCGGTCGGAGGTCATTGACAGCCTGACCCCGATCGCTCCGGACTTACTTGTGCTGGCTCATGGCGCGCTTGGTCGAACCGGCACGCTGTTCGACCAGCCCGGTGACAGCGCGCAACGCTTGGTGGATGTGAACATACTTGGTGTCCAGAACTGCCTCGAGGCGGTCGTCCCGGGCATGATCGACCGCAACGACGGCCACGTGGTGGTGCTCGGCTCCGTGGCACTCTACCCAAGCCTCGGCCAACCAATCTATTCGGCAACGAAGGCCGCCGTTCATTCCATGGCTCGGAACCTGCGGATGGAGCTCTTCCCGCATCTCGTCCGCGTCACCGAGATTCGCCCCGGCCGCGTGCGCTCCGGTATGCACGCCGAGATGTTCGGAGGCGACCTTGAGGAAGCGAACCGCCGCGTCTACGACCCCGTCAGGTGCCTGACGGCGGATGAAATCGCGGAAGGTATCGTTTGGGCGCTCAACAAGCCTGCACATTTATGCGTTGCCGAGCTCGAAATTCTCGCAACCGAGCACGTCATTGGCGGCGTCCGGTACAAGGGAATGTGATCCGTCGCCGCCGATGTCGAGACGACGAGAAACGGAACTCGTGCTTGCCTGCGATCGGTCTTGCCGAGTGGGGATTGCGTCAACGGCCGCCCGACCAGGTTCTTCAGGCAGGCTCAACATGCCGGTGAAGACGGTGAAGACGGTGAAGACGGTGAAGACGGTCAAGCAGAGAGCCCCGCCTGAGGTGTTCCAATCCAATAGAACAACCTGCATGTGGGCGTGATCCGAGCCTGAATGTCTGCTTTGCCACAGGTGAGCGAGGCGAGGTGGTACCGCGGCGAATGACCGGTTTCCGCCCTTCTACGCGCCCTTCTGAACTTCGTGGACGTTGCCAAGAGCCTGCCGCCCCGGCGGTAGGAGTTTATCGACAATCCTTGCTATCCTTCGGCTCACTCGGATGGGTGAAGGCTTCGAAAGTTAATCTGCCAACTCAAGACCCCCGAGATCCAAGGCTGATCAGGACTTCTCGGCAGTCGACATGATCCGCCCTAAAGCAAGCCCCTATCGCCCTACGCGAGCCGGACATTTAATGGGGATCGCCCCGGTCGAGAACCACGTTGGAGCGCCGGTCGTTGTGTCGACATCCGTGCAATCGCCTGTTTTGCGGATAGGGACTCAGGGCCCCGGGGCAGATCCTGTCTTTCTTTCTGTGCGTCATGTTTCGCATGTCTGCTGACCGGAGAAGGGGATTACCATCTATGATCAAAAGGCCATGAAAATCCCATGCGTGGTATAAATTGAAAAAGTGCGGCACATGGTATAAATGGAGAAAGTGCGTGGTATGGTATGGAGGCCGCCGTGCAAAGACCAGAGCAGTTTCGGGATCTGAAGGAACTCGGCGGCCTCGTGAGGCGTCATCGCAACCGGTGCGGCCTTTCGCAGCAGGAACTGGCCTCGCTGAGCGGCGTGGATGCAAAGCAGATCTCGCGTATTGAGACCGCCGCCCACGAGGCCAAGATCACGACCCTTCTGCGGGTGACCGCGGCGCTGGGCCTGGACCTGGCCCTTACGAGCAGGTCCGGTCCTGCCTCGCGTGTCGAGGACATCTTCTGATGGGGCGCGCGCCACAGACGCGAACCCTGGATGTCTGGGTCAATGGCAGGCTGACGGGGTATTACCGCTATAGCCCGTCGGGCGGCGTGAGTTTCCAGTATGAGAGGGCGTGGCTCGACTGGGGGCATGCCTTTCCGCTATCGCGGCAATTGCCGCTGATTGCGCGGTCGCAGAATGGCAGGCATGTGAATGCGGTCTTCGAGAACCTCCTCCCCGACAACGCGCCGATCCGGAGAATGATCGCGGAGCGGACCGAGGCGCGCAGCGACAGGCCGCATGATCTCCTGGCGGCGATCGGGCGCGATTGCGTGGGGGCGATGCAGTTCGTGCCGCACGGCCAGGACCCGGGGGATCCCTTCGTCATCGAGGGGGTGGTGCAGAGCGAGGCGCAGATAGCCGAGACGCTCCGCCACCTGACGCGCGATCCGCTCGGGATCGTTCAAGGCGGGGAGCCGCTGCGCATCTCGCTCGCGGGGGCCCAGGAGAAGACGGCCTACCTGAGGCAGGGAGAGGATTGGGTGAAGCCGCATGGCCTGACACCCACCACACATATCTTCAAGCGCCCGATCGGCGTGACGCAGCGCGGTCTCGACCT
>NZ_RRYH01000054.1 GCF_004010155.1 Solirhodobacter olei | reverse complement strand
TCGGTCTTGGTGATCAGGCAGGCCTTCACGGGCGCCGCCATAGCAGGCGCGGCCACGCCAAGCGCCAGAGATGCCAGAAGCCCTATGATACCCATGTGTCCGTTTTTCATGATCCTCTCCTTTGAAGATTTGTTCCGATGGGCCAATTAATACTTTTAGATGAAGTTATTATTCGTCTGCATCCTTGCATTTGACCCGTGGAACTTGCCACTCGCCGCTCCAAGCGGAAACCACTCCTCCCACGTCTGCGGCGGGTTATGCGGTACAGTTGGGGTGGCTGCCATGTCAATAAAAACTTTCGAATGAAGTATAAATAACCAAATGAGATAAAGACTCTTGTTCGGAACCATCCTGATGCGTAAGCTGCGGCGACCATCCCAAGGTCGCATCCAAGCAAGCCCGCCCAAGCCATTGGACCAGAAGCCGAATGGACCGTTCCGACAAAGACGAGCTGCTGAAGTCGACGCCGCTCAGGGGCTCCAATCAGCTGACAGTCCGGGGCTTCAACGAACGCCTCGTCCTGCATCTGGTCCGCCAGTACGGCACCGTGACCAAGGCGGAGGCGACCCTTGCGACCGGCCTCTCGCCCAATGCCGTGTCGGTCATCTTCAATGCCCTCGAAGCTGAAGCGCTCCTGCTGCGCGGAGACCCAATTCGCGGCCGTGTGGGCCAGCCCTCCGTCCCGATGCGCATCAATCCCGAAGCGCGCCACTATGTCGGGCTGAAGATTGGACGCAGAAGCTTCGACATGGTGCTCGTTGACTTCGCCGGGGCGGTGAGCGCAAGGCGCACGCACCGACACGCTTATCCGACGCCCGCCGGCACGATCGATTTTGTCAGGTCGAACCTGCGCCCTCTCCTGCGGTCCGCAAAGCGGCGGCGGGAGGATATCTCGGGCCTCGGCGTCGCGATGCCTACCGAGCTGTGGCACTGGACCGCGGATTTCGACGCTCCTCAAGAGCGGATGGACGCATGGAACGGTTTTGATGTTGCGTCGGAACTCCGCGGCCTCCTTCCCGGCCCCGTCTCGATAGAAAACGATGGCACCGCGGCCTGCCGCGCCGAGTTGGTCTTCGGTCCACCAAGACAGACGCAGAACTTCATCTACTTCTTTGTTGGCACCTTGATCGGCGGCGGCATCGTCCTGAATGGCAGCGTCTTTACAGGAAGCCGCGCCAATTCCGGCGGGTTCGGGCCACTCAGGATCCCCGATGAACCCGGCGGCCACAGGCTTATAGACCATGCCTCGCTGATCATTCTCGAGCGGCTCTTGACCGGCCAGGGGACAGATCCCGATCTGCTCGATACCCAGGGCGCCGACTGGAGAAGCCTAGAACCGGCATTGTCGACCTGGATCGCTCGCGCGGGCCGAAGTCTTGCCCACGCCATCGTCTCGACCCAGGCCGTCATCGATTTTGAAGCCGTCGTCATCGACGGGGCTTTTCCGGGCGCCATCCGCACACGGCTTTTCCAGGAGGTGGGCCGGCGGCTGGATCAGCTGGATCTGCAAGGCGTCTATAGGCCGGAGATCGAGGCCGGCCACTTCGGTGATATTGCTCGCGCTCTTGGCGGCGCCGCGTTTCACGTGTCCGCCGATTACATGATTGATCAGAACAACCTTCTTCGAAAGCAGCCCCTGCCGCAGGTGCGTTGAGGGCAACTGTGCACTCTTGGCGGATCGGTCCCGGCGCTCTGATCGAGAAGACAGCTGTTCAGCCGTAACAAGACGGTGCGGTCTTGGAGTTGTTTGGCGAGTTGGGGGTGCTCCTGGCCCTTGAGGAGGGTCAAATGGCGACCGATCTGCAACTAGGGTCAGGACTTCGGTAACGGGGACGCCCCGGTCAGGCATTTTCGCCTACTTGCGCAGGCTCACTCGAACGCATTGCGTTCGCCTGCTCACGTCGATCATGATCGTCATCTTATAGGGTGCTTCCGCGGCCAGCCCCTCGAAGATCCTGGCGAACATGCCCATCTCGCTCCAGCGTTCCATCGGCTTTGGACGGTCTTCGGCGGCCCATAAGCAGCCGGCGCATCGCGCCACCGCAACCCATTGCGTTTGATGAAGATTATCCCGCTTAACGCTCGCCGGTCATCAATCCTCGGCCCGCCATGGCTCTAGGGAAGTGAGGAGGGCTAGAAAACAGTCCGGGGGACTGCCTGCCCGACGAACGGCTGCAGCTGCGCCATCTGCTGATCGGTCAGCCAGAAAAAATTGTCCATCATGCCCCCGTCAGTCAGGGAGCGTGAATCACGCCAGCAGAACGACCGCAAGCCGATCCATGGGTCCTGACCCTAGGCGCTGGTTTTCAGATGCCGGCCTATTCGAACTCGGCTCAGGTACCCACGGGCATTGAGATGTTTTACTTCCCGGACAGCGCGGGGGTGCGATCAACGGATTGTGATGGCGCCGCCCAATGTCGCCTTATTATCGCCCCGTGATGCCGCAATGAAAAAGCCGCGCCGACAGGAAGAGCGTGGTGTGCCGCATTACCGGCGCGGCCGGATCGAAGCAAAACGGCACCAGAAAGGGGTCGACATGAATAGCGTCATGCTCCCTACCGGCATTGGCATTCGCTTGTCGAAAGCGCGATCCCGCCTCGGGGCCTTCCGCCGCTCCGAACACGGCTCAGTGACAGTATTCGGGATCTATCTGGCCGTTCTCATTATGATGGTGGGAGGTATCGCGGTCGACGTCATGCACTCTGAAGAGATCCGCACCGAGGTGCAGGATGTCGCCGATACGGCGGTTCTTGCGGCCGCCAACCTGGATCAGACGCTGGGCCCAAAGGCAGTCGTCAGCGACTATTTCAACAAGGCCGGCGTATCGAAGTATCTCAAATCTATATCGGTGACTTCGTCGACATTCTCTCGCCAGGTCTCGGTTCAAGCCAGCTCCACAATTCCGACTTTCTTCATGCGGCTGGAAGGGATCAATCACCTTACGACGCCGGAGGCCGCGACTGCGGTCCAGAGCATCGGTAACGTCGAGATTGCGCTTGCACTCGACAATTCCGGATCGATGAGCGAGCCGATGTACGGCACCGGCACAAGCAAGATCGAGGGGCTCAAGGGAGCCGCGGACTCTTTTGTGGACACGATGTACACGAACTCTGCCCCCGGCACGATCACCATGTCGATCCTTCCGTATGACTCGCATCTGGACATCGGGAACGAGCTGTTGTCCGATTTGAAAGTCACGTCGACCCCGGATGCCTCGCCGCGCAAATGCGTCGAAGATTCTTCTCTCGACTTCACGACACCGGCGATCAGCACCACGGCAACGCTTGTTCGCGTGCCCTACTACGATCCGGGCTACACGATGTCGCTCAACAACCTGATGCCCGACTGCAATTCGAGTTCCAACCGCGACTCGGTCGTCTTTTCGGCGGATCCGGCGGCCCTTAAATCGACCATCGACAGAATGACCGCCGGCGGCAACACCTCCATCGACACCGGTGTGAAATGGGCTGCTGCGACGCTTGACCCGTCCTTTCAACCCGTCGTCGACGCGATGATCTCCAAGGGCCAGCTTTCATCAACCTATGCCGGGCGGCCTGTGGCCTATAGCGACAGCAACGACATGAAGGCGCTTATCGTCATGTCCGACGGCGAGAACACGACGCGCTACGATCTCGCGCCGGCCTACCGCACCGGCAATTCTCCGGTCTGGTACGATGCGAAGCGCAGTGGGGACGCTGCGTTTTCATTC
Organism: Solirhodobacter olei; assembly: GCF_004010155.1. Classification (GTDB taxonomy): domain Bacteria; phylum Pseudomonadota; class Alphaproteobacteria; order Rhodobacterales; family Rhodobacteraceae; genus Solirhodobacter; species Solirhodobacter olei. Next base: position 18,060 of record NZ_RRYH01000054.1, on the reverse strand, counting down.
TCCAACCCCGGAGGGACGCAGTATTTTTCGTTGGCAAAGCACAGATGGCGCTCGGCTCCGTACGGCAATCGGAAGGGGGATGCCGGTTATCCCAATGGCGCGGTAAATCTCACCTATCCGCAACTCTGGGCCAAGATGTCGACACTCTATTACGCCGACTACATCTATGGCGCAGCATATGGATACGGCGCCAGCCACAACCTGTGGAACAAGATCACCACGCAGACCGACTCCACTACCATGGACAACAACCTGCAAACCATCTGCACGGCCGCCAAGAAAGCAGGCATCATAATATATTCGATCGGCTTTCAGACCTCGACCCATGGGGCGGCAATGCTTCGGGACTGCGCAACAGCGCCCTCCTTCTATTTCAACGCCCAGGGCACCGATATCTCGACGGTCTTTGCCAAGATTGCTACCAACATCCAGCACCTTAGGCTGACGCAATAAATCCCCGGAGTGCTCCCACTGAAGTGGTCCACCAACCGGGATAGAGTTATCCCGATTTCAGGCGGACCAAGAATGGCTTGGAAGTGAGGCAAGCCGGAGGAGATCGTGCTAAAGCTGCGGCAGGTTGAGCTTCTGCAGGGTCAGGGGAAGTCGGTCTCTAAGGCGGTTCGCCAGATCGGAGTGAAGGTTCAGACCCGCTACCACCGGCGCAAGGATTGAGCCGGCAGGCGCCATCGATCCGAGCCCGACGGCGAACGAGGGATGAGCCGGGATCAGCTGAAACGATTGAAGGCCCTGGAAGCCGAGAACCAGCGGCTGCGTCGAGCGGTCTCCGATCTGCCTCTGGACAAGATGATCTTGGCTTAAGCTGCCCCGGCAAGATTCTGAGCTAGATACGCCCCCGGCGGCGCATCTGTTCAAGCGATGGGCGGAGCTTCGAGATCCCCGCCGAGCCGGTCGATGTCGTCTCCACCCACGGGGCCGGGGATACGTTCACCGGCCAGTTTGCTGCCAGCCTCCTGTTCGGCAATTCGTTCGAGGACTGTTGTCGAGAGGCCACTCGGGCGGCTGCGCAGCATGTCGCCGGATCGGGACCAAGCCCTTCGGGGTGACGATGCTGCGGTTGCCCTGGGCTCTTCGTCCGCGCCGGGTCGTCTTTCATGCCGGCGCTCAGGGGAAGCAGGCGGGCATCGACGGCCGACCCCGCCACGACACACGGATCGCGGCTCGGCGCATTTGTCTCAACGCAGCGTCTCTTCCGTGCGCAGGCGCCGCTTGACCTCGGCCACGGCTTTGGCTGAAGCCTCGACCGCGCCGGCCAGGTATCCTGCCTCGCTCGGGCTCGTTTCGCTTCCGGCCAGCAGGAGCCAGTCGGCCCACGGGCCCTCTACCCAGGATGCGGCAAATTCCGGGTGGCCGGAGGCGTTCAGGTCTGACGCCGCCGCGGTGTACGGGTCAGCGGCCCAGTCCTTGTAGAGGGTCGCGTGCGGTGCCGCAGCCTCGGCTCCGAATATCCGGACGAGCTGGGCAACGCACGCCTCGGCAAGCGCCGCCTCCCCTAGCCGCCGCCGTTCAGCCGCGCTCACGCCAAGAAAGCCGAAGAGTGCGGCCTCGCCGGAAGCGGTCGTGGCATCGTGGATTTCGGGCATCGGGCCGACCATGCTCTGTGCCGTTCCGGAGTATCCGGCGTCGCGCCAGAAGGGCCTGTCGTAAAGCGCGAAGAACTTCGCGTGGGGCGCCATCCAGGTCGGTGTTTCTCGCCAGAGGGCAGACGTCTCGGGCGGCAAGCCTGGCGAAAGGGCCATTGTCTCGGCCAGAATGCGGGGCGGCAGCGCTGCAACCACCTGGTCGGCATTAACCCTGTGTTCGCCGCCATCGAGGCGCCGGATTGTCAGTTGCACCCGGTCATCGTGCAGCGACAGGCTGGTGACGCGGGAGCCGAGGCACAGCCGTTCTTTCGGCACCGTCCCGGCCATCGCGCGGATCAAGGCCCCGGAGCCCCCGGCAAGCCGCATCGACTGAGGTTCCTGCCTCAAGCCGGGGTATCGCTGGGCCGGTTCCCGGGACATGCGCTCGAAGACGACATCGCCATCGCTGCTCTGGGCGAAGACCGGCAGGCCGAGTTCCTCGACAAGCTTGCCGATGGCAGGCTGCATCAGGGGCCAGAACCACGACGGGCCGAGGTCGAAGCCATCATCGGCAGGGCCACCCGTCGCATCGACCGTCAGGATGCGCCCGCCGAGCCGATCCCGCGCCTCGAACAGCTGGAACTCCACCCCCGCCCGGTGGAGCAGCCGCGCCGCGTTGAGCCCGGCAAGACCGCCGCCAAGGATGGCCACCTGTGTATCCGTCATTGCTGTCTTCTCCGGATCAGTCTGGCATCCGGAGAACGTCCGGGGGCTGAAGCGCGGCATCCTTCAGCCAGACCCGCGCGCCCTGGGTGCCGCAGGTCGCCACGAGGGCAAGACCGGCGGGCAGACGGGCCCAGCTTTGCGCCCTCAAGGTTTCTCCCTGCATGACGATCTCTCCCGAAACGACCAGCATCTCCAGCCCCCGCTCGTTCGGGATAGTCATCCCGGCGCCTGCCCGCCACTCTTCAAGCAGAACGCGCTCCGCTCCGTCATCGAAGAGCACCCGTGCCGAGACGGCACCCTCGCGCGGCGGCGCGGGGTCGCCCTCCCCCGGCTGGCGGACGATCTGAGCGGCGTCGCCCTCACGGAACTGCCAGAGGCGGACGAAGATCGTGCAGCCATCGGCGGCAGCGGGGCTGTGCGCGGTGCCGGGAGGGTTTCGGAAATAGCAGCCGGCGGGATAGTCGCCGTGCTCGTCCTGAAACGTGCCATCGAGCACGAGGATCTCCTCGCCGCCATGATGCACATGCGGGGGAAAGGCGCTGGCCGGAGCGTAGCGCACGATCGAGGTGGCCCGCGCCACCTCATCGCCTTCCCGGTAGAGCATCTTGCGGTCTACCCCCTTGGCCGGGCTCGGCACCCAGTCGAGACCGGCGGCATGGACCGTCACGGGCCGGGTCAGGTCCTCATTGATGCGCATCGTCTCGGTCTCCCATGGTCAGCTCCATCCAGAATTTCACCTTGCCGGGCGGCGTACAGCGGCAGGGTTTCGATCTGCGGGCACGCGCCCGTCAGGACGCTGAAGTGAGGCACGCCTTCCTTCAGAGGCATCTGAAGTATCCGATCAACTAGGCCACCCACTGAGACCGGACAAGTCCGAGCCCACCCGCATGCCGTTCGAAACGTGGCGGGCGAAGAGCTACCCGCCGCTTGATGTCTGACCTGCCTCTTCGAATTAAGGTCCGTGACGGCCGGTTCGTGCGTCCCGCGTCAGGTCGTCTGCACCTCCTGAGCCTTCGGCCTCCAGGTGATCAGCGGCTTCTCCACGAAGGCGAGGACCACGTCGATCACCAGCACGAAGGCGGCGAGGATCACGATCCCTGCGAACACACCTGTCGGCTTGAAGTTCCCCTCGGCCAGAGAGATCAGGTACCCAAGCCCTGGCCGAGGCGCCGAGGTATTCCCCGATCATCGTGCCGACGATGGCGAAGCCCACCGAGGCGCGCAGCAACGACAGGATCCAGCTTGCTGCCGCCGGGATGTAGACGTGGCGCAGCAGTTCGCGCCGGCTGGCACCGCCATCTCCCGGCAGATTTCCAAATCCCGCTTCCCGTTAAACTTGGCTGTTTCCCGGTTTTGATCGCAAAAGGGCCAGCCAAATCCGGGTTGTCAGCACTATCATTACCTTTCCATGTAATGAAATTGATCGCCCGGGAGCTTTAGATACGGTTTTGAAATTGCCCACGACCCGCTCCTCGAATTCCATTCGGACCTTCAGATTCAGAGGCGGTGCGACGGTAAAGCGGCCTCGCCCAATCTGATATAACCTGGGAAGGTGGGTGAGCCATCATCCGGTAAGATCAGGTCTCCGCTCACGCCATTGTGCATATATTTGATGCTTCCGTCACGGCGATGACTCCGTCTCCCTTCATTCACTCCTCCGTTACCCTCAGGGATTTCGGGGAGCAGATTCCATTTGGCAACGTTACCGAGACAGCACGCATGGCAAGGCAAGTGCGTTGACCCCATCCAATGTCCGGCGCTCAAATCCAGCGCCCCTTCCACGGCCACCGCTCAAGACCCACCCAGAAGGTGATGGGCCTTAAAAAATTGGGTTTAAGCAGAGGTTGCATCGTCTCGCAGGGAAAATTTTGACAAATGACAGATGAACAAACTCGCCTTAGGGTCGCCGACCTTACCCTCTGATAGTTTACATCGTAAATCATCGGGTGTGGTAACCCCGGAAGGGCATTTCCTCAGTTGTTCGACAACGTCGGCAACGGGGCAAAATCGAAACAATTATTGAAAACCATCAGGTTTGGGAGCAACCATACCCCATCGACGAATATAAACCAAAGCAGGAAGGTGTATATCATGTCGGCTTCATCTGAGACGGGCAGTGCAAAGGGGCTGCGTCGCGACGCAGGTATCATTGGATTGCTATTTGCCAGTACGACCAGCATGATAGGTTCCGGCTGGTTGTTTGGGGCGCTCCATGCTTCAAAGATCGCCGGTCCGCTCAGTTTATGGAGCTGGATCATCGGTGCGTTCATCATAATGCTGGTCGCCCTTTGTTTTGCTGAGCTTGCAGCGCTCTTTCCCCGCTCCGGAGCGCTCGTGCATATGAGCCATGCCAGTCATGGCGAGGGCCTGGGACGGATTTGGGGATGGATGCTATTTCTATCCTATGTCGCCGTGCCATCCGTCGAAGCCGAAAGCATCGTGACCTATGCCAACAATCTCTATCCCCATTTCGTCGGGCATGACGGCGTGCTGACAGCGACTGGCTTCATCGCCTGCGCCGTCCTTGTGGGGATTCTGGCGCTCTTGAATCTCTTGGCCATCCGCTGGCTTCTGGCCGTGAATAACACGGTTACCTGGTGGAAGATCATCGTTCCGGCCTTGACGGCTATCGTGCTTATCTTCGCGGGCGCGAGCCAGATCGGACCTCTCTGGCCCCATGGGACCAGCGTATGGACGGCGGCGCCTAAGAGCTACAGCTCCAATGGCATCTTTATCGCGCTTCCCGCCGCGGGGATCGTCTTCAGCTTTCTGGGCTTCAGAACTGCGATCGACCTCGGAGGGGAGAGCGCCAACCCCGGGCGGAACATTCCCCTCGCCGTAATCGGCGCCGTGGTGTTGTCGGCGATCATCTATATCCTGCTCCAGATTGGCTTCCTGAACTCGCTGAAGCCTCAGGACGTCGCCAATGGCTGGGGGCATCTAGAATTCCCCGGCTCCAAAGGGCCCTTCGCCGGCCTCGCCGCACTGCTGGGATTTGGCTGGTTGGCGACGCTTCTCTATATCGACGCGGCTATCTCTCCCGCCGGCACCGGCCTTATCTACGTAACCGGTGGCTCGCGGATCCTGTTTGCAAACGGCGAAATGAAGGCCGGCCCGCAGGTGTTGACGAAGCTTAATGGGGGACAGGTCCCTTGGGTGTCAGTGGCAATCATGTGGGCCATCGGGGTGGTTTTCCTCCTGCCCTTCCCGGCCTGGCAGAAGATGGTCAACTACATCAGTGACATTACCGCGCTGACCTATGGCCTCGGTCCGATCGTCCTGTTGATCCTGCGCCGAGACCATCCGGATCTGCACCGGCCCTTCCGGATGATGGGTGCAAGCGTCGTCGCACCCGTCGCATTCATCTGCTGCGATCTGATCATCCTTTGGAGCGGCCTCACCACGGTCAGCTGGCTGTTCGTGATCGTCCTGGTCATCTTCGCGCTCTACCTGATCTACTATTTCCTGATCGCTCACGAGAGTTCCGCCGACTTTGGCTGGGAACACATCGGTTGGCTAGGCGCCTGGTTCGGCGGCATGTGGATCATCTCGGCGTTGAGCGGACACGATCTTGGAGGCTTCGGAATTCTCGGCTTCTGGTCCGCCGTCCTGTTGACGGCTCTCTGGAGCCTTGTCGTAATCGAACTCGCCAAGCGCTCTTCGCTTCCTGCCGAGGAAACGGGCAAGATTTTGGTCGAGATCGAAAACACCCTGTGATCGGGCCGCCGCTGTTTTGTACCCTCAACCCGGTCGGGCGGGCCGTCAAACGGCCCGCCCATTTTGTTGGTGGCTCGGAATCTGATACGCCTGTTCCGGCTTCCTGACGGCGAATCCGGGTTCAGATGCAAGTCCGAGCTGGATCGGCAATCCGAAACAACTTCGGGAATTCTGATCGCATTCAGCGAAGGAAGAAGACGGGCGGGAAGCTTCGGCAGCGCCCCATCAGCCCGGAGTTCTTGAGGTTCGTATAGCTATAAGCAGAGTCAGTCCCGCCGTTGTCGTCGATCGGGAACTCTACGCGACGAAGTCGTATCTCACTAGCGCCGGCACGGGGCCCTCGGAGACGCGGGCGTTTGGACGCAGCGGCGCACTCTCGGCGGTGCTCGAGCGGAAACGGCTGACCTACGCCTCTGTCGGCGCAACAAACGGCGATGCGAGCGACTTAACGCTAGCCGACAGCGGCGCCCTCGGCCCGAGGTTGATCCTGCGCGCGGGCGTCACCGGGCCCGACACCTTCGCCTTGGTGCGATCCCGGACGAAGACACACCACCAGGAATGGTTCGGGTGCTCGGGCCGAAGCCGCACACGGGACCCGTCGATCAGCCAGAGCTGGCCCCGCTTGCCCTGCTTCTCCGGAACCTTCAGCCATTCTCGCCGCCAGATCCGCTCGACGCGCTTGTGGTTCACATGCCAGCCTCCGTTCTTCAGCATCCCGGTGATCATTCGATAGCCATAGCCCCCGAACGCTCGCGCCAGCTCGATGATGTCCTCGGTCAGCCGCTCTTCATCGCCCTTACCGTAGGGCACCTTGCGCTGCGTCGATCGATGCTGACCCCAGGTGCGGCAGGCCCGGCGCTCGGATATCCCGAGGGCCTGCCGCACATAGCCGTTGCACCGCCGGCGGCGTGAACGACTCAGGAGGTCCACCCGTTCAGGGCTGAACCGCCCCCCCGGTCTGTTTCCGGGACGCCCTTTACTCCATGGGCAGCTTCAACCAGGATCATCTTGTCCAGCATCAGATCGGACACCGCCCGCCGCAGCCGCTGGTTCTCAGCCTATAGGGCCTTCAACCGCTTCTGCTGACCCCGGCTCATCCCGCGTTCGCCGTCGGCCGCGCCATTTCAGGTTTCTGTCTCATCTCCACTCCTTGGCGGTTACATTGAGCCAGAACCCCTCCGTTATGAATTCAACTGGTATGTCCCACGGGCTCTGATGCCGGACACAGCGACTGTTCTCGGGCCGGCGCGACCAATGATTGGCTCCCAGAACGGTTCTCTGATCGCGGTGATGTCAAGGGATGTGGGTCCGTTGTCCGCCCGGGGCATGGTTCTCTCCGAAGTCGGGTTGTACGCTTCATGATCGCGTGCGGGGCTGATCGTCTGGAATGTCGTTCACAAGGTTGGTTTGTCATGACCACCTCGACCGATTTGCTGAGATCGATCGGCCACCGTCCCAGGGACGCCTGGCGCGCACTTCTCCGCAGGCGGGATACTTTGAATACGCTGTTGCCTCCTTTGTCCATCTGAACACGCTGCCGTCGCGCCATATCGCATAGAGGATCACCGCCAGTTTGCGCGCCCTGGCAACGACGGCCTTCTTGAAGCCCTTTCGGGCACTGAGACGGACTGTCCAGGCCTTGAGTGGGGAAAACCGGGCGACCTGGGTGATCAATGTCGCCACCGCGGAGACCAGAAGCCGCCGCATATCGGCATCGCCGCATTTCGAGATGCAGCCCGGCCGGTCAACTTCGCTCGACAGGTATCGTCGTGGTGTGAGGCCGAGAAAGGCGCCAACATCGGAGACGCGGCGGAACCGGGCGGGGTCATCGAGTGTCGCGACGAAGCCCAGCGCCGTGATCGTGCCTATGCCGGGGACCGACATAAGGCGCCCTTCGAGCTCGCTGCGCCGGGCGATCGCCAGCAATTCTCCGTCGAGGGCTGCTGTCGCCGCACAAAGCATTCCGTGAATCGGACTCATCGTCTCGGCCAGCAACCGGAGCACGGGGTCACCGGCACCCGTTTCCGACAACTGGTCGCGAAACCCGCGCCGGGCCTTGGCCTGATGGACCTGCGTCATGCGAATGCCGTAGGTCTTCAGCATGCCGCGCAGGTGGGCCTCCAGCTCCTTGCGCATCCGGATGAGGCGCTCCCGCGCCCCGACCGGGGCCCGGATGTGGTTCGAAGCCTCGCTGTGGATGTGGACCCGGGTGAGCCAGCCAGTCCGCGCCAGCTGGGCCAGGCTCTCCGCATCGACCTTGTCGGACTTGTTCAAGCGCGCCGAAAGCACCTTATTGGCCAGACGGGCGTCGATGCACAGTATCGACACGCCGCGCCGCTCCAGCTCCCGCGTCAGCCAGGTTGAAAGAATGCCGCTCTCGTGGACAACGCGCTCCGTCTGGGGCGCTTCGGCCGCGATGAAGGCCGCGATCCGTTCTTGATCCGTTGGCAGTACCGCTCGGCGCCGAACGCCTCCCTTGGCATCCACCCGCAGACCGAAACCTCTTTCGAAGATACGTCGAGACCAACATACTCCGTCATCGTCGTTCTCCTCACGGCTTGGAAACTCTGAGGCCTAAGATATCAGACCTCGTTCGCCCAAGGAGAGTGACCGCCGCGATCAAACCATGTCGTTCAGGGTTACCCTGCAACTGCCGCGGCGCGGGCCGTAGTACCGCCGTGCCGTCGGGCGCGGCGGCCAGGCAGATGATGCATGTCAAAGCGTCCTTATCCCTGACGTGAAAAGAAAGGCCGAGGGGCCACACATGACAGGGGTCGTTCGTGCCGGAAGCGCCAGAATCCAATTTGCAAAAATCATCCCCTGCCGAAAGCCGGGGCGCCAGCAATGCGCGCGCAAGGCTGCAAGCGCGCAGAAGAGCCCGCGTTTTCGCGGTGGTCTTGCTTGTCGTATTGGTTGCTGGCGTTGGCTTCGGGCTCTGGACAGCCTTTCTTCGCCCCGTTCCGGTCGAAGCCGCCGGTGTCGCGACGGACGTGCCGGTCCAGGTCTTCGGCCTTGGCACGGTGGAGGCGCGCGTCAGTTCGAAGATCGGCTTCCAGGTGCCGGGCGTGCTCGTTGACCTGCGCGCCGACGTCGGCGACCGCGTCGCCAAGGGCACCGTCCTCGCCCGACTCGACGATCGTGTGCAGAAGGCGGTCCTCACCCGGGCGGATGCGACCGTGGAACAGGCCAACGCCGGGCTGGCGAAGGCGCAGGCCAGCCTCGACAAGGCCCAGGTGAATTATGCAAACGCAAGGAGTGTGAACGAGCGCCGCCAGGTGCTTTTGCAGGGCAACACGACATCCGTCGAAGCGGCCCAGGCGGCGCAAGCCTCCGAGGATGCCGCGAAGGCCGATGTGACCGTCGCGCAAAGCGAGATGCTGGTGGCCAGGGCCAACATCAGTGACGCCAGGGCCCAGCAGCAGCAGCAGGCGGCGATCCTGAGCTACTACACGCTCGTCGCGCCCTACGACGCGATGGTGACGGCGCGGAACGAGGAACCTGGCTCGGCGCTGACCGCCGGGGAGTCGGTCTTCACCCTCGTCGACCCGAAATCCATCTGGGTGCTCGCTTATGTGGACGAGAGCAAGGCCGGCGACATCAAGGTGGGTCAGCCGGCGACGATCGTCCTGCGCTCCCATCCGACCGAGCGGCTGGCCGGACGGGTCGCGCGGATCGAGCCCGAGAGCGACCGCGTAAACGAGGAACGCAAGGTGGAGATTGCCTTCAGCAACCCGCGGCAGAATTTCAATCTCGGCGAACAGGCGGAGGCCTATGTCACCACGATGCGTCTGCCGCAGGCGTTGCTCGTGCCCGAGGTGGCGATCCTCGACCTCTCCAAGGACAGCGGAACGGTGTGGACGGTCGAGGACGGCCAGCTGAAGCAACACAAGGCCACTCTTGGCCACCGGCTGCTCGACGGGCGCTACGAGATCACGGGCGGCGTTCCGGAGGGTGCGCGCGTCGTCACGGTCCTGCGGGCCGGGCTGCGCGCCGGCCGGGCGGCGAACGTGGTGAACGGACGCGGGCAATGAACCTCGCCTACCGTGACATCCGGCGCAATCTGCTGCGGTTCGTGCTGACAAACCTCGGGCTGAGCCTGCTTCTCGGCATCGTCATCATGATTACGGGCGTCTATGGCGGCCTTGTCGATGACGCGTTGCGGCAGGCCCGGGCTGCCCATGCCGATCTCTGGGTCGTGGAAGCGGGCACCAAGGGCCCCTTCGCAGAAGGCTCGCGCATTTCCGGCGACACGCGCGAACTTGTGGCGCGGGTCTACGGCGTTGCGGGCGCCGGGGCCGTGACCTACCAGTCGGTCCAGACCGAGCTCAACGGCAAGCCGCTTCGGTTCTTCCTCGTCGGCTTCGAGCCGGGACGGCCCGGCGGGCCGGCGAAGCTGATGACCGGGCGCGACATCATGCGCGACCACTACGAGATGATCGTGGACCGTTCTGCCGGGCTGAAGCTTGGTCAGGTCATCCCCCTGGGCACACATGGGCACGCGTTCACCGTCGTCGGGCTGACACGTGGGCAGGTCACCTCTTCCGGTGATCCGGTCGCCTATGTCACCCTTCGGGACGCCCAGGCCCTGCAGTTCGAGCTCGCGCCTCCAGCAGAGCGCCGGGAGGCGGCACGCGGCGGCCGGGGCACATCGAGCGACCAGATCAACGCGGTCATCGCCACGGTGTCACCCCATGTCCGCATCAGCGATGTCGCCTCGGCCCTGTCGCGATGGAAGCATCTGACCACACTGACCGAGGCGCAGCAGGAAACGCTGCTGAGCAAGTTCGTCATCCAGAAAGCGCGCAGCCAGCAGATGATGATCATGATCCTCCTGGTGATTGTCTCTGCGGTCATCATCGCGCTCATCATCTACACGCTGACCATGGACAAGGTCCGCTCGATCGCCACGCTCAAGTTCATCGGCGCGCCCGATCGCACCATCGTCGGCCTTGTCGTGCAGCAGGCGCTGTCCATGGGCATCTTCGGCTATTTCACCGGCTTGGTGCTGGTTCTTGTCTTCAAGCCATATTTCCCACGCCGGCTGGTCCTCGATCCCCAGAGCATCGTGATTGTCTTCGCCATCACCGTCGCGGTCTGTCTTGCCGCCAGCACCCTGGGCATCCGGCTGGCCCTGAAGGTGGACCCGGCCGAGGCCCTGGCAGGTACCGGGTAGAGCAATGCCACAATCCGACAAGGATCCGGTCGTACGCATCGAGCATCTGTCCAAGCATTTCGGCGAGGGCAGCGCGCAGGTCGACGCCCTGCGAGACATCAACATGACGGTCTATCCCGGTCAGGTCGTCGGCCTCATGGGGCCAAGCGGTTCGGGCAAGACCACCCTACTCAACTGCATCGCCTGCATCGTGGAGCCGAGCGGCGGGCGCATCACGCTCGATGGTGCGTTGGTCTACGATGACGCCTGGCTGAAATCAGACCTGCGCCGGCTGCGGCTCGACAAGATCGGCTTCATCTTCCAATACCCCAACCTTCTTCCCTTCCTGGACGGCACAGACAACGTCGCGGTCGTCCTGAACCTTGCCGGATATGGCAGGTCGACTGCACGCGAACGGGCGTCACAGCTCCTGGAATATCTGGATGTTGCGCATCGCAAGCATGCCATGCCGGCGCAGCTCTCCGGCGGAGAGGCGCAGCGTGTGGCGATCGCGCGCGCTCTGGCCAATCGGCCGCGCATCATCCTCGCCGACGAGCCGACGGCGCCCCTCGATTCCGAGCGCGCCCGGATCGTGATGGATCTCCTGCGCCGGATCGCCCAGGAGCAGGACGCCGCCATCATTGTCGTGACCCATGACGAGATGATCCTCGACCGGTTCGATCATATCTACCGGTTGCGCGACGGACGGCTCGAGATCGATACGGAAAAGGCGATGCCGCCAATGCACCCAAGCCATCCCCCGCCCGAATGAGGACAAAGATGCAGCCGTTGCCGCTCTCCCGCGCCTTCACGCTGATTGAACCCGGGCCGGTGGTCCTCGTGACGACCCATGATGGCGCAAGGGCCAACATCATGACCATCACCTGGACGATGGTCCGCGGCTTCAATGCCGAGTTTGCGCTCACCACCGGGCCGTGGAACCACTCCTGGCATGCACTGAAGGGCACCGGCGAGTGCGTGCTTACCATCCCGACCGCCGACATGATCGACACCGTCGTCGGCATCGGGATGTGCTCCGGCGCGGATACCGACAAGTTCGCGCGGTTTGGCCTCACGCCTCTTGCCGCGCGCCACGTCAGGGCGCCCCTGATCCAGGAGTGCCTCGCCAATATAGAATGCCGGGTCGAGGAGATCGTCGGGCGGCTGAATCTCGTGCTCCTTCAGGGGGTCGCAGCCCATATCGATCTCGACCGGCCGGACACGAGGCTGCTTCACGCCGTCGGGGACGGAACCTTCACCGCCGATGGCGAGCGGTTCGACCGGCGCGAGGCGATGCGGGCCAAGCTGCCCGAGGGCCTCTAGACGACATCGTTCGGCCTGTCCTTCGATCTGACGTTCGTCTTCGCGCGTCAGCGCGACCCTGCTGAACCGCCTTGGACACCGATCCAGGATCCAATCCCTGGCCAAGCCTCCGTCAGGGTCTTTTTGCCCATGAACAGGCCGATGTGCCCCCCATCCACCAGTCGCCGCTCAATCCGGTTCTTTTCGGTGCCGACCAGATCGGCGGCAGCGAACACCTGCTCCTTGGTCGTGATGTCATCGGAAGCCCCGGCCAGAAGGTAGAGCGGACAGGTAATGTCACCAAGCGAAAGCCGTCTTCCAAGGCCGGTGAACCGACCCTTCGCGAAGAGATTTCGTTTGAAGAGCAGGTCGATCGCCTGAAGATAATAACGTCCCGGCAGGTCGATCGGATTCTCGTACCAGCGTTCGAAGGCCTCCGTGCGCTCGACGTAATTCCGCTCCTCGATATGGGCATAGAGGTCGACGAACTTGCCCACGTATTGTTCGCCGGGATGCATGTTCTTCCAGCCGGACAGCATGAGGCTTCCAGGCATCCGGCCCTCACCGCTCGCGACCATCTCCTCGTAGAGCTTGAGGGGCGTCCGGTGCGCCAGTCGCTTGATCGGCCCGTTCCCCGCATCGGTATCGATGGGTGATCCCGCCAGCACCAGCGCCCGCACCTTCTCGGGGTAACGGGCGGCGTACATGGCCGCCATCCATCCCCCCTGGCACAGACCCACGAGGATCGCGGTGCCGCCGAGGTCATCCACGACGACGTTGATCTCCGCCAGATACTTGTCGATGTTGAAATCCCGCATCTCGACAGTGGCGGCCTTCCAATCCGTCACCAGCACCCGGCCTAGCCCGGCCCCGAGCAGCGTCTCGACAAGGCTCTGCCCCTTTGCATAGTCAGCGATGGTCGAGGAATGCCCGGCATAGGGCGCATCCACGACAACGGGCACGCCGCCGCCGCTGCCGCCAAAGTCCCGGACGCGCATGGTGTCCAGGTCGATCAAGACCCTGTTCTTCGTCGCCCACCTCGGCTCGGGCGGGCTGCTGATCTCTGCAGCGGCCTGCACGAAATGCAGCCCGTCCTCGACGGCGCGGAACTCGGCCTCCTCCATCTCCATCGCGGCCGCCATAGGCCAGAACCAGGGGACGGAATGCTCGTATTTCGGGGCAACGGCAGTCATGTTCTTTCCTTTCGAACCCGGCGCGAATTGCCCTGTGCCGGTCCAGTTCCTTTGAAAGCCTGCGGGCCGGTTCCTGTCGCGCCGGTATGGTGCATGGGCAGATCCCGGCAGGGGACGGTGGTCGAACCGGAAACCCGGGCCGCGATCGCCGCATCCGTGGATCAGCCTGGCTCGCGGCGCTGACCCGCGATCGCAGATTGCGCCGCCAGCCCGAATGCCTCGGTCAGGGTCGGGTGGGGATGAATGCTTGCGGCCAGTTGCTCAAGCGTCAGGCCATTGCGAACCACAAGCGCAGCCTCACCCGTCACATCGGCGGCGCCTTCGGCCAGCACATGCACACCGACGATGCGATGGTCATCCCTCCGGTAGATGAGGCGGAGCCGCCCCAGGACCTCTCCGGCGATCTGGGCCCGGGCGTCGATCCGGTAATCGTATTCGGCGGCGGCGACATCGAGCCCCCGCGCCTTCGCCTCTTCCTCGGTCAGCCCAGCCATCCCGATCTCCGGTCGCGAGAAAATCACTGCGCTGTTGTGTTCCGGGCGTGGAAAGGCGGCAGGCATTCCGAGAATATGTCTTGCCACGGCGAGGGCCTGGGCGGTGGCCCAATGGGCGAACATCGGATGGCCGACGAGGTCCCCGGTCGCGAAGATGCCAGGCTCGTCGGTTTCGAGTTCGGCGTTCACGATCACACCATGCGGGCCGTGTCTGACGCCGGTGGTTTCGAGCCCGAGGCCAACGACATTGGGATGCCGCCCCGCCACGATCGCCACCACCTGGGCTTCGATCACGTCAGGACTGCCGGCGCGGCTGAAATGGACACGGTGGGCACCTTCACTGCCGTCGATGCGGTCAACGCTGACGCCTGTCTCCAGCCTGATCCCGGTCGCGACCAGCTGGTCCGAGAGGAGCTTCGCCAGAACACCGTCGACCGGCCCGAGGATCCGCGGGGCGGCCTCGAGAACCGAAACCCTTGCGCCGAGCATCCCGAAGATCTGTGCCATCTCGATCCCGATTGGCCCGCCACCGATCAGGACGAGCGACTCGGGAACAAAGCCGATGCCGATCAGACGATCGGAATCGAGCACCCCCGGCAGATCAACGCCGGGAATTGGCAGCGGGCTCGGCATCGAGCCTGTCGCCAGAATGGCCCGTTCAAAGCGCACGGAGCAACCGGGCGCGCCGACCCTTTCGATCCGAGCGGTACGTGGGCCGGTGAGCCGTGCGCGGCCGAATACGACTTCCAGCGACGGCAGGCTACGTGCCTTGGTCAGCGCTCCGCCGGAACGCTGTGCGAGGATCTGGTGACGTCGACGCTGGACCACATCCCAATTGACCGCCGGCGGCTCGCCGGAAGGGCTTCCAAGCCCGAACTCCGACGCACGCGCGGCCTCCCACCGGCGGAAGGCGGTTTCACGAAAGATCTTGGATGGAATGCAGCCCGAAAACAGGCAGGTGCCGCCAAGACCCGGACCGGCCTCGACCAGCATCACCCGCCGCCCCGCCTGCGCCAGGGCCATCGCTGCCGGAGTGCCGCCGGGCCCGCCGCCGATGATCAGGACGTCGACGGCATCGTCAGCCGGGTGCGTCTGTGCGGTTTCTGAGCCGTTGGACATGGCCTGCCCTCCTCAATGGCAAAATGCGCGGCAAGGCACGGACTCCGGGCGCGCCGAGATCTCGGGGCCACGGATCGGGATCATGCATAAGTCAGCGGGCTGTTCTTCCGGCATGGCGACTTGCGTCCGAACCTCTCGCCAGGACAGTCGGCCGAGCGCGCGCCCGAAACCATGACGCAGATCAAGCGCAGTGCGCCAACGCGTCCGTCCGACCCCGCAGCGGCGCCTTCCAGCGGGACCGGAACGGCCAGATCCTGCGCGTCTTGGCACACCGCTCCGATGGAGCGCCCTCATCTCGCCGGATGGCCTTTCAACGGTCGGCAAATTGCGTGCCGGCAAGCTCCGCCCGGAGTTCCCAATCAGAATTACCGAGGCTGACTGAGCCTCTACGACTGAGCTGGTCCATCGGTATGTTTAGGACCGTCGAGTCTGCGAGGTGTCGGGTCAGCCGCGGCCTACCCAGCGACACCTGCAAGCCTCATCCCGGTAGCACCGAGACCAGCCATGCACTAACAATCAACCCAGACCAGTCATATGGGGCTACTCACCACTTTATCGGAAGTTCGACCCAAAACATCGTCCGGACACCGGGCTCGGACACATAATCAATCTTGCCGCCCATCGCCTCGACGAGCGCCTTCGCTATAACCAACCCCAGGCCGGATCCTTCGTGTTTGCGCGTGGAGTGTTCCGCCTGCTGCGAGAATGGCGTGAACATGCGCGATCTGAATTCGGGGGCGATCCCGCTTCCATGGTCGGTGACGCTAATTCGATAGCACGTGTCGTCGGCATGAAGATCCACCTGGACCTCCGCTCCGGTCGGCGAGTGTTTTGCGGCATTCGAAAGAATGTTCCCCACTGCCTGGCCAAGCCTTGCAGGATCGACTTCGGACGTGATGGCCTCCGCGTCACAGGAAATGGCAAAGCTTACATCATTTCGTCTTGCTGCCGGTTCCGCCGAGGACACGGCGCCGCGCACGATCTCCAAAATATCTGAGTTCTCGAGATCCAACTTGAAGCAGCCGGAATGGATGTATTGGACATCGAGCAAGTCGTCTGCGAGTCGCTTCAGCCGTTCGCAATTTCGCTTGGCGACATCGAGCAGTCGCGAAATTGCTTCCGGCGGATCATCCTTGAGAACCCCCTTCACCAGGCTGACGGATCCGTAGACCGACGCGATCGGCGTTCGCAATTCATGGCTGACGAGGGAAATGAACTCATTTCTGAGGTCGGCCAAACGCTCCTGTTCGGTTATATCGACGAGTTCGACAATGAAAGCGCCGTCGCCCGATGTCTCGCTACTGAGGGCGGCGACCGTCATGACGCAGCGAATGCGCGTTCCGTCAGGACGCAGGAATGTCTTTCTCTCCTTGTAGCCGAGCGGATCTTCCGATGCCCTCCGACAGATTTCACTCCCGGTTTCGCCTTCCAGGGAAGGGCCAAGCAGTTCCCATAAGTCTCGACCGCAGAGCACCTCCCCCGCGCGTCCGAGAAGGTCATGTCCCGCCTCGTTCAGCATGAGGATCTTGCCCGCCCCGTCCAGGTAAGCCATCGCAAGCGGCGCGCGGAGGATCATTCTCTTGAGGTCGGCCTTCTTCGCCTCGGCAATTTCGGTCGCCTCGCGCAGCGACGTGATGTCCGACATCGTACCCAGGATCTTCTGGGCGCGCCCGTCCATGTCGCGTTGAACAACCTTGAAGACTGATCTGATCCAGCGCCAATCACCGCTCTCCCCGATCAGGCGATATTCGCTGACGGCGCGTTCAGACCGACCTTCGATGCAAGCCCGTTCCGCCGGGAGAATCCGCGCGAGGTCATCCGGGTGGACCCGGCTCATCCACATCTGCTCGTGGGTCATGCCCTTCAGGTCGGAAATGCCGACAAGTCTGTACCAGGCATCGGACACGATCTCTTCGCCGGATGTCAGATCATATTCAAAGACGGCGATTTCACTGTTTTCAAGCGCCGCATGCCAGCGCTGTTCGAGGGTGCGGACACGCCGCTCGGCCGCGACCCTGCGGCTCACGTCATTGAGGGTGATCGCGGTATATTTCTGGCCGCTTTCCGTGCTCAGCGTCCTTTCGAACAGCTCGAACCGGCAGATCGCCCCATCCGCGCATTTCAGGGTCACTGGCGCAATCTCGGCACCGGCGTTTTGCCTCGGGGCCATCACCGCCCCACCGCACATAGAGATGCCAGGAAGGAGCTCGGCAATCCTGGTTCCTTCCAGTCGCAGTTTGTTTCCGCCAAAGGTGCGACGTGCCGCCTCGCTGCAAAACACCACGAAGCCATCCTGATTGACGACAATGATGTTTCCCGGAGAAAATTCGAGGATCGATCTTAGCAGATGTGCATCATTGGGAAGCGACCGGGGCGACGTCGGGCCGGTCTCGCCCCGAGGAGGGGCATAAGCCCCTGTGCACTCTGTCTTGTTGCCGTCCGACCGCCCGGTCTCTGGTGTCTTGCGTAATACCCAGAGAGCTGCTCGGCTCTTCGCATCACGGTCCAGGGCCTGTTCCCAGATATTCATTTGCAACCTTCACGCATTTATTGTTCCGGAAGGGACTCAACGGATACCCGTACATTCACAAAAAGCCATGACCCCGGCGTGGCTGTCTTGCACGATGAAAGCTTGCTGACAGACCAATTATTGTACTGCTCTTTCCGAAAGTAGCCGGAGGACACGGTATAAGACGATGGCTCATCCATCATTGGAACGCCGCTGACGTCGACGGCAGCCGGATGCTGCGCGATGGGTAAGGACAGGCGCAATCCAT
>NZ_RRYH01000053.1 GCF_004010155.1 Solirhodobacter olei | reverse complement strand
CCAGTCGATCCATTTTCACGCCGCACTCCGAAGGTCCTGCCGATGTGGCAGTTCGACGCAAAAGGTGGTGCCCTGTCCAACTGCGCTGATGAACGAGATCGTGCCGCCGTGCCGCTCCACGATGGCCTTGGCGATGCTCAGGCCCAACCCGGTGCCGCTGGGCCGGCCCTGCGACGGCGTGCCGGCCTGGACGAAACGCTGGAACAGGCGGTCCCCGTATTCCTCAGGTATTCCCGCCCCGTGATCCCT
>NZ_RRYH01000052.1 GCF_004010155.1 Solirhodobacter olei | reverse complement strand
GGTATCTACGGCCCCCAACCAAGACCCGCAAGAGGCAAAATGCGGGAAGATGAAACTTTTTCGAACACCCCAGGAATCCTTGGGGTTTGCGGCGGATCCCCGCCTGAGGGCACCCCGGGTTATCAACAAAGATAGGCGCCAAACTGTTGATAACCCGCGATTCCCTCCCCTTTCACGTCTTCGGAACCCGAATCTGGTCCCGACTCGCGACCCTGAAACGGCCCACGGCACTTTCTTGCCGGAATCGGCCCGGGCGCCGCGCAAATGCGCGATGCGCCCCAATCCGCCCTTGACCCTCTGCCGGGCCATTGTGTCTAACTCTTTGCGAAAGGCACGGTACGCGTCCGCGCCCGCACGAACACCCGAGGAGGAGAGACAGATGTTCAGCAAATCCGCCGAAGGTGAGACGCTGCCCGCAACGCGGAGCGAAGCCGGCGGCACCTCGCATCTAAGCGCGGACCTGAAGATCACCGGCAATATCTCATCCGCAGGCGCGGTCGAGGTGCTGGGCGAGGTTCGGGGAGATATCGACGCCCGCGCACTGACCGTCGGGACCGGCGGCAAGGTGACAGGCAAGATCCGGGCCGAGAAGGTCGAGGTGAAGGGCCATCTGGATGGCTCTGCCAGCTGCAGCGAGGCGGTGCTGCGCTCCTCGGCCGAAGCGAAGGTGCAGATCACCTACGATACCCTGGTGATCGAGAGCGGCGCCCAGGTCGAAGGCAAGTTCAAATACGCCGGCGGAAAGGGCTGAGCTTCACCATCCTGCCCGCGCGCCCGGCTACTCTGCCTTCTCGCTCGCCACGATCTTCTGCGTCTGCTGTGCGACGTGCCACGCGCCGTTCGGCTTGTCGCGGTACTGGCCGCGCTTGTTGATGAACTGGCCCTGGGTGCAGGCGAGCTTGTAGCTGAGCGGGGCGATCCCCGCCGCCTTCACCACAGCGTCGAGCACGGTCGGGCCGGTAAGGTCGTAGACGCTGGTCAACTCGCCCGCCTCTATATTCTCCACAATCCGGTCGACGACCGCCTGCAGCGCCGGATTTCCGGGAGCAGAGGCGAGGAAGTAGTTTGTCACCTCGCCATTCTTCATGGCGATGAAGACGCCTTCGGGATCGCCTTTCAGGAAACGTTCCGGATTGCTGGTGAAGTTGGAGTCGATGTCGAGGTACATACCGCCCTCTTTGAGGAGCACCAGCACACGCCAGAAATCCGCTCGCGCCGCGCCGATACGCAGGCGGGCATAGGCGCGGGCGATGCGACCGGGGAAGTGTTCTTCCACGTAGCGGTCAGCCTCGGCGTCGCCGTGGAAGCGGTATTCGCAGGTCGGCGCGATAAGGCGGTTGAAGCAGAAGCAGGTGTAGACCTGCAACGTGACCGCCCTTGTGTAATTGGTCTGCCACACGATCCGTGGGATGCGGCCCGCGGGCGCCGGGCGGCGCGCAGGGGCAGTCTGAGGCAGAGTCAACCGGAGCTTCGGAAACAGGAAAAGGTGCAGCGAAAGCAAGACCTTGCTTGTATTGGCGAGGATCTTCACGGCGCGGTAGCGCATAGCCTCCATGAACGCCATATGGACTGGCCCTCCCCTGCGCCTTGTTCCGGGGTGGCAGGTTACCGGTTTCTCTCCCCGGCGGAAAGAGCCGCCAGCCCCGGGCTTTTCGCGGGGCGGCGGGGGCTCTAGAGTTTTGGTGCATCCGGGAGGAACAGGCATGGACGAGGAACTGGTATTGCGCGCGGACGAGGGGGCGGTCGCCATCCTGACGCTGAACCGTCCGGGGGCGCTGAACGCGCTGTCGGACGCGATGCTGGCGGCGCTATCGGCGGCGCTGACGCGGCTGGAGGGCGAACCCACGGTCAAGGCAGTGATCCTGAGGGGCGCCGGCAAGGCGTTCTGTGCCGGGCATGACCTGAAGGAGATGCAGGCCGGCCGGCAGGCCGAGGACAAGGGCCGGGCCTATTTCGAGGATCTCTTCCGCCGCTGCGCCAGCGTGATGCAGCAGATCACCCGCCTGCCCCAACCGGTTATCGCCGAGGTGCATTCCGTGGCGGCCGCCGCAGGCTGCCAGCTGGTCGCCACCTGCGACATGGCCGTGGCGTCGGAAGCTGCCAGATTCGGCGTAAACGGCGTGAATATCGGGCTTTTCTGCTCCACCCCCATGGTTGCCCTCAGCCGCGCGGTCGGCCGCAAGCAGGCGCTGGAGATGTTGACGACCGGGGCACTGATCGATGCCGCGAAGGCGGAGCGGATCGGGCTGGTCAACCGGGTCGTGCCGAAGGAAGCCCTGTCGGACGAGGCGTTCTGGCTGGCCGAGACGGTGGCGGGCAAGCTCGGCGCGGCGGTCAAAATTGGCAAGCGGGCATTCTACGAGCAGATAGAGATGGGGCTGGCCGAGGCCTACGAGCACACGGCGGCGGTGATGGTCGAGAACATGCTGTGGCGGGACACCGAGGAGGGCATCAACGCCTTCATCGAAAAGCGGGCGCCGGAGTGGCCGGAGGGGGTTTGAGCGTGCGTGAGGAGAAGCGCACAAGGGGCTGGGAAGGCTTGGAAAAGGCGATACCGTAAAAGCACCGCTTTTACACCGCTTTCGCACCGATTTGGTTTTTGGAATGTGTTCGGAGCGAAAAGGCCCGCCGGGGGGATCCTGGCGGGCCTTGGCATGAGTATTTGGGCCAAGAAGAAGCCCCGGGGAGGCTCCTCTTGGATCAGAGGGCGTAAATCTCGCCGAACTTGGCTTCGAGATAGTCGAGGAGCGGGCCTTCCGACGGCTCGAAGCCGCAGGCCGCGGCGATCGTGGCGCGGGGGGAGCGCAGGCGGCCGTGGCGCTGGAGCCGATCCTTCAGCCAGCGGGTGGCAGGACTGGCATCGCCGCGGGCCAGGGCCTCGTCAACGTCCGGAACTGCCGCGCGCAGCGCCTTCATCAGGCAGCCGGCATAGACATTGCCCAGCGTATAGGTCGGGAAATAGCCGAAAAGACCCACCGACCAGTGGACATCCTGCAACATTCCCTGCGAGGGCTTTGCCACCTTTTGGCCAAAATCTTGCACAAATCTGCCATTCCATGCCTCTTCGAGGCCCTTGACCTCCAGCGCGCCGGAAATCAGCTGCCGCTCCAGATCGAAGCGCAGCATGACATGCAGGTTGTAATGCACCTCGTCGGCCTCGGTGCGGATGAAGCCGGCCTCGACACGGTTCACCGCGCCGTAGAAGGCGTCGGCGTCCCCGGCCGAGAGCGGGCCGAAATGTTCGCCCATCCGGCCATAGAGCCAGGAGGTGAAGGCGCGGGAGCGGCCGAGCTGGTTCTCGTAGATCCGGCTCTGGCTTTCATGGACGCCCATCGAGCAGCCCTGCCCCAGCGGCGTCAGCAGGTAGGCGGCATCGACGCCCTGCTCGTAGGCGGCGTGGCCGGTCTCGTGGATCGTCGAATAGACGCAGTTGAAGGGCTCGCTTTCCACGGTGCGGGTGGTGATGCGCACGTCATTGCCCGAGCCGTTCGAGAACGGGTGGACGGCAAGGTCCAGCCGTCCGCGCGACCAGTCGTATCCGAAGGCGGAGGCAAGCTCCTGCGCCAGCTTCATCTGGGTGGCTGCCGGGAAATGCCCCTCGAGCGGCTTCGGCTGGCGCTCGGCGCCGAGGATGGCCTCGCGCAGGGCGACGAGGCGGGGGCGCATGCCATCGAAGATCGCGGCGACGGACGCCTGGGTCGCGCCGGGCTCGTAATCGTCCAGAAGCGCATCGTAGAGGTCGCCGCCGGCGGCGAGCGCCGCCGCCTCCTCGCGCCGGAGCGCCACGACGCGTTCGAGCGTCGGCAGGAAGGCGGGGATGTCTTCGGCGGCGCGCGCCTCGGCCCAGATGCCCTGAGCGACGGAGGTGACGCGGGCGATCTCTGTCGCCAGACGCGCCGGGATCTTGGTCGCGCGGTCGAATTCGCGGCGGATCTGGCGCAACTGGGCCTCGGCGACCTCGCCCTCGGGCCTGGCCTTCTCCAGCCAGTCGGCGATGCGGGGATCGGTGCGCCGCGCGTGCAGGACGCCTTCGATCGCCCCCATCTCCTCTCCCCGCTGCTCGGCCGCGCCGCGCGGCATCATGGTTTCCTGATCCCAGCCAAGGCGGCCGGAGATCTGGGCCAGCGCCTCGGTATCGCGCTGGTAGGCCATGAGGTCGGTGTAGGCGGTCATGCGGTTCCCTTCCGGATCGAGCCGACGATTGGATAGCGCGCCGTATGGCGGGCGCGCAGGACGAGGGTCCAGAGCACGATGGCCCCGGCCTGGTGGACGATGGCGACGCGCAGCGGCGCCGCGTAGAGCGCGGTGAAGATGCCCAGAGTCATCTGGATCAGAAGCATCACGCCCATCGCCGTAAACGCACCGCGCGTCGCGGCATGGGCGGAGCGGCGACCCTTGAAGGCCGTGACCAGCCCGAAGATCACCAGAAGGTAACCCCAGCTGCGGTGGATGAACTGCACGAGCCCCGGGTTCTCGAAGAAGGCGCGCCAGGTGGCGCCGCCGCCGGGAACCATGAAGGCGTCTGCCGGGAAGAGATGCCCATTCATCAAGGGCCAGGTCGGGTAGTTGCGGCCGGCGTCGATGCCCGCGACCAGCGCGCCGAGCAGGATCTGGATGAAGAGCATGTGCAGCACACCCGTCGACATCCCGAAAAGCTTCTTCTCACCCTGGCGGCGGGCCTGCAGCAGCTGCGCCTCGCTCCGCGACATCTGCAGGATGAACCAGCCGGTCAGCCCGAGGATGAAGAAGGCGATGCCGAGATGGGTGGCGAGCCGGTACGAGGCCACCGCGATCATGTGGCCGTGGAGGCCCGAGGAGACCATCCACCAGCCGATTGCCCCCTGGATGCCGCCGAGAACGCCCAGAAGGAACAGCCGCCCCTTCCAGCCGGACGGGATCTTGCCCGCGGCCCAGAAGCCGAAGAAGCCCACCGCCCAGACGAGTCCGATGGTACGGCCCAGCAGCCTGTGGCTCCACTCCCACCAGTAGATGAACTTGAACTGGGCAAGCGTCATGCCCTGGTTCTCAAGCTTGTACTGGGGGGAATGCTTGTAAAGGTTGAAGACATGTTGCCAGGCGGCCTGGCCGAGCGGCGGGATCACCCCCGAGACCGGCTTCCACTGCGTGATCGAGAGGCCCGAGTCCGTCAGCCGGGTCAGCCCGCCGACGAGGACCATCGCGGAGATCATCGCGAAGATCAGGATCAGCCAGGCGCGGATGGCGCGGCGGGAGCCCTGCGTCCTCCGCTCGATCAGACCGCCCTGGGGGGTGGAGAAGGACCGCTCGGTCACCTCCTCGAAGATTGCGCGTTTCTCGGCCATGTGACCTCCCTCGATCGGCGGGACAGTAGGGCCGGGCGGCGGCGGCTTCAAGGCGCGTCGCTGCCCTTCCACCGGACGATCTGGCGCAACATTCCGTGCAATATCTGCACGTCGGCGCGGGTCAGCGGCAGGCGGCCCCACATGTTGCGGACGTTGGTCTTCATGTTGGGCGCCTTGGCGGGCGGGAAGAAGAAGCCGGCGGTGTCGAGGACCTCCTCGATATGGTCGCCGAACTTCTCGATCTCGAGGCCGGTGGCGTAGTCGGGCGCGGTCTGGGGCGTGGGGGCTGCGGCGGCGGCCTCGCCCTGGCGGCGCCATTCGTAAGCGAGCAGCAGCACGCATTGCGCCAGGTTGATCGAGGGGAACTCCGGGTTCACCGGCACGGTGATCAGCGCGTCGGCGCGGGCGACGTCATCGTTCTCGAGCCCCGTGCGTTCCGGGCCGAAGAGGAGGCCCACGCGCTTGCCCTGCGCGGTGAGCGCATGGGCCTGGGCCATCGCCTCCTCCGGGGTGAGGACGGGTTTCGTCAGCTCGCGGTTCCGGGCGGTCGTGGCGAAGGTGTAATGGCAGTCTCGCAGCGCCTCGGGCAGCGTGTCGAACCGGCCAGCGCGGTCGAGGACGCGGGCGGCGCCGGAGGCCATGGCGACGGCCTTGGGATTGGGCCAGCCGTCGCGCGGGGCGACGACGCGCATCCGGGTGAGGCCGAAGTTCAGCATGGCGCGGGCGGCGGCGCCAATGTTCTCGCCCATCTGCGGGCGGACGAGGACGAGGACGGGCTCTGTCGGCGTCTCGGGGATCGGTTGGTCGGTCATGGCGGGCGTGATAGCCTTGGGCGGGTCCGGCGGCAAGGTGGGCGAGGCCAGAGGCGCGGGCGCCTGGGGATGGCAGGTCCCCTGCCCCGGCGTGCCGCCCGCGAAGGGCGCTGTTTGCAAGCCGCGCAAAACCGGCTAGGACGGCCGGAACCCGCCGGAACCCCGAGGCATCAGATGTCGCAGCCCGATCGCCCGCAGATCTATCTCGTCACCCCCCCGGCCTTCGCGCTGGACCCGTTCGCCGATCGGCTTTCGGCCTTGCTCGACGGGGTGGAGGTGGCCTGTCTGCGCCTCTCGCTTGCCACGCGCGACGAGAGCGAGATCGGCCGCGCGGCAGACCGGCTGCGCGAGATCGCGCATGGCCGTGACATCCCGATCGTGGTGGAGACGCATTTCGCCATCGCCGAGCGGCACGGGCTTGACGGGGTGCATCTGGTCGATGCCGCCCGCTCTATCCGCGCGGCACGGAAGGCGCTGGGGACGGAGGCCATCGTCGGCGCCTTCTGCGGCGCCTCGCGGCACGACGGGATGAACGCGGGCGAGGCCGGAGCGGATTACGTGAGCTTCGGGCCGGTCGGCGAGACCACGCTAGGCAGCGGGGTGGTGGCGGAGCGGGACCTGTTCGCCTGGTGGTCGGAGATGATCGAGGTGCCGGTGGTGGCGGAGGGCGCGATGAGCCTTGCCGCGGTCGAGGCGCTGGCGCCGGTCACGGATTTCTTCGCCATCGGCGAGGAGATCTGGCGCGAGGACGATTCGCTGGCAGCCCTGAAGGCGCTGATCGCGCCGTTGGGGTAGGACCGGCCCGGGGTTGGAGCGCCGGCGCCGCTATGCGACGCTGTTTCGGGCCCGGGGATCGGTCGCTTCCAGCGCGCTGCGCACCTGCGCCTCGCAATGGGCGGCGAGCGCCTTGCGGTCGGGGAAATCGGCGATCCTCACGGGATCATGGAACACCACTTCTACCGAGCCCTGCCGCGGGGCGGCGAGCAGCTTGAGCAGATGCGGGGCGAAATCCATGTCGCCGTACCAGCCGTAGAAGCGCGCATCCTGCCCGGTAGGGGCGCGGTAGACCACGCTGACCGGCTGGATGTGCAGCTCTTCGCAAAGGCCCGGGCTGAAGAAGGCCGCGAAGAGCGTCGACTTGAACGGCAGCACCCTGAGCCCGTCGGTCGAGGTGCCCTCGGGGAAGAACAGAAGCTTGTGGCCGCTGCGCAGACGTTCCTCGAACAGGGCCTGCTGGCGCTTCGCCTCGCTGCCGCGGCGGGCGATGAACACCGTTCCGGTCGCCCTAGCGAGCCAGCCGATCCCGGCCCAGCCGCGCACCTCCGACTTGGCGACGAAATAGATCCGCTGGCAGGCGTTCAGCGTGAAGATGTCGAACCACGAGGCGTGGTTCGAGACCACCGCCCCCTTCTGCGCCATGGGCCGGCCGCGCACGCTGTGGCGGACGCCGAGAATCCCGAGCGCGGAGCGGCAGACGAACTGGGTGATGAAGGGCGTGACCGGGCGGTTGTGACCGCAGAGCGGTCGCTCGACCATCCGCACGATCAGGAGAAGGACAAGGCTGCCATAGGTCAAGGCGCCCAATGTCGTGCCGCGCAGCGCCACGCGCAGCCAGCCGCCTGGGCCGATCGGCACCCGGGCAGGCTCGTCCTCCGGGTTCCAGGGCGTCACCCCCGCGCCTCGTACTTGCGGGTGTAAAAGCCCTTGTGGCGCTCCGACATCCGCGCCGTGTCCATCAGCAGACAGACATCGGTGGTGTTGAAGGGCCGGTCGACGAAGGCCCCCTCGCCGACAAAGCCGCCGAGGCGCAGATAGGCCTTGATCAGCGCCGGCGTGCCGACCATCGCGGCGCGGCGGTCGAGCTGCTCGGCGGGGACGAGGTCCATGGTCTGGAAATGCTCCTCCTGCACCCGCACCCGCAGCCCGTCGGGGGCGAGGTGATTGTGGTGGAGGTAGGCCAGCGGCATCTTCAGCGCCTCGATATCGGTGCCGTGGAAGCTCGCAACGCCGAACATGATCTCGATCTCGCGCTGCAGGACGAAATCGGCCAGCCCGTTCCATAGGTGGAACATCGCCGTGCCGCCGCGGAAATCGGCATGGACGCAGGAGCGCCCCAGTTCCACCAGCTTGCGGCCGGAGCGGCGGAGCGCACCAAGGTCGTATTCGCCCTCGGAATAATAGCGCCCGAAGCGGGCGGCGGCCTCGTCGGTCAGCAGGCGGTAGACGCCCACGACATCCTCCAGCGCGCCCGCGTCCCGGCGGTTGTCGATCAGCAGGAGATGCTCGAACACCGGGTCGAACTCGTCGCGCTCCAGCCGGCGCTCATGATCGACCAGGGTGCCGTCACCGCCGAGCTCCTCGACGAAGACTTCGTAGCGCAGCCTCTGGGCGGCCAGCAGGTCCCGCTCGTCGCGTGCCAGCCGGACCTGAAAATATGGCTCGTCGGATATCATCGGCGTTGGCCGGGCTCCGGTTCCGGTCTCTGGAGGACGGGTTGTAGGCCTCGCATTGTCGGAATGCAACAAGATCGCCCTCCCCGCGGCACCACGGCCGGATTCCGTTGCAAACCGCGGGCTTTACAATCCATAGTTGTCCCGCATCTCCGGTTCCGGCCGGAGGGCGACGCGGGTGCCGTCGATGACGACCTTGCCTGCGTGTTCGAAGGTGATGGTGATGCGCGTTCCGATCCGAGACTGCACCTGGCCCAGCCCCCAATCGGGCCGGTCCGGATGCCGAACCAGCATTCCCGGCTCCAAGATCGCGTTGACGCCCTGCATCGGCGGCACTCCATAGGAAAGACCCGGACCATGCCCGACAAACTGGATCTCCCGGCGCTCGTCGGATCGCGAATCTGCCATGACCTTATCAGCCCGCTGGGCGCAATCGGCAATGGGGTCGAACTGATGGGGCTTGGCGGGGGCGGGACCGGCGAGCCGGAACTGGGGCTGATCGCCGAAAGCGTGGCCGCCGCGAATGCGCGGATCCGGTTCTACCGCGTGGCCTTCGGGTTCGCCGGCGACGAGCAGCGTGTCGGGCGGCCGGAGATCCTTTCCATCCTTGCCGATCTCACCGAGGGCGCGCGGCTCTCGGTCGACTGGCAGGTGCCGGGCGACCAGGCGCGGGCGGAGGTGAAGCTGGCCTTCCTGGTCCTCCAGTGCCTGGAGACGGCCCTGCCCTTCGGCGGCGAGATCACCGTCGCCAGGGAAGGCGAGCCCTGGAAGTTTGTGGGCAAGGCGCGGCGGCTGAAGATCGACGCGGCGCTCTGGGCGGCGTTCCGGGGCGAGGCCGGGCTGCCCGATCTGACGCCGGCGCAGGTGCAGTTCGCGCTGGCGCCCGAGGCCGCCGCCGCACGCGGGCGGCGGCTGTCCTGCGAGATCGGCGAGACCGAGATCAGGGCCGCCTTCTGAGCGGGTTCAGCCCCGGATCGTGCCGTCGCCCTCGACAAGATACTTGAAGCTCGTCAGTTCCGCCGCGCCGACCGGGCCGCGGGCATGCAGCTTGCCGGTGGCAATGCCGATCTCGCCGCCCATGCCGAATTCGCCACCATCGGCGAACTGGGTGGAGGCGTTGCGCATCAGGATCGCCGAGTCGAGGCGGGAGAAGAACCGCTCCGCCACTGCGTCGTCCTCTGCGATCACGCCTTCGGTGTGGTTCGAGCCATAGCGGCGGATATGGGCGATGGCGTCGTCCACCCCGTCCACCACCTTGGCGGCGATGTCCATGTCGAGGTATTCGCGACCCCAATCCTCCGCAGTCGCTGGCGTCGTGCCGGGGAGCTTGGCCAGCTCCTCGTCGGCATGAACCCGCACGCCTGCCGCAACCAGTGCCGCGATCAGGTCGGCCCCGAGCGTCGCCGCGACGGGGCGGTCGATCAGCAGGCATTCGGCCGCGCCGCAGATGCCGGTGCGGCGGGTCTTGGCATTCAGCACCACCCGCAGCGCCTTAGCCGGGTCGGCAGAGGCGTCGACGTAGAGGTGCACGATCCCCTCGAGATGGGCGAAGACCGGGACCCGTGCCTCGCGCTGGACGAGCCCGACCAGGCCCTTGCCGCCACGGGGCACGATCACGTCGATGAACTCCACCATCTTCAGCATCTCGCTGACCGCCGCACGGTCGCGTGTGGGCACCAGCTGGATTGCCGCCTCCGGCAGGCCCGCGGCCTTCAGTCCCTCGATCAGGCAGGCATGGATCGCGCGGGAGGAATGGAAGCTTTCCGAGCCGCCGCGCAGGATCACCGCGTTGCCGGCCTTCAGGCAGAGCGCGCCGGCATCGGCGGTCACGTTCGGCCGGCTCTCGTAGATCACGCCGATGACGCCGAGGGGTGTCCTGACCCGCTTGATATGAAGGCCCGACGGCATGTCCCATTCGGCCAGAACCGCACCGACGGGATCGGGCTGGCCCGCCACCGCGCGCAGCCCCGCGACGATCCCGCCGATGCGCTCCTCGTCTAGCCGAAGCCGGTCCATCATCGCGGGCGACAGCCCCTTCGCCGCGCCGAATTCCATGTCTTCGGCATTGGCGGCCAGAATCTCCGCCCGCCGCGCCCAGACGGCATCGGCCGCGGCCTCCAGCGCGCGGGTCTTGGCCTCAGGATCGGCGAAGGCCAGTTCAGCCGCCGCCGCGCGCGCTGCCCGGCCGAGACCGGTCATCAGGCCCGCGATATCCTCGCCACGCTCCGTCCCGTCCATGGCCCGCCCCTTCTTCCGTCCGAAAATTTCCCGGGGTCCGGGGCCTAGCCCCGGGAAACCCCGGCTCAAACCACCATGTCGTCCCGATGCACCAGGACCGACCGCCCCGGCGCGCCCAGGATCTCGGCGATTTCGGAGGACCGGTGCCCCTTGATCGCACGCGCCTCCGCCGCCGTGTAGCGGGTCAGCCCCTTGCCCAGCATCTCGCCGGCGGGCCCGAGGATCGCCACGGGATCGCCGCGCCCGAAATGGCCGGAGACCGCGACGACGCCCGCCGGCAGCAGCGACTTGCCCGCGCCGAGCGCCTGGGCCGCGCCCGCGTCGACGGTGAACTCGCCCCGCGGCTTCATCGTGCCGATCCAGCGCTTCCGCGCCGCCTGCGGGTCGTCATGGGCGAGGAACCAGGTGCAGTTCGCCCCCTCGGCCAGCGCCGTCAGCGGCCGGGCAACGGAGCCCTCGAGGATCGCCATGGCGCAGCCGCCTGCGACCGCGACCTTGGCGGCCATCAGCTTCGTCTTCATCCCGCCGCGCGAGAGGCCAGAGATCGGATCGCCGGCCATGGCCTCGATCTCGGGCGTGATCGTCTCGACCGTCTCGAACCGGATCGCCGAGGGGTCCTCCTTCGGGTTGGCCGAGTAGAAACCATCGACATCGGAGAGCAGCAGGAGCTGGTCCGCCCCCACCGTCACCGCGATCTGGGCGGCGAGGCGGTCGTTGTCGCCGAACCGGATCTCGTCGGTCGCCACGGTGTCGTTCTCGTTCACGATCGGCACCACGCCCAACGCGAGGAGCTGTTCCAGCGTCGCCCGGGAATTGAGGTAGCGGCGGCGGTCCTCGCTGTCCTCCAGCGTCATCAGCACCTGAGCGGTGACGATGCCATGGGGCGCGAGCGCCTCCTCGTAGGCACGGGCAAGGCGGATCTGGCCGACCGCGGCGGCGGCCTGATTCTGCTCGAGCGGGAGCGGGCCGGCGGGCAGGTTCAGCACGCCGCGACCCAGCGCGATGGAGCCGGAGGAGACGATCACCACGTCGGCACCGCGGGCCTTGGCCTCGGCCACGTCGAGCGCCAGCGCCTTCAGCCAGGCGAGGCGCAGGGCGCCGGCCTCGCGGTCACCGGCCTCACGCATACCAGGGCGGCTTTCGACCAGAAGCGCAGAGCCGATCTTGACGACCAGCCGTCGCGCCGCGCGCAGGTCGGGCCGGGCACGGGTCAGGGGTGCCATTTCACAGTCTCTTCCTGCGCCTCCGCCGCGGGGCGAACGCGGGCGAGGACCGCGCGCAGCACCTCGGGCATGCCGCCGCCGGCGACGGCAGAGATCGCCAGCACCGGCCCGCCGCTGGCCTTTTCCAGCGCACGGCGGCGGCGGCCGACGGTTGCGGCATCGAGCGCGTCGATCTTGGTCAACGCCACGATCCGCGGCTTGTCGGACAGGCCGTAACCATACGCCTCCAGCTCTTCCACGATTGTCTTGTAGTCGCGGGT
The DNA here is from genome assembly GCF_004010155.1 of Solirhodobacter olei. Classification (GTDB taxonomy): domain Bacteria; phylum Pseudomonadota; class Alphaproteobacteria; order Rhodobacterales; family Rhodobacteraceae; genus Solirhodobacter; species Solirhodobacter olei. The sequence continues at coordinate 9,965 of NZ_RRYH01000052.1, read as the reverse complement.
GATGGTGGAGGAGGTGCCGTCGACGAGATGCAGCAGCACTTCGCAGCGCTCGACATGGGCGAGGAACTGGTCACCCAGCCCCCTGCCCTCGCTCGCCCCGGCGATCAGGCCGGGAATGTCGGCCATGACGAACTCTCGCCCGTCGATGCCGACGACGCCGAGGTTCGGCACCAGCGTGGTGAAGGGGTAATCCGCGATCTTGGGCCGCGCGTTGGAGCAGGCGGCGAGGAAGGTCGACTTGCCGGCATTCGGCAGGCCGACGAGGCCCGCGTCCGCGATCAGCTTAAGACGGAGCCAGAGCGCGCGCTCCACCCCCTCCTGCCCCGGGTTGGCGCGGTGCGGGGCCTGGTTGGTCGCGGTCTTGAAATGCAGGTTGCCCCAGCCGCCGTTGCCGCCACGGGCCAGAAGCACGCGCTGGCCCGGCTCGATCAGGTCGGCGACGAGGGTTTCCTCGTCCTCCTCCAGGATCTCGGTGCCGACGGGGACCCGGAGGACCACGTCCTCGCCGGACTTGCCGGTCTTCTGGCGGCCCATGCCGGGCTGGCCGGACTTGGCGAAGAAATGCTGCTGGTAGCGGAAGTCGATCAGCGTGTTCAGACCTTCGACAGCCTCGGCCCAGACCGAGCCGCCATTGCCGCCGTCGCCGCCGTCGGGGCCACCGAACTCGACGAATTTCTCGCGCCGGAAGCTGACGCAACCGCCGCCACCGCCGCCGGACCGGATGTTGACCTTGGCCAGATCGAGGAATTTCATCGCCGCGCTTTCATTTTTCCCGCCCGCAGGCGATAGACCCAAAGGGCCCGGCCCTCAAGCGTTCCGCGCCCTTCGCGCGGTCAGCCGAGCTTTTTCACATAGGTCCAGGTCGGCACCCGCGCGTCGCGCGCGACCGAGAAGGTTTCGGCGTCGCCGATATAGTCGAAGCCGCAATTCGCGAGCACGCGGGCCGAGACCGGGTTGTCCTGGAAGACCTCGGCGAAGATCGTGCGTGCGCCGAGCGGGTTGGCCGCGAGCAGCGTGCGCACGGCCTCGCTGGCGAAGCCGGTGTTCCAGAAGGCGGGCGCGACCCAGTAGCCGATCTCGTACTGGTCGCGGTCCATCTTCTTCAGCCCGATGGCACCGAGCACCTCGCCCAACCCCTCCGCGGAGCCGTCGAGGACCCAGACGTCCTCTCCCCCGCTGGGAGCGGTGACGCGGCCGATATAGGCCTCTGTCGCGCCGGGCGGCAGCGGGTGCGGGATCGAGCGCGTCGCCTCCGCCACGCGGCGGTCGGCAGTGTAAAGCGCGATGAGACCCGCGTCGGACTTGCGGATCGGACGCAGCACGAAGCGCTCCGCCGGGATCACGGGCCGGGTCTCGATAGTGTCCACTCGCATTCACTCCTCCTGCGAAGCGCACGCCCGGGGCGGCTACCGCCCGGGTCTTTGCGCGGGGCCTGCGGGGCCCGGCGCTGTCTCCTCCGCTCTCAGGTGGGGCAGCGCGGGCTGCCCGGCAATCCCCTGAGAGGCAACATTGGGTCTTCCGGGGCCGGAAAAGGATCGGGGGACCGGCGTCTCGCCGATCCCCCGTCCAAATCAGACCTCGAGAGGTTCGGCTATTCGGCTGCCTCGGGCACCGGGAGCACGGAAATGAACGTGCGGCCCTTGAAGCCCTTCTTGAAGCTGACGCGGCCCTCGGTCATGGCGAAGATCGTGTGATCAGTGCCCATGCCGACGCCCTCGCCCGGGAACCACTTGGTCCCGCGCTGACGCACGATGATGTTGCCCGGACGGACGGCCTCGCCGCCGTAGAGCTTCACGCCGAGACGACGGCCGGCGGTATCGCGGCCGTTGCGGGACGAGCCGCCTGCTTTTTTGTGTGCCATGGTGGATTACTCCTTGGCTTCCGCGGCCTTCTTGGGCGCGCGCTTCGGTTTCGCCGGGGCAGCCTCGGCCGCCGCTTCCGCGGGTTTCGCTTCCGCCTTCGCCTTCGGCGCGGCCTTGGCCTTCGCCGCCGGCTTCTCGACCGGAGCCGCGCCCGCGTCATGCGCCGCGCGACGGCCCGCCGCCGCGCCGATCGCCGCCGTCACGCCCGACTTGTCGGCGCCGGAGGCGAGGATCTCGGTGATCTTCACCAGCGTCAGTTGCTGGCGATGACCCTTGGTGCGCTGCGAGGAGTGCTTCCGGCGACGCTTGACGTAGTTGATGACCTTGTCGGCCTTGATCTCGGCCACGACTTCCGCCTGCACCGCCGCACCGGCGACGAGCGGCTCGCCCAGAACCGGCTTTTCGCCGCCGAGCATGAGGATGTCGTTGAACTGGACCGTCTGGCCCGCTTCTGCCGCAAGCTTCTCCACGCGGAGCACGTCGCCCGCCTGGACCTTGTATTGCTTGCCGCCCGTCCTGAGGACCGCGAACATCTGTCTTCCTTTCCAAACCCCGCGTCCCGCGGCCCCCGACCCCGGGCGTTCGGCCCCGCTGCTGAGGGGCGCCTTCGGACTGCGCGCCCCTCGGAGGGGCGATATGACATTACCCGGGCGCCGAACCGACCCCCGGAGATGCGGGCTTATCCGGAATCATCACCGGAAAGTCAAGCAAGGATGGGGACGCCAGGCACGCCCGATGTATTCCCCGCGGACCGGGGACAGGAAGCACCGAAAACCCCTTGCGCAGCCCCGTCCGTCCCGCTAAACGGCGGGCCTGCGACCACCGACGCGGAGAGGTGCCGGAGCGGTCGAACGGGGCGGTCTCGAAAACCGTTGTGGGTTTGCGCCCACCCAGGGTTCGAATCCCTGTCTCTCCGCCACTAACCCCCTGAAAATAAAAGACATTGTGCCCGCTCCCTGCACCACCCGGGGAAGACCCTTTGGGTTCCGGATGGGCAAATGACGTCATACTATGACGTCTCCGGGCTTCCGACGGTACCACAAACGCTGTCATAGCTGGCTTTCTCGTCTGCGCCGTTCGTGGGTCGGTTGGGACAGAAGATTGGGGACCGAATGCGAAAGGGCCCCGCCAGATAGCGGGGCCCTTCACACGTCTGTGCGAGTCGAAGAAATGCTATAGTCGGTCAGAAACCATTGTCGCCGTCAGCCAGGGCGCGGGCCTGCTCCTCCTGAGTCAGGTACCGGAAGTAGTACCGCTCGGTCGTCTTGACCGACCTGTGGCCCAGGTATCGGCTGACCCGGTACACCGACCAGCCCGCCCGCAGCCGATCAACGGCAAACTTGTGGCGAATGTCATAGAGCCGTGAGCCGAACTCGATGTCCTGGCCGAACTGCCAGAACAAGTTCGAGATGTCCTTGTAGTGGCCGTGCTCGGTATCGTTCCAGAAGACGTATGGCGACCGGTTCGACCGCGGAATCCGGCGAAGGATCTCGACCGCCTCGCGACGCAACAGGATCGTCCGGGCAATCCGTCCCTTGGTGTGCCGGAACGTGAGGGTCGCCCCGTCGTCCTGATCCAGCCTTCGGATGTCGCTCCACGACAACAGGGCGGCTTCAGTCACGCGGCAGCCGCAGGCATCCATGAATCCCGGAAAGTACTGCAGCGTGCCGGGTGCCCGCGCTGCCAGTTTGGCGATGGCCGCGTCTGCCGGCATTACGATATCCGGCTGGCTCTCGGTCAGGCCCTGCTTCTCGTAGGCCTTGACCGGATTGTGGTCGATCCATTTCTTGTTCTGGATGTGCCGCATCAACTGCGTGAAGGCGGTGAGGTCGCGATTGATCGTCGCCGGCGAGACATCTTCCTCCAAGCGACGCGTCACGAACTCGGTGATGAAATCGACGTCGATCTCCCCCGCCATCACGGCGCAGACGTCGCGCCCCATCTCCGAAAGATACTCCGAGGTCACCCGCGAGATCTGTCGAAGGCTCACGAGATAGCGTTTTCTGGTCTCCGGCGACCAGGAACTGTTTTCGGCGTTCAGCTGATCCTCGAAGGACACCACGCCGGTCACGAACCGCCAGTCGAGTTCGCCGGCCTCCGCCCGGCCCCTAAGCTCTTTGATGCGCTCGTTCGCCCGCTTTTCCGCTGTCCGGCGATGAGTTGTACGAAGCGATTCTCGATATTGGACGCCGTCGACCGAGACCCGCAGATAGTAGTTCTTGCTTCCGGCTTGCTTGTAGATGTAGGTCGGGGACTTTGACATTCTTCAATCCATTTTTCGATCAGATCTGCATCGAACCGCCAGATTTTCTTTCCCACTTTCATCGCGCCGGGAATTGCGTTCTCGCTTGCGAGTTTGGTGATGTGTCTGGTGCTTACTCCGAGCCGATGCGCGACTTCCGCGCTCCCGATCAGTGGTTTCGTAGAGGGGACATTGGTCCGTTCGACGAACGACGAAGTAGATTTTTGAGAATTCTCGCAATGCATTGATATTACCAACCATTTCCTCGGCAGTCGTATTTGGAGAGGAAGATTGGCTCGAACCCGAAGAGACGAAAGAAATCTCTTCAAACGGAAAATCGGAGACGCAAACCCTCTAAGCAAAGGAGATTGGTTCGCCGTTCTCGACGCGAAAATCGATAATCTTTGAGAGCAAAGGTTCTGATGCGCAAATCGGCTTCAAGCGAGAATCGATCCTCCCCGTTCCCAGGGCAGACTGATCCTGCGACCTCAGTGTTGGGTATGCCGAGGGTGGTGTGGCCGTTCAGGACGGCGACGCGAAACACCTCACGTTCGGACACCTTCAGACGGGGATTTGCCGGATTTTGACGGGAAGATTCCGGAGCCACACGGGGAAATTCCGGAAATTGGCGGGGAAATTCCGTTGCGGAACGGGGAAATTCCGGCAAGCAATGCTGTATCTAACTGAATTAAATGAGAAAATCGCCGTTGAATCTTATGAATCATTGAATCCTTAATGAAAAACGTCGCAAAGCAAGCATCTTGGGTGGCTTTCGAGAGCTCGGTTGGGCGACTCCAGCCATCATCAGCCGCTTCCGACGAACCGAAGCGCCCACGGAACACGCCCCGCATCTCCAGGTCGTGGTGACCAACAAAATATATGCAGCGAGGTGAAGATTTTTTCTTTTCGGTTGGCGCTGGTCGATCAATATCCCTGTCATAGCGACCCTCGCACGTCGGAAGCTTGGTTTCACAAACCAGGATTCCGCAAGAATTCTTGCGGGATCGGACTCTGATAAGAACGATGGCGGATAAAGCGAAGGCTGAAAGTACGCCGAACTACCCGGAACAGAGGACACCGGAGTTTTGACAGGACCAGCCGCGGAGTCATGGAAGCGATGAGATGGCTTTACGATGGCATCTGCCTCTCAAGCGGAGCGTATCGACCATCACGCAAACTTCCTGATCCATTCAGGCAACGCGCGTTCTTCAGAAAGCTCGCCGGTCGACAGAATCTTCTTCCGTGTCGACTTGATCGCCCAATCTTCACTCTGAGCGAATGGTGCAGGCGCCTCGATTTGGGTACGCCTGACTCCTGTTCCAGCGCTTGCGTCGTCGTCCGAACTGCACTCCGCTGCGACATTCGCTCTTACCTCCCATTTCGATATAATGTTCCAGTACACTCGTCGGAGGGGCTGCCATGTCTCGGAGAGACGACTTGCGTCGAAAGCTTCAGCGGCAGTTGAGCGCCGCGACCCATCGCGGAGCCGCCTCCGTGGAGATCAATTCTGGTCAGGTGCATCGGGCGATCGGAGGATATCCTGGTTCGTCCCACAACATGCCAACCTGCTGCGACTTGATGTACGAGGAGTTTCGATCCGGGGACGTAGTGGTGTCACGGCCGCCGACGGGGAAAGGTGCGGCGCTCACGATCAGGTACATGTTGCCGCGTTAGATGTCCTTGTCGCATCAAGGCACAACGAGATGTTCGGGGGATGCAATGAACACAATAAAGGAAGAAGGCGATCGGATATTCAATCGAGCCGTTCGTCAGACCCGGTACAAGCGCGGAGACAAGGTCGTTGTATTCGTGTTCGCATTCCTTTGGTGCTCGTTTACTGTATTTGGCGCATCTCTCCTGATGGCGACGGGAGGAGCTGGTCTTATAGCATTGTGCTTGTGGCTCGTCGTGCGGGCAGCCATTTGGCTCTACAGCCAAGCGACTGCAATCTGACGCTTTCCGCTGTGTTCTAAGACCCGGCATGCAGAATGGTTTCGTGGAAAACTTCAGCGACCGCCTCCGGCATGAGCGCTTGGCTCAGGGCAGGGCTTCAAGCCGTGCACGCGTCGCCGGCATTCGTGCGAGAGTAGCATCGAGACGCGCGCGCCATTCTGATCCCGTCTCCCGGGCGACCTCGTAGGCTTCGGCAAGGTCTTCCGGGCGCTCCTCACTCAAAACCTCGACCAGGAATGCCGCTTGTGCGCGGTCCTTGCCGGCCTTGAGTTGATCGGGAACCGCCTGGCGCCGATCTGCAATGATCAACTTGTGGATCGCGAACCTCTCGGGCCTCGGGATCTGCACGAGGGCGCCCGATCGGTAGAGAAACGGCACTTGGATCGGCTCGGCGATCAGGTAGTCGAGATAATGCAGGCTCTGTGCGCTCACCCCGAGCGCCGGAAGGTCCCACAGACCTTCGTCTTCTTCACGAGACGGCGTCAGGAACTCCACCAGGGTCGAGCGATCGGTTTGCCGCCAGCGCCAGACCTTATTCTTCTCCAGCGACTGGAACGGCTCGAACTTTAGCGTGGAGAAGGCATCCACCAGGTTCTCATTCACCGTGTCGCCCAATGCGATCGACAGCCTCTTGAAACCTGAAATGTCGATATCGTCCGTGACGGCCGAATGGCTGAACTCGATCCGCACACCGAGCTCACCCTCGTAATGGCGGAACGCCTGCGTGCCCACAAGAGTGCCGCCCAGCCGGAAAACCCCAGAGCGCTCCATCGCAGAGATGATCTGACCCGTGCCCCCGTCGCTCATCAGATATCCCTCGGCGCGCAGGATCCGCATGAGCCGCGCACGTTCGCGCTCACCGGTCTTGCGAGCCTCGCCGATCTCCCGGACGCGCTCGAGCCGCTCGCGCAACTCTTTGCTGTCTTCTCCGATGTAGCGGTCTACAACCTCGGATCCGATCCGGAAGTGATCATACCAGTATGATCTTCCTCCGACCGTCCGCATCTTTGGCACACCCCGGAGATCCGAGACCCGGGCGTCTTTTAGAAGACGCAGAAGATCCGACCAAGCGGCTGAGCCGATCTGACTGTGATATGTGGCCATACTTTGCACCACAAATATTTTTCTGTGGTGTAATATGAGGTGCAATCGTACAGCACGCAAATTTTTCAGTGGGGTAAGGTCGCCGAACGGTCTGATTTAACGCCTGGCACCAACATCCGCAAGGCGGCCCTCGCCGCAGGGTTACTCTCGGAACCCTAAGATCCAAGGTCAATCGGGACTTCTCGGCAACCGGTTTGAACTGCCCGAAAGCAAGCCCACATCGACCTACCCGTGGACCACGAGCTCGATTTCGCGCTTGAAGGCCGAGACGACCTCTTCGGGCTCCTGAGCGAGGTAGTCCGCGGGTGGAACACCGAAATCAAGGTGCGGACGCAGCAGCCAGTGCACCATGCGCAATGTGCTCCAGTTCCGCGGTTTAAGCGCGATCAAGCGTGACACCACCGGGTAAATCGATCCGTGTTCGAGATCAAACTGGAACAGCGGGTACATCACGCGGCCGTCGATGGTGAAACCCAGCAGACCCTGCTGGCCTTCTAAACCATGTGCGGCTGAAAGGCCTAAGATTTCAGCCACCTGTCCCGCGTCCAACATCGGTGCTGTCGCGAGGATTTTTCGCCTTATCTTAGAGATCCCGTCCATTGCCACACACTGTTGATAGCACAACTGTCCGTCGTCAGATGATTTGGGACACGAGGGTCTGATAATCCGGTTCGGAGGGTCTGGCTCGCGCAGATTTCAGTTTAGGCTGCCGTTTGTCGATGCAGCAAGCGACGCTTCTCGATGATCTTGGCTTTGATCCCCTATCGTCGCTTGAGCATGGTTGCGGCCCTGCCGAGACTGACGTCGCGGGCGTGAGGTTGCTGGGGCTCTCGTGGTATAGGTCCGCGATGCGCAGACGGCGGAATTCTTCTGCGCTTGTGGCGAACGTGCACCGGGCGGGGCCGCACCAGGCACACGGGTTTCGGTATCCAAGCGAAGGTGACGGAGATAAGCTCCGGTCGCATCGGCTAAATCTACTTGCAAACCCGGAGTATCGTCGTGGCATATGATCCACCAAAAGATCTGGATGATGCGATAGCGCGGTTCGATGACTGGTCCAGTAGGCTGCTCGGCGCAAGGGATTGGCAGTCACAGCAGCCCTTGTATCACTATACCTCTTTCGAGACCTTGCCCAAAATACTGAAATCACAGCAACTCTGGATGACATCCCTATTCAACCAGCCCAAAGACCCACAGGAATTCGTCTTTGGTTCGAGCATCCTGAAATTGACTATTCAGGAAAACGCCCGCGACGCCAGTTCGAGCTATATGCATACGCGCCTATTCAACCGCCTTGAAGGTCTGGCCCACAGTGACATTAGGAAGTTCTGGGGGTGCCACATCGCTTGTCTCGCGCCGCATGGCGAAGATTTCGATCTTTGGAAGGAATTTGGCGATGGAGGCAAGGGGGTCGCGTTGAAAATTTCTGCCGACTATTTCGTGCCCAGACCACATGGAAACGACGAGCCGAAATGGTCTGTCCAGCCCGTAACGTACGGCCCCGATGTTGCCGCTCATGCACTTCGAAAAGTCATTCAGATCGCGTCGATGGCATTGGCCGAAGCTGAGCCGTTCGTAAAGTCTCAAGCCGACGCAGACTATGTGGTTGATAGGATATTTGAGTCTCTGGCCGCTTGTCACGTCATTCCGATCTGCATGCTCGCAAAGAACGGGAATTTTATCGCCGAGGCAGAGGTTCGCATGTTTGCTCCTTCGTCGCTTGAGAGAGAACTGGGCCCACCGGACAAAATTGCGGCCCACCTCCACCATAACTTCATCGAAGGCGTTCTCGTCGGTGAAAACGCTGATGCGGAACACGCGCGCCAGATTGTTGCGGGCTTCGCCCTCTCGCCAGCCCTTGTTCAGGTCGCTGCTTATTCCCGCGGTCTGCAACCCGTGTGAGGGTGGCTGCTTCTCTGATAGGCAGCCGGGCGCTCAAATTCTCTGGCCACCTTTCGGGCCGACTGGCACCGCTCAATCGATCTTCCACCCTATTCAGACCAGCATTTTCAGCGCTCAATCCTTTCAATCCTCTGGTGTTCGGACAGCTCGACAATATCTATACCTTGTTCTTCGGCAGCGTCGCGCAAGAATTGATCCATACTCCGCTCAACCACGGCAAGAAACGCCGGGACATGCAATCCACCAGATTGATCACGGTAGTGGACGCCGAAGTGTTTGGGGGTAATGCCGAGAACCGTCTGGACCTCCGCGAAACGATTACAAAAGCCATTGTTGTAGAGATCGCGATACACCTGCGTCGCCTGTCGGAATTTCTCCAGCCTCTTCCCCTTTTCGGCTACAGCCCCATACGTTGGGATCAAGGACCAAAATTTTCCGAAGGTAATCTGATAAGTTCCGGAGCGTGCCCAGTAGGTCTTTTTCATGAATATCTGCCCTCTGGATGATTTCTATCGATCTGTCTCTGACAAGTGGGTTCGACGTGACGGGCCCGGAAGAATATTTTGTGCAAGCTGCGCGATCCCGATTTGCGTATGTCAACACTTCACGCCCCCAAAGCGTGACTGCGCCGGGACGACCAGAGTCGGCTTGGAGCACCCAATCGCGCCAGGCACCGCGGGCGACCGGATGCAGCGCATTCGTTGCGGTCAGCCCAACTGAATGCAGAATGCAGGCGACATGGAGGATCGGCTCCGGTGGACCTTGGGCTCGGTAACGAGGCCACAGATAGGCGGGCGGCAGCAGATCGACGTGAACGGCCCAGGGACGAAGCCGCTCGCGCGGCATTGACGCCCGTGTCGGGCGCTCGGCGATAATCTGAAGGTCGTGCATTTGGGGACGGT
>NZ_RRYH01000051.1 GCF_004010155.1 Solirhodobacter olei | reverse complement strand
TTTACGCCGCCACATGGCCGGTTTTGTCGCCGCCGTTGACATGCGGTACTACGGGCTCTATGCGTGGCTCGCGCAACGCTATGCCAAGCAAATCGGCGACACCGATCCAAAGAACTGGAAACGCTACATCCGGCGCGCCGAAGCTCTCTACGCATTTGACCAGCAACGTCATCTGTTCGCCCACCAGCAGGGCATTGTAGATGCGGACTATCTGACGAGGAGCGGCGATACGACGTATGCCGTAGGCCAGAGGCTCCTCATCAAGCCGGCCAGCGTGTTGGAGTTTGCGGACTTGATCGAGCGCTTGGGCAACGCCTTATTTTCCCGTTTGAATCCTTGAGATGTAGGTAATCTGCAGCCTTGCGACGTGGCGAACATGGGCGTGGAGCATGGGCTTTGCAGGGAACTGGCCGCGGGGAGCTAGGCGACCAAGCCTGAGCGAAAAGCCATTGAAAAGCGCGGAGGGCGAAGCCCTAAGCCCTCAATCCGTTACTTGTAGTTGCTATATGCTTCCCTGGATGACCTGATACATCAATACAGAGAAGATGGCGAAGAGGACTACAGATACGACCACGGAGCCGAATGTCTTGCGAGGGACTAAGGCGGTCGTTGCGCGCAAAGGAGCAGCGACCACCCGGTCCACCGCTGGTCCTGGCTTCGATTTTGAAGATCGGGTCGCTGCCTCGCTCTTACTTCGGATGTTATCGGGTGAAGCGCAGCCCGCCATCGAAGGGTCGGGCATCCAAATACAGACGCAGACCGGGCCCTTGGGCTGGAAGATTGACGATCTACTTGTCACCACGTCGTCGGCCGGGACGCACCCTCGGCTTGGTATCTCTTGCAAGAGCAACGTGCAGGTGACGAGGAACGGCCTGCCGGCAGAATTCTCGGGACTGGTTTTGCAGCAATGGCGCGATGAAAACGGTCCGTTCAATCGAAAGACGGATCACCTCGCGCTAGCCACGCGCGGGCGCAATGCCGACTTTGAGGCCACGTGGTCCGATATCAAGCAATGGTGCGAAAGTGCCGATCCGGCGCTCGCCCTGAGCAGGATCAATGCGTCACAGAAGCACCAGAAGGTGTTCGACAGCCTGCGAAGCCCGACAGGATACGAAGCGGTTTCGGACGAGGAAGCCGTTGGCATCATCCGCCGGCTTCATGTTCTGCCCTTCGATTTCCAACTCGCGCAGTCGAAGGACAATTCTGGGGCGATTGCCCAATGCCGGCAGGTTCTCGCCAGCCGTAACCAGACGGAAGCGGAAAGCCTTTGGAACGACCTCATCGGTGCAGCGCGAGACACGAGGCTGGGTTCGGGCACCTTGCCACTCACCGAACTGCGGGCTCGGCTGAGGAAGGAATATGCGCTGCAGGCCCACCCCGACTATGCAGCCTCGTGGGATGCGCTGTCGAAAATCACCATCGACTATCGCGATAGCATCCAGACCGAGCTTCCAGCGGGGTATGCGGTTGACCGGCCTGACCAGCGGACGGAGTTGGAAGCACTTATCAGGTCCGACCATGTCGCCGTCGTTCTCGGCGATTCGGGCGTCGGCAAATCTGCCCTCCTTAAAGACACGCTCGACGAGCGCTTCGCGGATTGGAATCAGGTCTGGCTTGGGCCGGACGAATTGGCTGCGGCGCTAAGCGCAGCAAAGCGTTCCGGATTGGGCCTCACCCATCCGCTCTCCGAAATCCTGAACGTGACGAGCCATGCGCGTAACGTGCTGGTGCTGGATTCCGCCGAGCGCTTCAACGCCACCGACCTGCCCGCCGCGAAACGGCTGATCGAGCAATTAGTCACTCCCCCCACAGGTGAGGAGGCCGCCGCATGGCACGTTGTCATCGTAAGCCAGCCGCAAAGCTGGGGAGCGCTGTCCCAACAGGTCTTCGGTCCGTCGCTGCCAAAGGCTGTTGCCCTCGATGCGCTGAATGCGGAGCAGGTGAAGTCCGCACTTCGATCCAGCGTAACCCTCCGCTGGCTTGCGACGCATGACGAAACGGTTGCCGCGCTCGCCAACCTCAAAACGTTGTCATGGGTGATGGCAGCCGGCGGTGCGATGGGTACCGACAGCGGCGCGCTCGCATCCCACACGGCGGTTGCGGAGCACTTGTGGGATTTCTGGACCGCCCGCCGAGTTGATGTGCAGGGATTGATGATGCGCCTTGCCCGGCGCGAAGCCTCCTTCGAGCGGAGCTTCGCGATCTCGGAGCTTGAGCCTGCAGAGGCTACGATCTTTCAGAACAGGCCGTCGCAACTACCGCTGTCCATCCGCCGCAATCGGATCGAATTCGAACATGACCTCGCGGCCGATTGGGCGCGGTTTCAGCATCTCAAGGAGATCGTGGACGACGTCCCAACGTGGGCCGCACACGCGGCCAACCCGCTATGGGCTGGCGCCCTCCGTATGTTGGGTCAGTACCTCTTGCGAGAAGACATCGGCGGCGAAAGCGCCTGGGACCAGGCGTTTCGTGCGGTCGAGGGAGGACAGCCTCCCCTCGCGATGGACGTCTTGCTTGATGCGCTTTGCCTGGACCCGGAAGCGGAGCGATTTCTGAACGAGCGTGCCGAATTCCTCTTCGCAAACGGCGGAAGATGGCTTGATAGGTTGCTCCGCCGCTTTCGGCACGTCGCATCCGTCCCAAGCGTAGCGCCAGCATTGTCGAGATCTGACGCTTCCATAAGTCTCTATCTTGATGCCAATTACCGTGCGTTGGTGATCGGACCCTGGCCGCCTATGGCCAACTTCCTCGCCCGGCACGAAGCGCGCGTTGCAGACTTGATGCTTCCGTCGGTTTCGGCCGTTTGCGACGCGTGGCTGAACGGAATTTCGACGCACCTTGGCGATGTGGTCACACCGTACCGTCGTGAGTTTGCACAGCTCGCGCTACGGACCGCCCAAGCAGTCCAGGCGGATAAAACCAGCGGCAAGATCTACATCGGACACGACGACCTACCGTTTTTTTCCGCCGCTCTAGCAGGCGCGCCCGATCTCCCGGAGGAGGTTGCGGCGTGGGCTCTTGAAATGGTGGGCCGTCGAGACGTGTCGGATTTCGTGCGCGAGCGGGTAGCGGAGGCCAACCGCAAGAAGGCCGCAGAGCGCGCGGAGAGACTTCGAACCGATCCGGCATATCGGGCAGATCAGGAACGTCGGCGTGCATTGAGAGGCCCGATGATGATCTCGTCGCGACGCTCCCTGCCCGCGTGGCCGCTCGGACCGCAGCGCCGAGTCGACCGCAATTTCGAAGATGCAGCGTTCAAATCGAATTCAATCGCGGCGCTGATGCGTGCAAATCCCACCGCAGCGGCGGAGGTGCTGGTTGCGCTCCACATCGAGGACAACCCCGAGCAGGACTTCGGTTCGTCCAGCCACATTGAGCCTGAGCTGGGTCTTGCGCATCAACAGGAAGCATACCCGACTGCTTTCTGGAAGAGCCCGTTTTTCTCCTTCCTCCAAGTCGCACCTAACGAGGCGCTCGGCGCGCTCATCGCGCTCGTCAACTTCGCGACTGAACGATGGGCCGCAGGCCGATCCGACGATTCAGGCACGGTGCCGAACATCACCCTCTCCGTAGGTGGCGAGGCAGCCACATACCCCGGCGCGGGTTCGGTGTTCGGCTGGGGCCAGGCCAACTCATTGCGGAACGGCACGCTGTTCTCCGCCCTTGATGCGTTGGAGCGATGGCTGACGCTTCAACTGCAGCAGGGGCGAGACTGCTCGGAATACATTGAGCGGCTGTTGGCCGAGGGAAAATCGACGGCCTTCCTCGGCGTCCTCGTGAACGTCGCGAAATTCAAGCCGGACCTTCTGGCCGGAACCCTAGCGCCTCTGCTGATGCACCCCGCGATCTTCATCTGGGATAGCGACCGAGTGAAGGAGATCGGGCATGGCTTCGACGCGTGGAACTGGGCCAAGCTCGGCGACACGATCTTCGAGATTGCGAAGGCATGGTCGCTCGCACCTCATCGCAAACGCACCTTGTATGACGTAGCCGTCGAGCTTCTCAAAACTGATCCGGGCGTTGCCGAGGCGCTGAAACAGTCATGCGCGGCCTGGGAATTCCCTCATGACGGGGCGCGCGCCATGGAAATCCGAGTCATTCAGGCGACGCTCGACCGCGACAACTACCACCGCTGCGAAACATACGAGGACGGAAGTGCGGAGCTGATCTTTGAATGCCCTGACGATCTTCGACGGGAAATCGAAGAGCAGCAATCAGAAGAGCAAGACCGGACCCTCGGTATCGTCATCCCCTATCGGTGTCAGGAGTGGCTCGAAAAGGGCCTAGCGCTCAGCGATGATAACGCTCTGGAAATCGCTGACTATCTTCAGATAGTCGAAGCGAACAATACCCTTGACGAAGAGGTCAGGAAGCTGAACGTGCTGGCGCTTTCCTCGGCGCTCATCGGTTGCTGCTATTCGTGGATTTCGCAACGCCCTGAGGCATTCGCGCGCGCTTGTGCGGTCGTGCAAGCGGCGGCGCTCTCTATGCCAGACGATGCCGAGGGGCTCCGCAGTTACCGGATCGGCAGGTTTGATCAAGGCATTGCGCTTTGGGGCCACGCGGTCATGCAGCTATGGCTGCGCGACGTGGAAAACCACGTGGTCTGGGAACCTCTCGTCCTCAGGCTTCTTTCAAGTGGTGATAACCGCGCCGTCGGCATCGTGCGCGACGCTGCATATCAGAACCGCGCCCAGTTGGGTGACGCTTGGTGGAGGCTTCTGCAGCTAGGATTGTTCTGGTCGGCGCTTGTGATGCTGGCCCCGCATGATGACGACGATGGAATAGCGCCTGCTGTTTGGAACCGATGGCTCGCCAGGTTCCGACGTATGAAGATCTTCGGCGTGACGGCGAATGCCGACACGCTCGACCTTCAGCGGATCATCGAGGGCTACGAGAGACTTGAAGCGGATGGCTTGCGCCGTGAGTTCGCATCGGAAAGACCGAGCTGGCGCCATAGCGACCCCGCTGACATGACCTCTGACGGCCTTGAAACGCGGTTCCTTAGCATCCTCTTCCAGTGGCTTCTTGGTCGCGAATGTGCGCTCGGAGACGAGAACACCGACACTGAATTTACCCTCTGCATGAAACTTTGGCATGCAGAGGTCCGCAGGATGAGGGCGCGGCGAAAGGAGGATGGCGAGTACCCGCTACCAAGTGATCTCGGCTACGATCTCGTCCGCAAATTTGCGTCCATGATTGTCTTGGGACCGGCGGATCACGCCCCCAGACTATGGGAAACGGTCTTCGCGCTCGGGAATGACGGCCATGCCGCCGTCGAACAATTCATCAACGCTTTCATGCTCCTGCCGGGCAAATGCGACGACGTCAGGTTCTGCGCCGCATGGCGTGAGATGATCGTCTTTAGTCTCGCGCAAGGCTGGGAGAAACGCGACCGCTGGTATTATGGCGAACGCTATTTGCGCAGCCTTCTCGGCTTCGGGCACGCTGCACTGACGAATCTGACGGACCGGGATGCGGCAGTCGACGGCCTCAAGGACCTCTATAAACTGTGGGTCGAAACGCACCTGCGCTTCGAAGAGGACAACGTCGCGGGCTTTGCCTACTTCCTCGCAGGTGAGTTCGCTGCGACGCTCCGTCTGGAAGGGGTTCAGTGGATCGCATCGCGGACAGCGGACGGAACTGAGTCCACGCGGTTCTCTCGCGATCAAGCAGGCCCTGCACTGGTTGAGTTGCTGGACACAGCGATAAACGAAAACAGTGCCGAGCTGCAGCGTAACCGGCCTGCCTTGGACGCAGTGATCGCGATCGCTGCGGTGCTGGCCGCGGAGAACGTCAACGCCGCACTCGTGCTGCAGGAGCGTATCAAGCTCCTCAGATAGGGCTGCTAACTGTCCGCAGCCGAGTTTGTACTGCACAAAACCTGTCAGACCGCATCGACGGCCCCAAACTGGCCATTGAATGAATGAGTGGCTCACGCTCCGATGCCGCTGTTGTCACGCCGTCGGCCGCATGGCGGCGTTGGCCGTGATGTCGGTGAGCGTACAGCCCCGAACCGAAAACACTTTGTGACGCCAGTATTTCGACGATCCGCTACTGCCGCTCATCCAAACCCACCG
The DNA here is from genome assembly GCF_004010155.1 of Solirhodobacter olei. Lineage (GTDB taxonomy): Bacteria > Pseudomonadota > Alphaproteobacteria > Rhodobacterales > Rhodobacteraceae > Solirhodobacter > Solirhodobacter olei. Next base: position 17,684 of record NZ_RRYH01000051.1, on the reverse strand, counting down.
CCCACCAACGAAAAGGGGCTCGGCGCCGCCGAACCCCTTCAGATGTGTCTCCATCTCGGCCTTCGGGACAACCTTTGCTCCCAGAACCGGACAAATTTGGACCATTTGGGACGAACTATGCCCGCAGGTACACACACCTCTACCGAGCGTCAGCTGCAGCCGCTCGTGGCGCCGCAGGTGTTGCACTTCATGCAGGTGCCGTTGCGCACAAGCGTGTAGTTGCCGCATTCGCAGCAGGGATCGCCCTCGTAGCCCTGCATCTTGGCCTTGGTGCGGGCGTCCATGGTGACCGTCCCGCTGGCCAGCGCCGTCGCCGCCCCGCCGCTGGCCGCGACCTCGGGCACCAGGGTGCCGAGCGCCGCCACCGGGTCGATCCCGGCGCCACCCTGCAACACCACCAGTTCCTGCGGAAGCCGCTTGCGCAGATAGCCGGTGGAGCTGATCTGGCGCAGCACCTCGAGCGAACGCGAGGCTGCGCTTTCGCTCATCTCGGTGACGTTCTGCTTGCCCTCGTCTTCGCCCCGGCCGAGATCGTCGAAGCTCGCGCCCTGCGGCTTCACATGCGCCAGGTCGGTACGGTCGAGGTAGCTGACGGCCAGCTCGCGGAAGATGTAGTCGAGGATCGAGGTCGCGTTCTTGATCGCCTCGTTGCCCTGCACCATGCCCGCGGGCTCGAACTTGGTGAAGGTGAAGGCGTCGACGAATTCCTCAAGCGGCACACCGTATTGCAAGCCGACACTCACCGCGATCGCGAAGTTGTTCATCATCGCCCGGAAGCCCGCGCCTTCCTTGTGCATGTCGATGAAGATCTCTCCCAGCGAGCCGTCCTTGTACTCGCCTGTCCGGAGGTAAACCTTGTGCCCGCCGACGATCGCCTTCTGGGTATAGCCCTTGCGACGCTCCGGCAGCTTCTCGCGGTGGCTACGGACGACCTCCTTGACCAACACCTTCTCGATGATCTTCTCGGCAAGCACCGCGGCCTTTTCCTGCGCAGAGCCGGTGGCGAGGATCTCCTCCGCCTCCTCGTCGTCCTCGACCAGCGCCGCCGCCAGCGGCTGGCTGAGCTTGGAACCGTCGCGGTAAAGCGCGTTGGCCTTGATGCCGAGCGACCAACTCAGTTCGTAGGCCGAAAGGCAATCCTCGATCGTCGCCGCGTTCGGCATGTTGATCGTCTTGGAGATCGCGCCGGAGATGAAGCTTTGCGCCGCCGCCATCATGTAGATGTGGCTGTCGACCGAAAGGAACCGGCGACCCTTCTTGCCGCAGGGGTTGGCGCAGTCGAAGACGACGTAATGCGCGGGCTTCAGATGCGGCGCGCCCTCCAGGGTCATCGTCCCGCAGACATGGTCGTTCGCGGCCTCGACCTGCGCCCTGGTGAAGCCCAGGTGGCGGAGCAGGTCGAAGGTCGGATCGGCCAGCTTTTCCGCCGGGATCCCAAGGGTTTCGCGGCAGAAGCTCTCACCAAGCGTCCACTGGTTGAAGACGAAGCGGATGTCGAAGGCCGAGGGCAACGCCGCTTCCACCTTCTCGATCTCCGCCGGGCCGAACCCGTGGCCGATCAGCGCGGTGTGGTTGATGCCCGGGCAGTTGCCGAGCGTGCCGTGACCCACGGCATAGGCGATGATCTCCTCGATCTCCGAGGGCTTGTAGCCCAGCGTCTCCAGCGCCGATGGAACGGAGCGGTTGATGATCTTGAAATAGCCGCCGCCGGCGAGCTTCTTGAACTTCACCAGCGCGAAGTCCGGCTCGATCCCGGTGGTGTCGCAATCCATGACGAGGCCGATCGTGCCGGTCGGCGCGATCACCGTGGTCTGGGCGTTGCGGTAGCCGTGCTTCTCGCCCAGGGCCAGCGCCTCGTCCCAAGCGGATTTGGCAAGCGTGATAAGGGTTTCGTCCGGGCAGTTCGCGTGATCGAGCGGCACCGGCTTCACCGCCAGCGCCTCGTAGCCCTCGCTCGCGCCATGGGCGGCGCGGCGGTGGTTGCGGATCACGCGCAGCATGTGCTCGGCGTTGCGGCCATGGCTCGGGAAGGCGCCCAGCTCGCGCGCCATTTCGGCCGAGGTGGCATAGGCCACGCCCGTCATCACCGCGGTCAGCGCGCCGCAGAGCGCCCGGCCTTCCTTGGAGTCGTAGCCGAGCCCCATGTTCATCAGCAGGCCGCCGATGTTGGCATAGCCGAGGCCGAGGGTCCGGAAGTCATAGGAAAGCTGCGCGATCTCCTTCGACGGGAACTGCGCCATCATGACCGAGATTTCCAGCGTCACGGTCCAGAGTTTCGTCGCGTGAACATAGGCTTCCGCATCGAACTTGCCATCCTTGTAGAAGGTCAGCAGGTTCATGGAGGCCAGGTTGCAGGCGGTATCGTCCAGGAACATGTATTCCGAGCAGGGGTTGGATCCCCGGATCGGCCCGTCTTCCGGGCAGGTGTGCCAGGCGTTGACGGTGTCGTGGAACTGGATGCCCGGGTCGGCACAGGCCCAGGCGGCATGGCCCACCTGCGCCCAGAGCTCGCGCGCCTTCACTTCCTTGGCGACCTTGCCGTCGGTGCGGCGCACCAGCTCCCAGGTCGCGTCCTCCTTCACCGCCTTCAGGAAAGCGTCGGTGACCCGGACGGAGTTGTTGGAGTTCTGGCCCGAGACGGTCATGTAGGCCTCAGAGTCCCAGTCCGTGTCATAGGTCGGGAACTCGATGGAACCGAAGCCCTGCGCCGCGTAGTCGAGCACGCGCTTGATGTAGGTCTCGGGGATCATGGCCTTCTTTGCGGCCCGGATCGCGCCCTTCAGGGTCGCGTTCTTGGCCGGATCGGCGGCATCCTCGGCCAGCCCGTCCCAGGCAGAGATCGCCTCGAAGATCGCGTTCAGCCCCCGCTCATGCGCCTTGGAGCCGGCGACGAGGCTCGCCACCTTCTGCTCCTCGATGACCTTCCAGTTGATGAAGGCCTCGATGTCCGGGTGATCCATGTCGCAGATCACCATCTTCGCGGCCCGCCGGGTGGTCCCGCCCGACTTTATCGCTCCCGCCGCCCGGTCGCCGATCTTCAGGAAACCCATGAGGCCCGAGGACTTGCCGCCGCCGGACAACCGTTCCCCCTCGCCGCGCAACGACGAGAAGTTGGTGCCGGTGCCCGAGCCGTACTTGAACAGACGCGCCTCGCGGACCCAGAGGTCCATGATCCCGCCCTCGTTCACGAGGTCGTCCTCGACCGACTGGATGAAGCAGGCATGCGGCTGCGGATGCTCGTAGGCGCTCTCCGACTTCACCAGCTTGCCGGTCTTGTAGTCGACGTAGAAATGTCCCTGGCTCGGGCCGTCGATGCCATAGGCCCAGTGCAGGCCGGTATTGAACCATTGCGGCGAGTTCGGCGCGCCCATCTGGCGGGCGAGCATCATGCACATCTCGTCGTAATAGGCGCGCGCGTCGCCTTCGGAGGAGAAATAGCCGCCCTTCCAGCCCCAGTAGGCCCAGGCCCCGGCGAGACGATTGAACACCTGCTTGGCAGAGCTTTCGCCGCCATAGCGCTGATCCGCCGGCATCGCGGCCAGCGCCGCCTCGTCGGGAACGGAGCGCCACAGGAACTCCGGCACGCCCTTTTCCTTCACCCGCTTCAGCGCCGCCGGCACGCCGGCCTTGCGGAAGTACTTCTGGGCGAGCACGTCGGATGCGACCTGGCTCCAGCCCTCGGGCACTTCCACCGCGTCGTTGCGGAAGACGATCTTGCCATCCGGGTTGCGGATCTCCGAAACCGTCGTGCGGAAGTTCAGGCCCGCATAGGCCTCCTTGCCTGCCACCGTGAATTTGCGCTCGATCTTCATGACTGCCCCCGTCCTAGAGCCGGGCTTCTCGGCCCGTAATTACCCCGCTGCCAGCCGGTACGCAGAGATGAGAGGCACAGGGGCCGCGCCTTCTGGCACAGCCTTGCGCGGCTTCTGGGGCCGCTCGGTTTCCGTGATCTCGCTCCGCACCCCACACCACTACTAGATATTGTGGCGCTCCGGTCGACCCATACAAACTGACGTAAATTCGCCGGGGGGGTCAACGGAAAAATTACAGTTTTCCACCCAAATTTTTCGTTGACCTCAACGGGGGTCGCGAGGCGGCCCGACAGCCGCGATTCATCCCCAGAGCGAGCGGCCTGTGCCGCTTCCGATTTCGTGCGTCAGGACAGGAAGTTATCCACAGATGCTGCGACACGGGCGCAAGCGGGTGGCGGCAGCCCGGGCGTGGCCCAAAGGCAACGGGCCGGGTTTCCCCGGCCCGCTCCGGCCTCTCGAAGGTCGCATTTCTGCTCCGCCGCGCGGGCGGGCACGCCCGATCGGGCCGCTATTCCATCGCTGCGGCAGAGGCCACGACCTTGCCCTTCGGCTTCTTCAGCATCAGCGCCAGCGGAATCGCGCAGATCGTCACCAGCATCATCAGGTGGAAGTCGTCGACATAGGAGATCATCAGCGACTGCATGTCGACCAGGTAGAGATTGAGCATCTTCAGCATCTGCGGATTCCCCGCCGCGGCAGACGGGAAGTAGTGCTTCAACACCGGGTTGTAGGGGTTGATGTGGGTCGACAGCTCCGCGTGGTTGATCTGAATGTTCCGCGTCAGCACCACCGAGACGATGGAGATGCCGATCGAGGAGCCGATGTTCCGGACCAGTGTGAACAGGCTGGTGCCCTCTCCCCGCAGCCGCTGCGGCATGGTCGCGAAGGCCACGGTAGAGAGTGGCACGAACACCAGGCCCATCCCCAGCCCCTGCACCACGCCGGAGGTGATCACCGGCCAGTCGCCCATCTGCGGCGTGAAGCCCGACATCATCCAGAACGCCGTGGCGGTCAGCATCAGCCCGGTGACGACAAGGTAGCGCGCGTCGAACTTCTGCACCAATCGCCCCACCATCAGCATGGAGAACATCGTCCCCATCCCGCGTGGCGCCATGACGAGGCCGGTGGTGACCGTTGGATAACCGTAGATATCGGTCAGCATCGGCGGCAGCAGCGCCAGCGACGAGAACAGCACCAGACCGATCACGAAGCCGAACATCGTCGCCATCACGAAGTTCCGGTCGGTGAAGATCACCGGCTCGATGAACGGGTTCTTGGCGGTGTAGATATGCACGATGAAGACCCAGAAACCGGTCAGCGTCAGCCCAAGCTCGATCCAGGTCTCGGTGGAGTTGAACCAGTCGTTCCCCGAGCCGCGGTCCAGCAGCAGCTGCAGCGCGCCGACGCCAAGCGAGATCATCGCGAAGCCGAAGAAGTCGAAGTTTCGGATCCGCCGCACCGTCTCCGGCAGAAACAGCGTGCAGCCGATCGCTGCGACGATGCCCACCGGCAGGTTGATGAAGAAGACGTAGCGCCAGGAGAAATGCTCGGTCAGATAACCGCCGAGCGTCGGCCCGATGATCGGGCCCACCATGATCCCTGCGCCCCAGAGCGCCATCGCCTGGCCGAATTTCTCCGGCGGGTTGATATTGAGAAGGATCGTCTGGCTCAGCGGCACGATGGCCGCGCCGAAGACGCCCTGCAGCAGGCGGAAGCCCACCATCTCTGTCAGGCTCGTCGCCATGCCACAGGCCATCGAGGCGATGACGAAGCCGATGATGCAGGTGACGAAGACTTCCTTGGTGCCGTATTTGTCCGACACCCAGCCCGTCACCGGCGTCATGATGGCGGCGGCGACGATATAGGAGGTCAGCACCCAGGTGATGGTGTCCTGGCTCGCGCCGAGATCCCCCATCATCGAGGGCAGCGCCACGTTCGCGATCGTCGTGTCGAGCACCTGCATGATGGTGCCCGCCATGATGGAAAACGTGATCAGCCCGCGATGCGGGACGTCCATATGGGTCGGTTCGGCAGTGCTCATGGAATCAGGTTACCCAGCGAGCGGGTGATGCCGGTGTCGACCGAGACGCTGGCCGACATGCCCGAATGCAGCGGAAGGCTCGCCTCGGTGTCGGTCAGGTGGATCGTCGTCGGAATCCGCTGCGTCACCTTCACCCAGTTGCCCGTCGCGTTCTCTGCCGGGATCAGCGCGAACTCCGCCCCCGTCCCCGCCCCGATCGAGGAGACGGTGCCATGAAACACATGGTTGGGGTAAAGGTCGAAGGTCACCGTGACCGCCTGCCCCGGCTTCACGTGGGTCAGCTGGGTTTCCTTGAAGTCGGCCTCGACCCAGACGTCCTTGGTCTCCACCAGCGTGAAGACGGAGGCGCCCGTTGTCACGTACTGGCCCGGCTTGAAGCTTTCGGCCTTGTAGACGATCCCGTCGGCCGGCGCTCGCACCGTCGCCTGGGAGAGGTTGAACTTCGCGCTGTCGAGCGCGGCCAGCGCCGCGCGGACGGTCGGATGGTCATCGACCGCGATATCGGGGTTGCCGTTCAGCGCGGCAGCGGCACTGGCCACCGCTTGCTTGGCGGTCGCGAGCTGGCCCTTGGCCACGACATCGGCGTTGCGCGCCTGGTCGAGCGCCTCCTGCGTGGCGGCGCCGCGCTTGGCCAGCGCATCCTGCCGGGCAAGCTGGCTGTCCTCGAACGACACCTGATCGGCCGCGACCTTCTGCTGGGTCACCGCGGCGCCATAGGCGGCCTTGAGCTGCTGGACCTTCAACCGCGCCTGCGACAGGCCCGCCTCGGCCTGTTCGACGGCCAGCTGGAACGGCTTCGGATCGACCTTGAACAGCACCGCACCCTTCTGGACGCGCTGGTTGTTGTGAAAGTCGACCTGCGTCACCAGGCCCGAGACGTTGGAGGAGATCGGCACCCGCGGCTGATGCGCCTGCGCGTCTTGGGTTTCCACGTAGCGCCCGCCACTCAGCCAGAAATACCCGCCCGCCAGCACCAGGGCCAGCGGCAGCGAAATCATCAGGCCCAGCCGCCGGCTGCGGCCCCGCGACCGCGCGGGCACGGCCAGCTCCGGTTGCGCAGGCGCAGCGTTTGCGGGGGTGGGTTGCACTTTGTTTTCGGCGTTCATGTCTCGTCCTCTGCCTCCGCCGCCTGCGCGCCGGAAAGATTGTTCACCACGGTGTTGAGCCCCTCGATCAGCTTCAGCCGGTCGTCCTCGCTCATCCCCGCCATCGCCTCGCCGTAGACCCCGTTCGCAACATTGCGGAGGTCGGCAAAGGCCGCATTCGTCTTCGCCGTCGGCACCACGAGCCGGATCCGGCGGTCATTCGGGTCGGCGCGGCGTTCCACCCAGCCGGCCTGCTCCATCCGCGTCACCAGACGCGAGACCGAGATCGGCTCGATCTCCATCAGTTCGGCCAGCCGCGACTGCGTCGCCTGCCCCTCTTTCCAGAGCGGAACCAGCAGGCGCCATTGCGCCGAGGACAGGCCCAGGCTGCGGCCGTGGGCCTCGAACCTGGCCCTCAGCAGGCGCTGGCAGCTGTGGACCAGCTGCCCGAAACTATCGACACGTTCGGATTTCATGAGCAGGGTATAATATAAGCATGCTTAGCATTCAAGCGGAGGCATGCGCAAAAGCCCCTGCGCTTTCGGAAAGCCAGCGTTGCAGTGAAAGCAGGGCTGTGCCCGCAAGACCGGCCCTGAGGCCCGGCAAGATGGTCGGGGCGGCGAGATTCGAACTCGCGACCTCTGGTACCCAAAACCAGCGCGCTACCAGGCTGCGCTACGCCCCGATCCGGCTCTTCCTACCCGCTCCTTTCGGGGCGGGAAAGGGTCAAGGCGCGTCGCAGCGCCACGCCGCGTGATCTTGCGGCACCAGAGGGCTCTGCATCGCCACGCCGGGGCGGATCCCATGGCGCGCGGCAAGGCCCGCGTTGATCTCCAGCACGAAGCGGATACCCGGGCCACCGTCGATGATCGTTTCGTCCATCGGCTTGGCGGCCGCCTTCACCTGCCGCACCGTCCCGCGCGGCCCCACGAAGACCATGTCGAGCGGGATGCGGGTGTCCTTCATCCAGAACCGCGCCTCTATCGGCTCGGGGAAGACGAAAAGCATGCCCCGGCCGGGGTCGAGATGGGGCCGGTCCATCAGGCCCTTCGCCCGCGCCTGGCCGGTCGAGGCCACCTCGACCGAGAAACCGACGTCGCCCTGCCCGGTTCGGAACACCACCCGGTCGGTCCGACAGGCGGCCTGCGCCGCCCCCGCCATGGCCAATGCAGTCAGGGCAATGGCCGCAAGGAGGGCTCTCACGCCTGGCGTTCCCGTGTCGCCGCCTCCCAGGAGGCCACCTGCGTCGCCATCCGCCCGCGCTTGCCGTCCACGACACGCAGGCAGACCGCCTCGCCGGGCTGCAGATCCGCGAAGCCCGAAGCGCGCAGCACCTCGATATGGATGAACACATCCTCGGTCGAGCCGAAGACATTGGCGAAGCCGAACCCCTTGACCTTGTCGAACCACTTCACCCGCGCTGGCGTCAGCGGCTGGGTTTCGGGATCGACGGCGGGATGGCCGCCCATGTCCTCACCGACGGCCGCGCCGATTCCCTCGGGCGGTTCGATCGCGTGGACCTCGACCGCCTGCGCCCCACGCTGGGTCTGCTGGACGGACACTTCGATCCCCGCGCCATCGGCGACGGAACTCTGGCCGAAATTTCGCAGGACGTTGGCATGCAACAGAATATCAGGACCGCCCTCATCGGAAACGATGAAGCCAAAACCCTTGCCGACGTCAAACCACTTTACGCGGCCATGCACAGTGTGCACGACCTTATCTTCGTCTGTCATTGCCGCGTTCGCTTCCCCAAACGACACACTCTGCCCGGAGACTTGCCGTGAACACCCATGTGAATTCAAGCCTAAAATATCGGGTTTTATGAACGCGTGCCATTCGCGAAGCGTGAATGTTACGGGTTTAGGCGGGAAATCTCCCACCCGTCCGCCAACCCATTGCGGCGCCAGCGAAACCTGTCATGCAACCGGAAGGCGCCATCGGCCCAGAACTCCAATTCCAGAGGGCGAATTCGGTATCCGCCCCAGAACGGCGGGCGCGGCGGACTCGGCCCCTTGAGCGCGGTGATGCGGGCCACGTCGGCCATCAGTGCGGCGCGCGAGGCCAGCGGCTTCGACTGGTCCGAGGCCCACGCCCCGAGCCGGCTCTTCAGCGAGCGGGAGGCGTAATAGGCATCCGCCTGCGGCCCCTCCTCGCGCTCGACAAGGCCGCGCACGCGGATCTGGCGGCGCAGGGATTTCCAGTGCATCACGAAGGCCGCCTTGCCGGCGCCGTCGACTTCCTGCGCCTTGGCGGACCCGTAGTTGGTGTAGAAGACGAAGGCGTCGGCCTCGATCTCCTTCAGCAGAACCATGCGGACATTCGGCAGCCCGTCGGCGTCGACGGTGGCCAGCGCGATCGCGTTCGGGTCGTTCGGCTCGCTGGCCTCGGCCTCGGCCAGCCAGGCGCGCGCGATCGTGAACGGATCGGACCCCGCGAAAATCCCGCCCCGGTCAGCGGCGTCCCGCAACACTTCGCCCGCAGTGGCGCCCGTATCGGCCATGTCGCACCTCTCTTTTCGGCTGCCCCGTTTTCGATGTCTGTCTTGGCGCTTTCCCCCTTGCTCCGCAAGCGCGCTGGCGTCGCCCGGGCCCCGGGGCGCATACCGGGCAGGCTTGATGCCCGCGCGTTCATCGCCTAGAGGATGAGCCAATAGGATGGGCATATAGGCCCCGGTGCGCGAGGATTACCCATGTCTACGAAGCTGCTGAGTGGCAAACGCGGCCTGATCATGGGACTGGCCAACGACAAGTCCATTGCCTGGGGCATCGCCAAGGCCTGTGCCGAGGCCGGGGCAGAGCTCGCCTTCTCCTACCAGGGCGAGGCGCTCAAGAAGCGGGTCGAACCGCTGGCGGCCCAGGTAGGCTCCACCCATCTCTTCGAATGCAACGTCGCCGAGGAGGCCTCGCTCGACGCGCTCTTCGACGGGCTGGAGAAGACCTGGGGCAAGCTTGACTTCGTGGTCCACGCCATCGGCTTTTCCGACAAGAACGAGCTGCGCGGCCGCTACGTCGACACCAGCCGCGACAACTTCATGATGACGATGGACATCTCCGTCTACTCCTTCACCGCCGTCGCCCGCCGCGCGGCGGCGATGATGGCTGAGGGCGGCTCGATGCTGACGCTGACCTATTACGGCGCCGAGCGCGTGATGCCGCATTACAACGTCATGGGCCTCGCCAAGGCGGCGCTGGAGGCCTCGGTGCGCTACATCGCCGAGGATCTCGGCAAGGACGGCATCCGCGTCAACGCGATCTCCGCCGGCCCGATCAAGACGCTGGCCGCCTCCGGCATCGGCGATTTCCGCTACATCATGAAGTGGAACGAGCTGAACTCGCCGCTGCGCCGCAACGTGACGCAGGACGACGTCGGCCGCTCCGCTCTCTACCTGCTGTCGGACCTGGGCTCCGGCGTCACAGGCGAGGTGCTGCATGTGGACTCGGGCTACCATGTCGTCGGCATGAAGGCCGTGGACGCGCCGGACATCGACGCGGTGACCGGCCGCAACGGCAATGGCAACGGCAAGGAAGCGGCGGAGTAGTCGCGCGCGCCCGGCGCGCCCATCCAGCTTGCCAACACGGCGCCCGATCCGTAATCAGGGCCAACTGCTGCCGGAGGAGCCGCCGATGACCGACCGCCTGCCCCATGAGAAGGGCTTCCACGTCTCCTGGGACCAGATCCACCGCGACGCCCGCGCGCTGGCGTGGCGGCTTGACGGCCAGGGCCCGGCCAAGGGCGGCTGGCGCGCCGTGGTCGCCATCACCCGCGGCGGCATGGCCCCGGCGATGATCGTGTCGCGCGAACTCGGCATCCGTGTGGTCGACACGATCTCGGTCAAGTCCTACGACAACCAGACCCAGGCCGAGCCGCGCGTCATCAAGGCCCCGCAGGCGGAGATCATGGGCGACGCGGGCGAAGGCATCCTGGTGGTCGACGACCTCGTCGACACCGGCAAGACGCTCGAGCTGGTGCGCAATCTCTACCCTAAGGCACATTTCGCCACGGTCTACGCAAAGCCGCTGGGCCGCGCGATGGTCGATACCTATATCACCGAGGTCAGCCAGGACACCTGGATCTTCTTCCCTTGGGATATGGCGCTTCAGTATGTGGAACCCTATCGCGGCAAAGACTGAGCGGAGCGGCAGCTAGATGGCCCCCGCGAAATCAACGGTCGGTCGGCTGGCGCGCTGGCTGCACGGCTCCTACCTCTTCAGCCTCGGCATGCAGGCGCTGATCGGCAGCTCGCAGCTGCTGGCCGCCATCGTGCTGGAGATCGCCAACCGGACCGGCGAACTGAAGGAGGTCGCGCACTGGACCCAGCACATTCTGGCCAGCCAGACGCCCGATCCGATGGCCGCCTCGCTCCTGCGCGCGGTGCATGACTTCTCGGCCCATCCGCACACATTCTGGTCGATCTACCTCTTTGGCCACGGTCTGCTGAACCTCTTCGTGGTGCTGGCGCTGCTGGCGAAGAAACCCTGGGCACATCCGGTCTCGATCGTCGTGCTCGCGGGCTTCATCGTCTACCAGATGGACCAATACGTGCTGAGCCATGCGCCGGTGCTGATCCTGCTCTCGCTCTTCGACCTCGCGGTGATCGCGCTGGTCTGGCGCGAATGGCGGCTGATCCGCGCCAGGCGGCAGGAAGCGGAATCGGAAGACGACACGGCCGAGGCGGCGGAGGCGGTTGACCCCTTCGCCTGACCCCGGCTGAAGCCCCTTCCCCAGCCCGGACCCCGCTGCTACCGTCCGCCCGTTCCAGCAGCGAGGCCCCGATGATCCCTGTCCTTAACCCCCGCATGGCCGCCACCTTCCCGCCGCCGGTCATGGAGGCCCGCCGCTGGCTCGAGGGCGTGACCTTCCCACCCGGCCGACCGCTGATCAACGTAAGCCAGGCCGCCCCGGTCGAACCGCCGCCGCCCGCGCTGCGCCAGGCCATCGCCGACGCCGCGCTGACCGAGGACGCCGCCCACCTCTACGGCCCCGTCCTCGGCCTGCCGGAGCTTCGCGCCGAGGTCGCCGGCCAATGGTCCGCCGCCTATGGCGGAGAGATCGCACCGTCCCAGGTTGCCATCACCTCGGGCTGCAACCAGGCCTTCTGCGCCGTCATGGCGACGCTCGCCGGCGAGGGCGACGAGGTGATCCTGCCGACGCCCTGGTACTTCAATCACAAGATGTGGCTCGACATGGCCGGCGTCGGCACCGTCGCACTGACCACCGGCGAGACGCTGATCCCCGACCCGGAGCGCGCGGCGGCACTGATCACCCCGCGCACCCGCGCCATCGTGCTCGTCAGCCCCAACAACCCGGGCGGTGCCGAGTACCCGGCCGAGGTGCTCCGCGCCTTCCTCAATCTGGCCCGCGCCCGCGGCCTCGCCCTCATCGTGGACGAGACCTACCGCGACTTCGACAGCCGCGAGGGCCGTCCGCATGAGCTGTTCACCGATCCGGACTGGGCCGACACGCTGATCCAGCTCTATTCCTTCTCCAAGGCCTACAGGCTGACCGGTCACCGCGTCGGCGCCGCCGTGGCCTCCGCCGCGCGGCTGGCGGAGGTGGAGAAATTCCTCGACACCGTCGCGATCTGTCCCAATCAGCTGGGCCAGCGCGCCGCACTCTGGGGAATGCGGAACCTCGGCCAGTGGCTGGCCGGAGAGCGCGCGGAGATCCTCGACCGCCGCGCCGCGATGATCGAGGGCTTCCCGCGCCTGCCCGGCTGGCGGCTCCTCGGCTGCGGCGCCTATTTCGCCTATGCCGAGCACCCCTGGGATCTCGGCTCCGACGCGCTCTGCAAGCGGCTGGTGGCAGAGGCCGGGGTGCTGATGCTGCCCGGCACGATGTTCCAGCCGGAGGGCGAGCCCGCCGGCACCCGCCAGCTTCGCATCGCCTTCGCAAATATCGATCGCGCCGGGATCGGCGGTCTCTTCGACCGACTGGCCGCCTTCGCGCCTTGAGTGGGCGCGGGCCCCTGCCCGCTCCGCTCACGCGCCCGCATGCCCGCCCCCCTTGCCCGCCCTGTCCCGAGGCCTTACACAGCCTTTCCAGACGCCTGAGCCCCCGGAGGAAGAATGCGTAGCAAGAGCGGCATGACGGTGTTCGCCTGGATCATGCTGGCCGCCATTGTGTTCGGCCTCGGCGGTTATGGCGTGACCAATTTCAGCGGCGGCGTGACCACGGTCGGCAAGGTCGGCGGGGAAGAGATCACCTCGCAGGATTATTACCGCGCCCTGCAGACGGAGCTTCAGGCCTATCGCTCGCAATACGGCCAGGATCAGACCGTGCAGCAGGCCATGCAGGCCGGCGTCGGCGCCCAGGTGCAGCAGCGCCTCGTGATCACCGCCGCGCTTGACGACACCGCCGCCAAGCTCGGCCTCTCGGCCGGGAACGCCGCGCTCCGCAAGGCGATCGCCGGCATGAAGGCGTTCCAGGGCCCCGACGGCAAATTCGACGACGCGACCTATGGCTCGGTCCTGCGCAGCAACGGGCTGACCAAGTCGGAATTCGAGAAGAAGACCCGCAAGCAGCTAGCCCGCGACATCCTGCAACAGGCCTTCGCCGGCACCGTTCCCGCACCCGCGACCTATGTCGACACCCTCGCGGCCTACGTCGCCGAGCGCCGCGGCTTCTCGCTTCTGAAGATCACGCCCGCGGATCTGAAAACCCCGGTCCCCGCGCCGACCGACGCGGAGCTGAAGGCCTATTACGAAGCCCACAAGAAGGACTTCACCGCGCCGGAAGCCAAGATGCTGACCTATGTCGCGCTGACGCCCGAGATGATGGCCAAGACAATCAACATCCCGGAAAAGACGCTGCGGGACGCCTATGACAAGAACAAGGCCAGCTACGTGACCACCGAGTCCCGCCAGCTCGACCGTCTCGTCTACCCGACCGAAGCCGAGGCCAAGGCCGCCAAGGCCGCCCTCGACGCCGGCACCAAGACCTTCGACCAGCTCGTCGCCGACCGTGGCCTGAAGCCCTCCGACATCTCAATGGGCGCGGTGACCGAGGATCAGCTCTTCGCCGCCGCCGGCAAGGCCGTCTTCGCCGCCGCCGACAAGAGCGTGGTCGGCCCGGTCCAGTCTTCGCTCGGCCCGGCGCTGTTCCGCATCGACGGCATCACGCCCGGCAAGACCACCACCTTCGCCGAGGCCAAGGCCAAGATCGCCACCAGTCTGCAGCAGCAGCAGGCCGGCACCGCCATCTCCAGCGATGTCGAGAAAATCAGCGACAAGCTCGCCGGCGGTGCCACGCTGGAGGATCTGGCCAAGGAAACCGCGATGCAGCTCGGCCACATGGCGTTCACCTCGGGAGACACCTCCGGCCTCGCCGCCTACCCGGCCTTCCGGGCCGCCGCCGAGAAGGTGAAGGACGGCGACTACCCGAGCCTCATCCAGCTCAAGGACGGCGGCATCGCTGCGCTCCGGCTCGACAGCATCCGCAAGGCCGCGCTGATCCCCTTCGCCAAGGTCACCGACAAGGTGAAGGCCGCCTGGACCGACGAGGCCACCGCCAAGGCGCTCACCGCCCGCGCGGCCGAAATCGTCAAGGCGGTCAAGGGCGGCGCCGATCTGGCCTCCTTCGGCAAGGTCGAGGCGAACCAGCCGATCCTGCGCAACGGCAATGTCGAGGGCGCGCCCGACGCGCTGGTGCCGGACCTCTTCGATCTCAAGGCCCCGGGCGACCTGACCAGCCTGCAGGCCGGCAGCTCGGCCTGGGTCGTGCGGCTCGACAAGATCGTGCCCGCCGATCCGAAGGACGCCGACGTGAAGCGGCTGAAGGAGCAGCTCTCCGCCTCCGCCGCGCAGGGGATAGAGGGCGACGGTTTCAACATGTTCGCCACCGCGATGATCGCAAAGACCCCGGTCAAGCTCGACCAGTCGGCGATCGCGGCGGTCAACGCCCAGTTCCACTAAGGGGACGGCCATGGAACTCGTCCCCGCCTTCGAGACCTTCCAGTCGGGCTGGGACGCTGGCCGCAATCAGGTCGTCTACATGCGGCTCGCCGCGGATCTCGACACGCCTGTCAGCCTGATGCTGAAACTGGCCGAGGCCCGCAAGGACAGCTTCATGCTGGAATCGGTGACCGGCGGCGAGGTCCGCGGCCGCTATTCCGTCGTCGGCATGAAGCCGGACCTGATCTGGGACTGCCACGGCGAGGAAAGCCGCATCAACCGCCAGGCCCGTTTCGACAGCCAGGCCTTCGAGTCGCTGCCCGGCCATCCGCTCGACACGCTCCGCGCGCTCCTCGCCGAGAGCCGGATCGAGATGCCGGCCGACCTGCCACCGATCGCCGCGGGCCTCTTCGGCTATCTCGGTTACGACATGATCCGGCTGGTCGAGCATTTGCCGAACGTCCCGCCCGACCGGCTCGGCCTACCCGACGCGGTGCTGCTGCGCCCCTCGGTCGTGGCCGTGCTCGATGGCGTCAAGGGCGAGGTGACGGTGGTCTCCCCGGCCTGGATCAGCTCTGGCCTCTCGGCCCGGGCCGCCTATGCCCAGGCAGCCGAACGGGTGATGGACGCGGTCCGCGACCTCGAACGCTCCGCCCGCGGCGAGATGCGGCATCTGGGAGAGATCGCCCCCGTCGGAGCACCCTCCTCGAACTTCACCAAGGCCGAATACATGGCCGCGGTCGAGACCGCGAAGGACTACATCCGCGCCGGCGACATCTTCCAGGTCGTCCCCTCCCAGCGCTGGAGCCAGGACTTCCCGCTGCCGCCCTTCGCGCTCTACCGCTCGCTCCGGCGCACCAACCCCTCGCCCTTCATGTTCTTCTTCAACTTCGGCCCCTTCCAGGTGATCGGCGCAAGCCCCGAGATCCTCGTCCGCCTGCGCGACGGCGAAGTGACAGTGCGACCCATCGCCGGCACCCGCCCCCGCGGCGCGACGCCCGAGGAGGACAACGCCCTCGAAGCCGACCTCCTCGCCGACAAGAAGGAGCTGGCCGAGCACCTGATGCTGCTCGACCTCGGCCGCAACGACGTGGGTCGCGTCGCCCGGATCGGCTCCGTCCACCCGACGGAGAAGTTCACGGTCGAGCGCTATTCGCACGTCATGCACATCGTTTCCAACGTCGTCGGCCAGCTGGCCGAGGGCGAGGATGCGCTCTCCGCGCTACTCGCCGGCATGCCCGCCGGGACCGTCTCCGGCGCACCCAAGGTCCGCGCGATGGAGATCATCGACGAGCTGGAACCCGAGAAACGCGGCGTCTATGCCGGCGGCGTGGGCTATTTCGCGGCCAATGGCGAGATGGACATGTGCATCGCGCTGCGTACCGCCGTCCTGAAGGACCAGAAGCTCCACATCCAGGCAGGCGGCGGCGTCGTCTACGACAGCGACCCCGAGGCCGAATGGCAGGAGACGGTGAACAAGTCCCGCGCCATCCGCCGCGCCGCCGAGGACGCAGGCCTCTTCGTCACACGCGACAACGGCTGAGCCCGGGCCACTGCACGGCCCGAAACAGCGGGCGCAGCCCGCCGGGCCAGCGCCCGTCCGCCCCGTCGCACCTTCGGTGCACCACGAAACATCGGCACGCCTCGGCGTGACCGCGGGCAGCCTCTGGCCCTCCTCACCACGTAAAGGATGGGCCGCCGCTGCGCGTCATCCGGCCCCGCTCGGCGCCTACTTCCGCATCACCGCCGTCACCGGCACAAGCGCCACCGCCTTGCCCTGCGGCCCGCGCGCCCATTCCGCCAGCATCCCCATCACTGCCTCCGAAGCCGGCAACGCGATGACCGTGCGGCCCTCCTGCCCGGCGCGGAAGGCGGCGCGGTCCAGAAGCTGGCTCAGCCCGCCACGATCGGTGCGGTCCGCGGCGGCGGTGATCTGCGCTGCCGGAACCCCCGCCCGCCGCGCCACCTGCTCCGCGGCGTCGAGGCCCCTGCGGTAGGTCACCAGCCCATAGCCGTCGCCCGCAAGGATGGAGACGACACGCTGCGCCATCAACCGGTTGGCAGAGAAGCCGCCATGGGCAAGATCGATCACCCCCACCGCCTGCGGCGCCGCCCGGAAATAGGCGGAGAAGGTGACGTTGAGGTCCGAGGGCGTCGCCAGCCGCGGGATCGAGGTGGCAAACAGCAGCACCTCGTGGCCGCCGTCGTGATAGGTGGTGGCCCAGT
The DNA here is from genome assembly GCF_004010155.1 of Solirhodobacter olei. GTDB lineage: Bacteria > Pseudomonadota > Alphaproteobacteria > Rhodobacterales > Rhodobacteraceae > Solirhodobacter > Solirhodobacter olei. The sequence continues at coordinate 628 of NZ_RRYH01000051.1, read as the reverse complement.
CGCCGGCGTCATGCGCCGTCGGGTCGACCGCGAAGCTCACCGGCAGCTTGCTCGCCGCCAGCGCCGCCCGGTCCAGGACATTGCCCCCCTGGTCGAGCAGGATGACCGCCACCTCCGGCTTGCCGTCGGGATTGGCGGCGGGCACGGCATTGGCGATGACCGGCGGCTGCGGCGCGGGGGCGGACGTCGCGGCGGCGCCCTCACCGGTAGCACCGGGCACGGGTACGGTCGCGGCCTGGCCCGGCAGGCTGCCTGCCTGCACGCCCGGCAGCTTCGCCGTCGCCGTCCCGCCGCCGACCTGGGGCAGGCGGTTCACCATCACCCCGGGCGCATTCTGGAACCCCGCCGCGGGCGCGCCGGGCCGCAGGATCCGCACCTTGCCGCTGTCGGCGGGCTTGCTGGCCGCGGGGACCCCCGGGCGCGCCAGAACCTGCGGCGCGGCAGGCGCGGAAGGCGTGCTGTCGCCGATCGCCGCCAATGCGCCGGGCTGCGTCGTCCCGGCCGGGGCGCCCGCGGCACCGGGCACCGCGACCGTTCCGGCCTCCGCTGCGGGGGCAGCACCGACGCCGGGCGAGGCGCCGGAAATGCCCGGCTGAACCGCCGCCGACGCCGGCGCCTGCGGCGCGGC
>NZ_RRYH01000050.1 GCF_004010155.1 Solirhodobacter olei | reverse complement strand
TAACCTGAAGGTCGTAGGTTCAAATCCTACTCCCGCAACCAGAAATAATGCACTTTCCGCCGTGGCAACCGCCTCGGCGTTTTTGCGTTTAAAGACAGGCCGAACTTCCGGACCGGTCCGCCATTGACGGCGCGCAAATTTGTTCCGCCGAGCAGGTCAATTCTCCGAGCGTAATTGCCCGGGCGTCGACGGGGGGGCAGAACGGGTCAGGCGGAGGCGCGAGAGCGGCGCCGCCCGCAATCACCCTGCCCGGCAGAGACCTTTCGACCCTCTCTCTCATGACGATCTGTGAGAAAGCCCAGACGGTTGGCTTCGGGCAAACCCGCTGAGAGATCAGTCGATTTGGGGCTTGGCGCCGCTTCGTCGGCCGGTCAGCACGTTGTGCCTCGCTCCCACATCCGATCAGTTCGGGCGCTCTCGCCGCGACTGCCTGTCGGCGACCTCAAGCATTCGCCCCGAACGGGGGCGGCGCAATCGAAGGGCAGCTTGGGTCGCATCAATATTGATGTTTCATATATCAATAATAATGCTAAAATATGCTTCAAGAATACCTGAAACATGAGTCGCCCATGATCACGTCTGCTCAGATGCGCGCTGCGCGGGCCCTGCTCGGCATCGATCAGAGAACGTTGGCGAAGCTTGCAGGCGTCTCTGTTCCGACGATCCAGCGCATGGAGGCGAGCCAGGGTAACGTCCGCGGAATCGTCGACAGTCTGACAAAGGTTGTCGACGCGCTCAGCGAAGCCGGGATCGAACTGATCGGGGAGGGGGCGCAGAGTCCCGGCGGGGGCCGCGGTGTGCGCCTTCAGGATCCCACGGGACGGCCCGGCATCGGACAATCTGCCGAGGGCGAGGCCGATGATTGAGGCCGCCGCGATTGCCACGCTGGGCCTGTTCCTGCTCTCGCCACTGGCGATCGCGTTGCGGGGCCGAGCTTCAGTTTCGGGCCTGATCTACGCGCTGTCGATCCTTCCTTGCCTCGGGCTGGTCGGTGTCGGCCTGATGGGGCTGGGTGATCGCCACAGCAGTGCAATGGTCCTGCCTGTCGGCCTTCCATGGATTGGCGCGCACTTGCGCCTCGACGCGCTGACGGACTTCTTTCTGCTGGTCGTCGGGATCGGCGGTGCCGCGACCAGCCTCTATGCCATCGGCTACGGGCGGCACGAGGAGGAGCCGGGACGGGTGCTGCCCTTCTACCCGGGGTTTCTGGGGGCGATGGCGCTCGTCGTCCTCGCCGATGACGCCTTCACTTTTCTTGTCGCCTGGGAGGTGATGTCACTGCTCTCCTGGGCCCTGGTCATGGCACATCACCGTGAGGCGGAGGTGCGCGCAGCGGGCTTGATCTATCTGATCATGGCGGCTTTCGGCACAATGGCGCTGGTGCTCGCCTTCGGACTGCTGGCGGGCAGCGGCGGGGATTACGCCTTCGCCGCAATCCGATCCTTGCCAAGATCAATGCCGGTTTCGATCGCCGTCGCGTTCCTTGTTCTGGTCGGGGCCGGCTCGAAGGCGGGGGTCGTGCCGTTGCATCTGTGGCTGCCACGGGCCCACCCAGCGGCGCCGAGCCACGTCTCCGCCCTGATGAGCGGCGTCATGACGAAGGTTGCGATCTACGCCTTCCTGCGCGTGGTTTTCGACCTGATCGGCCCGTTGCCCTGGATGGTGAGCCCGGTCCTGATACTGACCGGCGTTGCGACGGCGGTTCTCGGTATCGTCAATGCGGCCGTGGCCGACGACATGAAGAAGATCCTGGCCTATTCGACCATCGAAAACGTCGGAGTGATCTTCGCCGCCATCGGTCTTGCCCAAGCGTTCAGGGCGGACGACATGCCGACAGCGGCCGCGCTGGCGCTGAGCGCTGCGTTGTTCCACGTATTCAATCACATGGCGTTCAAGAGCTTGCTGTTCATGAGCTCCGGCGCCGTGCTGACCGCGACCGGGCGGCGCGATCTGGACGGCCTCGGCGGCCTGATCCGCAGGATGCCGGTGACGAGCTTTCTTACCCTGATCGGTGTCGTCGCGATCTCGGCGCTTCCGCCGCTGAACGGTTTCGCTTCGGAATGGATGGTGTTTCAGACCGTGCTGCAAAGCCCGCAGCTGCCGCAGCTCGGGCTCGAGATGCTGGTTCCGGCCGCTGGCGGAATGCTGGCACTTGCGGCGGCGCTCGCGGCGGCGGCGTTCGTCCGTTTCTACGGCCTCGGCTTTCTCGGCCGCGGGCGAAGCGCAGAGGCCTCCAACGCGCGCGAAGTCGACCGTTACATGCTGGCGGCCATGGGCGGACTTGCGGCCCTTTGCGTACTTGCCGGGCTGGTTCCGGCGCTGGTGCTTGACCGCCTCGCGCCGGTGGTCGAGGCCCTGACCAGGAGCCGGCTACCGGTCCAATCGGCGGAGCCGTGGCTCACCGTCGTTCCGGTCGCCGTCGCGCGAAGCACTTACAATCCCCTTCTCGTCTGCCTCTTCATCGCGGCCACCGCTTCGGCGGCGGCCTGGGTCGTGCATCGGGCCGGCACGCGTGCGCTGCGCCGGGCCCCGGCATGGGACTGCGGCTTTCCCGATCCGAGCCCGCTGACGCAATACGGGGCAGGAAGCTTCGCTCAGCCTCTTCGGCGCGTCCTCGGCGGGGTGCTCCTGCGGGCCCGGGAGGAGGTGGAGATGCCCCCCCCCGGCGCGACGGTGCCCGCGCGGCACAGGGTCATTCAGCACGACCTGATTTGGGAATGGGCCTACCTGCCTCTGGCGCGGGGGATTCTGAAGGTCGCGACCGAGGCCAACCGGCTGCAGTTTCTGACCATCCGGCGCTACCTGGCGTTCGTCATGGGAACCCTCGTCAGCCTGCTTCTGGTGCTTTCGATATGGCGCTGATCACCGGTTTTGCGATCCAGGGTCTGCAGATGCTGCTGGTGCTGGCACTGGCGCCGGGGCTTGTGGGTCTGGTGCGGCGCATAAAGGCACGACTGATGCGGCGCCCGGGGCCACCGATCCGCCAGCCTTACCGCGACCTGCTGCGGCTCATGCGCAAGGAGGTCGTGCTGGCCGAGAACGCGTCTTGGCTGTTCCGCGCCACGCCCTATCTCGTCTTTGCGGCGAGCTGGGTCGCCGCTGCACTGGTGCCGACCTTCGCGACCGGCCTCCAGTTCAGCTGGACGGCGGATCTGATCGCGATCGTGGCGCTTCTCGGCTCCGCGCGCTTCTTCCTTGCGCTGGCCGGCATGGACGTAGGCACCAGTTTTGGCGGCATCGGGTCGAGCCGCGAGATGATGTTCGCGTCCATGGCCGAACCGGCGATGCTGCTTACGGTCTTCGCCCTTTCGCTTGTCGCCGGGTCGACACAACTCTCGACGGTCGTTCAGGTCCTTCACGGGCCGCCGGGCGTCGGCCTGCGCGTTTCCCTCGGGATGGCGCTCGTCTCTCTGGTCATCGTCGCGATTGCCGAGAACGGCCGCATCCCGGTCGACAATCCGGCGACGCATCTCGAACTGACGATGGTGCATGAGGCAATGGTCCTGGAGTATTCCGGCCGGCACCTTGCGATGATCGAGCTGGCTGCGGCGCTGAAGCTCCTGCTCTACGTCTCGTTGATCGCCTGCCTGTTCGTGCCGTGGGGCATCGCACGCGAGGGAGATCCGCCCGTGGCGCTGGCGCTTGGGATCGGAACCTACCTTCTGAAGCTCGCCCTCGGCGGGGCTGCACTGGCCGTGTTCGAGGCATCGATCGCAAAGATGCGTGTCTTCCGTGTTCCCGACTATCTCGGCGTCGCGCTGATGCTGGGGCTGCTGGGCACACTCCTCCTTTTCGTTTCAAGGGCGCTCTAGATGGAACGGATGGCCTTCGACACCGCACATCTGCTGGCCGGCGGGCTGGTGCTCGTGAGCTTCATGATGATCTATCAGGACCGGCTGCAGGCGCTGCTGAACACGTTCACGCTGCACGCCGTCGTGCTGTCGGGTGCAGTCGCCTGGCAGGCCTGGACGCAGGCGGCCGGCCACCTGTACGTCACTGCCGCCATAGCGCTGATCTTCAAGGCGATCATCATCCCTAGCGCGCTGACAAGGATCGTCCAGCGTCTCGGGATCCATCGCGAGGTGGAGCAGGTGGTGGGCACCGGGCTTACCATGCTGACCGGCATGGGCCTTGTCGCCCTGTCGATCGTGCTGATGCTTCACGTCACATCCAAGGCGACCGCGTTCGCCCGCGAGGATCTGGCCTTCGCGCTGTCGGTTGTGCTTCTTGGCTTGCTGATGATGGTGACCCGGCGCAACGCAGTCAGCCAGGTCGTGGGCTTCATGTCGCTGGAGAACGGCCTGATCCTAGCGGCCGCCGGGGCCCGGGGCATGCCGCTTGTCGTCGAGATATCGGTCGCATTTTCGATTCTGGTGGCCTTCATCGTGATCGGCATATTCCTGTTCCGCATCCGCGAACGCTTCGACACTGTCGATGTCCGGGCGCTCGACAGCTTTCGGGGGGAACGGCGATGAGCCTGTCGCCCATCATTCCGATTCTGTTGGTACCGGTGGGATCGGCGGCGCTGTTGGCGCTTCTGCCGGGATATCGGCTCACCGCCCGGCTGAACGTCCTGGCGAGCGTTCTGACCTTCCTGGCGGCCGTCGCCCTTTTCGTGCTGCCGAGGCCCGAGCCCGGAAACTATCTGTTGGTGGACGATCTCAACATCGTCTTCATCGTGCTCAACTGTTTCGTTGGCCTGACGGCCGCGCTGTTCTCGGCCGGTTACATCGGCCACGAGATCGAGACCGGCCGGCTGACGCCCGTTTATGTCCGGTTCTATCATGCAATGTATCAGCTCATGATGTTCGGCATGAACCTCGCGCTGCTGTCGAACAACATCGGCCTGATGTGGGTGGCGATCGAACTTGCAACACTGACGACCGTGCTGATGGTGGGCATATACCGCACCCACGAAGCGCTGGAAGCGGCCTGGAAATATTTCATCCTCGGCTCTGTCGGGATCGCGCTTGCCCTATTCGGGACGATCCTGGTCTATGTTGCCGCCCAGCCGGTCCTCGGCGACGGAACCCCGTCGATGGTCTGGACCCGGCTTGTCGCCGGAGCACCCCGGTTCGATCCGGCGCTTCTCAATCTCGCCTTCGTCTTCCTCCTGCTGGGCTATGGCACCAAGGTCGGCCTCGTCCCTCTCCACGCCTGGCTTCCGGACGCCCATGCCGAGGGGCCGACGCCCATTTCCGCTGTGCTATCGGGCCTGCTTCTGAACGTCGCGCTCTACGCGGTGCTGCGGTTCAAGATGCTTGTCGCCGCGCAACCGGAAGCCCTGGCGCCCGGTCCGCTCATGATCGGCATGGGGCTGGTGTCGCTGATCTTTGCGGGGTTTATGCTTTACCGGCGCAGGGACGTGAAGCGCTTCTTCGCCTATTCCTCGATCGAGCACATGGGCATCATCACCTTCGCCTTCGGAATGGGCGGGCCCCTGGCCAATTTCGCAGGTCTCCTGCACATGGTGATGCACAGTCTGACCAAGTCGGCCATCTTCTTTGGCGTCGGCAATGCCGCGCAGGTCAAGGGCACGCAGAAGTTCGCCGAGATCAGAGGTTTGAGCCAGAGCCATCCGGCCCTCGGCTGGGGGCTGGCGCTCGGCATTCTCGCCATCGCCGGGATGCCGCCGTTCGGGGTGTTCCTGAGCGAGTTCCTCATCGTCACCTCGACCTTCGCCCGGACGCCCGCCCTGGCGCTTCTGTTGGTCTTCGGGCTGCTCCTGGCGTTCGGTGCCCTGCTCTTGCGCCTGACCAGCCTTGTCTTCGGTCCGCCGGAAGGGTCGGAACACCCGGCGCGGGCCGCCCCGGTGGCCCTTTACCTGCATATGGCGATCGTTCTGACGGCCGGGCTCTATCTGCCGGGGCCGGTGGAGCACTGGTTTCAGAACGTCGCGCGTCTTCTGGGGTAGGAAGAATGGCGGATATCCTCGAATGCATCGATCTGTCGTCCGCCGACGTCCGGTCCGCGCCGATTCCGGAACGTGCCGTCGGTCTCATGGAATGGGTCGCCGCGGCCGAGGCGCTCGGGCGCGACACGGTGGAACTGATGGGGCTCTGGGCCTCGCGCCGGGGCGTCCACATGGCGCTCCGCCGGCCAGGGACCGGGAGGCTCGGCCTGCTGACCTATCCAACCGACAGCAGCTTTCCCTCTGTCGGCCGGCACCATGCCGCCGCACAGCGGCCGGAGCGCGCCATCCGCGATATCTACGGCTTCGTTGCCGAAGGCGCGCCTGATCTGCGGCCCTGGCTCGACCACGGCCGCTTGGGTGTGCACCATCCTCCCGGCACGGCGACCCCTGTGATGGAGATGCCGGCCTACGACTTCCTTCCCGCCGAGGGCGAGAGCCTTCATCAGGTCCCCGTCGGGCCCATACACGCCGGAATCATCGAGCCGGGCCATTTCCGTTTCACGGCGCAGGGTGAGACGGTCGTGCGGCTGGAAGAACGGCTGGGCTATGCTCACAAGGGAATTGGCAGCCTCCTGCGCGGCGCCCCAATCGCACGGGGCACGATGCTGGCCGGTCGCACCTCCGGCGACAGCACGGTCGCTTATGCCTGGGCCTTTTCACAGGCGGTAGAGGCCGCGCACGGCATGACGGTCCCGGACCGGGCGCTATGGCTCCGGGGGTTGATGGCGGAACTGGAGCGGCTCGCCAATCACCTCGGGGATATCGGCGCGATCTGCAATGACGCGGCCTTCGCGATGATGCACGCCCATTGCGGGGTGCTGCGCGAGAGAGTCCTGCGGGCCGCCGACGCCGTCTTCGGCCACCGGCTGATGCAGGACATGATCCGGCCCGGTGGCGTGGCGCGCGATCTCCGCGCCGACGGCGCCGCCCTCGTGTCGGACCTGTTGGGCGACATCCGGGCGCGATTTGGCGCGCTGGTCCGACTTTACGACAACAGCCCCTCTCTCCTCGACCGCACGGTGGGAACCGGCCGGCTCTCACCGGATCTCGCGGCGCGCTTCGCCGCGGGCGGCTTCGTCGGGCGGGCCTCCGGCCGCGCCTTCGACGCGAGACGGGGTCTCCCCTACGGGCCCTACGACCGTCTGGCCTTCGATGTGCCGTGCCGCAGCGATGGCGACGTGAACGCGCGGATATGGATCCGGATCGAGGAGGTGCGCCAGTCGCTGGCGCTGGTCGAGCAAATCCTCGACAGCCTGCCCGCGGGTCCCGTCTTCGCCGATCTTCCGGAAGGCGGGTCAGGTGCGATGGGGCTCGGTCTCGTGGAAGGATTCCGGGGCGACATCCTCGCCTGGATCGAAATCGGCCCGGAGGGCACGATCGCTGAGGGCTATCTGCGCGATCCGTCGTGGTTCCAGTGGCCGCTGCTGGAGGCCGCCATCGAGGGCAACATCATCGCGGATTTTCCTTTGTGCAACAAATCGTTCAACTGCTCCTATTCGGGGCACGATCTCTAGGAACGGGTCATGCGGAGATTGCTTCTGGAAGGACTGCTGCGTGGCCCACTTGGTGAGCCGTTGGCACGGGAAGAGGCGGCGGAGCGGGACGCGCTCGGCTCAAAACTGGTCCGGGCCACCCGTCACGTGCTGGGGCGCAGCCTTTCGATCCGCGAGGTCGATGCCGGATCCTGCAACGGTTGCGAGCTTGAAATCAACGCGCTGAGCAACGCTTTCTACGATCTGGAGCGGTTCGGCCTGCGGTTCGTCGCCTCACCCCGCCATGCCGATGTCTTGCTGGTGACCGGTCCTGTGACACGGAACATGGCCGAGGCGCTGCAGAGGGCCTATGACGCCACGCCGGCGCCAAAATGGGTCGTCGCCGCAGGCGACTGCGCGATCGACGGAGGATGCTTTGCCGGAAGTTATGCCGTGCAAGGGGGCGTATCCGCTGTCATGCATGTCGACCTCAAAATTCCTGGCTGCCCGCCCAGGCCGTCCGCACTATTGCGCGGACTGGTAGAGTTGATGGAAGGTCGCAGCAACGATTAACGCTCGCGGCTCACAGCCAGAGGGCGATCAATGAGCAAATGCTCGGGCGGGGTGGTCCGGCGTGAGTGTTCACAGACCCGGCTGAGATGGGGGCGCAGGGCCGAAGGGACCCAGATCAATCGCGCCATGAAGATCTCAAGCAGGTGAGCTCCTCGCGCAACCCTCAGAGATTCCATCGATGGTATCGTAATTGCCGCGGCTTGGAGCCCGATATCCATCACATTCGGTGAAACGCTGCCGGCGACGATTGCCGCGGCAATCGTGGCGGCCAAGGTCAGTCGTGCGCTAAAGTTTCCATGCCGACATAGCACCGGCCCAAAACTTGGACTGCGTCTTCGTAATGCCTGGTCAGGTATGCTTGCTGCTTGATCGTCCTGGGCCAATGCAGGGCCGCGCGCATCCGGCATGGGCCGAGGTCATGCCGGTTTCGCCTGGGTGGGGGGCTTCCAATTCCGTTTGTAGACATTCGCGAGCCGGGCCTGCTGCTCGACGCCATTGGTCTCTGCGGTGACGATCGGCGGTACATGAAGTCGGCGCGGTCTGCGCCGCGTCGCGACCTGACCTTCACCAAGCAGGTCCGGGCGACGATGATCGAGGCCATCAAGGCGCGTAAATTGGCGTGTGCCTCGAGGGTCTGAGGGCAGGGGCTGCTATCATCATGAGCCGCCTTGTCCAGGCGACCGCAAAGCGCCCCATCCCGCACCCGGGGTTGAAGTGATCAAGGGAGACAGGTGGTGCATCCCTGTTCCAAGCCAGGTCCTCCTGTCCCAACTCATCTCACGACGGGCAGTGCCGAGGGTTCCCTTAGGCGTTGCAGCAGCAGCCGGTCGCGTGCAAACCGTCAGCAGACAATCAATCTGGGAGGTCATTATGCGAGCGGCGGGAACCCCTGCGATGGGCCCAGATGCATCCGCAATCGTCGTGGGCTCAGGGATCGTTGGTCTGGCGACAGCCTGCCGGCTGGCAGAAACCGGCTTCCGGGTCACGGTGCTGGATGCAGGCGGCGGGCCGGCCGAGGGCTCGAGCCGGGGTAACGCCGGCCAACTCTTGTTCGACAGGGTCAGCGCGATGGGCTCGGCAGGATTTCTCAGGTCGCTTCCCGCAAGCATGGCAGACCGCAGCCAGGGCCTGGACATCTGGGGACTGGGCCTGCCCGGCCGCTGGCCCTGGTCGATTCGGTTCCTCAGCCAATGCACCGGCGCGGCATGGCGCCGCAACACGGCCGCGATGCTGGAGCTGGCGCATCTGTCCAAGGCCTCCTTCCATGGGTTCATCGAGAGGCATCCGCTCGCTTTCGATTGGCGCTGCCCCGGCAAACTGATCGTTCATCCGACTGAGGAGGCACTGGCGGCGGCGGCGCGGACGGCCGAGTTCCAGGCCCGCTTCGGTGGCCGCCACGTGGTCCTGTCGTCCGAGGAGGCCCGCGCGCGCGAGCCTGCGCTTCAGGGTGGGACCCGGCCGATAGCCGGGGCGATCCATCTGCCGGATGCAGAGGTCGGCGACTGCCGTGCCTTTTGCGAGGGCCTGGCCGGTATCCTGCGCGAACGGCTGGGCGGCCGGCTACAGTTCGGTACGCGGGTAGAGCGAGTGCGGCACGCGGGCGGGCGTGCTGTCGCGGTCGAGACGAGCCAGGGCGAGATCGGAGCAGATCTCTTCGTGATCGCGACCGGCCGGGCAGCGGGGACGCTCCTGCCGCGGGGCGCGGTCGTCCGCAAGCCCATCGTGGGGGTCCGTGGCGTCTCGCTGACCTATCCGGCGGGGGACGTGGCGCCGGACCTCTCGGTCACCGACGCGGGCGGCAAGTTCGTTGTGATGCGGATGGGAGACCGGGTGCGCGTGTCGGGTTTTGCGAGCTTCACCGAACGGCTTGAGGTCGCGCCGGAGGAAATTGCCTTGCTGCGCGCCAAGGCGCAGGCGCTGATGCCCGAGGCGGCGCGCTACGACGAGGCGCCCGAGGCCTGGGCCGGGCTCAGGCCGCAGACGCCGGACGACCTGCCGATGATCGGCCGAGCGGGGTTCGAGAACCTGTTCGTCAACGCCGGCCATGGCTCTCTCGGCTGGACGTTTGCGTTCGGCTCCGCCGAGCGGCTGCTAGATGCTGCCGGCCTGGCTCAATAGACCTCGAACAGACCGGCGGCTCCCATGCCGCCGCCTACGCACATGCTGACGACGACATGGCGCACGCCGCGCCGTCGCCCCTCGATCAGCGCATGGCCGACCATGCGGGCGCCGCTCATGCCATAGGGATGGCCGATCGAGATCGCCCCGCCGTTCACGTTCAGGCGTTCGTCGGGGATGCCGAGCCGGTCGCGGCAGTAGACCAGCTGCGAGGCGAAGGCCTCGTTGATTTCCCAGAGACCGATATCGTCCAAGTTCAGTCCGTGCCGCTGCAGGAGCCTCGGGATGGCGAAAACGGGACCAATGCCCATCTCGTCGGGTGCGCAGCCCGCAACGGCCATGCCACGGTAGGCGCCAAGCGGGGCAAGGCCGCGCCGCGTGGCTTCCGCCGCTTCCATCAGCACGGCGGCGCTCGATCCGTCGGAAAGCTGGCTCGCGTTGCCTGCGGTCACTACGCCGTCTTCGCCCATGACAGGCTTCAGCCCGGCAAGACCTTCGAGTGTGGTGCCCGGTCGATTGCATTCGTCTGCGGTCAGCGTAACGTCTTCCGGGCGTGTCGCGCCGCTCTTCTTGTCCGTGACGATCTTCGTGGCGCTGACCGGCACTATCTCGTCATTGAACCGGCCATCCTCCTGCGCCGTGGCAGTGCGCTGCTGGCTTTGCAGGGCGTAGGCGTCCTGCACGGCGCGGCTGACGCCGTAGCGGCGTGCGACGATCTCCGCGGTCTCCAGCATGTTCAGGTAGTAGTCGGGCCGGACCTCGGACACGTGGCCGTCGCGGGCGCGGTAGGTGTTGAAATGGGCGTTCTGGACGAGCGATATCGAGTCCACCCCGCCGCCGACCGTAATTTGTGCCCCGTCCGCGACGATGCGATGCGCCGCGGTGGCGATGGCGGCGAGGCCCGAAGCGCACTGCCGGTCGATCGTGGCGCCGGCCACGCTGACCGGCAGGTCGGCGGCCAGAAGCGCGTGGCGGGCGACGTTGACCCCGGTTGCGCCCTGGGTCAGGGCGCAACCGAGGATCACGTCTTCGATTTCCTCGCCCGCCACACCTGCGCGGTCTACCGCCGCACGCAGCGAGTGGGCCGCCAGCGTTGCGCCATCAAGGTCGTTGAACGCGCCACGATAGGCCTTGGCGATCGGCGTGCGTGCGGTGGAGACGATGACGGCCTCGCGCATCGGCATTCCTTTCCTGGGGGTCAGACGGATTCCAGCCCGCACCAGTCGGCGACGAAGATCGCAATGGACTGGGTGGTGCGGCGGAGGCTTTCGAGGTCGACCCGTTCGTTGAAGCCGTGAATGGCCTCGGCGCGCGGGCCGTAGACCAGCGCGGGCGTGTCGGCGTAGAGGCCGAAGAAGCGGGCGTCGGTGGTCGCGGTGATCGGCAGCTTGTCGAGGGCGCGACCCGTGACGTGGCGGTGGGCCGCCTCCAGCGTGCCGATCGCGCGCGTGGCGGTTTCGCTTTTGTCCTGCGAGAGCGCATAACCCTCCGCCTGGAAGCCGTGATAGACGATCTCGGGCTGGTTCCTGCTCAGGAAGTCGTTCTCGCGGGCGGCGCGGCGCAGGGTGTCCTCGATCTCCGCGCGCGCGGTGGCGAGGTCCTGGCCGGGGAAGAGCCCCATGCGCACGTCGAACACGCACCATGCAGGGACGGAACTCGTCCAGTCGCCGCCCGCTATTCTGCCGATGTTGAGGTTCAGGGCGTGGCCGACGTGGGCGAAGCTGGCCGGGCGTCGGTCGGCGGCGTTCCAGCAGTGCTCCATCTCGTGCAGGGCGGAGATGAGGGGGATCGCCGCCTCGATGGCATTGGCGCCGGTTCCGGCGTAGGCGACGTGGACGGGCAAGCCCTTCAGATGGACCTGGAACCAGATCACGCCCACCTGCGCGGTCACCAGCGATTCCGCGAAAGGCTCCGTGATCAAGGCCGCATCGGCGCGGTAGCCGCGCTGGAGGCAGGCGAGCGCGCCGTTGCCGGTGCATTCCTCCTCGACCACAGACTGCAGGAAGATATCGCCAGCCGGCTGGTGGCCCGTCGCGCGGATGGCATCGAGCGCGAAGAGATTGGCGGCCAGTCCTGCCTTCATGTCGCCGGCGCCGCGGCCGTACATCCAGCCGCCGTCCACGCGGGGCTCGAAGGGCGGCGTGTCCCACATGTCGTGCGGGCCTTCGGGCACCACGTCGACATGGCCGTTGAGAATGAGCGAGCGGCCCCTGCCGCGCGCACGATGGGCGCCCACGACATTCACGGCATCCTCGTAGGGGCCGATCACAGGGGAGAAACCGGGCATGTCGCGGATATCGGCCACGTCGATCTGCCAGTGGTCGACCTCGTAGCCACGCTCCGCAAACTCACCGGCCATGAAATCCTGCGCGGACTGCTCGTTGCCGCGGGTCGAGGGGTGGGAGGTCACTTCGGCCAGAAAGGCGATCTCCGCATCGAAGCGGTCATCCACGGCCTTAAGCAGGGCGGCTCTCGTGTCGTCCATCAAATCCTCAAAACTCCGGCAGGGTGCCGTCCGGCACAGTCAGCGGGGCACTCGTGGCCGCGATCACTTCGCCGACAGTGAGGCCGGCACGAAGCTCGCGCAGGATGAGCCCGTCCCCGGTCACGTCGATCACGGCCATGTCGGTGATGATCCGGTTCACGCAGGCCTGCGCGGTCAGCGGCAGGGTACATTCGGGGACGATCTTCGACTTGCCCTTGCGGTCGAGATGGGTGGTCAGGACCGTCACCTGCCGCGCCTTCTGTGCCAACTCCATCCCGCCGCCGATACCGGGGGTGAAGAGACCTGGAATCTTCCAGTTGGCCAGATCGCCCCGCGCCGACACTTCGAAGGCGCCGAGCATGGTCAGGTCCAGCCGGCCGCCCCGGACCAGCGCGAAGGAGGTGGCGGAGTCGAAATACGACGTGCCCGGCAGCGTGGAGACATAGGCGCCGCCCGCGTCGATTAGGTTGCGGTCGGCGGCGTCGTAGCCGAGTGTCGGGCCGATCCCGGCGATGCCGTTCTCCGAGTGCAGGCAGACCGGAAAGGCCGGCGGCAGGTGGTCGATGACCCGGGTTGGCAGGCCGATGCCAAGGTTCACCACCATCCCCGGGGCGATGTCGCGCGCGGCGCGGGCGAGGAGGCGGGCTCTAGCGTCGGACAACGGCATATTCCTCGGTCAGCGCATCGAGCGGGACAACCCGGTCGACGAAGGGGCCGGGTGTGTGGACGCGCCCCGGCTCCAGCGTGCCGAGCGGGCCCAAGGCCTCGGTCTCGGCGATCACCCGCCCCGCCGCCGTCGCCATCAGCGGGTTGAAGTTCCGTGCCGTGGCCGCGTAGCAGAGGTTGCCAAACGGGTCGGCCACCTCGGCGTGGAGGAGCGCGAAGTCGGCCCTGAGCGCCGTCTCAACCACCCCGTCACGCCCGCCGATGATCACATGCTGCTTGCCCGCGGCCAGCTCGGTGCCGAGGCCGATATCGGTGACAATGGCGGCAAGCCCCGCCCCGCCCGCGCGGATGCGCTCGGCGAGAATCCCCTGCGCGCAGAACTCGACCTCCAGCCGGCCCTCGTTCATCAGGCCGATGGCGCGCGGGTTGAGGCCGATATGCGTGGTGATCAGCCGGCGCACCTGCCCCGCCGCCAGCAGGTGGTCGACGCCCATCCCGGTTTCGTTGGCGTCGTTCTTGATGATCGTCAGGCCCGTCTGCCCCTGCCGCACCAGCTCGGCGATCAGCGTGAATGGGGTGCCCGGCACGCCGAAGCCGCCGAGCATGATCGTCGCGCCGTCCCCGATCTCGGCGATCGCGTCGTGCAGGGTGGCGGTCTTGTCCGGGAACCTCACGCCAGCGCCTCCACGCAACGCAGCCGGGCGAAGGCCGTTCCATCGAGCGCCATCGGCCGGTCGTCGGCCTGCAGCCGGAATCCGAGCCTCTCGTAGAACCGTCGGGCGCCGCTGTTCGCCGCATCGACCGAGAGCATCAGATAGGCGGCACGCCAGTCCTCTGCCGCGTGGCGCGCGCTGGCGGCGAGGAGCCGCTCGCCAAGGCCTGTGCCGCGCCCCGGAGGAGAGACCCAGAGATCCTGAACATAGGCACCGGGCTGGCCACGCCAGGTCGAGAAGTGCGGGAAGAAGAGGGCAAAGCCCGCCGGGGTTCCGCCGTCCCTTGCGATCACCGCGTGGAAAAAGGGGCGGGGGCCGCTGAAATGCCGCGCCAGGGTTGCGGCCGTGGAATGGAACCGGTCCCGCCCTCCGAGTTCCTGTGCCAGCGCGGCCAGCATGTCGGCAAGGGCCTCCGCATCGGCCTCGCCTGCGATGGTGATCGCGACGGCCATGCCTCAGCCCGCCTCCGTCAGGCGCGGCCCGGCTTCGGCCGCGAAATCCTCCAGGGCCGAGGTGAGCTTGGTCATGATCTCCTCGATCCCCTCCTCGGTGATGATAAGGGGGGGGCAGACGAGGAAATGGTCGCCGAGATAGCCGCCCCGCGTGCGGCGGGAATAGATGATCAGGCCCTTGTCGTAGGCGATGTCGACAAGCCGGGTGTAGGCGTTCAGGTCGCGCGGCAGCGGCGCCAGCGTGTCGCGGTTCGAAACCAGCTCGATCGCCGTCAGCAGGCCCTTGCCGCGTACGTCGCCGATGAATGGGAAGCGCTGCATCAGCGCCTCGAGGCGGCCCTTCAATACCTCGCCCATTGCGGCCGCGTTGGCCACAAGCCCGTCCTGCTCGATCACGTCGAGCACGGCGAGGCCAGCGGCGCAGGCGAGCGGATTGCCGGCATAGGTAAAGCCGTGCTGGAAGCCCCCGGAGCCGAGCACCGCCTCCACTATATCGTCGCGCGCGATCATCGCGCCGAGGGGCACGTAGCCACCGCCGAAGCCCTTGGAGATCGAGATGATATCGGGCCGCCCCCCCCAGTGTTCGGAACCGAAGAAACGGCCGGTGCGGCCGCCGCCGGTCATCACCTCGTCATGGATGAGCAGAATGCCGTAATGGTCGCAGATCTCGCGGATGCGCTCCATGTAGCCCGGCGGTGGCACCAGCGCGCCGGTGGAGGCGCCGCCGACCGGCTCGACGATGAAAGCGAGCACCGTGTCGGCGCCCTCGCGCTCGATCGCCTCGGCCAGGAGATCGGCGTAGTGGCGGCCGGTGGCGGGATCGTCGGGGTCGAGCCCGTCGAGATAGGCGCGCGGCGCCGCGATCTTCGGCATCTGAACCAGCATTGGCGCGAAGGGGGCGTTGAACGGCGCCATGCCGGTGACCATCGACGCACCGAGCGTGCTGCCGTGGTAGGAGGGGAAGCGGGAAATGACCTTCCACCGCTGCGCCTCGCCCCGGGCCAGCGCGTACTGGCGGGCGAGCTTCAGGGTGCTCTCGACTGCCTCCGAGCCGCCGGAGACGAAGAAGACCTTGTTCAGCCCCTCGGGCGCCAAGGCGGCGGTGCGGGCAGCGAGGTCCTCAGCCACGTCGGAGGAGAAATGCAGACGGTAGCCGAAGGTGGATTTCTCCATCTGCGCCCGCATCGCGGCCAGCACATGCGGGTTGGAATGTCCGATATTGGAGACCATCGCCCCCGACGAGCCGTCAAGATAGCGCTTGCCGGACTTGTCCCAGAGGTAGATGCCCTCGGCGCGATCGAGTTGAGGCCGCTGGAGGCCGGTCTGGTAGAAAAGGTTCGACATATCAGGTCCCTGCGGGCAGCGCCGCGCAATCGGCGGGGGAGAAGCTCAGCGTCACCTCGTCGCCCGCGGCGAAGGGACGGCCTTCAATCATGTTCATCGCCTGGTAGGTGCGCTCTCCCACACGAACGAAGTAGCGCGCGAGCTGGCCCTGGTAGTCCACCGCCTCGACGACCCCCTTCACGGCGATGCGACCCTCCGGAGCCGGACCCTCGGTCAGCAGCAACTTCTCCGCCCGGATCATCAGTTTGGCAGCCGGGCCCGAGCCCACCGACGCGGCGCGGTCCTCACGCACCGGCACTGCGCCGAAGGCGTCGACCTGCAGAACCACTGCGCCATCGGCCCGGCCCTGGAGCCGACCCTCGATAATGTTCGAGGCGCCGAGGAAGTCGGCCACAAATTCGTTGGCCGGCCGGTTGTAGACCTCCTCTGGCGTGCCGATCTGGGCCACCTTGCCTGCACTCATCACCACGATCCTGTCCGACATGGCGAGCGCCTCGGACTGGTCGTGGGTCACGAAGACAGAGGTCACGCCGATCCGGTGCTGGATTGCCTTGAGCTCCACCCGCATCGACTCTCGCAGATTGGCGTCGAGTGCCGAGAGGGGCTCGTCGAGGAGGAGCACGTCTGGTTCGATCACGATGGCACGGGCCAGCGCGATGCGCTGCTGCTGGCCACCGGAAAGCTGGCTTGGGTAGCGGTCCTCCACCCCCGGCAGGCGCACGACGTCGAGCGCGTTTCGCACCTTCGCGGCCATCTCGCTCTTCGGGACCTTGCGGTATTTCAGGCCGAAGGCGATGTTCTCGCCGATCGTGCGGTGCGGGAACAGCGCGTAGTTCTGGAAGACGATCCCGAGGTTGCGCTTGTGGATCGGCACGTCGTTAACCCGGTCCGCTCCGACAAGTATGTCGCCGCCGGTCGGCTGCTCCAGCCCGGCGATCATTCGCAGGATCGTCGTCTTGCCACAGCCCGACGGGCCGAGGAGCGTCGTGAAGGAGGCATCCTCGAAGGCGATGTCGGCCGCCTGTACGGCCTTCACCGGGCCGAATGATTTGGTTAGGCCTTTCAGTTCGACGCGCGCCATGGTGCCGCCTTGTCCCGAAGTCGTTGCGATGGGGAAGGCGCGGGCCAGCCGCGCCTTCCCGGTTTCTGAAGGGCTCAGCCGCCCTTCTTGATGCGATCCCACATACGGCCCTGCACCTTCTCGACCGCGTTCCACTTGACCGGATCGCGGAAGACGAGCGAGGCGAGCTTGCCGGTGGGGTCGAAGGCCGGCAAGGAGGTAACGGACTCCGGCATCTTAACCTTGGTCGGATCGAGTGAGGACGGGTATTTCTGACCCGCCGCCACAGCGAGCGCGGTATCGGGCGCGAGCATGAAGTTCAGAAGCTGCTCGGACTCGTCCATTGGCGAGCCCTTGAGCACGAACATGCTCTCCATCCATGCCAGCCCGTTCTTGGGATCGAAATAGCCGATCGGATGACCCTGCGCCTGCAGCGCGGCGACGCGGCCCGACCACGCCTCGGTCACCCAGATTTCCTCGCTGGCCAGAAGGTCCATCAGTTCCGCACCCGAAGACCAGTACTTCTTCACCAGCCCGCGCATCTCGCGCACCTTGGCCCAGACGGCGTTCCAGTCGGTGATGTTGTTCGGGTCCTGGCCCGACTGCAATGCACCGAACCAGGCGCGGTTGGCCCAGTCTCCGCCCCATCCGCCGATCTTCCCCTTGTATTTCGGGTTCAGCAGGATGTTGGCGCCCTGCGCCTCGGCCTCCTCCTTACTGATATGCTTGGTGTTGTAGGCGATGCCCGTGGTCCCGTAGTCGTAGGGCACCGCGGAAAGATAGCCCGGCGTGATCTTCTTGAACGGCGCGACGATGGATTCCATCACGTTGTCGAAGTTCGGGATCTTCGACATGTCCAGCTTCACGCCGTAGCCGCCCTTGGTCCAGCGCATGTACCAGTCGACGCCGGAGCTGTGCAGGATGTTGTGGCCCTTGGTGCTACCGGCCGCCTTGATCTTGGTCAGCACCTCCTTCTCGCCGCCGAAGGTCGAGTCGATCACCTTGTTGCCCGTGGCTTTGGTGTAGGGGTCGAATGCGTACTTGCGCAGCGCCTCACTGACGACGCCGCCCCAGCCCTCAAAATAAAGATCGGTGCCGGCGGCACGGGCCTGCGTCGCCAGCGACGTCATGATTCCCCCGCTCAGGCCCGCCGTGATGCCGGCGCAGCCGAGCAGGCGCAGGAAGTCGCGTTTGTCGATATCGCCGTTGCCCATCGCCTCGCGCAGGCGTTCGAGCCGAGTCGTGCTGTCCATCTTCTTCATGTCAGACTCCTTGTTGGATGGCGGGCTCTGTTTTTTCGTCCGAAATAGCGTGCCAGCCCGCCCGCCAGCAGGGGCACCCCGGCAGTGACACTGATCATGACAAACCCGAGCGCGTTGATTTCGGGGCTGATCGAATTGCGCAGCATTCCGAAAATCTGCGTCGGAACGGTCTCCATCCCAGACGGCCGCCAGAAGAGCGTGGCGGTGATGTTGTCAAAGGAGATGGTGAAGGCGAAAAGCGCGCCCGCGAAGACCGCGGGCAGCAGCAGCGGAAGCGTGACCGAGAAGAAGGTCTGCAGCGGGTTGGCGCCGAGCGATCTGGCAGCCTCCTCGTATTCGCGCTTGATGCCGACGAGGCGGGCCTGCACCACCAGCACCACGAAGGGCAGCGCCAGGATCGAATGGCCGAGGAGCAGAAGGCCGAAGCTGCGCGGCATATGCAGGTAACGCAAGAAGATCAGGAGGCCCACGGCCATCACCGTCTCTGGCACCAGCACCGGCGAGATCAGGAATGTGGTCATCAGGTCCTTGCCGCGGAACTCGTAACGCACGAGCGCGATCGAGGCCATGACGCCGAGCGTCGTCGAGATGGCAGAAACCATCAGGCCCAGTGTCAGCGACGTCCTGAACGCGCGCATGATCGTGGGATCGTTGAACAGCCGCTCGAACCAGCGGAGGGAAAAGCCGGTCATCGGGAAGCTTGCGAATTCCGCCTTGTTAAACGCGAGGATCAGGACGACCGCGATCGGCGCGAACATGAATATGTAGACGAAGACGGTATAGAAACGGATGAGGGTCCATGCACGCATCAGCCCCTCCTCACGCGAAGGCCTTGGCCAGCTGGCGCAGGCCCATGAGCCGGCTGTAGACAATCACCACCACGCCGAGCAGTACCAGTAGGGTGATCGAAAGCGCGGCGCCCATCGGCCAGTTCAGCTCGGTGATGATTGCGTCGTAGATCAGGTTGCCAAACAGGAAGTCGTTCGGCCCGCCCAGGATAAGCGGGGTGACGTAGCTGCCGGCGGTCAGCACGAAGACCAGCAGGCATCCGGCGCCGAGCCCGGGCAGCGACAGGGGCAGCGTGACCTCCCGGAAGGCCTGCCATCCTGTCGCGCCGAGGGTGCGGGCGGCCGGCTCCAGGTTGCGGTCGATCCCGTCGAGCGAGACGTAGATGTTCAGGATCATGTAGGGCAGGAAGACGTGGATGAAGCCCACAATGACCGTGTACTGGTTGTACATCATGTCCATCGGGTGCCTGATTACGCCGAGGTAGAGCAGGAGGCTGTTGATCGCCCCGTCGTGGCCCAGGATGTGGATCCAGCTCAGCGTGCGAATGATGAAGCTGATCCAGAACGGCATGATCAGCAGCAGAAGCAGCATCCACTTGTGCCGGAACCGCGTCATCGCGATGAAATAGGCCGGGACGTAGCCCAAGATCGCCGCCAGCAGGGTAACGATCATTGAGAGGCGAAACGTCTTCCAGATCGCAACGTAGTAGTACTTGTCTGTCGCGATCTCGATCCAGTTGCCGAACTGGAAGGCAGGCTTGTCCACCGCCAGGTCGACGTTGAGATAGAACGAATAGGCCAGCATGAACGCCATCGGGATGACGACCAGAGCGGTGATCGTGACCAGGGCAGGGCTCAGCAGCACCCAGGGCCGCTTGTCAAATTTCGCCACTTCGAGAGCCATCCGGATCGCTCAACCTTTCGGGAGGGTTCGTGAACTAGCTATTGCACGAAGCAATGAAATTGACAAAATTCATATTCACAATGAGCAACATTAATATGGATAATGCCCTTACTTCCCGTCCCGGAAGCGCCGACGACAAGTTCGTCACCAATCTCGACTGGAACCTGCTGCGCACCTTCGTGGTGATCGTTGAGGAAGAGAGCATAACGCGGGCGGCCAGCCGACTTCTGCGGCGGCAGCCGGCGATCAGCCTCGCGCTTCAGCGGCTGGAGGCGGATCTCGGGATGCGGCTGATCGAGCGCGGTGGCGGGTCATTCCGGCTGACGGCCGCGGGCCGCGAGCTCTACGCCCGCTGCACCGATATCTATGGCGACATATCCCGGCTGAAGGAGGCGACCTCGACGGCCGGGCAGGAGGTGTCGGGCCGGGTCACGATCCACCTTGCCTCGCATGTGACGACGCCGATCCTCGACCGCGCCCTGACCGAGCTCTACCGACGGCATCCGGGCATCACCTATCAGATGCGGATCCGGTCAAGCGCCGAGGTGGTGGAGGATGTGCGCGACCAGAAGGCGACGCTGGGCATTTGCCTCGTCAACCGCAAGCTTCCCAGGCTCGACTATCAGGTACTTTATCGAGAGTACTTCGGCTTCTTCTGCGGGCCGCCGCATCCGCTGTTCGGGCGCCATGACCTGCAGGTGCAGGATTTGCGAAACTGCGATGTCGTGTCCTTCGAGACGGACGATCTGCGCGACGCGCTGCGGCCGGTGGCGCTGCTGCGCCAGCAGCATCTCCTTGATCTGCGGGTGGTTGGCCAGTCCATGCAGCTTGAGGAGGTGCGCCGGATGATCCTTTGCGGCCTCGGTATCGGGCCGTTGCCGATCCATGTCGTGGAGCGAGACCTGCGAGACGCGCTGCTCTGGCGACTGCCGCCTTACAGCGACGCTCCTGCTGTCGACATACACCTTGTAACGAATCCGCGCCGAAGGCTGAGCCGCGCTGAAGCGTTAATCCTAGAGATGCTGCAAGCCGCCATTTCGGAAATGCCCTTGCGCGAGCGTACCTATGGCTTGGGAGGGCAGGAAGGCATTGCCAACTTGCCAGAACGCAGGTGACTTCGACCCCGGAGGGCGCTGTGCCGGTGTCATTGCCAGGGCGCAGGTGGCCCAGAGATAGAAGGCATCGGAACGAGCATGGCGGTGGGTCTTCCTTTCCGCCATCGCCCTCGCTGCCAAAGTCATGTTCTGGCAGTGCGCCGGGCGTTGCCCGGCGCGGCCGAGACCTCAGTTGTCCAATTCGATCTCGACATCCAGAAGAGGCGCGTATTGCTGCGCTCCGAAGATATCGCCGTCCCCGGCGCTGCCGCTTGGGCGGTCGCGCAGGATCGTGAACTTGATCGCATAGCGGTTTGAACGCGCTTGGTGCTGTGCTCCTCGGGATGATGACGGCAGTCGGCGGTGGCTTTCTGAGCAATGTGATGGCCGCCGAGATTCGTCGTGTCCTGCGGGAAGATGTCTATTCCCCTGCAGCACTAGCGGGCGCGGCGATCTAAGTCGCCGGCCTGCGGCTTGACGCGCCTGAGCCCGTGATTACTGCCTGTGCCGTGTCACTCTCCTTCGCCATTCGGGTGGCGAGCGTCCGCTACAACTGGAAACGGCCCCGTGCGCCGTGGTGTTGAGTTGGCAGGCTAACCCATTTGGGGCCGAGCGCTGCAATCGCTGCATTGGCTCTGAACAAGGTATCAGTCTTTCAGTTAATGCGGCTAACTGGAACCGGGGCAAGCTGCTGGAACACGGGCTCTCAGTCGATGTCGTCGGGTCCCGCGCGGCGCTTGCGCCCGGTGAACATACTGACAACCAGATTCTCGCGCTGCAAAAGGCTCACGACCCCCACCCCTGTCAGGTGGATCGCCACCAGCACGAGCGTGGCATTCGCAGCGAGGATGTGCAGCCTGGGGATGGTGTCGTCGCCATACTGATAGGCGCTGGTGTACATCAGGAAACCAGTGACCGCCGTCGTCAGAACCGACAGGATCAGTGCGACCACCATTGCGCCGCCTGCCGGGTTGTGGCCCAGGTGGCGTGTCGCGGTGCGGCGGACGATGTCGCGCATATAGGCGAATACCGTCAGCGGCCGCTTCACGAAGTTCGAAAACCGCGCATAGCGTGGTCCGGCCAGCCCCCAGACGACCCGCAACGCCACCAGCCCGGCCGCCGCATAGCCAGCCCGCGCATGGATTGCATCGTCCATGGACGGCGTCTCATAGGCGGCGAGCATGGTGAGGACGAGGCTCCAGTGGAACACCCGCGTCAGTGGGTCCCAGACCCGCACCGTCGCGCCTGGTTCCGCGATCTCCGCCTCGTCCCCGGTCGCTAGGCGCATCACGTCGGACGCGGGCCGCCCCTTCGTCATCCTCTGCATCGGATCGCCCCCCGTTTCCGGCCCGATATGGAATTGGCCGGCGTTGCGCTGGGGCGCGACGCAAGCCGCCGCCCCGCCCGGGGATGTTTCCTTTTCACTGTCACCATCTCCAGCATTGCGCGCGACCCGCATACGCTCCGGATCGCCCGTTCTTTCACTGGCGCACCTGGCTGGAGTAAACCTTGCACCAGATCAGTTTCGAGAGGTTTACACGCCCTTGTGAACGGCGGCTTCGAACTTCTGGTAGGCCCTGAGATGATTGCCAATTTGGGCCCGTCGGCTCCCTTGGGGCTGTCAGACAATTGCGGACGGCGCTGTCAGACTGAAAACTGCTGCCGTAGTCTAGGGGAGAACGGGCGGGAAGTTTCCGTTCGCCGGAAGCGCAACTGTCCGGACGTGTCAAGGTAGAGCGGACATTAGTGAAGAATAGCTCGCGACAACCCATCAGCCACCGTGCGTTTCTTTAGCAGCCCCGCTGAAATGGTGCTGAGTCGACAATGATTTGAGAACATGACTCCTCGTTTTGGCAAGTTTGACGGGGGTTACGATGCGCAGCGCGGACGAGACGAGCGGGTCGCTGTTCAACTATGTGGATCTGGAAGAGCGCATCCCTGTGCGGCGCCCGTTGCGCAAGATTCGTCAGGTGGTGAATGACGCACTTGCCAGCCTCGATGGGGAGTTCGAGGGGCTCTACGTTGATTTTGGTCGCCCCTCTATCGCGCCCGAACGGCTGGTCCGGGCGAGCCCGCTTCAGATCCTGTTCTCGGCCCGGTCCGAGCGGCAGCTGATGGAACAGATGCAGTATAATCTGTTGTTCCGCTGGTTCGTCGGCTTGGGGATCGACGATCCGGTCTGGGGTGAAGGGCGTCCGGAAATGTGTCCAGTGGACAGATTTCAGCGCTGAACGGGCGAAGCCCCGAGCCGAAGGCCGACGGTGTTCACGAAGAACCGCGACCGGCTGCTGACGACCGAGATGTCGCGCAAGGTGATGGCCGCGATCCTGGCGCATCGCGAAGTGGCCCTGCTGCTGTCGGACGAGCATTTCTCCGCCGATGGCACATTGGTGAAGGCTTGGGCTTCGATGAAGAGCTTTCAGCCGAAGGCGGAGGACACCCCGCTCGATGACGAGGATCCGGGGGCTGCCCCAACGCTTGACGTCGAACCTGCAGATCCTACCGAACACGCCCAAACCAAGACCGAGCCGATGCCCAGCAACATCCGCCAGAACCGCACTGCCGAAGTCGGCTTCCGGGGCGAGAAGCGGACCAATGCCACACATGCCTCGACCACGGATCCCGCCCGAGGCGCGGCGTTACAAGAAATCCACGGGCACGGGTGCCAACTTGTGCTTCATCGAGCATGCGCTCATGGAGAACCGTATCGGTCTGGTCGTGCAAGGAGACC
Source organism: Solirhodobacter olei (assembly GCF_004010155.1). GTDB lineage: Bacteria > Pseudomonadota > Alphaproteobacteria > Rhodobacterales > Rhodobacteraceae > Solirhodobacter > Solirhodobacter olei. Next base: position 1,801 of record NZ_RRYH01000050.1, on the reverse strand, counting down.
TCACCCAGGCTGACGGCCGTGCCGAGCGGCGTGCCGCGCTGGACATGAGCCATCGTCAGTCCCCCGGATCGACCCGGCAGCTCAAGCTGGATGTGGATAAAGGGAATGATGTTGCTGGGTTTGTCACTGACCTGCGCCGGGCCCGCGTCACGCCGAATGTCGTGCAGAAATCCAGATATTCAGCGATCGACGACGAACCACCCGGCACGAGGGGTATGTCCTGTCGACAAACACCGCAAACGGATCGAGGAAGCCTTCGGCTGGGCAAATACCGTGGGTGGCATGGCGCAAACCGTCTATCGCGGCCTCGAGCGGGTCCGTTCCCGCTTCATCCTGACGATGGCAGCCAACAACCTCGCCCGTCTGCCCAGGCTGCTGGCCAATTGAAGCGGACCAGCGGCATCAAACACACATTCAACTGGTCGGAAAGCTGTGACTCCTTATGCCGTCCCGCTCAGCGACGAGGAAAACCGTTCCGGATCAGCGACTAATTGAGCAGGCTGATAAACGCATGCGCGGCGCCAACGCATCGGTGGTCGGTATTCAAGCCGCCGCGCTTTACGATCCGGTCTGGATCAGCGCTGTCGGATTGACATGGGACTTTGCCGTCGCCGTGACCGGATTTGTGCTGCTGACCGTGTGGAAGGCGCCTCCCTTTACAGACAGCTCCTGTCTGCGGTGGGCGGTTGGCTGGTCGCACTAGCCGTGCATCCCGACCGAGCGACCCTGCCGCGGCCCAGTTGGGCGGGATCTTGCCCGCCCGTGCCCCGCAAGAACGCAAAAATCCGCATATGTGATGCATATTATGTCGATTCCGGGATGCAGCGGAGGGGAAGAGCGGCGATATAAGGGTTATCTGCGGTGGCGTTTGCAGCGCGAACGGGACAACCGCAGGGCCTGATGTGCGAGGAGTACGCCCCCGGCGGGGCCGCCAAAGGGGCGGACTTCTCGGTGGGGACCCGGGCGCTTCTTGCGTCCTTCGGTCCAGTGGCTTCGGTTTCCGGTTTGCGTTTCAAAGCCCCGCAATCGAACCGGGACGAATGCTATGAAGGACCTTCTGACGATATCCTATCGCAGCGTCTCGCGGCTAAATGACCCCGTGAACGACGTTCTTGCAATCCTGTCGGAGAGCCAGGCCAGAAACAGGAGACTCGGCGTGACTGGGCTTCTTCTCTACGATGGGACCTATTTCATGCAGACCATCGAGGGACCGCCCGATGAAACGGGTGAAGTCTTCGTCAAGATCATCGAGGACAAGCGCCATCATGATGTCGTTCCGTTCGGAATATCGTCGATCGACGCACGCGCCTTCCCTGATTGGCAGATGAAGCTGATCGGGCCGAATGCAACACGGCGCATCCTGCCCGACATAGGTAATTTCGACTTTTCCGACGAGCGTCTCGCCGAGGTCCACGCCTCGGCGAAGATCGTTGCCAGTCGAGGGCTGGAGCGAAGCGCCCAGCATAGCTGACGACGCTTGGCGTCGATATGGGCGCTTCTGCTTCGCCGGGCGCGCCTCGAGATCGTCCAGAGCCGCCAATTTTCGAAATCTTTCTGTCGCACGAGCGCAACATGGGATGGGCGCTCGTTTTGAAGCGGACTGCGCCAAAGTTTTGTCCAAGTCTTTTGTCACCTCTCGGTCCTGCGAACCACCTCCGGTTGACGACAGGCAGATATTTCCCGGTTGGCAGTGAGAGACCGATGCGAGTCCTGAAACCCGCGAGAGGGCGTGATGCCTGAAGCATTTGCTGCCCTGCTGCCGCCTTTGGCTGCTATGCCGGCAGTCATTGTCATGCTCCTT
>NZ_RRYH01000005.1 GCF_004010155.1 Solirhodobacter olei | reverse complement strand
TCGTGAAAATCATCATGCGGCAGCGAGGGAAGGTCAATTGCTTCGGGTCGAAACCGCGGGGATATGCCGTTCTTCGGGGTGTCCAGATTTGCGTCCGGTGGGGGCTGTTCGTCATACCTCTGCGATCCCTGAGATCCCTGCGATCGGACGGCGAAGCGGGCAATCTGAACGGGTTGGAGAAGCTGAACTGCTCCTATTCCGGCTACGCCAACGGGCTGATCGGCTTCGTGACAGGGGGGCGTGCGAACGCAACCCTGCTGGCGTCCCATCTCATGCCCCGCGGTGGGCCGAGCCGTATCGGCTGGGGAAGGCCTTCATTGGTAGCCGTGTCCCCGGACATTCTGGCTAAGTCCTGACCCTGGAACGCCCCGCAACCAGACGGAGATCTTGCCGACTTTGTCCGGTCATCTTTCCTCTTCATCTCGAACGGCTTGAAGCTCATTCAAGACAGAGATACGGCGATGAATCTGGGCTCCATTTTTCGAGCAGCTCAAAGATATTAAACGATCCGATAATTGAAGGCATACAATTTTCGGACCGCAGACCAAAGGTGAGGAGGTCCGCGCTGGCCGGTCTCATGATGCCACTGGCCGCCGTGAGAGTTCCCCAATCGCCGGCAGATGACCGACAACCTGATCCGAACCCACTTTAGACATGTTTGTCCTACTGACCAGCACATTGTTCGCTCTCAGGCAGCGAATGAAGCGAGACGCCAATCACGGTTTGTGCAGGTGAGCAAACCTCAGCTTTGAGAGGAGTTCCCCCAAGTGGGCGAACTCTGTGGCATTGAGTTCGCGGAATATGCGCCTCTGCGTCCCCACTGCGATGTCGATCGCTTGAACCAAACGCTCGCTGCCGAGCGGCGTCAGGGAAATGACGCGGAGCCTCTGATCTCGCTCAGTACTCCCGATGCGCGTCAAGCCTGCTTTCTCGAGGCTCCGAAGCGCCCGAGAGATCGCAGCCTTCTCGACAGCGAGAAGATCCGCGATGCCGGACGGCGTGGCGCAGCCGTCGAGCCCGATCGCGGCCAACACCTTGAACTCCAGCCGGTTCAGTAAAACACGCCTCAGTTGCATATCCAGTTGACGCTCGTAGACGCGGCTCATGGACGAAAGCAGATGCCCGACGGACTGTTCGAGGCTGTAGCGGTCTCGATCGGCCAGTGGTGTATGTACTTCCCCACCTACGTCGCCTTGCGGCGAACGCGCTCTGGTAGAGCAAGCGGGCCATTTGTGGACGTTTGATTCTGTCATGTCTCTTCTGCTGCTTGCGGCTTACAGAATGAACGGGCGAACGGCCCACAAAAACTCGTGTTTTTGGTTGGCTGTGTTAACTAACACAATCAACAGTAATTTTATTGATTAGTCCAAGCGTTTGCGGAACAATTTTATTGCTTGGGGGCATTGGTCGAAGAATGGGGTGACCAGATGCCAAAATCTATTGGAGGGTGCGCCAACCGCGCGCATCCGAGAGCTGAAGCTGCTGGTACGGAGGAAGCAAAACGACGTCGGCGTGCGGCAGCTGCGAGGGAATATGCCGCGGCATCCGAGCGCTACCTGTGCCGTGGCGCAATTCGACGGATGACAAGCCCATTCGCGGCGAAGACGGACGGGGCTGTTACGGCGGAATTCGTGATCATCCTGCCGGTCTTCATCATGCTATTCGTGATGATGGTCGCAATCAGTGTAATTCTCGCGACGGCCAGCGAGGTGCAGCAGGTCTCCTTCGATCTGACGCGCGGAAGCCTGCGCTACTACGAACCTGGCATCGACCCCGCGACACTCTGCTCGGACGTGAAGACGAGGCTCGCACCAAGCGTGATGCAGTCGGGCATCTTCCTCGAGGAAAGCCAGTTTACTAACCTTCGCTGCGCAATGGATCCAAGCGCGGACAAGGTGACGGTCAGCGTGACCTACAAGATGCCCGACAATCCGGCCATGTGGCTTGCGGGAATGGTTGGCATCGACGTCAGTTCCCTGACCCGAAGCTCGACGATGTGGATGTAGGGATGCGAGTTCTGCGTGTGCTGGCCGGTTTCATCCGAGCCGAAGATGGGGTTTTCTCGACTTCGGCGCTGATCCTGATGCCGATCCTCCTCTTCGCCGCTGCGGTCGCGATCGACATGACCAGCCTGGAGGCGGAGAAGCGCTATGTTCAGGCTCAGGCCGACATGGCGGCGATGACGGCGATCCGGAACTTCTCGTCCGCGGAAACCATGCGGGACATGGCAAGAGAAACGATCGCGGCCAATACGCGGTATCCGACACTGCCCACGCCAGATTCGCAGATCCAGATCGGCGCGCTCACCAACGGTGTGTTCACTGCGGCAGCTGATCAGGGTTCTGTCGCGGGTCAGAATGCTGTGCGGGTGGTGGTGCGCGCCCACGGGCTGCTCTATCTCCTGAATCTCTTCGTCCCCCACGCCAACATTGTGCTCACGAGATCCGCCGTCGCGATCCAGGACCCGCGTGTCAGCTTCGCCCTGTCAAATTGCCTGCTGGAGGCAAACCTGCTGAGGCCGATCCTTGAGCCGTTGATCGGGGCCCAGGTTCACGTCCTCTGCTCCGGCCGCGGTATCGACACAGCGATCTCGGGGCAGGGCTTTCTCGACGCGCTGTCGACCCAGGCAAGCCTGCTTACGCCCAGCGGGTCGGACACGACGTATGGCGATATCCTGGACGCCGAGCTTCCGGTGGCCTCGGTGTTGAACGCGGCGCTCGGGGTGCCGGTGTCAGGCGGCGGCCAAACGATCAGGCTCGGCGACGTGATCTATATGTCGCCCGACTTGCGCAAGGTCCGGGTCGGCCAACCGCTGCCCCCCATGTCGTTGAATGTCTCCGACATTGTGCTGGCGAGCGCGGAGCTTCTCGGCAAGCGGGTGGCCGATGTCGACACCACGCTGACCCTGCCCTCTGTCGGAGAAGTCCAGGCGAAGGTGACGATTGGCGATCCGCGGCAGATCGTGCTTGGCGCCGTGCCCGGCGATCCGGCGGCGGTGGCGCGGACAAGCCAGATCCGGCTGGACCTGCCGAAGGTGAAGATAAACCACCTGTTCGAACTCTCGCTCTCCGTCCATCTCGCCAATGCGTCGGCGCGGCTTACCGACCGCGCTGATGCCTGCTCGTGGCACCAGGACGACGTCGTGGCCGATTTCGATCCGGTGCGGGCGAGCCTGGCAGATGTCCGGATCGGCGCAAGAGTGCTCGGCGTCCCCCTGAACAGTTCCGGAGTCGGCCAGATCACGGACGCGGTGGCGCCGCCGACACAGCAAGAGATCACGTTCACCCGCTACCAGGCTGAAAACGACCCCGTGCGGACTCTGGGACCGACGATCGGGCCCGATATCCCGGGGCTCACCTCACGGGTTCTCGGTTCCGTTGCAACGATCCTTTCCAGCGCCCAAGGCGGCCAGGGAAGCTCAACCGGTTCCCGATGCGCCAATTCGCTCGGCTGCCTGTTCTCGAGCTCCCTTGATGCCAGTTCGCACACGCTGGACCCGGTCCTGAATGATCTTTCGGCGGCGATCCCGAAAATTCGCGCCGGAACCGGCGTGGAGGGGACGGCGATCAAAGCGCTGATTAATGACGTGCTCGGCCTCGGGGTCGCTCAGGCCAAGCTCGACCTGCTTTACGCGGGTTGCCCGGAGCCGCAGCGACTGGCGGAGTAGACGGGCGCGGCCGGTCGGGCTTTGTCAGGCTGTTCTTTCTGGCGGAGACAATGTGGTCCCGTGTGTTAAGGCGACCGGTTCACAGGTCATCGTCTTCCACTGGCTGAAGGCGTCAGCCTGGGAGTGACGAAAGCAGGCAGCGGTAAGATGGTGCCCGTTGCTTGGTCGTCGTGCCGGCGCGGCCGTTGCCTTCATCGCCCTGTCGACGCATGCCCATCGCTGCCGTATCAAGGAACGATGATCGAGAGATACTTCTCCGTCGACATGCCCTTCTGGCGATTTTCGCTGAATGCGCTGGCCGTCAGTTGCGGAGGCCTTGTTCCGCTTTTGTTGATCTACGTGGCTCTCAGGCCCGGCTTTGGCCCGATGCTCATGGACAACGGGCTCGCGTTACGCCTGTTTCTGCGGCAGGTCGTGACCAACGGTCTGCTCGTGGTCTTTACCGTCAATTATCTCGGCTTCTTCCTTTACGCGGTCGTGGCGGCGCGGAATTTTCCCGACGGGGCGCTGGCGCGCCTCCTTCTCATCGATCCGCCGCTGAGAGTCGCCGTGTTCATCGTCCTGCACGGCTTGATCTATTTCCTGTCGGCGGACTGGTTCGGGTCCTTTGGCGGGGACCACTGGCTGGCGCTTCGGGTGGTCGGGCCGACGCTGGCGGCCTCGGCGCGATTCTCGAACCTCTCTGGCGTTTATTTCTATGCGACACTTGGCAGCGCGATACCGGTCTATGCGACCGCCATCCACCGGGTTCTGGTCCGGCACTCCGCGCGGCGCGCCACGGTCGGGCCGCTGGCGTCGGTTCTGCGCGGGCGGCCGGCGGCTGTCGTCCTGGCGTTTGGGCTGTTCGCGGTCTCTGCCCTGCTTCTGACCGGCAGTGCCGCGACGATCGTCATCCTTCAGGCGTAAAGTCCGGTCGTATGAAAGCGTCCGCCCATCTCCGGCGAACGCGCGCCCGCCTGCCGCAAAAGGAAAAATGACACCCGTCAATGCATGCGCCGCCATCGGGCGACAGGCTCGTCGTGAAGCGGGCCTCGTGATGAAGGCAGGCCGGCATTTTGCGGGGATCAGATCGGGCCTTGAGCGTTGACTTGAGGACCGGAGCGGGGCGCGCGATGACTTGGGCAACGATCCGCAAGGGGGCAGCGGAAAAAGCCGCCGCCAACCTGTCAGAGGCGGTCCGAAGGGACTTCACCTGGGACAGCGCGCGGCAGATGCTGGACGGACTGCCCGGCGGCGGGCTGAACATTGCCTACGAAGCCCTGGACCGACATGTCGCCGCGGGCCATGGGAGCGAGACGGCAATCCTGTGGTTCGGCAAGGACGGCAGCCGCCAGGGCTTCAGCTACGCCGATCTGTCCGGCCAGACCGCCCGTTTTGCCAATGTCATCGTCTCACATGGCCTCGCGCCCGGCGACCGACTGTTCGCCCTGTCCGACAGGGTGCCCGCGCTTTACATTGCCGCGCTTGGGACACTGAAGGCAGGACTCGTCTTCACGCCGCTGTTCTCGGCCTTTGGTCCGGACCCGATCCGGATGCGGATGGAAATTGGCGAGGCGGCGGCGCTGGTCACGGATGCCGGCACCTACCGCCGCAAGATCGCCGCATGGCGCGGCGAGATCCCGTCGCTGAAGCTGGTACTGATCATCGGGGACGAGGCGCCCGAAGGCTGTGTGGCGCTGGGGCCCGCTATGGCGGCGGCTTCCGACAGGTTCGAGGTTGTGGCGACGCAGCCCGAGGATCCCGCGCTGATCCATTTCACGTCGGGCACCACAGGCCGGCCGAAGGGTGCGGTGCACGTGCACGGCGCCGTCGTCATGCATGCCGAAACCGGGCGCTACGCGCTCGAATTGAGCCCCGGCACCCGCTACTGGTGCACTGCAGATCCGGGCTGGGTCACCGGCACGTCCTATGGGATCATCGCGCCGCTGGTGAACCGGGTGACGATGATCGTCGACGAGGCGGATTTCGAGCTGGAGCGCTGGTATTCCATGCTCCAGCGCGAAAAGGTCGAGGTCTGGTACACCGCGCCCACGGCCATCCGCATGATAATGCGGGCGGGCAGGGAAGCGGCAGAGCCCTACGACTTCTCGTCCTTGCACTTCATGGCATCGGTCGGAGAGCCGCTGAACCCGGAGGCGGTGGTCTGGAGCAACGAGGTCTTCGGGCGGCCGTTCCACGACAACTGGTGGCAGACCGAAACTGGCGGCATCATGATCGCCAATACCCGCGCGATGGATGTCCGCCCGGGCTCCATGGGCCGCCCGCTGCCGGGCGTGGAGGCGGCGATCGTTCAGCGCCAGGGCGATGGCGTCCGTGACTGTCGCGACGGTGAGATCGGCGAGCTGGCGCTGCGCCCCGGCTGGCCCTCGATGATGCGGGCCTATCTGCACGAGGACGCGCGTTACAAGAAGTGCTTCGTGGGCGGCTGGTACCTGACGGGCGACCTCGCGATGCGCGACGGCGACGGATATTTCTGGTTCGTCGGCCGGGCCGACGACCTGATCAAGTCCTCTGGCCACCTGATCGGCCCGTTCGAGGTGGAGAGCGCCCTGCTCGAACATCCGGCGGTGGCCGAGGCGGCCGCGATCGGCATTCCGGAAGAGACGGCGGGCGAGATCGTCAAGGCCTATGTCGCGCTGAAGCCGGGCCACGAGCCTTCCGATGAGCTGGAGCGCGAAATCCGCGGGCTCGCGCGCAGGAAGCTGGGGCCCGCCGTCGCCCCGCGCGAGGTGGTGTTCCGCAAGACCCTGCCCAAGACCCGCTCCGGCAAGATCATGCGCCGGCTTCTGAAGGCGCGCGAACTGGGCCTGCCGGAGGGGGACATTTCCACGCTGGAGAGCGATGAATCATGACCACGCAAAGCAGTCTGAAGCCGCATCTGACGCACGATCATGTGCGCGAGCTGCTTGCCGCGATGATCCGTATCCGCCACTTCGAGGACAAGTGCGCCGAACTCTATACCCAGGAGAAGATCCGCGGCTTCCTGCATCTCTATGACGGCGAAGAGGCAGTGGCGGTCGGCGTGATCCCCGTGCTCGGGTCCGAGGATCGCATCGTCGCGACCTACCGCGAGCATGGCCATGCGCTGGCCCGCGGTGTGCCGATGGACCGGGTGATGGCCGAGATGTACGGCAAGGCGACCGGCTCCTCCGGCGGGCGCGGCGGCTCGATGCATATTTTCGACGCGGCGCACAACTTTTACGGCGGTAATGCCATTGTCGGCGGCGGCCTGCCGCTGGCGGTGGGCCTCGGGCTGGCGGATCGGATGCGCGGGCTTCCGCATGTGACGGCCTGCTTCTTCGGAGAAGGCGCCGTGGCCGAAGGCGAGTTCCACGAGTCGATGAACCTCGCCGCGCTGTGGTCCTTGCCGGTGCTCTTTGTCTGCGAGAACAACGGCTATGCCATGGGATCGGCCTTGAAGCGGACCGAGTCCAACACCGACATCCATGCCAAGGTGACCAGCTACGGCATCGCATCCATGCAGGTTGACGGGATGGACGTTGTCGCGGTCGAGGCCGCGGCCCGCCGGGCGCTGGCCGCGATCCGGGAGACGGGCAAGCCGCAGTTCCTGGAATGCCTCACCTACCGGTTCCGGGCGCATTCGATGTTCGACGCGCAGCTTTACCGCGACAAGGCCGAGGTGGAGGCCTGGCGCGAGAAGGGCCCGATCAAGCGGTTTCAGGGCTGGCTCAGCCAGAACCATCTGATCCATGCCGATGAGGTGGCCGCGGTCGAGGCCGAGGTGGAAAGGGAGATCGCGGGCGCCGTGGACTTCGCCGAGAAGAGCGACTGGGAGCCGCTGGAGACGCTGAGCGCGCATGTAATGGCCACGGAGCGCCCGGTGCCGCCCGTCGTGCCGGCGCCTTCGGCCGAGACGGTCGAGATGACCTATCGCGAGGCCGTCAGGCAGGCGATCCGTGAGGCGATGCAGAAGGACGACCGTGTGTTCCTGATGGGCGAGGACGTCGGCGCCTATGGCGGCTGCTATGCCGTCTCCAAGGGGCTCATGGACGAATTCGGCCCCGAGCGCATCCGCGACACGCCGCTTTCGGAATCCGGCTTCACCGGCGCCGGAGTGGGGGCGGCGGCTGCGGGCATGCGGCCGATCGTGGAACTGATGACGGTGAACTTCAGCCTTCTGGCGCTCGACCAGATCATGAACACCGCCGCCACGATCCGCCACATGTCGGGCGGCCAGTTCGGGGTGCCGCTGGTCATCCGCCTTGCGACCGGGGCGGGCAGGCAGCTTGCCGCCCAGCATTCGCATTCGCTGGAGGGGTGGTACGCCCACATCCCCGGCCTTCGCGTCCTGGCGCCGGCGACGCTCGGGGATGCGCGCGGCATGCTCTGGACGGCACTGCAGGAGCCGGACCCGGTGCTGATCTTCGAGAACGTCATGCTTTACAATCGCACGGGCAAGCTGCCCGAGAACGCGGGTCCCGTGGACATCGACAAGGCGGCAATCCGACGGCCCGGGCGCGACCTGAGCCTGATCACCTATGGCGGTTCGCTCTACAAGGCGCTGGAGGCGGCCGAGGCGCTGGCCGCCGACGGGATCGAGGCCGAGGTCATCGACCTGCGGTCGCTGCGCCCGCTCGATGACGCCACGATCATGGCCTCGCTTGCGCGCACGCGTCGCGCGGTGATCGTGGATGAGGGGTGGCGCTCTGGCTCGCTCTCTGCCGAGATCGCGGCACGGATCATGGAGCAGGCCTTCTGGCACCTCGACGCGCCGGTAGGGCGGGTCTGCTCGGCCGAGGTCCCGATCCCCTATCCCAAGCACCTTGAAGACGCCTCCCTGCCGCAGGTGCCCGGCATCGTCGCCGCCGCGAAATCCGTGTTGGGGAAGGCGTGAGATGTCCGTCTTCACCATGCCCTCGCTCGGCGCCGACATGGAGGCGGGCAAGCTGGTCGAATGGCTGGTCAAGCCCGGCGACCAAGTGAGGCACGGCGACGTCGTCGCTGTGGTCGAGACTCAGAAAGGCGCGATCGAGATCGAGGTGTTCGACGACGGCATCGTCGAGAGGCTCGATGCGGAACTGGGGCAGACCCTGCCTGTGGGGGCGGCTCTGGCCGAGATCCGGAGCATTGGCGAGGCCGCCGCTGCGGCCCCGGCGGCGCAACCCGCCGCGGAGGTTGTGGAGGCCCGGATGCCGGCGGCAGCTCCGACCCCGGTCCTGACCCCGGCGCCCACAGCCTCACCGCCGAAACAGCGCGTTGCGGCTGGCTTGGGGGCTTCTCCGGCCGCGCGCGCCCGGGCCGCCGAGCTGGGGATCGATCTTGCAGACATCAAGGGAAGCGGGCCGGGCGGGGCGATTGTGCTCGCCGATGTCACGGCCCCCGCGACTGAGCCGGCACCGACGTCAGCCGCACCCGATCGCGGTGCCTTTATTGCCGAGATGCGCCGGGCGATTGCGGCAGCGATGACACGTTCGAAGCGGGAAATTCCCCATTACTACGTCACCCACACCGTCGATCTGGGGGCGGCGATGGCCTGGCTCGACGCGGTCAATGCAGGCCGCCCACCCGAGGAGCGGCTGCTGATGGGGGCGCTCCTGATGAAGGCGGTGGCCCTGGCGGCCGCAAGCGAAGCCGCCTTCAACGGGCATTTCGGCCCGGAGGGCTTTCACCCCACTGAGCGGGTCCACCTTGGTCTTGCAGTGGCGCTCAGGGGCGGTGGGCTGGTTGCGCCGGCGATCCTAGATGCCGATCGCCTGAGCCTTGCCGCGCTGATGGGGGCGATGCGCGACCTGACAGCCCGGGTTCGCGCCGGACGGCTGCGGTCTTCCGAGATGAACATGGCCACGCTGACCTATTCCGGTCTGGGCGAAACTGGCGTTGAGTCCATGGCCGGCATCATCGTGCCGCCCCAGGTTGCGCTGGTGACGTCGGGCGCCCCGCAGCCGATGGCGCTCGTGCGCGACGGTGCGGTGGTGGCCCGGCCCGCAGTGACCTTCACGCTTGCCGCCGATCATCGCGTGAGTGACGGCAGGCTTGGCGCGCGCTTTCTGTCCGAGATCGATCAGAGGCTGCAGTCTCCGGAGGCCCTATGACACATGATGAAATCCGTCGCGCCTTTCTTGAGGAACTCACCCATGTGGCGCCGGACCTGGACGCGGCGACGATCGGCGGGGGCGATCACCTGCAGGACGATCTGGAGCTCGACTCCATGGATATTCTGAATCTCGTCATCGCGCTGAACGCCCGTTTCGGCGTGGCCATTCCCGAAGCCGATTACCGGCGCATCGCGACGCCCGATCTTGCCGTTGCCTATCTGGCGGAAAAGACGGCGAAGCCAGCGGGCACTGGGGGGTGAGTCCCATCGACGCCCGTCCCGGATGCGCTGCCGACAGCGTCCCGGGCTGCCTGTGCTGGCCATCCGGCTGTTCCCGCGATCGCCTGGTCAAGCCATTGGAGATCGCACATGCCGAATGCGTCGTTCGTTTCGGGCGCTGATGGCGGATCCGCGCTTGCTGCCGCGCTTGCCTATCTGGCGCGTGGCTGGGTGCCCGTGCCGATGTCGCCCCGCAGAAAGCGGCCGCTGCTGCCCTGGCGCGAGCTGCAAAAGCGCCGGCCGTCCGAGGCCGAGGTAAAGGGCTGGTACCGCCGCTGGCCGAGTGCCGGAGTGGCCGTTGTCACCGGCGGGCTCTCCGGCCTTGTGGTGCTTGATGTCGACCCGGCAAACGGCGGTGCGTCGTCGCTTGCCGCAGAGGAGGCGCGGCACGGCGCGCTGCGGCGGACCGTCGAGGTACGGACCGGCGGAGGCGGCCGGCACCTCTATTTTGCTCACCCGGGCGGGGACGTACGAAATCGTACCGGCTTCGCACCCGGGCTCGATCTGCGCGGCGACGGCGGCATCATTATCGCGCCACCCTCGATCCATCCAAGCGGGCGGCCCTATGCGTGGTGCGCTGGGCGGTCGCCCGGGGATCTCGACCTTGCGCCGCTGCCGGTCTGGCTTGATCCTCGCGATCCTGGAGACGGGGCCCATCGGGGACATTCGCCTGCCTATTGGCGCGAACTGGTGCGGGTCGGGGTCGAGGCTGGGCGACGCAACGGCACGATCGCCTCTTTTGCAGGCCACCTGCTCTGGCACGGCGTGGATCCGGACATTGTCCTGGAACTCCTGCTCGGCTGGAACCGGATGCGGTGCCGCCCGCCGCTTGGCGATGCAGAAGTGGCGGAGGTGGTGCGTTCGATCGGGCGCGCGCACAGGCGTGGCGAAGGGGGCGACAACGGTCAATCGGCCGGGTAGCCCGCGTGGCCGGCACGGGCATGGCCAGGGGCCATACGGAGCGCATCCACGGATCACCCGTCAGACATGGCGAGCAGCCGGCGGGCCTCTCCGAGATAGCCGCGCGTCCGCTCCGGCCACTGAGCGGCGCGGCGTGGTACAGGATCGTTCAGATGATCGATGCAGAGCCGCGCGCGGGTCAGGCAGCGGAACACGGCCAGGGCGCGCCCGAAGGCAGCCGGTGGCGGCGGCAGGCCCGAGGCGGCCAGGATGCCTGCGACCTGCGGACCGATCCCGGGCGCGCCGGCAAGACGGCATTCCAGGCCGAGGAAGCCCACTTCGTCGCCTATGTCGATCATGCGGAAATCCGGCGCGAACTCCAGCCGGTCGAAGATCACCGGCGGATCGGTCAGGCAGATGTGCTCCGGCCGGAGATCACCATGTCCATCCACGACCATTCGCTCCGCCTCGCGCGCGCTGATGTCCGGCACGACCGTTTCGACAAGCCGCAGGCCCTCGGCCGTGAGAGCGTCGAGGTCGGGGGCGGCGATATGGCCTTGCATGTCAAGCAGGATTGTCCGGTTCCTGGAGCTCTCCTGCCGAAGGTGGCGCAGGTAGACCCCTGGCCGGGCAGGCCCGGCCCGGCGCGCCGCGTAGAAGCCGGCGAGGCGCGCGGAGAGGGCGCGGATCGTGGCCGAAGCGGGCGTTTCGCCGCGAGAGAGCATGGCATCGAGCATGCGGTGCGCGGGGAGCCGCCGCATCAGGATCAGCCAGTCGACCGGCCTTCCATGTCCGTCGAGCTGCAGCGGACCGTCGAGGGTGAGCGGCACAAGGCCGAGGTAGACATCCGGGCCGGCCAGCTCGCGGTTCAGCCGCAGCTCTTCGCGACAGGTCGCCTCGCGGGCAGCGAGGGTCCGGAAATCGAGGTAGCCGAGGCGGACCGGTTTCTTCAGCTTGTAGGCGCGGTTGCCGGCGAGGAAGACATGCGCGGTGTGCGTCTCCGTCTCCACCTCGGGCCGCAGGACGCGGCGGAGAAAGCCAAGCTTCTCCGCCCATGACGGGCCGGCATCAAGAAGGGCCCGGTCGAGCGGATTGCGATCGTGCCCGTCCCGGCGCGTCTGTGGCGTCATGTCATAGGCGCGCGCAGCGATCCGCGCTTCGCAAGCAGGACCACGCCAGACCCTCCGCCGGTCACCTTCGGTGGCCGAGGATCCTCGACGGACGCTGCGGAATGATGGAGTTCGCCCGCAGGCAGGGTGTCGAGCCGCTGCATCCGGCGCACCGGGAATGGCCGCTTGCCGTGCGAAAGGGTGCGTCTGTTCGCCCACCGGCCAGATGGCTGCGGGGGACGCCCCAGCGCTGGGATGTGGAACATGGTCATGGCCGCCGACCAGTTGTCATGCGTTGCCCCGAGCCTGCGTCCCGGCGCCTGTGCCGGGCATTGATGGCCGTCATTGGCGCCGGTCGGACGAGGACTGATTCTCATCTCATGCGTTTCTTCGCTCTGAACAGCTCCGAGTCGCTCGGGCGGGCCGTGGCCCGGACCGGCGGCATTGCCCTCGACCCACATGAGGAGCGCGCCTTCGAGGCGGGCGAGCACAAGGGCCGGCCGCTTGTCAGTGTCCGTGGGGAGGACGTCTATGTGCTTTCGGCGTTGAATGGCGACGCAGTCCTCTCGGCCAATGACAAGCTCTGCCGGCTACTGTTCTTCATTGCCACCTGCCGCGAGCACGGGGCCCGGCGCGTGACCGCCATCGCGCCCTACCTCGCCTATTCGCGCAAGGACCGGCAGACCAAGCCGCATGACCCGGTGACGACGCGCTACGTGGCGCAGCTGTTCGAGGCGGTGGGGGCGGACTGCGTGGTGACGCTCGACGTCCATAACCTGCAGGCCTTTCAGAATGCGTTCCGGTGCCGCACGGTGCATCTGGACGGCCACACGCTCTTCACGCCGGAGATCGCGGCGCGGACCGGGGGGACGGCTCCGGTCATTCTTTCTCCCGATGGCGGCGGAGTGAAACGTGCGGCGCTTTTTCAGGAGGCGCTCGCGGAAGCAGGCATCCCGGCGGGATTTGGCTTCATGGAGAAGCGCCGCTCGGGCGGCGTGATTTCGGGTGACATTTTCGCCGCCGAGGTGGCGGGGCGGACCGTGTTCATCGTCGACGACATGATCGTCGGTGGCGACACGATGCTGCGCGCCGCGCGGGCCTGCCGCGAGCGGGGGGCCGCGAGCGTGCATCTTCTTGCCACGCATGCGCTTTTCACCGGAGCGGCCGTGCCGCGGCTTGCCGGGGCGGAGGTCGACAGCATCACCGTCAGCGACGGGGCCGGGGTCCCCGAGACGGCCCTGCAGGGCCTGGGCGGCCGGTTGAAAGTGGTCTCTGTCGCAGCACTGATCGCACGGACGATCGCACGCCTCGACGGGAACCATGCCGTTGGCACCCGTAATGATCCCGAGGAGGGGCCGGTGCCGACCTTTGATTGAGGAGGCTTGAGCGATGCAGAAAGATCTGGTGATCAGCTGGACCAACCTGGCCCCGGCGGAGGGGCTCGAGGCGCATATCCGCCAGCGCGCCGCGGCACTCGGCCGGTTTCATCCGAACATCATCGGCTGCCGGGTGACGATCGCGGCAGCAAGCCGGGGCCGGCGCTCCGCCGGCGGCATCGATGTGCGCATTCACCTGGAACTGCCGGGGCCGGATCTCGACGTGTTCCGTGAGGTGCGGCAGGGCCATGCCGAGCACGACTCCCTCATGGCCGTCAATGCCGCCTTCGATGCGCTGGAAGACCGGCTGAAGGCGACAAGCCGAAAGATGGCGGCCCAGGAGGTGAAGCATCATCCGCCGGTGCTGCACGGAGAGGTGGTCGAGATCGAGCCCGAGCTTGGATGGGGCTATCTGCGCGCCGACGACGGGCGCGAAGTCTACTTCCAGCGCGAGAGCCTTGACCCGGCGGAGTGGCCGCGCCTCGAGATCGGAAGCCGGCTGCGGTTCCGCGAGATGGAGGGGGACAAGGGACCCTTCGCCGTCGACCTGACACGGCAGTGACGCGGTCGGCGTCACGTCACCTGCAGGCGATCCTCGACCGAATGCACACCGGGCACTGCCCAGGCGGCCCGTTCCACCACTTCGCGTTCGGCAGGGCTGCGCACCCGGCCTTCCAGCACCACGCGTCCGCCAGCAACGCGAACGCGGATCGCCGCCGCCTCGATCTCGGCTTCGCGCTTGAGCGCCCTTTCGATGTTTTCGGAAATATCGCCCGGGCGCAGTCCGGAACTCACCTCGATCTCGTCGACGATCTCGGTTACCCCGGACATCCCGCGCACCGCATGCTTGACCGCCTCGTGCTGGTAGGCCCATTCGACCTTCCCGCGCAGGGTGACCTGTCCGCCTGAAACGCTGACCTGGATGCCCTCGTCCGGCACAGAGGTATGCCAGCGCAGTATGTTCGTGATCCTGTGGGCGATCTCGTCGTCGGCGAGAGAGTTCCATCCGGGCGGGCGGACCTCGATTTCCTGGGCGATGCCCCGCACACCCTTCACCCGGGTCACGGTTTCTTCCGCGGCGGTCTTCTCGCTGAGGGTTTCCACATGCCCCGATAGCGTGACGATGCTCTGCTCGACGGCCACGGCGATATGGGCGGCCCGAACGCTGGGCTCGGCCTCCAGCGCGTCCAGCACAGCTTGTCGCAGCTTGAGGTCGGTCACTTGCCTCTCCATCTTGGCGGCCCGTATCCCGGTCTGTACGGATCGAGGCTTCACCGCTGGTGGCGCGGGGGCATTGATGGCTGTCAATCCCGGCCCTGCGGGGCTGGGATCACGTCGCGGCATCCCACAGGGCGGCAATTCGGTGACTGGCCGTTCCGAAGGAATTGGCCGCGTTCGGCCCGGCCCTCAGAGCGCGAACGGATAGGTGTCCGGCAGCCCTTTTGCCTGCTCGGTATCCAGTGGCTCGACGGCATGGGTACGGTCGACCCAGACGTATTCATCGAACTGGTGGCGCAGGTCTGCGCCGAAGTAATGGCTCGCGAGCTCGCTCTCCGGCCGGTAGATCACGCCGACCGCGCGCTGCAGGCGGAACGCGGAAAGCTCCTCGGCAAGCTGCGAATTCAGCGCCTGCAGTGGGAGTATGAGGCCAGGGTATTGAGTGAGATGAAACTGCCTTTCGTGGCTTGCGCGGTGTGACGGGCGCAGTTTCTTCACTTCCATCGGGCCGCCCCATTGGCTCGCCGCCGCGACCTCGCCATGATCGGTGCCGAAACCGATGCGGTAGCTGTCCATACCGAAGCCGCGTGCACAGAGTTCGCCCAGGTTGTTTTCGCCCCGCCGCGACATCTCGGTCGCGCGTGCGTCGCCGACGTGCGAGTTGTGCGCCCAGACGATCGCCTTCGACGCGTCGCCATGGAAGGCCATCACATTCTGCAGCGTCTCGAACATGTGCCCATCGCGCAGGTTCCACGAAGCGCGCGACCCGAAATACATCACCCGGTAATATCGCTCGGCATTCACCGCCACATAGGCGTTCTGGGTCGCATCGAAGAGGCGTTCGCCGTCGCGGGCAACATAGGTCGCGCGATTGCGGTGCAGGTCCGCGAGCACTTTGACCACCTGATCGGCGCAGTCGCGGTAGGCGCCGGTAATGGCGGCATGGCCATAGGCCGCAGGGTCGGCCTCCCAGGGATGCAGGCAGCCGAAGCGGGCCCGTGCAATTTCAGCGAGGGCCGGATCGACCTCGGTCAGGTAGGTCACGACCGCTCGCGTGGAGGCAAAGAGGCTGTAGAGATCCAGCCCGTAGAACCCCGTCTGCCAGTTTGCCGGCCGCGAGGCGTTCCACTCCCGCAGCCAGGTGATGAAGCCGTGGGTCTCCTGGTTGCGCCACATCCAGGTCGGGAACCGGGCAAAGGCTTCCCATTCGGCAGGTGGCGCCGTGCGGTCGCGCACAAAATGGTCGATGCGCGCGGCGTCCGGCCAGTCGGCCTCTGCGGCGACGATGGCAAATCCCTTCTCCTCGATGAGCCGCCGCGTGAGCCGCGCCCTGAAGCGGTAGAATTCCGAGGTGCCATGCGTCGACTCGCCGATCAGGACGAGCCGCCGATCGCCGATCCGGTCGAGGAGAGGGGCCAGATCCGCGGTCTCCGGCGTCTCGAATGGTTCGGCGGCGGCCGCAATCAGGCCCGGAAGCGTGCTGGGCGCCGCGGGCGGGGCATAGATATCGGCACGACCGGCGTCAGGCTCCGGTCGCTCACCCTCCCAGCCGACCCGAGCAAGGCGCGGGACATAACGCAGATCAGCGAGGTCCTCCTGGTTGAACTGGCCCCGCGGAAGGCGCGTGACGCGGACAAGTTGCTGTCCACGCGGATCGGCCCCGACGGGCATAACCAGCCGCCCGCCGAGGGCCAGCTGGGCCTTCAGGACTTCCGGAACGTCAGGCGTGTCGCCAGAGACCAGAATGGCATCGAACGGCGCCATCTCCCGCCAAGCCTCTGCGCTGCTTGCATGGAGAATGCGCACGTTCTCGGAACCGGTATCGGCAAGCGCTTCCGCCGCGCGCTGGGCGGTGGGCCCGTGAGGCTCTATCGTCAGGACCTCTCGGGCAAGCCGGCCGAGCAGCGCGGCGATATAGCCAGCGCAGGCACCGACCTCCAGCACCCTTTCCTCCCCCGTGAGTGCCAGGGCCTCGAGCATCACCGCGATCACGGAGGGCTGGGCAAGCACCAGGCCCTCGGCGATCACGATAGGCCGGTCTTCATAAGCCTCTGCCTGCTGGTGAACCGGCAGAAAGCTGTGGCGGGGGACCAGCCGCATGGCAGAGAGCACCCGTTCATCGCGCACGCCCCGGGAATAGATCTGATGCGACACCATCTCGTGGCGAAGGCTTGTGAAGTCGCGCATCGGCCTGTTCTCCTCGTCGCCACGCCCTTGCTAGGCGTCCGCAGGTCCGGGGCATTGACGAAACGCAAGAAGTGGATGAGCGCAATGATCGCCGGTGGCGCGACTGGGGTGAGTGAGGGCGGCGCTTCTGTCCGGCTTCGGCCCAAGGTCGGAGGCCGCCCGCATCATTGCACCCAGGGTCCGCGAGCGCCGCCAGTGCCGCTGATGGAATGGACCCCGTGCACTGCGCAAGCCCAAGCAGAACTCTTCACACTTGATGTCGATCATGCGCCGGAGCGCGGAACCGGGTTAGGCTGGCTTCGGCTTCGCGGGAGAGCGCAAGGTCTATGGATCAGGCCGACGTCATCAGGTTTCTCTCTTCGCCGGCAGCTTTTGGCGGCCGCCCGGTCGAAGTGGTGGCAACGCATTGCGCCATGGTTTTTCTGGGCGGCGATGAGGCGCTGAAACTGAAGCGCGCAGTGCATTACGATTACGTCGATCAGAGCACGATCGAGCAGCGGCATCGGCTGTTGCAGCGGGAGCTGGACCTTAACAAGCCGTCCGTCCCCACACTCTACCGGGATCTGGTCCCCATCACGCGTGGCGAGGGGGGGCTGCGGCTGGGAGGGATCGGTCCCCCGGTCGACTGGGTTCTGCGGATGAGGCGGTTCCCCAAGGCCGATCAGCTCGATCAGGTAACGGCACGGGGCGAATTTACCGATAGGCTCGCGGCGGCGACCGGTGCGGCGATCGCCGCCTATCACGCCGGGGCACCCGTCATCCGCCGTTCCGGGGACAGGCTGATCGACGACATCCTTGCCGAACTCGACCGCGTGTTCGCCGGCTTGTCGGGCGCTGCGGACGCAGAGAAGGAGCAGGCCGCGCGATGGCTGGTGGCCGCGCAGACCGAACTTTCCCGTCGTCGTGCGTTTCTGGATGTCCGAGGGCAGGGCGGGCACGTCCGGCGCGGGCACGGCGACCTGCACCTCAGCAATATCGTTTTGCTCGACGGGCGCCCGGCGCTTTATGACGCTCTCGAATTTTCGGAAGAGCTCGGCACCTGCGACGTGCTCTACGATCTTGCGTTCCTTCTCATGGATCTTGGGCATTCCGGTGACTGGCGTGCGGCCTGCAGGGTGCTTGATGCCTGGCTGCGCAGCCTTCGGGGAAAAGAGGATTCGGGGCTGGCCGCGCTGCCGCTCTTTCTTTCCGTGCGGGCCGCGATCCGGGCGATGGTGCTGTTGCAGACCGACGCCGCGCAAGGACACGCCGGAGCTTCTTCCGAAGAGGCAGGGGCTCTCCTTGCCTTGGCAGGCAGGGCGCTGGAGCCGCCGCCCGCGCGGCTGATCGCGATTGGAGGCTATTCCGCAAGCGGAAAGAGCCTGCTTGCCTCAGGCCTTGCACCCAAGGTGGGCGCGCTTCCGGGCGCCGTCTGGCTATCCTCCGACCTGGAACGCAAGGCTGGTCACGCCGAGGAGGAGAGGCTGCCCGAGGCAGATTATGCACCGGCACGGCGCGCGGCTGTTTATCAACAGCTTTTCACGCGAGCGGGGGCTCTCTTGTCTGCCGGCCAGACGGTCCTGCTGGACGCGACCTTCCTCGATCCCGTCCTTCGTGCCGACGCAGAGGCCGTGGCCGAACGGGCCGGCGTGCCCTTCGCCGGCCTTTGGCTGGAAGCGCCTGCCGACGTGTTGCTGGCGCGAGCGGAGTTGCGGGCCCCGGGCGCGTCAGACGCGAATGCCAGTGTCGTTCGCCACCAATTGCATGAGCCCACAGGCACCATCGCCTGGCGCCGGATCGATGCCGCCGGATGTCCGCAGACCGTGCTTGGGCAGGCGAGGTCCGCGCTCGGCCTTGGCACGAATTGACGCCAGCCTTGCGTGCAGTCGGCGGATCATTGAGCAGACGGTTCGGGAGTGGGGCCGGACCCTGTCCCGCATCCGTGGGATGGCGGTGCCACGTCCGATCGATTCGCAGAAGACACGGGCGCGGGGGAGAGGCGTTGACACGGGCGCGGCGACGGGCATGCTGACGCGCCATCTCTCATCGTCGCTCTGGTCCCCAAGCTCATGCGTGAATTCATAAAATCCCTGTTCCAGCTGACACCCGTCACGGCAGACGCCTGGCGGTACTGGCGGGTTTATCCGAATAACATCGCCGCCTGCCGTGGGGTTTACAGGACCTGGCAGGAGGCGAAGGCGGGGGCGCAGACGGCCCACCGCATTCGGACGAAGACGGATATTCTGACCTTCAGCGCGCCAAAGGGCGTCCAGATCCATTCCCTGTCCGAACGGGATTACCCGATCCTGGTTCACATGCGCCCGATCCTCCGGCCCGGCGTCCGGATCCTGAACATCGGCGGGAGCCTGGCGAAGGAATACGGCAGCTACAGGGAGCTCATTCCGTTTCCGGCCGATTTCAACTGGCGGATTTGCGAGGTGCCAGCCGTCGTCGCCGCGGGTCAGGAGATGTTGCAGAACGGCAATTACCCGGGACTCAGCTTCACGTCAGAGATGAAGGGCGAGGCCGACATCTTCCTGATCTGCGGTGCGCTTCAGTACCTTGAGCCCTCGCTGCCCGCTCTGCTCTCGCAGCTCGATCTCCTGCCAGAGCATGTTTTCATCAGCCGCACGCCGATGCAGAGCGGGGCCGACACGTTCTACACGGTGCAGAATATCGGCAGCGATGCCGTCCCCTATCGTATCGAGAACGAGGATGCGTTCATTCGTTCGATGACGGCGATCGGGTACCGCCTCGTCGACGCCTGGCGGGATCGGCGGAAGATGCCGATCCCGTTCTTCCACGAAGGCGATGTGAACGGGTACCTTGGCTTCTATTTCCATCTGGACGACGCAGCCGGCGGACAAGCGCGATCCGCTTAGAACGACGTGGGCCCGGCCATGGCGATGTCCGCCAGGGTGGAGTCATTGAGATCGGCGATGAAGGCGGCCTCGGCTCGCGAGAGGCGTGCCTTCAGCCGGCATCGGCCGTCAATGATGCAGGCTCCGCCGCCGGGAGACAGGCACTCGACGAGCCCCTGTCCCTCTTCCAGCAGCCGGACCAGCTCTCCCAGCAGCAGCGCATCGGGGCGGCGGGCGAGCCGGACACCGCCGCCGCCGCCGCGGCGCGTGTCGACGATGCCGGCACGGGCGAGGTGCTGGACGATCTTCATCACGTGATTGCGCGACAGGCCGAAGCCATGGGCCAGCTCTGCCGTGGAGAGGGAGCGGTCGGGCGATGCGGCCAACCGCATCAGCAGGCGTAGCCCGTAGTCGGTGAACGATGTCAGGCGCATGGCGTCCCGGCCCCCTTATCCAATGGGTATTCTTGAATCTTATTAAGATGCGAATGTCCGGGGCGAAAGCGTGTTGTCACGGGAGGGTGCCAGAAGGCAGGAGATAAGTGTGGGGCGCAAGGTCGCATCTTCGCGGCATCAATAGGTATATGAAATGCTTATTAAAGGAACTATACCGGGCAGTGCCACATGTCGCCCCGAGGTTGGCTGGCCAGACTGCCCGGCCGGAGTAGACCTCCGCGCCGGTGGCCGGACGAAGAGGAGCCCGCCATGAGTGACGAAGATCGGGGCGACTACGCGTCGCCGCCCTGCGCCGCGAAAGAGATCGCACCGGACTATTTTGACCCGCTTTCGGTTGATCCGGCGCAGGCGCGCGATGTGGCCCGCTGGCGGCGGGCGGAACGGAACCGGCTCCTGGCGGCGCGGCGGTCGCAGGACGTTGCGGCGCTCAGGGCGGTGGGGCAGGCGCTCGCCTCGCATGTGGCGGGGCTGGTCGCCGCCCGCTTCCCGAGTCTGAACGGCCTGACCCTTTCGGGCTACTGGCCGATCCAGAGCGAGCCGGACCTGCGCCCGCTGCTCTCCGCCTGGCATGCGGCTGGTGCGGCGGTGGCCCTGCCAGTCGTCGAGACGCGCCACGCTCCGCTCGTCTTCCGGCGCTGGACGCCCGATACGCGGATGGTGCGCGGCGAATGGAACATCCCCGTGCCGCCGCCCGAGGCCGACCGCCTCCGCCCCCGGATCGCGCTGGCTCCGCTGGTCGGCTGGGATGGCGAGGGCTATCGTCTCGGCTACGGCGGGGGATATTTCGACCGGACGCTGGCCGCGATGCAGCCGCGGCCCTTCGTGATTGGCGTGGGCCTTCAGGGCGCGCGGCTGGCCAGCATCTACCCTCAACCGCATGACATCCGGCTTGACGCCATCGTGACGGAGGCGGGCGTGCAGGTGCTGAGAGAGAACGCATGACAACGGCAGAGCAGATACGCGCCTGGCGGGGGCCGGCGCTGTTCACCTACGGCTTCCGGCCCTTCTTCCTTGGCGGCGCAGCCTGGGCGGCGCTGGCGATGGCGCTGTGGATCGGGATGCTGAGCGGTTCGCTGGCACTGCCGACGGCCTTCGATCCGGTGTCATGGCACGCGCATGAATTCCTGTTCGGCTATCTTGGCGCGGTTCTCGCGGGATTCCTGACCACCGCGGTGCCCAACTGGACCGGGCGCCTGCTCATCGTCGGCCGCCCGCTTGCCGCGCTTTTCGCGCTTTGGGTCGCCGGGCGCGTGGCCGTGGCGATGTCGGCCGTGCTGACGCCAGCCCTGGCGGCAGGTGTCGACCTGGCCTTCCCGGTCGTCTTCGCGATGGCCATCGGGCGCGAGATCGTGGCCGGGCGGAACTGGCGGAACCTGGGCGTGCTTGCCCTGCTTTCGACCTTCATCCTGGCGAATGCGCTGTTCCATTGGGAGGCGGCACAGGGCGAATACGCGGCCGAGGGCTACGGGCTGCGGCTCGGGCTGGCGGCGGCGCTGATGATGGTGGCGCTGATCGGCGGGCGGATCGTGCCGTCCTTCACACGGAACTGGCTGGCAAGACGGGGCGAGGCGCGGCTGCCCGCCGCCCCGATGCAGCGCTACGACAGGCTGGCGCTTGGCGCGCTGCTTTGTGCGCTGGTGCTGTGGGTCGCCCTGCCGAAAGGGTGGCCGACCGCCGCGCTGCTGGCCCTTGCCGGGACATTGCACCTCGTCCGGCTCTGGCGTTGGCTGGGGGTGCTGACGCTCGCCGAGCCCCTGGTTTGGGTGCTGCATGCGGCCTATGCCTTCCTGCCGCTCGGTGCGCTGGCCGAAGCCGTCGGGGCGGTGGCGCCCGGTGTGATGGGCACCGGGGGACAGCATCTGTGGATGGCGGGTGCGGTCGGGCTGATGACGTTGGCGGTGATGACGCGGGCGACCCTCGGGCACACCGGGCAGGCGCTGACGGCGGGACCGGGAACGGTGGCCGTCTACCTTGCGCTGATCGTCGCGGTGCTGGCACGCCTGGCCGCAGGGGTGCTGCCAGGGGTCGCAATGCCTCTCTACCATCTTGCCGGGGCCGCCTGGATCGGCGCCTTCGCGGGCTATGCCATCCTTTACGGGCCGCTCCTGCTGCACGCGTCGCCGGGCAAACGCCGCTAAAGGGAGGTGTCGTCGATCAGAGGCGTCGGCCGCGCCAGCTTTCGCAGGGCCTCCGCGCTTCCGATCACGATCCGGGCCCCGTCGTTCGTCACGCCATGCGCTTCGAGGCTGCGCAGACCCCGGCTCAGATTCTCCGGCGTCATGCCGAGGTAAGCCGCGAGGCGGCGCTTTTCGATCGGGAGGTCGAACTCCTCCGCTCCGCCCGTCAGGGTTTGCAGGCGAAGCAGGTAATTCGCGAGCCGTTCCAGAGAGTTGCGCAGCTTCAGTTCCTTGGTGTGCTTCACCACGCCCCTGTAGCGTTCGGCCAGTTCGGTCACCACGGCACGGGCGAAGGCCGGATCGGCGGCGAAGACATTGCGCACGTCCTGCGACGGGATCAGGACGATCCGGGATCGCAGGACCGTCCGGGCCGACATCAGGTAGGGCGCGTCGCGGACCGTGGCCGCGACGATGAAGGCGGCTACCGGGCTGACCGTTTCCATCACCGTCTCCCGCCCGTTCCAGGCGGCAAACATTTCGACCATCCCCTCAACGACGATATGCAGGAAATCGCTCGGATCGCCTTCGCGGATCAGCTCGACCTGAGGGGGGAAGGTCTGCAGATAGGCGCCGCGCATCAGCGCCTCGAAATGCGCCTCCTCGATCTCCCGGAACAGCGGGAGCTCTCGAATCTCCGGAAAATCTCGCGATAGCACGTCGGCCCCCAAGCCCTTGATTGACAATTATCAAGCCGACCTCACGAGCTTGTCAACCCTCCGATAAACGGATGTTGTCCGGGGCTTGACCGATGCTTTTGCCGCGCATGATGTTTTTTGCTAAGCCATTTATTTTACATGGTTTTATTCCATTTCTGATCCAAATCAAGTCCGCCCCCGGCGTTCCCGGCGAGTGAGGTGCCAGCTGGCCCGGCCTCCCCGGGCGGCCCTTACGGAGGGACGGACATGCATAACGCTGGCCAGATTCCACGCGCGGATCAGAACCGCGCCCTGGGACTGAGCACGATCGCCTTCACCATCTGCTTCGCAGTGTGGACGATCTTTTCCATCATCGGCATCGAGATAAAGAAGGAGCTGTCGCTCGACGAGCTGCAGTTCGGCATCCTGGTGGCGACGCCGGTCCTGACGGGCTCGGTCTCGCGCATCTTCCTCGGCATCCTGACCGAGCGCTTCGGCGGCCGGATCATCTTCACGCTTCAGATGCTGCTGACGGCGGCGGCGACATGGGCGCTGACCTACGTCTCGACCTATCCGATGTTCCTGGTGGCCGCGCTGGGCGTGGGCCTCGCCGGCGGGTCGTTCATCGTCGGCATCGCCTATGTCAGCCGCTGGTTCTCCGCCGCCCGGCAGGGTACCGCGCTCGGCATCTTCGGGGCGGGCAACGTCGGCGCCGCCCTGACGACCTTCGCGGCGCCCTTCGTCATGGTGGCGATGGGCTGGCATGGCGTGGCGCATGTCTGGGCGGGCGTGCTGACGGCAATGGCCGTGGCGTTCTTCCTTTTTGCGAAGGACGATCCGGAGCACCTCGCGCGCCGCAGCACTGGCGCCCGCGGCCCGAGCCTGGCCGAACAGCTGGCGCCGCTCAAGAACCTGCAGGTTTGGCGCTTCTCGCTCTACTATTTCTTCGTTTTCGGTGGCTTCGTCGCGCTCGCGCTCTGGACGCCGCACTACCTTGTCGCCGTCTACCACGTCGACATCCGGACCGCCGGCCTCGGCGCCGCGCTCTTCGGTCTCTCGGCCTCGATCTTCCGCGCCTATGGCGGGCATCTGAGCGACCGGTTCGGCGCGCGGGCGGTGATGTACTGGAGCCTCGGCTTCGGCGCGCTCCTTCTGTTCATGCTGTCCTACCCGTCGACGGATTACGTGATCCACGGCGCGACCGGGCCGATCTCCTTCTCGACCCGGATCGACCTGGTGCCGTTCCTGCTGGTGCTGTTCGTGCTCGGCTTCTTCATGAGCCTGGGCAAGGCGGCGGTCTACAAGCACATCCCGGTCTACTATCCCGATCACGTGGGCGCGGTCGGCGGCCTCGTCGGGATGATCGGTGGGCTTGGTGGCTTCGTCCTGCCGATCCTCTTCGGCGCGGCGCTGGACCTGACCGGCATCTACACCTCCTGCTTCGCGATCATGTTCCTGATCGTAGGTACGGCGCTCGTCTGGATGCACTTCTCGATCCGCGCGATGGAGCGTAAGGCGCACGGGACGGAGCTCTCGGCCCTGCCGGAGCTGCCGGAGATGCAACCGATCCATACCGCCGAGACGGCCGAGGCGATGGGCCACGGGGCGCTGGCCGACTGGCAGCCCGAGGATCCGGTCTTCTGGCAGGCGAAGGGCCGACGGATCGCCCGGCGCAACCTCTGGGTCTCGATCCCGGCGCTGCTTCTGGCCTTCTGCGTCTGGATGGTCTGGTCGGTCGTCGTCGCCAAGCTGCCGGCCATCGGTTTCGACTTCACGCCGGGGCAGCTGTTCTGGCTGGCGGCGCTGCCGGGGCTTTCGGGCGCGACGCTGAGGATCTTCTACAGCTTCATGGTTCCGATCTTCGGCGGCAGGTTGTGGACGACCCTCTCCACCGCTTCGCTGCTGCTGCCGGCTATCGGCATCGGCTACGCGGTGCAGAACCCGGCGACGCCCTACGTCATCTTCCTGGTCCTCGCGCTGCTCTGCGGCTTCGGTGGCGGCAACTTCGCCTCGTCGATGGCCAACATCGCGTTCTTCTTCCCGAAGGCGGAGAAGGGCAACGCGCTGGCGCTCAACGCGGGCCTCGGCAACCTCGGCGTCTCGGTGATGCAGTTCCTCGTCCCGATCGTCATCACTGCCGGCGTCTTCGGCACGATGGGCGGCGCACCGCAGACGCTGACAAAGGGCGGCGAACTGTTCATGCAGAACGCGGGCTTCATCTGGGTGCCGTTCATCCTGATCTCGACCGTCGCGGCCTGGCTGGGGATGGACGACATCGCGGATGCGAAGGCGAGCTTTGCCGAGCAGGCGATCATCTTCTCGCGCCGCGACAACTGGATCATGTCGATCCTCTACACCGGCACCTTCGGCAGCTTCATCGGCTACTCGGCGGGCTTCCCGCTGCTGACGAAGCTGATGTTCCCCGACGTGAACGCGCTGCAGTTCGTCTTCCTCGGCCCGCTCGTCGGCGCGCTGAGCCGCGCGGGCACCGGCTGGATCTCCGACCGGTTCGGCGGCGGGCGGGTCACCTTCTGGACCTTCCTCGGGATGATCGCGGCCACCGCCTCGGTGATCTTCTTCCTTGGCATCCGGACGCAGCCCGGCGCCTTCTGGGGCTTCTTCAGCTCCTTCATGGCGCTGTTCTTCCTGACCGGGGTGGGCAACGCCTCCACCTTCCAGATGATCCCGATCATCATGGGGCGCGAGATCCCGAAGCTGATGCCGAACCTCACCGGCGCCGCCCGCCAGCGGCAGGTGGAACGCGAAAGCGCGGCCATCATCGCCTTCACCAGCGCGATCGCGGCCTATGGGGCGTTCTTCATCCCGAAGGCCTACGGATCGTCGCTGGCCATGACCGGCTCGCCGGTGGGCGCGCTCTGGGCCTTCCTCGGCTTCTACGTGCTCTGCCTGGTGCTGACCTGGGCCTTCTACACGCGGCGCGGCGGGCTGCTGCACGACATCGAGCGCGGGCGCGGCCTCGCGACCCCGGCACAATGAGAAAGGAAACGCGATGAGCCATCTTCTGGACCGGCTGAACTTCTTCCAGTCGAAGGAACTGGAGCAGTTCGCCGACGGCCATGGCCAGGTAACGCGCGAGAGCCGCGCCTGGGAGGAGACCTACCGCTCGCGCTGGCGGCACGACAAGATCGTCCGCTCCACCCACGGGGTGAACTGCACCGGCTCCTGCTCGTGGAAGATCTACGTGAAGTCCGGGATCGTCACCTGGGAGACCCAGCAGACCGACTACCCGCGGACGCGGGTGGGCCTGCCCAACCACGAGCCGCGCGGCTGCGCGCGGGGGGCGAGCTACAGCTGGTATCTCTACTCCGCAAACCGGGTGAAGACGCCGCTGATCCGCGGCCGGCTGCTGAAGCTCTGGCGCGAGGAGCGAAAGACGAAATCGCCGGTCGCAGCCTGGGCCGCGATCCAGGCCGACCCGGCGAAGCGGGCAAGCTATACGAAGATCCGGGGCAAGGGCGGCCTGGTCCGTGCGAGCTGGCAGGAGGCGACCGAGATCGTCGCCGCCGCCAATGCCCATACCGCGAAGACCTGGGGGCCGGATCGGATCTTCGGCTTCTCGCCGATCCCCGCGATGTCGATGGTCTCCTATGCCGCCGGCGCGCGCTACCTGAGCCTTCTGGGCGGCACGTGTCTGTCGTTCTACGACTGGTACTGCGACCTGCCGCCGGCCTCGCCCCAGACCTGGGGCGAGCAGACCGACGTTCCCGAAAGCGCGGACTGGTATAACGCCGGCTACCTGATCCTCTGGGGCTCCAACGTGCCGCAGACGCGGACGCCGGATGCGCATTTCTACACCGAGGCGCGCTATCGCGGCACCAAGTCCACGGTCATCAGCCCTGACTATTCGGAGGCGGCGAAGTTCGGCGACCTCTGGCTGAATCCCAAGGCCGGGACCGACGCCGCGCTCGGCATTGCCTTCGGCCACGTGATCCTGCGGGAGTTCCACCTCGACCGGCAGGCCGAGTATTTCGAGAACTACTGCCGCAAGTATTCCGACATGCCGATGCTCGTCCGTCTTGACGAGCAGGACGGCCGCCTCGTCCCCGGCCGTTTCCTGCGCGCCGCCGACCTCGACGGCACGCTGGGCGAGACCAACAACCCCGACTGGAAGACGCTCGCCTTCAACGAAGGCACCGGTGAACTCGTCGCGCCGAACGGCTCTGTCGGCTTCCGGTGGAGCGAGAAGGGCAAGTGGAACCTGGAGGAAAAGGCCGCGGGCAGGGAGGCGCGGCTGCGGATGACGCTGGTCGGCGACACCGACCATGACCAGGTCGTCGGCGTCGATTTCCCCTATTTCGGCGGCAAGGCCACGGCGGCCTTCACCACCGGCGACACCCGCCCGGATGTGCTGACCCGCAACATCCCCGCCCGCCGCATCGCCACGAAGGATGGCGAGGCGCTTGTCACCACCGTCTTCGACCTCTTCTGCGCCAACTACGGGCTCGACCGCGGCCTCGGCGGCGACTGGGTGACGGACGACTTCAACGCCGACGTGCCGGGCACCCCGAAATGGGCGGAGAAGATCACCGGCGTGCCGGCGGACCGGATCATCCACGTCGCCCGAGAGTTCGCGGAGAACGCTGAGAAGACCCAGGGCAAGTCTATGGTGATCATCGGCGCCGGGATGAACCACTGGTACCACATGGACATGAATTACCGTGCCGTCATCAACATGCTGGTGATGTGCGGCTGCGTTGGCCAGTCCGGCGGAGGCTGGTCGCACTACGTGGGGCAGGAGAAGCTTCGCCCGCAGACCGGCTGGCTGCCGCTCGCCTTCGCGCTGGATTGGAGCCGGCCGCCGCGGCAGATGAATGGCACATCGGCCTTCTATGCCCATGCCGACCAGTGGCGCTACGAGACGGTGACGGCGGATGAGATTCTCTCGCCCACCGCGCCCAAGGGCGATTGGAACGTCAGCCTGATCGACTACAACATCCGCGCCGAGCGGATGGGCTGGCTGCCCTCTGCGCCGCAGCTAAAGACCAACCCGCTGGAGGTGGCCAGGGCCGCGAAGGCGGCGGGGCAGGAGGTGAAAGACTACGTGGCGGCCGGGCTGAAGTCGGGTTCGCTGCAGATGTCCTGCGAGGATCCCGACGCGCCGGAGAACTGGCCGCGGAACCTCTTCGTCTGGCGGTCGAACCTGCTTGGCTCCTCCGGCAAGGGGCACGAGTATTTCCTGCGCCACCTGCTTGGCACCGACAACGGGGTGCTCGGGAAGGACCTCGGGCAGGAGGGCCGGCAGAAGCCGAAGGAAGCCGCCTGGCATGATGCGGCGCCGGAGGGAAAGCTGGACCTCCTCGTGACGCTCGATTTCCGGATGAGCACGACGGCGGTCTATTCCGACATCGTGCTGCCGACGGCGAGCTGGTACGAGAAGAACGACCTCAACACCTCGGACATGCACCCGTTTATCCACCCGCTGCAGGCGGCGGTGGACCCGGCCTACGAAAGCCGGTCGGACTGGGAGATCTTCAAGACCATCGCGAAGACCTTCCAGGAGGTCGCGCCCGAGGTGCTGGGCAAGGAGACCGACGTGGTCGCCCTGCCGATCCAGCATGACACCGTGGGCGAGTTGGCCCAGGGCGAGGTGCGGGACTGGAAGGCCGGCGAGTGCGAGCTGATCCCCGGCACGACCGCGCCGGCCTACATCGCCGTCGAACGCGACTACGGCGCGATCTACGACCGCTTCGTGGCGCTCGGGCCGCTGATGGACAAGCTCGGCAACGGCGGCAAGGGCATCGGCTGGAAGACCCAAGCCGAGGTCGAGGCGCTCCGCAAGCTCAACGGCGAATGGCTCGACGGGCCGGCCAAGGGCTGCGCCAAGATCGTCTCCGACATCGACGCGACCGAGGTCATCCTGATGCTCGCGCCGGAGACCAACGGCGAGGTCGCCGTGAGGGCCTGGGACGCCCTCGGCCAGACGACGGGGCGTGACCACAAGCACCTCGCCGAGGCGAAGGAAGACGAGAAGATCCGCTTCCGCGACATCGCCGCCCAGCCGAGGAAGATCATCTCCTCCCCCACCTGGTCGGGGATCGAGAGCGAGACGGTCTGCTACAACGCGGGCTATACCAACGTCCACGAGCTGATCCCGTGGCGGACGCTGACCGGACGCCAGCAGCTTTACCAGGACCACCTTTGGATGCGGGCCTTCGGCGAGGGGTTCGTGGCATGGCGGCCTCCGGTGGACCTCAAGACCATCACCGCCGAGGTGAACCGCGACGCGAAGGAAGATACGCCGCACGTCGTGCTGAACTTCATCACGCCGCACCAGAAATGGGGCATCCACTCCACCTACACCGACAACCTGCTGATGCTCACGCTGAACCGCGGCGGGCCGGTGGTGTGGATTTCGGAAAATGACGCCGCCAGGGCGGGGATCGCCGACAACGACTGGATCGAGCTTTACAACGCCAACGGCGCGCTGACGGCGCGGGCAGTGGTGAGCCAGCGGATCAAGGACGGCACCACCTTCATGTACCACGCGCAGGAGAAGATCGTGAATACCCCCGGCTCGGAGAGGACCGGCAAGCGGGGCGGCATCCACAACTCCGTCACCCGCGCGGTGCTGAAGCCCACCCACATGATCGGCGGCTACGCCCAGCTGGCCTACGGGTTCAACTATTACGGCACCGTCGGCTCCAACCGGGACGAGTTCGTGATCGTCCGCAAGATGCAGAACGTGGACTGGCTGGACCGGCCGGCGAAGGAGGCCTGAGATGAGGATACGCGCACAGATCGGCATGGTGCTGAACCTCGACAAATGCATCGGCTGTCACACCTGCTCGGTCACCTGCAAAAACGTGTGGACCAGCCGTGATGGCGTCGAATACGCCTGGTTCAACAACGTCGAGACCAAGCCCGGCACCGGCTATCCCACCGACTGGGAGAACCAGAAGCGCTGGAACGGCGGCTGGGTCCGCACGAAGTCCGGCAAGCTTCAGCCCCGGCAGGGCGCCAAGTGGCGGATCCTTGCGAACATCTTCGCCAACCCCGACCTGCCGGAGATCGACGACTACTACGAGCCGTTCGACTACGACTACGACCACCTGAAATCGGCCCCCGAGATGGAGGCCTTCCCGACCGCGCGCCCGCGTTCGAAGATTACCGGCGAGCGGATCGAGAAGATCGAGAAGGGACCGAACTGGGAGGAGATCCTGGGCGGCGAGTTCTCGAAACGCTCGCAGGACTACAATTTCGAGGGCGTGCAGAAGGAGATCTACGGGGAATACGAGAACACCTTCATGATGTATCTCCCCCGGCTCTGTGAGCACTGCCTGAACCCGGCCTGCGCCGCCTCCTGCCCCTCGGGCGCTATCTACAAGCGCGAGGAGGACGGCATCGTCCTGATCGACCAGGAGAAGTGCCGCGGCTGGCGGATGTGCGTTTCGGGCTGCCCCTACAAGAAGGTCTACTACAACTGGTCTACGGGCAAGTCGGAGAAATGCACCCTCTGCTATCCGCGGATCGAGAGCGGCAACCCGACCGTCTGTTCGGAAACCTGCGTCGGCCGGATTCGCTACCTCGGCGTGATGCTCTATGACGCCGACAGGATCGAGACCGCGGCCAACGCGCCGACCGAGCAGGAGCTCTACGACGCCCAGCTTGGCGTCTTCCTCGACCCGAATGACCCGGAGGTGATCGCCGAGGCGCGGGCACAGGGCATTCCCGAGGACTGGCTCCGCGCGGCCAAGGCCAGCCCGATCTGGAAGATGGCGATGGAGTGGAAGGTCGCCTTCCCGCTGCATCCCGAATACCGGACGCTGCCGATGGTCTGGTACATCCCGCCGCTGTCGCCGATCCAGAACGCGGCAGAGGCGGGCAAGCTTGGCGCGAACGGCATGCCCGACGTGAAGAGCCTGCGCATCCCGGTCCGCTACCTCGCCAACATGCTGACGGCGGGCGACGAGGCGCCGGTCGTCTCGGCACTGGAGCGGATGATGGCGATGCGGGCCTACATGCGCGCCAAGACAGTGGACGGGGTGATCGACGAGGGCATCGCAGCCCGCGCCGGCCTGTCCGGCCGGGTGATCGAGGAGATGTACAAGGTCATGGCGTTGGCGGATTACGAGGACCGCTTCGTCATCCCCACCACCCACCGCGAGCAGGTGGAGAACGCCTACGACATTCGCACCGGCGAAGGCTTCACCGATTGCAACGGCTGCTCCACCGGCATGTCGAAGGGCTCGCTCTTCGGCAAGCAGAAGCGGCCCCTGAACATGGCGGAGGCGATGAAATGAGCGTGGTCATCCGGGATCGCACGCTGAAGGCCCTGTCGCTTGTCCTCAGCTACCCCACGGCCGAGCTGCAGCAGGCCATGTCCGAGATCGGCGGGGCGCTGGCCGCCGAGACCCGGCTGACCGGCCAGGCTAGGCGCGAGCTGCGCCCGCTTGTCGAGGCGCTGGGGCAGGGGGACCTCTACGAGCTGCAGGAACGCTACGTCGCGCTTTTCGACCGCTCGCGCACGCTCTCGCTCAATCTCTTCGAGCATATCCACGGCGAAAGCCGCGACCGCGGCGGCGCAATGGTCGACCTGCTGGAGATGTACCGCGCCGGCGGCTTCGAGCCGACAGGTTGGGAGCTGCCGGACCACCTGCCGCTGCTGCTGGAGTTCCTGGCTACGCGCTCCGAAGCCGAGGCGCGGGACACGCTGGCGGAGGCCGCGCATATCCTCGAGGCATTGGACGCCCGGCTCACCCGGCGCGAGAGCGCCTATGCCGCCGTCTTCGCCGCGCTGCTGCAGATCGCCGGCCCCGCCGCTGACCGCGAGGCGGTGGCGGAGCTGGTTGCCGAGCCGGAGACCGACCCCGACGACCTCGCCGCGCTCGACGCGGTGTGGGAAGAGACGGAGGTCACCTTCGGCCCCGACCCCAATGCCGGCTGTCCGGCGAGCCGCGACATGCTCGCCCGGATGGACATTCCCGTAACCCCCGCGCCCGCGGCATGACGGAGGCGGACATGCACAACTTCATCTTCGGCATCTATCCCTACATCGCGCTTTCGGTGCTGCTGATCGGCTCGGTCGCGCGCTATGAACGCGACCCCTTCACCTGGAAGAGCTCCTCGTCGCAGCTCCTCAGGCGGCGCCAGCTCATCCTCGGCTCGATCCTGTTCCACGTCGGCGTGCTGACGATCTTCGTCGGCCACTTCTTCGGCCTGCTGACCCCGCTCTGGCTGCTGGAGGCGCTGCACATTCCGCACGAGGCCAAGCAGATCCTCGCCATGGCCGTCGGCGGTGTCGCGGGCGTCATGGCGCTGGCGGGCGGGGCAATCCTGATCCACCGCCGGCTTTACGATCCGCGCATCCGCGCCACCTCGAACCCGATGGACATCCTGATCCTGGCGCTGCTTCTGGTGCAGATCACCCTCGGCCTCTCCACCATCTTCGTCTCCGCCCAACATATCGACGGAACCGAGATGGTGAAGTTCATGCGCTGGGCGCAGGGCATCTTCACCCTCGACCCGAACGCGGCGAGCTACACGGCCGGCGCGTCGCCGATCTTCCAGGCGCATATCTTCCTGGGCCTGACGATATTCATCCTGTTCCCGTTCTCGCGCCTCGTTCACATGCTCTCGGCTCCCGTCCGCTACCTCTGGCGGCCGGGCTACCAGATCGTGCGCTCGCGCCGGACGGTGCCGCTTGCCGCCCGCCCCGATGCTTCGCGGCCCAAGGCGCACAGGGCGGCGGTCCGCCCCGCTGCGAAACCGGCGGAGTGACTGTCATGGGTGCCGCATTCTTTCCCGAAGTGACCGTCAACGGCGAGGTGGTGCCGCAGGCGCTCATCGCCGCCGAGGCGCAGAACCATCCCGCGCCGCGGGAGAAGCCGGGTCTGGCCTGGCGCGCCGCCGCGCGGGCGCTTGCCGTCCGTGCCCTCCTTCTGCAGGAGGCGCGGCGGCGCGGTCTCGTGGCCGAGCCCGAGGCGCTGGGCGCCGGACTGCATGAGACCGAGGAGGAGGCGCTGATCCGCGCCCTCGTCGAGGCCGAGGCCGCCGCCCCGACGGAGGGCGAGATCCACGCCGCCTGGGCCCGCGACCCTTCGCGCTTCCGCTCCGCGCCCCTCTGGGAGGTCTCGCACATCCTCTGCGCCTGCGACCCACAGGACGAGGCGGCCCGCGCCGCGGCGCAGGCCCGGGCCCAAGCGCTGGCCGCGCGGCTCTCGGCCGAACCGGGGGCCTTCGCCGGCCTTGCGGCAAAGGAAAGCGACTGCGGGTCGCGCAGCGCCGGCGGCGCGCTGGGCCAGCTTGGCCCGGGCGACACCGTGCCAGAGTTCGAGGCCGCGCTGCGGCGGCTCGCTGAGGGCGAACTGACGGCCGAACCGGTGCTGACCCGCCACGGCTGGCACCTGATCCGGCTCGACGCACAGGCCGAGGGGCGAGAGCTGCCATTCGAGGTCGTCCGCCCGCGTCTTGCCGAGGCGCTGGAGAAGGCCGCCTGGGCCCGCGCGGCGCGCGATCTGGTCGCCCGGCTCGTGGCGGCGGCAGAGGTTCGCGGGGTCGACGGGCTCTCCGTCTCTTCGGGCAGTGACGAAGCCGCGCCACGACCCAGCGCAAGCAACTGACATCCGGCAGGGAAGGACCGCCCCCATGAAGATCGCCTGCACCAAGTCCCCCGGCCGGGGCGACACCGACCTCCTGCTCTCCCGGCTCGCCGAGCGGCTGGAGGCGCGGGGCCTGCGCCTTTGCGGAACGGTGCAGACCAATTCCGAACGGGCCGACAGCGGCCCCTGCGACATGGACGTGAAGGTGCTGCCCGATGGTCCGGTGATCCGCATCTCGCAGGCCCTGGGCCGGGCGTCCCGCGGGTGCCGTCTCGATCCGCAGGCGCTTGAGACGGCGGTCGGGCTGACCGAAGCGCGGGTCGGCGGTGCCGACGTCCTCATCGTCAACAAGTTCGGCAAGCATGAGGCAGAGGGGCGGGGCTTTCGCGCCGTGATCGCCGAGGCGCTGGGCCGGGGTATCCCTGTGCTGGTGGGGCTGAACGGGTTGAACGAGCCTGCGTTCGAAGCGTTCACCGAAGGTGTGGCCACGCAGCTGGAGCCGGATCTTGATACCCTTTGCGCCTGGGTCTGCGATGCCGCGGACTGTGCCCTCGCGGCCGGGGGCTGAAGATCGGGAACGCAGGCGGGGCCGGTGACGCGGCGGCCCCCTACCAACCGGGAGCCGTCCGCAAGGGCATGGTCTGGCCGCTGCCGCGGTCGGCCGCAGTGCGCCCCAACCCGGCCCCCAACCCCGCCGCTGACCGCTACGCGATGAAGGGCAGTCCGGTCAGTTCTACCCGGCGCGCCGTCGGGCAGAGCGATTGTCAGCCCGGTCGCATCGTCGCCGATCCCGGCACGCACCAGCCCCACGCCGATCGTCCGGTCAAGGCGGTGTGACCAGGCGATCTCGCTCACGAAGCCCACAAGCTCTTCCCCCCGTCGCAGATCGACCGGATGGCCGGGGGGCAGGGGCGCCCCCTCGACGAAAAGCCCGGTCCGGCGCCGTGCCGGGCCGGTTGCCGCCTGCGCGGTCAGGGCAGCGCGTCCGATGAAGTCGTGCCCCGCTTCGAGGTCGATCAGCGGCCCGAAGCCCATCTCGTAGGGCGTCACGGGCCGGTCCTGCACCCGCATGTCGGCCCCGTAGGAGATCAGCCCGCTTTCGAGACGCTCTATGTCGTTGGGGGCGCCCGGCCCGATGCCGAAGGGCGCGCCCGCCGCCTTCACCCGGTCCCAGAGCTCGACGCCGCGGCAGCGGTCCTGAAGGTAAAGCTCATAGCCCCCCTGCTTCGACCAGCCCGACCGCGCCAGCACCAAGGGAATGTCCCCCAGCGCGGTCTGGCGGAAGCCGAAATACTTCAACTCGCGCACCCAGTCCCCGAAGAGCGCGGCCGCCACGCCCACCGCCTTCGGCCCCTGGATCGCCAGCGGCGAGACGTCGGGTTCCCGAACCGCAACGTCGAGCCCGGCGCCGCGGGCGACGGCCAGCGCCCAAAGGTGGATGTCGCTGTCGGCGACCGACAGCCAGTAGCGGTCCTCGGCCAGCTTCAGAAGGACGGGATCGTTGATGAGCCATCCGTCATGGTCGCAGAGCGGCACGTAGCGCCCCTGGCCGATCCGCGTCGTCGCCAGGTTGCGTGGCGTCAGCATCTGGGCCAGGCGCCCCGCATCGGGGCCTGCCAGCTCGACCTGCCGCTGCGCGGCCAC
This sequence comes from Solirhodobacter olei, assembly GCF_004010155.1. Taxonomy (GTDB): domain Bacteria; phylum Pseudomonadota; class Alphaproteobacteria; order Rhodobacterales; family Rhodobacteraceae; genus Solirhodobacter; species Solirhodobacter olei. Next base: position 266,217 of record NZ_RRYH01000005.1, on the reverse strand, counting down.
GTCCCACATCGCCACGCCGTTCATCAGCCGGTCGTATTCGCCATCGGGGTCTCCGAAGTGGCCGGGGATGTACATGTGGTTGTAGACCGAGAAGCTGCGCACCCCATCGCGCAGCGTGGCGTCGAAATAGGCCGACTTGCGGATGTTCGGCCCGATGGCGATCTCGAATGCCATGATGTGTTCTCCTGCTGGCGTTGCGCGATGGGCTATCACGCGCGCCGCGCCTTCGCACCCGGTATCGGTCGGGGCGAAGGGCCCGGGCGCGTCAGGCAGGGCGCGCCCGGGCTTGGGGGGGCGGGATGGGTGCCGCCCCCCGCCCTCAAAGCTCTCGCAGCATCTCGGTGACCTGCTTGCGCTCGCCCGCATGGGTCAGCCGGACCGCCGCGATGACGGAGGCCCCGACCGCGAGGAGCATCGCCCCGATATAGGCCAGCGGCAGGATCAGCGTCTCCGGCGGCGGGTCGAAGACCCCGGTCAGCAGTTTCACCAGCATCCAGGCCACGATCGTGCCGATCAGAAGGCCCAGCAGGCTGCCGAGCCAGAACACCAGCCCGCCCTCGGCCCAGAGAAACGCCCTGAGCTGACGCGGCCTGGCGCCGATCGCGGTGAGGATCGCGAAGGCGCGCCGCCGGTCATTGAAGCCGAGCGCCAGCATCAGCCCGGCGGAGGCTGCCGCCATCAGCACAGCGAAGGCGAGTTCGATCGTGGTCAGGCTGGCGAGGTTCACCGAGGTGAGGCTGGAGCCGATGATATGCGTCACGCTTCCGATATCCTTCACCGTGAGACCGGGCTGGCCGGCGAGCCTGGTGCCGATCGCCCGGGCAAGCGCTGCCGAATCCCCGCTGGCACGGACCAGCAGATCCTCTGCCGCCGGATCCGCCGTCATCTTGGCGACATAGGACGCATTGGCGACAAGGAAGCTGTCCTTCGGTGCCGTGGGGAATTCGCGGGCAACGCCGATGAAATGGAAGGGCACCGTGTGGTACTGGTGGTCCTTCGCATTCATCAGCCGCAAATTGATGCGGTCGCCGAGGGAAAGCTGGAAGTCCTTGACCGTTTCCTCGGACACGAGGACGCCATCGGGCGTGCTTTTCAGCCGCTCCATGATCCGGCGGGCGCTAGCGCCGCGGAAATAGGCGTTCGACAGGTGCGTGGCCTGGTTGATCGTGGCCGGGTTGATGCCGAAGAGGTCCTGCAGGTCGGTGCCGACATAGGCGTAGCGGTGCTGCATGGGCACGATGGCGCGGATGCCGGGAAGGTCCTTGATCGCGTCGCGCTGGGGGCTGGCCGGATGCGCCATGGTGCCGAAGACGGTGACGTCGGCCCCGTTGGTGAGTTCGGCATCGACGCGGGCCTGGCCGGCATAGGTGGCGTTGAAGATCGCCGTGGAGGTGCCGAAGGCGATGGCCAGCGCCGTCATCGCGACGCCAAGCGTGATCCGGCGGCGCTGATGGGTCAGCGCGCGGCGGACGACCGGGGCCAGCGGGCCCGAGGTGGCGATCGTGATCCACCGCACGGGGCCAAGGCCGCGGGCCAGCGCGACCGAGACGATCCGGCCCAGGAAGAGCGCGGAGCCCGCCCAGAACAGCGTCGGCGCGATGAAGGCCTTGTAGTCGACCGAGGTCGCCGGCACGCCCTCGGGGGCCAGCACGATCTGGTAGCCCGTGTTGGCCGTCTGCCAGAACAGAAGGCCAGCCGCGGCCAGAAGGAGCAGGTCGAGCCAGGCGCGCTGCCACCACGGGGTGTCGGGCCGTCCGACCGATCGCCGGTCGCCGGTGACGTCCCGGCGAAGCGCGCGGGCCACCGGCAACAGCAGGACGGCGAACGCCAGGGCAAAGCCCGCAGCCAGCGCGCCGAGGCCGGAGCCAAGGGCCGCGCCGGCGGAGAAGGATGGAAGCGCCAGCCGGGCGAAGCCCGCGGCGGCGGCCAGCGCGATGGCCCCGCCCGCGACGGCCGCAAGGATCGGCTCGACCGCGGCGAGGCCGAGGATCCGGCGCGACGTCGCGCCGCGGATGCGCAGAAGCGCCCGGTCTGCCCGCCGCCGGTCCGCCCCGCTGGCGCCGACGCCCGCGGTGACGGCGGCGGCGATGGCGATCCCCGGCAGTCCAAGGAACAGGAACAGGACCATCGCGTAAAGCGAGTCGCCCCGCACGGCATCGAGACGCGCCCCGAGGTTATTGGCGACCAGCGCCTGTCCGGCCACCCGCGCCTCCAGGTTATGGGCGGCGGCGGTGACATCGGTGAAGGCAGCCGTCGGCTGCGACGGCAGCCGGCCGTGTTCGAGGCGAACGTGAAACTGGGTACGCGTGGTGCCGGGCCGTGCGGCCGACTGCGCATCGAAGACCTGGTGCCACTGCGCGCTGGGAAGGAGCAGCACGTTGTCCGGCGGGGCCTGGGGCTTGGCCTGCTTCGGCAGGCCGATGCCCTGGAACAGGGAATCGGCATCCGGCAGGTCGACCACGCCGGTGACGGTCACGCTGACCGGGGTCAGCCCGGGACGCAGGATCGAGACCTGGTCGCCGGGCCCGACATGCAGGTTTGATGCAGTCTGCTGCGCGATCAGGACCCCTTTTAGCGACCCCGAGAGAAGGCGGATTTCCTTCGGAAAATCAGCCTGGTAGAGCGCGCCGATGCCAAGGGCCTTGCCCGGTCCGGTGGTCTGTACCGTCTGGCCGGTGGTGGCCTGGAAACCGGCCGTGCCGGCATAAAGCACCTTGTCGACCGTCGTGACCGGCGCGGCCTTGTCGATCGCGGTCCGGATGGCGGCAAGATCTGCGCCGGGGACGGCTTCCACCTGCCAGTCGATCGGAACGCCTGCGACGGCGCGCGATGTCATCGAGGCCGAACTGCCGACGAGGAAGAAGCCGAGCACCGCGATCAGCGCGACAGTGAGGGCGATGCCGAGGGTGGTCCCGGCCACCCGGGCGAAGCGATGCCGGAACAGGCCGGCGAGCCAGAGGCGCATCATGCGGTTTCTCCGTCGGATTGGGAGCGAACGAAAAGGGAGCCGTGGTCGATCATCCAGACCCGGCTCATCCGGCCTGCGACCGCCGGATCATGGGTGGCCAGCACAAGCGCGGTGCCGGCCTCGGCGGCAATCTCGAAGACGGTGTCGAGGAAGCGCTGCGCGGTAGCGCTGTCGAGCTGGCCGGTGGGCTCGTCGGCCAGGACCATCTCCGGCGCGATGGACAGGGCGCGGGCCATCGACACCCGTTGCGCCTGGCCGCCCGAAAGCTCCTCGGGAAGCTTGGTGGCAAGTTCCTCGATGCCGAAGCGTGCAAGCAGGTCCATCGCCTTCGCGCGCGCGCCCTCACCGCGACCTGCCAGCAGCAGCGGCAGGGCGATATTGTCGGCGACGTCAAGCGGCGGGAACAGGCTCGGCGATTGAAAGACGACTTGGACGCGGGCCGGCATCAGCACGTCGCGGATACCCAGGAGCGGCCATGTGACCGTGCCGCGGCTTGGCGCGGTCAGCCCGGCCAGGATGTGAAGCAGGGTCGACTTGCCGCTTCCGGACGGGCCGGCGACGGCAATCCGGTCGCCGGGCAGCACCCTGCAGGAGATGTCACGAAGAACTTCGGGCGCTTCGCCACCGTCGTAAGTTTTCGCGATGTTCTCGGCCTCGACGAGTGAATCAAGCATGCTGAATCTTTCCATCTTGCAGGCGGATGATGCGGTCGGCCCGGCGCGCCAGCGCCTCGCTATGCGTGGCGATGAGGGTAGCCAGCCCGTCGTTCCTGCGGGATTCGAACTGCGCGATCAGCCGGCCCTCGGTGGCGGCGTCGACCTCTGCCGTGGGCTCGTCGGCGATCAGGATTGGCGGGTCGGCGGCAAGGGTCACGGCAAGTCCGGCGCGTGCGGTCTCGCCGCCCGAAAGCCGGGCGGGCGTCGCTGTGGCACGATGGGCAAGGCCTACGCCAAGAAGCAGGCGCGAGCTGCGTTCGGCGTCGAACTTGCCTGCCATCTGCATCTGGAAGCGAAGGTTCTCTGCCACCGTGAGATGGGGGAAGAGATTGCCCGACTGCATCAGGATGCCGAGGGCGCGGCTCCGCAGACGGGTCTTCTCCGCCTCTGGCCGGCGGGACATGCGGGCGTCTTCCACCGTGACGTGCCCGGCGTCGGGCTCGTCGAGTCCGGTAAGGCAGTTCAGAAGGGTCGACTTCCCGCTGCCCGAGGGGCCCATGACAGCGACGATCTCCCCCGGCTTCAGGGTCAGGCTGACGCCACGCAGCGCCGCCGTCTCCTCGTCGCCCACGTGATAGAAGCGGTAGAGCTCATGTGCTTCGAGAACCGCCATGTCACCGCCACCGGAAGGAGCGCGACATCAGACGCCACTGGTCGACATTGTCCGAGCCGTAGGGGGCGGTGAGGTCGAGCGCGGCGCGTTTCCCGCCCTTGAAGAAGAGGTAGCGATTGGCCTCGAGCCGCACCTGTTTCGAAGTCACCGGGTTCGGTTCGGAGTTCACGGCATAGGCGATCCGGACGGCGTTTCCGCCGGGCAGGTGGACCGCGGAGACCGCGCTGACCTTGACCGCGCGGCCGGCCTTTATCATCGCCGGGACATAGGCCGATTTCACCCAGGCGACGGTCGGCGCGGTGGCGGTCGGCTCCACGTTGACCGCGACGGCGTCGAGCTTGGCGGCGAATTGCACGTCGGCACCGGCCTCGCGGCGGGCCCAGCCCTCGGGCACCTTCAGGGAATAGCCGCCAGCGGCGCTGTGGTAGGTGATGAAGACCTGCGTGTCCGGAATGTCGCCCGGAGGGTTCCTTTCCGGGGCCACGGCCTTCTCCGCCTGGGCGGGAAGGGCGGCCACGAGGGGCGAGACGCCGACCGATGCGATTGCCGCGGCGAGAAGGGCGGTGCGGCCCATGCGGCGGGGCGGGTTCTGCGGCTTGGTCATGGGGTTCTCCTTGCTTCCATGCAAGGCCATATGGAGAACCGGATTGGCCGGGGCTTTGCGCAGGACTTACATCTCTGTAAGTGCCGGCCTCAGGACTGCGGGGAGGGCCGAAAGACGATCCGCACCGCCAGGCCCGGTGCCGCGTCGTCCAGCCGGAGGTCGGCGTCGTGCAACTCTGCGACGGCCCTGACAAGGCTCAGGCCGAGGCCCGAGCCGGGCGTGGTCCGGCTGCGCTGGAGCCGGTAGAGCCGCTGCAGTACAAACGACCGCTCTTCCTCCGGAATGCCGGGGCCGTCATCGGCGACGAGGACGATGATCTGCTGCCCCGAGCGTTCAAGGCTCGCCCGAATGGTTGTGCCGGCCGGGCAGTGGCGGATCGAGTTCTCGATCAGGTTCGCGACGCACTGCACGAGAAGTTCGGCGTCGCCCCGGACCCAGGCGGGCCGGTCCAGTCCGGAAGACACAAGCACCATCCCTGCGTCTTCGGCGACGTCTTCATAGACCTCCACGACGGAGGCCAGCAGGTTCGAGAGGTCGACCGCTGCAAACCGCTCCCGTCGGGCCCCGGCCTCGATCTGCGCAATCCGGAGCAGGGCGGAAAACGTATCGCCTATGGCGTCGCTTTCCTGCAGCGCCGCCTCCAGCACGGCGCGGGGGTCCTCGCCCCGCTCCACGGCCTCAAGCGCCTCGGACACGCGCATCCTGAGACGGTTGAGCGGGGTTCTGAGGTCATGCGCGATATTGGCGCTGACCTGCCGCATCCCGTCGACCACCGTGGCAAGACGCGCCAGCGTGCCGTTGACCTGGCGGGACACGCGGTCGATGTCGTCGTCCGCGGCGCTGAGCGGAAGCCGCGCGGCCAGATCGCCATCGGCGACGCGGTCGAGCGTGCGCTTCACCACGGCGAGCCTGCGGCGCACCCGCATCGCGATGAACCCACCGCCGCCGATGGCTGCAAGCAGCGCGAACAGCGACGACCAGAGCATCGCGGTCTGGATCGTCTCGCGCAGGGCATCGACGTCGGAGTAGTCGAGCCCGACAAGCAGCTCGTCCGCGCCGATCCTGCCGACCCGCACGCGGAACGGCACGTCGCCAGAGCGGCCGAAGACACTCGGGTTCTGGTCGGACCACCCCAGGGGCAGCGTGACGGGGGGGATATTGCCGGCAAGCACCGCCCCGTGCGGCCCGCGCAGCTGGTAGACGCCGCTGTTGTCGCGCGCGGCTTCGATCTGGGCATTGACCGCCTCGACCAGATCCGGTGGCGATCCCTGGTCCGTGTTGGCCGAGATCAGGGCGAAGATGTCGTTAATGCGCTGGTCCTGACGCCGCATCAGCTCCGACCGCATGAGACCGTAGGTGGTCGCCGCAGCCAGCAGATAGGCCACCACCACAAGGAGCGTGATCGCCAGCGCCAGGCGGACCGGCGTTCTGCGAAGAAAGCTATCGCGGAGCACGGAGGCTGTATCCGGCGTTCTTGATCGTCTGCAGAAGCGCGACCGGGAAGGGCTTGTCGATCTTCGCGCGCAGGCGGCTGATATGGGTCTCCACCACGGTAGTCTTCGGGTCGAAATGGAAATCCCACACCCGTTCCAGAAGCATCGTGCGGGTCACCACGCGCCCCGCGTTGCGCATCAGAACCTCGAGCAGCGTGAATTCCTTCGGCAGCAGGTCCAGCTCCTGTCCGGCCCGCCGCGCCGTGCGGCGGACGAGGTCGAGTTCCAGATCCGCCACCTTCAGCAGGGTCTGCACCTGCTGCAGGGGCGGGCGCCGGGCGAGGGCGTTCACGCGGGCCATCAGCTCGGCAAAGGCGAAAGGCTTCACCAGGTAGTCGTCCCCGCCCGCCTCCAGCCCCTCGACCCGATCATCGACGCCTCCGACGGCTGTCAGGAACAGGACCGGCGTCCGGTTGCCGGCCCCCCTGAGAGCCCGGACCATCGAGAGCCCGTCGAGGCCCGGCAACATGCGGTCCGCGATGACGAGGTCGTAATCTTCCCGCGCCGCGTGAAACAGGCCGTCCTGGCCATCGGCGAGGTGGTCGCAGACGTGCCCCGCCTCGCGCAGGCCGCGCACGACGAATGCGGCGGTCCCCGCGTCATCTTCGACCAGCAATATACGCATCGTCCTCTCGTCTGCACCGGGCCCTGTGACCTTGACCCGAAGGCAGGGTCGTTCGGCAGGGCCATACATAGACATCCGATCCCGCCTTCGTATCTTACTTATTTGTAAATCGCGATGCGGGGGCAGGTTCCGGTCGTCCCGATGCCGCCCTCGGGCCCGCGTGGGGCAGGATCCCGCCCGCCGAGGGGTCTGCATGGAACCGGCGCCCGGGGACCCGCGTTTTCCTCTCAGACGCAAGGGCGCGGTCCCCGGGGCCGTGCGTCATCAAGAGAAGGAGACAGACATGCTTGGTTGGGCTCTGACGTTCCTCATCATCGCGCTGATTGCGGCGGCCATGGGCTTTGGCGGTATCGCCGGGGCCTCGGCCGGGATCGCGCAGATCCTGTTCGTGCTTTTCCTCATCCTGTTCGTGGTCGCCATGGTCGTACGGGCGCTGCGGGGCACACCGCCGCTTTGATCCACGGCACCGCGCGGACTTCCCCCTGACCCCCTCCCTTCGCCAAGAAAGGAACGGACATGATCGCTCTCAGCGGTATCGGCAGCCTCATCATCCTGGTGCTCGACATCTGGGCGCTGGTCTCCATCCTCGGCTCGGCGCAGCCGGTGACGACAAAGCTCCTCTGGGCGCTGGTGGTTCTGCTGCTGCCGGTGCTCGGCCTGCTGCTGTGGCTGCTGCTGGGCGCGCGCGGGGCCGCCGCGCGGATGTGAGGGCGTGCGCCGGTCAGGATACGAAAGAAGGGGCGCCGCGCGGCGCCCCTTTTGCATGTCGGCCCTGCAGGGGGCCGGGTCAGAGCGAGGCGATCCAGTCGTCGACCGCCTTCTCGGCCTCGGCGCGGGCCTTGCCGTAGCGTTCCTGGATCTTCCCGACGAGCATGTCTCGGCGGCCGTCGACGCTGTCGATGTCGTCATCGGTCAGATCGCCCCACTTGGCGCGGGCCTGGCCCTTCACCTGCTTCCAGTTGCCTTCGACCTGGTCCCAATTCATCGCGGTCCCCTTTCATGGCTTTCCGTTGCGTTCGGAAAGGAAACGCGGGCGGCGCGGCTTCGGTTCCCCGTGAACACGGCGCGGCGGGCCCGCGGTCAGCCCGCGCCTTCGTCCGCTTCCCCATCCTCGGCGCCCAAGTCGCCCGGGGCCGGTTCGCCCGCGTCCCTGCGGGCCTCGGCATCGCTCAGGGGCGTCACGGTAAACCGCAGCTCCAGCCGGTAGCGGCCGTCCTCGCGCCGGGTGGTGAGTTCGCCGCCAAGCTGACGCGCGAAGGCGTTGATGAGCTGCGAGCCGAAGCCACTGCTTTCCGCCTCGTCCGGCGGCGGCGCATCGGGGGCGAGGCTGTTGGAGAGGCGCAAAACCGCGCTCTCCTCCCCGTCGCGGAGGAGAGAAACGCTGAGTTCCGGCACACCGTCTGCGCTGCCGCCGTATTTCATCGCGTTGGTCAGCGCCTCGGTCAGCAGCAGCGACAGCGGCACCGCCTGGTCGGGCGTCAGCATGAGGTCCGCGAAATCGGTCTTTACCTTGAACCTCCGGCCCGGCCCGGTCGAGAAGCTGACCACCTGGCCGACGATGTCGCGCAGCAGTTCGTCGGCATGGACATCGGTGACGCCGGTGGTCTGGTAGAGCCCGCGATGGATGGTGGCGAGGCTCATCACCCGGTCCTGCAGGTTCTTCATCATCGCCTTCACATGGCCCGAGGTCTCGCGCCGCATCTGCATGTTCATGATCGAGGCGATGAGCTGCAGGTTGTTCTTGATGCGGTGGTGGACCTCGCGCAGCAGCACCTCCTTCTGGTGGACGGCGTTCTCCAGCTCGGCCTCGTCGCGCAGGATGGTTTCCGTCATCCGGGTGAAGTTGTCCTCGAGGTCGCGGATCTCCAGGGGCGCGCGGTCGCGGCCGCCGGGCGGGACGAGGCGGCTGCCGCTGGCGAAGGCGCGGATGTTGTGGCGCAGGCGGCGGACGTGGCGCAGCACGAGGCTCTCGGCCGCCATCCAGGCAGCGAAGAGGCTGACGATCGCCATCAGCGCGGGCAGCACCACCGGGGGCAGGCGGTTGATCATGCCGACGCGGGCGGCTGTCTCGGGCCAGGAGCTGAGCGCGTAGAGCTTGCCGACGACGATCGGCACCACCGCGAAGATCCGGCGGTGGCCGTCCTGCGCCCAGGAGGTGAAGGCGGTGGATTTCACACCCGCAAGTGCGCTCAGCGCCCCGGAGAGCGGCAGGTATGGGCGGTCCTGGTCGATCCCGTTGGTGGAGGTCAGCACGTTGCCCTTGCCGTCGAAGGTGAAGAGCCGCAGGTGCGGATTGCCTGAAGCCGCCGCCGCCCCGGCAAGCGCGGCTTCCAGCGCATGCTGCGGGATCGAGAGCGAGACGATGCCCACGCGATGGCCGAGACCGTCGATGACGGGATAGATCACCGAGAGCACCGCGACGCCCGAGACGGCGCCCATGGTACTGACCTCGAAGCTGGTCCTGGGGGTCTTGATCGCGCTCAGGAACCCGTCGTCGTGGCTGAAGTCGTAGCTTTTGCCGTCGCCCGAGCAGGTCACCTTGCCGCTGTCGGGGACGAAGGCGACGAGCGAGTAGAACGGGTTGTTTCGGGCGAAACGAGCCATGACCTCGCGGCATTGCGCCGCGTCCCCGGCGACCTCGGCGATGGTCGAGGCCAGGGTCTTCGCCGCACCCTGCGCGCGCAGGATATGCTGCAGCACCGGCGCCGCGACGCGAACGGTGTTGCCCAGGATCGCGGCCTCGGACCGCGACTGAGCCTCGCGCGCCAGGCTGACTGTCTGCACCGCCGAAAGCACCGCCAGCGGCAGCAGCGCCAGCGCCAGCAGAAAGGTGATGCGGAAGCCCAGCCGGTCGGTCAGCCGGCGCAGGTGACGGGCGGGCATCAGGCGGCCTGGATCGCAGATCCGCTGATCACCGCCAGCGTCGCTCCCCCCGCGTCGGCCAGCACGTCCTCGCCCGCGTCGAGGCCCATCAGTTCGGCCAGCCGGGCGCGGGCGCGATTGGCGCGGCTTTTCACAGTGCCGCGGGCGACGCCCATCATCTTGGCCGCCTCCTCATAGGAAAACCCCTCGGCGCCGACGAGGACCAGCACCTCGCGGTGCTCGGGGCTGAGCTCGCTGAAGGCACGGGTGAATTCGCCGAAGGCGAGGCGGGCATCATGAGCAGGCTTCTCGACCAGCGCCGCGGCATGGACGCCGCCGCTGTCCTGCACCTCGCGCCGGTGTTTGCGGCGTTCGGAGTAGAAGGCGTTGCGCAGGATGGTAAAGAGCCAGGCCTTCAGGTTGGTGCCGGGTTCGAACTTGTCGATATTGGTCCAGGCCTTGACCAGCGTGTCCTGCACCAGATCGTCGGCAGAGGCATCCTCGCGCGTCAGGCTGAGGGCGAAGGCGCGCAGCGAGGCCAGATGCTCGGGCAGTTCGTCGCGCGGGTCGGCGGCGGGCGCCGGCGCCGTCTTCGCCGCCGCCGTCTTGGCGTCGCGGGGGGATGTCACTTGGTCGCCTCCTTCTGGCGCAACTCCTCGAGGAGCTGGCGGAAACGGTCGGGAACGTCCCGTTCCAGCTCTTTCTCATAGGCGCGCTTGAGGTTCTCGTCGATCTGGCGGCGCAGATTAGACCGTTCCGGCTCCTTGCTCATCTTCACCCGCATCTCGCTTTTTTCCGCCCATTGCGCATCATGCACGGAACCGAACGCGGCTGGCCAGCGTTTGGTTCCCGAAAAAAGTTTCGCAGCGGAGGTCACCATGAGTTCTGACGCCCCCCAGGATATCGCAAGCGGGATCGCGGCAAACCTGCCCTATCTGCGGCGCTACGCCCGTGCCCTGACCGGCAGCCAGCAGGCGGGCGACCGCTATGCCGCCGCGACGCTGGAGGCGATCCTCTCCGACGACAGCGTGCTGGGCGGGGCGGAGACGCCGAAGCTGGGGCTTTTCCGCGCCTTCCACGCGGTCTGGTCCAGCGCCGGCGGCATGGTCTCCGAGGCGCCGGACGATGCGGTCTCGCGGCGCGCGCAACGGCGGCTTTCGGCGCTGACAGAGAACACCCGCGAGGCGCTTCTGCTGCACAAGATCGAGGGCTTCCCGTTCGAGGAGATCGCCGCGATCATGCAGGTTGACGCCGAAGAGGCGGCCGAACTGGTCGAGATCGCGCTGCGCGAGATGGAAGGCGCGCTGGCCGGCAAGGTGCTGGTGATCGAGGACGAGGCGATCATCGCGATGGATATCTCCTCGATCATCGAGGAGATGGGCCACACCGTCACCGGCAATGCCCGCACGCGGGCCGAAGCGGTGCGGCTGGCCCGCGCCGAACGGCCCGACCTGATCCTCGCCGACATCCAGCTGGCGGACAATTCCTCCGGCATCGATGCGGTGAAGGACATCCTGGCGGACGTTCCCGACGTGCCGGTGGTCTTCGTCACCGCCTTCCCGGAGCGTCTTCTGACCGGCGAACGGCCGGAACCGGCCTTCCTGATCTCGAAACCCTATTCGGAGGACCAGATCTGGTCGGCGGTCAGCCAGGCGATGTTCTTCTCCTCTACCGAGACGCTTGCGGCCTGACCTGACCCAACCTGTACCTCCGACGGTCGGACGCAATGGTAACCCCCGGGGGCCAAACGGCACCCGGGGGTTGCTCTCGTTCGGGGCCGGGCGGTTTCAGGCCACCGAGGGGCGAAGCGGGTTGCGCAGATGCGCGATCAGCGCGTCGCGTCCGAAGGGGCGCTGCAGCACCGGCCAGGGGGTCGCCCCGCCCTCTTCCGCCGCGTCGCCCAGCAGCACCACCGCGCCGCCGCGCAGCGTGATGCCCTTCGCCAGATCGGAGCCGTCGAACCCGGCCGGATCCGCCGCCACGAAGGCCTGCGTCAGCACGCGAAGCCCCTTCAGCGCCGCCATCGCCTCCGCCTCGTCGGCAAAGACGTGCACGCCCGCCCCGGGGGCGATCTCGCGGATCGTCTCGGCGATATCCATTGCGACGAGCACGTCGTCCAGCAGGACGAGATAGGCCGGAACTAGGCTGTCGGCGGAGCCGTCCATCAGCATCCGGTCCTCGCGAATCAAGCAGTGCGCCACCGGGCGCCGTCGCGCGACGATGGGACCGTTCGCCAAGATCCGCAATTATCAACGGCATAGCGGGCCGGAAGGAGAGCGGGATCACGCCGGCCCTCGGCCAGGCTCCGCCACCCCCGGCCCGGGCGCCGCCGGGGGGCGGGCCGGCGGAGCCGCCGGGAGCTTCAGCGCAGGAAGTTGTTGCGCAGAAGCTCCACCACCTCGCCGGGGCGGCCGTCGAGCACGGCGCGCAGGCCGAACATGGCGGTGCCGATCACCTGGCCGGCCTCGACCTTGGGCGGCATCACCAGCTCCATCCGGTTGACCTTCACGTCCAGCAGCGCGGGCCCCTCGGTGGCAAGCCAGTCGCGCATCTTGCCCTCGAGGTCGCTGGCCTGCTCCACCCGGAAACCCTCCATTCCGATGGTTCGGGCGAGGGCCGCGAAATCGGGGTTCTGCAGGCCGGTGAAGCTGTCGAGCAGCCCCTCCACCCGCTGCTCCATCTCGACGAAGCCGAGAGAGCCGTTGTTGAAGATGAGGAGCTTCGCCGGGATCTTCTCCTGTACCAGCGTCAGCAGGTCGCCCATCAGCATGGTCATGCCGCCATCGCCGCAGAGCGCCACCACCGGGCGGTCTGGATAGGCGAGCTGGATGCCGAGGGCCTGCGGGTAGGCATTGGCCATGGTCCCGTGCAGCAGCGAGGTGAGGAACCGCCGCCCGCCCCCGGCCGACAGGTGCCTGAGCAGCCAGACCATGGGCGAGCCGCCGTCGGCGGTGAAGATCGCGTCATCCGGGGCGAGCCGGTCCAGCATGTTGGCCACCGCCTGCGGGTGGATCAGCCCGGGGTCGTCTTCCGCGCCCTCCTCGCGGTAGCTGGCGAGGTCCTTTTCGTATTGCGCCTGTGCGCGGTCGAGATGCTTGCCCGGCGTGCGTTGCTTCAGCCGCGGGATCAGCGCGTCGATCGTCGCGCCTACGTCGCCGACCAGGCCGAGATCCACCGGCGCGCGGCGGCCGAGGTGGGTGGCGTCGATGTCGATCTGCGCGATCTGCGCCTTCTCGGGGTAGAACTGGCTATAGGCGAAATCGGTCCCGAGGCAGAGCAGCAGGTCGCAATCGGCCACCGCCTCCATCCCGGCCTTGTTGCCAAGAATGCCGGTCATGCCGACGTTCCAGGGGTTGGCCGGCTCGATGAACTCCTTGGCGCGGGTGGTGTGCACGACGGGCGCGCCGAGGTGTTCGGCCAGCGCCTTCACCCGGTCCTCAGCCCCGCGCGCGCCGATCCCGGCATAGAGCGTCACCCGCCCGGCGTCCTCGATCATCGCGGCCAGCGCGTCCAGCTCGTCCTCGGCGGGGCGCACCACCGGGCGGGGGCGCGTGACGCGCCAGTCGGTGGCGTCGGCCGAGGTCTCCTTGAACATGTCGCCGTTGACGACGACCACGGCCACGCCCCGCTTCGCCAGCGCCGCCTGGCAGGCCATGGCGGTGATGCGTCGGGCCTGGTCGGGGTGGCTGATCTGCTCGCAGAAGACAGAGGTCTGTTCGTAGATCTTCTTCTGGTCGACCTCCTGCGGGAAGCCGAGACCGGCCTCCACCCGGTCGACGTTGGAGGCGATCAGCAGAACAGGTGCGCCGTTGCGGTGGCTCTCGAAGATGCCGTTGACGAAATGAAGCGAGCCGGGCCCGCAGGTGCCGGAGCAGACGGAAAGTTCCCCTGTCATGTAGCTTTCGCCGCCGGCGGCGAGCGCGCCGACTTCCTCGTGGCGGACATGGACCCAGTCCAGGTCCGAGCGGCGGACGGCATCGGTGAAGTGATTGATCGTATCCCCGACGATGCCGTAGACGCGCTTCGCGCCGGCTTTCGCGATGGTATCCGCGACAATCTCCGAAACGGTGCTGGCCATGCTCATGCCTCCTTGCCTTGGGTGTTGTAGACGGTGCTGGCGCGGGCTTTCTCGAGTGCGACGCGGGGGGCGAAGCTGTCGGCATCGGCCGCCTCCCACCAGTTCGCGTAGATCGTGCTGCCGGGATCCTCCAGCAGGATCCCCTCGGGCAGGAACGGGTAGATCGTGTCGACCGTGCGCGCTTGGGTGACGCCGATGCGGTGGACGAGGTGATGCGGCGCAAGGTCCTTCGGATGGGTCAGCCCGGCGGCGGCGACGATATCGGCCAGCGCGTCCAGCGTCTTGCCGTGGAAGCGCGCGGCGCGTTCGCCCTGCACCTCGGGGATCAGCCCGCGCTGGCGGCTCGGGTCCTGGGTGGTCACGCCGGTGGGGCAGGTGCCCAGATGGCAGCGCTGCGCCTGGATGCAGCCGATCGAGAACATGAAGGCCCGCGCCGCGTTGCACCAGTCGGCCCCGAGCGCCAGGTTATGCGCCAGCCCGAAACCGGAATAGACCTTGCCCGAGGCCGCGAGCCGCACCTTGTCGCGCACGCCCGCGCCGACCAGCGCGTTGCGCATCAGGATCAGCCCGTCGATCAGCGGCATGCCGACGCTGTCGGACAGCTCCAGCGGCGCCGCGCCGGTGCCGCCTTCGCCGCCGTCGACGACGATGAAATCGGGGTAGATGCCGGTCTTGCGCATCGCCTTGACCATGGCGAAGGCCTCGTGCGGCTGGCCGATGCACAGCTTCAGCCCCACCGGCTTGCCACCGGACAGCTCGCGCATGCGGGCGGCGAATTCCATCATCTCGTTCGGGGTGGAGAATTCCTTGTGCCCGCGCGGGCTGAGGCAGTCCTGATGCGCCGGAACCTTGCGGACCCGCGCGATCTCCTCCGTCACCTTGGCGGCGGGCAGCAGTCCGCCGTGGCCCGGCTTGGCGCCCTGGCTCAGCTTGATCTCGGTCATCTTGACCACGTCGCGCTGCGCCTCGTCGCGGAAGAGGTCCGGATCGAAGCGGCCGTTGTCGTCGCGCGCCCCGAAATAGCCCGAGCCAAGCTCCCAGACGATGTCTCCGCCGCCCTTGAGGTGATAGGGCGAAAGCCCGCCCTCACCGGTGTCGTGGTAGAAGCCGCCTGCCTTGGCGCCGCGGTTCAGTGCCTCGATCGCGCGGGCGGAAAGCGCGCCGAAGCTCATCGCCGAAATGTTCAGGACCGAGGCCTCGTAGGGCTGCGAACATTGATCGTTGCCGACGCGGACGCGCGGGCGCATCTCCGGGTCGTCGGCGGGGGCGATGGAATGGCTCAGCCAGTGGTATTCCTCCGCCTGGCTGTCACGCTCGGTGCCGAAAGGATGGGTGTCGGTCTCGCCGCGCGCGCGGGCATGAACGAGGTTGCGGGCCTCGTAGGAGAAGGGTTTCCCCTCCAGGTCGCCCTCGACGATATAGGCGCGCAGAAAGGGCCGCAGGTCGTAGAAGAACCAGCGCAGATGCGCCGCCACCGGGTAGTTGCGCGTGATCGTCCAGCGCCGCTGCAGCACGTCGTATAGGCCGAGCGCCACGATCGGCAGGGTCAGAACGAGGACCAGCAGCCACCAGGAGTGCAGGAAGACGAGGGCAAGGATACTCAGAACAGCCGCCGTGATCGGCACGATTGCCCTCAGCATCAAACTCATCCGTCCCTCCATTCTCGTTTCGGTCGCGGCGCAGGGCGCGCGGCTGCGAGGACCTAACGAACGGGCGGGCGGGATAGTTCCCCAGGGTCGGGTCACGCCTCTGTGAGTATGGGCGGGGCCCGCGCCGGTCAGCCCGCCGGTGCGTAGGGGGCGAGGTCGACCTCCGCCGTCTCTCCGCTGGCCAAACGGGCAAGCTGGCGCCCGGCGAAGGGGCCGATCGTCAGCCCCGAGGCACCAAGGCCGTTGCCGACGATCAACCCCTCCACCCCCGGCACGGCCCCGAGGATCGGGCGGAAATCCGGCCCGGCGGGGCGGAAACCGATGCGGGTCTCGATCAGGCTGGCCCCGGCGAGGCCGGGGGCGTGGCGCAGGGCGGCACTCAGCACCTCGTGCTGGCCGGCGGCGGTCACGCGATAGTCGAAGCCCGCGCCGTCCTCGCGCGTGGCGCCCACGACGACGCGGCTGTCGTCGAACGCCAGCAGGTAATGGCTCGCCATCGGCAAGAGCACCGACCAGCGCGAGGTGTCGACCCCGGGCAGGCCGAAATGCAGGATCTGGCCGCGCTGAGGTACCACCGGATGGGTAATGCCGAGCGGGGCGAGGATTTCGGCCGCCCATGCCCCGGCCGTGACGATGGTGCAGTCGCTGGCGATCTCCCGCTGCCGGCCGTCGAAGACGCGGGCGCGGCCCCGGTCGAGGTCCAGCGTGGCGTGGTCGCGGCGGATCTCCGCCCCGAAGGCGCTGGCGGCGCGCAGCAGCGCCGGGGCCAGCTGGCGGGCGTTCACCCGCGCGGCGCCGGGCACGAAGAAGGCCTTGTAGGCCGGGTTGATCGGCGGGAAGCGGGCCTGGGCGCCGGCCGGCGGAACCTCGTGGAAGCCGCCCGACTCCGGGGCCTCTGCGGTGCGGACGGCGAGGCGTTCGCCGGCGGCCTCGTACTCGGCCGGATCCTCGGACGTGACCAGCGCGCCGGTCATCCGGTACCCGACATCGGCCTCTCCCCGTGCCGCGAGATCGCCGATCAGCTCTGCATAGTAGCGGGTGCCCGCCGCATAGATCCGGTACCAGTCGGGGTCCGTCGCCGTGGTGGCCCAGGGGCAGACGATGCCAGCCCCGGCCTCTGTCGCCTTGCCCGTGTGGGCATGGTCAATGACCGTCACCGCGTGCCCCGCACGGGCGAGGTGGAACGCGGTGCTGGCGCCAAGGATGCCGGCGCCGACGATTGTGATCTTCATGTCCCGGCCCCCCGCGGCGCTTTCCCCTGCGCCGGACAGGGCGGCGCGCGGCGATCATGGCGGGATCGGGCGGCGGATGGTAGGGGCAGGACGCCCGCCTGCCACGGATCCGGCGGCGGGTGCATCCTCTCCGATGCGAGGCGCGGCGCAGGCACTCGGGGACGTGAACGCCCCGCGGCAAGGATTGGCCGAGAGGGGCCGAACGGTCCCTTCCAACCCGGGCACTCGCGCTGCTATGGTCCCGTCATGCTTGTGAATCTCGTCCCGATCAGCGCCCTTCTCTTCGGCTCCGCCCTCCTCATGTTCGCAGGCGGGGTCAATGGCCTCATCCTGCCGGTGCGCGGCAGCCTGGAGGGATTCTCCGCCTTTTCGCTGGGCCTTCTCGGCACCGGCTGGGCCATCGGCTATGTCGCCGGCTGCCTTTCGGTGCCGCGACTGGTGCGACGGGTCGGGCATATCCGATCCTTCACCGCGCTCGCGGCGCTGGCGGCAATCTCGATCCTGATGTCGTTGCTCTTGATAACGCCCTATGCCTGGATCCCGCTGCGCGCGCTCTCGGGGTTCTGCTTCGCGGGCGCGGCGATGATCGTGGAGAGCTGGCTGAACGAGCGGACGGAGCAGACCGCGCGCGGGCGGATCTTCGGGCTCTACACCATGATCAACCTCGGCGCCTCGACGCTGGGACAGCTCTCGCTGACGCTCGGCCGGGCCGAGGCGGATACGTTCTTCGTGCTGGGCGCGATCGTCTATTGCTTCGCGCTGGTGCCGCTGGCGATCTCGTCCTCCGCCTCGCCGAAGCCGCTGGTGGCGGTGAAGCTCGACGTCAAGGCGCTGTGGCGGAACTCGCCGGTGGCGGTTTTCGGCATCCTGATGGTGGGGATGTCGAACGGCGCCTTCGGTACGCTCTCGGCGGTCTATGCCGGCAAGGTCGGGCTGCTGGTCAGCGGCGTGGCGCTCTTCGTCTCCGTCCCGATCATTGCGGGGGCTGCGGCGCAGATCCCGGTGGGGACGCTGTCGGACCGCCTCGACCGGCGGAAGGTGCTGATCGGGCTGGCGGTGCTGGCGGCGGCGTCGGATGTGCTGTTCCTGCTGCTGATGCCGGGGTCGGAGACGATCAACCTGGCACTGGTCGCGGTCTTCGGCGCGCCGGTCTTCGCGATGTATCCGGTGATCGTGGCCCATGCCAACGACCATGCGGCGCCGGGGGCCTTCATCCAGACCAGCGGCGGGCTTCTGATGGTCTACGGCATCGGCTCGATCATCGGGCCGCTCCTGGCCGGCTGGGGGATGTCGGTGGCCGGTGCGCGGGGGCTCTTCGCCGTCACGCTGACCGCGCATGTGCTGATCGTGCTCTTCGCGCTCTGGCGGATGCGGGTGCGCGCGGCGGTGCCCGAGGATCAGAAGGGCAGCTTCCAGGTCTCCGCCCCGGGCCGCACGATCACGCCCGAGACGGCGGCGCTGGCCGAGCCGGAGGAGGAAACCGAGCAACGGGAAGAGGCCGCCTGAGGGCGGCCCCGGCCCGAGACAGCGTCGCGCAGCGACGCCGGTCCAGCGCCCACCCGCGGACGGGTGCCGGCCCTCTCCCGGAGCGGGCCGCGGCGCCGGTCAGGCGGTATGCTTGATCAGGAACGTGTAAACCCCGCCGTCCTGCGCGTGCTCCATCAGCTCATTGCCGGTGGTGCGGCAGAAGGCCTCGAAATCCTTCACCGAACCGGGGTCGGTCGCAAGGATCTGCAGCGTGGCGCCGGTCGGCATGTCCTTCAGCGCTTTCTTGGCGCGCAGGATGGGCAGCGGGCAGTTCAGCCCCTTAGCATCGAGAACCTGGTCGGCCATGTTTTGTTTCCTCCTGCTCGCGGTCAGACGTAAAGATTGATGTCGCTGCGCGCGGCGACGTCGACCCAGCTCGCAGCACCCCCGAGCACCGGGCCGTCGATCATGTCCTCGCGCTTGTATTCGAAGAGATCCATGGTCATCTGGCAGGCGATCATCTGCACGTCGGCCTCGATCGCCAGCTCGCGCAGCTCCTCGATCGAGGCGACGCCCTTCTTCTTGATCATGTTCTTCATCATCGTGGTGGTCAGCGCCGTCGCCCCCGGCATCGCCGCCAGGATGTTCGGCATTGCCATGTGCCCGCCGCCCATCGGCATCTCCATCGCCGCGTTGCCGAGCGGGTTGATCTTCAGGTTCAGGTCCTTCTTCAGAAGCTGAAGCCCGTAGAAGGTGAAGAACATGGTCGTCTCGATCCCCATCGCCGCCGCCGTGGTGGCGAGGATGAACGGCGGATAGGCCCAGTCCAGCGTCCCCTTGGTGACGATGATCGTCATCGATTTGGCGTTGGTTTCGTCCAGCATCACTACCTCCAGCCGGCCCTGCCGGCGCTGCAATCGACGGCCGGCGCCCGTGCCGGCCGGGAACGTCCCGTCAGCCGCAGCCCGCGAAGGCGTCGGCCTCCATCTTGGCCTCGTAGGGCCCGGCCACGGCCGTGCCCGGGGTCAGGCCTGCCACGGCGCCCGGGTCGGTCGGGCGCACCTTCACCATCCAGCCCGCGCCGTAGGTATCGGAATTGGCGAGGCTGGGGGTTTCGGCGAGCGTGTCGTTGGTCGCCACGATCTCGGCATCGAAGCCGAGCTTGGCGGGGCCGACCCACTTGCCGGACTCCACCGTCGCGCAGCTCTTGCCGGCCTTGATCTCCTTGCCCGCCTTCTTGGCGGTGAAGGCAACGAGCTGCCCGGCCATGCCGGTCGCGATCATGGTCATGCCGACGGTGTAGGTGCCGTCGCCCTCGTCGCGGTACCAAAGATTGTTCTCCACGTCGTAGAGCAGCTCATCGGGAAGGTTGCAGCCACGTACCACGGGCATCGGGGGCCTCCATCGCTCAGGCGGTTTCCGGTTCGGTATCGATCGTCTCGCCCCGGCGGATCGGCCGGGAAGAGCAGCAGAAGTCCCCCAGCCCCGCCTCTTTCAGCTTGCCGCCGATGAAGAGAGCGAGGTGGAGCGCGACCATGGCGCCAAGCCGGATCCGGCGGGCGATATCGCCCGCGTCGGGTTCGGCGAGGATCAGGTTGCGGTGATAGACGAGTTCGCGGCAGGTCTCGCGGCAGGCGTTGAAGCTCGGGTTGCCGCGCGCGCCCTGGCGGTGGAGCGCGAGCAGGCGGAAGCCCTCGTGCGTCTCCTCGGTGGGGGGCTCGCCCCGGGCGTCGAGCCAGGCCTCCAGCACCGCCTCTCCCATCGCCAGAAGATCGTCGGCCAGCCGCACGGCGTCGCGCGCCAGCGCGTCGTCGGGCCTGGCCGCGAGCGCGTCCAGCCGGGTCTCGATCTCGTCGATGGTCAGGCGGTCCATGTCGCTCACCCCAGCCCTTTCTCCCGCAGAAGCGGGCGCGCGTCCGAGAAGTTCTCGTTCACGCCCACGGTCTTTGCCGACAGCCCCAGGGCCATGCCCAGAAGCTGGGTGAAATAGAGGATCTTGATATTCGTCTTGCGGCCCAGAACCTTCTCGGCCCGGATCTGGTGCATCTCCAGCCCGGTGTGGCAGGTCGGGCATTCGGTGGCGACGACATCTGCGCCGCAGGCCTCGGCGGCCGTCAGGATGTTGAGGACGAGCTTCGTCGAAGTGTCGCTGTCCGACAGCGTATGCGCCCCGCCGCAGCAGGCGGTCTTCAGCGGGAAATCGACGTTCTCGGCGCCCGCGGCGGCCAGGATGTCGTCCATGAAATGCGGCTTTGCGGTGCTTTCCGAGCCCGGGCCCTGGTCCTTCTCGGGGAAGATGTGGCGCGGGCGGGTGTACATGCAGCCGTAGTAGTTGGCGATCTTCAGACCCTTCAGCGAGTTCTTCACCCGCGCGCGGATGCCGTCCTCGCCGATCGAGCGCTTGATCCAGTCGAGCGCGTGGATCGTCTCCACCTGGCCGGCCTCGTAGGTCTTGTGCCCGGCCTTCTGGCTGAGCCGGCTGTTGACCTCCTTGGAACCCGCGTCATGGGCGAGGTCGTATTCCGCCTTCTTGAGGTTGTGATAGCAGCCGTTGCAGGGCGCCATCACCGTGTCGAAGCCCATCTGTTCGGTGATCGAGAGGTTGCGGGCCGACAGGTAGGTTTGGATCTTCGGGTCGACGTTCTTGACCTCCATCGCCCCGCAGCAGTTCCAGTTCTTCAGCTCCACCAGGTCCAGCCCCAGCGCCTTGCCGACGGCCTTGGTCGAGCGGTTGTAGGCATGGCCCGACCCCTCGAGCGCGCAGCCGGGATAATAGGCGACCTTCTTGTGCTTCATGTCCTGCGCCATCACTTCGCTCCCTTCGCGCCAAGGCCAAGCGCCTTGCGGTTCTGCGCCTCGACCTCTTCGGCGTATTCGTTGATCGCGTCGCGGGCGCGGCCCCAGCCGCGGGTCCGGTCCGGCCGGATCGTCGCGATGCCGAGCTTGATCAGGTAGGCCAGCGGGAACCGCTTCACGAGCCCGAGGACCATCGCGACGAGCCAGGGCTGGTTCAGCGGCTGCCCGGTGCGCTTGAAGAAGTCGCGCAGCACGAGCCCGTCCTCGATCCGGCCGGTTTTGATGACCTGCCCGGCAAACACCTCGTCGAACAGCATCGAGGGCGATTTCGGCGTGTGGCCCTTCAGCTCCAGCCAATGCGCGGTGGCCTTCATCACGCCCTCGGGCACCACGTCGCGCGGGCAGGCGTAGGTGCATTTGTTGCAGCTGACGCATTGCCAGATGATGTCCTTGTCGCGCAGCAGCTCATCCTCCATCCCCAGCCGGATCAGGTAGATCCAGTAGCGGGGGTTGAACTCCGGGTTCACCGCGTTGACCGTGCAGGCGTTGGTGCAGGATCCGCATTGCCAGCAGCGGTGGATGTTCTCCCCGCCCGGCAGCGCCGCGATCTCCTCCTGCAGCGCCTCGTTGTAATCGGTCACCGCGCGGCTTTCGATGAAAGTCGACCAGTGGCCGGAGACGTCCATCCCCTCGATGACGAGATTTTCCTGTTCGCGCAGGTTCTCGGGCCGGATCAGGGATTTCTCGTGAATGGGCATCAGTGGGTCTCCTGGCGGGGGATCGCCTTCGGGGTGCCTAGGACATGGGCGGTGCCGTCGATCAGCTTCAGCCGCGTGCGGCCGGTCTCGGTGTCCACCGCGTCGAGGCCGAGCATCCGGCGCGTGTGCAGCATCGGGTCGGCGGCGGTGGCGAATTCGGCGCGCATCAGGCTGCCGCCGCGGTCGTTGATGTAATCGGCGTAGACATGCGCCATCAGCAGGTCGCTGTAGAAGGGCAGGTCGCGAAAGACGCCTTCGGAGGTCAGGAACTCCTCCAGTTCCGAGGCGAGCGTGCGGAAGGCCAGCGCGTCGTCGGCCACCTCGATCGTTGCGGTGGCGACGTCCTCGGCGAACCAGATCTCGCGCAGCACGCCGGTCTTCACCTTTGCGTCCCAGATCCAGCGGCACATCAGCGGGTAGCGGTCCGGCGCGATGAAATGCAGCACCTCTGCGCCGAGGTCGCGGACCCAGCGATGCGCCTTGTCCTGCGGGAAGCGCGCGGTGAACTGCGCCAGCCGCGCGTCTGCGGTTCCGGTGTCGGACCAGCCCGCCAGCAGCGCCTCCAGCCGCATCCGCAGCGCCTCGAATCCCGCCTCGCCCAGGTAGGTGCCGACCTTGCGGCGCACGGGCGTAATGAACGCGGCGAGGTCGAGGAACTCGGTCTCGGTCAGCTGGCCGACGCGGCCCTTGCCGAGGAGCTCCTCGAAAAGCGAGGCCTTAAGCGTCAGCGCCATCACGTAGCGCTCGATCCCGCCCGTGGGCTCGGCCGATTTCACCAGGTGCTCGAAGGCGCGCCGCAGGGTCGGGCCGGACAGGTCCAGCACGGGCGGCGCCACCGGCGCCCCCGCAGTCTCCGCCCTGCGCCCCAGCCCGAACATCACTCTGCCGCCGCGCTCACCGCGCCGGCCGCGAAGTTCAGCGCCGCGATAGCCGCGGCACTTCCCTGCGCGATCGAGTCGTCGATCGTCTCCGGCCCCGAGGCGGCGCCGGCCACGAAGACGCCGGGCCGCGAGGTCTGGCAGAGCGTGGTGTAGGTGTTGGCGCGCCCGATGTAGCCGTACTTGTTCAGGTCTACCCCGAAGACCGACGAAAGCGTCATGTTGTCGACGTTCGGGTCCATGCCCACGGCGTGGACCACCATGTCGAAGGGGATCGAGATTGGCCGCTTGACCAGCGTGTCCTCGCCCTTCACCAGCAGCCGTTTGCCGTCCGAGGTGACCTCGGCGATGCGGGCCTTGATGTACTTGACCTTATATTCCTCCTGGCTGCCCCAGTAGAATTCGCCCTCGTAGAGGCCGAAGGTCCGGATATCCATGTAGTAGATGTAGACGTTGGAATTCGGCAGCTCCTCGCGGATTTCCATGGCGAGGTTGGAGGAGACGGTGCAGCAGATCTTCGAGCACCATTCCCGCCCGATCTGCCGGTCGCGCGAGCCGACGCAGAGCAGGATCGCCACGCGGTCGGGCTTCCTGCCGTCCGACGGGCAGCGCACCCCCCGGCCGGAGGAGATCATCTGTTCAACCTGCGTCGTCGTCACCACGTCCGGGTAGGTGCCAAAGCCCCACTCCGGCTTGTTGACGCTGTCGAAATGGGTGAAGCCCGTGGTCAGGATCGTGCTGGCCGCCGAGATATTGCCGCCGTCCTTCAAGGTGGCGGTGAAGGCGCCGGGTTCCCCGCTGAAGGCCTGCACCTGCGTGTTCAGGCGGACCTCGACATTCGGATTCTCGACGACGCGCTTGACCATGGCGCCGATCGCGTCGGCCGCCCATTCATGGCTCGGCACCAGCCGGGCATAGCCCGAAAGGATCGGCGCGCCGCCAAGACGGTCCTCCTTCTCCACGAGGATCACCTTCCGCCCGGCGGAGGCCGCGGCATGGGCGGCGGACAACCCGGCGGGCCCCCCGCCGACGATCAGGATAGGCTCGCTCACTTCTCCGCTCCTGCAAGGGACTTGGGTTTGACGTAGCCGGGGCCAGAGGTGATGGCCCGCTTCGGGTCGTAAAGGGTCTCGATCCGCCCGGCCTTGACCTCTTCCAGATAGGCCTCGAACTCCGCCTTCTTGGCCTCCCAGTCGATGCCCATCTTTTCCAGAAGCTTCTCGAAGGGGGAGGCGTGCCAGTGGAGTTGCGCCAGCTTGTAGGGATGCGCGCCGCAGACCAGCGCGGCGAACTGGCAATCGGCCATCACCGGCAGCTCGTAGACCTTGTCGACCGCGCGGCCGATCCACTGGTTCTTGTCCAGCGTTGTGATGCAGCCGGTGTCATGGCCGATCATCGCGTCGGATTTCGCCTCCTCCACCGCGACCTTGATCTTGCGGTCGATGGCGAAGGACCGGGTGAATTCCCGCTCGCCGATGATATGGCGGAAGCCGAAGCCGCAGCAGTCGTACCAGGTGGAATAGTCGATCACCTGGGTGCCGAGCGTCTGCAGAAGGCCGGTGGTCACCGCCACGCGGTTCCCGTCCAGCACGGTGTCGTCGTAGATCACGTCCTCCGGCACCATCTTGTAGACGTGGCAGGCCGGGTGGACGGTGGTTCGGATGTGGGAGACGTCGATTTCCTGGAAATCCTTGATCCGGTGGCGCATCACGTGCAGCCATTCGGAGTAGTGGACGACCTCCTCCGGGATCAGCAGCTTGCCGTCGATCAGCCGGCCGAGCTTGCCGAGGATCTTCGTCACCTCCTCGCGCAGCTCTGCCGAATGCACCAGGAAATGCCGCATCTCCTTGTAGTTGCCGAAGGAGGTGCCGCAATGGACGAGCGGGTAATAGGTCCCCTCCGGCAGGCCCTGCGCCTTGGCGGAGACATAGGCCTGGTGGAAGTTCCTCAGGAACACCGCCGCCAGCGAGACCACGTTGCCGATGCCCGAGCCATGGTAGTTCCACGCCGTGCACGAGGTCTGGTCGGTCTCGTCGAGGTAGTTGAGCTCCATCTTGTTCATCAGCCAGAGGACCGACGACGGATAGCCCGGGATGTTCCCGCACTGGCCGCAGGACTTGTGGTGCCAGAGGTTCGTGGTCGGGATCTTCTTGTCCCAGCCGTAAAGCGTCTTGGCCATGATCGGCTTGTGCTGCTCGCCGATCCGGTGGACCAGGATCTGGCCCTCCTTCTCCAGCTGCCACATCGCGTCGCGGACGTCTTCCTTGCGCTCCTTGGAGGTCAGCAGCGCCCGCTTGTCGATCTTCGCCTCGACCCAGTCGGTGGCGCGGCGCGCCTCCGCTGCCGAGAGGTTGCTGGGCTGCCAGTCGGCGCCGAAGCCGCTGAATGCGCCGCTCTTGCCATTGGTTTCGGATGCCATGTCGCGTCCTCCTTCAGGTGCGCCCCGGCCGGGGGCCGGGGGCCTATTCGTCGTCGCCGTCCGTATCGTCGTCCTCGTCGTCGTCGTCCTGCTCGTCGAGCCAGTCTTCCCACTCCTCGCGCTTCTCCTCCATCACGTCGGAGACCACGTCGAAGAGGTTTTCATCAACGATTTCAAGTTGATCCAGGACGCCGGTCGCCTCCCAGATGGTGTAGAGCTCGACCGAGGTCTTCAGGTTGACCTCCCAGGCCGTGTCCAGCGTGTGCATGGTCGGCATCGGGATCGCCTTGCGCAGGATCGCCAGCGGCGCGTCGACCTTGGCGACGTTCGGACCCCAGTCGGGGAACGCCTCCTTGGTGATCATGTTGGGCGCCAGCTGGTTGCCGGTGGAGACGACCTTCAGAAGCACGCGGCTGAACGGCCGCAGCACCTCCTTGGCGCTTTCCATCCCGTGCTTGATCGCCACCTCTCGCATGATCATGACGAGGCCGCCGGGCGAGTTCTCGAACGGGCAGCGGGCGGCGCAGGTGTAGCACTGGGCGCAGGCCCAGATCTTCTCCTGCATCGCGTCGTAGATGCCCTCGAGGTTCTCCGTCCACAGCAGCTGCACGATCTCGCGGGGGCTGTAGTCGTAGTAATGCGCCGAGGGGCAGGTGGCGGTGCAGATGCCGCAGTTCAGGCAGCCGTGGATCTCGGACGCATAGACCGCATGGGTGCGGATATCGTCGAAGATCTCCTCCAGTTCCTCGTAAGGCACCACCGGCTTCTCCGACACAGGATCGGAGATCTGCGGATTGGTCGTCTGCACATGGGCGTTCATCTTCGCCTCCCCGCGAAAATGGGCGTCAGTAGGTCAACACCTTCGCGTCGTCGTCTTCCATGATGTCCTCGATCACCTTGGCACCGCCGACGATGCCCTCGCATTCGGGGATCAGGTCGTCCGCGGTCATGTCGAAGAGGTCGAGATTGGGCGAGCAGCAGTAGAACTTCGCGCCTGCGTCATGCGCGTCCTTGATGAAGTCATAGACGGTCTTGGGCGAGCCGGGCTTGACCACGAGTTTCTCGGCCACGCCCTTCTTCATCAGCTGTCCCGCGGTGGCGGTGCAGATGACCTCCACCTCGTAATCCATCGCCGCGGCGACGGTGGCCTGGAAGAAGGGCGCGCCCAGCTCCTCGCCGTTGCGGGGGTCTGTATTGACCATCACGATGATCAGTTTGCTCGCCACGTTCATCCTCCCAGGGCCATCGCGGGGCCGTTCCTCCCAGAACGGTGTGGTCCCGCACAGTCATCTTCAGTCACGTTAGATGCAAGAATTCGAATATGCAATATCGTTAATCTTTCCGCCCGCCGGTTCTCCGCTCAGGCCATTTCCTCCATCCAGCCGGTATGCGCCGCGAGGCCGACCATCAGCCCGCTGAGCACCTCGGCGATCTCGCCCTGGGCCACGGCGAGCGCCTGCAGCGGCGTCGCGCAATCCTCTGGCGTGTCAGCGAATTCCATGATCAGGTCCTCCGCCATGCCGCGCTTCATGCCGGGATGGCCGAGGAACCCAAGGCTGTTGTCCCCGATCCCGAAAACGAGCGGCGCGCCGTCCTGACCGCGGGCCAGAATCGTCGCCTCCGCGGGCAGGGCAGGGGCGTCGCGCAGATAGCAGGCGAGGGGGAACACCTCCGGCATCTGCCCGCCGAGTCGGCCCGCCCCGGTCGCCTGCGCCGATTCTAGCGTGAAGCGCAGCGGCGCCTCCTCTGCCCCGCCCCCGGCCGCGATGGACAGAAGCACCGCGCCGAGTTCGAACCCCACCACCGGCAGTCCGGCAGACAGGAACGCACGCGTCAGCCGCAGTTCATGCCCGAGGCTCGGCAGGATATGGCCCGAGACCACGCCGTAAGGACCGCCGCCCAGCAGCATCAGCCCGTCATAGCCCTCGGCCGAGGCCGGCAGGGTGCCGCCGGAGGTGAAGGGCCGCTTGTAATGGAAGCGGATGTTGCGGCCTTCCAGATGGTCCTCCAGCAGGCCGAGATACTCGGCCTCGGTGTGCTGGATCACGCAGATTGTCTTCATTGCGCCTTCGCTTCGGCTCCAGGGACAGCCCAAAGGATCGGCTCGCGGCGGGCCCCTGTCAACGAAACATTCTAATTTGGGTATGAATCCGGCGAGCCTTGGCCGGTGGCGTGTCGGGGTCGAAAGGAAAGATTTGCGGTCGTATCCAAAAATTGGAATATTATGATTCGAATGGGTGGCCGTGCCGCCGGGGCGTCCCCGGTCACGCGCCGCCCGAAGAGGCCCGGATGCACGCCCAGTTCATCAGCTCCGAGATCTACCGCGCCACCGGGTACCGGGGGAATCATCCCCTCGCCATCCAGCGCGTCGGCGCGGTGCTGGATCTCGCGGACCATCTCGGCTGGCTGCCCGGCGGCTATGTCCAAAGCCACCGCGCCAGCCGCGAGGAGCTTCTGGCCTTTCACGCCCCGGACTACATCGACGCCATCGTGGCGGCAGAGGCGACCCGCCGCGTCAGTGACGAGGCCCGCGCGCGCTTCCGGATCGGCACGCTGGAGAACCCGGTGTTCCCGGGCCTCTACGAGCGCGCCGGCACCTCGGTCGGCGGTTCGGTCCAGGCGGCGCGGATCGCGGCGCGGGGCGGGGTCGCCTATCACCCCTCGGGCGGCACCCATCACGGCATGCCGGCCCATGCCTCCGGCTTCTGCTTCTTCAACGACCCGGTCTTCGCCATTCTGACGCTCTTGGACGAGGGGATGTCCCGCGTCCTCTACGTCGATCTCGACGCCCATCACGGCGATGGGGTGGAGGCGGCCTTTGCCGATGAGGCGCGGGTGATGACCGTCTCGATCCACGAGGAGAACCGCTGGCCCTTCACTGGCCGCCTTGGCGACCGCGCGGGCGGCAACGCCCGCAACCTGCCGGTGCCCGGGCGGATGAACGACAGCGAATTCGGCCTGCTGATGGCGCGCGCCGTGCTGCCACTCGCCCAGGGCTTCGCGCCGGAGGCGGTAGTGATCACCTGCGGCGCAGACCCGCTCGCGGGCGATCCGCTCTCCTCGCTGGAGCTTTCGAACGTGGCGCTCTGGGATGCGGTGGTGGCGCTCGCCCGGATCGCGCCCTCTACCGTCGTTCTCGGCGGCGGCGGCTACAATCCCTGGACCGTGGCGCGCTGCTGGACCGGGCTCTGGGGCCGCCTCGCCGGATACGAGATCCCGGCGGCCCTGCCCGGGGAAAGCCGCCGGTTGCTGGAGAGCTTCGACTGCGACCTCGTCGACGAAGAGGACAGGCTGCCGCGCTGGACCACCACGCTCGCCGATCCCCGGAACGATGGCCCGGTGCGCGAGCGCTTCCACGAGATCGCCGAGGCGGTGCTGGCGCCCGAGAGGAATGCTGAACACGTGGCCTGACCGGCCACGGAAGGGAGGAATGGAATGTCCGACTGGTTAGGCCGCCTCGGCGCGATCGAGGAGCTGGAGGACGCGGAATTCGACGCGGGCCTGGTGGCAGAGATGGAACGTCTCGGCCCCGGGATGATCGCCCGCCCGCTGCGGTTTTCAACGCCGACCTTCAAGGAATACGACACGGCCGACCTGAAGGGCTGCGGCAAGAACTCCTTCCCGGCCTTCTCGATCACCGCGGGGGGCTGCGCGCTCGACTGCGACCATTGCCAGGCGAAGATCCTGGAGCCGATGATTCCCGCGACGAAGCCCGAGATGCTGGACCAGAAGGTCCGCGACCTGATCCTGCTGCAGGGGCTGCAGGGGTTCCTTCTCTCCGGCGGCTCCAACCGCCGAAACGAGATCCGCTACGAGCGCTACTACCCCGTCATCGAGGGGCTCAAGCGCGACTTTCCGGATCTGAAGATCGCCATCCACACCGCCCTGACCGACGAGGCCGGGGCCAGGCGGATGGAGGCGGCGGGCGTCGACACCGCCATGATGGACGTGATCGGCTCGGAGGAGACGATCCGGCAGGTCTACCACCTCGACCGCCCGGTGGAGGATTTCGAGGCCACGCTCGCCGCGCTGACCGCGACGAGGATGGAGGTCTCGCCCCACATCGTCATCGGCCTGCATTATGGCGCGCTGAAGGGCGAGGCGCGCGCGCTCGACATCGTCTCGCGCTACCCGGTCAACGCGCTGGTGCTGGTGGTCATCATGCCGTTCTATGCGAAGCCAGGGACGTTCAGGACCCCCGCGACCTCGGACGTCGGGCGCATATTCCTGGAGGCGCGGCAGCGGCTGGGCGACCGGCAGCTTCTGCTGGGCTGCGCGCGGCCCGCCGGGATGCACAAGCGGGTGACGGATGCCTATGCGGTGATGGCGGGTCTCGACGGCATCGCGTTTCCGGCGGAGGGCGCGGTGCAGGTGGCCCAGGCCACGGGGCGCGACTGGCACCAGGAACACGCCTGCTGCTCGATCAAGATCGGCGCCAGCCTCGGCAAGGGCGTCGGCAACCTGCGGACCTGCGCAGCATGACCGGGGGGGCGACCATAGGCGCGTCCGTGACGCTTCCCCGCCCGGCGCTCGCCCGGTCAGGCGCCGCCCTCGTCGCCTCCGGCGAGGCCACGCCATGACTGCGCCCCGCCCCATCGACGTTCTCGTCGCGGGCCTCGGCCCCGCCGGGGCCGCAGCGGCGGCTGCCGCGGCCGAGGCTGGCGCCACCGTGCTTGCCGTCGACCGCCGCGCCCGGCCGGGCCTGCCCGTCCAATGCGCCGAGTTCGTCCCGATGATGCTCGGGATGGACACCGCCGCCGTCTCCGCCGCCCGCATCCAGGACATCGCGACGATGGAGACCTATCTGCGCGAGGCCGCCCCCGACACCACGCCCGAATTCCGCGGCCACATGATCGACCGCGCCGGTTTCGACGCAGCCCTCGTCGCGGCCGCCCGCGCCGCCGGCGCCGACTGCCGCTTCGCCACGCCGATCCGCGCCATCGGCCCCGACGGCACGGTAGGCCTCGCCGATGGCAGCAGCTACCGGCCCCGGGTTCTGATCGGGGCCGACGGCCCGCGCTCGCCCACCGGCCGGGCGCTGGGCCTCGTCAACACCGAGCTGGTCGAGACGCGCCAGATCACCCTTGACCTGCTCGTGCCGCACGCGGCGACCGACATCTTCCTGCGCCCCGAGATCGAGGGCGGCTACGGCTGGCTCTTCCCCAAGGGCAAGCTCTGCAACCTCGGCCTCGGCATCGCGCCCGCCCGGAAGGGCCGCCTCAAGACGCTGCTGTCCGAGCTGCATGTGGAACTCCTCTGCGCCCGCCGCGTCGGTCCGACCATCCACGCCACGACCGGAGGCGCGATCCCCGTCGGCGGGATCATCGGACTCTCCGGCCGGCTGGGCGCCACCACGGCGCTGCTGGCGGGCGACGCGGCGGGGCTCGTCAACCCGGTCACCGGGGCGGGGATCAACGCCGCCGTTCTCTCCGGCCGCATGGCCGGACGCGCCGCCGCCGCGCAGCTTGCCGGCGATGCCGGCGCCGCCGCCGATTACGACGAGGAGGCCCGCGACCTCTTCGGCCCCTCCATCGCCCTCGCCCTCCGCCGGAGGCAGGAGCTGATGGCCGCCTATGCCGGCGCGAGCCGCCCGAGCGACGCCGCGCTCCGCCGTGGCTGGATCGCCTATTCCGATTACTGGGACCGGACCCCGGCTCCCGCCGAGACGAGGGAGGAGAAGGAACCCGCATGACCTGCCTGAAACCCGAGGGAGCACTGCCTGGCCGCACCGGCGCCAATGGCCAGGATTTCAACGCCTATGACCTGATGGAGCCGCGCGCGCCCGGCCGCACGCCCGCGCCCTTCCGGAACGGCAAGCCGGTGAAGGACGCCGACATCGCCCCCCACGGCCTCTACCGCCCGGATTACCGGGTGATGACGCCCCACATGCGCTCGCCCGACTACGTCCAGATGTCGACCGCCGCCGCGATCACGCTGGGCCTCGTCGAGGGGCAGATGCACCGCTGTTCCTGCACGCGCTGCCTGAACCTGCTCCTGACCTACCCCGAAGGCTGCCGCGCCAACTGCGCCTATTGCGGCCTCGCCCGGCACCGCGAGGCGGAACGCAACTACGCAGACCGCAACTTCATCCGCGTCGACTGGCCCGCCGTGTCGATGGACGAGATCGTGGACCGCGTCGCCGCCGACGTGGCGGGGACGCCCTTCCACCGCATGTGCATCTCGATGATCACCCACCCGAATTCCGACGACGACACGGTGACGGTGCTGAAGAAATGGGTCGAGCGCATCGACCCCGACGCGATCCCGATCTCCATCCTGTCGAACCCGACGACAATGGCGCGCCGCGACGTGCAGATCTTGCGCGACATGGGCTCCGACATCTTCACCGTGGCGCTCGACGCGGCCACGCCCGAGCTCTTCGACCGCACCCGCGGCAAGGGCGTGCAGTCGCCCCATACCTGGAAGAAGTATTGGGAGATCATGCTCGACGCCCGCGACATCTTCGGCCCGAAGAAATTCGGCGCCCATATCATCGTCGGCATGGGCGAGACCGAATACGAGGTGATGAAGGTCGTGCAGGACCTCGTCGACCTCGGCGGGCATTCCCACATGTTCTGCTTCTTCCCCGAGAAGGGCAGCCTGATGGACCATCTGCCCGCCACACCCCGCGACCAGTGGCGGCGGGTGCAGCTTGCCCGCTACCTCGTCGATTACTGCGGGGTGAACATCGCCCAGATGAGGTTCGACGAGAACGGCCGCATCGTGGATTTCGGCCTGCCCGAATCCGAGCTTTCCACCATCATCGACGCCGGCATCGCCTTCCGCACCTCCGGCTGCCCGGGCAAGTTCGCCGATGATATCTCCGCCTGCGACCGGCCCTATGGCGACAGCCCGCCCTCGAACATCGCAAGCTACCCCTTCGCGCTGAAGGACGTTGATATCCGCAAGGTCAGAAGTCAGCTCGACATGCTGCGCCCGGGCGAGACCTACGAGGACGGCGAGGAGTTCGACCTGCTGTGACGCTGGCGCGGCCTCACCGCCCAGCCGGCCCGGTGGCCCAAAGGCCGCCGGGCAGCGACATCGACGCCGGGATCGCCTACGCTTGCGCTCCGGCAATGCGCCCTGCGCGTCCGTCCACCGGTCGGCCGCTGATGCAGGGCGCGGCGCCCCACGGATAGGGAGGAACAAGAGCCATGACCCCGTTCCGCATCATCGACACCGGCGTCCGCCCCTGCCGCGAGCAGATGGCCTTCGACCAGGCGCTGATCGAGTGCCACAAGGCGGGCGTGATCCCCGACACGCTGCGTTTCCTGACCTTCCCGCCCTCCGTCCTCGTCGGCCGCCATCAGGCGATCAGCCAGGAGCTGCACCTTCCCGCCTGCCGCGCGGCCGGTGTCGGCATCGGCCGCCGCATCACCGGCGGCGGCGCGCTCTACCTCGACGAGGGGCAATTCGGCTGGGAGCTGGTCTTCTCGAAGAAAAGCCTGGGCCTGACCACCCTGGGCGAGGTCGCCCGCGCGCTTTGCGAGGCCTGCGCGGCGGGGCTTTCGAAGCTCGGCCCCGCCGTCCGCTACCGCCCCCGCAACGACCTGGAGGTCGAGGGCCGCAAGATCGGCGGCACCGGCGGCTTCTTCGACGGGGACACGATCTTCTACCAGGGCACCGTGCTGGTGGAGATGAACGGGGCGAAGATGGCCTCGCTTCTGAACATCCCCGCCGCCAAGCTCGCCAAGCGCGGCCAGACCAGCGCGGCGCAGCGGGTGGTGACGCTGGCCGAGCTTTTCGGCGGCACCCCGCCGCCGCTCGCCGAGATCAAGCAGGCGGTGATCGAAGGCTTCGCCGAGGCCCTCGGCATCGCCCCCGAATGGGGCGCGATCACGGAAGCGGAGGAAGAGACCGCCCGCCGCCTCTTCGACGAAGAGATCGGCCAGGACGAGTTCGTCTATTCGATCGACGACCCCGCCCACCCTTCGGATGTCCGCTCCGGCGGCTTCACCGGGCAGGGCGGTCGCATCGCCGCGCATGTCCGCCTCGAAGGCCCGCGCCAGAACCGGATCCGCGAGATCGTCATCACGGGCGACTTCTTCGTCACGCCCCCGGCGACGATCCTGAACCTGGAAGCCGCCCTGCGCGGCGTTCCGGTGGCGGAGCTGGAGGCCGAGGTCGACCGCTTCTTTGCCGCGGCCAGCGTGGGCCTTCTGACCGCAGCACCGGCGGATTTCGCCCGCGCCATCCGCAATGCGATCGAGGGCGCGGAGGCCTACGAGCCCGCGGGCTGACGCGGGAAGGGGGCGAAAGGGAGGGGGAGGGGCTTCAGAGCCCCTCGAACTCGCAGAGCGCGTGAACCGGCATGCCCATCGCTTCCAGCCGCTTGCGCCCGCCGAGCTCGGGCAGGTCGATGATGAAGGCGCAGCCCACCACCTCGGCGCCAAGACGCTCGATCAGCCGGATCCCGGCCTCCGCCGTGCCGCCGGTGGCCAGGAGGTCGTCGACCAGCAGCACCCGCTCGCTGGCATGCAGCGCGTCGTCATGCAGCTCCATGATCGCCTCGCCGTATTCCAGCTTGTAGTCCTGCGCGATGGTGGCGCCGGGCAGCTTGCCCTTCTTGCGGATCGGCACGAAGCCGCGCGACAGCTGGTGGGCGATGGCGCCGCCCAGGATGAAGCCCCGCGCCTCCAGCGCCGCGACCTTGTCGATCCGCGCCCCGGCATAGGGGTTGATCAGCTGGTCGATCGCCATCCGGAACCCGCGCGGATCGGCGAAGAGCGTGGTCACGTCCCGGAACAGGATCCCCTCATGCGGGAAATCGGGGATGGTGCGGATGTAATCCTTGACGGTCTTCTGCATGGCGGGCCTTTCGGGCTGGGGCGCCCGCCTCGTTAGCACGAGCCGGAAAAGCCCGGCAAGCGCCCGCTCAGAGTACCCGGCCCGCCACCGCGTCGAGCCTGGCCAGAAGCGCGGGATCGCGCTTGCCGGGCGCGGTCATGATCGCGTGATCAAGCGCGTGATCGCAGCCGTCGGGGCAGGGCGCGTGCGCCCCCAGATGCGCCGGAAGCCCTGCGACCAGCGCGCGCGCCTTGTCGGCATTGCCGGTCAGCGTCTCGATTACCTTCGCCACGTCGACCGCGTCATGACCCGGGTGCCAGCAGTCGAAATCAGTCACCATGGCGACCGACGCGTAGCAGAGCTCCGCCTCGCGGGCGAGCTTCGCCTCCGGCATGTTGGTCATCCCGATCACGTCGGCGCCCCACTGTTCGCGGTACATCCGGCTTTCGGCGAGGGTGGAGAACTGCGGCCCCTCCATGGCAAGGTAGGTGCCGCCGTCATGCACGGTGATCCCGGCCTCCAGCGCCGCCGAGAGGCAGCCGGCCGAGAGCCGCGGGCAAGTCGGATGGGCGAAGCCTACATGCGCGACGCAGCCGGCCCCGAAGAAGCTCTTCTCCCGCGCGAAGGTGCGGTCGATGAACTGGTCGACGATGACGAAATCCCCCGGCGCCATCGCCTCGCGGAACGACCCGCAGGCCGAGACGGAGACGAGATCGGTCACCCCGATCCGCTTCATCGCGTCGATATTGGCCCGGTAGGGGATCGTGCTTGGCGAATGCACATGGCCGCGGCCATGTCGCGGCAGGAAGGCCAGCATCACACCGCCCAGCCGGCCGGTCAGGATCTCGTCCGAGGGCGCGCCCCAGGGCGTTTCCACGGCCTGCCAGCGCGCCTCCTCGAGGCCCGGGATGTCGTAGATGCCCGAGCCGCCGATGATGCCGATCCTGCGTTCCATACATCCTCTCCGCTGCGCTGCCGCGGAGTCTAGGACGAATGGCCGGGGTTCGAAAAGGGGCGATCTGGCCGAGCGGGCCACACGTCTGGCGTGACGTGCGCGCGGGCGTTCAGCCCGCCATCGCGGCCTCGAACTCCGCCAGCGGGACCGACCCCGGCGCGCGGCCCTCGCGCGCCATCCGCGCGGCCAGCGCCGTAAGCCAGGCATTGGCCGGAGCGGGCACGCCGTGCAGCGCCGCCAGAAGCGCGATCTCGCCGTTGAGGTAATCCGTCTCCACCGATCCGGTCCCGCGCGCGAGGCTCTGGGTGGTAGAGCTTCCGGCCCGGTCGAGCCCCTCGATCTCGACGATCTTCATCAGCGCATCGCGGCGCGGATCGGCGGCGCCGACATCCTTCCAGGCGATCCCGGCGGCGGCCAGCACGGCGGCGGCCTCCTCGCGCAGGCGCGGGCGAATGGCCTTAGCCTCGGGGCTGCTCCCGAACGCGGCCTCGGTGATATTGCCGAGGTTCATCAGCAGTTTTCCGTACTTGCTCGCCATCACGTCGGGCACCGCGAAGGCGGCGAAGCCGGCCGCCTCCAGCGCCTCGGCCATGGCCCTGTCGGCATCGTCGAGGCCCGAGGGATAGCGGCCGAGATCGAAGATGCCCGGCTTGGGCGTGCCGAAGACGGCCACCTCGCCGGGGACGAGGAACTGCGCCGGCATCATCACCGTCATGCCGTGAACATTCGGGAAATAGCGCAGCGCGAGGCGTTCGTTCTCCACCCCGTTCTGCGCGCAGAAGACCGGCTGTTCGCTCAGCCCGGCCGCGCGCAGCTGTGCGAGCGCGCCGAGCGTGTCCTGCGTCTTCACAGCGAGGATGACGGCATCGTCGGGGCGCAGCGTGAGCGCCTCGGGGCTGGCGACGCAGTCGAAACGGGCCTGCCTGTCGCCGGAGGGCATGCGGATCCTCAGGCCCCGGGCCGAGATCGCTTCGCGCTGGGCGCCGCGGGCGATGCCCACCACCTCGCGGCCGGCAAGTGCCAGAAGGCCCGCCATGGCGCCGCCGATCGCTCCGGTTCCGTGGACGATGATGCGCATGATGTCCCTCCGTTCTGCCGCGCGGCGACACTAGGGCGATCGCTGCGGGGCGGAAAGGGGGGGATGGACGGCCCTCCTTTCCGCGCCGGAGGGCGCCATCCCGCGCATGACGCCAAAATGTTTCAGCTCTGCGCGGTATTGTGGCTTGCCAAGCATGGGGTTGCATTCGTATCTCGGAATACGAACTCCCGCCTCCCGGGTCTTGCCATGACGATGACTTCGCGGCCGCTCAATCCGTCCCTGTCGCGCCGCGTGCTGCGCGCCGGGCTGCTGCGCTATACCGAACTGCGGCGGACGGTGCGAAACCGCGAGTTCATCCTGATCGTGGTCTCGGCCATCGTCGGCGGCTTCGTCGGCCTCGTCACGATCGGCCTGCGCGACATCGTGATGGCGCTTCACGCGCTCGACTTCAACCTGTTCTTCGGCGAGCACCTCTCCGCCCAGACCGATGTCGACTACCTGCGCCTTGCGCTGGTGCCGGCGCTGGGCGGGCTGGCCCTCGGCGGGATAACGCTTCTGCTGCAGAAGCTCCGGCCCACCGAGATCATCGACCCCGTCGAGGCCAACGCGCTTTACGGCGGCCAGCTCAGCTTCCGCGACTCGGCGCGGCTGACCGGGCTGACCGTGATCTCCAACGCCTGCGGCGCCTCGGTCGGGATGGAGGCGGGCTACAGCCAGTTCGGGGCCGGCATCTTCGCCTCGGTGGGCGAATATTTCCACCTCCGCCGCGAGGACCAGCGCACAATGGTCACCTCCGGCGCCGCCGCCGCCATCGCCGCGGCCTTCAACGCGCCGCTGGCGGGCGCCTTCTACGGCTTCGAGCTGATCCATTCGAGCTACACGACCAAGATGCTGGCGCCGGTGCTGGCGGCCTGCCTCTCCGCCGTGCTGGTGGTGCGCAACCTGCGCACCGACGCGCCGCTCTTCGATGTCTTCGGCGCTTTTCCGGTGCCGCATATGTACTACCTGCTCTTCGCGCTCCTGGGCTTCGCGGCGGCCGGCGTCGGCATCCTGACGATGTGGCTCGCGACCTCGGTCGAGCGTATCCTGAAGGCCTCGAAGCTGCCCGCCTGGGCGCGCCCGGCCATCGGCGGCGTGGCGCTGAGCCTGCTGGCCTTCGGCTCGCCCCAGGTGCTCGGCTCCGGCCATGGCGCGATCCAGTGGCACCTGCAGACGCAATGGACGCTGATCCCGCTGCTGCTGCTACTCGCCGGCAAGGTGCTCGGCTCGGCGATCTCGCTCGGGGCGAGCTTCCGGGGCGGGTTGTTCTCCTCGTCGCTCTTCATCGGGCTGCTGCTCGGCGCGGCCTTCGTCAACACGCTGGGTATGTTCGATCCCGCCTTCCTGTCCGAACGCACCGCCTTCCTGCTGGTCGGCATGGGCGCGACCGGGGCCGCGATCATCGGCGCGCCCTTCACCATGGTCTTCCTGGTGCTGGAATCGACCGGCGATTTCCTGATCACCTTCGCCACGCTGATGGGCGTGCTGATCGCCTCCACCACGGTGCGGCTGACCTTCGGCTACTCCTTCTCGACCTGGCGCTTCCACCTGCGCGGGCTGCCGCTCCGGGGCGGGCACGACATCGGCTGGATCACCGAGATGACCGCCGGCCGGCTGATGCGCTCGGACGTGCGCACCGTTCCGGTCGCCACCCCCCTCGGCAAACTGCGCGAACTGGTGCCGCTGGGCAGCCATAAATGGGCCGTCGCGGTGAACGGCGGCGGCGAATATGCCGGCATGATCGACATCGCGGCCGTCCACGACCCCGACATCACCGAGATGGTGCCCCATCTCGTCGCCGCCGACCTGACCACCTGCCGCGGCTGCTACGTGCTGCCGGGCGACGACATCCGCACCATCCTGCGCAAGTTCGGCGAGGCCCGGGCCGAGACGCTGCCCGTCGTCGCCTCCGCCACCGCGCCGCGGGTGCTGGGCTCGCTGTCCGAGGCCTTTGCCCTGAAGCGCTACACCCAGGAGCTGGAACGCCGCCGCAACGACGAGCTGGGTATGCCCGGGCTCTAAGCCGCCGATGCGGGGCGGGGGCCACGGCGGAACCCCGCCCGTGGCACTGCGGGGCGCGGGCTCCGGCTTGAAACGCGGCGGCGGTTGGGACTAATGGGCGGCATTCTCCGGCGCGGGTCCAGCCGTGCCGGACCCCCTGAATTCGGACACTCCGACCGCGCATGATCCTCGGCGCTCTTATTCTTGCCCTGCTCGCGGGCCTCGCGCTCGGCCTTCTTGCGCTGGCCCTCGGCGCGGCCGTCGCGGCCGCGATCGGCCTCGGCTGGGGTGGCGGGATGCTGGTGCTGCTGGCCGTGGTCGCGCTGCAGATCCACCGCGGCCTGCGCCGCACCGGCCAGCCCCCCCGCCCGCTGGCCGGGGCCGGCGCCCGCGGGCCGGGGTCTTAACCGCCCGTTTCCCAGCTTGCGCTTCCCGCCGCGGCGCTCCTAAGCTCGCGCGAACGAGAAACGGGGGAGGCGGCCATGCGGGCTCTGCGCTATCCATTCGAGCTGCGCTTCCTGCCGCTGACCCTGGCTGTCACGGGAACGCTGGTCTTCGCGGCCCTCGCCGCTTTCACCCGGACCCTGCCGGACCTCTTCGGCCTGTTGGCCCTGGTCTTCCTGGCCCTCGCGGCGCTCGGGCTGCGCGACCTCTTCCAGACCCGCCACGCGATCCTCAGGAACTACCCACTCGCCGCCCATGCCCGCTTCCTGATGGAGAAGGTGCGCCCCGAGATCCGCCAGTATTTCCTGGAAAGCGACAAGGACGGCGCGCCCTTCCCCCGCGACAAGCGCGCCATCGTCTACCAGCGCGCCAAAGAGGCGCTCGACAAGCGGCCCTTCGGCACCCAGTACGACGTCTACGGCGAGCGCTTCGAATGGCTGCACCATTCGCTCGCGCCGAAGCCGCAGGCCCCGGTCGAGGCGCTGCGGGTCACTATCGGCCACACCGGCCCCTGCACGCAGCCCTATTCGGCTTCGGTGCTGAACATCTCCGCCATGTCCTACGGCGCGCTCTCGGCGAACGCGGTGCGCGCGCTCAATCGCGGCGCGAAGATGGGCGGCTTCGCCCATGACACCGGCGAGGGCGGCGTCTCGCCCTATCACCGGGAGGGTGGCGGAGACCTGATCTGGGAGATCGGCTCGGGCTATTTCGGCTGCCGCGGCAAGGGCGGCACCTTCGAAGAGGAGGTCTTCGCCCGAACCGCCTCGGCCGAGCAGATCAGGATGGTGGAGCTGAAGCTTTCCCAGGGCGCCAAGCCCGGCCATGGCGGCGTGCTGCCCGCGGCCAAGATCACGCCGGAGATCGCCGCGATCCGCGGTGTGCCGATGGGCGAAGACTGCATCTCGCCCTCCGCTCATTCCGCCTTTTCGACGCCGATCGAGCTGCTGGAGATGGTGGCGAAGATGCGCATGCTCTCAGGCGGCAAGCCGGCGGGCTTCAAGCTCTGCATCGGCCACCCGTGGGAGTTCCTGGCGATCTGCAAGGCGATGGTGGAGACCGGCCTGACGCCGGATTTCATCGTCATCGACGGCAAGGAGGGCGGCACCGGCGCAGCGCCCCTGGAGTTCATGGACCATATCGGCATGCCGCTGCGTGACGGGCTGAGCTTTGCCCATAACGCGCTGGTCGGCGTCGGGCTGCGCGACCGGATCCGGCTGGGCGCCTCGGGCAAGATCGTCACCGCGTTCGACATGGCCCGCGTCATGGCGCTGGGGGCGGACTGGTGCAACGCGGCGCGCGGCTTCATGTTCGCGTTGGGCTGCATCCAGGCGCAGTCCTGCCACACCGGGCAATGCCCGACCGGCGTGACCTCGCCGGACCCGGCCCGCCAGCGCGCGCTGGTGGTGCCGGACAAGGCCGAGCGGGTGAAGAACTTCCACCGCAACACGCTGCATGCGCTGGCCGAACTGATCGCCGCCGCGGGGCTGGAGCATCCGGCAGAGCTGCGGCCGCACCACTTCCTGCGCCGCGGCCCGAACGAGCAGGCGGTGAGCTATGCCGAGCATTACCAGATGCTCGCCCCCGGTCAGCTGATTGCAGAGCCCGCCTCCGCCGGCCGCTTCGCCGATCCCTGGCGGGTCGCCCGCGCCGACAGCTTCGCCCGCCACGAGGCCTAGGCCCCGGCCCGGCAAACCAAAGGGGTTCGTTACGCCATAAACGGACAGACCTCGGCCTCCGTCGACCCCCTCCCGCAGTCGGGCGCTGGCCCTCCTCACCGCGAGAGCGCGTAGGGTGCGCATTCATTGCGCACCCCACCCGGTTCAGGCCTCGGCGGTTGCCCCGAGGGTCTGCATCGCCTCCGCCGCGATCTCGAAGCTGCGCTTGCGGGCCCCGAAATCGTGGATGTTGCCCGTCAGGATCACCTCGTCGGGCCGATACCGCGCGATCAGCGCGCCCAGTTCCCGGCGCACCGTCTCCGGCCCGCCCGTGGCCGAGCAGCTCAGGGCTTCGCCCACCTGCGCGGCCATCACCGGGCCGATCAGCTCCTCCACCCCCTCGACCGGGCGCGGCAGCTTGCCCGGCCGGCCGGAACGCAGATTGGCGAAGGCCTGCATGCTGGAGCTTTTCAGGAAAACGCCCTCGGCATCGGTCTCGCCCGCGAAGACATTCGCCGCCAGCATGAAATAGGGCGCCGCGAGTTTGGCCGACGGCCGGAAGGTGCGGCGGTAGACATCGATCGCCTGCTCCAGCGCCTGCGGCGCGAAATGGGAGGCGAAGGCATAGGGCAGCCCCAGGTAAGCGGCGAGCTGTGCGCCGTAGAGGCTCGATCCGAGGATCCAGACCGGCACATGCGTCCCCGCGCCGGGATGGGCCGTCACCTTCTGACCCGGCTCCGCATCGCCCAGAAAGCCCATCAATTCCACCACGTCCTCCGGGAACCGGTCCGCCCCGTCCATGCCGCGCCGGAGCGCCCGGGCCGTCAGCATGTCGGTTCCCGGCGCGCGGCCAAGGCCGAGGTCGATGCGCCCCGGGTAAAGCGTCGCCAGCGTCCCGAAGGCCTCCGCGACCATCAGGGGCGAATGGTTCGGCAGCATCACCCCGCCAGAGCCGACGCGGATCTTCTCCGTCGCGCCGGCGACATGGCCGATCACCACCGCCGTCGCGGCCGAGGCGATGCCCGGCATGTTGTGATGCTCCGCCAGCCAGAAGCGATTGTAGCCGAGCGCCTCGGCATGCCGCGCCAGGGCCACAGAATTGGCAAGCGCGTCCGCCGTTTCCGCGCCCACGGGCACCGGCGCGAGATCGAGGATCGAATAGGGGATCATGGCCTCTCCTTGGATGTCCCAAGGGATATGGCGCTCGACGGGCCGAGGAAAAGGCCATTTGCCCGAAAGCGGCCCTGTCCGCCGGCGGGATGCGGTGCGAAAGCGGTGCAAAAGCGGTGCTTTAACGGTATTTGGTTTTTCGAGCTGCACCAATGGTTTGCGCAGATTTTGGCAGCCAGGCACGCGCTTCGGGAACGCCCCGCTAAGATCCCGGTAAGGTTCAGCCCGTCACTGTCCAGGGCCGGTCGAACCAGTGCTCCTCGAGGTTCGGCGTCGGGCCGATCCGGTCCACCACCGCGAAAAGCCCCGGCGCATGAAGCGGCGTCAGCACGCCGTGCCATGTCCCGCGGTGCAGGTTGATCCCCTGTCCCGCCCGGGTCAGGAACGCCACCGGCTGCCCCGGCGCGCCCCCCTCGTCCGACGCCACGATGACGAGGAACGGATCGAGCGACATCGGCAGGAAGGCCTGCGATCCCTCGGGATGCCGCTCCACCATCTCCAGCCGGTAGGGCAGGGCGCGGGGTTCCGCCCGGAACAGGCTGATCCCGGCCCGGCCGCCCGGCCCGAAGTCGAGCCGCGCCCGATCGTGCCAGCGCCCGCAAAGGCCCTGGTTGATCAGCTTGTCATAGGGCCCCGAGGTGTCGAGCACGTCGCCGAAAGGGGCGAAGGCCTCGGCGGTCAGGGGGGGTGCGGCGATCTCCCGGCTCATGCCGCGAAGACGGGGGCGCTGCCCCCGCACCCCCGGGATATTTCCGGACGGAAGGCGTGCAGGGGCCTCATTTCATTGCCCCGAAGGCGCCCGGGCCGCGAAGCTTGGCGTGGCGGTTCACGTCCTTGTAAAGCAGGTACCGGAACGGACCGGGGCCGGCGGCGTAGCAGGCCTGTGGGCAATAGGCCCTGAGCCACATGAAATCGCCGGCCTCCACTTCCACCCAGTCCTGATTGAGCTTGTAGACGGCCTTGCCCTCCAGCACGTAGAGCCCGTGCTCCATCACATGCGTCTCCTCGAAGGGGATGACACCGCCGGGCTGGAAGGTGACGATGTTCACATGCATGTCGTGTCGCAGGTCGTCCGGCTCGACGAAGCGGGTGGTGGCCCAGCGGCCCTCCGTATCGGGCATCGCGGTCGGGGCGACCTCGGCATCGGAGGTCACGAAGGCCTCCGGCGCGGGCAGGCCGGGCGCGGGCTCGAAGAGCTTGCGGACCCAGTGGAACCGCGCGGCCTCCGCGCCCCGGTTCCAGAGCCGCCAGGGGCAGCCCGCCGGAATATAGGCATAACCGCCGGCCTTAAGGGTGTGGTCCTTCCCGTCGAGGGTCAGCTGGGCCTCGCCCTCGGTGACGAAGAGGACGCATTCCGCCCCCGCCTCCGGTTCCGGCGCGTCCGATCCGCCGCCGGGGGCGACCTCCATCACATACTGGCTGAAGGTCTCGGAAAAGCCGGACATCGGCCGCGCGATCAGCCAGAGGCGCGTCTTCGTCCAGCCCGGCAGGCAGGAGGTCACGATATCGGAGAAGACGCCCTTCGGGATGAAGGCATAGGCCTCGGTGAAGACGGCGCGGCCGGTCATCAGGCTTGTCTGCGGCGGAAGCCCGCCCCTGGGCGCGTAATAGCCGGTCATTTCAACATGTCCTTGAGCCGCAGCGCGGCGATGCGTTCGACCTGGGCGCAGGCTTCGGCCAGCTCCGTCTCTCGGTCGTTGCCGAAGCGGCGCTCGAAGGCGGCGAGGATCCCGGCCCTGGAGTGATCGCGCACGGCGATGATGAAGGGAAAGCCGAACTTCTCCGTATACTCGGCGTTGAGCGTCTCGAACCGCGCGCGTTCGGCATCGGTCAGCGCGTCGAGCCCGGCGGAGGCCTGTTCGGATGTCGAGGCATCAGTCAGCCGCTTCGCCTGGGCGAGTTTGCCGGCGAGATCGGGGTGGGCGGTGAGCACGCCAAGCCGCTCCTCGGGCGTGGCCGAGCGGAAGGCGCGGGCGAGAACGGAATGGACCCCGATCGCGGTGTCGTGCGCCGGGCTGAGCTCCAGCTCCCAGGCGCGTTCGGCAATCCAGGGGGAATGTTCGAAAACGCCGCCGAAACGCTCGACGAAGCGCTCGCGGGTCATCCGGGAGGGACGCTCGAAGCGCTGCGGCGGATGGGTTTCGGCCCAGTGCCGGGCGATGTCGATGCGGCGGGCGAACCAGACGCCCTCCTGCGCCTTGGCGTATTCGAGGAAGCGCTTGAGACCCGCCATCTTGCCCGGTCGGCCGATCAGCCGGCAGTGCAGGCCCACCGACATCATCCGCTTCTCGCCGGCCTCGCCCTCGGCCATCAGCGTGTCGAAGGCGTCCTTCAGATACTGGAAGAACTGCTCGCCGGTGATGTAGCCGGGTGCGGTGGCGAAGCGCATGTCATTGGCTTCAAGCGTGTAGGGGATGATCAGCTGGTCACGCTCTCCGACCTCGATCCAGTAGGGCAGGTCGTCGTCATAGGTGTCGGAGATATAGTCGAAGCCGCCCTCCTCGGCGACGAGCCGCACCGTGTTGGCCGAGCATCGCCCGGTGTACCAGCCGGTCGGGCGGGTGCCTGTGACCTCGGTATGAAGCCGCACGGCCTCGGCGATCGCAGCGCGCTCCTCGGCCTCGGGCATGTCCTTGTGCTCGACCCATTTCAGCCCGTGGGAGGCGATCTCCCATCCCGCGTCCTGCATCGCGGCGACCTGTTCCGGGGCGCGGGCCAGCGCCGTTGCGACGCCGTAGATCGTCACCGGCACGTCCATTGCGGTGAAGAGCCGGTGCAGCCGCCAGAACCCGGCGCGCGCGCCGTATTCGTAAATCGATTCCATGTTCCAGTGCCGT
This sequence comes from Solirhodobacter olei, assembly GCF_004010155.1. Taxonomy (GTDB): domain Bacteria; phylum Pseudomonadota; class Alphaproteobacteria; order Rhodobacterales; family Rhodobacteraceae; genus Solirhodobacter; species Solirhodobacter olei. The sequence continues at coordinate 222,132 of NZ_RRYH01000005.1, read as the reverse complement.
TGGCCTGGCCATTGGGCGGCTCCGGCGATGTCGGAGAGGAACGCCTCGGAAGCGGCATCGCCATGCAGTATGCAGTTCTCGCCGCCTTCCTCGTAGTTCAGCACGATCTGCACGGCCACTTTCGCGTCGCCGGGCCAGCGCGGGTCGGGGGCCTTCGGGCCGTAGCCCAGCATGTTGCGCGGATAGCGGTTCATGGTCCCTCCGGTTCTGCTGTCCTGTCCTTGATAGGGCAGGAGAAAGCCCGGGAGTTTCAAGTTTTTCCTGAAAGACCTGTCTCGACGATCGGCCATCGCTTTGCCGCGCGGCTTTCGGCACTATCGGGGCTGCAGACCGAGACCGGAGGAACGGACAGTGACGCAAGGTGCAGGATACCTGTCGACGCATGTGCTCGATACGGCGCGCGGGGTGCCGGCGGAGGGGCTGCGGATCGACCTCTTCCGGATCGAGGGCGCGGGGCGGGCGCATCTTCACTCGACGATCACCAATGCCGACGGGCGCACCGATGCGCCGATCCTGCCGCAGGGGCAGTTCGCGCCCGGGATCTACGAGCTGGTCTTCCACGCCGGCGCCTACCTGGACGCGACCGGTGCCGCGCCGGAGGCGCCGCGGTTCCTCGACGTGATCCCGATCCGCTTCGGCATCTCCGACGGCGAGAGCCATTACCACGTGCCGTTGCTCCTCTCGCCCTTCGGGTACTCGACTTACCGGGGGAGCTGAGGCTCAGGCGTCGGTCACCGCGGCCTTGCAGCGGGCGATCATGAAATCGACGAAGAGCCGGGTCTTCGGGTCGCGAAGCCTGCGGTGCGGCGTCAGGCAGGAGAGCTGGACGGGCAGCGGCGGCGTCGCCTCCGCCACGGGGACGAGGCGGCCCGTCTTCAGATGCTCGGCCACCTCGAAGCGGGGCTTCAGCACGATGCCGCGACCGTCGAGCGCCCAGAGCGTCAGCACGTCGCCATCGTCCGATTCGAACGGGCCGGTGATCTCGAACCGACGCGGGCCTTCCGGTGTCTCCAGCGTCCACTGGAATTCCTTGGCGCCGGGGAAGCGCAGGTTCAGGCAATCGTGGTTGTCGCGCAGCAGCGCCTCGCCATCAGCCGGCATCCCCCGCCGCTCGATATAGGAGGGCGCCGCGCAGAGGAGGCGCGGGCAATCCGCGATGGCGCGGATCTTCAGCCCGCTGTCCTCGAGGATGCCAAGGTGGAAGGCAACATCCAGCCCCTCGGCCGTCACGTCGATGATCCGGTCTGAAAGCCGCAGACGCACGTCGATCTGCGGGTATTCGTCCTTGAAAACAGGGACCTGTGGCGCGATCAGCCGACGCCCGATCCCCAGTGGGGCAGCGACGAAAATCGTGCCGCGCGGGTTGTGGGTGGCGTCGATCACCGTCGCCTCGGCCTCGTCGATCGCCTCGAGGATCTTGCGCGCACCCTCGTAGAACAGCCGCCCGTTCTCCGTCGCCTTGAGCGAGCGCGTGGTGCGGTTGAAGAGCCGCACGCCAAGATGCTTCTCCAGTTCCAGAACGCGCGCCGAGGCAACGGCTGGAGAGGTGCGCTGGTCCCGCGCGGCCGCACTCATGCTGCCCAATTCATAGACACGCACGAACATCTTGATGTTGTTCACATAGGCCATTCGATTATCCGGCAGGCTTTGAAAGTCCTCAGCTATTTGACGGATTAACAAAAAGGTGTGAGCCAGTATAGCGTCGAGACGTCAGCTGGAGAGGCAAGATGTACGACTGGACGGTGATCGGATCCTGGATTGAATTCGCGGTGCGCTGGACGCATGTGATCACCGCCATCGCCTGGATCGGGTCTTCCTTCTACTTCATCGCTCTGGACCTTGGCCTGCACCGGGATCGCAATCTCGAGAGCGGGGCGGATGGCGAGGAGTGGCAGGTCCACGGGGGCGGCTTCTACCATATCCAGAAATACCTCGTGGCGCCGGAGCGGATGCCCGAGGACCTGATCTGGTTCAAGTTCGAGAGCTATTTCACATGGCTGTCCGGCTTCGCCCTGCTGATCCTGGTCTATTACACCGGGGCGCATCTCTTCCTGATCGACCCGGCGGTGATGAAACTCACAGTGCCCGAGGCGATCGCGATCTCCGCGGGATCGCTGATCTTCGGCTGGATCGCCTACGATTTCATCTGCAAGACCAAGTTCGGCGACGACAACACGCGGCTGATGATCCTCCTCTACGTGCTGCTGGTCTGCATGGCCTGGGGCTATACCCATGTCTTCTCGGGGCGGGCGGCGCTGCTGCACCTCGGCGCGTTCACCGGCACGATCATGGTCGGCAACGTCTTCTTCGTCATCATCCCGAACCAGAAGATCGTGGTGGCGGACCTGATCGCGGGCCGCGTGCCGGACCCGAAATACGGCAAGATCGCCAAGCAGCGGTCGACGCATAACAACTACCTGACGCTGCCCGTCCTGTTCCTGATGCTGTCGAACCACTACCCGCTGGCCTTCGCCACGAAGTACAACTGGATCATTGCCAGCCTCGTCTTCCTGATGGGCGTGACGATCCGGCACTACTTCAACTCCCGCCACTCCCGGAAGGGCAACCCGACCTGGACCTGGCTCGTCACCGCGCTGATCTTCGTCGTCATCGCCTGGCTCTCGACCGCGCCCTTGTTCTTCCGAAACATCAAGACCGGCGACATCGTGCCCGCCAAGGCCGAGCAGCGCTTTGCCCAGGCACCGGGGTTCAAGGATGTGGTGGAGATCGTGCAGGCCCGCTGCTCGATGTGCCATGCGGCCGAGCCCGGCTACCCGGGCATCCTCTGGCCGCCGAAGGGCGTGCGGCTGGAAACGCCGGCCGAGGTCGCCCATGAGGCGAAGATGATCTACCTCGAGGCCGGAGTGACTGATGCGATGCCGCCGGCCAATGTCTCCATGGTCGAGGCTTCCGAGCGGGCCAAGATCGTCGCCTGGTACCGCGCGGCGGTGGGCGAGGGGCCGAAGACGGGCTCCTGATCCCGCGCTCCCCCGGGGCGACCGATTGCGCACTCGCCCGGGCTGTCCGTTCGTGTTAGCACGAATCTGACGGTCTAGGAGACGCATATGGATCCGCACGCGAGGCCCTGGCGCTCGGTTCTCTACATCCCGGCCTCGCGACAGCGCGCGCTCGAAAAGGCGCAGATGCTGGCCTGCGACGGGATCATCTTCGACCTGGAAGATGCCGTGGCGCCGGAGGAGAAGGCCTCTGCCCGCGCCTTTCTCGCCGATGCGCTGCCGCAGATGGATTTCGGCCGCCGCGCGCGGATCGTGCGGATCAACGGCTTCGACACCGAGTGGGGCGCGGCGGATGCAGCGTTGATGGCCCGCGCCGCGCCCGACGCGGTGCTGATCCCCAAGGTCGGCTCCGCGGCCGATGTTCAGGCGGTGGCCGAGGTTCTGCCGAAGGTCCCGCTCTGGGCGATGATCGAGACCCCGAAGGGCGTTCTGAACGCGGCCGAGATCGCCGCCCATCCCCGGATGCAGGGCTTTGTGCTTGGCACCAACGACCTGACCAAGGACCTCGGCTGTCGCGCTCGGCCCGACCGGATGCCCCTGATGACCAGCCTGCAACTGGCGCTTCTTGCCGCGCGGGCGGAGGGGCGGATCTGCCTCGATGGGGTCTACAACGCCTTCAAGGACGACGCCGGCACCGCGGCCGAATGCGCTCAAGGGCGCGACATGGGCTTCGACGGCAAGACCGTGATCCACCCGCGCCAGATCGAGATCGCCAACCGCGCCTTCGCGCCCGGCGCGGAGGAGCTGGACCTCGCCCGCCGCCAGATCGCAGCCTTCGAGGCGGCCCGGGCGGCGGGTCAGGGCGTTGCGGTGCTTGACGGGCGGATCGTGGAAAATCTCCATGTCGCAACGGCCGAGCGGCTTCTGGCCCGGGCCGAGGCGATCGCCGCGATGGAGGCGGCGGTGGCGGAACAGGTACTCAAGGCATCCTGAGGGAGGGATAATGGAGCTTCTCATTCTCGGCGTGGCACTCTGGTGGCTCGCGCATCTCTTCAAGCGGTTCGCGCCGGGGGCGCGGGCGGCGATGGGCGGGGCCGGGCGCGGCGTGGTGGCGCTCGCGCTTCTGGTCGCACTGGTGCTGATGGTGCTGGGCTACTGGCAGACCGGGGGCATGGCGAGCCTCGTCGTGATCCCGGGTGGGGGACATCTGAACAACCTGATCATGCTGATCGCCGTCGTGGTCTTCGGCGCGGGCATGTCGAAGGGGGTTCTGTGGACGAAGATCCGCCATCCGATGCTCTGGGGCACGGTGCTCTGGGCGGTCGCGCATCTGATCGTGCATAACGACTGGGCCTCAATCGTGCTTTTCGGCGGTATCGGCCTCTGGGCCGTGGTCGAGATGGCGTCGATCAACCGCGCCGGGCCCTGGGTTCGGCCGGCCCCCGGCGGGATCAAGCGGGATCTCGTCCTCGTCGTGATCGCGCTGGTGATGTACGGGCTGATCACCAAGATCCACATGATGCTGGGCCTCAACCCGTTCACCGGAACTTATGGGTGACACGATGAAGACCGGCGCGGGCCGTTTCTTCGAGGACTACCGCCTGGGCGAGGTGATCGCCCATGCCGTGCCGCGCACCGTCTCGGGCGGGGAAAGGGCACTTTACCACGCGCTCTACCCTGCGCGGGGGGCACTTTATTCCTCCGACGAATTCGCGCGGGCCTGTGGTCTCAAGGCCTCGCCGATCGACGATCTCGCGGCCTTCCACCTGGTCTTCGGCAAGACTGTTCCGGACATCTCGCTGAACGCGGTGGCCAATCTCGGCTATGCCGAGGGCCGCTGGCTGCACCCGGTCTGGCCGGGTGACACGCTGCGCGCAAGGTCCGAGGTGATCGGGCTCAGGGAGACCTCCGGCGGCGCGGCCGGTGTGGTCTGGGTGCGCACGACCGGGCTGAACCAGCACGGCGAGGCGGTGCTGGAATACGTCCGCTGGGTGCTGGTGAAAAAGCGCGGCAGCGGACCCGCGGCCGAGCCGGTGGTGCCTGAACTGGCGAAAGCGGTCCCGGCGGAGGCGCTGGTGGTGTCCGAGGGGCTGCGTTTCGAGGGCTACGACTTCTCGCTTGCGGGCGAGCCGCACCGCTGGGGCGATTATGCCGTGGGCGAGACCATCGACCATGTCGACGGCGTGACGGTGGAGGAGGCCGAGCACATGCTCGCCACCCGCCTCTGGCAGAACACGGCCAAGGTGCATTTCGACGCCACCCGGCGGCCCGACGGGCGGCGGCTGATCTACGGCGGCCATGTCATCAGCCTTGCCCGCGCGCTGAGCTTCAACGGGCTCGCAAACGCCCAGATGATCGTGGCGCTTAACGGCGGCACCCACGCCAATCCCTGTTTCGCGGGCGACACGGTGCGTGCCTGGTCGGAGGTGCTCGACAAGGCCGAGACCGGGGTGCCGAGCGTCGGTGCGCTGCGGCTGCGGCTGGTGGCGGTGAAGGAGGGCGCGGCGCCCTTCGCGCTCAGGGGGGCGGAGGGCAAATACTTGCCCGAGGTGCTGCTGGACCTCGACTACTGGGTCCTGATCCCGCGGTAGCCGGGTTTTCTGCGATCTTGTGATCACAACGATCCGGCGCGTGATCACGTCCGGTGATTTTTCTGCATTTGCAGCCTCAATTTGGCGTTCCGTCCCGCCTCGGGACGTGACTTGGGCGAAAAAACCTCTATTGATCGGGTCGGAGACCTCGACCGGGCGCCGCTCCCGGCCGGTTGCAAGAGAGAGGAATCGCCATGGCAGAGGCAAAAGCGCCGCAACGGCCGTTGTCGCCGTTCATGCTCGGGCCGTATTACAGGCCTCAGATCACGTCCGTCACCTCGATCATCACTCGAATCACAGGCAATGCGCTGATCGTGGCCGCGGTGCTGATCGTCTGGTGGCTTCTGGCCGCGGCGACTTCGCAGTCGTACTTCAATGTTGCCAACTTTGTGATCACAAGCTGGATCGGCCAGCTCGTCATGTTCCTGTCGCTCTGGGCCGTCTGGTACCATTTCCTCGCCGGGCTGCGGCACCTGTGGTGGGACTCGGGCCGCGGGCTGGAGATCGAGATGGCGACGAAGCTCGGCTGGGGCGTCATAATCGGCTCGGTCGTGCTGACGATCCTGACCGCGATCGTGATCTGAGGGGGCGAGCGATGCAATATCTGACCGACCGCAAGCGCGCGACGGGCCTCGGGGCCGCCCATACCGGGACGCATCACCACTGGTCGATGCAGGTGAGCGCGGTGGCGCTTGTGATCCTGGTGCCGCTCTTCATCTTCACCTTCGGCCATATCCTCGGCCACAGCTACGCCGAGGTCACCGCCTATTACGCCCGGCCCTTCCCGGCGATAGTGGCGGGGCTGACGGTCATCACCGCCCTGCATCACCTGAAGATGGGCGCGCAGATGATGATCGAGGACTACTGGCACGGCGTGACGCGCAAGGCGCTGATCATCGCGGTGACCTGCATAACCTATGCCGCGATGGCGACGGGCATCCTGGCCCTCGTCCGCCTCGCGCTGAGCCACGGAGCCTGACGCATGGCAGCCTACGAATATGAAACCCATGACTATGACGTCGTCGTGGTGGGCGCCGGTGGCGCGGGGCTGCGCGCGACGCTGGGCATGGCCGAGCAGGGGCTGCGCACAGCCTGCGTGACCAAGGTCTTCCCGACTCGCTCGCACACGGTCGCGGCGCAGGGCGGCATCGCCGCGAGCCTTTCGAACATGGGGCCCGACAACTGGCAGTGGCACCTCTACGACACGATCAAGGGCTCTGACTGGCTCGGCGACACCGACGCGATGGAATACATGGTCCGCGCCGCCCCGGCCGCGGTCTACGAGCTGGAACATTACGGCGTGCCCTTCTCGCGCACAGAAGAGGGCAAGATCTACCAGCGCCCCTTCGGCGGCCACACCACCGAGTTCGGCGAGGGCCCGCCCGTGCAGCGCACCTGCGCCGCGGCCGACCGGACCGGCCACGCGATCCTGCACACGCTCTACGGCCAGTCTCTGAAGCAAAAGGCCGAGTTCTTCATCGAATATTTCGCCATCGACCTGGTCATCACCGATGGCGCCTGCACCGGCATCGTGGCCTGGAAGCTCGATGACGGCACGATCCATGTCTTCAACGCCAAGACCGTGGTGCTGGCCACCGGCGGCTATGGCCGGGCCTATTTCTCCGCCACCTCGGCGCATACCTGCACCGGCGACGGCGGCGGCATGGTGGCGCGCGCGGGCCTCGCGCTGCAGGACATGGAATTCGTGCAGTTCCACCCCACCGGGATCTACGGCTCCGGCTGCCTGATCACGGAAGGCGCGCGTGGCGAGGGCGGGTATCTGACGAACTCCGAGGGCGAGCGGTTCATGGAACGCTACGCGCCCCACTACAAGGATCTCGCCAGCCGCGACGTCGTCTCGCGCTGCATGACGATGGAGATCCGCGAGGGCCGCGGCGTGGGCGAGGAGAAGGACCACATCTTCCTCAACCTTTCCCACATCCCGGCCGAGACGCTGCAGGAACGACTGCCGGGCATCTCGGAAAGCGCCCGCATCTTCGCCGGTGTCGATGTGACCAAGCAGCCGATCCCGGTCCTGCCGACGGTGCATTACAACATGGGCGGCATCCCGACGAACTACTGGGGCGAGGTGCTGAACCCGACGACCGAGAGTCCGGACCAGATCTTCCCCGGCCTGATGGCGGTGGGCGAGGCGGGCTGCGCCTCGGTTCATGGCGCGAACCGGCTTGGCTCCAACTCGCTGATCGACCTTGTGGTCTTCGGCCGCGCGGCGGCGATCCGGGCAGGGCAGGTGATCGACAAGGACGCATCGGTTCCGGCGACGAACAAAGCGGCGGTGGACGATATCCTCGCCCGGTTCGACGGGCTGCGCTACGCCAAGGGCGCGGTGCCGACGGCGAATCTGCGGCTCGAGATGCAGCGCACCATGCAGGCCGATGCAGCCGTCTTCCGTACCGACAAGACGCTCGCCGAGGGCGTCAAGAAGATGGACGCGGTGGCGGCGAAGCTTTCCGACATCTCGGTGACCGACCGGTCGCTGTTCTGGAACTCCGACCTGATGGAGACGCTGGAGCTGACGAACCTCATGCCCAACGCGCTGGCCACGATCACTGGCGCCGAGGCGCGCAAGGAAAGCCGCGGCGCCCATGCGCACGAGGATTACCCCGAGCGCGACGACACCAACTGGCGCAAGCACACGCTGGCGAAGATCGACGGTACCAAGGTGACGCTCGACTACCGCCCGGTGCATGTAGATCCGCTGACTGCCGAGGCCGATGGCGGGATCGAGCTGAAGCGGATCGCGCCGAAGAAGCGGGTCTATTGATCATGCGTCCGGCCCCGGCCTGCGCCCTGTCGCTGGCGGCCCTTGCGGCCGCCTGCGGCCCGGTGCCGGTCGAACAGGCCGAGGCCGACTGCTTCCGCCAGGCGCAGCTTGCCAGCCATCCGCGCGGCACCCTGGGCTTCGGCTTCGGCACCGGCGGGGCGCGCTTCGCCCAGGGCGATGTCGAGATCAGCTCCGATTGGCTGACGGGTCGCGACCCGTCGCAAGTCTATGCCTCCTGCGTTCAGCGGGAATCCGGCCAGCCCCCGCGGCGGCCGCTTTATGACCGACCCGACTGGAAGGGATGACAGATGGTCCAGCTCACACTTCCCAAGAACTCGAAGATCCGCACCGGCAAGACCTGGCCTAAGCCGGAAGGTGCGAAGAACGTCCGCAAGTTTCTGATCTACCGCTGGACGCCGGATGACGGCGAGAACCCGCGGGTCGACACCTATTTCGTCGACATGGACAAATGCGGGCCCATGGTTCTCGACGCGCTGATCAAGATCAAGAACGAGATCGATCCGACGCTGACCTTCCGGCGCTCCTGCCGCGAGGGGATCTGCGGCTCCTGCGCGATGAACATCGACGGGGCGAACCACCTTGCCTGCATTTACGGTCTCGACGAGATCAAAGGCGATGTCCGCATCTACCCGCTGCCGCATATGGCGGTCGTGCGCGATCTGGTGCCGGATCTGACGCATTTCTACGCCCAGCACGCCTCGATCATGCCCTGGCTCGAGACCAAGACGAACGCGCCGCAGAAGGAATGGCGCCAGTCGATCGAGGATCGCAAGAAGCTCGACGGGCTCTATGAATGCGTCATGTGCGCGTCCTGCTCCACCGCTTGCCCGAGCTACTGGTGGAACTCGGACCGCTACCTTGGCCCGGCGGCTCTGCTTCATGCCTACCGCTGGATCATTGACTCGCGCGACGAGGCGACGGGTGAGCGGCTGGACGATCTGGAGGATCCGTTCAAGCTCTACCGCTGCCATACGATCATGAACTGCGCCAAGACCTGCCCGAAGGGGCTGAACCCGGCCAAGGCGATCGCGGAGATCAAGCACATGATGGTGGAGCGGGTGGTCTGAGGGCAAAAGCGTGGCCCTCTTCCCGATCGTCATCATCGCCATCTTCTTCGGCATGTGGTGGATGCGGCGCGGTTCGACTCTCACCCGCGCCTGCCGCTGGCGCGAGGATCGTTCCGTCGCGCCGGGGCATTTCCGCTGCGCCGCCTGCGGGGCAGAGATGGACCTCGACCCCGGCAAGCGGCCCCGCGACTGCCTGCGTGACCGGGCGGCTTGACGCTGGCGGGCGGCACCCCCATCGTGCCGCCAAAAGCCCGAGGAGCCGCGATGAAACTCTCCCACCCGGAAACCGCCGCCCCCGCTGATGCGGCCACCCGCCGGGCCATCGCGCCCGTCGTGGCCTATCCGCCGGAAACCCTGCCCGCGCCCGATCTCGCCCTTTACCGCGCCGCCCGCGGGGGGGCAGAAAAGGTGGCCGAAATCGTGATCGCCCCGCGCGACGCCGGATGTTTCGAGGTGCCGGCCGGCAGCTTCTTCCGTATAACCTGCATCGAGGGGCCCCAGGTGGGCGACCTCAACCTCTGGAACGCCGCGAACCTGTCCGAGCGGTTCTACTCCGGAAAGACCCGCGCACTGCACGGCACGCATCTGTCGACGGGGGATCGAATGTGGTCCTCCTTACCCTGGATGCGGCCTATTGCGACGATTACGGCCGATACGCTCGACTGGTACGGCTTCGACAGCTTCGGGGGATCGGTTCATGACGTGATCGGCACCCGCTGCGACCCCTACACGAACCGGCTTCTGGCGGGTGGCACCTACCATCACTGCTGCCATTCCAACCTCACCCGCGCCCTGGCCGAGGCCCGCAACCTCGCCCCGGCGGAGGCCGAGGCGCTGGTGCATGACGTCCTGAACGTCTTCATGTGTACGGGTTTCGTGCCCGAGACCGGGCAGTACTTCATGAAGGCCTCGCCAGTCCGCCCCGGCGATTACCTGGAGATGTTCGCCGAGATCGACCTTCTGGGCAGCCTCTCTGCCTGTCCGGGCGGCGACTGCTCGACCGAGCATTCAAGCGACACGGCCGCCTGCCATCCGATGCTGGTGGAGGTCTTCCGTCCCGCCGCGGGTGCCCTCGCCGGCTGGCACAGCCCCGAGCCGAACTCTTACGACCGGAGCCACGGCCTCTAGCCGGCCTCACCCGCTTCACCCTGGTCCGGGTATTCCCGCCAGACGCGCCTCACGGTCAGGCCGCGCGCCTCCGGCGGGAGTATTTCGGCCAGGAAAAAATCAGCCGTAGACCTCGACGCCGAAGTACTGCGCGTAGCTGTAGCGCGGGCCGTGGGCGAAGCCGAGCGGCAGGAGGCGGGCGATTTCGGCGCGGTCATCGTCGGTGAAGGAGATGTCGTCGGCGGTGGCGAGTTCGCGCAGGTGGGCCGCGCTGCGGGTGCCGGGGATCGGGATCACGTGCGGACCCTGGTCAAGGGTCCAGGCGAGCGCCGCGGCGGGAACCGACCAGCCGCGGGAGCGGGCGAAGGTCTTGAAACCCTCGATTGCGGCGCAGTTGGCGCTGAAGTTCGGTTCCATGAAACGCGGGTTGCTGCGGCGGAAGTCGGCCTCGCCGAAGCGCGTGGGGTCGGGGAATGTCTCGCCGAAGATGCCGCGTCCGAGGGGGGAGAAGGGCACGAAGGCCACGCCCAGCTCGGCGCAGGCCTGCACCATCCCGAGATCGGGCTGGCGGGTCCAGAGCGAGTATTCATTCTGCACCGCCCGGCAGGGATGTTCCGCATGGGCCCGGCGGAGCGTCGTGGGCGCGACCTCGGACAGGCCATAGCCGCCGATCTTGCCCTCGTCGATCAGCGCCTTCAGCGTGCCCACGACCTCCTCGATCGGGCGGTCGGCCTCGCGCCGGTGGACGTAGAAGAGATCGACGTGATCCACGCCAAGCCGCTTCAGCGAGCCTTCGAGCTCGCTCCGCAGGTGCTGTTCGGAATTGTCGAAGCGGCGCTCCGGACGGGGCACGATCCCGGCCTTGGTGGCGATCACCACATTTGGTTTACGCGTGGCGAGCCAGCTGCCGATCACGTTCTCCGAACGGCCCATTCCGTAGATGTTGGAGGTGTCGAGGAAATCGACCCCAAGCTCTACGGCGGCATCGAGGCAGGCATGGCCCTCCGCCTCGTCGGTTTCGCCGTAGAAGCCCGCGAAGCTCATGCAGCCGAGGCCGACCGCGCCCACCAGAGGGCCGCCCGCCCCGAGTTGCCGTTTCTTCATTGTATTGTCCCTGTCCTGTGCCCGGGGAAACTTGTCCCCCCGGGCCGGAAGGTCAAGGGCGCTCAGGCGAAGGCGGCCTCAAGCGCGATCTCCACCATGTCCCCGAAGCTCCGCTCGCGGTCCGAGGCGGGGAGTGCCTCATGCGTCAGCAGGTGGTCGGAGATCGTCAGAACCGAAAGCGCCCGGGCGCCGTGGCGGGCGGCAAGCGTGTAGAGCTCGGCTGTCTCCATCTCGACGCAGAGCACGCCGTGGCGGGTCATCTGCTCGTTCAGGTCGGGCCGCTCGTCGTAGAAGACGTCGGAGGAATAGATCCCGCCAGCATGGATCGGGATCCCCTTCTCCTTTGCGGCGGCATGGGCGGCGGCGAGCAGCGCGTAATCCGCGGTGGGGGCGAAGTTCAGTTCGCGGAAGATTCCGCGCGAGGGGGTGGAAAGAGTAGAGGCGCTCATCGCCAGCACCACGTCGCGCACCTTCACCTGCGGCTGCATGGCGCCGGCAGACCCGATGCGGATCAGGGTCTTGGCACCGAAGTCGCGGATCATCTCGTTCACGTAGATCGAGAGCGAGGGCATCCCCATGCCGGTGCCGTGGATCGTCACGTCATGCCCGCGCCAGGTGCCGGTGAAGCCCAGCATCCCGCGCACCTCGTTGATGAGACGCGGGTTCTCAAGAAAGTTCTCCGCCGCCCAGCGGGCACGGTAGGGATCACCTGGCAGAAGCACTGTTTCGGCGATCTCGCCAGATTTCGCGCCGATATGGGTGGTCATGGGGCCTCCGGAATAACGATCCGCCCAGCCTAGCCGGGCGGGCTGTGGCGTCCAGAGGCATTCGGCCGGATCAGTCCTCGCGGAGGGCGAGGTAATCGGCGTGGTTCGGGCAGAAGCCGGCCGCCGTGGGTCCGCGGCTCTCGTCGGCGAGATACTCGGCGCATTTCCCGGCGGCATCGCAATGCGCGCAGACGTCGAGGAGATGGACATAGTCCTGCCTCAGGTCCTCCAGCCGGGTCCGGTCGAGGCCGTGGCGTGCCGCCATCGCCGCCATGCGCTCGCGGACCTCGGCGGAGACGGTGATGACCTCCCGCAGCTCTGCACGGGTTAGGCCGAGCTCCTCGATGTCGCGATCATCGAGCGCGTCGATTTCCTGCAATTGGCGGCGCCGGTCATGGGCCGCCTTCAGGTGGTCATGGACATCTTTCAGGGCGTGCAACATGGCTCAATCCCTCCAATCGGGTGAGCGGAGATTACAGCGGCGCGGAGCCCTGCGGATTGATCTGGCGCAAATGGCGAAGGGGTCGGGGTGCCTTTGTGGCCGTTGCACCGGCGAGGGCGACGATCTCCAGCATGATGCGGTTCAGCTCGAAATCCTTCGGCGTGTAGACCGCTGCCACGCCGAGGGCGCGGAGGCTGGCGATGTCGCTCTCCGGGATGATGCCGCCGACGATGACGGGCACATGGGCGAGGCCCGCCGCCGCAAGCCGCGCCATAACATCGGCAACCAGGGGCAGGTGGCTGCCGGAGAGGATGGAGAGGCCGATGACATGGGCGGACTTCTCCTCCGCCGCGGCGACGATCTCGGCCGGGGTAAGGCGGATGCCGTCGTAGCTGATCTCCATGCCGCAGTCGCGGGCGCGGGCGGCGATCTGCTCGGCGCCATTGGAGTGGCCATCGAGCCCCGGCTTGCCGAGGAGAAGCGAGAGCCTGCGGCCAAGCCGGGCGGAGAGCACGTCGACCGCCTCCCGGATCTCCTCCAGCCCCTCGGTGCGGTTGGAGGGGGCGGGGGAGACGCCGGTCGGCGCGCGGTATTCGCCGAAGGCCTGGCGCAGAACGCCAGCCCATTCGCCCGTGGTCGCGCCAGCCTTTGCTGCGGCGATCGAGGGCGGCATGATGTTCGCTCCCGAAAGGGCCGCCTCGCGGAGTGCTGCGAGGCTGGCGAGCACCTCCACGGGATCGCGCGCGGCGCGCCAGGCCTTCAACCGTGCGACCTGGTCGCGCTCGGCCGTCGGGTCGACCACGAGGAAGGCGCCGTCGCCGGCGGTGAGCGGGCCTCCCTCCGTCTCCCGCCAGCGGTTGACGCCGACGACCGTGGTCTCGCCGCTCTCGATCCGGGCAAGGCGCTCGGCGTTGGCTTCGACCAGACGACCCTTCATGTAGGCGATGGCAGAGACCGCGCCGCCCATGCCGTCGATCTGCGCAAGCTCGGCCAGCGCGCCTTCCTTCAGCGCCGCGACCTTGGCGGCAATGGCCGGGTTGCCGTCGAAAAGATCCTCGTATTCCAGCAGGTCCGTCTCATAGGCCAGAATCTGCTGCATGCGGAGGGACCATTGCTGGTCCCAGGGGCGGGGCAGTCCCAGCGCCTCGTTCCAGGCGGGAAGCTGCACCGCCCGGGCGCGGGCGGATTTGGACAGCGTCACCGCCAGCATCTCGATCAGGATGCGGTGGGTGTTGTTCTCCGGCTGCTGCTCGGTCAGGCCGAGCGAGTTCACCTGCACACCGTAGCGGAAACGGCGGTGGCGGGCGTCGTCGATCCCGTATCGCGTCTGGCAGAGCTCGTCCCATAGCTCGGTGAACGCGCGCATCTTGCAGAGTTCGGTGACGAAGCGGATGCCCGCGTTCACGAAGAAGGAGATGCGGCCGACCATGGCGGGGAAGGCCTCTGCCGCGACCTTGGTGCGCAGGTCGTCGAGCACGGCGCATGCGGTGGCGAGTGCAAAGGCCAGTTCCTGATCCGGCGTCGCGCCCGCCTCCTGCAGGTGGTAGGAACAGACGTTCATCGGGTTCCATTTCGGCATCGCCTTGGCGGTGAACGCAGCCACGTCGGTGATCATCCGCAGCGAGGGCGCGGGCGGGTAGATATAGGTGCCGCGGGAGAGGTATTCCTTGATGATGTCGTTCTGCACCGTGCCTTGGAGGCCGGCGACGTCCGCTCCCTGTTCTTCCGCCACCGCGATGTAGAGCGCCAGCAGCCAGGGCGCGGTGGCGTTGATCGTCATCGAGGTGTTCATCTGCCCAAGCGGGATTCCCTCGAAGAGCGCGCGCATGTCGCCGAGATGGCAGACCGGCACGCCCACCTTTCCAACCTCGCCCCGGGCGCGTTGATCGTCGGCGTCGTAACCGGTCTGGGTCGGCAGGTCGAAGGCCACGGAAAGACCGGTCTGCCCCTTGGCGAGATTGGCCCGGAAGAGCGCATTCGAGGCCGCAGCCGTGGAATGGCCGGCATAGGTGCGGAACAGCCAGGGTTTGTCCTTCGAGGGCATGCTCAGACCTTATGGTAACTTTATGTCATAAAAGTATTCGTAGATGGAAGAATGTATCTCTGTCAATTGCCGCGTTGCGGCGCCGGAGCGGTTCGGAAAATGTCAATGATTTCAACGGATGAAAATTATATGAGACACAAAATTACAAATTTGTTATGAATTATATTGCAAAGTTACTCACTCTTTTGCCATCCTGACCCACAGCTAGACTGCGATTCTGCGATGCGGCGTGATGATGGAGACGAGAATGGCCCTCGATACCGCCCCGGGCATCATCCCCTACGAGGCCCCGGTGAAGGACCTTTACGAGCTGGGCGAAATGCCGCCCCTCGGCCATGTGCCGGCCAAGATGTACGCCTGGGCGATCCGGCGCGAGCGGCATGGAGAGCCGGAGACTGCGATGCAGGTCGAGGTGGTCGACACCTGGACCATCGACAGTCACGAGGTCCTGGTTCTCGTCATGGCGGCGGGGGTGAATTACAACGGCGTCTGGGCCGCGCTCGGCCTGCCGATCAGCCCCTTCGACGGACATCGCATGCCCTATCACATCGCGGGCTCCGACGCCTCGGGCATCGTCTGGGCGGTCGGCAGCAAGGTGACGCGCTGGAAGGTGGGGGACGAGGTCGTCGTCCACTGCAACCAGGACGACGGGGACGACGAGGAATGCAACGGCGGCGACCCGATGTTCTCGCCCTCCCAGCGGATCTGGGGCTACGAGACGCCTGACGGCTCCTTTGCGCAGTTCACGCGCGTGCAGGCGCAGCAGCTGATGCCGCGCCCGCGCCACCTGACCTGGGAGGAGAGCGCCTGTTACACGTTGACGCTCGCCACCGCCTACCGGATGCTGTTTGGCCACAAGCCGCATGTCCTGAACCCGGGCGACAACGTGCTGATCTGGGGCGCTTCGGGCGGCCTCGGCTCCTACGCGATCCAGCTGGTGAATACCGGGGGCGGCAATGCGATCGGCGTGATCTCGGAAGAGGACAAGCGCGACTTCGTCCTTGGCCTCGGGGCGAAGGGCGTGATCAACCGCAAGGAGTTCGACTGCTGGGGCCAGATGCCCAAGGTCAACACGCCGGAGTACAAGGCCTGGTTCGCCGAGGCGCGGAAGTTCGGCAAGGCCATCTGGGACATCACCGGCAAGGGCGTGAATGTCGACATGGTCTTCGAGCATCCGGGCGAGGCGACCTTCCCCGTCTCGGTTTTCCTGGTGAAGCGGGGGGGCATGGTGGTGATCTGCGCCGGGACCACCGGTTACAATCTCACCCTCGATGCTCGCTACCTCTGGATGCATCAGAAGCGGGTGCAGGGCAGCCATTTCGCCAACCTCAAGCAGGCGAGCGCGGCCAACAAGCTGATGATCGAACGCCGGCTCGATCCGGCGATGTCGGAGGTGTTTCCCTGGGCGGAGATTCCGGCGGCGCATATGAAGATGCGCCGGAACCAGCACAAGCCGGGCAACATGGCGGTGCTGGTGCAGGCGCCGCGCCCAGGGCTTCGGACCTTCGAGGATACACTGGAAGCGGCCCGCGCCTGAGGTCGCGCCGCATCGCCATGGTCCGATTTAATGCTTCCGACCGCCGAATTAGGCATTTGTTAATGAAACTGGCCTGTCCTGCAGGCGTAACGCGGGGCGGGCCATGGCATATGAGTGGATCATAGACGTGCTGACGGACCTGGGCACCTTTGCCCGGGTGAACGGCCTGGCCGAGCTGGCCGGCAAGGCGGATGAGGCGCTGGACGCGGCCCGCCGCGACATCGGCGAGCGGCGCGGGCGCGAAGCCGCCCCCCTTCACCACCACCCGCCGGCCGATCGGCATTGAGCGGCCGGCCTTGCCGCTGGCGTCCCGCCGCGGGCTCGACTAGGGTCCGCGCATGGCTCTGCCCGCAATAGAATTTTCTGAAGATCAGGCAGAGGCCTGGGACCGGCTCGCCGAGGTGCTGCGCGCCGCCGGCGTCGATCCGGACGAGGGCAGCCTCAGCCCCGAGGCGCCCGGCAAACCGAGCGTTCTGGCCGTGGTCGGCAAGGCCGGATCGGGCAAGACGATGCTGCTCGCCAGCCTCTACAAGGCCCTGGTCGAGGCGGGGGTGGAGGTCGTGTCCGGAGATTACGAGGGTCGCAAGCGCAAGGACCGGCGCACCCTGGCGATCCTCGCGCCCACCAACAAGGCGGCGAGCGTGCTGCGCAACCGCGGCGTGCCGGCGACGACGATCCACCGCATCCTCTACACCCCGGTCTACGACCCGCAATACGAGCGCATCGCCGAATGGCTGGCCGGCCAGGGCGAGCGGCCGGAGGTCGAGGGGCTGACCGACACCGCTCTCGACCGTGCCAAGGCCTTCTACGACGTGGTGAAATCGATCCCCGGGGCGCTGGCCGCGGCGGGGCTGCGCGGCTCGGATTTCATCAAGGGCTGGAAGCGTCGGGAGGAGCCGCTGGACATCGGCTTCGTCGACGAAAGCTCCATGCTCGACGAACGCCAGTTCGAGGATCTGAAGGAGATATTCCCGACGCTGGTCATGTTCGGCGATCCGGCACAGCTGGCCCCCGTGGGGCAGTCGGGAGAGATGGTCTTCGACAAGCTATCCGAAGGCCGGCGGCTGGTGCTGCACCGCATCCACCGGCAGGCGGATGACAACCCGATCCTCGACCTCGCCCATGCGCTGGCCGATCCCGATCTGACCTTCCCGGATTTCGAGCGGATGGTGGAAGACGCCGCGCGGCGCGACGACCGGGTGCAGATGGCGCAGCGGGTGGAGGCCGGGCTGATGGCCCGCAGCCCCGTCCTCGTCTGGCGCAACGTCACGCGGATCAAGCTGATCCAGGCCTTCCGTTCTGCCTATGGCGCGCCGCCCGATGCGCTGCTGCCGGGGGAGCCGCTGATCTGCGACGGGATCGAGCTGCCGCTGAAGCATCGCAAGAAGCGCATCGACCTGGAGGCGCGGGGCCTGATCAAGGGCGCGCAGGTGATCTACCTCGGCCCCGGAAACAAGCCCGGGTTTTCAAAGCTCTATGTCATCGGGGCGGAAGAGCCGAGGCTTTCCGCCGCCTCGATCATCAAGATCGAGATGCCGGGCGAAGAGGAGCCCTTCATCCCCTCCGCCGCGCGCATGGGGGCGGCTTTCCTGCATGGCGCGGCCGTGACTATCCACAAGGCGCAGGGCTCCCAATGGCCGACGGTGCAGGTCTTCGCCCCAGACCTCTGGGTGGCGGCGCAGATGGGTCGGATGGAGGCGGGGCTGCCGCTCTGGAAACGTCTCGCCTATGTCGCGATCACCCGGGCCGAGCACCGGCTGCTCTGGGTGGTCCGCAACCGCCTTGGCCGCCCGACGGAGCCGCTGGGCGTGGAGGACCTTTCCACCGGCACGGCGCCGCTTGCGCTCGAGGCTGAGTAGGTCCCCCCCTTTTCATCCTGTTGAAGGTAGCCCGGGGGCATGGGGGGCATGGCCCCCGTTTCCATTGCCGGAAAACCGCTCTAGTCTCGGCCGCAACGAAAAGGGAGGCCCCGCATGCAATGCGTCTTCGTCCAGTTCCGCTGCACCCCCGGCAAGACCTATGAGGTGGCCGACGCGATCTACGACCGCGAGGTGGTCAGCGAGCTTTACTCGACATCCGGCGATTACGACCTGATCGCCAAGGTCTATATCCCCGACGATGCCGATGTCGGGCATTTTCTGGCGGAAAACCTGTTCGAGATCCCGGGGATACAGCGGACGCTGACCACCATGACTTTCAAGGCGTTCTGAGATGACCAAGGTCATTCTGGTCACCGGCGCAAGCTCTGGCATCGGCCGGGCGACGGCGCAGAGGTTCCTCGAGGCGGGCTGGCGGGTCGGGCTAATCGCGCGGCGGGCGGAGCCGCTGGAGGAGGTCGCGGCGGCGCATCCGGGGGCGGCGGCCTTGCCCTGCGACGTGGCGGATCCGGCGGCGGTGGAGACCACTTTCGCTGCGGCGGCGGAGCGGTTCGGACGGATCGACGCGCTGTTCAACAACGCGGGCATCTTCCGGCCGGCGGCGCTGATCGACGAGATGCCGGTACAGGACTGGCTCGACACCGTGCAGGTGAACCTCAACGGCATGTTCTTCTGCGCCCGCGCGGCCTTCGGCCATATGCGGCGGCAGTCGCCTCAGGGCGGGCGGATCATCAACAACGGGTCGATCTCCGCCCATGCGCCGCGGCCGGGCTCGGTCGGATATACCGCGACAAAACATGCGGTTACGGGGCTGACCAAGACGCTGTCGCTTGACGGGCGGCCGTTCGACATCGCCTGCGGGCAGATCGATATTGGCAATGCGGCGACCGAGATGGCGGCGCCACAGGCCAAGGGTGTGCCGCAGGCCGACGGCTCGATCAGGCCGGAGGCGATGATGGGCGTGGGCGAGGTCGCCGACGCGGTGCTGCATATGGCGAGCCTGCCCCTGTCGACCAACGTGCAGTTCATGACGATCATGGCGACGAAGATGCCCTTCGTCGGGCGCGGGTGAGGGGCGCCCGGGCAAGGGGCTGAAAAGGCTGGTAAATCGGGGTACCGATTCAACACAGCTTTAGCACCGCTTTCGCACCGTACCGTACCGTATTTCGGGACGGTGGGCGAACGCCGCGTTAAGGGCTTCCCGCGGGTCCGGGGCGGGGCAGGGCGGGGGGATGGTGCGCAATGAATGCGCACCCTACGGGCCTACCGCCGGAAGGCGCGGAAGGCGGCGGAGGCGAGCCAGCCGGCCACGATGGCGATCACCAGCGACAGGAGGCCGTAAAGCGCCGGCTGGTTCTGGGCGAGCTGGTAGAGCCAGCGCTCCACCCCGGTCTTGCGCACGCGGACGTCGGTCTTCTGGCTTGCCACCACCTTGCCGTCGCGCGTCAGGAACATCCGCGCGGTATAAAGCCCCTCGGTCAGGTTCGCGGGCAGGTTCAGCCGGGCGCGGAACAGGGTCGACTGGTCGATGGTCACCGCGCCCTCGTCGAGCTTGTAGAGCCCGTCGCGCTCGCGGATGCGGATCAGCGCGTCGAGGAAGGCGCGCGGCTCGCTCACCTGGCTCGCCACGCCGGTCTCGCGGATCGCAAGCGGGATCGAGATGCGGTAGCGCAGGTCGTCGGTGTGCGACAGGATCTGGGCGAGCGGCGCCGAGGTGGCGATGGCGTAATAGGCCGGGGCCTCGGTCACCTTGGCGGAGGCGGTGTTGATCCAGAGCCCGAAGACATCGCCCTTGCGGCTGACCTGCACCGGCGTGCGCGGCCCCTGGAGGGTGACGATCACCTGAAGGGGCGGCTGCGCCGGCGGCGCATCGCGCTTGACCGCGCCGAAGATCAGGATCGAGGAGCCCGAGAAGCTCGCCGTGATGGAGATCTGTTCCTGCGAGAGGCCGGCGACGATCTGCTCGGACGGGGCGGCCGCATCGGCCGCCGGCGCGGCAAGGGGCGTGAGCATCGCCAGGCAGAGCGCGAGGAGGGGGAGAAGCCGCCTCATCATGGATGGCCTATCGAGCGCACGGAGTAGAGCTCGGCCGGGCGGATCACCAGGTCGAGGCCGATCTTCACCGCCACGGCAAGGACGAGGAGGGCGAGCAGGATCCGCAGCTGCTCTGCCTTCAGCCGCATGCCGATCATCGTTCCGATCTGCGCGCCGACGACGCCGCCGACGATGAGCAGGACCGCCAGCGCCATGTCGACCGACTGGCTGGCGATGGCATGGGCCATCACCGCGTAGGCCGTCACGAAGATCACCTGAAAGAGCGAGGTGCCGACAACGACGCGGGTGTTCATGCCGAGGATGTAGATCATCGCCGGGACGACGATGAAGCCGCCGCCGATGCCCATCGCGGCGGAGAGCACGCCAACGCAGACGCCGATCAGGAAGGGCGGGATGACGCTGATGTAAAGGCCCGAGGTGCGGAACTTCATCTTCAGCGGCCAGCGCTGCACCCAGTTGTGGCGGTGCATCTGCGGCCGCCGTGGCGCGGCGCCGGGCCCGGCCCTGGCGGCGCCGCGGGCGCGGCGGATGGCGCGGAAGCTTTCCTGGAACATCATCAGGCCGATGGTGCCCATCAGGAAGACGTAGGAGAACTGCACGAAGAGCTCGGTCTGACCGGCGCGCTTCATCAGCTCGAAAACCAGGATGCCGATGTTCGAGCCGAAGAAGCCCCCGACCAGAAGCACCGTGCCCATCTTGAAATCGACCGTCCGCCGGCGGATGTGGACCATCAGGCCGGAGACCGAGGCCGCCACCACCTGGTTCGCGCCGGTGGCCACTGCGACGCCGGGCGGAATGCCGATGAACATCAGAAGCGGCGTGATCAGGAAGCCGCCCCCGACGCCGAAGATGCCCGAAAGCAGCCCGACCCCGCCGCCGATCCCCAGCAGCAGGAAGGCGTTTACGGAAACCTCGGCGATGGGCAGGTAAATCTGCAAGACGGGCGATCCGGGCGTCTGGCCTTGCTCCGGGGGCGGGCGCCGCGGGTTCAGGCGGGGTGGTTCCCAGAGCTAACACATATTCCAATTCCTGCAAATATGCTCTGCCCGGGTGGGCCGACTTTGCCGCAGGTCCATGGCGGGATGTGCCGGCTTTGCCATAGCGCCGGCCCGGAAAGGGCCGGCGCGGCGGGGGTCAGCGTTCCTTCACGTAGGGCTCGCCGCCCGCGCGCGGCGGGATCGCCTTTCCGACGAAGCCGGCGAGGATGACGACGGTCAGGATGAAGGGCACGGCGCTCATGAACTGGTTCGGGATGTGCAGCATGCCGATGTCGATGGTCTGGTAGCGGTTCGACACCGCGTCGAGCAGGCCGAAGAGCATGGTCGCGCCAAGCGCGTACCAGGGCCGCCACTTGGCGAAGATCAGCGCCGCCAGCGCGATGTAGCCGCGCCCCGCCGTCATCTCGCGCCCGAAGCCGGCGGCGAGCGAGCAGGACAGGTACGTCCCCGCGATGCCGCAGAGGATACCGGCGATGGCGATGGCCGAATAGCGGAGCGCCACGACCGAGACGCCAGCGGTGTCGACGGCGGCCGGGTTCTCGCCCACCGCGCGCAGGCGCAGGCCGAAGCGGGTCTTGAAGAGCACCCACCAGGTGGCCGGCACGCAGAGGAAGCCGACGTAGACCAGCACCGAATGGCCGGAGATCAGCTGGTCGTAGACGAGGCCGAGATAGGGCACGCCCTTCAGCGCCTGCGCGAAGGGCAGGGCCACGTCCTGGAACCGCGCACCGCCCGACAGCGCCGGGGTGATGCCGCCGAGGTGGAACCAGTGCTGGCCGATCAGCACGGTGATGCCGGAGGCCAGCATGTTGATCGCCACCCCCGAGATCAGCTGGTTGCCCCGGAAGGTGATCGAGGCCAGCCCGTGGATGAAGGCGAAGACCATCGACGAGGCGATCCCCGCCAGAAGCCCCAGCCAGGCGTTGCCGGTGACATAGGCGACCGCGGCCGAAAAGAAGGCCGCGACCAGCATCTTGCCCTCGAGCCCGATGTCGAAGATCCCCGAGCGTTCCGAGAAGAGCCCGGCGAGGCAGGCCAGCAGCAGCGGCGTGCCGAGGCGGATGGTGCTGTCGAGGATGGAGACGATGGTGTCGAAGCTCATCGGTCAGCCCCTCCGCTTGCCGAGACGGTGGAACACGGCCTCGACCGGCATTCGCACCATGTTGTCGAGCGCGCCGGTGAAGAGGATCACCAGCGCCTGGATGACGAGGATCAGCTGCGGCGGGATCGTGGTCCACATCGCGAGCTCCGCGCCGCCCTGGTAGAGGAAGCCGAAGAGGATCGAGGCGAGCAGGATCCCCAGCGGGTGCGAGCGGCCCATCAGCGCCACGGCGATGCCGATGAAGCCCGCGCCTTCCGAGGAGTTCAGCACCAGTCTGCCGCTTTCACCCATCACGTTGTTGATCGACATCAGGCCCGCGAGCGCGCCGGAGATCAGCATGGCGTACATGGTGATCTTCACTGGGCTGATCCCGGCGTAGCGGGCGGCGGGTTCGGACTTGCCGAAGGCGCGCAGTGCGAAGCCGAAGCGGGTATGCCAGATCAAGAGCCACACCAGGAGGCAGGCGAGCAGCGCGATCAGGAAGGTCACGTTCGCCGGCGTCTGGTTCGAGAACGGGATGCCGACGAGGCCGAGGATGCTCGACAGGTTCGGCAGAGTGGTGGCCTTGGGGAAGTTCGCCGTCGCCGGGTCCATCGACCCCACCGGGCGGAACACGTTCACCAGCAGGTAGTTCAGGAGGGCCGAACCGATGAAGTTGAACATGATCGTGGTGATGACGATATGGCTGCCGCGCTTGGCCTGCAGCCAGGCCGGGATCGCCGCCCAGGCCGCGCCGAAGAGCGCGGCCGCCGCCGAGGCCCCGAAGAGCGCCAGCCACCAGTTCGGCCAGGGGATGTAGAGCGCGGCCATCGCGACGCCGAGCCCCCCGAGCTGGGCCTGCCCGTCGCCGCCGATGTTGAAGAGCGTCGCGTGGAAGGCCACGGCCACCGCGAGGCCGGTGAACATGAAATTCGTCGCGTAATAGAGCGTGTAGCCCCAGCCGTAGGTGGAGCCGAGGCCGCCGCTGATCATGATCCCCATCGCGTTGATCGGGTTTTCGCCGATGCCGAGGATGACGATGGCCGAGATGGCAAAGGCGATGACGATGGAAAGGACGGGCACGAGGATCGCGTCGGCCCAGGTCGGAAGTCTGTCCATTACGCGGCCTTTCCCTTCATGCCGGCCATCAGCAGGCCCAGCTCGCGTTCGTCTGTCTCTTCCGGCAGACGTTCGCCCATGATGCGGCCGTCGAACATCACCGCGATGCGGTCGGCGAGCGACATGATCTCGTCCAGCTCCACCGACACGAGCAGGATCGCCTTGCCGGCGTCGCGCAGGCGGACGATCTGCTGGTGGATGAACTCGATCGCGCCGATATCGACCCCGCGCGTCGGCTGGCCGATGAGCAGCAGGTCGGGGTTACGCTCGATCTCGCGGGCGAGGACCAGCTTCTGCTGGTTGCCGCCGGAGAAGTTCTTGGCCGCGAGCTTCGGGTCCGGCGGGCGCACGTCGAAGCGCTGCATCTTCGCGGCCGTCTCGCGGACCAGCGCGGCATTGTCCATCAGGAAGCCGTTGCGCTGGTAGGCGGGATCGTTGTGATAGCCGAAGGCGACGTTCTCCCAGGCCGCGAAATCCATGATGAGGCCGAGGTGCTGGCGGTCCTCCGGCACGTGGGAGATGCCGTCATGCCGCCGGGTCTGGCCGTCGGAATGGCGGCCCGACACGTCGAGTTCCCGCCCGTTCATGCGCAGATGACCGGTGGCCGCGGTGAAACCGCCGAGGACCTCCAGCAGCTCCGACTGGCCGTTGCCAGCGACGCCGGCGATGCCGACGATCTCGCCCGCCTTCACATTCAGCGAGACGCCCTTCAGGCGCTCGACGCCGAAGCGGTCGACCACCTTGAGGTTCTCGACCTCCAGCACGGTCTTGCCGGGTGTCGCGGGCTTCTTCTCGACCCGCAGGAGGACCTTGCGGCCGACCATCAGCTCGGCCAGCTGCTCGGGGCTGGTCTCTGACGTCTTCACCGTTGCGGTCATCTGGCCGCGGCGCATCACGCTCACCGTGTCGGTGATCTCCATGATCTCCCTGAGCTTGTGGGTGATCAGGATGATCGTCTTCCCCTCGCGCTTCAGGTTGGCGAGGATGCGGAAGAGGTGATCGGCCTCGGCCGGGGTCAGCACGCCCGTCGGCTCGTCCAGGATCAGGATGTCGGCCTGGCGGTAGAGCGCCTTGAGGATCTCGACCCGCTGCTGGTGGCCGACGGAGAGGTTCTCGATTGTCTGGTCGGGGTCGACGTTCAGCTCGTATTCCTCGGCGAGGCTCTTCAGAAGCTTGCGCGCCTTGGAGAGCGACGGGCCGAGCAGCGCGCCGTCCTCGGCGCCCAGCACGATGTTCTCGAGGACCGTGAAATTGTGGACCAGCTTGAAATGCTGGAAGACCATGCCGATGCCCGCGCGGATCGCGGCCTGGCTGTCATGGATCGGGGTCGGCTGGCCGCCGACGAGAATCTCGCCCTCGTCGGCCTTGTAGAAGCCGTAGAGGATCGACATCAGGGTGGACTTGCCGGCGCCGTTCTCGCCGATGATGCCGTGGATCGTGCCGCGCTTCACGGCGAGCGAGATGTCCTTGTTGGCCTGCACGGGCCCGAAGGCCTTGGAGATGCCGCGAAGCTCGATCGCCGGCGCGGAGCCGGATGCGGTGGGGGCGGCAGTTGCCTGCCGCCCCGAGGTTTCAGCCGTGGCCATCCCTGTGGCTCACTCGACCGGGCACTTGTTGTCGGTCGTGTAGTCGTGGACCTTGATGGAGCCGTCTTCGATGCCCTTGGTCGCCTTGTCGACGGCGGCCTTCATCGCCGGGGTGACGAGCTTGGCGTTGTACTTGTCCATCGCCGGGGCGACGCCGCCGGCCTTGAGGTCCATCACCTTCACGCCCGGCTTCAGGTTCGCGCCGGCCTTGAAGACGTTGTAGATCGCGTTGTCGACGCGCTTGGTCATCGAGGTCAGGACCTGGCCCGGGTGCAGGTAGTTCTGGTCGCTGTCGACGCCGATCGACAGGATCTTGCCGTCGGCGGCCGCCTGCAGCACGCCCACGCCGGTGCCGCCAGCGGCGGCGTAGATCACGTCGGCGCCCTGGCTGATCTGGCCCTTGGCGAGCTCGGAGCCCTTCACCGGGTCATTCCAGGCGGCCGGGGTGGTGCCGGTGTAGTTGACGATCACCTTGTCCTTCGCGTTCACCGACTTCACGCCCTGGGCGTAGCCGCACTCGAACTTGTGAATGAGCGGAATGTCCATGCCGCCGATGAAGCCCACGGTGCCGGTCTTCGAGGCCATCGCGGCCATGATGCCGACGAGGTAGGAGCCCTGCTCCTCTGTGAAGACGATGGACTGGACGTTGGGCTGCTTCACGACCGAGTCGACGATGGCGAACTTGGTCTTCGGGAATTCCGGGGCGACCTTGTTCAGCACGTCGGCGAAGGCGAAGCCGGTCATCGCGATCGGGTTGGCGCCGGATTGCGCGAGCCGCTTGAGGACCTGCTCGCGCTGCGCTTCGGACTGGATTTCGACCTCGCGGAACTTCTTGCCGCTTTCCTTGGCCCAGCGCTGCGCGCCGTGCCAGGCGGCCTCGTTGAAGGATTTGTCGTACTTGCCGCCGAGGTCGTAGATGATGGCGGGTTCGGCCGCGGCGACGCCGGCGGTGAACGCCAGCACGGCGCCAGCGCCGAGGAATTTCGTGATGCAGCTCATGGAATGGCTCTCCCGGTTGTGGTTGTGGCCCGCCGCCGCAGCGGCATCCGGGCCGGGTTACGTGCCGATCTCTCGCGGATCATTGGCGAATAAGGCCGCAGGGCGAGGAAGGGGTCAAGCGCGATCTTGCATGGCCGGGGTGATCTATTGACCATTTGATAAAAATCCGGGTGCCGCGCCGGGGCTTTGCCCGTCAGAGCGGCTTGGCCAGGATCAGTGCATCGATTCGCCCCCCCTCCGGGGCGCGGTAATAGCCCGGGCGGCGGCCGGTTTGAAGCCAGCCTGCGCCCTGGTAGAGCGCCCGGGCCGCGACGTTTTCGGCCGACACTTCGAGGAAGGCGCGGGTGGCGCCGCGGGCGCGGGCTTCGGCCTCGAATGCCGCCAGGAGCCGGCTGCCGAGACCCTGCCGGCGGGCCCCCGGCGCAACCGCGATGGTCAGCAGTTCCGCCTCGTCAAGCGTGGTCTGGCCAAGGGCGAACCCCGTGGCGTCGCCGGTCAGGAAGGTGCCGGGAAGGGCAAGGAGGGTGGTGATCTCTGCCGCGGTCCAGGGGCGGGGCGTTGTGAAGGTCGCGGCGTGGAGCGCGGCGAGCGCGGCGGGGTCGGGGGGCGGACCGGCGCTCACGGCAGCAGGACCGGCGGCGGATCGGAGGGCGGCGCGGCATCGGCCGCGCGCAGGTAGAGCGGCGCGGGCCGAGGCTGCGGCGTGCCGGTGCGGCGGGCAGCGATGCGGGCGATGGCCTCGGCCAGCGGCATGGCCGGGGTGAGGACGGGCCCGCCGGGCACGAGCGAGGCGGCGGAGCCGGTGCGGGCGATGGTGCGGAGATCGGGCAGGGCGCCGGGCTGGACAAGCTCGGGCGGCCCGTCGGGGCCGAAAAGCTGCAGGTAGACAGCGCCGCGTCGGGCATCCTCGATCACGGCGAGGGGGCGGGGCAGGCCCTCGGCCAGCGCCTCCAGCCGGGAGACCCCGATGGCCGGACGGCCCAAGGACAGGGCCAGCCCGCGCGCGGCGGAGACGGAGAGCCGGGTGCCGGTGAAATTGCCCGGGCCGATGCCGCAGGCGAGCGCGTCGAGGTCGCGCCAGCCGAGGCCGGCCTCAGCGAGGAGTTCCTCAAGCAGTGGAAACAGCCGTTCGGCCTGGCCGGTCGCCATCGGCTCCTCGGCGCGTGCGAGAATCCGGTCCCCGGAAAGCACCGCGGCCGCGCAGGCGGCGGCCGAGGTGTCGAAGGCGATGAGGGTCGTCACGCGAGGAGCGTCAGGCGGCGACCGCCCGCACCTCGGTCACTTCCGGGATGTAGTGGCGCAGCAGGTTCTCGATCCCCATGCGCAGCGTCATGGTGGAGGAGGGGCAGCCCGCGCAGGCGCCCTTCATGTAGAGATAGACGATGCCGCGCTCGAAGCCGCGGAAGGTGATGTCGCCGCCGTCATTGGCGACCGCCGGGCGGACGCGGGTGTCCAGCAGTTCCTTGATCTGGGCGACGATCTCGGCATCCGGGCCGTCCTGCTCGTCATGGGCCGCGGCCACGGGGCCTTCGATCGCGGCCTCGCCGGACTGGAAATGCTCCATGATTGCGCCGAGGATCGCGGGCTTCACATGCGCCCATTCGAGCCCCTCTTCCTTCGTCACGGAAACGAAGTCGCGCCCCAGGAACACGCCCGCGACGCCACCGGCGGCGAAGACGCGGCGGGCGAGGGGCGAGGCGCCGGCGGTGTCGGGCGAGGGGAAGTCGGCGGTGCCGGTCTCCATCACCGCCTGACCGGGCAGGAACATCAGCGTCGCCGGGTTCGGCGTGGATTCGGTCTGGATGAACATGGGCAGCCTCCGGGGGAAGATCTCTGACTGTTATGGTCGGATATGCGCTTCGCCCGGGGCGAAGTCAACATTTGGAACCGTTCCAAAGCGCGTCACGTCCGCGCGGCCCGGGCTTTTTCCTGGCCAAAATACTCCCCCGCAGGAGGCGCGCCGCGTCTGCCACGAGGCACCGCCGTCAGGTGATCGACTCAAGCCGTTCCTTCGACATCTCGCCCGGAACGATGGTGATCGGGATCGGCAGGGTGCCGGAGGTCTTCGAAAGCTGCGAGACCAGCGTGCCCGGCCCGCTCTTGTCCGTGCCCGCGCCCAGCACCAGCACCCCGATCTCCGGGTCCGCCCTGATCTGGGCGAGGATCTCTGCCACCGGCTCCCCCTCGCGGATCACCAGCTCCGGATCCACCTTGTGGCCGGTGCGCATCCATTTGGCGAAGACCTCGAAATGCGCCTCGATCCGCTCCTGCGCTTCGGCGCGCATGATGTCGGCCACACCGCCCCAATAGGTGAATTCCTCGGGCGGGATGACGGCGAGAATCTCGACCCCGCCCTGGGTCTTTGCAGCCCTGAGCGCGGCGAAGCGCATGGCGTTCAGGCATTCGCGGCTGTCGTCCAGAACGACCAGGAATTTGCGCATATCGCTCCCCAAGGCAATCGCGGGATCATCGCCGATCCGGGCCGGATTCGGCAAGCCCGCGTGGCGGGGAGGGGAAATCCCGCCGGTTCGGCGAGCGCCGCCTGCCGCCACCCGGGTGGTCAGGCCCCTGCGGAGAGCGCCCAGTCCCAGTACATCTCGCGGATGCGGCGGGTCATGGGGCCGTGCTGGTAGCGGGCCTCCTCGAACGCCGTGACCGGGGTGACCTTCGACATGTTGCCGGAGAGGAAGACCTCATCGGCGGCGCGGACATCGTCGAAGCTCAGCACGGTCTCGTGGACCGGCACGCCCTCGGCCCTGAGGTTCGAGATATGGCGGGCGCGGGTGATGCCGGAGAGGAAGCAGCCGTTGGCGATGGGAGTGAAGACCTCGCCATCCTTCACGATGAAGACATTTGCGGTGGCGCTTTCGGCGACATTGCCGACGGCATCGGCGACCAGCGCATTGGCGAAGCCGCGGGCGCGGGCCTCGGCCAGCATGCGGGCGTTGTTGGGGTAGAGGCAGCCGGCCTTGGCGTTCACCACGTTGTCGGCCAGTACCGGGCGGCGGAAGGAGGTGAGGCCGAGCGTCGTCGTCTTCTCTGCCGGGGCCATCGGGATCTCTTCCAGGCAGATGGCGAAGCCGGTGGCCTCCGGCAGGGGCACGATCCCGGTCTCGTCGCCGTTGATGCCCCAGTACATCGGGCGGATGTAGACGGGTGTGCCCTTGGGGTAGCGGGCGAGGCCCTCCTTGACGATCTCGACCATCTTCTCGGCGGCAACGGTGGGGGTGAGCATCAGCGCCCTGGCCGAGCGGTTGATGCGGGCGCAATGGGCTTCGAGGTCCGGGGTGACGCCCTCGAAGAGCCGGGCGCCGTCGAAGACGGTGGTGCCGAGCCATGCGCCATGATCGGCGGCGCGGATGACGGGGACGTCGCCCTCGTGCCAGGTGCCGTCGAAATAGGTTCGGATGTTGGTTCCGGTCGTCATGAGCCCCTCCCGTCGTCGCCGGCGGCACTTAAGCACCGCCGGCGGGGAGGGTCCAGAGCGGGCGGGGGGCGGTGCGGTGAGATGCGCAATGAATGCGCACCCTACGGGTTTCGTGGTGTGGAGGGGCAGGGACCGTCCGCCGTCACGCCGGAGGCGTGCCGATGTTTAGTGGCGCACCTAAGGTGCGACGGGGCGGACGGGCGCTGGCCCGGCGGGCCGCGCCCGCTGTTTCGGGCCGGGGGCGAGGGCAGGGGGGTTCGTTTCCGGAACCGGCCGCGCGGCAAAAAAGAACCCCCGGCGCGGGGGCCGGGGGCGGGCGGGACCTCGCCGGGGTCGGGCGGGCCCGCCTCGGCGGGGCATGCGGGGCGCAGCGGGACGATGCGCCGCCGGCGGGGAAGGACGGCTTCACGACGCCCCGCCTGGCGAATGGATACACCAGTCCCGAGGATAGCGGGCCGAAGACTCCGCAAGGTGACGGTTCTGAATCCGGAACATGACAATTCGCCCCGACAGCGGCGTGCGGGTGCTGCAGGTGCAAGAAGGTGTGACTTGCGTTCCGCCGCGAGCCGGGCGACTGTCGACGGTAAAACATGCCAGACGGAGAATATATTATGGCGGGCAGGACAATCGGGCGGCGCGGGTTTCTGAGCCTCGGTGCGGCGGCAGCCGGCCTCGCGGTTCCGGCGATCGCGCGGGCGGCGGAGACCGGGGCAAGCGCGGCGGCAGGCGCGGCGGCGGGCGCCCCGCCGGTGAACGCGGAGGTTCGCCACAACATCTCCAGCTTCGTGGCGCTGGACTGGCAGCCTTATTTCCCGAACCTGAAGAACGGCGCGATCCTGGCCGACACGACCTCGCGCTGCGTGCGCTTCTGGTCCGAGGACCAGAGCGTGAAGCTGCTCTATCCCTGCTCGGTCCCGACGGCGCCCGAGCTGACCCGCAAGGGCATGACCCGCGTGGTGGAGAAGGTGGTGGGGCCGACCTGGCACCCGACGCCCTCGATGCTGAAGCGCATGCCCTGGCTGCCCCATGTCGTGGGTCCCGGGCCGGAAAACCCCTTGGGTCCCTATGCGCTCTACCTCTCCTGGCAGTACTACCGGGTGCATGGGACGCAGGACACCCGCAAGATCGGCCGCCGCTCGTCGGACGGCTGCATCGGGCTTTACAACGAGGATATCACCGTGCTGTTCCACCATGCGAAGGTGGGGACGCAGGTGCGGATCATCTGAGGGGAAGGGCGGGGGCGCTTCCCTCCCCGCCCGGCGCATTCGTGCGACACTGAGATGGAGGAGGGGGCCACTGCGGCCCCCTTCGTCTTTCAGCGGCGCGAGCGCAGCATGCCGACGATGTCGAAGGTCCTGTCAAGGATCGGCTGGGCGATGGCCGCCGCCTTGTCGGCGCCCTGGCCGAGGATGCGGTCGATCTCGGCCGGGTCGGACATCAGCCGCGTCATCTCGGCCGAGATCGGCGAGAGCTTTTCCACCGCCAGCTCCGCCAGGGCGGGCTTGAAGGTGCCGAACCCCTTGCCGGCGTAATCGGCCAGAACCTCCTCCACCGTCCGGTCCGCCAGGGCGGCGAAGATGTTGACGAGGTTGCGCGCCTCGGGGCGGTCCTTCAGACCCTCGGGCGTGTCGGGCAGAAGCTCGGCATCGGTGCGCGCCTTGCGGAACTTCGAGGCGATGGTGTCGGCGTCGTCGGTCAGGTTGATCCGGCTCTGGTCCGACGGGTCCGACTTCGACATCTTCTTCGAGCCGTCGCGGAGCGACATGACGCGGGTCGCCGTGCCCTCGATCACCGGCTCGGTCAGCGGGAAGAAGTCCTGCTTGTAGTCATGGTTGAACTTCGCCGCGATGTCGCGGGTCAGCTCCACATGCTGCTTCTGGTCCTCGCCCACGGGCACATGGGTGGCGTGGTAGACGAGGATGTCCGCCGCCATCAGCGCCGGGTAGGCGAAGAGGCCGAGCGAGGAGTTCTCGGCGTTCTTGCCCGCCGTCTTGTCCTTCCACTGCGTCATCCGGTTCATCCAGCCCATGCGCGCCACGCAGTTGAAGATCCACGCCAACTCGGCGTGGGCGGCGACCTGGGACTGGTTGAAGAGGATCGAGCTTGCGGGATCGATGCCGGCGGCCATGAAGCCCGCGGCCGCCTCGCGCGTCTGCTGGCGCAGGCGCTCGGGGTCCTGCCACTTGTCGGTGATCGCGTGGAGGTCGACGAGGCAGTAGATCGTCTCCATCCGGCCCTGCATCTCGGCGAAACGCTTCAGCGCGCCGAGGTAGTTGCCTAGCGTCAGGCCGCCCGAGGGCTGGATGCCCGAAAAGACGCGCGGGGTGAATTTCGCGTGACCCGGGTGGAGCGTCTGGACCGCCTCCGCCATGTTCTTCTCCGACTGGAAATTACCGACACTTGCGCTTATCGCTGGCGTCGGGAGCCGTCAACCGAAGGGGATGGAATGGATCTCGATCACAATGCGCACCCGCTGCAGCCGATCCCGGGCGTGGTCTGGCTGCTGGCGCTTCCGATCGCACTGGTCGAGATCGGGCTGAGCCTTGGGGGTTACGGGCTGATCGGCGGTCCGGAGGCGGTGGGATGGCGGCTGCAGGCGTTGCAGAACTTCGCCTTCTCGGGGCCGGTCTTCCAGTGGATGGTGGCCAATTCCTACTATCCGCCGATGCAGCTGATCCGCTTCGTCAGCTACATGTTCATCCATTTCAACGCCACCCACGCGATCTTCGTCGTGGTCTTCATCCTCGCGCTCGGCAAATACGTCAGCGAGGTGTTCCGGCCCTGGGCGGTGGTGGTGATCTTCTTCGTTTCCGGGATCTTCGGGGCGCTGTGCTACGGGACGCTGGCGCGGACCGGGATGCCGCTGGTCGGGGGCTATCCGCCCGTCTACGGGCTGATCGGTGCGTTCTCCTTCATCCTGTGGACGCGGCTGGGCGAGAAGGGAGAGAACCGGATGGGGGCCTTCAGCCTGATCGGCTTCTTCCTGGGCTTCCAGCTGATCTTCGCGCTGGTCTTCGGCGGCAGCCAGGAATGGATCGCCGATCTGGGCGGGTTCATCGCCGGTTTCGCGATGTCCTTCCTCGTCTGCCCCGGTGGCGTGACCCGGGCGATCGGGGCCTTCCGGCGGCGCTAGGGCGCCCGGGCGCTGCGGTGGCGGTCCCCTGATCCGCCGCCGCCCGATCCGCGGTCGAATCCCCCCTTGCGCCGGGGCGGAAAACTTGCAGGATGCCCGCGTTCTCAGGGCGGGGCGAAATTCCCCACCGGCGGTATGCGGAAGATCCGCGAGCCCGCGAGCGCCTTCCCTGCGGGAAGGGTCAGCAGATCAGGTGAGAG
This sequence comes from Solirhodobacter olei, assembly GCF_004010155.1. Taxonomy (GTDB): domain Bacteria; phylum Pseudomonadota; class Alphaproteobacteria; order Rhodobacterales; family Rhodobacteraceae; genus Solirhodobacter; species Solirhodobacter olei. Next base: position 189,235 of record NZ_RRYH01000005.1, on the reverse strand, counting down.
GCCTGAGCCGACGGTCACAGTCCGGATGGAAGAGAACGTGCGTCGTGCCGCCGGACCCCGGGGGCGCGGGCGCATGTGATCGCCTTGGGTGACGTGTCGTTGCAAAAGGGAGATCACAGATGACACCCACCCGTTATGCCTTCATCAAGGCGAACTGGCATGCCGAGGTCGTGAGCCAGGCGCTCGCCGGCTTCCTGCAGGCCGTCCCCGAGGAGGCGGTCGATGTCTTCGACGTGCCGGGGGCCTTCGAGATGCCGCTTCTGGCCAAGAAGCTCGCCCGCACCGGGCGTTATGCCGCCGTCGCGGCGGCGGCGCTGGTCGTCGATGGTGGGATCTACCGGCATGACTTCGTCGCGCAGGCCGTGGTCGACGGGCTGATGCGCGCGGGGATGGAGACCGATGTGCCGGTGCTCTCGGTCTCGCTGACGCCGCATCACTACCAGGAGGGCGAGCATCACCGCCGGATCTTCGAGGCGCATTTCGTGCAGAAGGGCCGCGAGGCGGGCGAGGCGGCGCTGGCGGCGGCACGGCTGCATGCGGAGATCGCCTGAGGGGGCGGCGGGTGGGGTGCGCGATGAATGCGCACCCTACACTTGGAAGCTGAGCCAGGCTCGGTTTCGCCCGGTGCGCGCTGAAAGCGCAGGGCGGGCGCTGGCCCGGCCGGCTACGCCGGCTGTTTCGGGCCTGGGGCTACCTGCCCAGCGAGGACTTGAGGTCCTTCAGGCGCACGCCTCCGGTCAGAACCGCGGCGAGCGCGTAGCTTGCGCCGCCGATCAGCACGAGCAGGGCTAGGGCGGCGTAGCGCTGGAGGGGTTCGTGGAGCATCGGGCCGAGCGCCCGTGCGGCGAACCAGAGGACCACGCCCATCAGCACCGCGGAGAGCAGGAGCCGGGGGACGCGGTTCTTCAGGCGCTCGTCGAAGGTCGCGGCCTCGCCCATGTGGTGCTTGCCCCACCAGAGCTGCGTCGTCATCGTCCAGCCGGCGAGCGTTGTGCCGAGGGCCGCCGCGATGAAGCCGATGACGGGGGCGAGCAGGATCGCCACGCCCGCGTTCACCGCCATCGCGTGAAGCGCGTAGCGGAAGGGCGTGCGCGTATCCTCGCGCGCGAAATAGAGGGGTTGCAGCACCTTCTGCAGCACGAAGGCCGGCAGCCCCGCTCCGTAGACGGCGAGCGTCAGCGCGGTGTTCATCGTGTCGGTGTGCGAGAAGGCCCCGCGCTGGAACAGGACCGAGATCAGCGGGACCGGGATCACCATCAACGCCACCGCGGCGGGCAGCGTGAGCAGAAGCGAGAACTCGGTGGCGCGGTTATAGGCGTAGCGGCCGCCGACCGTGTCGTTCGCCTTCAGCCGGCGCGAGATGTCGGGCAGCAGGACCACGCCGATGGCGATGCCGACGACGCCGAGCGGCAGCTGGTAGAGCCGGTCGGCGTAGGAGAGCCAGGCGATCGCGCCGTCGAAGAAGGACCCCACCTGGCGGCCGACGAGCAGGTTCACCTGCACCACGCCCGCCGCCATCACGGCGGGAAAGGCAATGCGCACCAGACGCCGCATCTCCGGCGTCAGCCGGGGGCGGCGGATGCGGAGGGGATAGCCCATCCGGGCGCAGGCGATCCAGACCAGCGACATCTGCAGAAAGCCGGTGATCGGCGTCGCCCAGGCCAGCGTCAGCCCCATCCGCCAGCCGAGGTGATGCGCCACCAGCATCGCGCCCACAAAGACCACGTTCAGGATAACCGGCGCCGCCGCCGCCGCGATGAAGCGTCCGGCGGCGTTCAGCACGCCCGAAAAGAGCGCCGCGGCTGACATGAAGAGGATATAGGGGAAGGTGATCCGCCCGAAGCTGACCGCGAGGCCGAAGCGCTCGTCGCCCGCGAAGCCGGAGGCCATGGCATAGACCAGGACCGGCATGGCGACGATCGACACGACCGAGGTCGCCAGCACCGTGAAGGCGAGGCCGGAGAGCGCATCCTCGGCGAAGCCCTTCGCGTCCTCCCCGGCCTCCAGCTTCTTCGAGAAGAGCGGCACGAAGGCGGTGTTGAAGGCGCCCTCGGCGAAGAAGCGACGGAAGGTGTTGGGCAGCGAGAAGGCGATCAGGAACGCCTGCGCCACCGGCCCCGAGCCGAGATAGGCGGCGATCAGCACGTCACGGGCGAAGCCCACCACGCGCGACAGCAGCGTCCAGGAGCCGACGGTCAGGAAGCCGCGGACGAGGCGGATCGGTTTCATGCGCGCCCCTCCGCCGCCCTAGCCCTGCGCCCGCTGGGCACCGGCCTCGATTGCCTGGCGCAGCTTCTTCTCCAGCGCCTCCTGCTTGCCCTTGGCGTGGAGCTTCAGGCCGAACATGTCCTTTACATAGAAGCTGTCGACGACCTGCGCGCCATAGGTCGCGATCAGCGCCGAGGCGATGTAGATATTCGCGTTCGCCAGCGTCCGGGTCAGATCGTAAAGCAGGCCCGGGCGGTCGCGGGTGTCGACCTCGATGATTGTGTAGATGTCGGAGCCCTCGTTGTTGAAGCTGATCGAGGTCGGGAAGTTGAACCGCCGCTCGCGCTTCTTCAGCTTGTCGCGGTCGCGGTCGGCCAGCGCGTCGCGGGCGACGACCTCTCCCTTCAGTGTCTTGCCGATCATCTGCTTTAGGCGGGGCAGGCGGGAGGCCTCGTAGGGGTGGCCCTCGCCGTCCTGGATCCAGAAGACGGCCGTGGCGTAGCCGTCCTTGGAGGTATAGGTGCGTGCGTCCACCACGTTGGCGCCGACCAGCGCGAGCGCCCCGGCAAGCCGCGAGAAGATGCCCGGGTGGTCGACCAGCGCGAAGCAGGCGCGGGTCGCGTCGTGATCGGTGTCGGGGTGCAGGTCGACGCGGATCTCGTCATCGGCGAGGCCGCGCAGGAGGCCGGCGAAGACGGCATGGGTCTCGGCCGAGAGGCCCTGCCAGTAGGGGCCGTAATGGCGCGCGGTCTCGGCCCTGAGCTCGGCCTTGTCCCAGTCGGAGAGCGTGGCGCGGAGGTGGCGCTTGGCCTCGGCCTCGCGGCGCTCGCGGTTGATGTCCTCAAGCCCCGTCTCCAGCGCCGTCGCCGTGTCGCGGTGGAGCTGGCGCAGCAGCATGGCCTTCCAGTTGTTCCAGGTGTTCGGGCCGACGCCGCGGATGTCGCAGACCGTCAGCACGGTCAGGAGGTCCAGCCGCTTGCGGGTCTTCACCAGCTTGGCGAAGTCCCGCACCGTGCGGGGGTCGGAGATGTCGCGCTTCTGCGCCATATCGGACATCAGCAGGTGATAGCGGACGAGCCATTCGACCGTCTCGCTGTCCTCCGCGCTCAGCCCGAAACGGGGCGCGAGCCTGCGGGCGATCCGGGCGCCGATGACGGAGTGATCCTCCGGCCGGCCCTTGCCGAGGTCATGGAGCAGCAGCGCGACATAGAGGACCCGGCGGTTGATGCCCTCCTTCAGGATCGAGGAGGAGATCGGCAGCGCCTCGACCAGCTCTCCGCGCTCGATCTGGGCGAGGACGGAGATGCATTGGATCGTGTGCTCGTCCACCGTGTAATGGTGGTAGACGTTGAACTGCATCATCGCCACGACGCGCCCGAATTCGGGGATGAAGGCGCCGAGAACGCCCAGCTCGTTCATCAGGCGGAGCGCGCGTTCCGGGTTGCCGTGCTTCAAGAGCAGGTCGAGGAAGATGCGGTTCGCCTCGGGGCTTTCGCGGACCTCGTCGTCGATCATGTCGAGATGGGCGGCGATGAGGCGCATCGCGTCGGGGTGGAAGTAGTGGCCGGTGCGCAGGCCCTCCTCGAAGATCCGCAGCAGGTTCAGGTTGTCGGCGAGGAAGGCCTTGGGATCGGCCACGGTGATCCGGTTCTGCGCGATCACCATGCCGTCGTGAAGCTTGGTGCGCCGGCGCAGGAGCCGGGTCAGCGCCGGTTCCTTCTTGACGTGCTGCGCCTCAAGCGCGGTGAGGAAGATCCGCGTCAGCTCCCCGACGGTCGTGGCGTGGCGGAAGTAGTCCTGCATGAACTTCTCGACCCCGCGGCGGCCGGCGGTATCGGCATAGCCCATGCGTTCTGCCACCTCGACCTGCAGGTCGAAGGCGAGCTGGTCGGTGGCGCGGCCTGTGATGTAATGGAGGTGGCAGCGCGCGGCCCAGAGGAAGGTCTCCGCCGCGCGGAAGGCCTCGTATTCGTCGCGGGAGAAGACGCCGAGGGCGACGAGCTCTTCCGCCTTCTCGACCCGGTGGATGTATTTCGCGATCCAGTAGAGGGTCTGCAGGTCGCGAAGGCCGCCCTTCGCCTCCTTCACGTTGGGTTCCAGCACGTAGCGCTGGCCGCCCTGGCGCTTGTGGCGCTCGACACGCTCGACGAGCTTGGCCTCGATGAATTCGGCCTCGGTGCCGCGGAACAGATCGCTCCAGAGCTTTTCCTTGAGCTCGGCGGCCAGCGCGGCATCCCCGGCGAGGTAGCGATGCTCCAGAAGCGCGGTGCGGATGGTGATGTCCTTGCGCCCCAGCCGGATGCAATCGGCTACAGTCCGGGTGGCGTGGCCCACCTTCAGCCGCAGGTCCCAGAGCATGTAGAGCATGGATTCGACCACGCTCTCGGCCCAGGCGGTGGTCTTCCACGGGGTGAGGAAGAGAAGGTCCACGTCCGAGAACGGCGCCATCTCGGCCCGGCCGTAGCCGCCGACGGCGACCAGCGCGATGCGCTCGGCCTCGGTCGGCAGCGCCAGCGGGTGCAGCGCCTCGGTCGCGGTGCGGAAGACGGCGTTGACGAGGCCGTCGGTCAGGAAGGCCTGGCTTGCCACCAGCTCGCGCGCGGCATGGGGGCGGGCGGTGAAGGCGGCCTCCAGCGCGGCATTGCCGCGGCGGCGGGCCTCGGCCAGAACCTCCACCGCGGCTGAGCGGCGTTCACGGGCGTCCGGCACCGCTGCCATGGCGTCGGCAAGCGCCATCTCCACGGCGGAGGCGTCGAAGATCGCCTCGTCCGGGCAGATCAGGCCGCCCGGGGGGGCTGCGGGAAGGTCGGGTTGGGGCGGCGGCTCAGAAGCCGGCGCCGCCGAAGCTTGTCGGGGCGGGGTCAATCACGGATACCTGCTTGTCGAGGATCTGGGCGATCGCCAGGCCCCTCTCGGTCGTGCCGTCGGCCCGGAAGCGGAAGATGCCGTCGACGCCCACGAAGCCGGAGGGCTGGGTGAGGGAGGAGGCGCTCAGCGGTGCGGGGCCGCCGCGTTTCACCAGCGCGCCGATGGCGGCGATGCCGTCATAGGCGAGGCTGGCGATCGGCAGCGGGTTGGTGCCGTAGGCGGTGTTGTAGCGGGCGGAGAACTGCTGCGCGAGCGCCGGGTCGGGCAGCGCGAACCAGCCATGCTGGACCCCGGGCAGCGCCAGCGTGGTCGACGGGATGTCCCAGCGGGTGAGGCCGATGTACTGGGTCACTGCCGGGTCGACGCCGTTCTCGCTCATCAGCTGGGTGGTCAGCGGCAGGGCGCCGGCCGTGTTGGCAGTGAAGATCACCGCCTGGGCACCCGAGGAGGTCACCTGCTTGGCGATGTCGGGGATCGCCTGGACGATGCCCTGCTGCGAGAACGGGTAGGTCGCGTCGGTCGCCAGCGTCGCGCCGGAGGACTGGATCGCGGCGGTGGCGGCGGCGTTGCCCAGCATACCCTCGGCATTCTGGCTGTGGACCACGGCGATGGAGCCCTTGCCCTGCGAGACGGCATAGCTGACCAGCCGCCGTGCGGTGTCGGCGAAGGTCTGGCCGAGGATGAAGACGTTGCCGCCGGCGACCGCGGGCGTGTTCGAGAAGGCGAGCACGTTGACGCCGCGGCCCGCGACGGCGGCGCCCGCCGCCTTGGCGGAGGCGGCGAAGACCGGGCCGAGGATCACCTGCGCCCCCTCGTTCACCGCTTGCGAGGCGACCTGCGAGGCGGTCTGCGCGTTGCCCTGGGTGGAATAGACCTTGAGGTTCACCTTCACCCCGTCGAGATCCGAGATCGCGAGCCGGGCGGCGTTTTCGAGGTTCTGGGCCAGGAGGTCGTCGCCCGAGCGTGGCGAGCCCGAGGGCACCAGCAGCGCCACGTTCACCGTGCCGCCAGAGCCGCCGCTGATCGGGGCTGCGCCGCAGCCTGCGAGGGCAAGGAGACCGGCCAAAGCGAGGGCGCGGGCCGCCGTGAGGCGCGCGCGTGACAGAATCGGCAACATGAAAAAATCCTCGCTCCCGGAAAGGCATGCGTGTAGGCGGAGCCTATGCGTTTCATTCTGCATTGGCAACTTGTGCCGGGGGGGCGGGGGGATGGCCGGAGCTGAGGCGAGGCTGGGCCCGGGGCTCTATTTCGTCGCGACCCCGATCGGGGCGGCGCGCGACATCACGCTGCGCACGCTGGACATCCTGGGCCAGGCCGAGGTGCTGGCGGCGGAGGACACCCGCAGCCTCCGTCACCTGATGGAGATACATGGCGTGGCGCTGGGCGGGCGGCCTCTCCTGGCCTATCACGACCACAACGGCGCCGCGATGCGGCCGCGGATCCTGCGCGCCCTGGAGGAGGGCCGCTCGGTCGCCTATGCCTCCGAGGCCGGCACGCCGCTGGTCGCCGATCCCGGCTACCAGCTCGCGCGCGCCGCGATCGGGGCGGGCCACAAGGTGATCTCCGCCCCCGGCCCCTCGGCGGTGCTTGCGGCGCTCACCGTCTCCGGCCTGCCGACCGACCGTTTCCTGTTTGCCGGCTTCCCGCCCGCCGCCGCAGGCGCCCGCAAACGGTTCTGGGCGGAGCTCGCCGCAGTGCCGGCGACGCTGGTGATCTACGAATCGCCCAAGCGCATTAGCCGAACATTAATCGAACTGTGCGAGTCTCTGGGGGCTTTGCGTCAGGCGGCCGTGTGCCGGGAGCTGACCAAGCGGTTCGAGGAGGTCTCTCGCGGGACGCTGGCGGAACTGGCCGAAGCCTTCGCCGCGCGCGACGTCAAGGGCGAGATCGTGCTGGTCGTTGACCGCGCGGGAGAGGTGGTGCCCGAGGCGGGCGCGCTGGAGGCCGCGCTGCGCGAGGCGCTCGGCCGGGCCTCGGTGAAGGATGCGGCGGCCGAGGTCGCCGCGGCGCTGGGCCTGCCCCGGCGGGAGGTCTACCAGGCCGCGCTGAAGCTCGGCGAGGCGGAGTGACGCGGAGGGCCATGAGGGGCCGCTGCGGTGTGTTTGAAGCGCGGGAGGTTGCGATGGCGGGTTCGGTGATGGCGGGTTCGGCGAACGTGGGGCCTACGGTGGCGGGACCGGCGTTGACGGGACCGGTGATGGCGGGCCTGGCGAAGGCGGCGGCGCCCTGGTTCGGGGGCAGCAGGGATGTCGCAGAGACCGGCGCGCTCCGGGCGCGGCGGCGGCGCGGGGCGCGGGCCTATCTTTCGGGGCTTTCGGCCGAGGAGGCTGCAGCGCGGCATTACGAGCGGTCCGGGCATCCGGTCGCGGCGCGGCGCTGGCGGGGCCAGGGCGGCGAGGTCGACCTGATCGCGCGCGAAGGCGAAGCCGTCATTTTCATCGAGGTGAAGCAGGCGCGGAGCTTCGAGGTCGCCGCCGAACGGCTGTCGGCGCAGCAGATGGGCCGGATTTCCGCTGCGGCGGCGGAGTTCCTCGCCGGAGAGCCGCGCGGACAGGCAACCGAGGCGCGCTTTGACGTGGCGCTGGTCGACGGTGCCGGCCGGATCCGGATCCTCGAGAATGCCTTCGAGGACTGCGCCTGCGCCGCCTGAAGCCGGGCCGGCGCCGGGGGCGGCGGGGTGATCGGGCCGAGGGGCTGGCGTGCCCTGATCGGCGATTGCATCCGCCTTGTGGCTGCGCCATCTAGGGCTTCTTAGCACGGGAGAAGCGGATGGGCCTCAAAGTCGCCTTGCAGATGGACCCGATCGGGGCCGTGAACATCGATGCGGACAGCACGTTCCGCGTCGCGCTGGAGGCCCAGGCGCGGGGGCATGAGCTGTTCTATTACCCGCCCGAGCAGCTTTCGTTCCGTGAGGGGCGGGTGATGGCGCGGGGCCGGCCGGTGGAACTGCGCGCGGTCAAGGGCGATCATGTGAGCTACGGGCCGGAGACCGAGCTGGACCTGGCGGAGTTCGATGTCGTCTGGCTGCGCCAGGATCCGCCCTTCGACATGTTCTACATCACCACGACGCATCTGCTGGACATGATCCACCCGAAGGTGCTGGTGGTGAACGACCCGTTCTGGGTCCGGAATTCGCCCGAAAAACTGCTGGTTCTGCAATTCCCCGAGCTGATCCCGCCGACCTTGATCGCGCGCGATCTCGCCTCGATCCGGGCCTTCAAGGCCGAGCATGGCGACATCATCCTCAAGCCGCTCTACGGCAACGGCGGCGCCGGGGTGTTCCGGCTCGATCCGAACGACCGCAACCTGTCGTCGCTGCACGAACTCTTCACCTCCTTCAGCCGCGAGCCGCTGATCGCGCAGAAATTCCTGCCCGACGTCGCCAAGGGCGACAAGCGCGTCATCCTCGTCGACGGCGAGCCGGTGGGCGCGATCAACCGGGTGCCGCAGGCGGGCGAGACCCGCTCGAACATGCACGTCGGCGGGCGGCCGGAGCCGGTCGGCCTGACCGCGAGGGACCGCGAGATCTGCGCCGCCATCGGCCCGGTCCTGAAGGAGAAGGGCCAGGTCTTCGTCGGCATCGACGTGATCGGCGACTACCTGACAGAGATCAACGTGACCTCCCCCACCGGCATCCAGGAGCTGGAGCGGTTCGACGGGGTGAACGCTGCCGAGCGCATCTGGCAGGTGATCGAAGCCAAGCGGCGCGCTGCGGCGGGCTGAGACCCCAATACGCGCGAATCGGCCCGGGACCGGGGCCGGACGGGACCCGGCAGGGCGCCCGGCCGGAGGCGCGTCCCGCGCCGCCCGGGGCACCCGCCGCGCGCGCCTGTCCGCTCGGCGCGGGCCGAGCGGTGCCGCGCGCGTGCGGGCAGTGGTCAATTCGGGGGCAGGCGCGTCTCAGAGCGACGGAATTCCAAGCACTCCGACAAAATTGGTAAAGTATCGTTCAATCAAAGTGTTGCAGCGCCCACACTGACAAGTCGGTTGCAATTCTGAAAGCGTTCCGATTTACTCTTGCTCAACAACTGCGGCCTGACCGTGGAGCGAAGAAGACGGGGAGATAACGTGGACGCACCATCCAAAGGTAGCGGATTCGTCGAATTCGATCGCGTGCAGAAGAGTTACGACGGGGAAAGCCTCGTCGTGAAGGATCTGAACCTCTCGATCGGCAAGGGCGAGTTCCTGACCATGCTGGGGCCGTCGGGCTCCGGCAAGACCACCTGCCTGATGATGCTGGCCGGTTTCGAGACCGCCACCCATGGCGACATCCGGCTCGAGGGGAGCCCGATCAACGCCGTGCCGCCGCACAAGCGCGGCATCGGCATGGTCTTCCAGAACTACGCGCTGTTCCCGCACATGACGGTGGCGGAGAACCTCTCCTTCCCGCTCGAAGTGCGCGGCATGGGCAAGTCGGAGCGCGAGGGCAAGATCAAGCGCGCGCTCGACATGGTCCAGATGGGCGCCTTCGGCAACCGCCGCCCGGCGCAGCTTTCGGGCGGCCAGCAGCAGCGGATCGCGCTGGCCCGCGCGCTGGTGTTCGAGCCGAAGCTGGTCCTGATGGACGAACCGCTCGGCGCGCTCGACAAGCAGCTGCGCGAGCACATGCAGTTCGAGATCAAGGCGCTGCACGAGGCGCTGGGCATCACCGTGGTCTACGTCACCCACGACCAGGGCGAGGCGCTGACCATGTCGGACCGCATCGCCGTCTTCAACGATGGCCGGATCCAGCAGCTGGCCTCGCCCTCCGAGCTTTACGAGGCGCCGGAGAACAGCTTCGTCGCCCAGTTCATCGGCGAGAACAACAAGCTGGCCGGTACGGTCGAGGAAATCGCCGACGGCCGCGCCATGGTGCGCCTGCCCACCGGCGAGATCATCGACGCGACGCCGGTCAACGTCGGCGGCAAGGGCGAGAAGACGCTTGTCTCGATCCGGCCGGAGCGTGTCGAGTACCGCGCCGAGATGCTGCCCGAAGGGGCGCATACGATCGAGGCGGAAGTGCTGGAATTCATCTACATGGGCGACATTTTCCGTACCCGGCTGCGTGTGGCCGGAACGGACGATTTCGTGATCAAGAACCGCAACACGCTCGACCAGCGCCGCCTGGCGCCGGGTGAGAAAGTGCGGATCGGCTGGGCGCCGCAGGATGCGCGAGCGCTCGATCCGCTCTGAGCTCCGGCCCTCCGGGACCGGATATCGGAGTACGTAACGGGCGCTGAAGACGCCCCTTAACACGGAGGATTAGCAACATGAAAAAGGACGATGAAAACGGGAGCGTCCCGGTTTCCCGGCGCGACCTGCTCGCCCTCGGCGCCTCGACCGCCGGCCTGGTCTCTCTCTCGGCGCTCGGTTCGCTGGTGGGGGCCCGCCGCGCGATGGCCGCTGGCACCAAGATGAACCTCACCTCCTGGGGTGGCGCCTATCAGATGAGCCAGATCGAGGCTTACGAGAAGCCCTACACCAAGAAGACCGGCATCGACTTCAACAACATCGAGAAGTCCGGCAACGGCCCGGCGCTGCTGACCGCTCAAGAGCAGAGCGGCAACATCAGCTGGGACATCGTCGACATGCTGCAGGCCGACGCCGACCGTCTCTACCAGCAGGGCATGCTGCAGGAGATCGTCTGGAACAAGGACCTTGACAACGCCCCCGACGGCACCCCCGCCTGGGACGACTTTACCCGGGGCTCGCTTTCGGGCGGTGACGACAAGTCGGGTGGCTACGTCTCGACGATCTCGTACAACACCATGTTCGGCTACAACAAGAAGGCCTTCCCGAACGGCGGCCCGCAGACGATCAAGGACGTCTACGACTTCGAGAAGTTCCCGGGCAAGCGCGGGCTGGAGAAGATCCCGGCCGGCAACCTGGAGTGGGCGCTTTATGCCGACGGCGTGGCCAAGGACAAGATCTATGACGTGCTGGCGACCCCGGCCGGCGTGGATCAGGCGTTCAAGAAGCTCGACACGATGAAGCCGCATGCGCTGTGGTGGAGTGCCGGCGCGCAGCCGCCGCAGATGCTGGCGCAGGGCGACGTGACCATCGCCTCGGCCTATAACGGGCGGATCTTCAACGCGATCGCGGCCGACGGCCAGCCCTTCGACTTCGTCTGGGACGGCGGTCTTTACGAATGGGACGGCTGGGTCGTTCCGGCGGGCCTGCCGGCCGACCGGCTGAAGACCGCGATGGACTTCCTGCGCTTCTCGACCTCGACCAAGAGCCTTGTCGAGCAAGCGCGCTACATCGCCTACTCGCCGGCGCGGAAGTCGTCCTTCGCGCAGATGGGCAATCTGACCTACTACAAGAACGACAAGATCAAGATGATGCCGTACATGCCGACATCGCCGGATCACCTGAAGGACTCGATCGCCAAGAGCGCATCCTTCTGGACCAACTACGGCCCGCAGCTGAGCCAGCGCTTCGCCGCCTGGCTTGCGAGCTGACGTCAGCGCATGTGTGCTGAGGTGACAACATCAGCCAAAGGGGTGCCGGCCGAAGCCGGCACCCCGGGCCTGAAAGCGAGCCTGCGCCGTGCCGAACGCCGGAAGCGCCGAGGCGCGTTCCTGCTGACGCTGCCGCTTTTGCTATTCATAACCGTGATGTTTCTCATTCCGCTCTGCGGGATGATCTGGTTGAGCGTCGCGAACACGACCGTTCCCACCTACATGCCGAAGACCGTGGCCGCGCTGTCGCATTGGAACGGCAAGGACCTGCCGTCCGAGGATGCCTATGCCGCCGTCGCAGCGGACCTGGGCGTGGCCTTCAAGAACCATACCTTCGGCCGGATCGCCAAGCGGCTGAACGAGGAGATGCCCGGCAGCTTCGGGCTGATCAACAAGACCACTTTCCGTTCGGCACGGGTCAAGGAAGCGCCGGCGTCCTGGAAGGCGGAGCTGGAGAAGATCGACGGGGCCTGGGGCAAGCGGCCGATCTGGACGCTGCTGAAGCGTGAAAGCTCTCCCGTCACGGCGGACTTCTACATCGCCGCGATCGACATGCAGTATTCTGCGCAGGGCGTGCTGGAGCGGGTGCCGAGCTACGAGCGGATCTATCTGCCACTGTTCTGGCGTACCGGCTGGATGAGTATCCTGATCACCGTGCTGACGCTGGTGCTGGGGTATCCGCTGGCCTACTGGATCTCGCGGCTGCCGGAATCCAAGGCGAACCTGATGATGATCGCCGTGCTGCTGCCGTTCTGGACATCGCTTCTGGTGCGGATCACGGCCTGGATCGTGCTGCTGCAGTCGCATGGCGTGGTGAACTCGATCCTGGTCGGAAGCGGGGCCGTGTCGGATAACGCGCGACCTATGCTGATGAACAACGCCTTCGGCACGGTCGTCGTGATGACGCAGGTGCTGCTGCCCTTCATGGTGCTGCCGCTCTATTCGGTGATGAAGGCGATCCCCGACAGCTATGTCCGGGCCGCCGTCTCGATGGGCGCGCATCCCTGGCGGGCGTTCTGGCGGGTCTTCGCGCCGCTGACCCTGCCCGGCGTGGGGGCTGGTGTGCTCCTCGTCTTCATCCTGTCGATCGGCTACTACATCACGCCGGAACTCGTCGGCGGGCAGAACGGCCAGTTCATCTCCAACCGGATCGCCTACAACGTTCAGGAATCGCTGAACTGGGGCCTGGCTGCCGCGCTGGGGACCATCCTGACCGTGGTGACCATGATCCTGTTCGTGCTCTACGGCTACATCTCGGGCAACAAGAAGGTGTCGATCGCATGAGGCGGAGAAAGCTTCCCGGATACCTCAGCCCGGCCGAGCGCGGATGGTTCTACGTCTTCCGCTTCTACGGGCTGGTGGTGCTGTTCTTCCTGGTGGTGCCGCTGGTGGTCATCGTGCCGCTGTCGTTCAACGCATCGCCCTACTTCACCTTCACGCGGAAGATGCTGGAGCTGCAGCCGTCGGGCTATTCGCTGAGCTGGTACAAGCAGTTCTTCACCGATCCGGCCTGGACCCATGCGCTGAAGAACAGCTTCATCATCGCGCCGATCGCCACGATCTGCGCGACGGTGCTGGGCACCCTGGCCTCGCTGGGGCTGACGCGGCCGCACATGCCGTACCGCTCTGCGATCACGGCGGTCCTGGTGCTGCCGATGATCGTGCCACTGATCATCACCGCGACGGCGCTGTTCTTCTACTTCTCCTATCTGCATATCGTCGACAGCTACCTGGGCGTGGTCATCGCCCACACCATCCTGGGCACGCCCTTCGTGGTGATCACGGTGACGGCGACGCTGGAGGGGCTGGACCCGCAGTTCTACCGTGCGGCGCTGAGCCTCGGGGCCTCGCCCAGCCGGTCGTTCTTCAAGGTGGTGATGCCGCTGGTGCTGCCGGGGATCATCTCGGGCGCGCTGTTCGCCTTCATGACCTCGTTCGACGAGGTGGTGATCGTGCTGTTCATCGCCGGGCCGCAGCAGAAGACGCTGCCGCTGCAGATGTGGACGAACCTGCGATATACGATCGACCCGACGATCCTCGCCGTGGCCACGCTGATCCTGCTGCTGGCGGTGGTGCTGCTGGGCGGGCTGGAACTGTTCCGGCGCAGGTCGGAGAAGCTGCGCGGCATCAAGGTCTGACCCGCCCCCGCGGCGGATGGAATTGGGCCCGGGCCGGGGGATCGGCCCGGGCCTTTTCATTAGCTCATGCCCCGGCCCGAAACAGCGGCACGCAGTGCCGCCGGGCCAGCGCCCGTCCGCCCCCAAAGGCGGGCGCTTCTGGTGAGCTTTGTTCTCGGCGCGGCGAAGGGGGCCATGAAACCATAAACGGACAGATCTCATCTGCCGCCAGCGCCCACCCGCGGACAGGCGCTGACCCTCCTCCGTCCTCAGGGCCCTCAGGGCAGGATGGTGAGCCAGAGCCAGGCGGTGATGATGAGCGAGCCAGTGGCGATCAGCACAGTCGAGGCGGTCACGCGCTTGCCGACACCGTACATGTCGGCGAAGAGATAGGCGTTGACGCCGGGCGCCATGGCCGCCGTCAGCACCGCCGAGCGGAAGCCGGCCTTCGGAAGGTGGAAGGCGGTGCCGAGTCCGTAGGTGATCGCCGGATGCAGAACCAGCGAGATCGCGCAGAGCATGGCGATGATTCTGAAGTCCCCGTCCGGCCGGTAACGGAAGAGCGTGGCGCCGAGCCCGAACAGCGCCGCCGGCAGTGCCGCGCGCACCATCAGGTCGACCGCGTCGGTGAAGACCTTGGGCAGGGGGATGTGGCCGAGGTTCACCAGGAAGCCTAGGCCAATGCCCAGCACCAGCGAGTTGCGGAACATGGCGAGGACCACCCGGCGCAGCGTCGATCCCCAGCCGCCGCCGCGATGGCGTGCGACCTCCATTATAGTGATCCCGAAGCCGTAGCAGAACGGCGCGTGGAAGGCGATGATCGCGTAGTTCCCGGCCAGCGCGCCCGTGCCATAGGCGCGTTCGGTGATCGGCAGGCCCAGCAGGAGCGTGTTGGAGAAGAGGCCGACGAAGCCGAAGGCCACGCTGTCCTCCAGCGGCCGGCCGAAGGCGTAGCGGGCACCGAGGAAGGCGACAAGGAAGCAGGTCACTGCGCCGGTATAGAAGCTCGCCAGCAGCCAGGGATTGAAGTCCTGCGCGAGGTTCAGCGTCGAGATGGCGCGGAACAGCAGGCAGGGCAGGGCGAAGCCCTGGGTGAACTTCATCAGGCCTGCCACGTGGTCGTCGGTGAGCAGCCGCCGCCAGCGCGCGACATAGCCGAAGCCGAGGACGAAGAAGATCGGCAGGATGACCTCGACCAGGGCTTCCATCCGGTCAGACCGCGTAGTGCAGGGTCATGCCGTCATAAGCCGGGGTGACGTGGTCGGGTGTCTCGGCCTCGAGCGTGTCGTAGTCGAGGTCGATATGCATGTTGGTCAGTACCGCGCGGCGGGGGCGGAGCCGTTCGATCCACTCCAGCGCCTGCGCCAGGTGGGCATGGGTCGGGTGCGGCTTGCGTCTGAGCGCGTCGATCACGAGGCAGTCGAGGCCCTCGAGCACGGGCCAGCTCTGGTCGTCGATGGTCAGCACGTCGGGCAGATAGGCCAGCCCCCCGACGCGGTAGCCGAGCGCGTCGATCGCGCCGTGGTTCACCCGGAACGGCGTCAGTGCGATCTCTCCGCCCGGGCCGGAGACGGCGAAGGGTCCCTTGATCGTGTGCAGGTCCAGGATTGGGGGATAAGGGCTGTCCTCCGGCTGGACAAAGGCGTAGCCGAAGCGGGAGAGCAGCGCCTCCTGCGTGTCGCCATCGGCCCAGACCGGCAGGCGGCGACGGATATTGAAGACGATCTGGCGCAAGTCGTCGATGCCGTGGACGTGGTCGGCGTGGGCATGGGTATAGACGACGGCGTCCAGTTCCCCCACGCCGGCGTCGAGAAGCTGGTCGCGCATGTCGGGCGTGGTGTCCACGAGGACGCGGGTGGTGCCTTCAGCCCCCTCGCGCTCGATCAGAAGCGAGCAGCGGCGGCGGCGGTTCTTCGGGTTGGCCGGATCGCAGTCGCCCCAATGGCCGCCGAGGCGCGGGACGCCCCCGGAGGAGCCGCAGCCGAGGATGGTGAAGCGGAGCCGCGCCATTAGGCGGCCCCGCCCGGCGCGCCGCCCGGCACCCAGGCGGCGGCCTTGGCGAAGAGCCGGTCGAAATTGGCGGAGGTCGCGCGGGCGAAATCCTCGTAGGAGAGGCCGAAGACCTCTGCGCCCACCGTCGCGGTGTGGGCGGTATAGGCGGGTTCGTTCCGCTTGCCGCGATGCGGCGGCGGGGCGAGGTAGGGGCTGTCGGTCTCGACCAGGATCCGCTCGAGCGGGGCCTGAGCGAAGATCGCGCGCAGGTCGCCCGATTTCGGGAAGGCGGCGATGCCGGACATCGAAAGGAAGAAGCCGAGGTCGAGCGCGGCCTCTGCCAGCGCGGCGCTGGACGAGAAGCAGTGCATGACGCAGGAATAGGCGCCGGCGCGATGCTCCTCGGCAAGGATACGGGCCATGTCGGCGTCGGCGTCGCGGGAATGGATGATCAGGGGCAGGCCGGTGCGGCGGCAGGCCTCGATATGTAGCCGCAGGCTTTCCTGCTGCTGGTCCTTGCTTTCGGCGGAGTAGTGGTAGTCCAGCCCGGTCTCGCCGATGCCGACGAATTTCGGGTGGCGGGCGAGGGCTTCCAGCGCCTCGACCGCGACGAGGGGCTCCTCTCCCGCGCGCATCGGGTGGGTGCCGGCGGCCCAGAAGACCCCCTCATGCGCCTCGGCGATGGCCTGGACGCGGGGGGCGGTGGCAAGCCGGGTGCAGATCGTGACCATACGGGTGACGCCGGCGTCCCGCGCGCGGGCGATGACGGCATCTTCCTCGCCCTCGAAATCGGGGAAGTCGAGGTGGCAGTGGCTGTCTACGATCTCGGCTGTCATGGTCTCGCCGTCGGGCCTTAGCGGGGGGCGAGCGCGCCCGCCGTTTCGTCGATCCTGAGAACCATATCAAGGAGAAGCGCGGCAGGGTCAAGGTTGACCGCCCGGCCCTGACGGGCGCGGGCGCCGAGGCTTTGGGCGAGGTCGGCCCAGCCCCGCCCGGCGCGGGCGTCGGGCGAGAGGCGGGCGAGAAGCTGGGCCTCGTCGGGCACCGCCTCGGGCGGCGGCGCTCCGGTGGCGCCGGTGCGGGCGAGGCGGGCGAGGAAGGCGTCGAAGAGTGTGAGCGTCAGGTCGAAGCGTGTCTCCGCCCCGCGCTGGCCGGCGGTTTCGGCGAGCGCGATGGCCTTGACGCGGTCGAGGCGGGGCAGGCCCGAGAAGAGCCCGATCATCGCGGCGTAGGTGGCGGTGCCGTCGAGATTGGCGAGACGGATCGCCTCGCCCACCGAGCCGCCGGCAAGCTCTGCCAGCGCCGCGGCCTCGGCGCCTTCTGTCCCGGCGGCGGCCAGCGCCGTGGCTATGTCTTCGGGCCCCAGCGGGGTCAGGCGCAGCTCGCGGCAGCGCGACCGGATCGTGGGCAGAAGCCGCCAGGGCTGGTGCGCCACCAGCAGGATCGTCGCGCCCTTCGGCGGCTCCTCCAGCTCCTTCAGGAGCGCGTTGGCGGCGGAGGGGTTCATATCGTCAGCGGCATCGACGATGACGACGCGGCGGCCGCCGTCGGCGGCGGAGAGGTGGAAGAAGCTCTTGAGGTCGCGCACGTCCTCGACCGAGATGACCGAGCGCAGGCGGCCGGTATCGCCCAGCGAGCGGCGGATCAGCTTCAGCCGCGGTTCGGAGAGGGCGGCGATGCGGCGGGCGCTGGGGTCATCGGGCGAAACGTCGAGCGTTTCGGGCGGGGGCGGGGCACCGAAGAGGCCGGCGTCGGCGGGCTGTTCGGCCAGAAGGAACCGGGCGATGCGCCAGGCCAGCGTCGCCTTGCCGGTGCCGCGCGGGCCGGTGATGAGCCAGCCGTGGTGCAGGCGCCCGGCGTTGAAGGCGTCGAGAAAGGCGGCCTCGGCGGCGCCCTGGCCCAGAAGCCGGGCGGTGGCGCGCGGATGGGGCGCGCCTTCGACGCGGTCGGGTTCGGGGGTCTCGCTCATGGCCCTGGCCCTTCGGCGTGGTGGTTCTGGGCGAGACGCGTCTGGGCGAGGGCGGCAATGTCGGCCGCGACGGCCTCTACCGGGCGGGCGCCGTCGATGACCACGCAGCGGCCTGCGTATTCCTTCGCGAGGTCAAGGAAGCCCTGCCGCATGCGGGCCTGCAGCTCTTCGCCGAAGCTTTCGAATCGCTCCTCGGTTCCCTTCCGGGAGAGCGCGCGGGCAAGGCCGATGGCCGGGTCCATGTCGACGACAAAGGTCAGGTCCGGTTCCGTCCCGATCATCAGGGCATGAAGGCTGTCGACGGTCTCGCGCAGCCCCTCGGCGCGCGCGCCCTGGTAGAGCCGGGTGCTGTCGGCGAAGCGGTCGGTGATGACGATCTTTCCGGCGGCGAGCGCGGGGCGGATGGTCTTTTCAAGGTGGTCGCGGCGGGCGGCGGTGAAGAGGAGGATCTCCGTCTCTGCCGACCAGCGGTCCTTGTGGCCTTCGAGGACGAGGCGGCGGATCTCCTCCGCGCCGGGCGAGCCGCCGGGTTCGCGGGTCAGCACGACGTCGCGGCCGGCGGCCCGGAGCGTTTCGGCCAGCAGACGGGCCTGGGTGGATTTGCCCGAGCCGTCGATGCCCTCGAAACTGATGAAGCTGCCGCGGCCGGCGCCGGTCACGAGCCCTGCGCCCCCTTGAAGTCGCGGTAAAGCACGCGCGCCGCCGTCATCACCCGGCCAAGGAAGCCGCCGCGCGGGACCGCCGTGGCGGTGACGAGCGGGATCCGGGCGGGGGCGAGTTCAGGCCGGTCGATGACCAGCTCGCCCACCTTCTGGCCGGCCTTCAGGGGCGCCTTCAGCGGCCCGGTGTAGACCACCTTGGCGTCGAGCTTGTTGCCGGCGGTCACCGGCAGCAGAATGCGGGCGTCTCCCTCCGGCACAAGCGCGACCTTGCTCTTGGCGCCGAGCCAGACCGGCGCCTCGGCCACCACGGTGCCCTTGGTCACGGCGGTCTTCTCGATGAACTGGCGCAGGCCCCAGTTGATCAGCTTCTGGCCCTCGCTCGCCCGGGCGGCGGAGGAGGGCAGGCCGTTCATCACTACCAGCACCCGCCGGCCGGCCTGCTTGGCGGTGCCGACGAGGCCGTAGCCCGAGGCCTCGGTATGGCCGGTCTTCATCCCGTCCGCGCCGGGCACGACGCCAAGGAGCGGGTCGCGGTTGTTCTCGTTCGCGGGCGCCCGGCCGTCGTAGGCGAAGGTCTGTTCCGAGAAGAAATGGTAGTATTCCGGGTAGGTCTTGATGAGGTGCATGGCCAGCGTGGCGAGGTCATGCATGCTCATCAGCTGGCCCGGGTTGGGCCAGCCGGAAGCGTTCGCGTAATGCGAATGGGTCAGGCCCAGCTTCTTCGCCTCGGCGTTCATCTGGGCGACGAAGGCGTCCTGGGTTCCGGCCAGCCCCTCGGCCACCGTCACGCAGGCGTCGTTGCCCGAAAGCACGATGATGCCCTGGATCAGCTGGCGCACCGTCGGATGGTCGCGGGTGTTGAGGAACATCGTCGAGCCGCCCATCGCCTGCGCCTCGGGCGAGACGGAGAACTTGGTGTCGAGCGTCACCCGCCCGTCCTTCAGCGCCTGGAACAACAGGTCGATGGTCATCAGCTTCGACATCGAAGCCGGCGGCATCGGCGTGTCGCCGTCCTTGTTCATCAGCACCGTGCCGGAGCCGACGTCGACGACATAGGCGGCGGTGGCGATCGTGTCGAAGGCCTGCGCCGCCGGGGCGGCGAGCAGGGCCATGACGGCGAGGGGGGCGATCAGGCGTTTCATGGGGTCTGGGGGTCCGGTCCTCGGTTATCTCTCAACAACATAGGCATCCTCGAAGCCAAGCGACTTCATCTTGGCGAGCATCTTGTCGCGGTTGGCAGAGGTCACCGGGCCGACGAGAACGCGCGAATAGGTCTTGCCGTGGCTTTCCTCCTTCAGGACTGCCACCGGGACATGCTTGGACTGCATCAGCCTGGAGGCGCGCTGCGCGTTGGCCTCGACCGCGAAGATGCCGATCTGCACGTAGTCGCGGCCGAGCAGCGCCTGCTTCGGCTTCGCCGCATGGGTCGCGGCAGGGGTATGGGTGGCAGCGGCCGTGTGAGTGGTGGAGGCGGGCGCGGCCTTCGGGCGCGGCACCGGCTTCACCCGCGCCTCGGCCGCGGCTGATTTGGCCGTGGCGTTCATGGCTGTCTTGGCGGTGGACTTGGCCGTCGTCCTGGCTGCCGCCTTGTCGATCGCGGCGGCGGCGGAGGCGCGGATATCCGCGATCGGCTTGGTCTTGATCGCCTCGTTGCTGGAGAGCGCCGGCTCCTTCGGATTGGTCTTGGGCGCAGGGGCGGGCTGCTCGACCCGCTTCAGCGCGGTCACGTCCACCGTCGCGGGCTGGCCGGCCAGCATGCCGAGCGCCTCGGCCGCGTCGGAGGACAGCTGCAGCTTCGGCCCCGGCGCGCCCTGCTCGCGGTGGAACAGCGCGCCGATGACGAATTTGCCGTTCTTCGGGTTGCGGATGATGACGCGCTGCGGCTCCTTCACGTTCACCGCCGCGATCCAGACCCCGCCGAGCGAGGGACGCCCGTCCCAGAGCGCCTTTGCCTTGGCGTGGTAGATGTCGGGCGCCTCGACGTCGCGGTCGACCAGCTTCACCGAGCTTGCGTCAGCCGGGGCGGCAGTGCTTGCCGCAGCCGTGCCGGCGGCGGCCGGTTTGGCCTTCAGAAAGGCGAAGGGCTGGTCCGCCTGGCAGCCCGCCAGGCCCAGCCCCAGAGTCATCGCCAGGGAAATTCTGCCGATCGTCGGTCCCGTCATACTTGCCCCCATCCCGCGCGATCGTCCTGCCGCGCTCTGCCGGTGCTGCCACCGGCCCTGCCCCATGTCGTCGCCGCACTGCTCGGCCCGGCGTATCGCGGTCGCATCCTAGCCCGGGTTGGCGTGCAAGAAAAGTCCGCCGGCCGGTTTCGGCGGTTTTCGCGCGAGACATTGCGGAAGCGTGATTTGGCGCCGTCAGCAGCTTGTCAGTGGCCCGTCAGCCTGCGGGCAAAGGCGCGGGCATCGGCCTTGAACGCGGGCAGGGTGAGCCGGCCGCGGACCTCGGACAGGCGGAAGACATGGTAGAGCGCCCAGCCGGTGTAGGCGCTCAGAAGCGCGCCGAAGATCACGTCGGAGAGGAAGTGCCGCCCCATGGCGACGCGCAGACCCGCCGTGGCGATCACGAAGGCCGCGAGCAGCGCGACCATCCCGCCCCGTCCGCGCCGCGTCAGCCCGGGCCAGAGCAGCACGCCGATCACGATGGCCGCGCCCATCGCGCCCGCCGCCTCGCCCGAGACGAAAGAGCAGCCCCAGCTGCATTGGTCGGCGATCCGGAACACCGGGGTGAAGTGATGCGCGCCGCCGAAGAGCGCGTCATTGGCCGGCCGCGCCCGGCCCCAGAGCGGCTTCAGGATCAGGTTCACCGCCACCCCGGGGCCAAGCGCCATCGTGGCGAAGCCGTAGCCCCAGAGCCGCGCGGGGACCTGCCGCCCCGGCCCGATCGCCAGCGAGGCCAGCAGCAGAAGGCCCGAGGCATAGCCCACGGCGTTGGCCGAATGTCGGAAAAGCTGCCGGAGGTTCTGGAAGTCGGGCTGCCCCGCCATCCAGAAGCCGTGGCCGGGCAGGTAGAACGTGCGCGAGACAAGCAGGTCCAGGTGCGGCGCCAGCAGGAACAGCACGACGGCGGCGGCGAAGCTCAGATGGATCAGGGACGCGTGACGCATGAGGGCCGCGTAGCTTCGCTCGCGCGCCCTGTCCAGTACGAAGCGCGGCTCAACGCTTCCGAGCCTCGAAGTGGCGGCGCAGAAGCCGCCATTCGTGCCAGACGAGCACCATGACGAAAAGGTCGAAGGCAGTAAGCACCAGAAGCCCCGGCGCGTGGGTGAAGCTGTAGCGGTAGAGCTGGTAGAGGATGAAGAGCCCGAGCGCGGCGAGCGACAGCGGATAGGCAAGGATCTTCTCCCGCAGCAGCCCCGCCACGAGCACGACCTTTATCACCCCGTGCAGGAGCAGGTAGAGCGCGTAGAAATGCTGCGCGCCCGGGCTCAGCTGCTGCGCCGCATGGTAAAGGGCGGTGGCGATCCGGTCGCGCGGATCCTCGGCCAGCTCGCCCTGCGTGGCGAGGTTCACCCAATGGACCAGCGTCGCGGAACTGACCACCCAGAGAAGCAGCCCGCCCGCGCATTCGACAAGCGCGTGCAGGCCCTTTAGGATCACGCTGACGCGGAAGATCTGGTGGATGCGGTGTTCGTTGATCTGCATGGCGGGCCGGTCATGGGGCTTTCCCTGCAGATAACCCCTGCGCCGCCCGGCCGGTACCCCCACCGCCCCGCGAAGGCGGAGTTGAAATCGGCCGGCGAAGCGGTGATATCGGCTCAAAGCGAAGGAGATGACCTTGCCCGCCCAGAACCAGCCTGCCGCCAACCAGCCCGCCCTCGATTTCCTCCTCGGCCGCCGGTCGCATCCGGCAAGGACGCTGCGGGGCCCGGCGCCCGACCGTGCTGCGCTGGCGCCGATACTGGAGGCCGGGCTGCGGGTGCCCGACCACGGCAAGCTGGAGCCCTGGCGGCTGATCGTGCTGGAGCGCGCGGCGCTCGACCGGCTCGCCGGCGTTGCCGAGGCGCGCGCCGAGGCGCTGGGGATGGCGCCCGAGGCCGCCGCCAAGGCGATCTCGCAGTTTCGCGAGGCGCCGCTCTGCATCGCCGTGATCTCCGCGCCCGTGCCGTCGGAAAAGGCGCCGGCGCAGGAACAGCTTCTGTCCGCGGGGGCCGTGGCGCTTTCGCTGGTCAATGCCGCGCTGGCGGCAGGCTGGGGCGCGGCCTGGCTGACCGGCTGGCCGGCCTATGACCGTGGCTTCATGGCCGAAGGGCTGGGCCTTGCCGAGGGTGAGAGCGTGGTGGGCTTCGTCCATGTCGGCACGCCCTCCGGCCAGCCGCCGGAGCGGCCGCGCCCGGATCCTGCGGCACGGGTCGCCTGGGTTTCCGCGTGATCGCGGGCGACCTCTGGAAGGCGCTGGCGCAGTTCGGCGACCGGCGCTTCCAGTGGGTGCTCTGGCGCGGGATCGGGCTGACGCTGATCCTGTTCGCCGCGCTTACGGTGCTTGCGGTCTGGGGTGTCGACCGGCTGGTGCCAGGCCACCTGACCCTGCCGGTCTTCGGTGCGGTGGGTGGTGTTCACTGGCTGGCCGGCGGGATGGCGGCGCTGGGGGTGCTGCTGCTCTCCGGCTTCCTGATGGTGCCGGTGGCGGCGCTTTTCACCGGGCTTTTCCTCGACGAGGTGGCCGAGGCGGTTGAGGCGCGGCATTACCCCGGCCTGCCGCCCGCCCGCCCGCAGGGCCTTGGAGAGCTCGCCGGCGAGGGGTTGCGGCTGGCCGGGCTGAGCCTGGTCGTCAACCTCTTGGCGCTGGTCTTCTACCTGCTCTCAGGGCCCTTCGCGCCGTTCCTGTTCTGGGCGGTAAACGGCTTCCTTCTGGGGCGCGAATATGCGCAGGGCGCGGCCGCGCGGCGGCTGGCGGGGCGCGAGGCGCGGGCGATGGTGCGCGCCAATATCGGCCAGGTCTGGCTGCTCGGCACGCTGCTGGCCGTACCGCTGACGATCCCGCTGGTGAACCTCGCCGTGCCGGTGCTTGCCGCGGCGGCCTTCAGCCACCTGACGGTTCGGTTGCCGGCACCGTCACGTCGCCCGTCATCGGGCCGTGGGTGAGGTCGAGCTCGATCACCGCCCAGGTGCACAGGAACAGCACCGCGGCCACGGCGGTGGTGAAGCGCGCGCGCCGTGCGAGGTTCACCCGAGCGGGCGCGGAACTGGGCGTGCCGGGCACGACGTCGCCGCTTTCGCCCTGGGTCGGGAAGGGGATCGCCAGCGCGACCATGAAGACCAGCGCCCAGATCATCAGGAACAGGAGGAGGCCATCGGCCAGCGTCATCACTGCTCCTCCAGCTCGATGAGGCAGCCGTTGAAATCCTTCGGATGCAGGAACAGGACCGGCTTGCCATGCGCACCGGTCTTGGGTTCGCCATCGCCGAGCACGCGCGCGCCCTCGGCCTTCAGCCGGTCGCGGGCGGCGCGGATGTCCGCGACCTCGTAGCAGAGGTGGTGGATGCCGCCGGCGGGGTTCTTCGCCAGGAAAGCCGTGATGGGGGAGGCGTCGCCCAGCGGGTGCAGCAGCTCGATCTTGGTGTTCGGCAGGTCGATGAAGACAACCGTGACGCCGTGGTCGGGCTCGTCCTGCGGATCGCCGACGCTGGCGCCGAGCGTGTCGCGATACTGCGCAGCGGCCCTCGCGAGGTCCGGTACGGCAATGGCGACATGGTTCAAGCGGCCGATCATTTTGACACACTCCTCACGATCTCGTTATCCGCTCGGGTGTGGAGGCGCAAGGGGGCGTTGGGGCGGTGCGATCACATCCGCGCGTTTACCGGCCGTTAGCCACTCTGGCGCTTCAATGGGAGTCGGGCGGCCGGGCGAAGCCCCGGCGCCTGCCCTGCGCCCGATCGGGGCCCCGCTGGAGGATCAGCCCAAAGGAGGACCTGCCATGCCCGACACGATTGCCTTCCCCCCGCTGCAGCGCCCGACCGCGGAGCATCCGCTGGCCGGGCTGACGGTTCTGGTGGTGGAGGACAGCCGCTATGCCTGCGAGGCGATGCGGCTGCTCTGCCAGCACAGCGGCGCCCGGCTGAGGCGGGCGGACAGCCTGGCCGCGGCCGCGCGGCACCTGCGGGTCTACCGGCCGGACGTGCTGATCGTCGATCTGGGTCTGCCGGACGGGCCGGGCGAGGCGCTGATCGCGGATCTGGTGCAGCATTCGGCGCGGCCGGCGGTGATCCTCGGCACCTCGGGGGACCCGCTGCTGGCGCCGGCCGCGCTCGCTGCCGGGGCGGACGGTTTCCTTGACAAGCCCTTGCCGGGGCTCGCCGGGTTCCAGGCCGCGCTTCTGGCCTATCTGCCGGAGCAGGCGCGGCTGGTCGGCCCGGTGGAGGAGCCGCGCGAGGAGCCACCGCTGGCGCCCGACCCGATCGCGCTCAGGGACGATCTCGCGCTGGCCGAGGACATCCTTGCCAGCGGACCGGACGGGCCTGCGGGCGACTACGTCTCGCGCTTCCTGTCGGGCCTGGCGCGGAGCGCGCATGACCGCCAGCTTGAACATGCCGCCGTGCGGCTGGCGCACGACCTGCGGGCGGAGCGCGGCGCGGGCGCCGGGCCGCCCGCGACCCGGCGCGAGGCGGCGCTGCGCCGGGTGGCCGGGCTGCTGCGCGACCGCCTTGCCGCTGGCGCCCCGCTCTGGACCGAAAGCCCGCATCCGGGCTCCGGCCCCTGAGGGCGCAGTGGCGGCGCGGCACCCGTCAGCCCGGGAAGGCCGGGTCGGTCGCGGCGAGATGCGGGCGGGTGAGCGTGGAAAGGCTCTGGCGCTGGCGGCCATCGGCGTCGAAGTTCTCCGGCGCGAGCCAGGTCTCGAAAGCGGTGCGGAGGCCCGGCCATTCCTTGTCGATCGCCGCGAACCAGGCTGTGTCGCGGTTGCGGCCCTTGTAGACCGTCGCCTGGCGGAAGATCCCCTCGTAGGACAGGCCGAGGCGCTGCGCGGCCCGGCGCGATGGCATGTTCAGCGAGTCGCATTTCCATTCGTAGCGACGGTAGCCCGCCTCGAAGGCCCAGCCCATCATCAGGTACATCGCCTCGGTGGCGGCGGGCGTGCGCTGCAGGGCCGGCGAGAAGTTGATATGGCCGACCTCGATCGAGCCCGAGGCGGGCGCGATGCGCAGGAAGCTTGCCACCCCGCAGGCCCGCCCGCTGGCGCGATCGCGGATGGCGTAGAAATACGGGTCTGCCAGCTGGGCCATCTCGCGGGCCCAGGCCTCGTATTCGGCGACGGTGGTGAAGGGGCCGTAGGGCAGGTAATCCCAGATCGCGTCGGAGGCGGCGTTGGCGGCGTGGAGATCGGCCGCATGGGCCGCGGGGTCGAGCCGTTCGAGCCGGACGTAGCGGCCCTCGATCACGGACGGGCCGGGGGCGGGGGGCGGCGTCCAATTCACAACCGGCGCGCCGTATTCGCGTTGCTCTGTCATGGTCCGTCCTCCCGATCCGCTCTTTGCGCCCGCTCCTTGTCGACTGCCGCGCGGGTCCTGTCCAGCCCGAGCGGCGCTGGCCCTCTTCAGGGGGTAATGGGGCAAAGGCGCAGGGGGAGGGGGCGCGCGGCCCCCGCCGGGATCACTCGCGTGGGACGACGCGGAGGCCGAGTTCGCGCAGCTGGGTGTTGGTGGGTTCGGAGGGGGCGCCCATCAGCAGGTCCTCGGCGCGCTGGTTCATCGGGAACATGATGACCTCGCGAATGTTCATCTCGTCGGCGAGGAGCATCACGATCCGGTCGATCCCGGCCGCGCAGCCGCCGTGCGGAGGCGCGCCATAGCGGAACGCCTTCACCATGCCGCCGAAGCGCTTCTCTACTTCCGACTTCGGGTAGCCCGCGATCTCGAAGGCCTTGAACATGATTTCCGGCCGGTGGTTCCGGATCGCGCCCGAGATGATCTCGTAGCCGTTGCAGGCGAGGTCGTACTGGTAGCCCTTCACCGACAGCGGGTCGCCCGAGAGCGCCTCTAGCCCGCCCTGCGGCATCGAGAACGGGTTGTGGGAGAAGTCGATCCCGCCCTCGTCCGTCTTCTCGTACATCGGGAAATCGACGATCCAGGCGAAGCGGAAGCAGTTTTCCTCGGTCAGGCCCAGCTCGCGGCCGATCTCGTTGCGGGCCTTGGCGGCGACCGACTCGAAGGTTTCGGGCTTGCCGGCGAGGAAGAAGGCGGCGTCGCCGGCTTTCAGGCCGAGCTGGGCGCGGATCGCCTCGGTCCTTTCCGGGCCGATGTTCTTGGCGATCGGGCCGGCGCCGGTCGTTTCGCCGTTTTCCTCGCGCCAGAAGATATAGCCCATGCCGGGCAGGCCCTGGGCTTGGGCGAAGGCGTTCATCCGGTCGCAGAAGGCGCGGCTGCCGCCGGTGGGCGCCGGGATGGCGCGGATCTGGGTGCCGTCCTGCTCCAGGAGCTTGGCGAAAAGGCCGAAGCCGCCGCCGCGGAAGTGGTCGGAGACCACCTGCATCTCGATCGGGTTGCGGAGGTCCGGCTTGTCGGAGCCGTATTTCAGCATCGCCTCTGCGAAGGGAATGCGCGGCCAATCGGCGTGGACGGTCTTGCCCTGGCCGAATTCCTCGAAGAGGCCCTGGAGGACCGGCTGGACCGTGGCGAAGACGTCCTCCTGCTCGACGAAGCTCATCTCGAGGTCGAGCTGGTAGAAGTCGGTTGGGCTACGGTCGGCGCGCGGGTCTTCGTCGCGAAAGCAGGGGGCGATCTGGAAGTAGCGGTCGAAGCCAGCCACCATGATCAGCTGCTTGAACTGCTGAGGCGCCTGCGGCAGCGCGTAGAACTTGCCGGGGTGGAGCCGCGAGGGCACCAGGAAGTCGCGCGCGCCCTCGGGCGAGGAGGCGGTGATGATCGGGGTCTGGAACTCGTTGAAGCCGGCGTCCCACATCCGGTTGCGGATGGAGCGGACGACGTTCGAGCGCAGGATCATCTTGTCGTGCAGCCCCTCGCGGCGGAGGTCGAGGAAGCGGTAGGTGAGGCGCGTTTCCTCCGGGTATTCGGTCTCGCCGAAGACGGGGAGCGGCAGTTCGTCGGCCGGGCCGAGCACGTCGAGCGCGCGGATGTAGACCTCGATCTCGCCCGTCGGCAGCTTCGGGTTGACGAGCGAGGCGTCGCGGGCCTTCACCTCGCCCTCGATCCGGATGACCCATTCGGCGCGGACCTTCTCGACATCCTTGAAGGCGGGGCTGTCGGGGTCGGCGAGGACCTGGGTGATGCCGTAGTGGTCGCGCAGGTCGACGAACAGGATGCCGCCGTGGTCGCGCACGCGGTGGACCCAGCCGGACAGGCGCACGGACTGGCCGACGTGGCTGGTGTTGAGATCCGCGCAGGTGTGGCTGCGGTAGGCGTTCATAATCGTCCCCTTCGGGCGGCACATGTTTTCGCGCCGATACACACGTGGCGGGCGGGGAAGTCAAGCCGCGCGGGCGCCGCGGACCCCGGGGCCGCGCGCGGATGGCCCGGCCTACTTGGCCGGACGAAGCCGGTAGACGCCCTCGGGCAGGTTGAGCGCGGCGCGCAGGTCGCGCAGCTGAGTCATCGAGAAGGTGAGCTTGACCACCTCGTCTCGCCGGGCGTCGTATTGCTCCACCGTCACGCAATCCTCGAAGGCCTGCACGATGATGTCTTCCTGCAGCGGCAGGCTGCCCTCGTCGACGAGGGTGATGACGGTCGCGTCGAAATCGTGTTCGATGGTAAACATAACTGCAGTCTAGCGCGGCCCGCCCGCGCGCGGAAGCGGGCGCGGGAGGGTGAATGTTCTCGGTCTGGAAATGGCGGCTTGTGGCCTTCTCCCGGAAACTCTGGGTGCGGGCCTCGCTCTACGCGCTTCTCGGCGTGGTGACGGCGCTGGTCGCGGCCGGGGTGCAGGGCTTTCTGCCGAGTGGCGCGGGCAAGAGCTTCGGCGCGGGGTCGGTGGATGCGATCCTGACCATCCTCGCCTCCTCGATGCTGGCGGTAACGACGTTCTCGCTGGGGATCATGGTCTCTGCCCTTTCGGGCGCCGCGCAGGCGGCGACGCCGCGGGCGGTGGTGCTGCTAATGCAGGACGGCACGACCCAGAACGTGCTGGCGACCTTCCTCGGCACCTTCCTGTTCAGCCTGGTCGGGATCATCGCGCTGAAGGCGGGGCTTTACGGCGCGGGCGGGCGGCTCGTTCTGTTCATCGTGACGCTGGTGATGGTGGCGGTGATCGTTCTGACCATGCTGCGATGGATCGCGCATCTGAGCGAATTCGGCCGGATGCGCGACGTGCTGAGCCGGGTGGAGCGGGCGGCGGAGGCGGCACTGGCCGCACGGCTGGCGGCGCCCTACCTCGGCGGCCATCCCCGCCGCGGCCCGCTGCCCGACGGGGCGCATCCGGTCTTTCCTGATCGGATCGGCTATGTCCAGCACCTCGACACCGGCGCGCTGGAGTCGGTGGCCGAGGGTGCCGGCGTGCAGGTCCATGTCGCGGCCCTTCCCGGCGCCTTCGTGGACCCGTCCCGCCCGCTCGCCCATGTCGTGGGGCCCGCCGAGACGGGGGTGAAGGATCGCATCGCGGCGGCCTTTACCATCGGCCAGGCGCGCAGTTTCGAGCAGGATCCCCGCTTCGGGCTGCAGGTGCTGGCCGAAGTCGCCTCGCGTGCGCTGTCGCCGGCCGTGAACGATCCCGGCACGGCGATCGACGTGCTGGGGCGCGCGGTCCGGCTGATCGCGCTTTGGGGGGCACCCGGGGAAGCGCTGCTGAAACATCCGCATATCTGGGTGCCGGAGATTGCGGCGCGAGAGCTGTTCGAGGATGTCTTCCGCCCGATCGCCCGCGACGGCGCGAGCCTGGTCGAGGTGCAGATCCGCCTGCAGAAGGCGCTCGCGACGCTGGCCCGGCTCGATCGTGCCGATTTCGGGCACGCGGCGGCGCGCCAGTCGGATGACGCGCTGGCGCGGGCCGAGGCGGCGCTTGCGGTGGAGGCGGACCGCGAGATCCTGCGCGATCTCAACGTCGCGGTGCGCACGGCCGCCGGCGTGCCGGACGAGGCTTGATCTGGGTCATGGCCGGCGCGGTCCCCGGGGTCGAAGCTGGGGGTCCCACCGGGCCGGTCGGAGTGGCCCGGACGCGACGGAGGCGGGGATGAGAGACGATGGCGATCTGACCGTGATCCGGCCCTTCTGGCTGGCGCGTGGCATGGCACGGGCGCTGGGGTTTAGCCTTGCCGAGGCCCTTTCCACCGGTGCGCTCAGCCGCGAGGGGCTGGAGGCCATGATGCGCGATTGCGGCGCCTGTCCGCGGCAGGCGGAGTGCCTCGACTGGCTGGGCCGCACCACCGGGCGGGCCGAGCATCTGCCGGAGTTCTGCGCCTGCCGCGCGCCGCTGGAGGGCGCGCGGAAACGGATGCCGCGGCGCTCCAGACTGATGCCGGCGACGGCCTTCTGACGCGCGCTCCGGGGCGCCGGTCGGGGATCGGAGGCCTCAGAGGCCCTTGTGGGTGCCGTCGCAGAACGGCGCGTTGGCCGAATGCTTGCAGCCGCAGAGCCAGGCGGACTTGCCCTCCTCCGCCTGCAGCTTCACGGGGGTGAAGCCCGTGCCCTTGTGGCTGCCGTCGCAGAAGGGCTGGTTCTTGCTTTGCCCGCAGGCGCACCAGAAATAGGTCTTGCCGGCTTCCAGCTCGACCCTGAAGGGGGCCTTCTGGGCGATGGTCGGGGCGGACGTATCGGTCATGGAATCCTCCTTGTGGTTGTGGCGATGCTGGCGCGGGCCGGGGCGTGCGGTCAAGCCGGCGGCTCGGGCCGCGGTGCAGGGCCGCTGTGCGTTGACGCGGCATCACGTCTGGGAGAGGGGCGCCCGAATCGCGCCGTGCAAGGCGTTGCCGCGGTGCCGGATCGGCAGGCTTCCGCTTGCGGCCGAATCAGCGATGCCGTACAATAGGCAGCGCCCGCAGAGGCGACAACGACAAGAAATTGAGGTTCGAGCAATGATCTCCTTCGCCCGCGCGGCGCTGCCGCTGGCCCTTGCCGCATCGCTTCTGGCGCCGCTGCCGGCGCTTGCGACCGGCAAGACGAGTCTGGTTCTTGGCATCGGCATGAGCTTCGGCCACCGCGTGACGCCGGAGCTTTACACCGGCCTCGAGCATTCCAACACCAATGCCGACGGCAAGGTGAGCGGCGCGAAGGCGCTGTTCTACTGGGATTTCGCCCAAAGCCTCGCGCCATCGAAGTTCAAGGTGATGGGGATCATCGGCGGCAAGACGAACTGGCAGCCGGAGATCGGCGCCGGCTACTCGTTCGAGAATCGCAACGGCCTGTTCTCGGCCGGTGTGAACAGCCATCACGTGGCCGGAGGGGTCGACTTCAGCCCGACGACGGGCCTTGCCCCCTACGTCCAGATCCATACCGGCGGGGATTACTGAACCGACGGGATGACGGGGCCATAAGACCTGGCCCTGACCGGCCGCGCGGATCGTGCGCCCCCGCGCGGCCGGATACACGAGAAAAAAAGGGGCCCGTCCGGCGGGCCCCTTTTTCGTTTCTTCCGGGATGTTCGCCAAGTCGCCCCGGAGGGCGCGCGCGTCAGTCCTTCGCGCGCTCGACGTAGGTGTTCTCGGCGATGTTGATGACGATCCGGGTGCCGGCGTCGATATGCGGCGGCACCATGACGCGTACACCGATATCCGTCATCGCGGGCTTGTAGGATGAGGAGGCCGTCTGCCCCTTCACGACCGGCTCGGTCTCGGTGATCTCCACGGTCATCTTCTGCGGCAGCTCGATCGCGATGGCGACGTTGTTGTGGATCTGCAGGAAGACCTTCATGCCGTCCTGAAGATAGGCCTTCTGATCGCCGATCACGTCGGGCGAGACGGTGACCTGTTCATAGGTTTCCGGCTCCATGAAGTGGTAGCCTTCGCCGTCCTCGTAGAGGAAATCGTATTCCCGCTCGTCGACATGGGCGCGCTCGACCTGGTCGGTGGTCTTCCAGCGTTCCGACACCTTCACGCCGTCGGAGATGCGGCGCATGTCGACCGAGGTCGTGGGCGTGCCCTTGCCGGGGTGGAAGTTGGTGGCCTGGAGGACGACGTAGAGCCGCTCGTCGATCTCGACGACATTGCCCTTGCGAAGGCTGGATGCGATGACTTTCATTGTCTTTCCTTGTGACTGCGGGGCGCCTTGCGCTATCAGGCGCGCGATCTGACGCCCGCCCCTAGCGCATCTTTGTCCCTTTCGCCAGAGTCTAGCCGCGATGAGCCCTGCCGAGACCCCCTGGTGGTCCCCCGACCGCCACGCCGACCGCCGCCCGCTTCTGCTGGCGCGGAACCGCATCCAGGCCGCGCTTCGGGACCGGCTGGCCGGCGAGGGCTTCACCGAGGTCGACGTGGCCGCCCTGCAGGTCTCGCCCGGGAACGAGGCGCATCTGCACGGCTTCGCCACCGAGGCGGTGGGCAACGATGGCACGGGCCGGCGGATGTACCTGCACACCTCGCCCGAATTCGCGATGAAGAAGCTGCTGGCGGCGGGCGAGCGCCGGATCGCCACCTTCGCCCATGTCTGGCGGAACCGCGAGCGGGGCGTGCTGCACGAGCCGGAATTCACCATGCTCGAATGGTATCGCGCGGGCGAGGGTTACGAAGTGCTGATGGCCGATTGCGCTGCGATGCTGCGGTTGGCGGCGGAGGCGGCCGGGGCGACCCTCCTGCGCTTCCGCGACGCGACCTGCGATCCCTTCGCGGAGCCGGAGCGGCTTTCCGTGGCGGAGGCCTTTGCGCGCCATGCCGGGATCGACCTTCTGGCCAGCGTCGACGCCGAGGGGCGACCGGATCTCACCCGCCTCGCGCCGCAGGTTGCGGCGGCGGGCATCGCGGTCAGGGAGGGCGACAGCTGGTCGGATCTTGTGAGCCGGGTGCTGGTCGCGAAGGTGGAGCCGCATCTGGGCCATGGCCGCGCGACGATCCTCGACCGATACCCGGCGGCGGAGGCGGCGCTGGCGCGGCGCGCGCCGGACGACCGGCGGGTGGCGGAGCGGTTCGAGCTTTATGCCTGCGGGGTGGAGCTGGCCAACGGGTTCGGCGAGCTGACCGACCCGACGGAGCAGCGCGCGCGCTTCGAGGCGGAGATGGACGAGAAGGCCCGCGTCTACGGCGAGCGCTATCCGCTGGATGAGGATTTCCTCGCCGCCCTCGCCGCCATGCCGGAGGCAAGCGGTATCGCGTTGGGCTTCGACCGGCTGGTGATGCTGGCAACGGCCGCGCCGAGGATCAGCGATGTGATGTGGGTGCCGGCGGGCTGACCCGCCGGCGCCGTCCGGCGGCCCTCAGCCGTTCCGGAGGAGGTTCCAGCCGAAGCAGAGGATGCCGAGCAGGATCATCAGCTCTGCGATCGGGGCGATGGGGACCATTCCGGCTTCGGTGATCCGTGCCGAAAGAAGCAGGAAGAGCATCACCAGAAGCACGGCCGCGCCCAATGCGTGAAGCCAGAAATGCACCCGCGCGAGGTTGCTTTCGGCCATGTCCGGGACGACCCGATAGACCAAGCCGAAGACCGTCATCAGAACGAAGCCCAGAAGGTTCAGGTGGGCATGCAGCGGCGCCAGCGCGACATTGCCGGAGGCGCTCATGTACATGCCGATCGGAATGCCGACCAGCAGGAACAGCAAGCCCACGATCATGAAATTCCGCGAAACGTTTGTCATTTTGCTTCCCCTTTTTACCGCGCGTTCTTCGCGCGTTCCCGTAGGGCAAGAATACACGGGTTTGTGTTTGCTCCGTGATGGATTTGGCGGGTGCTGAAATTTTGGGCGCGGCTGGGGTTTTGGCGCACCGGGGTCGTCGGTCCCCGGGGCCGACCTTACCCGCGAACCGGAACGCCCCACAGATCGTACTCACCCGCTTCATCCACGTCGACGGTGTGAAGATCGCTGGGCTTCAGGTTCCGAAGTCCGCGGTCAGGAGAACGCGATCTCGTCGAGCTTCGATGAATTGGTGATGCAGATGCTCCGTGGGTCTTCGGTGAGACGGATATGTCGGTGGCAGCGTCCTTGCGGTGTTAAGTGCGTAACATGCATACGCGTCAGTCGTCGGCTCAATCCCCAAATTCACGCTGGATTGTCGCCAAAACGTCACCGAACGTCTCTTTGATATTCCCCTTGGAGAACCTTATTTGTTGGATTCCAAATAGGTTAGAGAACTCTTGGCAGCCCTCCTCAAGTAGAACGATTGCCCGAGCGAATCCTAATGTCCCTTGAAATAGACCAGTCTCATGAATAACGTTTGGTCGCGCCTGAAAATCACCTGTGGTGAGCTCGTCTTCTGCCGTTAGCACCAAGAAGGCGATATCGCTGCTCTCGGACATATCTCCAATAATATCGCGAATTGTATGGCCGGCTCGTGCGCCGGTTTCGTAGGCTTCTATTTTATAATGATGTTGATCAGATAGATGGTCTTTTAGATCGCGCCATATGTTATTGCGGCCGTGCCCGATGAATATCCTGGGTTTTTGCTCTCTGGCCGGCCTTTGTATCGTATACTTTTCCTTTTCCGACTCCAGTGTGTCAAATATTTCTTGCGTAAGAGCCAGGTCGTTCGCCTCGACTTCGACTGTCGTTTCATGAGCCCCAGGGAAGAAGGTGATATTCAAAATTAATTCTTTTAATGCTCGCGCGGGGTCGCGAAATTTCCAGCGGCAATTATAATACCCATCCGAGTCTTTTGATAGATAGTCAAAAAATTCTGCTTCATCGTGATCAAGGCCGTCAAATCTATATTCGCGCGCCCCAATACGGATATTTCCGTGAAAGAATACCGAATTTTGGCTTTTGGAGGTCTTGGAGTAATCAATGATTTTCGATCGAGCCCTTCGCAAGGCTGCCGGCCCAAAACGAACGCTGTCAAAAGTCTCTTTGATCGAGGTAACCATTGCCTACACCCTCCGCCCCCACAAATCATACTCACCCGCTTCATCCACCTCGACGGTGACGAGATCGCCGGGTTTCAGCCCTTCGAAACCCTCGTCGATGAAGAGGTTGCCGTCGATCTCGGGGGCGTCGGCCTTCGTGCGGCAGGTGGCGCCCTCCTCGTCGACCTCGTCGACAAGCACCTCGATCCGGCTGCCGACGCGGGCGGCGAGCTTGGCCTCGGAAATCGCCTGAGCCTTCTCCATGAAGCGTTCCCAGCGGTCCTGCTTCACCTCCTCTGGCACCTGGCCGGGCAGGGCGTTGGCGCGGGCGCCGGCGACGTTTTCGTATTTGAAGCAGCCGGTGCGGTCGAGCTGCGCCTCGTCGAGCCAGTCGAGGAGCACCTGGAACTCCGCCTCCGTCTCGCCGGGGTAGCCGACGATGAAGGTGGAGCGGAGCGCGATCTCGGGGCAGGTGGCGCGCCAGGCGGCGATCTCGTCCAGGGTGCGCGCCGCCGCGGCGGGGCGGGCCATGCGCTTCAGAGTGTCGGGATGGGCATGCTGGAACGGGATGTCGAGATAGGGCAGCACCAGCCCCTCTGCCATCAGCGGGATCAGGTCGCGCACATGCGGGTAGGGATAGATGTAATGCAGCCGTACCCAGGCGCCGAGGCTGCCGAGGTCGCGGGCGAGATCGGTGATATGCGCACGGTGGCCGTTCTTCTCGGCATGCTTGAGGTCGACGCCGTAGGCCGAGGTGTCCTGGCTGATGACCAGAAGTTCCTTCACCCCGGCATCGACCAGCTTCTCCGCCTCGCGCATCACCGCATGGGCGGGGCGCGAGACGAGGCGGCCGCGCATGTCGGGGATGATGCAGAACTTGCAGTGGTGATTGCAGCCCTCGGAGATCTTCAGATAGCTGTAGTGCCGCGGGGTCAACTTTACCCCGGTCGCGGGCACGAGGTCGATGAACGGGTCGGGCCGCGGCGGGACGGCGGAATGGACCGCGTCCATCACCTGCTCGTAGGCCTCCGGGCCGGTAACTGCCAGAACCTTCGGATGCGCGCCGGTGATGTAGCCGGGCTCGGCGCCGAGACAGCCTGTGACGATCACCTTGCCGTTCTCGGCCAGCGCCTCGCCGATCGCCTCGAGGCTTTCGGCCTTGGCGCTGTCGAGGAAGCCGCAGGTGTTCACGATCACCGCGTCCGCGCCGGTGTAGTCGGGCGAGATCGCGTAGCCTTCGGCGCGCAGGCGCGTGAGGATGCGCTCGCTGTCGACCAGCGCCTTCGGGCAGCCGAGCGATACCATGCCGAGCGTCGGCTGGCCGGGGCGGCGGGCATCAGTCCCGGTTTCCGGGATGCGGGCGCGGGCGAGGTCGGGGCGGAGGTTGGGCGGGTTCTCGGTCATGCGCCCTCATAGCGCAGGGCGCGGGCGCCGGGAAGCGGGGCTGTGGTCGTGCCGTGGCGGGGAGCCGCGCGGGCGTCGCGGCGGCCGGTTTCAGTCTGTGCGCTAAAATATGTTACATGCGGAATATTTCATGCAATAGTGATGAGGCCGGCCCGGCGGAAGCGCTGTGCAGGCCCTGGCAGGGAGGTGCCGGGTGATCATGCGCGGAGGCGAGGAGGATTTCATGCCGGGACGTGTATTCAGAAAGGGTGGCCGTCTGGCCAGTGCAATCGCAGCGGGGACCGTCGTGGGGCTCGGGCTGTCGGCCGCGGGGCCGGCCTGGGCGACGGAGGGTTATTTTGCGCTCGGCTACAGCCCCGAGCAGATCGCCCAGGGCGGCGCGGGCGTGGCCAATGGCGACGAGGCGATGTCGGCTGCGGTCAACCCGGCCGGGGTGGCCAGCGTCGGCAACGAATATTCCATGGGGCTCGAGCTTTTCTCGCCGAGCCGTCAGTTCACCGGCACTGGCACACAGTTCGTGCCGCAGGGCACGGTGAAAAGCGGGCACAGCACCTTCTTGATCCCGAATTTTGCCATCAACAAGGTGCTGGCGAACGGCGCGCGGCTGAATTTCGCGGCCTATGGCAATGGCGGGATGAACACCAGCTATCCGGATGTCGCAAACCCGGCCTGCGCGAGCTTCGGCGGCGGCAGCGGCGTCTTCTGCGGCGGCAAGGCAGGGGTGAACCTCAACCAGCTTTTCCTGTCGCTGACCTATGCCCAGAAGGTCGGCAACCTGTCCTTCGGGATCTCGCCCACGCTTGCGCTGCAGGACTTCTCTGCCCGGGGCATCGGGGCTTTCGCCAGGTCCTCGGTCGATGGCAGCCACCTGTCGGACCAGGGCGGCGACTGGTCGCACGGCTTCGGGCTGAAGGCGGGGGTGGAATACGAGGCCGCGCCCAATCTGCGCTTCGGTCTGGCGCTGCAGACCAAGATCAAGATGTCGAAGTTCAAGAAATACGCGGGCCTCTTCGCGGATGGCGGCGCGTTTGACATCCCGGCTTCGGCCACGCTGGGCCTTGCCTGGGACGCCCGCCCGGATCTGACCGTCATGCTCGACTACCAGCGGATCTGGTATTCCGGGGTGCCCGCCGTCGCCAATCCCTTCCCGAACGGCTCGGCGGCGCTGGGTTCGGCGAACGGGCCGGGTTTCGGCTGGAGGGATGTCGACGTGATCAAGCTCGGCGCCGCCTGGAAGGCCAGCCCGGCGATGACCTGGCGCGTGGGCTATGCCTATTCGACCAATCCGGTGCCCCCGGGGCAGGTGACGCTGAACATCCTCGCCCCCGGCGTGGTGCGGAGCCATTTCAGCGCGGGTGGGTCGTGGAAGATGAATGCCGCCGACACGCTGGATTTCGCGGTGGAATACGTGCCGCGGAGCAGCGTCAGCGGCGGCGA
Organism: Solirhodobacter olei; assembly: GCF_004010155.1. Lineage (GTDB taxonomy): Bacteria > Pseudomonadota > Alphaproteobacteria > Rhodobacterales > Rhodobacteraceae > Solirhodobacter > Solirhodobacter olei. Next base: position 152,273 of record NZ_RRYH01000005.1, on the reverse strand, counting down.
GGTGACGACCGCGGGCGCGACGCCGGGCACCATCCGCCTGTCGATGAGCCAGGTGGCGCTGGCGGTGGGCTACACGCATCGCTTCTGATCCGCAGACCGCAAGCAGAGGCGGTGGCGCAGGCGGTTGAGACCCGGCGCGATTGCAGGCAGAGTTGGCGCGTGGTTTTTTCCGGGAGGTTTCCATGCGCTGGCTTTTCCGCCTTCTGGGCCTGATCGTGCTTCTGGCGGCGCTGGCCGTCGCCGGGCTGTTCCTGATCCCCGCCGACCGAATCGCGGGCCTCGCCGCCGCGCAGTTCGAGGCCGCGACCGGCCGGCAGATGGTGATCTCCGGTGGGGTCCACCCGACGCTCTGGCCTGAGCTTGGTGTTCGGGCGGGGCATGTGGAGATCGCCAACGCCTCTTGGTCGAAGGCGGGGCCGATGGTGACTGCCGACGGGCTGGTGGTGGGGGTCGATCCGCTGGCGCTGCTGGGCGGTTCGGTGAAGGTGGGCCGGGTCGAGCTCGACGCGCCGAAGATCCTGCTGGAAACCGGCAAGGACGGGCACGGCAACTGGGAGCTGACGCCGCTGAAGCCCGCGGCCCCGGCGAAGGGCGCGCCTGCGGCGGGCGGCAGCGGGGCGCCCGGGATCCCTGAGATCACGATCGGAAAGGCCGTGATCACCAAGGGCTCCGTCACCTATCTTGATGATACGACGGGGAAAAAGCAGACGGTGAGCGGGATAGACGCCACTTTCCGACTGCCCAAGGCTTCCGGCCCCGCCGATCTGAATCTGAAGGCCACTGTGAACGGCCAGCCGGTGACGCTGAGTGCCGAGGCCGGCAAGGCGGCGCAGGCGCTGGCGGGACTCGCGACGCCGGTGAAGCTGAAGCTCACGGCCGGGTCGTCCACCGTCGGCTTCGATGGCAGCGCCGATCCGGGCAAGGGTGCGGTGAAGGGTGCGCTCGACGCCGCGATCACGGATCTGCCGGCCCTCTTCAAGGCCGCGGGGATGACGGCGCCCGCGCTGCCGCAGGGGCTGGGGGCGAAGAAGATCCTGCTGAAGGGCAATCTCAGCGCCGCCGCCGCAGGGACGGTCGCGCTCGACCAGGCGCAGGTGACGCTTGACGGCAACGCGCTTAAGGGCCGGGTGGCCGTGTCGCTCGCCGGTGCCCGACCGAAGCTGAACGCGATCCTTTCGGCCGGCAAGCTCGACCTCTCCGCGCTGGGCGGCGGGGCCGCGCCGGCGCAGGCGGCCTCCGGCGGTGGCAAGCCTGCCGCGGGCGGGGCGGCGGCGGAAACCGGCTGGTCGAAGGCGCCGATCGACGCCTCTGCGCTGAAGCTCGCCGATGCCGACGTGACGCTGGGGGCCGACGGACTGGACCTCGGCACGCTGAAGCTGGGGCGGACGGATGTGACGCTGACGCTCAAGGACGGGCGCGCGGTGGTGGGGCTGAAGCAGGTGGTCGCCTATCAGGGCGACATCACGGGCCAGGTCACGGCCGATGCCGGCAAGGGGCTGAGCGTGGCGGCGGACATCAACGCCGCCCATGTCGCGCTGCAGCCGCTGCTGACCGATTTCGCCGATTACAAGCGGCTGATCGGGACCGGCACGCTGAACGCCAAGCTGCACGCCTCGGGCGGGTCGATGGATGCGCTGATGCATGCGCTCTCTGGCTCCGGCTCGATGGATCTCGGCAAGGGCGAACTGCAGGGCTTCGACCTTGCGGGCATGCTGACGCATCTCAACGCCAACTACCTCGGGCCGGGGGCGAAGACGATCTTCAACTCGGTCAAGGCCACCTACACGATCAAGGGCGGGGTGCTGACGAACAACGACCTCGCCTTCGCCTCGCCCATCCTCGACGCCTCGGGCAAGGGGACGGTGGGGATCGGCGACAAGACGCTGGATTACGTTGTCACGCCCGTCGCCTTCCGGGGACTGACCAACGGCAAGGGGGTCTCCGTGCCGCTGAAGATCTCCGGCAGCTGGGCCAAGCCCCGTTTCGGCCTCGATATGGGATCGGCGCTGGGACAGAAGATCCAGACCGAGCGCCAGAAGCTCAAGGACAAGGCAAAATCGGCGGTGGAGAAGGGCATCCTGAACCTGCTGAAATAGGCCCCGGGGCGCCATCCGGGGCCGGAGGGCGCGCGCTGCGCCGCAGCATGGGGCGTTGACATTTACCGCCAAAGCGCTCATGTGAGCGGCGGGATGTCTGCTGCCGCGTGAGCAGGCCCGGGCCGGAAAGGCCCGATGACAACGGACAGCCCGCCTCCTGGTTCCCCAACACGCAGGGGCCGCCGCGACGACGGCCAAAGGGCAATCCGGCCCCGGTCAGCGTGTCGCGCCCCCCATCGCGACCCCGCTCATGTCGAGCGGAGGCGCATCTGATTCAGGCAGCCGCCCGCGGGGCGCTGCCCAATGGGACTGATATATGACCTTTGAACTCATGGGGCTTCGCCCCAACCTCGTCGCCAACCTCAAGAAGGCCGGCATTACCGAGCCGACGCCGATCCAGACCCGGGCCATCCCGGTGGCGCTGGACGGGCGTGACCTGATGGGCCTGGCCCAGACCGGCACCGGCAAGACCGCCGCGTTCGGCCTGCCGATTGCCAATGCGCTTCTCGGCCTCGGCAAGACGGCCGATCCGAAGACGGTGAGCGGGTTGATCCTGGCGCCGACGCGCGAGCTGGCCACCCAGATCCGCGACAACCTGACGACCTATCTGAAGGGCACGCATCTGCGCGTCGGCGTGGTCGTCGGCGGCGCCGGGATCGGGCCGCAGATCAACCGGCTCGCGCGCGGGACCGACCTGCTGATCGCCACGCCCGGCCGCCTGCTGGACCTGATCGAGCGCAATGCCGTGCGGCTGGACAAGACCCAGTACCTCGTCCTCGACGAGGCCGACCAGATGCTGGACCTGGGCTTCATCCACGCGCTGCGCAAGATCGCCAAGCTCCTGCCGAAGGAGCGCCAGACGCTGCTCTTCTCCGCCACCATGCCGAAGCAGATGGCCGAGATCGCAAGCGCCTACCTGACCGACCCGGTGCGGATCGAGGTGAACCCGCCCGGAAAGCCGGCCGACAAGATCGAGCAGAGCGTCCACCATGTCGACCAGTCGGCCAAGGCGCCGCTGCTGGCGGAGCTGCTGGACGCCCACCGGGACGAGCTGGCGCTGGTGTTCACCCGCACCAAGCATGGCGCCGACCGGCTGGCTCGCGGGCTGGAACAGCAGGGCTTCGCCGTCGCCGCGATCCACGGCAACAAGAGCCAGGGCCAGCGGACGCGGGCGCTGCAGGCGTTCCGGGATGCCAAGCTGCGCATTCTCGTCGCGACCGACGTGGCGGCGCGGGGGCTCGACATCCCGCAGGTGCGCCATGTCTACAACTACGACCTGCCGACGGTGCCGGACAACTACGTCCACCGCATCGGCCGCACGGCGCGGGCCGGGCGCGCGGGCAACGCGGTGGCGTTCTGCGCGCCGGCCGAGCTTGCCGATCTGCGCGCGATCGAGAAGGTGATGGGCCGCAAGATCCCGGCCGTGGGCGATGTCCCGGCTGCCGCGGCGGCCGAGCCTTCCGCTGCGCCGAAGGGGGCCGCCCACAAGCGTCGCCCGCAGCAGCGCCGCCGCAACAACCGCCAGCGCGCGGCCGCCTGAAGGCCAGAAGAACTCAGGAGCGCCCGGCGAAAGCTGCCGGGCGCTTCCCTTCCGGGCCTCAGACCCCGAGGCACCAGCGCACGATCGCCTTCTGGGCGTGCAGCCGGTTCTCTGCCTCGTCGAAGATCACCGAATGCGGGCCGTCCATGACGGCCGAGGTCGCCTCGTCGTCGCGATGCGCGGGCAGGCAATGCATGAAGAGCGCGTCGGGTTTGGCGTGGCTCATCAGCTGCTCATTCACCTGGTAGGGGCGCAGCTGGTTGTGGCGCCGCTCCTTCGAGGACTGGCTGTCGTGCATCGAGACCCAGGTGTCGGCGATCACGACGTCTGCCCCGGTGACGGCCTTCGCCGGGTCGCGCTCGATCACCACATTGGCGCCCTTCTTGCGGGCGAGGCCGATGAATTCCTCCTCCGGATCCAGCGTCGGCGGGCCAGTGAAGGTCATGTCGAAGCCGAACTGCCCTGCGGCGTGCAGCCAGGAGGCGCAGACGTTGTTGCCGTCGCCGCACCAGACCGCCTTCCTGCCGGCGATCGGGCCGCGATGCTCCTCGAAGGTCATCACGTCGGCCATGATCTGGCAGGGATGGGTGCGGTTCGTCAGCCCGTTGATCACCGGCACATCGGCGTATTCGGCCATCTCGAGCAGCGTCTGCTCCTCGAAGGTACGGATCATGATGAGATCCACGTAGCGCGAGAGCACGCGGGCGGTGTCGGCGATGGTCTCGCCATGGCCGAGCTGCATGTCGGCGCCCGAGAGCACCATGGTCTGCCCGCCCATCTGGCGGATGCCGACGTCGAAGGAGATGCGGGTCCGGGTCGAGGGCTTCTCGAAGATCAGCGCGACCATGCGGCCGGCAAGCGGCTGCTCGGCGTCGGGCGTGCCCTTGGGGCGGCCGGCGCGGGCATTCTTCATGCTGCGGGCATTGTCGATCATGCCCCGGAGGGCGGCGGCGTCGGTCTTGTGGATATCGAGGAAGTGGTTCATTCGGTTCGACTTTTCACTGTGGCGGTGCCGGGGGCTGTCTGCCCCCGGACCCCCGAGGATATATGCGGACAGAAGAAGATCAGGCCGGGACCAGCGTGGTGGCGGCGCGGTCGAGGCGGGCGACCGCCTCGGCGATCTCGTCCTCGGTGATGTTGAGGGCGGGCAGGACGCGCACGACATTGTCGGCGGCGCCGACGGTGAGGATGTGCTCGGCATAGCCCGCCTTGACCACGTCGGTGTTCGGCAGGCGGCATTTCAGGCCCAGCATCAGGCCTTGGCCGCGGATGCCCTCGAAGACATCGGGGTGCGCGGCGACGAGGCCTTCGAGACGCTGGCGCAGGAGCGCGGCCTTGCGGCTCACCTCGGCCAGAAACGCCTGATCTGCAACGATTTCCATCACCCGGGCGCCGACCGCGCAGCCGAGCGGGTTGCCACCGTAAGTGGAGCCGTGGGTGCCTGCGGTCATGCCCGATGCGGCCTCTTCCGTGGCCAGCACCGCGCCGAGCGGGAAGCCACCGCCGATGCCCTTGGCGATCATCATGATGTCCGGAGTGATGCCGGCCCATTCATGGGCGAAGAGGCGGCCGGTGCGGCCCATGCCGCATTGCACCTCGTCGAGGATCAGGAGCGTGCCGGTGCTGTCGCAGAGGTCGCGCAGGCCCTTGAGGCATGCGTCCGGCAGCGGGCGGATGCCGCCTTCGCCCTGGATCGGCTCGATCAGGACGGCGGCGGTCTTGTCGGTGACGGCCTTCTGCACCGCCTCGTGGTCGCCGAAGGGGAGATGGACGAAGCCCGGCAGCAGCGGGCCGAAGCCCTTGGTCATCTTCTCCGACCCCGCGGCGGCGATGGCCGCGGAGGAGCGGCCGTGGAAGGCGCCCTCGAAGGTGATGATCTCGACCCGCTCGGGCTGGCCCTTCTCGTACCAGTATTTGCGGGCCATCTTGATCGCCAGCTCGGCCGCCTCGGTGCCGGAATTGGTGAAGAAGGCGGTGTCGGCGAAGGTGTGCTCGACCAGCAGATCCGCCAGCCGCTGCTGGTTCGGGATCTGGTAGAGGTTCGAGGTGTGCCAGAGCTTTTCCGCCTGCGCTGTCAGGGCCTTGACCAGTTCCGGATTGGCATGGCCGAGGGCCGTGACGCCGATGCCGGCGCCGAGGTCGAGGTAGCGGGTGCCGTCCGCGGTGATCAGCCAGCTGCCTTCGCCGCGCTCGAAGGCGAAGGGCGCGCGGTTGTAGGTGGGTAGAACGGACGGGATCATGGCAGGGTCCTTTCAGCGAAGCCCTAGAGGTGCCAAACGGGCGGGGGTTCGTCAACGTATCGATGATGTTGGGGGGCGCCGCGAGGGGCGCGCGATCGCGGGGCGTCAGCCGAGGCGGCGACGTCGGGTGCAGGCGGCAAGTGCGGCGGTGCGTGCGATCATGGCAGGGTCCTTAGCGCGGGAGGGGACGGGCTGTCCAGCGGAATTGCCGGAGCCCGGTGACGCCGCGGCCGGACGCGGGTGACGGGAAAGACGGCGCCGGTTCGGCGAGGGCGGGGTCCGGGGCGGCAAGTGGTTCTGGCGGCTGGAAAATCGGCCCACCGATTCAACACAGCTTTTGCACCGCTTTCGCACCGTAAGTGTACCGCATTTCGGGACGGTGGTCGGCCCCTTCGCGCAACGGCTGCGGCACAGAACCATTTTCAGAAGGCGCGTTCCGCATTAGGCTGGGCGGATGGCGCTTTCGCTCTATGGGTACCATTATTCGGTTTATGTCCGCGCCGTGCGGCTTGCACTGGCGGAGAAAGAGCTGCGCTGCGAGCAGATCGAGGTGGATCCGTTCTCGCCCCTGCCAGAGGGCTACCTGGATCTGCATCCCTTCGGCCGGGTGCCGGTGCTGCGGCACGGACGGCTGATGCTGTACGAAACCCAGGCGATCCTGCGCTACCTCGACGAGCGCTTCCCCGGCCCGCCGCTGCAACCCGACGGCGCGGCGGCGCGGGCGCGGATGATGCAGGTGATGGGGATCGCCGACGCCTATGCCTACCGGCCGCTGGTGCGGCAGGTCTATTCCCATGCCGTCTTCCGGCCGGCCGCGGGGGAGGCGTCGGACCCGCGCGAGGTGGCGATGGGCATGGTGGCCGCGGCGCGGGTCCTTGGCGCGCTGGAGGTGCTGGCGGAGGAGGGGCTGGTGCTTTCCGGCGCCGTGACGCTGGCGGACCTGCACCTGGCGCCGATGATCGCGGCCTTCGCGCAGGCGGCGGAGGGGGCGGCGGCGGTGGCGCGCCATCCCGCGCTTGCCGCCTGGTGGCAGGGGATGCGCGGGCGCGAGAGCATGGCGGAGACGGATCCCGGGCTGCCGGAGGGGCGGCTGCGCTGAGGCGGAGGCGGAACCGCCACGCCGGCCGTGCGGCGCAGGCCCGGCGAAGGCCGGGCGGGGGCCTCAGGAAAGGCCCCACATCCTGGCCTCGCCAATCTCCACCGAATTGCCCGCGGGGTCGCGGACGTAAAGCGATCGGGCACCGCCGGGCCAGGTGTGGACGGCCTCGATCGGGACGCCGCGGGCCTGGAAGCGCTCGTACCAGTCCGGGAAGGCCTGCGGCGCGACGCGGAAGCAGACATGGCCCGGCCCGGCCGCGCCGTGGCGGGGAATGGGCGAGGGTGGCTCTGCCGCGCTGGTGGCCGCCGGGTTGAAGATCAGGAGCATCCCCGACCCGCAGCGGAAGAACACATGCCGGCCTTCCGAGCGGGTGACGCGTTCGAGCCCGAAGACCTCGCGGTAGAAGGATTCCGCCGCGGCGAGGTCGTCGGCGTAGAGGCAGGTCTCGAGAATGGCTTCGGGTTGCATCGCGGCCTCCGGTTGCCCCCGGCGGACCGGGAGGATTGGGCGGCGGGACGGGGCGGACGTCAGGCGATGATGTCGGGGGTCAAGAGGTCCGACAGGCGGGCGATCTCGTCCTTCATGGCAAGCTTCTGCTTCTTCAGCCGCCTGAGCGCGAGCTGGTCGCCACGGCCGGAGGTTTCCAGCACATGGATCGCGTCGTCGAGGTCGCGGTGCTCCTGCCGGAGTGCCTCCAGCCGGATCCGCATCACCTCTTCGCTGTTCAGTTCCATCGCTGCGTTCATCGTCTGCCCGGAAATGAGTCGCCTCCAAGAACCGAGCCACTATAGCCCCGCGGCGGGGCTTGCGGGAAGAAATCTTGGACCATTCGGGCCGCGTGGGCCGGCCCGTGATCACAGCGGCGCGGCAGGACTTGCGGTGTCCGTGGGCGCGACCCATATTTTGCCCATGGGCTGCCGCAACGGGGCCCTGACCTGATGTCGCTTCGTGCAAGGACAGTCCAGATGACCAAACTGACGTTCGGATCTCATCCGTTCCTCCTCGGGTTCGAGCAGCTTGACCGGCTGGTCGAGCGGACCGCGAAGACCGCGACCGAGGGCTACCCGCCGTTCAATATCGAGCAGTCCTCCGACAACGCCTATCGCATCACGCTTGCGGTGGCGGGGTTCCGCGAGGGCGATCTGGCAATCACGGTGGAGGACCGGCAGCTGGTGATCCGCGGCCGCCAGGAGGACGACGGCGAGGGCCGCGTGTTCCTGCATCGCGGCATCGCCGCCCGCGCGTTCCAGCGCAGTTTCGTGCTGGCCGAGGGCGTCGAGGTGGCCGGGGCGAAGCTGGAAAACGGGCTGCTGCACGTGGATCTGGTCCGCGCGACGCCCGAGCCTGTGGTGCAAACGATCCGCATAACGAAAGCCTGAGGAGGTTTCGATGGATACGCGATATGAATTCGGGCCGGAGATCGAGGGCGAGGCGCCCATCGTCTACGTCCGGCCGATCCCGGTGGCCGAGCTGCCGGAAGAGGTGCGCGCGGAGGTCCGGGCGCAGATCGGCGATCAGCCGATGCTTTACGCCGTCCACGGCGCCGATGGCGAGCGCCTGGCGCTGGTGCGCGACCGCAAGATGGCCTTCCTGCTTGCCCGGCAGAACGACATGGCGCCCGTGAACGTCCACTAGGGCACTAGGGAACGTTCACCAGGGTACGCCGACCAGGGCGCGCGGCCCGGCCCCGTGCCGGGCCCGTCCTGCCCCAGGCTTGGCCCCGGATCGTGTCGCCGGGGCCGCATTGTCCGCCGGATCTGGCCCGGAAGGGAGCGGGGATCCGGGGCAAATGTTTCTCCGTCAGCGCGCCTGTGTTACCCATGGGGCAACAATAACGGTTCAGGCTTCGCGGCCGAGGGCCTTGATTGGTGGGGCAGGCATGATGACGGGCTATCGCGGCACGTTTGTCATCTCTTGGGGGCAGACCGAGGTGGACGGGCTTCGGCCCGCGCCGCTCGAGGCGCTGCAGGTCGGCGTCAGCTGGCGCTGGCAGGGCCAGGCGATCCGGGTCGACGGGCCGCAGGGGCTTCTGGTTCTGCGCGGTGATGTGGCGGGCGCGGAGCTGCGCCGCCATGCCGCGCGCGGGGTGCGGCGGCTGATCGGGGCGGCGCTTGACGGGCGGGCGGCGGCGCCCGAGGGGCCAGATACGGCAGAGGATCCGGCCGTGGACGGGGAGATGCCCGACCGCGGCTTTTTGCTGACCGACGGGCGGCGGAGCTTCGCGGTGACGCTGATCGAGGCCGACACGGGCGCGTGGCTTCTGATGTTTCTGGGCGAGATGCCGGAGGCGGGGGCCGAGCTCTGGGTCGTGCGGGCCTCGGTCTCCGGCAGGGTGGGGTTCGACGACAATCCGCTGGCGGGCGGCGTGATCTGCTTTGCCGCCGGCACGCTGATCCGGACGGAGAGCGGCGCGCGGCCGGTCGAGACGCTGATGCCGGGCGACCGGGTGCTGACGCGGGACGACGGCCCGCAGGAGGTGCTGTGGACCGGGGACCGCCGGATGACCGGCGCGCGGCTTTACGCCATGCCGCAGCTGAGGCCGATCCGGTTGAGGGCCGGGGCGCTGGGCGCGGACCGGCCGGAGGTGGATCTGCTCGTCTCGCCGCAGCACCGGGTGCTGGTGCGAGGGCCGGCGGCGCGGGCGCTGTTCGGCGAGGCCGAGGTGCTGGTGGCGGCGAAGGATCTGGTGGACGAGCGCGGCGTGGTGGTCGACAGCGCGCTGCGCGAGGTGCGCTATGTCCACGTGCTGTTGCCGCGGCATGAGGTGATCTGGGCCAACGGGCTGGAGACGGAGAGCTTTCACCCCTCCAACACCTCGCTGGAGACGGTGAACCCGGCGCAGCGCGAGGCGCTCTTGTCGATCCTGCCGGGGATTGACAGGGAGCCGGAGAGCTATGGCGGGTTTGCCCGGCGGAACCTGACGGGGTCGGAGGCGGCGATCCTGCGGTATGGGGCGGCTTGAGGCGGGGCGTTTCGGGGGCGGCGGTGAACGGTGCGCAATGAATGCGCACCCTACGCGGTGAGGAGGGGCAGGGCTCGTCCGCGGGGGGGCGCTGGCTGAGACTCGGGTCTGTCCGTTTATGGTTTAATCGCCCCCTTCGGTCTTCTCCTGTGATGAGCTCCAAGAAGCGCCCGCCCTTGGGGGCGGCCGGGCGCTGGCCCGGCGGGCTGCGCCCGCTGTTTCGGGCCGGGGTAAGGGCGAGAGGCGGGATCTGTCGCCTGCCTTGACGCGGGGCATTGCCTTGGCGCCCGGGCTGGGCAACATGGCGGGATGCGTGTCGTCCTGCTCGTCGCCCTTACCATGGTCGCCTTTGCCGCCAATTCGGTGCTGAACCGGATGGCGATGGTGGGCGGCGGGATCGGGCCTTCCGCCTTCGCGGCGATCCGGCTTCTCTCTGGCGCGCTGGCGCTGGCGGCGATGGTGCGGGTCCGGGGGGCGCCGCTGCCGCTGACCACTCGGGCGCGGCGGCTGGGTGTGCCGTCACTGGCGGTCTACATGCTCGGCTTTTCCTTCGCATATCTCAGCCTCGACGCCGGGATCGGCGCGCTGATCCTGTTCGGCGCGGTGCAGATCACCATGTTCGCGGGCGCCGTCCTTGCCGGGGAGCCGGTGCCGGGACGGCGCTGGATCGGGGCAGCGGTGGCCTTCGCGGGGCTGGCCTGGCTTCTGTGGCCCGAGGGGGCCTCTGCCCCGCCGCCGGTCGGGGCGGTGCTGATGGCGGCGGCGGGGATCGGCTGGGGGCTTTACTCGCTGAACGGGCGCGGCGCGGCCGATCCGCAGGCCGAGACGGCGGCGAATTTCCTGCTGGCTGCGCCGGTGGCGCTGATCCTTTGGGCGCTGGTGCCGGGCACCGTGGCGCTCGCGCCGCGCGGGGTGGGGTTGGCTGTTCTGTCGGGGGTCGTGACCTCGGGCCTTGGCTATGCGCTCTGGTACGCGGTGCTGCCGCGGATCGCGGCCTCTGCGGCGGCGGTCGCGCAGCTGACCGTGCCGCTGATCGCCATGGCGGGCGGCATGGTCTTTCTGGCCGAGGCGCCGAGCCTGCGGTTCATCGGTGCGGCGGTGCTGGTTCTGGGCGGCGTCGGGCTGTCGCTGGTCAGGCGCCGCCGAGCGTCTTGACCATCCGGCAGGCGGTCTGCGTTCTGCTCCCGAGCGTCACGCTGCGGCCGGCCTCGTGCAGGCGGAAGCCCTCGCGTTCCCAGAAGGCGCGGCCGCGCGGATTGGCGTCGAGCACGGCGACGTAGAGGCGGGGCGCGCCCCGTGCGCGGGCCATCCGCTCGACCTCGCGCAGGAAATGGGGCCCGAGCCCGCGCCCGCGGGCGGAGGCGGCGAGAAAGAGCATGCCGAGATAGGCGTCCTGCGGCTCCGGATAGCCGAAGGCGAGTTCCACGACCCCGCAGAGCGCCCCCCCGTCGAAAAGGCCGAGGCGCGGGACGTCCACCGGGTCCAGCCCCGGCGGGGCGGCGGTGAAGAATTGCCCGGTCAGGACCTCCGGCGCGGTGGGCTCGCCGCGCTCGATCAGGATGTAGTCGGCGATCTCGGGCCAGAAGGCGTCGACGAGGGCGCGGTCGGCCGTCGCGTCGAGGCGGCGGATGGTCAGGGCCATGCGGCGGCCCGGATCGAGAGGACTTCCAGCTCTACCGCCCCGGCGGGGCGCGCCCAGGTGACGCTGTCGCCCGGCACCGCACCGATCAGCGCGCGGGCGAGCGGCGCGTGCAGTGAGATCCAGCCTTTCGCGGCATCGGCCTCGTCCTCGCCAGTGATGCGGTAGCGGCGCTCGGCGCCGTCCTCGTCCGCCACGGTGATCTCGGTTGCGAAGGCGACCTCGGTCGGCGTGTCGGGCGGTGTCACGAGCGTCGCGGTGGCGAGGCGGGCCTCGAGATAGCGGATGTCGCGCTCGGCCGCGGCCTCTGGCAGCTTGTCCAGCCGGTCGGGGCGGGCGCGGAGCGTGGCGAGGCGCGCCTGCGTCTCGGCCAGCCGCGCGCGCAGGCTTGCGAGGCCGGAGGCGGTGACCCAGTTCGGATGCTGGCTGACGGGGATGTCGGGCAGCGGGTCGAGGTCTCCGGTGCCCTCCTTGACGAAGGCGCGGCTCATTTCACGATGACCTCCAGCGGATCGTAGAGGGTGACCGCGCCCCAGGCCGCGGCGGCGAGGCTGTCGGGCTTGTGGCGAAGCCCAGCGAGTTCCTGTCGGCTGACGTAGCGGCGCTCGGTGACCACGCCCTCCGGGTCGCGCCATGTGGCGGGCAGCGGCGAAAGGGGTCGGCAGTGGAAGTAGATGTCGACCTGGTGGAAGCCGGTCTCGGGGTCGTGGAACTCGTTGACGAGGCCGGGGGCGCCGACCTCGATCTCGATCCCGCATTCCTCGGCGATCTCGCGGGCGAGGTTCTCGGGCAGCGAGCTTCCGGCGTGCACGCCGCCGCCGGGCGCGCACCAGAGGCCGAGGCGGTGGCCCGGGTAGGCGTTGACCAGAAGAAGCCGGTCCTCGTGGAGGATCAGCGCCCGGGCGGCAAGGCGGGGGGAGCGCGGTTTCATGGCCGGGAGTCTGGCGCGTCCCGACAGGCTTGTCCATCGCGGTCGCGGAGGCTTTTGCCCGCGCGTCCCCGGCGCCTGTGCGCGCCGGGGGCGGGGAGGGCCGCATTCAGCGCAGGATGTCGCCGAAAAGCTGGTTGGCGTCCTGCTGGTTGGTCAGCATGGCCGTCTGGCCATGGACCTGGGCGTAGTTGTAAAGCGCGTTCTGCGTCGCCGGGCCCCAGAGGCCGTCGAGCGTGGAGTTGTAGAAGCCCGCCTGCATCAGCCTGTACTGGATCGAGACGCGGAGGCGCTGATCCTGGCTGTTGAAGGCCTGCGAGAGCGGCGAACTGGGCAGAGGCGCGACGTAGCTGGTCTGCGGCACATAGGAATAGGCCGGCGCCGCGTAGCTGTAGGACGGCGCTGCGTAGCCGTAGGACGGGGTGTCGTAGCTTTCGTAGTAGCTGCGATGGCGCGGGTAGCTGCGGTAGACGTAGGTGTTGCTACGTCCGCGGCCCCAGTTGTCCTGCGCCATCTGGTTCAGGATGACGCCGCCGGCGAGGCCCATGAGCACGCCGCGGGTGATGTCGCCCCCCTCGGCCCGGGCGGGTTGCGTTGTCGCGGCGAGCGCGAGCGACAGCGCTGTGGCGCCGGCGAGGATGGGACGGGCAGGGGTGAATGAGCCGAGGTTCATGGCTCCTCTCCTTTCTGGACAGCAACAGGCCCCCCTCTCGATGGGAGGGCACCAAACCCTGTTACGTCAGTTGGGGCAGAATCCGTCGCGCGCCAAGTCTGCACGGCGGCAGGCGCGGCGGATCGGCTTGGAATGGCCGAGCCTGCCGGGGCGGCCGGGCGGCTGTTCGCCGGCCCGCGTCAAATCCCGGTGGTTCAGGTGATCCGGTTGACGTGACCCATCTTGCGGCCGGGCCGTGCTTCGGCCTTGCCGTAGAGGTGGAGCGCGGTGCCGGATTCGCGGGCGAGGCGGGGCACGTCGGCCACGTCGTCGCCGATCAGGTTCAGCATCGTCACGTCGGAATGCCGCGATCCGTCGCCGAGCGGCCAGCCGGTGACGGCGCGGATGTGCTGTTCGAACTGGTCCACCGCGCAGCCGTTCTGGGTCCAGTGCCCGGAGTTGTGGACACGCGGCGCGATCTCGTTGACCAGAAGCCCGCCGGGCGTGACGAAAAGCTCCACGCCGAGGACGCCGACGTAGTCGAGCGCGTTGAGGATCCTTGCCGCCAGCAGCACCGCGTCGGTGCGCTGGGCGGGGGTGATCCTGGCGGGGACGGTCGTGGTGTGCAGAATGCCGGAGCGGTGGACGTTCTCGCCCGGGTCGTAGGCCGCGACCTCTCCGGTCAGGCCACGGGCGGCGATCACGGAGATCTCGCGCTCGAAATTCACGAAGCCCTCGAGCACCGCGGGCGCGCCGGACATGGCGGTGAGTGCGGCCGGGGCGTCGGCGGGCGAGGCGAGGCGGGCCTGGCCCTTGCCGTCATAGCCGAGCCGCGTCGTCTTCAGGATCGAGGGGGTGCCGATCTCGGCCACGGCGGCCTCGAGATCCGCCGCCGAGGTCACGGCGCGGTAGGGCGCCGTGGCGAGGCCGAGGGAGGTCAGGAAGTCCTTTTCCGCGATGCGGTCCTGGCTGACGGCCAGCGCGCGGCGGTTGGGGCGGATCGGGCGCGCCGCCTCGATCAGGTCCAGGGCGGAGGTGGGCACGTTCTCGAATTCGTAGGTCACCACGTCGACCGAGGCTGCGAAGGCGCGGAGCGCCTCGGCATCCTCGTAGGGGGCCGTGGTGCAGCGCCAGGCGACCTGCGCCGCGGGCGGCTCTGCCCCCGGCTCGTAGATATGGCAGCGGTAGCCGAGACGGGCGGCGGCGACCGAGAGCATGCGGCCGAGCTGGCCGCCGCCGAGGATGCCGATCACCGATCCGGGGGGCAGCGGGCCGGGCGATTGGGCGTCAGTCATTGGCGGGTTCTTCCGGGATCGAGGCGGAGAGCGCCTCGCGCCAGGCCTCCAGCCTCTGGGCCAGCGCCGGGTCGGAGAGCGCGAGGATTCCGGCGGCCATCAGCCCGGCATTGGCCGCGCCCGCGGCGCCGATCGCCATGGTGGCGACGGGGAAGCCCTTGGGCATCTGGACGATGGAATAGAGGCTGTCGACGCCTGACAGCGCGCGAGTCTGGACCGGCACGCCGATCACCGGCAGGCGGGTCTTCGATGCCATCATCCCGGGCAGGTGGGCGGCGCCGCCGGCGCCGGCGATGATCACCTTCAGCCCGCGGTCCACCGCTGACTTGCCGTAGTCCCAGAGCCGGTCGGGGGTGCGGTGGGCGGAGACGATCTTGGCCTCGTAGGAGACGCCGAGCTCGTCGAGGAGCGTCGCGGCCTCGCGCAAGGTCGGCCAATCCGACTGGCTGCCCATGATGATGCCGACGTCCGCCATGCCTGCCCCCTGAAAACGCGGGCCGACTATAGCCGCGACGGGGGCGGGGGCAAGGTGTTGCGGGCCGAGCGGCCCGGCCGGCCGGCCGCCGCGTCTTTCAAGGGGCCGCGCGCGGGGCGTGGCTTGAACTTGGCCGGGGTTGCTTGTATCTCGGCGTGTCCCGGCTAGAATGGGGCCAAGCCTAGAGTTTAAGCCCGCAGGCCGTGAGCCGCGGGCGTTTTCCGGACCGGAGGTCGCCAATGTCCTGGACCGACGAGCGCGTCGAGCTGCTGAAGAAGATGTGGGCGGAGGGCCAGAGCGCCAGCCAGATCGCCAAGGAGCTTGGCGGCGTGACCCGCAACGCGGTGATCGGAAAGGTGCATCGGCTGGGTCTGTCGAACCGCGTCGGCGGCGGCGGGAGCGAGACCGAGGCGGAGACCGAGGCAACGGCGGCCCCGTCCCCGAAACCCGCGCCGCAGCGCGCCGCGGCAGAGCCCGCGCGCCCGGCCGCGGCTGCGGCCCCCTCGGCGGCGCCGGCGGATTCGGACCCCAAGCCCGCGCCGCAGGCCTCGGCCCCCGCGGTTCGCAAGCCGATCATCCCGGCCGGCCAGCCGCTGCCGCCGCAGCCCTCGGCCAACGAGATCAGCCCGGAGGCGCTGGCCTCGGTGCGCGAGGTCGAGAAGAAGGCCCGCAAGCTGACGCTGATGGAACTGACCGAGCGGACCTGCAAATGGCCGATCGGCGATCCGGCGACGGATGATTTCTGGTTCTGCGGCCTCTCGGCCCAACCCGGAAAGCCCTATTGCGAGGCCCATGTCGGCGTCGCCTTCCAGCCGATGTCGGCCCGCCGCGACCGTCGGCGGTAGGGGCGAGGCCTCTTTCACGATCCGGGCCCGATCCGGGGCGGTGCGCAATGAATGCCCACCCTACCGGCGGGGCGGCGCGCCCTTCACGATCCGGGCGTGACGCTGCGTTCGGCCGCGCGACGGCTTGCACGGCGGACAAAAAGCGCTGAACCTCCGGCGCAGCTGCCATGCGGCCGAGGGGAGGATCCATGACAAGTTTCGCGTCGCTCGCGGACCGCAATGCCATCGAGGCGGAAGCGCCCTGGGAGGCGCGCGCGCTGCCGACCTCGGTCCATGCGCTGCTCACGGACACCGCCGCGCGTTACGGCGACCGCCCCGCCTTCAGCTTCCAGCTGACCTCCGGGCCGACGGACCCGGCCGAGACGCTGAGCTGGGCCGATCTCCTTGCCCGGGTGACGCAGGCGGCGAACCTCTTCCGGTCCCTCGGCATCGGGCAGGACGACGTGGTGGCGCTGGTGATGCCGAACTGCACCGAGACCGCCGTGGCGCTGCTGGGGGCGGCCGTCGCGGGCATCGTGAACCCGATCAACCCGCTTCTCGACGCCGAGCAGATCGCCGGCATAATGCGCGAGAGCGGGGCGAAGATCGTCGTCACGCTGAAGGCCTTTCCCAAGACCGACATCGCCGCCAAGGTCGCCGATGCGGTGGCGCTGGCGCCCGAGGTCCGCCAGGTGCTGGAGGTGGACCTGAACCGCTACCTCGGCGTGCCCAAACGCTGGATCGTGCCGCTGATCCGGCCGAAGCACGCGGTGCGCCACCGCGCGCGGATTGCCGATTTCGCCAAGGCCGCCGCCGCGCAGCCCGCGGGCGGGCTGACCTTCGAGGACCTGCCGGGCGACCGCATCGCCGCCTATTTCCACACCGGCGGCACCACCGGCATGCCGAAGCTGGCCCAGCACCGCGTTTCGGGCATGATCTACAACGGCTGGGTCGGTGCGCGGCTTCTTTTCACCTCCGAGGCGGTGGTGATCTGCCCGCTGCCGCTGTTCCATGTCTTCGCGGTCTACCCGATCCTCTTCTCTGCGCTGACCAGCGGGGCGCATGTCGTCTTCCCCACGCCGGCGGGCTATCGCGGCGAGGGGGTGATGGACAATTTCTGGAAGCTGGTCGAACGCTGGCGCGTGACCTTCATGATCACCGTGCCCACCGCCGTCTCGGCGCTGATGCAGCGGCCGGTGAACGCCGATGTTTCCTCTCTCGAATGCGCGCTTTCCGGCTCTGCCGCGATGCCGGTGGAGCTGTTCCGGCGCTTCGAGACGGCGACGGGCGTCTCCATCGTCGAGGGGTACGGGCTGACCGAGGCGACCTGCCTCGTCTCCTGCAACCCGCCGGGGGGAACGAAGAAGATCGGCTCTGTCGGCATCCCGTTCCCGCATACCCATGTCCGGATCCTGCATTGCGATGCCGAGGGCCGGGTGCTGAAGGACTGCGGGACCGACGAGGTGGGCGAGATCTGCGTCGCCAATCCCGGCGTTTTCCCGGGGCAGACCTATCGCGAAGCGTCGCGCAATACCGGCCTTTTCGCTGACGAGTTCTACCTTCGGACCGGCGACCTCGGGCGGATCGACGCGGAGGGCTATCTTTTCATCACCGGCCGGGCGAAGGACCTGATCATCCGGGGCGGGCACAACATCGACCCGGCGGAGATCGAGGAAGCGATCCTGACCCACCCCGCGGTGGCCTTTGCCGGCGCCATCGGCCAGCCCGACGCGGTGGCCGGCGAACTGCCCTGCGTCTATGTCGAGCTGGTCACGGGGGCGGATGTGACGCCCGAGGTGCTGCTGGCCCACACCCGCGAGAACATCCACGAGCGCGCCGCCGTGCCGAAGCATGTCGAGATCCTCGACGAGCTGCCGAAGACCGCTGTCGGCAAGGTCTTCAAGCCGGACCTGCGCAAGCGGGCGATCCGGCGGGTCTATGACGCAGCGCTGGCAGAGGCCGGGGTGGAGGCGCGGGTGGCAGAGGTCGTCGAGGACAAGAAGCGCGGCCTGGTGGCGGAGATCGTCCACACCGGCCAGGCGAGCGAAGCGGCGGTGGAGCGCGTGCTTGGCACCTTTACGAGGCCGTGGGAATGGCGGCGGGACTGAGCGCCCCCCTTGCGCGGCTGGCGCTGGCCGCGGCGCTGGCGCTGGCGGCGGCGGGCGGCGCCGTGGCGCAGACGCGGGCCCCGATGCAACAGTCAGGGCAGGCGCAACAGCAAGGGCAGGCGCAAGGCCACGGTCAGGGGGCGTCGCAGCTGCTTTTCAAGCGCGGGGCCTGGGAGGTGCGCGCCGTGCATTGGGCCGATGGCGCGGGCGCCTGCCTGGCCGAGGTGCGGGAGGAGCGCGAGGTCTTCTCGATCTTCGCCGACCACCGCAACCCGGTGCGGCTGCAGTTCTATTCGGCGAAGTGGACGTTCGGCGACCGGCCGCGGCGCGGGAATCTGGCCATCGCGGTCGACGGAGGCGGGACGCTGAAGGTGCGCGGGGCGAGCCTGCTGCGCCAGTCGCTGCTGTTCGATCTGCCGGGCGGCCCGGCGGGGCAGAAGCTGCTGGACCGGATCGCCTCGGGCCACGTCCTGCAGCTGATAGATGCGCGGGGGCAGGTGGTGCGGCGCTACAGCCTGTTCGGGGCCGCCGCCTCGATGCAGGCGCTGGGGCGCTGTCTGAAGGATCTCGGCTGAGCCGGAGGGGCGCGGCACCCGTTTGACGGGTGTGGCAATTCTGTCCAAATCGGCGGCTTCCTGCTCACAAACACTTGATCGGATGAGCGAGAGCTTATCTAGAGGCGGAGAAACGGCGCTCTCGTGGCGGTCCGCGTGGGGCGGGGGCAGATGGCGCGTGGAATGAGTGCGGGAATTCGGGCCTATGTCTCGTAGAATGCCGGGTCACCGGATCGCAGCGATCATCGTTCTGATCGGGGCCGCCGCCTGGGTGGTCACCGGCAAGTTCGCCTCGGTTGGAAGCGAGCAGGCGGCGGCGGCGCAGCCGGCGCCGCAGGACGCGCAGACGTCGGCGAAACAGGGCGAGGCAAAGCCGCAGCTGCCGACGGTCGCGGCGATCGTGCCGCGCTTCGAGGACCATTCCCGCCCGATCCTGCTGACCGGCGAGACCCAGGCCGACAAATCCGTGCAGCTTGCGGCGCGGACCTCCGGCATCATCGGCCAGCTCGAGGTGAAGGAGGGCCAGCAGGTCGCCGCCGGGGCCGTCATCCTGCGGCTTGAGGGCGAGGACCTGAAGGCCGCGGTGGAGACGGCGCAGGCGGCGCTGGCGCAGCGCACGCAGGAGTTGAGGGCCGACGAGCAGCTGGCGAAATCGGGCCATATGGCGGATCTGCAACTGCTTGGCGTGCGGTCGGCCGAGGCGGCGGCGAAGGCGGCGCTGGCGCAGGCGCAGGCGGCGGCGGACAAGCTGATCCTGCGCGCGCCCTTCGCAGGCGTGGTAGACAGCACCGCTGTCGAGCAGGGCCAGTGGGTCCAGCCCGGCACGCCGGTGGCCGAGCTTCTGGCGCTTGACCCGATCGTGGTGCGCGCGGCGGTGAACGAGCAGGACGTGAGCGATGTCTCGGTCGGTTCGAAGGCCAAGGTGAGCCTTGTCGACGGGCGGACCTTCACCGGCACGGTGCGCTATGTCTCGCGTCTCGGTCAGAAGGTGACGCGGACCTATCCGGTGGAGATCGCGCTGGCCAACCCCGATGGCAGGATCCCGGCGGGCATGACCGCGCAGGTGACGCTGTTTGCGCCGCCGGTCAAGGCGGTGACGGTGCCGCGTTCGGCCATCACGCTGTCGGAGAACGGCGCGCTGGGCCTGCGCACGGTGGGCGCGGATGACGTGGCGCAGTTCACGCCGGTGAAGCTGGTCGACGACACCCCGGGCGGGCTGATCCTTTCCGGGGTTCCGGCCGGGGTGCGGATCATCGTCTCTGGCCAGGACCTGGTGCGGGACGGGCAGAAGGTCGACGTGGTGGCGCCGCCGAAGGGCGGGCCGGTGCTCGGCAGTTCCACCGTGGTGCTGGACGCCGCCGGGGCCAATCCATGAAGCTCGTCGAACTGGCGATCCGCAACACCCGGCTGACGCTGTCGGTGCTGCTGGCGCTGATCGTTGCGGGTGCGATCGCCTATTCCACGGTGCCGAAGGAGGCCGAGCCGGATATCCAGATCCCGATCATGTACGTCCAGATGACGTATAACGGGATCTCTCCGGAGGACAGCGAGCGGCTGCTGCTGCGCCCGATGGAGACGCAGGTCAAGACCATCGCCGGGATCAAGAAGATGACCTCCACCGCCTATGAGGGCGGGGGATCGGTGCTGATCGAGTTCCAGGCCGGGGCGAACCTGGCCAAGGCCCTGCAGGACGTCCGTGCCGCCGTGTCGGATGCCAGGGCCAATCTGCCGGACGGGATGACCCAGGACCCGACGGTGCACGAGGTCAACATCTCGGAATTCCCGGTGCTGGTGGTCACGCTGTCGGGCGACGTGCCCGAGCGCGCGCTGACCGCGGCCGCGCGGGACCTGCGCGACCGGATCGGCGACGTTCACGGCGTCCTTGACGCGACGCTGCAGGGCGTGCGCGACGACGTGGTGGACGTGACGATCGACCCGGACAAGCTCGTCTCCTACGGGTTGCGTCCGGACCAGCTGATCGGCGGCGCGGTGGCGAACAACCAGCTTGTCGCCGCCGGCGCGATGCAGGGCGACCAGGGCCGCTACGCGATCAAGGTGCCGGCGCTGATCGAGACCCCTCAGGACGTGGCGAACCTGCCGATCGTGGCGACACCGAACGCGGTCGTCCGCGCCAAGGATATCGCCACCATCACCGCGACCCAGAAGGAGCCGACGACGATCACGCGGCTGAACGGCAAGCCCGCGATCGCGATTGCCGTCTCCAAACGCTCGGGCGCGAACCTGATCGAGACGGTGGACGCGGTGAAGGCCGTCACCGCCGCTTTCGAGAAGCAGCTGCCGAAGGGCGCGGTCGTCAGCTATTCGCAGGACAAGTCCACCAACATCCGCCAGCTGCTGTCGGACCTGCAGAACTCGGTGCTGACGGCGGTTATCCTCGTCTTCATCGTCATCCTCTTCTCGCTTTCGGCGCGCGCCTCGCTTCTGATCGGGCTGGCCATCCCGGCCTCGTTCCTGATGGGGATCCTGGGGCTGTCGCTGGCGGGGCTGACCGTCAACATCGTGGTGCTCTTCAGCCTGATCCTCGCCGTGGGAATGCTGGTCGACGACGCGATCATCGTCACCGAATTCGCCGAGCGGCGGATGGCGGAGGGGATGGACCGGAAGGAGGCCTTCGCCATGGCCTCTCACCGCATGGCGGGGCCGGTGATCGCGGCGACGATGACGCGGGTGGCGGCGTTCTCGCCCCTGCTGTTCTGGCCCGGCATCGTCGGGCAGTTCATGATGTACCTGCCGCTGACGCTGATCGCGACGCTCTCGGCTTCGATGCTTTACGCGCTGATTTTCGCCCCGACGCTGGGGGCCTTGATCGCGCGGAAGTCGCCGGAGGGGGAGACGCGGCGCGACAGCCTTTACATGCGCTTTGTCCGCCGCGCGATCCGCCATCCGTGGATCGTGGTGATCGCCGCCGTCGCGGCGCTGGTCGCGGTGCCCGTGGCCTACGGCAAATACGGCGCGGGGGTGGAGTTCTTCCCGAATGTCGAGCCGGATTACGGCCTTCTCTACGTCCATGCCCGCGGCAACCTCTCCATCGACGAGATGGACGCGCTGACCCGGCAGGCGGAGGTGCGGCTGCTGGGCTGGCCCGGGATCAAGACGGTCTATACCTGCGCCGGGCAGGCGCGGGACTGCAGCCCGAGCGCCAGCGTCGCGGCCGACGTGGTGGGCGTGATCCAGTATGAATTCGTCGACTGGCGGCACCGGCCGGCAGCGAACGAGATCCTCGCGAACCTCCGGAAGGCCATGGTCGGCCTGCCCGGTGTCGAGGTCGAGGTTTCGGTGCCGCAGGCGGGCCCGCCCTCGGGCAAGCCGATCCAGATCCAGCTATCGCAGGTCGACCCGAAGGGGCTTGACGGCGAGGCGCGTCTGGTCGCGGCGGCGCTGAAGAAGAACATCCCCGAGGCGGTCGACATCGCCGACGGGCTGCCGCCACCGGGCGTGACTTGGGAGCTGCAGGTGGACCGGGCGGATGCGGCCAAGGCGGGCGTGCAGCCGGGCACGATCGGCGCCATGGTCCAGCTGGTCACCGGCGGGCTGAAGCTGACCGACTACCGCCCGCCGGGGCAGGACAACCCCGTGGATATCCGCCTGCGCCTGCCGGCCAAGGATCGCACGCTCTCCATGCTCGACGAGCTTCGGGTGCCGACGGCGAACGGGCCGGTGCCGCTGTCGAACTTCGTCCACCGCGTGGCCGCGCCCTCCACCGGCACGCTGACGCGGATCGACGGGGTGCGCACCGTCACCGTCTCTGCCAACGTGCGCGAGGGGGCGCAGATCTCGGCCGTTCAGGCGGAGGTGACGCGGATGATGCAGTCCATGAACCTTGATCAGAAGGGCGTGCGCTGGAAGCTCGCCGGTTCCGATCAGGACCAGAAGGATTCCGCGGCCTTCCTGTCGAAGGCGGCGCTGGCGGCGGTGTTCCTGATCTTCACGGTGCTTCTGGCCCAGTTCAACAAGTTCACCTCTGTCTGGCTGGTGCTTTCGGCCGTGGTGATGTCGACCATCGGGGTCTTCCTCGGCCTCATCATCATGCATCAGCCCTTCGGGGTGGTGATGACCGGGATCGGCATCATTGCTCTGGCGGGCGTGGTGGTGAACAACAACATCGTGCTGATCGACACGTTCGACAAGCTGCGCGAGGAGGGGATGGGCAAGGTCGACGCCATCCTGGAGACCTGCCACGAGCGCGCCCGGCCGGTGGTGCTGACCGCCGTCACCGCGATCCTCGGCGTGCTGCCGATCGCCTTCGGGCTGAACCTCGAACTGCTGAGCCATGAGACCACGATGAACGCGCCGTCCACGCAGTGGTGGATCTCGCTGTCCTCGGCCATCGTCTTCGGGCTGGCCTTCGCCACGGTGCTGACGCTGATCGTGACGCCGTCGCTCTTGATGCTCGTCACCCGCGACGGCAAGCGGCAATGGCGCTGGTTCGGCTGGTTCCGCCGGCGGCGGCGTCGCGGCGGCGAGGTGGCGGCGGAGTAGCGCCGCCCGCGCGCCGGGGGAGCGGGCCGTTCAGGCCCGGCCTTCCGAGCTGCGGCGGCTGAGGAGCTGACCGCCGGCATCGGGCGAGAGCCGCAGGAACCAGATCACCGAGGCGATCGAGACGCCCGCGATCATCCAGAACACCGGCGGGAAGCTGGCGGCGGTGATCTGAGCCGTGTCGCGATAGCTTTGCACCCCTTGCAACGCGAAGGCCGCGACCGTGATCCCGATGGAGCGGGAGAGCTGCTGCAGGACGGAGTTGAAGCTGGTGGCGCTGCTCATCCGGTCCGATGTGATCTCGGAATAGGCGATGGCGCTGATCGAGGTGAACTCCAGCGAACGGCAGATCCCGCCGATGAACAGGACGCCGACCATCGCGGCATAGGGCGTGGCGGCGGTGAAGCTGGCGGGCGCCAGCAGGAAGAGCGATCCGAGCACCGCGTTGACGATCAGGATGCGGCGGAAACCGAAGCGGTTCAGGATCCGCTGGGCCCCGAATTTCAGCGTCAGCGCGCCGGCGCCGGTGGCCAGCGTCACCAGGCCCGACTGGAACGGCGAATAGCCGAAGCCGAGCTGCAGCATCAGGGGCAGCAGGAAGGGCTGCGCGCCGCCGCCGATGCGGAAGAGGCTGCCGCCGAGGGCCGCCGCGCGGAACGTCGGCAGCGAGAAAAGCGTGAGGTCCACGAGCGGCGCCTCCACCCGCCCGGCATGGCGGATGTAGAGCAGCACCAGCGCGAGGCCTCCGAAGGTCAGCCCCAGCATCACCGCCATGGACGAGAGGCCGAGGCCGGCCATCGTCACCCCGGTCAGGAAGGCGGCGAGGCCGGGGCCGACGAGCAGGAACCCCAGCGCGTCGAAGGCGCGGGTGGCCTCGGCCCTCACGCGGGGGATGAAGAGGGTGACGAGGGTGACGCCGAGGGCCGCGATCGGGATGTTGATCCAGAAGATCCAGCGCCAGTCGAAATAGGTGGTGATGAAGCCGCCGAGCGGCGGGCCCATGACCGGGCCGAGGAGCGCGGGCATGGTCAGCCAGGCCAGCGCGTCGACCAGCGCCGACTTCGGCGTGGTGCGCAGCACGATCAGCCGGCCCACCGGCACCATCATCGAGCCGCCGATCCCCTGCAGCACCCGCGCGCAGACCAGCCAGAAGAGCGAGGAGGAGGCGCCGCAGGCGATCGAGCCGGTGGCGAAGACCAGGATGGCGAGGCGGAAGACGCTGCGCGCCCCGAAGCGGTCGGCCATCCAGCCCGAAGCCGGGATAAAGATCGCCAGCGCCAGCAGGTAGGAGGTCAGCGCCAGTTTCAGGTGGATCGGGCTGGTGCCCAGATCCTGCGCGATCTTCGGCAGCGAGGTGGCGATGACGGTGCTGTCGAGGTTCTCCATGAATAGCGCGGTGGCCACGATCAGCGGGATGGCGCGGGACTTGATCATGGACAGGGCGGTGGCGCGGGTCACGGGGCGGGTCCTTCGGTGCGGGGCGCAGCGCCCGGGATGCGCGGCGCGTCTGCGGGCGCGGGAGAGGGGCGGAAAATATGTCGCACCGCGGCGACGGAAAGGGAAGGCGGGTGCGTTAAAGCCTGATCGACTACGACCGCAAGGCGCTGAGATGGCTTTATCATTCGCTTGGATTTCTTCTCTATCACGCGTAGATGAAAGCTACACTTACGCATTTTCTTCGACCAAGGCGGGTCCTAGTGTTCGTCCGGTTGCGCCCGGGGCATTGCCCGGCGCAGGGAGCTCTGAGCAATGAAGAAATACGCCCTCCTCGTGGTCCTGGCCGTGGTCGCGGCGGGATACTTCTACCGGCGTGAGCTGGTCGCGGTCTCCCCCGCCTGGGTGAAGACGGCGGTGGCGAAGATCGATCCCTCGCTCGCGGCGGGGGCTTCCGGGGCCAAGGCCGGGGCGGGGGCTGCGGCCCAGGGCCAGGGCGGGCATCATGCCGGGCCGGTTGCGGTCAACGTGGCCGTGGCCAAGGCGGGCACGCTGCCGGTGCTGCGCAGCGCGCTGGGCACCGTGACCGCCACCCAGTCGACGGCGCTTTCGCCCGAGACGGCGGGCACCATCGCCAAGGTGCTGGTCGCCGACGGGGCCGAGGTGAAGGCCGGCGACCTGCTGGTGCAGCTCGACGACCGGGCGATCCGCGCCCAGATCGCCAAGGACAAGGCGCAGATCGACAAGGACCAGGCGACGCTCGACAACGCGCAGTCGACCTATACCCGCACCCAGCACCTTGTGCAGACCGGGGTCTCGACCGCGCAGTCGGGCGACGATGCGCTGGCGGCGGTGAAGGTGGCGAAGGGCACGCTCGCGGTCGACAAGGCGGCCTATGCCGTCGACCAGGTGACGCTTGCCAACACCCAGATCCGGGCGCCCTTCGACGGCAAGGTGGGCGCGGTGCAATTTTCCACCGGCGCCTTCGTTCCGGCGGGCACCAAGATCCTGCAGATCATCAAGATGAAGCCGGTGCTGGTGCAGTTCAGCCTGCCGGTCGAGGACCTGCCGCTGCTGCGCCGGACCCAGAAGGCCGGGGTGCTGACGGTCACGGTCTCGCCCGAGTTGAGCGACGCCGCCTCCGGCCCGCAGGCCAAGGGGGCCGTGACCTTCATCGACAACGCGGTCGACCCGGCTTCGGCCACCGTGACGCTTCGGGCGAGCCTTGCCAATGACGACGAGATGCTCTGGCCCGACCAGCCGGTGAACGTGACGGTGCAGGCCGGCACGACCGGGGAGCTGGTGCTGGTGCCGGGCGTGGCGGTGATGCCGCATGTCAACGGCTCGGCGGTCTTCGTGGTCACCGACAAGGGCACGGTGGAAAGCCGCATCGTGCAGGTCGCGCTGCGCGAGAACGGGCTGGCGGGGATCAGCTCCGGCCTCAAGGCGGGCGACAGGGTGGTGACCGAGGGCCAGGCGGCGCTGACGAACGGCGCCGCGATCCGGATCGTTCCGCCCAAGGCGGAAGCGGGGGCCTCTGGGGCCGCGGGCAACAAGCACGGCCAGGCGGACCTGTCGGCCTCCGACGCGGCGGCGGTCAGCAAGTCATGAGCATCTCGGCCTTCTTCATCCGCCGGCCGGTGGCCACGATCCTGATGATGATCGGGATCATCTTTGCGGGATATGCCGGCTACACCAACCTGCCCGTCGCCGCCCTGCCGCAGGCCGACCTGCCCACGATCCAGGTGTCGGCCGATCTCGCGGGGGCGTCGCCCGACACGATGGCGACCTCTGTCGCCACGCCGCTGATCAAGCAGTTCGAGACGATCGAGGGGATCGACTCGATCTCCGCGACGTCGACGCTCGGCTCCACCGACATCACCATCCAGTTCGCGCTGTCGCGCAACATCGACGCGGCCGCCGCGGACGTGCAGGCGGCGATCAGCCGGGCCTCGCGCAAGCTGCCGTCGAACATGACGCAGACGCCGAGTTACCGGAAGGTCAACCCTGCCTCCGCGCCGATCATCATGCTGGCGCTGACCTCGGACGCGGCGCCGCTGACGCAGGTTGACGATATCGCGGAGAACGTGATCTCGCCCATGCTGTCGACGCTGCCGGGCGTGGCGCAGGCGCTTGTGTTCGGCTCGCGCACCTATGCGGTCCGGGTCGACGTGTCGCCGAAGAAGCTGCATGCGCGCAACCTGTCGATGAACGACGTGGCCAGCGCGCTGAAGGCCGCGAACGACCAGACGCCGGTCGGCGAAATCCAGAACTCCAGCCAGCAGCTGACGATCTCTGCCGATACCCAGCGCACCAGTGCCGCGGCGTTCCGGACGCTCATCATCGCGAAGCCGGACGGGAATTTCGTCCGCCTCGGCGATGTCGCGAATGTCTATGACAGCGTGAACAGCCTCAACAGCGGGGCGCGTTTCGACGGCCAGCGCGGCATCATCCTGGCCGTCCAGCGCCAGCCCGACGCAAACACCGTGGCCGTGGTCGATGCGATCCGCGCCAAGCTGCCCGAGATCCGCGCGGCGCTGCCCGCGGGCACGACCATCCGCGTGGTCAACGATGCCGCCGCGCCCATCAAGGCCGCCGTGCATGACGTTCAGGGCACGCTGGCCATCACCATCGGGCTTGTGGTGCTGGTGATCTACATCTTCCTCAACCGGCTGACCGCGACGATGATCCCGGCCATCGCGGTGCCGCTGTCGCTGATCGCGACGCTGGGGCTGATGTATTTCCTCGGCTATTCGATCGACAACATCTCGCTGATGGGGATGACGCTCTCTGTCGGGCTGGTGGTCGACGACGCCATCGTGATGCTGGAGAACATCGTCCGACGAACCGAGCTGGGCGAGCCGCCGATGCATGCGGCGCTCGAGGGCTCGCGCGAGGTCACGAGCACCATCATCTCGATGTCGCTGTCGCTGGTCGCCGTGTTCCTGCCGATCCTGCTGATGGGCGGCGTCGTGGGCCGGATCCTGAACGAGTTCGGGGTGGTGGTCACGATCGCGATCCTGAGTTCGGCCGTGGTGTCGCTTACGGCGACGCCGATGATGGCGGCGCGGCTTCCCGTCGTGCATCACGCCGGCGCCGCCAAGCGGACACTGTCCCACCGGATCACGGACGGGTACGAGCGCTCGGTCGCATGGTGCCTGCGGCATCAGGGGATGATCCTGATGCTGTTCTTCGCCACGGCGGTGTCCTCGTTCTACCTGTTCACCACGATCCAGCGGAGCTTCTTTCCGCCGGAGGACCTGGGAACGCTGATCGTGTCCACCACGGCGCGGCAGGACATCTCCTACGCCGCGATGGAGAAGCTGCAGGGCGAGGCGGCGGCCGCGGTGAAGAAGAACCCGGCGGTGGCGCATGTCGCCTCTGTCATCCGGTCGAGCCAGACCAACCGCGGCTTCATGTATGTCCAGCTGAAGGACAAGAAGACGCGCCCGCCGATCCAGGTGACGCTGGGCCAGCTGCGGCGCACGCTGGGCGGCATCCCCGGCATCCGGGCCTTCGTCAGCCCGACCCAGTCGATCCGCTTCGGCGGGCGGGCGACGGATTCGACCTACCAGATCGTCCTGCAGTCCATCGACGCCAGCGTCGGCCGGCTCTGGGCCCAGAAGCTGGAAGACGCGATGCGCAGCGACCCGGCGCATTTCGTGGATGTCGCCTCGGATTACGAGGACAATGCCCTGCAGGCGAAGGTCGTCGTCGACCAGAACGCGGCAAGCCGGCTTGGGGTGACGGCCCAGTCGCTTCGCACGACGCTGGAAGCGGGCTTCGGATCGGACGTGGCGACGCAGATCCAGACCACCGGATCGAGCTATGACGTGATCCTGGAATACAATCCGAACTTCCAGTGGACGGAATCCTCGCTTCAGTCGCTGATGATTCCGACGAGTTCGGGCAAGCTGGTGCCGCTGGCCTCCTTCGCGAAGGTGGTGCGCAGCGCCGGGCCGGTCTCGGTGAACCAGACCGGGCAGCTGACGGCCGTGACGCTGTCGTTCAACCTGCCTGCCGGGGTGTCCCTCGGTACCGCGACGGAGCGGATCAGCCAGCTGAAGGCGCAGATGGGGATGCCGGCGACGGTGCTGACCTCCTACGCCGGCGCGGCGAAGCTGTTCCAGCAGGCGAGCGGGAACACCGGGCTTCTGATCGGGGCGGCGGTGCTGACGATCTACATCGTGCTGGGGGTGCTCTACGAGAGCTTCATCCATCCGATCACCATCCTGTCGGGCCTGCCTTCGGCGGCGCTGGGGTCGCTTCTGGCGCTGCAGGTCACCGGGTTCGACCTGTCGATCATCGCGCTTATCGGGCTTCTGATGCTGATCGGGATCGTGAAGAAGAACGCGATCATGATGATCGACGTGGCGCTGGTCTTGCGACGAGAGGAGGCGATGAGCGCGGTGGACGCGATCCGCATCGCTGCGGCAAGGCGGTTCCGGCCGATCATGATGACGACCTTCTGCGCGATGCTGGGTGTGCTGCCGATCGCGCTGGGCACGGGCGCAAGCTCGGAGCTGCGCCAGCCGCTGGGGGTCGCGGTGGTCGGTGGCCTTCTGGTGAGCCAGGCGCTGACGCTTTACATCACGCCAGTGATCTTCGTGCAGATGGAGAAGCTTTCGGGCTTCACGCTGCGCCTGGTGAAGGGCGGGTGGCGCAAGCGGCAGCGCAAGGGCGGCGAGGGCGCGAACCAGCCGGTGGTGGCGGAGTAAGCGCGGCCGGGGCGGATCCTTCGCGACCGTTGGCCCTCTCCCCGCAAGGGGGGAGGGTTTTGCATTCGGGGGGAAGCCCGACCCGAAACGGCGTAGGGTGCGCATTCGCTGCGCACCTTCGGGCCTCAGACGGTGAGGGCGGGTTCGCGCCTTGCCCCGGCCGCCTGCCAGGCGGCCAGGATGTGGTCATGGGTGGCCACGACCTCGGGCGTCGTGCCTTCGGTCCCGGTGCGCAGAAGGCCCCGCGCGCCGGGGCGGGAGGTCCAGGCGATCAGCAGCGGCGCGGCCATCATCGGCAGCGACACCGGCAGGAGCCACAGCACCAGCTCCGGCGCCAGCGCCCAGGAGGCCCCCAAAAGGAGCAGACCCGTCGCCACGATCCAGCGCGAGGCGATCCAGGCGTCGGACAGCGAGAGCGTGCCGTCGCCGCGGTTGTTGGGCGGCCATCCGGCGTCGATCCGCATCAGCACCTGCAGCACCGAGCGCGTCGTGAACATCAGCATCACCGGCGCGATCAGCGAGGAGAGCGCCAGCTCCCACAGCGTCGAGACCGCCCCGCGCAATCCGCCGCCGAAGGGGCGGGCACGGCCGGTCATGGCGGCCTCGGCCGCGATCATCAGCTTCGGCAGAAGCAGCAGCCCGAAGACGCCGAAGGCGAGCCCCATCGCCTTAGATGTCTCGTTCGAGGGAAAGACCGGGAAGAGCAGGTAGGGTTCCGGAAAATAGTTCGGCGCGGCGACGAAGAGCGGCGCGGCGATCGAGGCGAGGATGAAGCCCAGCCAGAGGAGCGGCGCGACATAGGCAAGGATGCCCTGCAGGAAGACGAAGCGGCTCCACGGCCGCAGCCCGGGCGCATCCAGAAGGCGGCCGTGCTGCAGGTTGCCCTGGCACCAGCGCCGGTCGCGCTTGGCGAAATCGACGATGTTCTCCGGGCCCTCCTCGAAGGAGCCCTCCAGATCCGGGTCGAGCCGCACCAGCCAGCCAGCGCGGGCCAGCAGCGCCGCCTCGACGTAATCGTGGCTGAGGATATGGCCGCCGAAGGGCGGCTGGCCGGAGAGCGCGGGCAGGCCACAGGCGCTGGCGAAGGCCTGGGTGCGGACAAGCGCGTTATGGCCCCAGAACGGGCCGGTGCGCCCGGCCATCAGCGCCAGCCCGCGGGCGAAGATCGGCGAGAAGAAGCTGGCGGAGAACTGCTGCGCGCGCCCGAAGCGCGACCGCGCGCGGATGATCTTCGGCAGGGTCTGGAGAAGGCCCAGATCCGGCACTGCCTCCATCCGCCGGACCATCTCGACGATCGTGGCGCCTTCCATCAGGCTGTCGGCGTCGAGGATCAGCGCGTAGTCATAGGCGCCGCCGGAGGTGGTGATGAAATCCTCGACATTGCCGGCCTTCTTGCCGGTGTTGCGGGCGCGGCGGCGGTAGAAGATCCGCCCCTCGGCCCCGCGCGCGTCGAGCAGGTGCAGGAACCAGTGCTGCTCTGCCTCGGCCACCGCCTCGTCGCGGGTATCGGAGAGGATGGCGAAGTCGAAGAGCGCGCCCTGGCCGGTGGCCGCGAGGCTTTCGTCCATCGCCGCGATGCGGGCGAAGGTGACGACGGGGTCCTCGTTATAGACCGGCACAAGGATGGCGGTGCGGCCGGTGATCGGCCCCTCGACGCGGGGCAGGGCGGGGGCGCGCCAGGCGAGCCCCGCAAGCCCCTGCACCGCCCCCCAGGCCAGCCAGAAGGTGGAGCCGAAGATCAGCACCGAACGGACCACGTCCATCAGGTCGAACCCGTCGGCGAGGCCGAATTGCAGAAAAAGCAGGCCCGCGCCCGCAGCGAGCGCGAGGCTCAGGCCGAGGGCGGCCGTGCGCCGCAGCTCGAGCGCCGCGTCGCGCCTGGCGTCACGCTCCAAAACTCAGTTCCCAAGCACATGGGCCCTGAGCCAGCCGTCCCAGACAAGGCGGAGCCGGGCCAGGCGGCCCATGGGGTGCTCCAGCACCTGGCGCGGCATGGCAAGCGGTGCCTTCGGCAGGGCGCCGACGGGCTCGGCGCGGATCACTTCGGAATCGCCCGGAATGTAAAGGTCCTTGGGCATCAGTCTCTCATCCATTGATAGAGCCAGATCTCGGTAAGCTTCCTGCCATAGCCTGCAATGTGCGCGGTCAATTCTACGATGCTGCCGCTTTGCGCCGACACGTTCAGAACGAGCCGCCATATGTTCTCGCCGGTGACTTTGAACAAGGTCTGATCGACGATTTTGCCATGCGATACGGTAATGACGGGTTTGACATCCGCGTCACCCGGCATGCGGGCGAGGATGCCGCCCTTGAAGTCGATCACGAACTTGCGGGTATTGGGGTCCGGCTTGGCCCCCGAGATGCCGCCATGGCCCGCGCGCGTCTGTTCGACATAGGCGCGTTCGCCCTTGCCGTTCGGGGGCAGGTCGCCCCAGACCAGGCGGTAGCGGAACTCCAGCGCCTGGCCGGCCTGCACCGGGGCGGCGGGGATCCAGAAGGCGACGATGTTGTCGTTCACCTCGAGCTGGGAGGGGATCTCCACCAGCCGAACGGCGCCGTCACCCCAGTCCCCGATCGGCTCGACGTTGATCGAGGGGCGGGTTTCGTAATGGGCGCCCGCGTCCTGGTAGTCGTCGAAGTTGCGGTCCCGCTGGTGCAGGCCGAAGCTGACAGGGGATTTCACGGTGAAGACCGAGCTGCCCAGCCGCGGCGGGTTGGCGAGCTGGCGCCACATCACGTCGCCATCGGCGCGGCGGATCATCAGCCCGTCGGAATCGTGGACCTGCGGGCGGTAATCGTCGAAGCCCTCGCGGTTCACGGCTGAGTAGAGGAACATCGAGGTCAGCGGCGCGATGCCGAGCTGCTGGACCGCGGCGCGGAAGAAGAGCCGCGCGGTCACCTCCATCACGGTGTTCTCGCCGGGGGTGATGACGAACCGGTAGGCGCCGGTGCAGGAGGGGCTTTCGAGTGCTGCGTTGACCACCACCGACTGCGCGCCCGGGGCCGGCTTCTCGAGGTAGAAATCCGAGAAGCGGGGGAATTCCTCGGCCCCCGAGAGGCCGGTGTTGATGGCGAGGCCCCGGGCGGAAAGGCCGTAGGTGTTGCCTTCGCCAAGCGCCCGGAAATAGGAGGCGCCGATGAAGGCCACCAACTCGTCGAAGATGTCGGCGCGGTTCAGCGGGTAGCGCAGCCGGAAGCCGGCCACGCCCTTCAGCTGCGCGTCCTTGGGCACCCGCGCGGCGAGATCGCCGTGGTAGAGGAAGTCGTCCGTGGTGAAGACGAAGGGTTTCGCCGTTCCGCCCTCGACCTGGTAGAGGCCGACCGGCATGTCGAAGAGCCAGCCGAGGTGGAAGGCGTCGACCCGGAAGAAGCTGTCCGCACCGCTCCAGCGCGATTGCTTGGGATTGTACTGGATCTTCTGGTAATCGTCGTACTTGAGCTGGCCGAGGATGCTGGTGACCTTCTTCGGCGCGACATAGGACGCCTTGGCCCGGGCGCGCATCTGCTCGGTCAGGATGTCGAAGGAGAATTTCTGCGGCGCGGCATCGGGGCCGGGCTTGGCGGGGGCCGACTGCGCCCGGACGATGCGCGGCAGGGCGGTGCCACCCAGCAGAAACGCCGAAAGCGGCAGCGTCGCGATGAGGCGACGGCGCGTGGAGGAGGTCGGCTGGGCCGGGGTCTGGTCGAACATCGAAGTATCTGATTCGCGGCAGCTATTTCGCTGATTGAAATCACTTTCCGGGCCAGTTCGCTACAGGGCGATCACGAATGGGCGGCAACCGGCCCGGGCATCGGCGCAGGCGAAGGACCGGCATCGGCAATTATCCGCCGGTTGGCCGCGGAATTGGCTGCTCCTGCAGCATTTTGCGCATCCCTGACGGTGCGCGCGCCGCCCGGCGGGGGCGGAAAATCTGCTTTGTTCATCGGGGTATCCGAATTCCGGGCGGGTCCGGGCCGGCCGCAAGCGGGCTGGGCGGGTTTCCCCGGCACGCGACCGGCGGGACCCCGCCGATCCGCCTCCCCTCGTCACGCCACCTGCCGCCGATCCGGGCCCGGCCGCGGGCCACCTCGCGCAGGGGTGAAGGGGACTCGACGTAATCAATCGTTTGATTTAATGTCCGGTTAGTTAAAGCCGGGGTCGCGCCGATGCCGTCGCCAGATGCCGAGATGCCCACCCGTGCCGCGCTGATCGAGGCGGCGCTGCATCTCTTCGGCCGCAAGGGGTTCGACGGCGCCTCGACCCGCGAGATCGCCGCCCGTGCCGGGGCCAACGTAGCCGCCATCGCCTATCATTTCGGCGGCAAGGCGGGCCTGCGGCTGGCCTGCGTCGAGGCGATCGCCGCCGAGATCGATACCATCCTGCCCGCCGACGGCGCCGCCCTTCTGCCGGAGCGGGCGGAGGAGGCCGCGGCCGTGCTGGAGCGGTTGCTGCATGCGGCCGTGCGCTTCATGGCCGGCCCCGGGCCGGCGCAGGATTTCGCCGTCTTCCTGCTGCGCGAGATCACCATGGCCGGCCCGCTGGTCGACCCGATCTACGAACGCATCATCGGGCCGCGACACCGGATGCTCTGCCGGCTCTGGGGCCGCGCAACGGGGCTCGATCCCGAAAGCGAGGGCGTGCGGCTCGCCGTTTTCGCGATGATCGGGCAGGTGATCTATTTCCGCGTCGGCCAGCCGATGGTGCTGCGCCGACTTGGCTGGGACGCGATCGGGCCGGAGCGGGCCGCGGTGATCGCGGATCTTCTGGCCGGGAACCTCCACGGGGCGCTTGCCGCCAGCAAGGACGCGGCGCGTGCCGCAGGTGAAAGGACCGATCGATGAGCTTTCTCTGTGCCGTGCCGATCCTGAGCGCCTTCTTCAACGCCTGCATCCCGGCGCCGCCGCTGGCCACCGGCTATGTCGAGGGCGACTATGACCTGATCGCCCCGGTTGCGGTCGCGCAGGTGAAGACGCTGGAGGTGGCGCGCGGCGATCATGTGAAGGCGGGCGCGGTGATCGTGCGGATGGAACAGCGCGACGCCTATATCACCCTCGCCAAGGCGCGGGCGGCGCTGGCGCAGGCGGAAAGCCAGCTGGCCGACCTCAAGCAGGGCCGCCGGCCGGAGGAGATCAAGGTGCTGGAAGCCGCGCTCGCCTCGGCAAAGGCGCAGGAGGAGAATGCCGGCAAGGAGCTGGCGCGGGCCCAGAGCCTGAACGACCGGGGCGTGGCCCCGCAGGCGAACCTCGATACCGCGCGCACCCAGCTCGATGTGGCGCAGGCCGCGGTGGCGCAGGCAAGCGCCAATCTGGCGGTCGCCAAGCTGCCCGCCCGGCCCGACCAGATCGCCGCGGCCACCGCGGCGGTGGCGCAGGCGCGCGCGGCGCGGGACGCGGCAGCCTGGGAGCTGGGCCAGCGGACGCTGATCGCCCCGGCATCCGGCGAGATCACCGAGGTGCTGCGCCATCCGGGCGAGATCGCGGGGCCCTCGGCGCCCGTTCTGACCTTCCTGCCGGAGGGCGCCGTGAAGCTGATGCTCTACCTGCCGGAAGACTCTCTCAGCCATGTCCATGTCGGAACCCGGCTCGACGTCCGCTGCGACGGCTGCGGATCGGATGAACATGCGACCATCACCTATATCGCCGACCAGCCGGAGTTCACTCCGCCGGTGATCTACTCGCTGCAGAACCGCCAGAAGCTGGTCTACCTGATCGAGGCGCGGCCGGATCCGGGCGCAGTGCGGCTGAAGCCGGGCCAGATCGTCGACGTCGACCTGCCGCGCGGGGCCGGAAAGTGACCGAACCCGCCATAGATGTGCGCGGCCTCGTCAAGCGCTACGGCGACAAGACGGTGGTCGACGACGTGACGATCACCGTCGAGAAGGGCGAGATCGCGGGCTTTCTCGGCCCGAACGGATCGGGCAAGACCACCACCATCCGGATCATGTGCGGCCTTCTGAAGCCCGATGCCGGCACCGGCCGGGTGCTGGGGATGGACCTTGCCCGCGACGCGCTGAAGATCAAGCGCGAGGTCGGATACATGACGCAGCGGTTCTCGTTCTACGAGGATCTCTCGATCGCGGAGAACCTCGATTTCGTGGCCGGTCTCTACCGCATCGCGCCGCGCCGGAAGGTGGTGGACCGCACGCTGGAGGAGCTGGGCCTCGCCTCGCGCCGGAACCAGCTGGCCGGGCGCCTTTCGGGCGGCTGGAAGCAGCGGCTGGCGCTGGCCGCCTGCACCATGCACCAGCCGAGGCTGCTGCTTCTGGACGAGCCCACCGCCGGGGTCGACCCGAAGGCGCGGCGCGAGTTCTGGGACGAGATCCACCGGCTGGCGGGGCAGGGGATCACCGTGCTCGTCTCTACCCATTACATGGACGAGGCGGAGCGCTGCCATCGGATCAACTACATCTCCTACGGCAAGCTGATCGCCAAGGGGACGGTGGCCGAGGTGGTGGCGGGCGCGGGGCTGACGACCTTCCTGGTGAACGGCGACCATGGCGGCCAGATGCTGCGGGTGGCGCAGGACCTGCGCGCCGCGCCCGGCGTCGACCAGGTCGCGCCCTTCGGCACGACGCTGCATGTCGTCGGCCGCGACGGGGCGGCGCTGGAGGCCTCCGTCAGAAAGATCGCCGAAGGGGCGGGCGTGCGCTGGGCCCCTGCGGAGACGAGCCTCGAAGATACGTTCATCCAGCTCATGGGCGCCTCGCGGGACAATATGGCATGAACGCGGTCTTCTCCCTCACCCGCCTGCGCGCGATGCTGGCGAAGGAATTCATCCAGATGCGCCGCGACCGGGTGACCTTCGCGATGATGCTGGGCGTGCCCTTGATGCTGCTTGTCCTCTTCGGCTTCGCGATCAACACCAACCCCAAGCACCTGCCGGCGGCGCTGGTGACCGCGCATCAGGGTCCCTATGAGCGCGCCATCGTCGCGGCGCTGGAGGCGACGGGCTACTACCACTTCACACATGTCGGCATCTCCGCGACCGAGGGCGACGCGCTGCTGGCGCGCGGCGATGTCTCCTTCGTCGTCACCATCCCCGCGGATTTCGACCGGCGGGTGGACCGGGGCGATCATCCGACGCTTCTGATCGAGGCGGATGCGACCGACCCCTCGGCCTCTTCCGGTGCGGTCTCGACCCTCGGGACGGTCGCGCAGGAGGCGCTGCAGCACGAGGAGGGGACCGAGGCCCAGGCCGCCGCGCAGAAGGCGAGCCAGGTCGAGGTCGTCACTCATCTGCGCTACAACCCCGAGGGCGTCACCCAGTACAACATCGTGCCGGGCCTGCTGGGGGTCATCCTGCAGATGACCATGGTGATGATGACTTCGATGGCGCTGACGCGGGAGACCGAGCGGGGCACGATGGAGAACCTCCTCGCCATGCCGGCGAGCCCGCTGGAGATCATGCTGGGCAAGGTGCTGCCGTTCTTCGCGGTGGGCGCGGTGCAGCTGACGGTGATCCTCGTCGCCGCCAAGGTCCTGTTCCAGGTGCCCTTCGTGGGCAGCCTTTGGCTGCTGCTCTCCGGCGTGCTGATCTTCGTCATGGCGCTCGTGCTTCTGGGCTACACGATCTCCACCCTGTCGCGGACGCAGATGCAGGCGATGCAGCTGACATTCTTCTTCTTCCTGCCGTCGATCCTGCTTTCGGGCTTCATGTTCCCGTTCCAGGGGATGCCGCTCTGGGCGCAGGACCTGGGCGAGGCGCTGCCGCTGACGCATTTCCTGCGGCTGGTGCGGGCGGTGATGCTGAAGGGCGCGGGCTTCACCGATGTGCGCCCGACGCTGGCCGCGCTGATCGCCTTCGTGGTGATCTTCGCGGTGCTGGCGCTGACGCGGTTCCGCCGCACGCTGGACTGAGCGCGAAGTTGATGCCGGTCAAGGTCCGGGCGGGGCGCCCGGGCTAGGAGGGGCCATGAGCATAGGTGATCTTCAGAAGGCGCTGCGGCCCGGCCTCATCGCCTGGGGCGCGGGCGGGCTTGTCCTTGGCCTTGTGCTGCGCTGGGCCGGGACGGGCGGCGCGGCGACGGTCTGGACCGGGGCGACGCTGCCGGTACTGGCGATGCTGCTGGTCGAGATCGTGACCACGCTTCGCCGCGGCGAGTTCGGGCTGGACCTGGTGGCGGCGCTTTCGATGACCGCCGCGCTGGTCTTCGGCGAGACGCTTGCCGCCGCCGTCGTCGCGCTGATGTATGCGGGCGGGCAGGCGCTGGAGGCCTTTGCCGAGCGCCGCGCGCGATCCGAGATGACGGCGCTGCTGACCCGGGTGCCGCGCAAGGCGATCCGCCACCGCGGCGCGGCGCTGGAGGAGGTTGACCTGGACGCCGTCCGCCCCGGCGACCGGCTGCTGATCCGGCGCGGCGATGTGCTGCCGGTGGATGGCGCGCTTGCCTCTGATATCGCGCATCTCGACCTGTCGGCGCTGACCGGAGAGCCGCTGCCGCAGCGCTTCGAGGGCGGGGCGGAGCTGATGAGCGGGGCGACGAATGCGGGCGACCCGTTCGACCTTCTGGCGCGCCGCGTGGCGGCGGAAAGCACCTTTGCCGGTATCGTCCGCCTGGTGCAGCAGGCGCAGGCGGTGCGGGCACCGATGGCGCGTCTCGCGGACCGCTACGCGCTGGGCTTCCTGGTCCTGACGCTGGCGCTGGCGGGCGCGGCCTGGGGGCTAAGTGGGGATCCGGTCCGCGCCGTCGCGGTCCTCGTCGTCGCCACGCCCTGCCCGCTGATCCTCGCCGTGCCGGTGGCGCTGGTGGCGGGGCTCAGCCAGGCGGCCAAGCAGGGGATCCTGATCAAGTCCGGCCGGGCGCTGGAGGCGCTGGCAGGGATCTCGGCGCTGGTGCTGGACAAGACCGGGACGCTGACCTCCGGCCAGCCCGGGCTGATCGAGATCCGAGAGGCGGGCGAGGTCCCGGCGGAGGAGCTGCTGCGCCTTGCCGCGGCGCTGGAGCAGGCCTCGCCCCACACGATCGCCGAGATGCTGGTGGCCGAGGCGCGGCGGCGGCATCTGGACCTGCCGAAGCCCGAGGCGGTGCGCGAGACGGCGGGCGAGGGCGTGGAGGGGCGGATCGACGGGCGCGCGGTGCTCCTTGGCGGGCGGGGCTTCGTCGCGGCGCAGCTAGGTCTGGCGGCCCCGCCGAAGGATGGCGCCGGGCCGGGCGAGGTGACGGTGGCCGTCGCCGTCGACGGGCGCTGGGCGGGGGAGCTGGTGCTGGCCGACACGCTGCGCGAGGGGATCGAGGGGCTATTCGCGGCGCTCCGCGCGGCCGGCATCGCGCGGATCGTGCTGGCCACCGGCGACCGGCCTGACGTGGCCGAGGCGGTCGTGGACGGTCTCGGCTTCGAGGCGGTCCATGCGGGGCTCGCCCCCGCCGACAAGATCGGCGTGGTGCTGGCAGAGCGCAAGGCGGGCCGGGTGATGATGGTCGGTGACGGGGTGAACGACGCGCCCGCGCTGGCGGCGGCGGATGTCGGCGTCGCGATGGGCGCGCGGGGGGCGGCGGCGAGCGCGGAGGCGGCCGACGTGGTGCTGCTGGTCGACCGGCTCGACCGTGTACTGCCCGCGCTCGCCATCGCCCGCCGCACCCGGCGGATCGCGCTTCAAAGCGTGGTCGCGGGAATCGGGCTTTCCGTCCTGGGCATGCTGGCGGCCGCGCTGGGCCTGATCGTCCCCGTGGAGGGCGCGCTGTTGCAGGAGCTGATCGACGTGGCGGTGGTGCTGAACGCGCTGCGGGCCCTGCGCGGCTGAGCGTGGTTGCCGGGGCGCTGCGGGAACAGGGGCAGGGAGGGAACAGGGGCCCGCAACCCCGGGCCTGGAAGTGGGGTTGCGGGCCCGACCCCAAGGCTTGGGACGCCGGGATCAGGCGTGTGGGAACGCCTGAGGCCATCTTCGGCACCGGGCCTGACACCAGCCTGACAGATCCTGCCGAACCCTCGCGGATCCCGCCGGATCAGGTGCGCGGTAGGGGTGCCTCTGGCAGATGCAGCGTCACGTCGAGCCCGGGCCCCGGCGTGCGGTTGGCGAGGTTCAGCCCCCCGCCCGCGGCCGTCAGGATCTCGGCCGCGATGGAGAGGCCCAGCCCGTGCCCGGGTCCGGCGCTGTCGAGCCGCGCGCCACGTGCCATCAGCGCCTCCAGCCGGTCGGGCGGGATGCCGGGCCCGTCGTCCGAGATCGTCAGGGACAGCGCCCGATCGTGCCGCGCCGCACGGATCGCGACGCGCCTGCGGGCATGGCGGGAGGCGTTCTCGATCAGCGCGCCCACCGCCTCGGTCAGGTCGCCGGGGTCGATCCGCGCGACCAGCGCGGGGGGGACCTCCACCCGCCAGTCGACCCGCTTGCCCTCCGGCGTGCGGCGGATGACCGACAGCACCCGCTCCACCACCCCGGCCATCTCGGCATGGGCGGCCGGCGCCGAGGCGGCGATGCGGGCGCGGGTCAGCTCGCGGTTCACATGGGCCTGCATCGCCGCTGCGATCTCCTCGATGGCGGCGGCGGCCTCATCGTTCTGCTGGTCGCGCAGGCGACCGGCCTCGCCATAGAGCGCCTGCAGCGGCGTCTTCAGGCCGTGGGCGAGGTCGCCCGCCCGGGCGCGGGCCTTGGCGATATCGGCCTCGCGCGCGGCGATGAGCTGGTCGACCTCGGAGGCGAGGGGGCGGACCTCGGAGGGGAAATCATCGCCCAGCCGCGCGCTTTCGCCGGAGCGGATGGCGGCGACGCGGGCCCCGACGGTGGCGAGCGGGCGCAGGCCCACGGCCACCTGCAGCCAGCCCGCCGCGATCAGGAAGAGCGCGAGCAGCGCCAGGTAGGGCGTCATGTCGGTGACGAAGCTGCGGCCCTCGGCGACGAGCTGGGCGCGGTTCATCGCCACGGCCAGCAGCACGGTCTTGCCGCCCAGCCGCGCGGGCAGGCGGACGTGGCGGACGACGGCAAGCACGCTGCCCCCCGCCGGGCCGGGAAGCCTGTGCAGATGCACCACCCCGTCGACCGGATCGTTCTGCGGCAGCGGCAGCGTGTCGTCCCAGAGCGAGCGCGAGCGGATCGTCGTCTCGGGCCCCGTGACCTGCCAGTAGAGGCCCCCCAGC
Source organism: Solirhodobacter olei (assembly GCF_004010155.1). Lineage (GTDB taxonomy): Bacteria > Pseudomonadota > Alphaproteobacteria > Rhodobacterales > Rhodobacteraceae > Solirhodobacter > Solirhodobacter olei. The sequence goes on along the minus strand of NZ_RRYH01000005.1, from coordinate 112,157 downwards.
GGGCGCTTGAAGCGGGGATCGCCGGGCGGTTCGGGCAGGATGAGCCGGCCCTGCGAGTCAAGCGCGAGGCCCGCGAGGACCTGGTCGAGCTGCAGCGAAAGATCGGCCACCGCGCGGCGCTCGACATGCGCGTTGAAGAGAAGCGAGAGCCCGAGCGCGGCCAGCGCCAGGGCTGCGATCACGGAAGCCGCGCCGGCGGCGAAGAGCCTGAGGTGAAGCGACCAGCGCCTCAAGACCCGCCGCCCTCGAGGAAATACCCGAAGCCACGCCGCGTGCCGATCACCCCCGGGCCAAGCTTGCGGCGCAGGCGCGCCACCAGCGCCTCCAGCGCGTTGGCCTCGCGCGAATCCTCGTCGCCGTAGAGGTGTTCCAGAAGCTCGCCCACCGGCAGCACCCGGTCACGGTGCAGCATCAGGTAGGACAGCAGCCTGTATTCCAGCGCGGAGACCGAGACCGGCTTGCCGGAGACGGAGACTTCCATCCGCGCGGGGTCGAGGCTCAGCTTGCCCTGCACCTGGACCGGGTTGCCGCGCCCGGCGGAGCGGCGGATCAGCGCGCGGGCGCGGGCGACCAGCTCCTCCATCCGGAACGGCTTGGGCAGGTAGTCGTCGGCGCCGGCGTCGATTCCCTCGACCCGCTCGCTCCAGGCGCCGCGAGCGGTCAGCACCAGGACCGGCACCTCGCAGCCGCCGGCGCGCCAGCGTTTCAGCACCGTCAGCCCGTCGAGCTTCGGCAGCCCGAGGTCAAGCACGATCAGGTCGTAGGACTCGGTATCGCCGCGGAACCAGGCCTCCTCGCCATCGGCGCAGGTCTCCACCAGGAAGCCCGCCCGGCTCAGCGCCGACGTCAGGTCAGCAGCGATCCTCGGATCGTCCTCCACAGCCAGCACACGCATCAGTCTTCTCCCGCTTCGGCACCGATCACTTTACCGGTCGCCGCATCGACGTCGACCTCTACCACCTGACCCTTCGGGTTGACGATCTCGAACTCGTAGATGTGGCGGTGGGCCAGCTCCTCGTATTCGATGTTCACCACGTTGCCGGGGTAGGATTTCCTGACCGAGGCAAGGATGCCGGACAGCGGCAGGATCTCGTGCCGTTCATAGGCCTCGCGCGCCCGGTTCTGGTCGTCGCTGTCGGCCCGCGCGGCCAGGGCGGCCGGCAGGGTGAGGGCGAGGATCAGGATGGCTGCGCGTATCTTCATGGGCACCGGCTTTCGCATCGGGGGGCTGACGGGAGGCTGACATAGGCCTGACGTCCAGCCTAGGCCGGATTGCCCGGCGCGGCCATGTCCCGGGCGGGCGCGTTTCGGTGAGGACGGGCGCCACCGGCGGGAGGTTTCGGGCCAGGAAGAAACCGGCCTGTCTTCTTCTGTCCCCAGGCATCCCCGGAAGCGAAAGGAGCGTCAGCGACGAACGCCTGCCCGCGCCGGCTGGCGCGGCCCCAGGGCGAGGCTCAGAGATCGAGCCAGATCGTCACCGGCCCGTCGTTGACCAGGCTCACCGCCATCTCCGCCCCGAAGATGCCGGTTGCGGTCTCGAACCCCTCCGCGCGCATTGCCGCGGCGAAGGCTTCGTAGAGGCGGCGGCCCTCCTCGGGCGGGGCCGCAGTCGAGAAGCCGGGGCGGTTGCCGCGCGAGGTATCGGCGGCGAGCGTGAACTGGCTGACCACCAGCGCCGCGCCCCCGCTGTCGCGCAGGCTGCGGTTCATCTTGCCCGCCTCGTCGCGGAAGATGCGCAGCTTGGCGATGCGTGCGGCAAGCTGGGCGGGCTTCTCGTCGCCGTCGCCCTGCATGGCGCAGACGAGGATCAGAAGGCCGGGGCCGATCTCTCCCACCACCGTGCCGTCGACCGCGACGGAGGCGGAGGTGACGCGCTGCAGAAGCGCCCGCATCAGTCGATCTCGCGCGCCCAGGGCGGGTTGGCGCCGGCACGGCTGACCGTGACGGCCGAGGCCTTCACCCCAAGGGTCAGCATGTGTTCCAGCATCGGCTTGTCGGCGGCGGCGACGGCGGCCTTGGTCAGCTTGCCCTGGCGGTGGAGCGAGGCCAGCATCGCCGCGTTGAACGTGTCGCCCGCGCCGACCGTATCCGCGACCTCGACCTTGCGCGAGGGCACGAAGAGCTTGTCGCGCGCGGTATAGGCGGTGGCGCCGGTCGCGCCCTCGGTGATGCAGACGATCTTCGGGCCACGCGACAGCAGGCCGGCGGCGAGGTCCGCGCTGTCGCCCTTGCCTTCCAGCCAGTGCAGGTCTTCGTCGGAGAGCTTGACGATATCGGCGAGCTTCATCATTCGGGCCACCCGGGCGCGGTAGCTCTTCTCGTCGGTCACGAAGCTCGCGCGGATGTTCGGGTCGAACATGATCAGCCGGGTGGGCGCCTCGCGGGCGCAGAGCGCCTCGTAGGTGGAGGCGGCGGGATCGTTCACCAGGCTGATCGAGCCGAAGTAGAGCGCGTCGACCGCGGCGGGCAGGTCGGGCAGGTCGGCCTCGGCCAGCATCCGGCCGGCGGTGTTCTCGTCGTAGAAATCGTAGCTGGCCTGGCCGTCCTTCAGGTGAACGAAGGCGAGCGTGGCCGGCCGGTCGCTGCGGATGGCATAGGAGGTGTCGACCCCGGAGGCGGCCAGCGCCTCTGCCAGCTGGCGGCCGAAGAGGTCGTTCGAGAGACCCGAGAAGAATCCCGCCGGCGCGCCAAGCCGGCCGAGCGCGATCGCCGTGTTGAAGACGGCGCCGCCGGAATGGGGCGCGAAGCAGCCCTCACCCTCGGCCGTCTTTCGCGGCAACATGTCGATCAGGGCTTCGCCGCAGCACAGGATCATCGGGGCCTCCGTTCTTTGCTGGGCTTCTGATTAGAGGGCTGGGGCGCGGGGGGCAACGGATTTGAGGGCCCGGGGGCGGCGGATCGCCAGAGGATCGCAGGCGGATCGCCGCAGGATCAGCCGCCGAGCGGGTCGAAGACCGCGCCGATGAAAGGGGCGTAGCGCCGCCAGGCCTCGTTGCTGCCGCGGTAGATCGGTTGGCGGATCTGCGCCTGCGAGGAGGTGGCGACCGCGCGCCGGTTCTCCTGCGGCGAAAGGCAGGCGTCTTCCCAGCCCAGGCCAAGATGGGCGACGAGCTTGCGGGTCTCGCCCTCGGGATCCTCGGTGAGCCGCGCGTAGTCGAGCTGGTAGATCCGGTCGCCGTGGCGTTCGGCCCAGAAATCCATGAGGGCTTCGTAATGGCGCCAATAGGCCACGACATCCTCCAGCCCGCAGGTGAAGCCGAGCCCCATGCCGTTGAAGTAATTGCTGAAGTTCGACCAGCAGACGGCGCGCGGGTCGCGGTTGACGTGGATGATCTTCGCCTCTGGCAGCGCCTTGGCGATCAGGCCGAGGAAGCGGAAGTTGTCGGGCATCTTGTCGGTCACGTAGGGGCGGCCCTGCGACAGCCGTTCGATCCGCCCGAGGTAGCGGCTGCGCAGGGTGGCCAGGGCCTCTGGCGTCGGCTCGGCCTCGCCGAGGGCGAGGGGGGCGCCGTAGATCGACACATGCGGCAGCTCGCCCGCGCCGTGGACCCCGGAATGGCTGGATAGGATCTGCTCGACCAGCGTGGTGCCCGAGCGCGGCATGCCGAGGATGAAGATCGGTGTCACCCTGGCGGGTTCGGTGGCGGCGAGCGCGGGGATGCGGTCCGCGGTCTCGCGGAGTTTCGCGAACATTCGGGCGTCGGCCTCTGAGGAGTGGCCGAGAAGGCGCTTCCGGGTGGCGTTGCCCTCGGCCAGCGCCGCGAAGGCCTTGGCGTCTTCGCCGATCCCCTCATAGGCCTTGTAGAGTGCGAAGCAGACCTGGCAGCGGGCGTCGGTGCCGGGGGCGGAGGCCGCGCGCAGCCGCTCCATCTGCGCGAATTCCGGGGCCCCGGGGGGGAGTTTCGTCACCGCCGTGAGGTAGCGGAAGGCCTCGGCATTCTGCGGATCGAGCATGAGGGCGCGCCGGTAGGCGACCTCAGCCTCCGCGAAGCGGCCGAGGTCGGCCAGCGCGAGGCCGAGGTTTCTCAGCAGCGCGACGTGATCGGGGCGAAGCTCCAGCGCACGGCGAAGGCACGCCTCGGCGCCTTCGACATCGCCCATGTCCTTTAGCGCGTTGGAAAGGTTGATGCGGGCGTCGATATAGTCCGGGCGGCGGGCAAAGGCGCGGCGGTAGGCCTCGGCGGCGGCCTCGGGTTCGCCGTCCTGTCGCAGAGCGTTGCCGAGGTTGTTGGAGGCCTCGGGGAAGTCGGGGCGGATCTCAAGCGCCTTGCGGTGGCTCTCGATCGCCTCGGCGGTGCGGCCCTGCTGCTGCAAGGTGTTGCCGAGGTTGCTGAGCGCGTCGGCATCGGCGGGGTTGAGCGTGGCGGCCGCGCGGAACCCGGCCTCGGCGCCGGCGAGGTCGCCCACCGTGGCAGAGGCCATGCCGAGGATCGTCTGCAGCGTCGCCGAGCGCGGGAAGCTCTGGACAAGGCCGCGGGCCTGGGCCGCCGCGGCCTCGACCCGGCCCTGCTGGAGGAGGCCGACCAGCCCGGCGATCACGTTCTGCGCGGGCTCCTGCGCCGATTGCCCGGCGGGTGCGGGGGCCTGCATTCGCTCCAGCGCCTGACGCGCACGGGCATTTGCGGGGAAGCGGGCGAGGATCCCTTCGTAGATCTCCCGCGCCTCGGCCATGCGGCCCTTGCTCTCGAGCTTGCGGGCGCGGAGGAGGAGGTCATTGGCCGTGGGCATCGTGTCGCGTCACCTCGCGGGCGGGAGCCATGGCTTTCGGGTATCCAGTCGGGCCCGGATTGGCAAGGCGCGCGGGGCAGGGGCGGCGCGCCCTCAGACCTGCCCGCCCGCGATTTCGATCGCCTGTCCGTTCACGCTCTCCGCCCCCGGCTCGCAGAGCCAGAGCGCTGCGGCGCCGACCTCGGCCGGGTCGATCAGCCGGCCGTGGCGGTTGGCGGAGATCATCAGCTCGCGCGCCGCATCCGGGCTGATGCCGGCGCGGGCTGCGATGCTTTCGGTGTTCTGCAGCACGATGTCGGTGTCGGTATAGCCCGGGCAGAGCGCGTTGAAGGTGATGTCGGTGCCGAGGTAATCCTCGCTCAGCCCCCGGATCAGCCCGACGAGGCCATGCTTCGATGCGGTGTAGGCCGGCGCGCCCTTCAGCCCGCGCAGCCCCGCGACGGAGGCGACGGCGATGACCCGGCCCCAGCCCTCGGTCTGCATGCCCTGCAGGCATTCCCGGATGGTCAGGAACGCCCCGTCGAGGTTGGTCTGCATGATCCGGCGCCAGAAGCTGAGTTCCGTCTTCTGCAGCGCGCGGCCCTCGGCGATGCCGGCATTGGCGACGCAGATGGTGATCGGGCCATGCGCCCGCGTCGCCCGCTGCACCGCGTCGATGATCGAGCTTTCGACGGTCACGTCCATCATTACCGGGTTGAGGCCGTGGATATCCCCCGCCTCGCCCAGGACATTGGCCCGCCGCCCGGTGATCGTGACGGTCGCGCCTGCCGTCGCCAGCGCCCGCGCGATGGCGAGGCCGATCCCCGTCCCCCCTCCGGTGACGAGCGCGTGGCGGCCTTCAAGGCTCATGGTTCCGCACCTCCCGTTTGCCGGGAGACGTTAGCTTTTTGTTCCGCCCCGTCAACGCTCAGCGCACCGGCGGATGCCAGCCGTCCGTCAGGGTATGCAGGAATGCCACGACATCGGCGATCTCGGCCGCGTCGAGCGCGGGTTTCTCGCCCAGATGCCGGTCAAGCGGCGCGTCGATCCGGTCGATGTTTCCCCAGTATTTCCTCGGCAGATCGTTGTAGAGCGCGGGCTTTCCGTCCGGCCCCTTGGGGTAGATCTTCTGCGGCTCGGTATCACGCTCGACATAGAAGCGGACGACGTCGGTCAGCGAGTGGTAGATGCCGTTGTGAAAGAAGAACGGCCGGCTGGCGACGTTCCTGAGCGTCGGCGTCTTGAAGAGCCCGCAATTGGCCGCCTGATGCGCCGCGGCATCAGTGCGGAGCGGTCCGCAGATGCCGAGGTCGTGGTAGGCGGGGTCGCCGTTCGCCGGGATCGCCGGGTTGCGGGGCACGGCCAGCGCCTCGAACTCGTAATCGGTGAACATCGGCGGCGCGCCGTTCGCGCCGGGCGTGTCGAGGTGGCAGGCGGCGCAGTTGCCCTTCTTCGGATCGTTGAAGAGCTTCAGCCCGCGCGCCTCGGCCGGGGTCAGCTTCGCCTTGCCGGCGAGATAGGCGTCGTATTTGGAGGTGAACGGGTGGAAGGAGGGATCCTCGATCTCGAAGCGGGCGATGGCATATGCGGCCTCGTCCACGGTCATGGTGGGGTCCTTCAGGATCTGCGCGCCGAAGAGCTGGCCGATCTCCTTGCCGTAGCCCGCCTTGACCGCGCGGGCGAGGCTCGGGATGTCGGTGTTCGCCATCTCGAAGGGTGACAGCAGGGGCCCGAGCGCCTGGTCCTGAAGTGTGCCGGCGCGACCGTCCCAGAACAGGCCGCCGCGGGCCACCATGTTGGCCGAGGTGTTGCCGGCCTTGGCCTGTTTCGGCGCCCGGTTGGCCACCACCAGCTTGGCGAAGGCGTTGGTGGCGGAGAAGGGCACGAGGTCGCTGGTTTCGGCCACCGCCATCGGCGCGGCCTCGGCGGCCTCGCTCTCGGGGTTTGAAGGACCGATGGTGAAGGGCGGCGTCAGCTCCTTGTAGGTGAGCGTCGGAACGGTGCGCAGGCCGGGCCGGTCCAGTTTCGGCCCGCCGTAGACCACCGGCGTGTCGGCCCCGGGGCGGGGGCCGTAATGGTTCGCCGGGTCGTGGCAGAAGGCGCAGGACATCGCGCCGGAGCCGGAAAGCGAGGGGTCGAAGAACATCCGCTTGCCGAGGCTGGCGACGGCGCTGAGCGGCCTTGTGGTCGACGGGCCGGGCGCCGGGTCGCCGGCCCGGGAAAGCGAAGGCAGCGTGCCCGCGAGGAGGATCCCCGCGAGCACGGCCGCCGATGCGACAGGAAGTGCCGGTCTTTGCATCGGCGGTCTCTTACCCGGGTCAGGACTTCGAGGGCTCGCCCGTCGCCGGATCGAGGATCAGCTTGCCCGCGGCGGGCTTGGCCCAGTTGAACATGCCGTCGATCGTGCCGGAGATGGCATCGAACGAGCCGCCGCCGAGGCGGGCGCCGCTCAGCCAGTTGTCCTCGATGAAGCGCATCACGCTCGACTGGTCGGTGACGGTGTGGTCCACGAAGTTCACCTTGGCGTAGGGCGAGATGACCACGAAGGGCTGGCGGGTGCCGTAGCCGCAGCGGCCCTGGACCGGAAGCCCGTTCACGCCCGGCAGCGGCGTGCCGCTTTCGCAGGTGTTCCCGGTCAGGACGTCATAGCCCTTCAGCGGGATGTCGGAGGCGTTGATGACGTGATGGGCGTGGTCGTACCAGCCGTCCGAGTCGTCGTAGAGGACGATGATCGCCGTGTCCTTCCAGAACTTCGACTTCTGGATCTCGTTCACGGCCTTGGTGATGAATTCCTGTCCGTCGAACGGGTCGGAATAGCCGGCATGGCCGTCTTCGTAGCCCGCGGCCTTCAGGAAACTGACCGCCGGCAGGTTGCCCGCGGCCATCGCGTCATACCAGTCGTGAATGTCGTACTGGTGGTTCGCGCCGCCGTCCGCCGAGGTGCCGATCGCCGCGACCGAGGAGGGGCGCAGGTGCTTGGGGTTCGCGGTCGAGGGGTAGTACTGGAACGGCTCGTGGTGCGGAATGTAGTCAGACGACTTCACGTTGATGATCGAGGAGGTCGTCGAGCGCTTGCAGCCGGTCGTGCCGTTGGCGTTCTTCATGCCGAGGTCGAAGCCGCCCTCGAACCAGCCCCAGGTGATGTGCCGGGCGTTCAGCATGTCGCCGATGTTCTTGCCGGTCATCAGAGCGGTCGGATATTTCGGGTTCGAGCAGACATCGCCGGTGGGGTCGAGGTCCGAGATCATCGTCCAGCCGCCCTGGCCGTCGGGAACGACCCGGCCGCCGTCGTAGCTGCCGTCCTTGGCGAGCGTGTAGCCCGGCGGCAGGAAGACGCCGTTGGTCTGGCCGGAGACGAGGTTGATCGCGCCCGGGGTCGACGGCCCGAAGGTGGTGGAGAAGGACGCGTCGTTCATCGCGTAATGCTGAGCGTAGTTCCAGAGCGCGGTGACGGTGTTGCCGTCATAATAGCCCATCACCTGGCCCTTGGTGCCGAAGGCGCCCGCGCCGTCCTTGGTGCCCTTCCCGGTGTGCTTGGGGAAGAGATCCATCTTGAAGCCGTCGTAGGCGGCCTGTTCGGCGGTATAGCCGTGGTTCTGGTCGGCGGTGCCGGCCTGGGTCCGGTCAAGCCTGAACGGGCCCGCGGCATCGGCGCCGTTGGCGGCACCGGCGTTCGGGTTCTTGTCCAGAAGCCCGGCATGGGCCAGCGTGTCGATATCCTTCGGGGTGTCGGCGGCGGCATGGAAGGCGGGCTCGCCCGCCGGGTTCGCGGCCTTCGGATAGGTGCCGAAGTAATGGTCGAAGGAGACGTTCTCCTGGAAGATCACCACCAGGTGCTTGATCGGCGTGGCGGTGTTGGCGGCAAGCGCCGGGGCGGCCTGCACGGCGCTCAGCGCCAGGGCGCTGGCGGCGGCACGCCGGAGGATACGGGGGAAGTGCATCGAGGACTCCTTCCTGCGGAGGGGTTGCTGCATCGGACGCTCCGCATATCCGTCAGGAGTGTGACAGCCCGATCTTCACGGCGGCTCACGTTTCCAACACGGACAATCACGGGTGCGTGACAGGCTGTCCGGCGGGCTGGCTCAGGAGGAGCCGCCGTCCTGCGCCTTGGTCAGGTGGTAGCTGACCAGCCCCAGCTCCCGCGCGGTTCCCAGCGCAAGGATCGTGCTGTCGAGCCCGAGCTGGTCCTGGTAGCGGCGCAGCGCGGCCCGGGTCGGCCGGTCCATCACCCCGGTCAGCGCGCCCCGGTAATAGCCCCGCGCCAGCAGCGCCCGCTGCAGCGAGCCGATGAAATCCGGCGTCATCTCGGCCGGGCAGGGGGTGCGGAACCAGACCTTCTCGCGATCCTTCACGATGCGCTGGCGCACGATGGTCTGGAACTCCGCCGGTTCCGCCGGATGGCCGTCGCGGGCCGGGCGGGCGGCTCGGACCTGCTGGTGCTCGGTATCGGTTTCATAGATCGCCGGGGTCACGGCATCGGCCCAGCATTGCCCGGCCTTGGAGGAGGGCGGCGTGTTGGCGTCGGAGCGGATCAGCTCGGGGGCGAGAGAGCGCGTCCCCAGCGCGTCGGGTTTCAGCAGCGGGTCCTGCGACGCGGCGGAGCCGCAGCCGGCCAGGAGCGGCAGCAGGGCGAGGAGGGGAAGGAGGGTGCGCATCTGTCTGCCCGGGCTCCGGTTTTCGCGCTACGATAACGGCTCGCCCCCGACCGGGGAAGCACATAAGCGCGTGAAGGGGCGGGGTCGGAGGTCAGCCGCGCGGGGACCTGCCCAGGTGTTCAGCCGGCGTGTTCCGGCGGGGGCTCAGGCAGAGGGCGCGGGGCGCGGCCCGCCTGATCCGCCGCCTCGATCCGTTCGGCAAAGCCGGGGTTCAGCAGCTCGTCGAGCAGATGCGACAGATCCTCGATCCGCTCGGCCACCAGATGCACCACCCCGGCCTCGCGCTGTAGCCGGCCGGTGACGCGCAAGAGCCGGCCCGCGATCACCGCGCGGCGGAACCGCTCGAACATCTTGGCCCAGACCACGACATTGCAGACCCCGGTCTCGTCCTCCAGCGTCAGGAAGACCACGCCCTTGGACGTGCCCGGCCGCTGCCGCACCAGGACCAGCCCGGCGACGGCGACCCGCGCGCCGTTCGGCGGCTCGCCCAGCCGCCCGGCGGGCAGGCAGGAGGGCGGGCGCGGCCAGCGCCCCGGCGGAGGCGAGGTGGAATCAAGCGGCTGCATGAGAACAATTATAGAACATGCGCGCCGCCGGGCAAGCCTCAGCCCCGCCAGCCTCCTACCCGCCAGCCTCCTACACGTTAGCCTCAGCGCGCCGGGATACGGGCGTTGAAGACCTCGGTGGTATTGGCATGCGGATAGGGCACATCGGGCACCGGCACGCCGAGATGGGCACAGAGCGATCCCCAGCCGTCGCCCAGCCTATGCACGAGGAGGCGGCCCGGCGGCACCTCGGCCATCACCGCCTCGACATTCGCGCGGTAGGTGGCGATGGCATGCTCGCGGTCGTCCGGCCGGCCGCCGAACACCTGCCGCGCGATCAGCATCCGGCCCAGCGTGTCGGGGTCCCCCTCGCCGGTCAGATGCTTCAGGATGGTGCCCGAGAAGCTCCGCCACCAGCTCTCCGGATCGCGCCAGGTCAGGATCACCCGGGCCTCGGGATAGGTCGCCACGATCTCGCGCCAGTAAAAGGCCGAGGGCCAGTCGACGCAGGAGACGTAGCCTTCGAAGAGATGCTCCCAATCCGGCGTCCCGCCCGCGGCAAGCGCCCGCCAGCGGTCGCGCTGCGTCTCATGCGCGATGATCTCCAGCATGTGATGGCAGGGGCCGAAGCCGAGGATCCCCAGCGCCTCGCGCATCGAATCCGTTCCCGTCCGTCCGAATCCCGTTCCGATCACCTTCAGCGCCATGCCAGCCTCCCTCGCTTTCGTAACATTCTGCCACCTCCGCCGTCTTTCCAACAGAGGGGTGGCGGGGCCGGGGAAGCTGGGCTAGATAGCCGTCCGGACCACGGGTATTGAGGCAGACGATGGCGAAGATCACCTATGTCGAGTTTGGCGGGGCCGAGCATGTCGTGGACGTGCCGAACGGGCTGACCGTGATGGAAGGCGCCCGCGACAACGGCATTCCGGGGATCGAGGCCGACTGCGGCGGCGCCTGCGCCTGCTCGACCTGCCATGTCTATGTCGATCCCGCCTGGGTTGATCGGCTGCCGCCGAAGGACCCGATGGAAGAGGACATGCTCGACTTCGCCTACGAGCCCGACCCGGCCCGCTCGCGCCTGACCTGCCAGCTTAAGGTCTCCGATGCGCTCGACGGGCTGAAGGTCTTCATGCCCGAAAAGCAGATCTGAGACCGTCCCCCCGGGATCACGGGCCGAAGACGTAGGGCCAGAAGACCACCGCGCCGGTGCAGGCCGCGCCGATGGAGCAGATCAGCACGGAGGCCGCGGCGAGATCCTTTGCGTCGCGTGCGAGCGCGCTCCATTCGGGGCTCGCCAGGTCGACGACGCGCTCCAGCGCGGTGTTCATGGCCTCCGCCGCAAGAACCAGTGTCATGGCAAGGATCAGGGCGATCCAGTCGCCCGGCGTGACCCGGTATGCCGCGGCAAGGCTGATGACGATTGCGGCGGCGCACAGGTGAATGATCGCATTCGGCTGGCGGACAAGAACCGCCAGGCCGCGCCCGGCGAAGCGGAAAGAGGCGATCCTTGCCCGCAGCTTTCCCATCCGCGCGTCAGAAGTGCTGGGTGAAGGTCACCGCAGCACCATCCGCCGTCGGCGCAACCGTGACCTGGGCGTCCTGCGACGTCGTGAAATATCGCGCCAGCACCCATCCGAGCGCGGCCCCGGCGACCACGTCCTGCGCATAATGCTTCTTCGCCTCGACCCGGGCGACGCCGGTCAGCGCCGCCGCGCCGTATACCCAGGGCACGTACTGCGGATATTCGTGGCCGTAGCGGATATTGAAATAGGTCGCGGCCGCGAATGCCATCGACGTGTGTCCGGAAGGGAAGCTGTCGTTGCCCGAACCATCCGGCCGCTGCTCCTTGATCGCCGCCTTCAGGGCCTCTGTCGCAAGGAACGTGGACCCGATCGTATAGGCCAGCTGCCAGGCGCCGGGGGCGTCCGACTTCGCCAGCGTACTCCCGGCGGCCAGCGCGCCAAGGCCGAGCGCCAAGGCGGTCGAGCCGTGGTCCCAGGCCTTCCTGTTGGCCGCCTGGGCAGGAAGCGGGGTCAGCGCGCTTGCGGACATCAGGGCGATCAGGCCCGCGGTGGCCAGGGTGGTACGTGTCATTGATTTGTCTCCTAACGCCGCAACGGACGGCAACTCTACGTCTCGACCGCGGTCGTCCTACAAACCAACGCGCGATACACTCTCACCCAGGCCCGGGCAGAATGTCGCCAAATCTACTCATCGGCAAACATGCGCCGAGGCTAGCCGACAATCCCTGCCGCGGAAAGACGGTTTGGCTGGGGCCCTGAAGGGCTCATCGCCCGTTATCACGACGGCACAAGGCCCTGGGCCGGGGCGCGGTTAAGCAGCCATACACGAAATGACGATAGGACGGGGTCCAGCGGGCGCCGGCCGGTCCCGCCGTCCCTTCGTGGTGGAGATCATGACGTTCAACCGTAACTCGCTCGCTGTGCGCATCCCCTTTCTCAGCGCACTTGTGGTGATCATCGTATCGGCCGTGATCGCCCTCTTCAGTTACGAAGGCGCGAGCAGGTCGCTTCGCGCCGAGGCGGGGCAGCGCCTCGCCCTGGTCGCGCAGGTGCGGGCAGAGGCGGTGCAGGCGCTCTTTCGACGGGTCGCTGCCAACCTGACGCTGACGGCGGGCGACCCGTCCACCGTTCAGGCGCTGCTGCAGTTTCAGGCCGGCTGGAACGCCATCCCGGGCGATCCGGTCAGCTATCTGCAGCAGCATTACCCGCCCACATTGCCCGCGGGCGCGGCCGGCGCGGGCAAGACCGACAATGCCGGCGACGGGTCGCAGTGGTCGCAGGCGCATCAGCGCTTCAATGGGCATTTCCGCGACCTGGCGGCGGTCCGCGGCTATCACGACGTGATCCTCGCCGATGCCAAGGGAAACGTGGTCTATGCCCTCACGAAGGAGAAGGACTTCGCCACCAACCTGCGCACCGGCCCCTGGGCGCAATCCGGGCTGGGTCAGGCCTTCCGCAGGGCGATGCAATCAAGCGACGGCAAGCCGGTCTTCATCGATTTCAGCCATTTCGAGCCCACGGGCGGCGCGGCCGTGGCCTTCCTCGCGACCCCGGTGAAGGCGGAAAACGGCACCCTGCTGGGGGTGCTGGCGATCGAGCTTTCGGCCGACCGCGTCAACGCCATCGTCGCCAACCTTGTCGGTCTGGGACGGACCGGTCAGCTTGTGCTGATCGGGGCGGACGGGCTGCGCCGCAGCGGATCCCCGATGCTGGCCACGGTCGACGCGATGCTGAACCCGATGCCGAAGGACCCCGACGTGGGACGGGCCGCCGCCGGCAAGACCGGGCTCGACCTCGACGGCCGCGGCTTCATCGACGGCGCGCCCTCCGTGGTCGCCTACCGGTCCTTCGATCTTTTCGGCAATCACTGGGCCGTTGTCGCTGCAGAGGACCGGGCCGAACTGCTCGCCGATGTGACGCGACTGCGCACGCACAGCCTGGCCATGATGGCCGTGGCGGCGCTGGCAGCGGTGCTGATCGGCCTTGCCATCGCGCGCAGCATCGTCCGGCCACTGGTGACGGTGGGCCAGGCGATGGACCGGATCGCGGCGAAGGACTACGATTTCGACGTGCCCTATATCGGGCGGCGCGACGAGACGGGCGCCATCGCCCGAAACCTCGAGGCGTTCCGAACCAAGCTGAAGGAGAACGAGGCTGCGGCGCAGATGGCGCTTTTCAAGGCGCGCGCCTTCACCACCTCCTCGGCGGCGATGATGCTGGTCGACCGCGAGCGCGGTATCGTCGATTACAACACCGAGCTGAAACAGATCTTCCGCGACAACATAGACGCGATGCGCGCAAACTGGCCCGACTTCGACCCCGAGCGGCTGATCGGCCAGTCGGTCGACCGCTTCCGTATCGATGCCGACCGGCAGGAACGCCTGTTCTCGGATCCGGCGAACCTGCCCTGTGTCGCCGACATAGCGCTGGGCGAATCGCGGCTGCAGGTCTCGATCCAGGCGATCCTCGACGACGATGGCAACTACATCGGCGCCTCGCTGCACTGGCTGGATGTCCGCGAGGCCCGGATCAACGCCTCGATCATGGAGGCGATCCGCCGCAACCAGGCGATGCTCGAATACGATTCCGAGTTCCGCCTGATCAAGGCCAATGACAAGTTCACCGAGATCTTCTGCTGGGGGCAGGAGGCCAGGGGCCGCACCTTCGAGCAGCTCTTCGGTCCGAACGAGGATACACGGATCGGCATGCAGCGCCTGAAGGGCGGGCTGACGGTGAACCGCAAGGTGGTGCGCCCCACCAAGGCGGGTGGCGAGGTCATTGTCGAGGTGGCGATGAACCCGATCTTCAGCCATCAGGGCAAGCTCGACCGGATCGTCGAGATCGGCACCGACGTCACCCGGATCGAGGCCGCGCGCAAGGCCGCGGAGGCCGAGACGCTGGAGCGCGCCGAGGCGCAGCGGCTCGTGGTCGAGGACCTGAGCCGAGGCCTCTCGGCGCTCGCCGAGGGCGATCTGACGACCGAGCTCGATCGGCCCTTCGGTGCCGAATACGAACAGGTCCGCCACGATTTCAACTCCGCTCGCGCGAAGCTGCATGGCGTCGTCACCCAGTTGCGAATGGCGGTCGCGCACATCAACGACGGTGCCATGCGCATCGCCAAGGCTTCCGACGATCTCTCGCGCCGCACCGAAAACCAGGCTGCGACGCTGGAGGAGACCAGCGCCGCGCTGGAGGAGCTTTCCACCAGTGTCCGCACCACCGCCGCCGGCGCCAACGAGGCTGATCAGGCCGTACGCGGCGCCCAGGGCGAGGCGGAGGCCTCGGGCAGGGTGATGTCGCAGGCCGTCGACGCGATGGGCGAGATCCAGAAATCCTCCAGCCAGATCGTCCGCATCGTCGGGCTGATCGACAACATCGCATTCCAGACCAACCTCCTTGCGCTCAACGCCGGGGTCGAGGCCGCCCGCGCGGGCGAGGCTGGCCGCGGCTTCGCGGTCGTCGCCTCAGAGGTCCGCGACCTCGCGCAGCGCTCCTCCGAAGCCGCCAAGGAGATCGAGACGCTGATCTCGACCTCCTCCGGCCATGTCGATCACGGCGTGCGGCTGGTCGGCGAGGCCGGCGAGGCGCTGCAGAGCATCCTCTCCTCGGCGTCGCATATCTCCACCCTGGTCTCCGGCATCGCCTCGGCCCAGGACGAGCAATCGACCGGCATCTCCGAGATCAGCACCGGTGCGAATGCGCTGGCGGAGGTCACCCAGCAGAACGCCGCCATGGTCGATCAGGCCACGGCCGACGGCCACGCGCTGCGCCAGGAAGCGGAGGGCCTCTCTACCCTGGTCGCCCGCTTCCGCCTCGGCAACGATGCGGAGGAGGGCGGGCAGCCTGCCGGCAGCCGCGTCGCCGGCCGGCCGCCCGCCCGGGCAATGCGTGCCTGACGGCGGCCTCCTCGGCGGCAGAACTGCGGTGGTCCAATGGCCGTGAGTGGGGCCGAACGGTGGGCCGGGGCCGAACCGTGGGCTGCGTACGGAGTGGGACGGACGCGCCGCCGGACAGTGCGCCATGCAGAGCAGGAGGGGCGCGCGACGCCGTCAGCCGTGCCGAAGGGGCGCCCCGGGCGCGGCCGGCGGTTGTCCCTTCAGAGCGCGCGCCAGCCGATATCGCGGCGGCAGAAACCCTCTGGCCAGTCGATGGCGTCGATCATCGCATAGGCCTCTGTCCGCGCGTCGGCGAGGCTCGCCGCCCGGGCGGTGACGTTGAGAACGCGCCCGCCATTGGCGGTGATCCGGCCCCCGCGCAGCGCGGTCCCGGCGTGGAACACCATGTGGGCACTGTCCTCGGGCAGAGCCTCCAGCCCGCGGATCTCGCTGCCCTTGGCATAGGCGCCGGGATACCCCTCGGCCGCCATCACCACGGTCAGCGCATGATCCGCCGCCCAGTTCACCTCCGCCCCCTCCAGCCGGCCTTCGGCGCAGGCCAGCAGCAGGTCCAGCACCTGGGCGCCCATCCGCATCATCAGCACCTGCGCCTCCGGATCGCCGAACCGGACGTTGTATTCCACCAGCCGCGCCCGGCCGCCCTCGATCATCAGCCCGGCGTAAAGAACGCCCTTATAGGGCATGCCGCGCCGGGCCATCTCGGCCACCGTCGGGCGGATGATCTCTTCCAGCGCCTGGGCCTGGATCGCCGGGGTGAGAACCGGCGCCGGGGAATAGGCTCCCATACCGCCGGTGTTCGGGCCGGTGTCGCCTTCGCCGACGCGCTTGTGGTCCTGCGCCGTGCCGACGGGCACCACCGCCGTGCCGTCGCAAAGGACGAAGAAGCTCGCCTCCTCGCCCGCCATGAACTCCTCGATCACGACGGAGGCGCCGGCCGAGCCGAGCGATCCGGCGAACATCTCCTCCACCGCCGCGACGGCCTCCTCCACGCTCGTCGCGACGACCACGCCCTTGCCCGCGGCAAGCCCGTCGGCCTTCACCACGATCGGCGCGCCCTGGGCGCGGATGTAGGCGGCGGCGGCCCCGGCATCGGTGAAGCGCGCCCAGGCGGCGGTCGGCGCGCCGCAGGCGTCGCAGATCTCCTTGGTAAAGGTCTTCGAGGCCTCGAGCTGAGCCGCCGCGGCCGACGGGCCGAAGCAGAGTATGCCCGCGGCGTCCAGCGCATCGGCCACGCCGGCGGCGAGCGGCGCCTCCGGCCCGATCACCACGAAATCCACCGCGCGGGCGACGCAGAAGTCCACCGCCGCCGCGCCGTCGAGGATGTCGAGTTCCGCGCATTCGGCCAGCGCCGCGATCCCGGCGTTGCCAGGTGCCACGATCAGCCGGTCGCATTTCGGGTTCTGCGCAATCGCCCAGGCCAGCGCGTGTTCCCGCCCGCCGCCGCCCAGCACCAGGATGTTCATCGCCCGAACCCTTTCCCTCGCGTTTGGCGCGTTCTAAGGTCTCGGCCAGCGGATCACAAGCGAGCGACATGTCCGACCTCATCGAAACCGACGCCCCCGGCAATACGCCCGAATTCACCGTTTCGGAGCTCTCCGGCGCGGTGAAGCGCATGATCGAGGGCGAGTTCGGCTTCGTCCGCGTCCGGGGCGAGATCGGGCGCGTCTCGCGCCCCGCTTCGGGCCATCTCTATTTCGACCTGAAGGACGAGCGCGCGGTGCTGGCCGCGATCGCCTGGAAGGGCCAGGCCGCGCGGCTGACGACCCGGCCCGAGGAGGGCATGGAGGTCATCGCTACCGGGCGGATGACGACCTTCCCGGGCCAGTCGAAATACCAGATGATCGTGGAGGATCTGGTGCCCGCCGGCGCAGGTGCGCTGATGGCGATGCTGGAGAAGCGCAAGGCCCAGCTCGCGGCGGAAGGGCTGTTCGACAGCGCCCGAAAGAAACCGATCCCCTATCTGCCGGAGGTGATCGGCGTCATCACCTCCCCCTCCGGTGCGGTGATCCGCGACATCCTGCACCGGCTGCGCGACCGCTTCCCGCGCCGGGTGCTGATCTGGCCGGTGGCGGTGCAGGGCGAGCGCTGCGCCCCCGAGGTCGCCGCCGCCATCGCCGGTTTCAATGCCATCGCGCCCGGCGGGCCGGTGCCGCGGCCGGACGTGCTGATCGTCGCGCGCGGCGGCGGCAGCCTGGAAGATCTCTGGGGCTTCAACGAAGAGGTTGTCGCCCGCGCCGCCGCGGCCTCGGCCATCCCGCTGATCTCCGCCGTCGGGCACGAAACCGACACCACGCTGATCGACTATGCCGCGGACCTGCGCGCGCCGACGCCGACTGCGGCGGCCGAGCTTGCGGTGCCGGTGCGCGCCGAGCTTGCCGCGACGCTCGACCAGCTCGGCGCGCGGCGCTCGCATGCCCTGGTGCAGGCGCTGGGCCGGCGAGGCCAGCGCCTGAGCGATCTTTCCCGCGCCCTGCCGCGGCCCGAGGCGCTGACCGCCGGCGCCAACCAGAAGCTTGACCTGCTGGCGGAGCGGCTGCCGAACGCGCTGGCCCAGGCCGCGGCGCGTAAGCGCGCGCTCTATGCCGAGCATGCGGCCCATATCCGGCCGCGGCTGCTTTCAGAGCTGGTGACGCGGCTTTCCGAGCGCCTTGCCGCCCGGGCGGACCGCCTCCGCCCGGAGGCGCTCCTGCGTGAGAGTGCGCGCCGTCGCGAGCGGCTCGACTGGCTGTCGCAGCGGCTTTCCCGCGCGGCCTCGGCCCAGACCGAGGGCTGGCGCGCGCGGCTCGACGGGCTCGACCGGATGCGCCAGACGCTGGGCTATACCGAGACGCTGAAGCGCGGCTTCGCCGTGGTGCGGGGCGAGGGGGGCGTGCTGACCACCAAGGCCGCGGCCGAGACGGCCCAGGCGCTGGAGATCGAGTTCCAGGACGGCCGCCTCAGCCTCGGCGCCCGCCCCCCGCGCAAGTCCACCCCCGGAAAGCCGCCCGAGCAGGGCAGCCTGTTCTGAGCGGTTCGCGCCGAAACGCTCAGCCTTTCGGGCGCGATGCGGGACCAAGCGAACATTCCCTGACATGGCTTCTGGGGGCATTTCGGCCTTTTCCTAAAGGCTTTCCTGTAGGTTGCGAAAAAAAATATGGAACAACCGTTACAAAAGCTACACAAAACGAAAACACTCCTGTAACGTCCCGGTCCTAAGCGTGGCCGCGTTCACGCTCCAGACGGGAGGAAGGAAATGTTCCGCAAAATGATGCTCGCCGGTCTCGTGGCCGGCGCTTCGGCTATGGCCATGGGCTCTGCCGCAGAAGCCACCACCACCATCACCTGGTGGCACGCCATGGGGGGGGAGCTTGGCCAGAAGCTCGACCAGATCGTGGCCAACTACAACAAGAGCCAGGACAAGTATAAGGTCGTCGCGACCTACAAGGGTTCCTATTCCGAAACGATGACCTCGGCCATCGCGGCGTTCCGGGCGCACAAGCAGCCCGACATCGTCCAGGTCTTCGAAGTCGGCACCGGCACGATGATGGCCGCCAAGGGCGCGATCTACCCGGTCTACAAGCTGATGAAGGACATGGGCGAGCCGTTCGATCCGAAGGGCTTCCTGCCGGCGGTCGTGGGCTACTACACCGACACCCACGGCAACATGCTGTCCTTCCCGTTCAACTCCTCCACGCCGATCCTTTATTACAACAAGGACGAGTTCAAGAAGGCCGGGATCGACGGTCCGCCGAAGACCTGGGGCGAACTGGAAGCCGATTCGAAGAAGCTGATGGATGCCGGCATCTCCAAGTGCGGCTTCACCTCGGGCTGGATCTCCTGGGTGCAGACCGAGAACTTCTCGGCCTGGCATAACCAGCCGATCGGCACGATGGAGAACGGCTTCGGCGGCCTCGGCGCCCGGCTGGTCTTCGGCAAGGACAAGCCGCTCGTGAACCACTGGGCCAACATGGCCAAGTGGCAGAAGGACGGCGTCTTCAAGTACGGCGGCCCGGGCGGCGGCAACGATGCCCCGCCGATGTTCTATTCGGGCGACTGCGCCATGTACATGAACTCCTCCGCCTCGCGCGCGGGCGTTCTGGCCAACACCAAGGGCAAGTTCGACGTGGGCTACGGCATGCTGCCCTACTACGCAGACGTGAAGGGCGCGCCGCAGAACACCATTATCGGTGGTGCGACCCTCTGGGTCCTGCAGGGTCACGACAAGGCCCATTACAAGGCCGTGGCGAACTTCCTGCACTACATGTCCTCGCCGGCGGTGCAGGCAGACTGGTCGCAGTTCTCGGGCTACCTGCCGATCACCAAGGCGGCCTATGATCTGGGTCAGAAGCAGGGCTACTACGCCAATAACCCGGGCTCCGACGTCGGCATCAAGGAGATCACGCTCCACGCTCCGACCGCGAACTCCAAGGGTCTGCGCTTCGGCAACTACGTCCAGGTGCGCGACATCATCGACGAGGAGTTCCAGAAGATGCTCGGCGGCAAGGAAACCGCCCAGCAGGCGCTCGACAACGTCGACAGCCGCGGCAACAAGCTGATCGCCCAGTTCCAGGCGGCCAACAAGTAAGGGGCCAAGCCCCGGGAAGGCCCGCGCCGAGCGCGCGGGCCTTCCGTATTCGACCGAGCCGCGAGGGCCGATGAAGCGCACAACGTTCAATCAGAGGGCCCTGGCCTATCTGCTGATCGCCCCCCAGATGGCGGTGACGATCGTCTTCTTCCTCTGGCCCACCGGCCAGGCCATCGTGCAGAGCTTCCAGCAGGAAGACGCCTTCGGGCTGCACACCAACTGGGTGGGCTTTGCCAATTACCAGGCGCTGTTCGCCGACCCGAGCTACATCCAGTCGCTCGAGGTCACGGTGATCTTCACCGTCGCCGTCACCTTCTCCTCGCTGATCGTGGCGCTTCTGCTGGCGCTTGCCGTCGACCGGACGGTGAAGGCGGGGCCGACCTATACGACGCTCCTCGTCTGGCCCTATGCCGTGGCGCCAGCCGTGGTGGGCGTGCTCTGGTGGTTCCTCTTCAACCCGACGATCGGCCCCTTGCCCTATGTGCTGGGGCAGATGGGCTACAACTGGGACCATTCGCTGCACGGGCAGGACGCGATGATCCTCGTCGTCATCGCCGCCGCCTGGCCGCAGGTCAGCTACAATTTCCTGTTCTTCGTCGCGGGGTTGCAGTCGATCCCCGCCTCGCTGCGCGAGGCTGCCGCGATCGACGGCGCCGGGCCGGTGAAGCGCTTCTTCACCATCACCCTGCCGCTTCTGTCGCCGACGACGTTCTTCCTGATGGTCGTGAACCTCGTCTACGCGATGTTCAACACCTTCCCCGTGATCCATGCCACCACCCAGGGCGGGCCGGCCGGATCGACCGACATCCTCGTCTTCAAGGTTTACGAGGACGGGTTCGTCGGGCTGAACCTCGGCTCTTCCGCGGCGCAATCCGTGGTGCTTCTGGTCATCGTCATCGCGCTTACCGCGGTCCAGTTCGGCTGGGTCGAGCGGCGCGTGCAATATTGAGGGCCGACGCATGGTCGAAAACCGCCCCGTTCTGAACTTCCTCGCCCATCTGGTGCTGATCATCGGCGTGGCGATCGTCGCCTTCCCGATCTACGTGGCCTTCATCGCCTCCACCCATGGCCCGACCGACTTCCTGTCGGGCCTGATCCCGATGACGCCGGGCCACAACATCTGGCACACCTACGGCACCATGCTGACCGACGGGATGAAATCCTCCGGCATGCCGCCCCTGTCGCTGCAGATGGGCAACTCGCTCATCATGGCGCTGACCATCGCCATCGGGAAGATCGCGATCTCGATCATCTCGGCCTACGCGATCGTCTATTTCAAGTTCCCCGGCCGGGGCATCGCCTTCTGGCTGATCTTCATCACGCTGATGATGCCGGTCGAGGTGCGGATCCTGCCGACCTACAAGGTGGTGGCCGAGCTCGGCATGCTGAACACCTACGCCGGCCTGACGATCCCGCTGATCGCCTCGGCCACGGCGACCTTCCTCTTCCGGCAGGTCTTCCTGACCATCCCGGACGAGCTGATGGAGGCCGCGCGGATCGACGGCGCGGGCCCGCTGAAGTTCTTCTGGGACATCCTGCTGCCGATGTCGCGCAACAACATCGCGGCGCTCTTCGTGATCCTCTTCATCTACGGCTGGAACCAGTATCTCTGGCCGCTCATCGTGACCACCGACACCTCGCATTACACCATCGTCATGGGCATCAAGCGCATGGCCGACGTGACCGACGCGCAGCCGCAGTGGAACTACATCATGGCCACCGCGATCCTCGCGATGCTGCCGCCGGTACTGGTGGTGATCTTCATGCAGAAGCTCTTCGTGAAGGGCCTGATCGAGACGGAGAAATAACGAATGGCCGCAATCACGCTCGAGGCGGTGGGCAAGACCTATACGGGCGGCGTCACCGCCGTTCATTCCATTGACCTCGATATCGCCGATGGCGAGTTCCTCGTCCTCGTCGGGCCTTCGGGCTGCGGCAAGTCCACGCTCCTGCGCATGGTCGCGGGGCTGGAGACGATCACCTCGGGCTCGGTGACGATCGCCGGCCGCAAGGTCAACGAGGTCGAGCCCGCCGACCGCGACATCGCCATGGTCTTCCAGAACTACGCGCTCTACCCCCACATGACGGTGCGCCAGAACCTCGCCTACGGGCTGAAGAACCGGAAGATGGCGAAGGCGGAGATCGACCGCCGCGTCGACGAGGCCGCGAAGATCCTCGAGATCGGCGCCTTCCTCGACCGCAAGCCGCGCGCGCTTTCGGGCGGTCAGCGCCAGCGCGTCGCCATGGGCCGCGCCATCGTGCGCGAGCCCGCGGCCTTCCTGTTCGACGAGCCGCTCTCCAACCTCGACGCCAAGCTGCGCGTGCAGATGCGCGGCGAGATCAAGCAGCTTCAGTCCCGCCTCGGCACCACCTCGATCTACGTCACCCATGACCAGCTGGAGGCGATGACGCTGGCCCACCGCCTGGTCGTGCTGAATGGCGGCGCGATCGAGCAGGTCGGCACCCCGATCGAGGTCTATCGCAAGCCCGCCTCGACCTTCGTCGCGGCCTTCATCGGCTCGCCCGCGATGAACCTGGTTCAGGCGCAGGTGGAGGGCAGCACCGCCCGCCTCGGCTCGGCCGTCCTGCCGCTGCCCGAGGGCGTGACACCGGGGCCGAAGGTGACCATCGGCATGCGCCCGGAATCGGTGAAGCCGGTCGCGCCGGGGACCGAGGGCGCCCTGATCCTGAAGACCGCCTATGTCGAGGAGCTGGGCGCTCATCGCCTCGTCCACGGCCAGGTCGAGGGGCAGAACTTCGTCTGCGCGCTCGACCCGGAGGGCGAGGTCGGGGACACGCTGACGCTGATGCCCGAACCCGGCGCGGTCCACGCCTTCTCGGCCGAGACCGGCAAGCGCCTCGGCTGAGGCCGCACCGGCCTTTGCCACGCGCCACGGCGCTCATAGGCCGCGACCGCCCGCTCATCTGCCCGGCGCGGCGGGAATTACCGCCCGCCGCTCTGGCCTTTGCCCGGGTGCCGCACTAGTTTTCGCCCCGACAGAACGAGGAGAGACCCATGCCCTGGACCCCGGCGGACAACCGCTACGACACCATGATCTACAACCGCTGCGGCAATTCGGGCCTGAAGCTTCCGGCGATCTCCCTCGGCCTCTGGCACAACTTCGGCCACGACACCCCGCACGGGACCAAGCAGGCGATCTGCCGCACGGCCTTCGACGCGGGCATCACCCATTTCGACCTCGCCAACAACTACGGCCCGCCCCCCGGCTCGGCCGAGGAAGCCTTCGGCGAGATCCTGAAGACTGACTTCAAGCACCACCGCGACGAGCTGGTCGTCTCCTCCAAGGCCGGCTACCTGATGTGGCCGGGGCCCTATGGCGAATGGGGCAGCCGGAAATACCTGATCTCCTCCTGCGACCAGTCGCTGAAGCGGCTCGGCGTCGATTACGTGGACATCTTCTATTCGCACCGCGTCGACCCGGACACGCCGCTGGAAGAGACGATGATGGCGCTTGACCACATCGTCCGCTCGGGCCGTGCGCTCTATGTCGGGATCTCCTCCTACAATTCGGAGCGCACCCGGCAGGCCGCCGCGATCCTGAAGGAGCTCGGCACCCCCTGCCTGATCCACCAGCCGTCCTATTCGATCATCAACCGCTGGATCGAGGAAGACGGGCTGAAGGACACGCTGACCGAGCTTGGCATCGGCTCCATCGTCTTCTCGCCGCTGGCGCAGGGGATGCTGACGAACAAGTACCTCAAGGGCATCCCCGAGGACAGCCGCGCCGCGCAGGAGAAGTCGCTGAACGCCGGCTGGCTGAACGAGAAGGCGCTCACCAACATCCGCGAGCTGAACAAGATCGCCGAGGCCCGCGGCCAGACGCTGGCACAGATGGCAATCGCCTGGGTGCTGCGCGATGGCGGCATCACCACCGCCCTGATCGGCGCCTCGCGGCCCGAGCAGGTGACCGACTGCGTCGGCGCGCTTGGCAACCTGGAGTTCTCGGCCGAGGAACGCGCCGCGATCGACAAGTGGTCGGACACCGGCAACGTCAACATCTGGAAGCGGTCTTCGGACGCATAAGCAGGGAGGGGCCAATGGCAACCGCGAAGACCGTCATCATCGAGGAAACCGGCGGCCCCGAGAAGCTGAAGATCGTGGATCGCCCGCTCGGCACCCCCGGGCCGGGCGAGATCCTGATCCGCCACAATGCGATCGGCCTCAACTTCATCGAGGTCTACCAGCGCACCGGCCTCTACAAGAACCCGCTGCCCCTGACCATGGGGATGGAGGCATCGGGCGTGGTCGAGGCGGTGGGCGAAGGCGTCACCCATCTCAAGCCCGGCGACCGCGCGGCCTATGCCGCCAACCCGCCGGGCGCCTATTGCGAGGCGCGGGTAATGCCGGCGGTCCATGTCATGCCGCTGCCCGACGCGATCTCCTTCGAAGAAGGGGCCGCGATGATGCTGAAGGGGCTGACGGTCGTCTATCTCTTCGAGCGGATCACGCCGATCGCCAGGGGCGAGGTGGTGCTGATGCAGGCCGCCGCCGGCGGCGTCGGGCTGATCGGCTGCCAATGGGCGCGCTCGGAGGGGATCACGCTGATCGGCACCGCCGGCTCGAAGGAGAAGTGCGACCTGGCGCTCGCCAATGGCGCGGCCCATGCGATCAACTACCGGACCGAGGATTTCGCCGCCCGGGTGCGCGAGATCACCGGCGGCGAAGGCGTCCACGTGGTGATGGACTCGGTCGGCCGCGACACGTTCGACGGCTCGCTCTCCTGCCTGCGCCCCTTCGGCTTCATGATGCTCTTCGGCGCCTCCTCGGGCCCCGTGCCGCTTTTCGACCTCGGCCGCCTCGCGGCGGGTGGCTCGCTGAAGATCACCCGGCCCTCGCTCTTCAATTACATCGCCAGGCACGAAGACTGCATGTCGATGTCGCAACGCCTGTTCGAGAAGGTCGCCTCCGGCCAGGTGAAGATCGACATCGGCCAGAGCTTCCCGCTGGAAGAAGTGGCCGAGGCGCACCGCGCGCTCGAGGCGCGGGCGACGACCGGCTCGACCATCCTGACGCTTTAGGGGCATCCTGACGCTTTAGGGGAAGGCTCGCGCGCGCGGGCTTGCCTCCGGCGGGAGTATTTGGGCCAGGAAAAGGCGGGCCCGCATTTCCTTGGCAAAATACTCTCCGGGGGTCCGGGGGTGGAAAACCCCCGGCGCCGCGCTGCCCGTCAGCGCGCCTTCAGGGGCATCCTAAGGATATGCTGCGGCCCCGCCCGCCCGCCGAGGAAAAGTGTGCCGGTATCGACGAAGCCTGCCCGCAGGTAGACCGCCAGCGCGCCCGGGTTCTGCCGGTTTACCGTCAGAACGAGGCTGCGCGCCTGCGGGTATTCCGCCTGCATCAGCGCCGGAAGCGCCTCCATCGCTGCTGTGCCGATGCCCTCGCCCTGACGGGCCGCGTCGATCAGGACGGAGCGCAGGCCCGGCTCACCGGAGCGGGCGAAGTCGTACTGGCTGGAATAGTAGCGGTCGATGATCAGGAACCCGGCCAGCACGTCGTCCCACAGAACGCCCCAGGGGTCCTCCCCCGGCCGCAGCGCGGCAAGGCGCTGCGCGGGGACCGCGGTGAACTGGTCCTGCCCGGGGCGGAGCGTCAGATGCGCGACGCGGGGGGCGTCTTCCGCCCCGAGCCGCTCGTAGCCGAGGTTCACTCCTCCATCGCCTCGAGCTCGTCGATGAAGCCCGCGATCATCGAAAGGCCCTTGTCCCAGAAGGCCGGATCGGTGAGGTCCAGCCCGAAGGGCGCCAGAAGTTCCTTGTGATGCATCGAGCCGCCGGCGCGGAGCATGTCGAAGTACTTCTCCTGAAAGCCCGGCGCGCCCTCGGCGTAGACGGCATAGAGCGCGTTCACCAGCCCGTCGCCGAAGGCATAGGCGTAGACGTAGAAGGGCGAATGGATGAAATGCGGTATGTAGGACCAGAAGGTCTCGTACCCATCCATGTATTCGAAGACCGGCCCGAGGCTTTCCGCCTGCACCGACATCCAGAGCGCGTTGATGTCTTCCGGCATCAGCTCGCCCTGCCGCCGCGCGGCGTGCAGCTTGCACTCGAAATCGTAAAACGCGATCTGGCGGACGACGGTGTTGATCATGTCCTCCACCTTGCCGGCCAGCAGCGTCTTGCGCTCCGTCGGCGTCTTCGCCTGGTCGAGGAGGCGGCGGAAGGTCAGCATTTCGCCGAAGACGCTCGCGGTTTCCGCCAGCGTCAGCGGGGTGGAGGCCAGAAGCTCCCCCTGGCCCGCGGCCAGAACCTGGTGGACGCCATGGCCCAGTTCATGCGCCAGCGTCATCACGTCGCGCGGCTTGCCGAGGTAGTTCAAGAGCACATAGGGGTGCGCGGTGGTGACGGTCGGATGCGCGAAGGCGCCGGGCGCCTTGCCGGGCTTCACGCCGGCGTCGATCCAGCCCTTGTCGAAGAACGGCTGCGCGATCTCCGCCATCTTGGGCGAGAAGGCACCGTAGGCGCCGAGCACGGTGGCCTTCGCCTCTTCCCAGCCCACCGTCCGCGGCGGCTCGATCGGCAGCGGCGCGTTCCGGTCCCAGACCTGCAGCGTGTCGAGGCCCATCCATTTCGCCTTCAGCGCATAGTAGCGGTGCGAGAGCTTGGGATAGGCGGCGACCACGGCGTTGCGAAGCGCCTCGACCACTTCCGGCTCGACATCGTTCGACAGGTGCCGGCTGGTCTGGGCCGAGGGCATCTTGCGCCAGCGGTCCTCGATCTCCTTCTCCTTGGCGAGCGTGTTGTGAACCCGCGCGAAGAGCTTGACGTTCTTGCCGAAAACCTCGGCCAGCGCCCTCGCGCCGGCCTCGCGCCGGTCGCGGACCGGATCGGTCAACAGGTCCAGCGTCGCCTCCAGGCTCAGCGGCTCCTCCTCGTCCGCGACGGTGAATTCGAGGCCAGCCATGGTCTCGTCGAAAAGCTTGTTCCATGCCGAGGCGCCGACGGCAGACTGGTCGTGCAGCAGCCGCTCCATCTCGTCGGAAAGCTGGTGCGGCCGCATCGCCCGCATCCGCCGGAACATCGAGGCATAGCGCGCGAGATCGGCATGCGCGGTCAGCAGAGCCTGCAGATGCGCCTCCTCAAGGCGGTTGAACTCCAGCGTGAAGAAGACCAGCGGCGTGGTGGCATCGGTGATCGCCTCCTGCGCGTCGCCCAGAACCTTGGCGCGCGTCGCGTCGAGCGTGTTCTGGTAATAGCGCAGCCCGGCGTAAGACATGATCCGCCCGGCGGTCACCTCGATCGCCTCGTAGCGGCGGATGCATTCCAGCATCCCGGCGGCGTCGAGCGTGGCAAGCTTGCCCTCGTAATCCTTCGCGAAGCCCTGGCAGGCCTCGGCGACCCAGGCGAGGTCGCGCTTGAACTCCGGCGCATCGGGCGCGGTATAGAGGTCGGTCAGATCCCAGTCGGGCAGCTTGCCCAGATCCTTGCCGCCTTTGGCATCGGCATCGAAGACGGGGCGGGGCAGGGGGATCGTCATGGGCAACCTCATCAGCTTTTGCCCCCATCTAGGCCTTCGCCCCCCCCGGGTGCAAGGCGAGCCTAGGCCGGCACCTTCGCCGCCACCCGCAGCAGCGCCCCGCCCCGTGCCGGCCCGGGTGCGGCCTTCATCCGGTAGAGCGCGCGGTCTGCCTCGGCCAGAAGATCCCTCGGCATCGCCGCCCCACTGCCCCGGAGCGCGGCCAGCCCGTAGCTGATCGTCACCTCGCCGCCGAGCGCCTCGCCGATCCGGGCGCGAAGCCGCTCGCAGGCGGCAGTGGCCTCGCGTCGGCCGGTCATCGGCAGGATCAGGCAGAATTCGTCGCCGCCGATGCGGAAGGCGAAATCGGCCGACCGCCGCGCCGCGGCGATGACCTGGCCGACAACCTGGATGACGCGGTCGCCTTCCAGGTGGCCCTTGCTGTCGTTGATCCGCTTGAAACCGTCGAGGTCGAGCACCGCGATGGTCAGGTCCACGCCGGTGGCAAGCGCGATCTCCCATTCCCGGGCGAAGACGGCCTCGAACCCCCGCCGGCTGCGCAGGCCGGAAAGCGGATCGGTATCGGCATCGCGCAGCGCCTCCGCCATGCGTTCCTCGAAGGCGCGTTCGAGCGCCTGGGAATGGTGGCGGATCTCGTCGCGGGTACGGGCAAGTTCGCCGCTGAGGCCGTGGACATAGGCGTCGAAGGCGAATTGCAGGTCGAGCAGGAAGAGCTTGTGCAGCGCAGGGCAAGGGGTCTTGCCGATCCGCTCCTCCACCAGAGACTCCAGCATATGCAGCGCCGCGATGTAGAGGTTGGGGGCCACCCCGAGCCGGGCATGGACCTGCCCGACGCGGAGGCGGGAGTTGGCATAGCCGATGTCATAGCTGCCCTCGAACATCCTCAGCACATAGGCCCGCATCGCCGCGCCAAGGCGCAGGATCGTGTCGCGGTCGCCGATCAGCGCGCGGATCGCCGGGACGGCAAGCTGGCGGCGACAGAATTCTTCGACCAACCCGTCGACCTCGGCGAGCGCGATGGCGCGCAGCCCGGCGAGCGATTCGGCATGGGCGGGGGTGAAGCCCAGAAGCTCCTTACGGTGTCGCAACTCGGCCGCTGATATCCCCATTTGCTGGGCCAGGTTCGGCAGCCCCGCGGCCAATGCCCCGTCCGGATCTGATCGCACAATTCCACCATATCTTTGTATGCACCCCGATCTCGACGCTACGGATTGTGTATTAATGCTCCGTTACCACAGGCAGGATGCGGGGTGCCGCGGCCGATTTCTCGCCCTGCTGTCGCCCGCATGGGGACAGGGTGGCGCGACGGGCGTGACTGTCGCCGATCGCGTCCGTGTCGGAGGCGCGTGGCGGCCGGGCTGATTCTCTCGGCGGGAGAGTGGCAATCGGCCAGCGTGCGGGGCCGCTGGGCCAGCGTGCGAGCCGTGCCACATTTTTCAGCAAAGTGGGGAGCGGGCGATTCTTTTGTGTCTTCTTGATCCGGGCCTACAGCATATAGGGCTCGCCACGGTTGCAGCCGGGATGATTGGTTTCAATCTAGGGCATGTGATCGCTTCGGTACAACGAAACATGGCAAAAATAGGACACGGGAAACGTTCGTGTTGAAACCGTCATACTGATCGCCTAGCGTCATCGTTGATTGGGAGTGGGACTTGGCAGGGCTGTCGAATTCGGAGGGGTAGACCCCTGTCCGGCGCGGCCTTTGCACGTTGTTTTTCCCAGTTATGGGCCGTTTTGGGCGGCCTCGGTTGTCTCCTCAGGGTTGCGCCTGATGGATCGGGGGACGTGAACAGTAATCGCCTCCAGGGTGGGGGCCGTGCGGTGCGTGAGAATGCCGGCCCTGTTTTGCCGGCTGGTTTGTTTTTGGCCGGCAGTTAGCCGGTGCGCACCGAGTGGGAGTCTTTATTGATGTCTATGCTGCCGCCATTTGTTGCATTCGCGGGTTCATTGATCACCTGCTGGCTTCTTGTTCGAACCTGCCACCTTCACGGGCACCTGACGCTGGACGGCGTACAGGGGGCCCAGAAGATCCATCAAGGCGCTGTGCCCCGCGTCGGCGGGCTCGGCCTGGCCGGCGGGCTGCTTCTCGGGGGCGCGCTGCTCACCCACGGCGGGCCGCTCTGGTGGTTCGTGGTGCTGGGGGCGCTGCCCGCCTTCACCGCTGGCCTGTGGGAGGACCTGACCAAGAAGGTCGGCGTCCGCGCCCGCTTCCTCGCCACCATCTTCGCCGGCGCCCTCTTCGCAGAGCTGACCGGCTATTCGCTGCATCACCTCGACCTCTGGCCGGTGGACGTGCTCCTTGGCGTGCCGGCAGTCGCGGTGCTGTTCACCGGCTTCGCCATCGGCGGCGTGGCCAATGCGATGAACATCATCGACGGTTGCAACGGGCTTGCCGCGGGCACCGCGATGATCCTGCTCGGCGCCTTTGCCGCCATCGCCGGGATCGAGGGCGATTACGCCCTGCTCTCCATCGTCCTTCTCAGCATGGCCGGCGTCGGCGGCTTCTTCCTGATCAACTTCCCGCGCGGCTATATCTTCCTCGGCGATGCCGGCGCCTATTCCATGGGCTTCCTGATCGCGGCCTTTGCCGTGGCACTGCCGGCACGGCACGCCGATATCTCGCCCGTCATCGGCCTTCTGGTGGTCATCTACCCGGTCAGCGAGACGCTCTATTCCATCGTCCGGCGGATGGGGAAGGGCGGCGGCGCGGTTGGGCAGCCCGACCGGCTGCATCTGCACAGCCTGACCTTCAAGGCGCTGGAAGGGCGGGTGGCCGATCCGGTCCTGCGCAACTCGCTTTCGAGCGTGCTGCTGTGGTCGCTGCCCCTGATCTCCTCCGTGATGGCCGTCCTTCTGGCCTGGCAGAGCCCGGCGCTGGTTCTGATCGCTGCGGCCGCCAACCTCGTCCTCTACCGCCTCGCCTACGGTCTGGTCGCCCGCAAGGCCCGGGGGCAGACCCGGCCCGAGCCTCGCGTCGCGCCGCAGCCTGCCCCCGCGCCGGAGCCCGCAGAAGGGCACGCGCCGGAACCCGTGATGGTGGTGGAACCCGAGATGTCTGAACCCGTTCTGCAAGATGCCACCCGCTGATCGCATGACCCAGACCGCCAGGACGCAGACCAACGAGGACCGGCCGGACGACGATGCCCCCTGGTATGTCGCCCAGCTGCGGCCGAACATGCTCCATATGGCGCTGCGCGGGTTGAACCGTCAGGGGTTCGACGTGTTCCTTCCGAAGTTGCCCTCGAACCCGCGCCGGACCTCCGGGGTGGACCTGCCCTGGGTCCCGCTCTTTCCCGGCTATGTCTTCGTCAGCTTCGATCCCGCCCGTCCGGGCTGGCGCGCGATCAACTCGACCCGCGGCGTCACCCGGCTCGTGGGTTTCGGCACCGAAGGCCCGCGCCCCGTTCCGCCCGGGCTGATCAAGGACCTCCAGCTGCGCTGCAACGAGAACGGCCTTCTGACCCCGCCCGAGACGCTCGGGCCCGGCGACCGCGTCCGCCTGCTGCGCGGCCCCTTCGCCGATTTCGTGGCCACGATCGAGGCCGTCACCCCCGACCGCCGGGTCTGGTTCCTGCTCGACCTCCTCGGCCGCCGCACCCGCGTCGGCGTCGTGCCGGAGGATCTGGTCAGGGCCTGAGTGGGGGACGCGGGCGAGGCCCATGCCGCCCCGGCTCCAAAGGCGATGACAAGGCCGCGCCGCTCCGCTAAGCCGCAGCCATGAGCGAAGCTTCCGCCCCTGATCGCGTCACCATCGTCTCCGTCTGCTACAACAGCATGGCGGTGATCCCTCAGATGCTGGCCTCGCTGCCGCCCTCGTCGCCGGTGGTCCTGGTCGACAACGCGTCCTCTGATGCCGCCGCGCTGGAGGCCGCCGCCGCCCGCCACGGCGCCCGGCTGATCCGCAACCCGGAGAACCGCGGCTTCGGTGTCGCCTGCAACCAGGGCGCGGCCCTCGCGACAACCGAGTATCTGCTTTTCCTCAACCCCGATGCCACCCTCGCCCCTGGCGCTCTGGAGGCGCTGGTCGCCGCCACGGGGCGCTACCCCGGGGCGTCGGGCTTCAATCCCCGCATCGAGGAGGCCGACGGCAGCGCCTATTTCAAGCGCGGATCGGTGCTGCTGCCCCGCGCCGCACGCCTGCCCCGAGGCTGGCCGGAGGCGGATCGCGAAGTCCCTGTCCTCTCCGGGGCCGCGCTCTTCCTGCGCCGCGCCGATTTTGAGGCGGTGGGCGGCTTCGATCCGTTGATCTTCCTCTACCACGAGGACGACGACCTGAGCCTGCGCCTGAAGGCGGAACGTGGCCCTCTCATGTTCATCCGCTCCGCGGTCGTGCGGCACCAGGGCGGCCGATCGAGCGTGCGGAACGCCGAGGTCGCGGCGCTTAAGGCCTGGCACATGGGGCGCAGCCGGGTCTACGCCGCCCGCAAGCACGGCCAGCCCCTCGCCGCCGCCCGCGCCCTTCTTTCCGCTACGACGCAACTCCTCTCGCCGCTGGTCCTGCTGTCGCGGCGCAAGCGGGCCAAGCAGCTGGGCTTCTTCCGGGGGGTGTTGTCGGGGACGCTGGGCAGTTAGGGGCCGACGGGATGAGTGCGCCCTCCACCTGGAAAGTGCTACGCGAACTGGCGCGCCTGGGCCGCCAGATCCGGTGCGCGGCTCGCTAACGCGCTTCGGACAACCCTGTCACGTCCTCGTCCCATCTCGGAAGATCCGGCGCTCCGCGGGGGGGGGGGGGCGTCGTCGTCTCCGGTCAGATTGTCATCTGTCTTGCCTTTCCCCTCGACGCTGACCTCGGACTTCATCGCGAGGCGTTTGCCGCCCTTCGCGCTTTCGGTCATGCCCCGCTCATAGTCTCGAACCTGTTGGTGCCGAAGGCGGATCGGGCCAAGTCGAGGAGACGTTGCCGCGCCTGGCCGGAACGGCCGTATTGTGGCTACGACTTCGGCATGGATCGGCCAGCAACCTCGAAACGACTGAGCCGATGGCTTGAAGGATCCGGAAAGGGCGGAGGAACTTCCGTGGCACCCCCGTCGCGAACAGCACCGCCAATCCGATTCTGCGCAACCGTGCGGCCCGAAGCGTCCGGGCGCATTTTCGGTTGGCCGATTAGACGAATCTAACCCTGCGCCGTGGCGAGGTAGGACCTTCGCACCGTGTGCGTACGCCTGACCACAGCCACGTCACGCGGGTTGATCAGGCGGGTTACTATGCTGAGTTGTGTGAACGAGTACGGGCGAACCCGATCCAAACTTCGCGCAAGGGGTGCTGATCGCGAATCCCCGGCGGAAAACAACGGGTAGTTGGAACAGTACCCAGAAGCGGGTACACCAGCCGAACCGGTCTACACGGATTTGCAATCCGCTGCGTAACCTCTCCGCCAACTCGCCTCGGGCGGCGACCCACGTATACCATGTGTTTATGCCACGCAAGCCATTCCGCGCCGCCGGACGTGGTTGCCGAGGCCGATCTTATGTGGCAATAGTCGGCAAGGAAACTAGACCGACGAGTTCAGACATGCCCGACTTCGCCGCCCGCCGCACCGTCATGGTCGATACCCAGGTCCGTCCCTCCGACGTGACGAAGTTCCCGATCATAGAAGCCATGCTGACCGTGCCGCGGGAGGCCTTCGTTCCGGAAGCCCGGCGCGAGGCCGCCTATGCGGGCGAGAACTTCGCCCTCGGCAACGGCCGGGTGATGCTGGAGCCCCGGACGCTGGCCAAGATGCTCGACGGGCTCGACCTGCAGCAGGGCGAGCGGGTGCTCGATCTCGGCTGCGGCCTCGGCTATTCCGCTGCGCTGATCGCGCATCTGGCGGGCGAGGTCGTCTCGGTCGAGGAGGGCGCGCTGGCGGAGGCCGCGCAGGCCGCGCTCGCCTCCGTGCCGAATGTCACGCTGGTTTCGGGCGCGCCCGCCGCGGGCGCCCCGCAGCAGGGACCCTACGACGCCATCGTCGTCGAAGGTGCGATCGAGGTGCTGCCCGAGGCGATCGCCGCGCAGCTGAAGGAGGGCGGCCGTATCGCCGCGCTCTTCGCCGAGGGCGCGCTGGGCATCTGCCGGATCGGCCACAAGATCGATGGCGCCATCACTTGGCGTTTCTCCTTCAATGCAAATGCCCCGGTCATGCCGGGGTTCGAAAAGGTGCGGGCCTTCGCCCTCTAGGCTGGCGCACGACGAGCAGGAGTGAGGCTGATGCGTAAAGTGACCTTCGGGCGGTTCCTGGCCGCCCTTTCTGCGGCGGCCGTCCTGGCGCCGCAGGTGCAGGCGGAAACGCTGACCGATGCGCTGGTGATGGCCTACCGCCATTCCCACCTTCTGGAAGAGAACCGCGCCGTCCTGCGTGCCGCCGACGAGGGCGTGGCCCAATCGGTTTCCGCTCTGCGCCCGGTGCTCAACTTCGTCGCCCAGGGCAAGGTGCAGACGCCGGCCACGGCCGCGACCTACTACAACAATCTTTACGGCACGCTGGCGCTCTCGGCCTCGATGACGCTTTACGATTTCGGCCGCACCCGCGCCGGGATCAACGCCGCCAAGGAAACCGTCCTGGCGACCCGTGAGGCGCTGGTGGGGGTCGAACAGCAGGTGCTGCTCTCCGCCGTCTCGGCCTATCTCGGCGTGCTGCAGAACAGCCAGACCGTCTCGCTCCAGCAGAACAACGTGAACGTGCTGAAGCAGGAGCTGAAGGCGACGCAGGACAAGTTCGACGTGGGCGAGGTCACCAAGACCGACGTCGCCCAGGCCCAGGCCGCGCTGGCCCAGGCCAGCGCCGGGCTGGTCGCCGCCCGCGGCAATTACGAGGTCGCGCGCGAGGCTTTCAAGGCCGCCACCGGCAGCTACCCGACGAAGCTGAGCCCGCCGCCGACGGCGCCCGCCACGGCCAAGAACCTCGCCGCCGCCCAGGCCATCGCGGTGCGCGAGCATCCGTCCGTCCTGCAGGCCCAGCACCAGGTCGAGGCCGCCAAGTGGAACGTCGAGCGTGCCAAGGACGGCACCCGCCCGAACCTCTCGGCCACCGCCGAGGCCGGCATCGACAACAAGAGCAACAGCGGCAACACGCTGAGCGTTACGCTGACCCAGCCGATCTATGCCGGCGGCAAGATCTCCTCGGCCTACCGTCAGGCCGTCGCCAACAGCGACCAGGCCATGGCCGCGCTGATGCAGACCACGGTGGGTGTGCAGCAGAACGTCGACAACGCCTGGTCGCAGCTCTCCGTCGCGCGCTCCTCCATCGTGGCCAACCGCGAGCAGGTCCGCGCCGCACAGGTCGCCTTCGAGGGCGTCCGGGAAGAGGCCAAGCTCGGCTCGCGCACCACGCTCGACGTGCTGACGGCGGAACAGACGCTGCTGAACGCCAAGGTCTCGCTCGTCAATGCCGAGACGACGCAGGAGCAGGCCGTCTATTCGCTTCTGGCCTCGATGGGCCTTCTGACCGCCGATCACCTGAAGCTCGGCGTGCCCAGCTACGACCCGGCCGCCTATTACAATGCCGTGCGGCACGCGCCCGCCTCCGGGCTCAGCTCGCAGGCCAAGGCGCTCGACCGCATCATGAAGCGGATTGCGGGGCAGTAACCGCCACCCGTTGTTGTATCCCGACCCCTTCGGCGGTAGAGTTCCATCGGGGGCAGTAGGGATGCAGGCATGTCGGATCGCATGACGAATACCGAGATCGAGGATGTCCTCTCCTCGATCCGTCGGCTGGTCTCGGAGGAGCAGCGCTACCCGTTCCGTTCGGAACGCGGCGCCCGCACGGAAACGCCCGCGCCGGCGACGTCGGGGGAACCGGTTGATAAACTGGTGCTTACCCCGGCCTTCCGGATCCCCCAGGATCCGCCCGCAGCCTCCCCGGCGCCGCAGTCGGCCGCCAATGACGACGCGGCCGAAAGCCCTGAGCCCGCCGCCCCGGCGCTGCATGACCGCATCGCGGTGCTCGAAGCGACCGTGACCAGCGCCACGGGCGAGTTCGAGCCTGACGGCTCCGAGGTCGCGCCTTCTGCCTATCTCTCCGAACCGCTGCCCGAGCCGCAGGACGAGGACGAGGCCGCCGAGGCCCCGATGGCCGTCTCTGCCGAGGAGGAGCCCCCCGAGCCGCCGCTGGCCTTCACCGCCCGCAGCCGCGCCTATCGCGACGAAGCGGAGGATACGGCGCCCGAAGCCGCCCCCGCTGCGCCCGCGGCCCCCGGGCCGGCGACCGCCGGCTGGCAGAAGAAGCCCGAGCCGGTACCGCAGTTTGCCCATCACCGCTCGGCGGGCGAGGGCCCCGAAGCCGCGCCCCCCGAAGCCACGCCCGTCTTTGGGGAGACCGAGCCGGAAGAGCTGGACGAGGAGGCGCTGCGCGAGATCATCCGCTCGGTGATCCGCGAGGAACTTCAGGGCACGCTCGGCGAACGGATGACCCGCAACCTGCGCAAGCTGATCCGGGCCGAGATCAAGCTCGCTCTGGCGGGCCAGCAGTTCGGCGGCGAGTGACCCGCCGGGGCCGGCTGGCCCCGTTCCGTATCCCGCGTGACCGTCAAAAGGGCAGGGGGCCCGCAGGCCCCACTGTGGCGCTCGCAGCCCCGTCGCTCATGCAGCGCTGTCGCTTGTACTCCCGGCACTGCCCAGCCCGAACCTCAACCCGCCGCCCGAAATGCAAAACGCGCCCCGGAGGGGCGCGCACTGCCTTGGCCGGATTGGCCCGGTGGTTCAGGCGGCTTCCGCCTGCTCCAGCTCGGCCGCGTGGCGGCGTTCGCTTTCCTCGCGCGACAGCGCGACGGAGGTCCGCACGCCCTTGGCCACGAATTCCATCAGGCCCTTCACCACGCGCTCGTTCGGGTCGATCCCGGCGCAGGAGAGCACTTCACGGCCGTCCCGCGACCGCGCCCAGCGGGCGATCTGGTCCGGGCCGTTGCCGTACTTCTTGTCGTCGGCAATCGCATCGTCCAACGCCGCGAGCACAACGGCGGCGAACAGCTTGCGCGCCCGCTGGCCTTGCTCGTGGTTGAACGCGGTGCCGTCAACGAGATCGAACATCATATCGTCCTTTATTCTTGCTCTTGCGTCTGCCGGGTGTCCGGCGAATATGGCGGTTTCGGCCCGATTCGGTATCCCCACAAGGGAATGTCAGATATGCGTCAGCGGCATATCTTGGGTGCCTTACCACAGCATTTCGTCTGAATGCCCCCTGGAGACCGTCCATATATAGCGCGCAGCCCCTTTCCATCAAGCATTTGATGAAGAATCTGCGACATCGGCGAAGCCTCGCCGTGAAGTCCACGCCAAGGCCCCGTTTTCGCCCGGTTTTGTCACGCCGGATGCGGGTTTGGACCCGTCTTCCGCCGCAGCCTCAGCCGACTCGGCGCAGCCGCGCCGCGCCCGCCGTCATCTCGCCCTCGGCCCGGTCGAAGCGCAGATGCGCCAAGGCCTTGCCGCCGGCCTGGGTAAACAGCGTGCCGGCCTCCTTCTCTCCCGCGAGGATCGCCGTGCCCGGTGCTGCCGCGCCCTCGATCTCGACCTGGGCGAGACCCTTGCGCAGCTCGGTCTTGTGCTTCATCCGCGCCGTGACTTCCTGGCCGACATAGCAGCCCTTCCGAAAGTCGACGCCGTGCAGCCGCTCGAACCCCACCTCCAGGATATAGGTGTCATCCGGGATCAATTCGACCCCTGTCTCGGGGATCATCTCGGCCACGCGTAGCGCATCCCAGTCGACCGGCTCCTCCGGCCCCGGATCCGCGGCGTAGAGCCGCCAGCCGAGCGCCGGATGGCGCGGGTCCGCCACTGCGCCCTCCGGCGGCGTGCCAAGGCCCCGGCGCACGCTCAGCCCGCTCTCCGCGATCT
This sequence comes from Solirhodobacter olei, assembly GCF_004010155.1. Classification (GTDB taxonomy): domain Bacteria; phylum Pseudomonadota; class Alphaproteobacteria; order Rhodobacterales; family Rhodobacteraceae; genus Solirhodobacter; species Solirhodobacter olei. The sequence goes on along the minus strand of NZ_RRYH01000005.1, from coordinate 74,965 downwards.
GCACATCGGCGCGCAGCTTGTACATCGTCAGCCGGCGCACAAGCGCATCGGCAAGATCGGCCTTCACATCGAGAAGGACCGACTCGCCGTCAGGGATCAGCAGAAAATCGGCAAGGTACTTGCCCTGCACCGTCAGCAGCGCGGCATAGACCGGCCCCTCCGCAAGGCGGCGGACGTCATTCGTCACCAATCCCTGCAGGAATGTTTCCCGATCCTTGCCCGTCAGGCGCAGGATGCGGCGATCGTTCGGGCCGGCTGACATTTTTTTCTCCCCATGGCACGTCCCCGACATATAGGATCACAACCGCAAGGGAACAGGGAGAAGGCGATGCGCGCGCCCGTGTCGGTGGTGATCGCGGTGACGAATGGCGAAGCGATGCTGGCCCGTCAGTTCTCCGTTCTTGGCGAGGCGCTGGCCGACGGGCTGATCCGCGAGGTCATCGTGGTCGACGGCGGTTCGAAGGACGGCACGCTGGAGCTGGCCGAGGCCGCGGGCGCGGTGATCCTGAAGGACTCGCCCGTGCGGGCGGAGGCCTTGCAGCGCGGGATCGCCGGGGCCTCCGGCGAATGGCTGCTGATCCCCGCGCCGGACACGCTGCCCGCCCCGGGCTGGACCGAGGGCCTGCTGCGCCACCTCGAAACCGCCGCCGGAACCCTGGGCCGGCTGCCCGCCCGCCCCGCCGGCGGCGGGCTCTGGAACCGGCTGCGGCCGGGGCGGCCGTGGCTGCTGATGCCGCAGGCCCTGGCCTCCGGGCCGGCGGCGGCGATGGGGCGCGGGGTGCGGCTGAAGTGAGCGAAGGCCGGGGGCGCTGCCCCCGGACCCCCGGAGTATTTCCGCCAGGAAAAAGCGGGCGTTGCGCCGCAGGGCAGGGCACCGTCCCGATTTGCGGTATTTTACGGTGCGAAAGCTGTGCGAAAACGGTGCTGAATCGGTAGCCGGATTTCTCAGCGTTTCCAGGCTTTTGCGGGCGGTCAGGTGACGTCGGTCATCTTCAGCGGCATGTCGTCATGCACCGGCACCGTCTGCCGCTCGATCATCCGATGCACCCTCGGGCGTGCCTCGCCCTTGTGCATCGCCCAGATCCGCTCGGCCACGTCGGCATCCGCCTGCACCCGCCGCTCCTGATGTCGGACATAGTCCGTCCAGGTCGGGACATGGTAGCTTTCAGTCCAGAGCTCGGGGTTTTCGAGATCCCGCAAAAGCGCCCATTGCCGCGCCCCGTCGCGGATGCGGATGCGGCGGCGCTGGCGCATAAGGCCCAGGAATTCCTCGACATCTTCCTGCGCGATCTCGTAGTCGATCATCACCATGACCGGGCCGGAGCGGCCGCGCAGGTCCAGCTTCAGCGCCGGTTCGCGCCAGGCGCCGACGGGGTCGAGGTTGAGGTTGTCGAACTCCGCCATCCCCATCCAGCGCCCGGCGAAGACCCCCGCCAGCAGCACCGCGCCGGAAACAGAGAGCGACCAGACCGGCCCGTGCAGGTCCGACAGCGCGCCCCAGAGCCAGCTGCCCGCCGCCATGCCGCCGAAGGTGGCCGTCTGGTAGAACGACAGCGCCCGCGCCACCACCCAACGCGGCGTCGAAAGCTGCACCGTCACGTTGAAAAGCGACAGCGCCAGCACCCAGGCAGCCCCGCAGATCATCAGCGCCGGAACGCTGGTGATCAGCATCCGGGAAGCCGCCAACCCCTCGACTCCAATGGCAAATCCCAGGAAAGCCAGGCGCACCATCGCCTCGTTCCTGAGCCGGGCGGAGAGCCGGCTGGAGGCCAAAACCCCGCCGATTGCCCCCACCCCGAAGGCGCCCAGCAGGATCCCGTAGGTCAGCGCCGTGCCCTTCAGCACATCCGCGGCCACCACCGGCAGCAGCGCCAGCACCGAGGAGGCCGCCAGCCCGAAAAGCGCGCCCCGCGCCATCACCCGCATCAGCGCCGGCGACATCGAGACATAGCGCAGCCCCGAGCTCAGCGCGGTCCCCAGCGCCTCGCGCGGCAGGTGCTTGTCGCGCGGCGGCGCCTTCCAGCGCATCAGCGCCGTGATCAGGGCCGAATAACTCACTGTATTGACGGCAAAAGCCGCGCCCGCGCCGAAGGCTGCGACGATCACGCCCCCCAGCGCCGGCCCGACGGAGCGCATCAGGTTGAACCCCATGGAGTTCAGAGAAACCGCCCCGCGCACCAGATTCCGCGGCACGATATCGCCCACCGAGGCCTGCCAGGCGGGGCTGTAGAGCGCGGTGCCGCAGCCGGTGAGGAAGGTCAGCGCAAGCACGATCCAGGGCGTCACCATCCCGGTATAGACCAGCAGGGCCAGCACGCCAGAGACGACCAGCATGAAGACCTGCGCCGACACCAGGATCGTCCGGCGGTCGAAATTATCCGCAAGCGCCCCGGCAAGAATGGAAAAAGCCATCAGCGGCAGGACGTTGGCCGCCTGCACCAGGGCCACCATGCCGTTCGAGGCGGCGAGCTGCGTCATCAGCCAACCGGAGCCGACGGTCTGGATCAGCGTGCCGAGGTTTGAGACGTTGGACCCGATCCACAGTTCCCGGTAGCTCCGGTTCGCCAACGGCGCAAACACCGGTTGGCGGGTCTGTCCTCTCAACTCCTGGTCCATCTGGCCCCTCCGCTGCGCTGATATGACGCCTCTGCGGCGGGAAGCTCAACCCCCCACCGGGCGCAGCGAGCCGCTTGCCGCACTGCCGGAAATCCGCTTCAGTGCCGCCATGACAGGACCCCGCTTCACCCCCCTGGCCGAGAGCCTTCCCGCCACCGTCCCCTTCGTCGGGCCGGAGACCCAGGAACGCGCCTCTGGCCGCCCCTTCACCGCCCGGATCGGGGCCAACGAATCGGTCTTCGGTCCCTCGCCGAAGGCCATCGCCGCGATGCAGGCTGCGGCCGCCGACTGCTGGATGTACGGCGACCCGGAGAACCACGACCTTCGTCACGCGCTTGCCGCGCATCATGGCGTGGCGCCGGAAAACATCATGGTGGGCGAGGGGATAGACGGTCTTCTGGGCTATCTCGTCCGCCTCCTGGTTGGCCCCGGCGACCCGGTCGTGACCTCTGACGGCGCCTACCCGACCTTCAACTTTCACGTCGCGGGCTATGGCGGCACGCTCCACAAGGTGCCCTACCGCGACGATGCCGAGGATCCGGAGGCGCTGATCGCGCTCGCCCGCGAGGTCCACCCCAAGCTCATCTACCTCGCCAACCCCGACAACCCGATGGGCGGCGCCCATGGCGCGGCGCGGATCCAGTCTATGATCGGCGCGGTGCCGGAGGGCAGCCTCCTCGTGCTCGACGAGGCCTATATCGACCTCGCCCCCGAAGGCACCGCGCCGCCGATCGACCCAGGCGATCTGCGGGTGATCCGCATGCGCACCTTCTCAAAGGGCTACGGCATGGCAGGCGCGCGGGTGGGCTATGCCATCGGCGCGCCGGGAGTGATCTCTGCCTTCGACAAGATCCGCAACCATTTCGGGATGAGCCGGATCAGCCAGGCCGGCGCGCTCGCCGCGCTGGCGGACCAGGGCTATCTCGCCGGGGTGAAGACCAAGGTCGCCCAGGCCCGCGACCGGATCGGCGCGATCGCAAAGCAGAACGGGTTGGTGCCGCTGCCCTCGGCCACGAATTTCGTGACCATCGACTGCGGGCGGGACGGCGCCTTCGCCCGGCGCGTGCTCGATGGGCTGGTGGCGCGCGGGATTTTCGTGCGCATGCCCTTCGTCGCGCCGCAGAACCGTTGCATCCGGGTGAGCTGTGGTACCGATCCGATGCTCGATGCCCTCGCCGGGGCCCTGCCAGAGGCGCTCGTCGCGGCCCGCCAGGGCTAGAACAGCGCCTGGAACAGCCGCAGCGGCAGCAGCGGGCCGGCGCGGAAGATCAGCGCAAACGGGTAGGGGAACGAGGTCGCGAAGCGCCGGCGCCGGATTGCGCGATGGACCCGCTCGGCCGCCGCCTCGGGCGACATGATCGAGGGCATGCGGAAGCTGTTCTGCTTGGTCAGCCGCGTGTCGATAAAGCCCGGGTTTACCACCTGCACCGATACGCCCGTGCCGCGCAGGTCGGCGCGCATGTTCTCGGCCAGGTGCATCAGCGCGGCCTTGCTCGCGCCGTAGCCGATGGAACCGGGCAAGCCCCGGAACCCTGCAAGCGAGCCGATCAGAATGACGCGCCCCGCCCCCCGCGCGCAAAACCCCGGCACCACCGCGCCCAGAACCCGCAGCGCGCCGATGAAATTCGCCTCCGCCACGGCGACAGAGGCCTCCGCCTGCCACTCCCGCGCCGACATGGGCGTGTAGAGGCCGACACAATAGATGATCCCGTCGACCGGCCGCGCCTCCGCCACCGCCGCGCCGACGGAGGCCGGGTCGGTCACGTCCATCACCACCGCGCGGGCGTCGCGCAACTCGGCCGCCAGCGCCTCCAGCCGCTCGGCATTGCGGGCCGAGAGGATCAGAGAGGCGCCCTCGGCGTCGAGCCGCTTCGCCAAGGCCCGGCCGAGCCCCTCGCTCGCGCCGACGATCCACCAGCAGGCGGCCCGGGTCGGGCCGGGAGCGGGGGCCTCAGGCATGGGCCAGCTCCACCTGCACCACGTCGGCACGGCCAAGCGCGAAGCTCGCGGCGCAGATGTGCAGGTAGTAGCGCCAGCTGCGCAGGAAGCCCTCGCCCCGGCCGAGGGCGCGGATGCGCGGGGCGGCGGCCTCCAGCCGCTCCACCCAGGCGCGGCAGGTGTCGGCGTAATGGCTGCCGAAGGCGAAGTTGTCGGTGACCTTCATGCCCGCCAGGCGAGCCTGTTCGGCGATGCTCGCGTCTGAAAGCAGCATGCCCCCCGGGAAGGTGTGATGGCGGATGTAGTCCGAGCGGCGGGAGTAGCCCTCGAAATTGGCATCCGGCACGGTGATCGCCTGCAGCACGGCCCGGCCGCCGGGGGCGAGGCGCTCGCGCAGCATGGCGAAATAGGTCGGCCAGTAGCGCAGGCCCACCGCCTCCACCATCTCGATCGAGACGACGGCGTCGAACCGCCCGCCCGCGTCGCGGTAGTCCTGCAGCCGGATCTCCGCCCGCCCGTCGAGCCGCGCATCGGCATAGCCCTTCTGGGCGGGAGAGATCGTGAGGCCGGTGACATGTCGCCCGCTCTCGGCGGCGCGCTCGGCGAAACCGCCCCAGCCGCAGCCGACCTCCAGCACCCGTTCCACCGAGGGGCCGATGCGGTCGAGGATGCGGTCGTACTTGCGCGCCTGCGCCCGCTCCAGGTCGTCGCCCGGCGCGTAGAGGGCGGAGGAATAGGTCATCGTCCGGTCGAGCCAGAGCTGGTAGAACTCGTTGCCCACGTCGTAATGCGCCCGGATGTTGCGCGAGGCGCCGCGGCGGGAATTGGCGCGCAGCACCCGGTCGATCGCGCGCAGCTTCAGCCGCTGGAACGCCCCGGGGGACGCGGCGGGACCGAGGCGGGAGAGGTTCGTCAGCGCCAGCGAGGCTACCCCCTCGATCGAGGGGGCGTCCCAGAGGCCGGCGACATAGGCCTCGCCGAAGCCGATATCGCCCCGCGCAGCGACGGCGCTTGCCACGGCCCAGTCGTTGATGTGGATCTCGGCCTCCGGCCCGGCGCTGCCGAAGTCATGGCGTTCCCCCTCCGGGGTGATCAGCCGAAGCCGGCCTTCCGAAAGGCAGGCGCAGGCGTCGAGGAAATCGCGTTTCAGGCGGCGGGTGGCGAAGGGGATCATCGGCTGACCTCATGTGCGGGCGGAAGCGGCCGCGCGCGGTAGGCCGCGCCCTTGGCGCGCAGGCGCAGCGCATTCAAGTAGATGAGCGCGAGCGTGCGCAGCGGGCCGAAAGGACGGCGCAGCGCCGCGGCAAGGATCGCGCGGTTGGTGAGCGGCGCGCGCGGGCCGGTGAGCGTGGCGATCACGCCCTCGGGCCCGTCAGACAGTGCTATGCGGATGGCGATCCGCGCCGCGGTGATGTCGAAGGCGAAGCTGTAGCCGCCTGCGACGTCCTGAAAGGGCGAGACATGGAACACCTTCCGCGCGGCCAGCCGATCGGCCGGGCCGATGGGCTCGAACCCCTCGCGCGCGCAGAGATAGGAGTGGCGCTCGCCGAAGGTGTTCGACACCTCCGCGATCACGGCGCGCAGCGCCGCGCCCTCGAAGGCCAGCCAGAAGCTCACCGGGCAGAACCAGACGCCAAGGAAACGCGGCTGGGTGAGGAGACGGAGCGACAGCCCCTCCGGCGCGCCCGCCTCGGTCAGAGCGCGGCGCGCCCAGGCGGCGCCTTCGCCTGCACCGCGGACCCCGCCATGGCAGCGGTCATCGACCGAAGCGAGGTTCACCGCGTTCCGCGAGAAGAGCCAGGGTCCCTGCCGCGTCTCGGGGTCGATCAGCACGTAATCGGTGCGGTATCGGAAGGCATGTGCGATGGACCCGCGCCGCGCGTGGGTGGTCTCGCCCGCCACATGTTCGGGCCAGGCGCTCATGCCTGCACCTGAGCCATCGCCCGGGCAATGCGGTGGGCCGAGGCAAAGCCGTCCTCGTGGAAACCGAAGCGCAGCCAGGCCCCGGCATACCAGGTGCCCTGCGCGCCGTTCATGGCCGAGATCGCCTCCTGCGCCGCCAGTGCCGCGCGGTCAAAGACCGGATGGGCGAACGTCACCTCGTTATAGATCAGCCGCGGGTCGATCGGGCGCTGCGGGTTCAAGGTGACGAAAAGCGGATCGTTCTCGGGGATGTTCTGGAGCCGGTTCATCCAGTAGGTCACGCCGACGCCCGCGTTCTCGCCCCGCCGCTCCGACTGGTAGACCCAGGAGGACCAGCAGGCCCGGCGGCGCGGCATCTGGCCGGGGTCGGCATGAAGGACGGCGCGGTTCGGCCGGTAGGCCACCGCCGATAGCGCCGAAAGCTCGGCCGCCGATGGATCGCGCAGCAGGTGGAGCGCCTGGTCCGAATGGCAGGCCATGACGACCGCGTCGAACCGTTCGGGCAGGCCGCCTTCGGCACGGATCGTCACGCCGGTCTCGTCGCGGCTGACGCTGCGGACGGGGCAGGAGGTGCGGATCTCGACCCCGATCATCTTAAGTCGGGCGGATAGGCGGCGGACATATTCGACGCTTCCGCCGGAAACGGTCCACCACTGGTGCTGGCCCTTGGGTGAAAGAAGAGCGTGGTTGCGGAAGAAGCGCAGCAGGCTTTTCGCCGGGAACGCCCCCACCTCCGCCGCCGGCGTCGACCAGATCGCACCGCAGATCGGCATCAGGTAATTGCGCCGGAACGCCTCTCCCAGGCCGAGGGCTCGGGTCAGTTCCGCCACCGTCATCTCGGGCCGGCTCTCGGCCAGCGCCTCGGCCTCGGCGTTGAAGCGCAGGATATCGCGCAGCATGGCGAGGAAGCCCGGCCGGAGGAGGTTGCGCCTCTGGGCGAAAAGCGCGGGGAGACTTCGGAGCGCATATTCCAGCCGCCCGCCGTCGAGGCTGGCGCCGAAGCTCATGTCGCTCTTCTCGACCGGCACGTCGAGTTCGGCGAACAGGCGGGTCAGATGGGGGTAATTGGCATAGTTGAAGACGATGAAACCCGTATCGACCGCCTGGTCGCCGCGCTTGCCGGCCACGACCGTGCGGGCATGACCGCCAAGCCGCGGCTCGGCCTCCATCAGCGTCACCTGACGCCCGGGCGCCAGCAGAAGCGCCGTCGCCATCCCCGATATGCCGCCGCCGATAACGGCGACGCGGCGGGGCACTGGGCCATTGAGATCTGGCGGGGCATCGAAGGACATCAGGTCTTCCTTGGATCGCTTGGACTTTTCATCAGGAGATTACGATTTTGTCGAGCCGACGGATCACCGGTGATCCAACCATTGGCCCTGAGCGTAGAAGGGCTATGCTGAGCGGGATAGACATCCAGAAGGGGCAGGGCCCAAGCGCCGTCTTCGGACGGAGAGGGGGGGCTGTGCCGCGCAGGCAGGGCGCGCACATGGAGCCGGAAGCGATCGCGGGGGCACTCTCTCCGCCAACCGAATGGCTGATCGCCGTACGCGATCGCCGCGACCGCGCGGCGTTTGGGAAGCTCTTTGACCATTTCGCGCCGCGTCTGACGGCGATGATGCTGAAATCAGGCATGACCCGGGCCATGGCCGACGACCTGGTTCAGGACGTGCTGCTGACCGCCTGGACCAAGGCCGGGCAGTTCGATCCGAGCCGGGCCCAGGCCTCGGCCTGGATCTACCGCATCGCCCGTAACCGCCAGATCGACCACCTGCGGCGCGAGCGCCGGCCCCTGCCGGACGCGCTTGCCCTGCCAGAGGAGGCGGACGAGACCGATGCCGCCCAGACCCTCGCCCTCGACCAGGAGGCCCGCGCATTGCGCGCGGCACTCGAGAAGCTGGCGCCCGAACAGCGCCAGATGATCGAGCAGTCCTTCCTGGGCGATCTGACCCACACAGAGATCCGCGAGCGCACGGGCGTGCCGCTCGGGACCATCAAATCGCGCATCCGGCTGGGGTTGGAGCGGTTGCGCCATGAGCTGAAGGAACTTCGCTGACCATGCCGCCGGTTCAACATCATATCCCGGAGGATATCGTCCAGGCCTACGTGTCCGGCCGTCTGCCCCATGCCTTCGCCGTTGTCGTGGCCGCGCATCTGTCGCTATGCGATGCCTGCCGCGCGACGGCCGAGGCGCAGGAGGCGCTTGCGGGCGCGGCGCTTGACGCGCTGCCATCCGATGCGGCGCCCGATGCCGATCTCCGTGCCCGCACCCTGGCCGCGCTCGACTCCGTCGAGGCTCTTCCACGCGAGGCGATGCCCATCCCCGCACCCGCCGGGATCTATCCGTCCGCAGTGATGGCCGAACTGGGCGGCCGCCCGCCGCGCTGGAAAAGCCTCGGCGCCGGGATCCGCCAGACCATCCTGACCGCGGGGCCGGAGGGGTCGGTGCGGCTTCTCTACATCCCCGGCGGCAAGGCGGTTCCGGATCACGGCCACAACGGGCTGGAGATGACGATGGTCCTGCAGGGTGCCTTTCAGGACATCACCGGCAAATACGCGCGCGGCGACGTGCAGGTGGGCGATCCGGATCTGGAACATACGCCGATCGCGATGGAGGGAGAGGCCTGCATCTGCCTCGCCGCGACCGACGCGCCGCTGCGCTTTAACGCCCTCGTGCCGCGGCTGCTCCAGCGCGTCTTCCGTATCTGACCGGGCTGCCCGGCCGGCCGGCGTCTCAGGGGATGCCACCGGCCATGCTGCCCGCCGCTCACCCAACGCCGTGCCGTCTTGTCCCGCCTGCTGTGATCCATCCGGCGCGCTGCCGCGTAGGGGATGCGAAAGGAGACACCATGCAGATCCTCGTCCTCTATCTGGTGACCGCCGGCATCTTTCTCGCGCTCGATGCGGTTATGCTGAAGCTGGTCATGCGCCCGATCTTCGAGGCCCAGATCGGCCCGCTGATGGCCGATCCGCTGCGTCTCGGCGCGGCGGCGGTGTTCTACCTCGGCTATGTCGCGGGGCTGTTGTGGCTGGTTTCGCTCCCGGCCCTGCGCGCGGGCTCGCCGGGCCAGGCGCTGGTCGCAGGCGCGGTTCTGGGGGCGATGGCCTACGGGACCTATGAATTCACGAGCTACGCAATCATGCGGGACTGGTCGCCGCGGATGGTGGCGGTCGATGTGACCTGGGGCGCCGTGCTGACCGCCATCTCCGCCTGGGCAGGGGTGGCGGCGCTGCGTGCTCTGCAGGTGGGCTGAACGGACCGCTCCCGAGCGGCTGGGGCGCGGGGGCCTCAGGCCTCCGCCACCACGGCCGCCGCTGCTTCCAGCGCGCCCTTGCCATGCGGCACGCCGAGGCTCTTCAGCCCGGCATCCATCACCGCAAGGGCGCCCAGCGTCATATGGGCGTTCACATGCCCCATGTGCGCGACCCGCAGGAAGCCGTGGTAGGCGGTCTCGTTCGGCTCGGCCATACCAAGGCCGATCCCAAGCGTGACGCCTGCCTGCTGCTCGCACCAGTTCCGCAGATTCGTGCCGAAGGGCGCGCCGATCCGCGCGGCTGTCACCGAATGGCCGCGATAGGCGGGATCGGCGACGTTGAGCGCGATGTCCGGATTGCCTGCGTTCCAGGCCCCGAAGGCCGCCCAGACCGCACGGGCGAGGCGGGCATGACGGGCCCAGGCGGCCTCCAGCCCCTCCTCGTGGACCAGCATGGTCAGCGCCTCGGCGAGGCCGAAAAGATGATGCGTCGGCGCGGTGCCGCAGAAATGCTGGTAATAGCCATCGGGCGCGGCGCGCGGGCCCCAGTCCCAGTAGGGCGTGGCGAGATCGCCGCCGCGGCAGCGCTCCCGCGCCTTGTCGGAGAACCACACAAAGCCGAGGCCGGGGGGCGTCATCAGCCCCTTCTGGCTCGCCGCAACCAGCACGTCGACGCCCCAGGCATCCATCCGCATCTCGTCGCAGCCGAGCGATGCGATGGCATCGACCGCCAGCAGCGCCGGGTGGCCGGTCGCGTCGATTGCCTTGCGGATCGCCACGATGTCGTTGCGCACCGAGCTTGCGGTGTCGGTCTGGGTGGTCAGCACCACCTTTATCTCGTGACCCGCATCGGCCCGAAGCGCGGCCTCCAGCCGGGCCAGATCCACCGTCGACGAGCGGCCGAAGTCGAGCACGTCGACCTCCACCCCCATCCGCCGCGCGGCATCGGCCCAGCCGATCCCGAAGCGCCCGGTGGCGAGCGACAGCGCCTTCTCGCCGCGCGAGAAAAGGTTGGCGATCGCGCCTTCCCAGGCTCCGTGGCCATTGGCGATGTAGATGGCCACATTGGCCTTCGTGCCCGCCACGGTCTTCAGGTCCGCGACGATCCGGGCCGTCTTCTCGATCAGATCGCCCTCGTAGATGTTCGGCGCCGGGCGGTGCATCGCGGCAAGCACGCGATCGGGCACCACCGAGGGGCCGGGGATGGCAAGATAGGGACGACCGTTGGCGAGGTTCATGTCTGGGCTCCGTAGCGCGGCCCGACAGAGCTAGATCGGGGCCGCACCGGCGTCAATGCAGCTCGGGCCGCGGAGCGGGTGAAGGCGGGCGCTGCCCCCGCCTGCGGCACCCACCGGGATATTTTCGAGCAGAAGAAAGACGATAGCCCGCCCTCTGCCCGAAAACACCGCGTGGGTGCACGCGGCCGCGCTCAGCCGAGCTCGGCCAGCCGCTTCAGTGCGGCGGAGAGCTTCTCCGCCTCGTCTTCGCCCTGTTCGAGCTTGGCGCGGGTCTCGTCCACCACGTCTTCCGGGGCGCTCTCGACGAACTTCGGGTTGCCCAGCCGCCCGCGCAGCCCGCCGAGATCCTTCTGAAGCTTCTCCAGCGTCTTGGCGAGACGCGCGCGCTCTTCGGCGATGTCGATGATGCCGGCAAGCGGGATCGCGAAGGCGCCGCCCTCGACCGCGATGGTCAGCGCCCCCTTGGGCGCCTCGGCGGCTTCCGAGATGCCCTCGATCCGGGCGAGGCGCTTGAGCAGCGCCTCGTTCCGGCCGAGCGCGCCGCGGCCGGCCTCGTCGAGCGACAGCTGGACCATGTCGAGCTTGAGGCCGACCGGCACATGCACCTGGGCCCGAGCGGACCGGATCTCCTCGATCAGCCCCACGACCCAGTTCATCTCACGGTCCGCGGCGGCGTCGATCATCTCGGAGCCGTAGGTGGGCCATTCGGCGTGAACCAGCGGCTTCGCGCGGGTGCCGGTGGTGGCCCAGAGCTCCTCGGTGATGAAGGGCATGATCGGATGCAGCAGGATCATGCACTGGTCGAGAACCCAGGCCATCGTCTCGCGCGTCTCGCCCGCCGTCTCCGGATCGTCGAAAAGCGGTTTGGCGAATTCCACGTACCAGTCGCAGACCTTGCCCCTGGTGAAGGCATAAAGCGCGTTGGCCGCCGCGTCGAAGCGGAAGCCGTTGAGCGCCTCGTCCACGGCCTCGCGGACCCGCGCGGTCTCGCCCAGGATCCAGCGGTTGACGGTGGCTTTCGGTTCAGGCGGGGCGGTGCGCGTGGCGTGGCCTTCCCAGACGCCGTTCATCTCGGCGAAGCGGCAGGCGTTCCAGAGCTTCGTGGTGAAGTTCCGGTAGCCGGCGACCCGCTGGGTGGACAGCTTCAGGTCGCGCCCCATGGCGGCCATAGCGGTCAGCGTGAACCGGACGGCGTCGGCGCCGTATTCATCGATCAGCTCCAGCGGATCGAGGACGTTGCCCAGCGACTTCGACATCTTCTTGCCCTTCTCGTCGCGGACGAGGGCATGGACATAGACGGTGTGGAAGGGGATCTGATCGACCACGGCGAGCTGCATCATCATCATCCGGGCGACCCAGAAGAAGATGATGTCGAAGCCGGTGACGAGGACCGAGGTCGGGAAGTATTTCTGCAGCTCCGGCGTCTCTTCCGGCCAGCCCAGCGTACCGATCGGCCAGAGGCCGGAGGAGAACCAGGTGTCAAGGACGTCCGGCTCGCGCCAGAGCGAGACCGAGGACTCCGAATTGCTGAAGCTTTCGAGCTGGTCCTCGAGCGCGGCAGAGAAATCGGCCTTCTCGTGGACGGTCCCGACGCCGTAGAACTTGCGCGCCTGTGCGGCGACTTCTTCGAAGCTGGCCCCGCAGAAGACCTTCTGGTTCTCGGCCGAATAGTCGGCCGTGCCGTCCTTTTCGACGCCGGGCCCGTACCAGACCGGGATCTGGTGCCCCCACCAGAGCTGGCGGGAAATGCACCAGGGCTCGATGTTCTCCAGCCAGTGGTAATAGGTCTTGGCGTCGCGCTCCGGCAGGATGCGGGTGTAGCCGGCGGTCTCGTCGAACTGGCCCGCCTCCTGCGCTGCCATGCCGCGGCGGACGGCGTCGAGCGCCGGTTCCACGATCTTGGCGGTGTCGACGAACCACTGGTCGGTCAGGAAGGGTTCGATCGCGACCTTGGAACGGTCGCCATGGGGGACCATGTGGCGCTCGGCGTCGATGCCGTCGAGCCAGCCCTCGTCGCCGGCCAGCGTGACAAGCGCCTCGCGCGCCTCGTAGCGGTCGCGGCCGTCGAACATCTCGATGGCGGCGGCGATCTGGTCTTCCGGACAACCTTCGGCGAAATCGGCGTTGCCCTGCAGCGCGATGGCGGCGCGGGTGTCCATGATGTTGATGACCCGCAGGCCCGTGCGCTGGCCCACGCCCCAGTCGTTGAAATCATGCGCGGGGGTGATCTTGACGCAGCCGGTGCCCTTGTCGGGGTCGGCATAGGCATCGCCCACGATCGGCACGCGGCGGCCGGTGATCGGCAGAACGACATGCTTGCCGATCAGGTGCTCGTAGCGAATGTCGTCGGGATGGACGGCAACACCGGTGTCGCCCAGCATCGTCTCCGGCCGGGTGGTGGCGACGACGAGGTAGTCGCGCGTTTCCCATTCCGTCGCGCGGCCATCTTCGTCGAAGGCCACGGGATGTTCGTAGGTCGCCCCGTCGGCCAGCGGGTAGCGCAGGCGCCAAAGGTTGCCGTTCAGCTCGACCTGTTCGACCTCGAGATCCGATATCGCGGTTTCGAAATGCGGATCCCAGTTCACCAGCCGCTTGCCGCGGTAGATCAGGCCCTTGTTGTAGAGCTCGACGAAGACCTTGATGACCGCGTCGTGGAAGTTGCCCTTGTCGGTCGCCGGTGCGCCGGGCGCGCCGGACATGGTGAAAGCGTTGCGCGACCAGTCGCAGGAGGCGCCGAGGCGCTTGAGCTGCTCGACGATGCGGCCGCCGGACTGTGCCTTCCACTCCCAGACCTTCTCGAGGAAAGCCTCGCGGCCCATCTCGCGGCGCGACGGTTGCTGGCTGCGCGCCAGCTCGCGCTCGACGACCATCTGGGTGGCGATGCCGGCATGGTCCTGCCCGGGCTGCCAGAGCACGTCATGCCCGCGCATCCGGTGCCAGCGGGTCAGGATGTCCTGCAGCGTGTTGTTGAACGCGTGGCCCATGTGGAGCGAGCCGGTCACATTCGGAGGCGGGATCATGATGCAGAAGGGCTCGGCGCCCGGCTTGGCATTGGCGCCTGCTGCGAAGGCGCCGGCCTGATCCCAGGCGGCATAGAGGCGGGCTTCCGCCTCGGCGGCGTCGAAGGTCTTTTCCATCGGCATCGTCAGTTCCTCGGTTCTCGCGCCCTGATAGCCTTGGACGGGCGAAAGGCCAAGGGGACTGACGGATTGCGGTGCTCCGTGGGTAGGAAAGCGGTCGTGCTAGCTGCCCGCGATCGCCGCCTCGATCGCCGCGATGTCGATCTTGCCCATCGTCATCATAGCCTCCATCGCGCGCTTGGCGGCGGCGCGGTCGGGATTGCCGATCGCCTCCATCAGCACCCGGGGGGTGATCTGCCAGTGCAACCCGAACCGGTCGCTGCACCAGCCGCAGGCGCTTTCCTTGCCGCCATTGCCGGTGATCGCGGCCCAGTAGCGGTCCGTCTCCTCCTGCGTATCGGTGAGAACCTGGAACGAGACCGCCTCGTTGAACTTGAAATTCGGCCCGCCGTTCAGGCCGAGGAAGGGACGGCCGAGGATTGTGAAGTTGACCGTGATCTCCTCGCCCTCCCGCGTGCCAGGATTGTCGGCGGGGGACGCGAAGCCCTGGCCGACGTGGCTGTCGGGGAAGGTGTCGGCGTAGAATTCGGCCGCCTCCCGCGCCGTGCCGTCGAACCAGAGGCAGGTGACGAGGTCGTTGGGCATCTGTCTGTCTCCCTCTCTCACTTCGGGCCGACGACGGCGAAATGCGCCCCCTGCGGATCGGTTCCCTGGACGACATAGGCGCCGCCCGGCACCTCCATCATCCCGCGGGTAACGCTGCCGCCCGCTGCCGGGATGGCGGCTGCCGCGGCCTCTGCCCCCGGAACGCCGAAATACGGCAGCCAATGCGGCGGCACGCCTTCGCCGGGATTGAACACACCGCCGATGTCGGCGCCATCGTGGTGGAGGATGTGGTAGAAGCCCATCGGCCCCATATCCATCCGCCGGCTCTCGGTCCAGCCGAAGAGCTTGCCGTAGAAGGCCAGCGCCCCTTCTGGATCCGGGGTGTAGAGCTCGTGCCAGTTGCCGTGGCCCGTCTTCGCCTGGTTGAAGGCGCTGCCCTCGCTGCCGGGTGTGGGCTGCAGCAGCGCGAAGACCGCGCCCTGCGGATCGGCAAGCACGGCGAAGCGGCCGACACCGGGAATATCCTCCGGCGCCTTGAAGATCTTGCCCCCCGCCATCTTTGCGGCCTGCGCTGTCGCATCGCAATCGGGCGTGGCGAAATAAAGTGTCCAGCAGGGCGGTATGTCGGGCAGAGACATCAGCCCCGCCACCATTGAGCCGTCGATCTGGCCGAGGCGATAGTCGAACCCGTCCATCCCGGCGCTGCCGACGCTCCAGCCGATGATCCTGCCGTAGAAGGCCTCCGCCGCATCCAGATCGGGCGTGTTGAGCTCGTACCAGCAGGGCGCGCCAAGCTGTGTTCCGGTCATCTGTGGCTCCTTTCCTCGGATGGGCGGGCGATTCCCGCACCCCCCAAGGCTGCCCTTGATAGTTACATTAAACAACCATTATGTTGCGAAACATGAGTAGAGCGAGCGAGACACCGCGCAGGAGCTATGACGAGGGCTGTCTCGTCTCCCATGCGCTCGACCTCATCGGCGACCGCTGGGCCCTTCTGGTGGTGCGCGAGTTGCTGCTTGGCCCGAAGCGCTTCGCCGGGCTGCGTGCCGGGCTGCCGGGGCTTTCTGCCAATATCCTCACCCGGCGTCTGGCGGAGCTGGAGGAGGCGGGTGTGCTGACGCGCGGTAAGCTGCCGCCACCGGCCTCGGTCCAGGTCTATGCCCTGACGGAGGCTGGGGAGGCGCTCTGGCCGGTGCTGCGCTCCTTCTGCCGCTGGGCCGCGACCATGCCGGGGCACGACCCGCGGCTTTTCATCTCGCCCACCGCGCTGATGCTTTCCATGCGCGCGATGGTGGCGCCAAGGGGCGGGCCGGAGCTGACGGCGGGCTTCGGGATGGCGGGCGAGACGTTCCTTGCCCGCATGGGGCAGGGCTCCTATTCCGTTGCCCGGGCCGACGCTCTGACTGGCGATTTGCGTTTCGAGGGCGCCTCCAACGCCATGGCCGCCGTGGTCTATGGCCCCTCGTCGCTGGAGGCATCCGTCGTCGCCGGGCTGGTGCGGTTCGAGGGCGACCCGGTGCTCGGCCAGGCCTTTCTCGATCGCTTCAGCCTGCGGCGCTGAGGGGCTCAGACCGCCCGGTCGATCCGGGTCGAGAGGTGGATCAGGCTTTCGGAGGAGCGCACGCCGGGAATTGCGCCGATCTGGTCCAGCACCTCGTCCAACGCCTGGGTCGTTTCCGCAGCGAGCTGCAGAATCAGGTCGAACCGCCCGGTGGTGGTATGGGCGATCTCGACCTCGGTTGTGCTCTTCAGTCGTTGCAGGACCGTTGGCGCGCTGCGTGGTTCGATCTGCAAGAGCACCGTCGCCCGGATCCGCCGCGACAGCACTGCCGAGCCGAGCTTCACGGTGTAGCCGGCAATCACGCCCGAGCGTTCCAGCCGCTCGATCCGGGCCTGTACGGTGGAGCGCGCCACCTTGAAACGCCGCGCCAGGCGCGAGGTAGAGGTGCTCGAATCCGACGCCAGGGCCGCCAGAAGTTTCTCGTCGAGGTCGTCCATCGTTCTGCCAATCCTTTTCGTCAATTTGCCCGCAATTTCGGACAAATCAACCCTTTTCATCGGTGAACTTGTCGGCCATATGCAGCACACTCGTTTTCAGGAAAAGGGCGGCTCATACGCACCTGGCCTGGTTTGGTTGAACGCGAAAGCGGCTCCGAACTGGTATCGCCAGGGCAGGGTCGCATGCACTTTCGAGGCAGAGAAGGGGCAGGCCGATGGGGCTCTCGAAAACGATCTGGACCAACCCGTCCGAATTCCTTGCGCGCAGTATGCCGGATGCACCGGTGATGTTCTTCTCGCCGGCGGTGCTTCAGGCCACCGCGCGGCGATTCCTTGATGGTTTCCCGGGGTTTGTCACCTATGCGGTGAAGTCGAACCCCGACCGTATAGTGGTCGAGAACCTCGCCGCCGCCGGCATCCGCGGCTTCGATGTCGCCTCGCCCGAGGAGATCCGTCTGATCCGCCAACTCGTCCCCGATGCGGCGCTTCATTACAACAACCCGGTGCGCTCGCGCGCAGAGATCGCGGTAGCCGTCGAACTGGGCGTGAAGAGCTATTCCGTTGACAGCCACAGCGAGCTCGCCAAGCTGGCGGAGCTGGTGCCGGCCGAGGGCACCGAGATATCTGTCCGCTTCAAGCTGCCGGTGCAGGGCGCGGCCTACAACTTCGGCGCTAAGTTCGGTGCCACGGTGGAGCTGGCCGTCGAACTCCTGCGCGAGGCGGCGGGCCATGGTTTCATCCCATCGCTCACCTTCCACCCGGGCACGCAATGCACCGACCCTGCAGCATGGGAGACCTATATTCTCACCGCTGCGGAGATCGCCCGCGACGCCGGCGTCACCATCGCTCGGCTGAACGTCGGCGGCGGCTTCCCGTCGCATCGCCTGAACGACGTGATGCCGCGGATCGAATCGACCTTCGCGATGATCGACCTCGCCGCCACCGCCGCCTTTGGCGAGAACCGCCCGCAGCTCGTCTGCGAGCCGGGCCGCGGCCTCTGTGCCGAGGCCTTCGTTCTGGCCGCCCGGGTGAAGGCGATCCGCGACGGGGCGCATGTGTTCCTCAACGACGGCGTCTACGGCGCGCTGGCGGAGCTGCCGATGATCGGCGTGATCGACCGTATCGAGGTGCGCTCGGAGACCGGCGCGCTGCGCACCGGCGAGGGTGTGTCGCGGATCTGCTTCGGTCCGACCTGTGACTCGGTTGACCGGCTGCCGGGCGAGATCACGTTCCCCGAGGATATGGAGGAAGGCGACTATGTGCTGTTCCGTGGCCTCGGCGCTTATTCGATGGCGACCAATACCCGCTTCAACGGCTTTGGTGACCTGACGCTCGCCACCGTTCTGGCGCTGCGCGGCTGACCCGCAGCGCGGGGAGGCGATGACAGGTGAGGGGCGGCTACGCGGCCGCCCCTTCTCTTTGGTCCCGGCCACAGCGTGGCGAAAAACCACGAGATCAGGGCGGTTTGGGTCAATGTTTTGACAAATCCCGGGCGCTATCATCGGCGGTAGGGGCCGAAGAATCGGCCCTGATGCGCCGCGTTGTCGCTCAGGGGAGCCGGAAATGTGACGAGTGATGTTCCGTGTGCAAATGGCAGGCCCGCCAGTTGCGCCCATCCGAATCGGGGAAAAGCCGCCGGGCCGGCGGATTTCACGGCTTCGTTCATGGATTGCGCGCCGGTGCAGGCACAGGATGTTCACATGATCGCCATTTACGCCGTGCCGGTGCCCGTGGCGGCCGGTCCCTCAGGGACGGCCCACCCCGGCGCGCATCGTCAGGCCCGGGCGGGAGGTCGGGCGCATGGGGATCATTGAGCGCATAAGGGCCTGGGCCAGTCCGCCCCGCATCCAGTCGCACAGCCCTGAGGCCACGCGGATGCGCGGGCCGGTGGACCATGTCGTGATCCTCGACGGCACGATGTCCTCGCTTGCGCCGGGGGAGGAGACCAACGCCGGCCTCGCCTACCGGCTTCTCTGCGAACTCACGCCTTCCTCCCGTCTCTCTGTCTATTACGAGGCCGGGATCCAGTGGAGCAGCTGGCGCCAGGCCAAGGACGTGCTGGAGGGCCGGGGCCTGAACCGGCAGATCCGCCGTGCCTATGGATTTCTCGCCTCGCGTTACCATCCGGGGGACCGGATCTTCCTGCTCGGCTATTCGCGCGGCGCCTTCGCCGTGCGTTCCCTTGCCGGCGTGATCGACAGTGTCGGCCTGCTGACCGCCGAACACGCCACCGTCCGCAATGTCGTGCTGGCCTATCGCCACTACCAGCTTACTCCCTCGGGCGAGGCGGCGGAAGCGTTCCGCCGGCTCTATTGCCATCCGCGAGTGGAGATCGAAATGGTCGGCGTCTGGGATACGGTGAAGGCGCTTGGCCTGCCCTTCCCGGTCGTCCGGCGCTTCTCGCAGCCGAAATACGATTTCCACAACTACGAGCTTGGCCCGGCAATCCGCCGCGGCTTCCAGGCGCTGGCGCTGGATGAAACCCGCGTGGCTTTCGAGCCGGTGCTCTGGCAGACGCCGGAGGATTTCAGCGGGCGGGTGGAACAGGTCTGGTTCCGCGGCGCGCATGGCGATGTCGGCGGCATGATCGGCGATTTCACCCCGGCGCGTCCGCTGGCCAATATCCCGCTGGTCTGGATGCTCGACCGGGCCGAGCATTGCGGGCTGATGCTGCCACCCGGCTGGCGGGCGCGTTTCCCCTGCGATCCCGATGCGCCCTCGGTCGGCACCTGGCACGGCATCGGACGGCTGTTTTGGAAGCGTCGCGCCCGGGTCGTCGGCCGCGACCGGTCGGAGGCCGTCCACCCCAGCGCGGCGGACTGGTACCAGGCCCAGGCCACGCGGCGCTGGTTCCATACGTTCAGGACCGCCGAGGATGGCGCGCTGCCGCTCAGCCCGCCATGAGGGAGGCGGCGGCGAAGGCGTAGGGTGGCCGCTCCGCGCGATTGCCCTCACCCCGGGTAGCGGTGCTGTGGATAAAGAATGGGCCGGGCCGCCAGAGCGGGACCGGCCCAAGAGCTACCCGCGGGCGACCGGAAGGGTCGGACCCGGGGCAGGGAGATCCGTATCAGGCAACCTTTTCGAGCACGACCTCCGGCAGCAGGCCGAGCGCGTGGCACACGTCGCGCGTCAGCTGGGCGCGGTTGAGCGTGTAGAAGTGCAGGTGCTCCACCCCCTCGGTCAGCAGCGCGTCGCAAAGCTCGGTGCAGATCGCCGTCGCCAAGAGCTCTTCGCGTCCGTCGCGCTTGGCATGGGCGAAGGCGTCCTGCAGCCAGGCCGGCACGGTCGCGCCGCAGCGCGCGGCGAAGCGGCGCGCGCCGTCCCAGTTCTCGATCGGCAGGATGCCGGGCAGGATCGGCGCGGTGATGCCCGCCGCCACGCAGGCGTCGCGGAAGCGCAGGAAGGTCTCT
Source organism: Solirhodobacter olei (assembly GCF_004010155.1). Classification (GTDB taxonomy): domain Bacteria; phylum Pseudomonadota; class Alphaproteobacteria; order Rhodobacterales; family Rhodobacteraceae; genus Solirhodobacter; species Solirhodobacter olei. Next base: position 54,902 of record NZ_RRYH01000005.1, on the reverse strand, counting down.
GCCTCGAAGAAGAACTGGGTGATCGCGGCAGAGGCGCCGGCGTCGAGCTTGCGCTTCAGCCAGTCGATGTCGGCCTTGGCGTCTGCGGCCTCGGGGTGCCGCTCGGGATAGGCGCCGACGCGGAGGGTGAACTTGCCCGTCTCCGCCAGCGCGCCGATCAGCTCCACCGTATCGGAAAAGCCCTCGGGATGGGGCGCGAAGCGACCGGTGCCGCCCGGCGCGTCGCCGCGCAGGGCGACGATATCGGTGATCCCGGCGGCGGCATAGCTTTCGGCGATCGTCATCGTCTCGGCCCTGGTGGCGTCGACGCAGGTCAGGTGCGCCGCGACATTGAGGCCAGTGGTCTTGCCGATGGTCGTCACCGCTTCATGCGTCAGTTTCCGGGTGGTCCCACCTGCGCCGTAGGTGACGGAGACGAACTCCGGCCGGAGCGGCGCAAGCATGTTCACCGTGTCCCAGAGCCGGAACGAGGCTTCTAGCGATTGCGGCGGGAAGAATTCGAAGGACACGGATGGGGCGGGCATTTGAAACTCCTGTTTGAGCCCTTGTGGCAGAGTGACTTGCGTGAGACAAATTCATAATCTTCAAGATCAACATGAGGCGCACAGCAAGATGCATCTGGAACTCCGCCATTTCCGCTCCATTCGGGCGATCCATGCGGCGGGCGGGTTGGCCCGTGCGGCGGACATGATGAACATGACGCAATCGGCGCTGTCCCATCAGATCAAGGGGCTGGAAGAGCAGGTGGGGGTGGAACTGTTCGTGCGCCGCTCTAAGCCGCTGAAGCTCTCCGCCGCAGGCCAGCGCCTGTTGCGCGTGGCCGAGCGGATCCTTCCGGAGGTCGATGCCCTGGGCGAGGAGTTCCGGGCGCTACACGAGGGCAAATCCGGCCGGCTTCACATTGCCATCGAATGCCATGCCTGTTTCGACTGGCTCCTGCCGGTGTTGGAGAAGTTCCGCCACGCCTGGCCCGATGTCGATGTCGATATCCGCCCCGGCCTTGCCTTCGGGGCGCTCCCGGCGCTGGTGCGGGAGGAGGTGGATCTGGTGATATCCTCCGACCCGGAGGATCTGCCCGGCGTCACCTTCCATCCGCTCTTCGACTATGCGCCGGTGCTGGTTGCCTCTGCCCAGAACCCGCTGGCGGCGAAGTCCTTCGTCGTGGCAGAGGATTTCCGCGAGCAGCTTCTGCTGACCTACCCGATGGAGCGCGCGAGGCTCGACGCCTTCACCGAGCTTCTGACCCCGGCCAAGGTGGAGCCGCGCGCCGTGCGGCAAGTGGAACTGACCGCGGTGATCCTGATGCTTGTCGGCTCCAACCGCGGTGTGGCGGTGTTGCCGGACTGGGTGGCGCGCGATCTGAGGGACAATCCGGATTACGCCGTCCTGCCGCTGAGCGAGACGGGGCTGACCCGGCGGCTTTACGCGGCTGTGCGCGAGGCGGATGCGACCAAGCCCTACATGGCGCATGTGCTTCGGCTCGGGCGGAGCGAGCCGGTGAAACTGCAGAGGTGAGGGCGGGGCGCTGCCCGCCGCGCAACTTTCTCCTTCCTTCAGGGTCAGGCCTGGCCGTGGCGGAGGCCGCGAACCGGCTCCACATGCGGGCGTGGCTCGGTGTTGACCTGACGGTAGGCGCTATCCGCCATCAGCTTGCGGTGGCAGGCCTCCAGGTGCTGGCTGGGCACCTGCGGGAACAGGTGATGGACAAGGTGGAAGCAGTCGTTGCGTGGGAAGAGGATCGCGCGCAGCGCCTTCGGCACGACCATGTTGCGCGAGCTTTCGAGTTCCGAGCCGTTTTCGAACAGCCCGCCATGGTCGATGCAGTCGGTCCAGTAGTTAATTGCCGGGAACATCCAGAAGATCGGCAGCCAGAAGAGCACCAGCGCCGCCAGCGGATTTAAGGCGAGAAACAGCACCCCGCCCGCGAGGATCGCGAACTTCAGCACCAGGAACGCCCTCCCATCCCGCGACGAGAGGTTGATCTTGAGGTAATAGGGCAGGTTCAGCCCCACGATAGGCGTCAGCACATGGCGCAGCACCGTTGCCGGGGTCAGCGGATCCTCTAGGTGCAGCCGCCGGATCGCGCGCAGGTCCTCGTCCCGGTCGAGATCGCCCAGATGGGCATGATGCGTCATGTGGCCGTCGCGGTAATCGGCGAAGCAGCCCAGCGTCATCGAGGCGCAGAAGGCGCCGAGGAGCCGGTTGTCGCCCCGCGCCTCGGTGAAGCTCGCGTGCGAGCACTCATGCACGATATTGTTGAAGCCGCGCAGCCGGGTGCCGAGGAAGAACACCACCACGGCCACCCCGGCGAACGTCAGCGGGGTGCCCGGCAGTTCGAGCAGCCAGCTACCGGCAAGGATCGCCGCGAAGACCTGCAGCACATAGCCCGCCACGATGGCGATGGCAGCCGCGCGCCCCTGCCGCCCGAGCGTCTTGAAATCCCGCATGTGGTCGCGGCGCAAACGATGATCCGTCATGATAACCCCCCAAGGTTGATCTCTTTGGCGATACCTGCAGCCCTACGGGGACTCGAATGAAAAATGCAGGCATTTGGTAAGTATTGCTAATATCGATATTAGATCTCCTACTCGCCATTTCGCGGTTCGATGCTTGCGCAGGCCTGGATGCGTGGTCTGGACGCTGGGGGGGGCGGAGAGGCGACACGCTGTGGCGGAGTTGACGCCTCTATGGCCCAGGGGTGGGCGACACTGGCCGGTCTTGGGATTTTTCGTGTATTAACCATTCTAATGACGCCGCAGCGCAGCAAATCTGGCTTCTTTGCCGCGAAAGACCCCGCGATCCGAGGCGCCTTTGAGGCAGGCTGCCCTTCCCTTTGACGCCCATCCCGCCTATAGGCTCGCGCTGACCGTTTCAGGAGTGCCCGATGCAAGGCAGCGCCAACCTCAACCTGATGATCAAGGCCGCCCGCAAGGCCGGCCGCAGCCTCGTGAAGGACTTCCGCGAGGTCGAGAACCTGCAGGTCTCCGCCAAGGGGCCGGGCGACTTCGTCTCGCGCGCGGATCTCGCGGCGGAGAAGATCATCCGCGAGGAGTTGATGACGGGCCGCCCCTCCTATGGCTGGCTGGCCGAGGAATCCGGCGGCGCCGAAGGCAAGGACCCGACCCGTCGCTGGATCGTGGACCCGCTCGACGGGACGACGAACTTCCTGCACGGCCTGCCGCACTGGGCGGTCTCCATCGCGCTGGAGCATAAGGGCGAGATCGTCTCCGCCGTCGTCTTCGACGCTGCGAAGGACGAACTCTACTGGGCCGAGAAGGGGGCCGGCGCCTGGATGAACGAAAGCCGCCTGCGCGTATCCGGCCGTGCCCGGATGATCGAGAGCATCTTCGCCACCGGCATTCCCTTCGGCGGGCGCACCGGGCTTCCGGCCTCGATCCAGGATCTGGCGCGATTGATGCCGGCCTGTGCCGGGGTGCGGCGCTGGGGGGCGGCTGCGCTCGATCTCGCTTACGTCGCGGCGGGCCGATACGAAGGGTACTGGGAACGCGGCCTCAACGCCTGGGACGTCGCCGCCGGTGTGCTTCTGGTCCGCGAGGCGGGTGGCCTGGTGGGCCCGATCCGCGAGGGCGTGGATGTGATCGAGGGCGGCTCGATCATCGCCGCCAACGCCGAGATGTTCGGCCCGCTGGCGAAGACCCTGCGCGACGCGTGATCCGGGGGGCTCTAACCCGCGGCGAGGCCTTCGGCTGTCTGGTCGCGCAGCTGGCGCAGCTCCTCGATGGTGGCTTCCAGCTCCGCCCTTTGGCCGGCCAGGACGTCAAGCTGGCGGTCGGCCAGCTCCACCCAGGCCTCCATTTGCGGCTTGGTGCCCTTCTGGCAGTAAAGCTCCAGCCACTGGCGGATCTCCTCCAGGCTGAAGCCGAACCGGCGCCCACGCAGGATCAGCGTCAGCCGCGCCACCTCGCGCGGCCCGTAGAACCGCGCGCGGCCCTCCTTCCGGGGTGCGAGCAGTTCGAGGTATTCGTAATAGCGCAGGGTCCGAGGAGTGACCTCGAACTTCGCGCACATCTCCTTGAAGCTGATCCAGCCGTCGCTCATCGTCGCCTCCCGCGCGGAGGTTAGTCGCTCGTCCCGGCCCGTGCAATCCGATGGAAGCCTTGCAGCGCCCGGAAGATGGGCGAATAACTGCGGCAGGGCGGGGAGATGCGGGCCGGGATGGAAGAGCAGAGACAGCGGATCGCGCGGCAATTTGTGGAGGCGGTGCCTCACGCGATGGCACTCGGCATGCGGCTGGAGGCCGTTGGCGAGGGCTGGGCCGAACTCTCCATGCCCTATGACGCGCGCTTCGTGGGCGAGCCGGCGACGGGCGTGATCCACGGCGGCGCGGTCTTCGCGCTGATGGACACATGCTCCGGTGCGGCCGTGCTGAACCTGACCGGCGCGAAGGTCGTCTCCACTGCCACGCTGGACCTCAGGATCGACTACATGCGCCCGGCCACGCCCGGCCAGCGCATCCGCGCGCGGGCGGAATGCCATCATTTGACCCGCACCGTGGCCTTCATCCGCGCGACGGCGACAGATGACGATGCCGCCCGCCCTGTTGCCACTGCCACTGGCGCCTTTACGGTGGAGCGCGCGAAATGAGCCGGCCGCCGCCCGAACCCGTCCAGGTCGTCAAGCAGAGGCGCGATGCGGCGCTCTCCACGCTGGTCGCCGCAGTGCCCTATATCGGTTTTCTCGGTGTCGGCTTCGATCGGCGCGGGGATGAGCTGACCGCCATCCTGCCCTTCTCCGACCGGCTGATCGGCAATCCGGCGCTGCCGGCGCTGCACGGTGGGGCAACCGCGGCCTTCCTCGAGATCACCGCCATCGTCGAACTCGCCTGGGCCCAGCTCTGGGAGGAGATGGAGGCCGGGCGTCTCGACCCCGGCACGCTCTCGGGCCGGATCCCGCTCTTGCCGAAGACCATCGATCTGACCGTCGACTATCTGCGCGCCGGTCTGCCGCGTGATGCCTATGCGCGGGCGCATATCACCCGCTCCGGCCGCCGTTATGCCAGCGTCCGGGTCGAGGCCTGGCAGGACAACCGCGCCCGCCCCTTCGCCCAGGCGAGCGGGCATTTCCTGATGCCAGGCGAAGAGGGCTGAGATGGCGCGCGAGCTGACCCACCGCCGCGTGCTGGCGATCGCGCTGCCGATCGTGCTGTCGAACGCCACGGTGCCGCTTCTGGGCGCGGTCGATACCGGGGTCGTGGGCCAGATGGGGCAGGCGGCGCCGATCGGTGCGGTGGGGGTCGGCGCGGTGGTGCTGGCCTCGATCTACTGGATCTTCGGTTTCCTTCGCATGGGCACATCTGGCATGGTCGCCCAGGCCCGGGGGGCGGGTGATGCAGCGGAGACAGGCGCGATCCTCACCCGTGCGCTGCTCATCGGGGGTGCCGCCGGCGCTGCAGCGATCCTGCTTCAGGTGCCGCTATTCTGGGCCGCCTTCCGCCTTGCACCGGCCTCCGCGGATGTCGAGCGTCTCTCGCGGCTATACCTCTCGATCCGGATCTGGGGCGCACCGGCCGCGATCTCGATCTACGCCGTCACCGGCTGGCTGATCGCAATGGAGCGGACGCGGGGGGTGCTGATCCTCCAGCTCTGGATGAACGCGCTGAACATCGGGCTGGACCTGTGGTTCGTCCTTGGCCTCGGCTGGGGCGTGCCGGGGGTGGCGGTGGCGACGCTGATCTCGGAATGGACGGGCGTCCTGCTCGGCCTCTGGCTTTGCCGGGCGGCCTTCGGGGGGGCGCAATGGCACGACTGGGGGCGGATCTTCAATCGCGAGCGCTTGAGGCGGATGGTCTCGGTCAACGCCGATATCATGGTGCGCTCGATGCTGCTGCAAGGGGCTTTCACCGCCTTCACCTTCATCGGCGCGCGCTTCGGGGACCGGACGCTGGCGGCGAACCAGGTGCTGATGCAGTTCATCGAGATCACGGCCTACGCGCTTGACGGCTTCGCCTTCGCCGCCGAGTCGCTGGTCGGTCAGGCCATGGGTGCGCGGGCGCCGCTGACGCTCAGGCGCGCGGCGATCCTGACCTCGCAATGGGGTGCAGCGGGCTCCGTCGCGCTGGCGCTGGCCTTCGCCGTCCTCGGCCCGCATCTGATCGACCTGATGGCGACCGACCCCGGCGTCCGGGAGACCGCGCGGCACTATCTGCCCTGGGTCGTGGCCGCGCCCATCGTCGGTGTCGCATCCTGGATGTTCGACGGGATCTTCATCGGGGCGACGATGACCCGGGCGATGGTGCAGGCGATGGCGGTCTCTGTCGCGCTCTATGCGGTCTCGCTTTTCACGCTGCTGCCCCTCTGGGGCAATACCGGCCTCTGGGCCGCGCTCATGATCCTGAACACCGCCCGCGGTCTGACCATGGCCGCCTGGTACCCCGCGATCGAGCGTCGGGCGGCTTGATCCTCTGGCGCCAAAGGACAACCGCCCGTCCTTTGGGGGCGGATGGGCGGTTGCCTAGCGTCACTGCGCAATGCTGTTTCGGGCCGGAGGGCGCGCTAGGCCGATCCTCCCGAGAACCTTTCCCGCACGATGGCGAGCAGGCGCCGATGCACATGCCCGGGCCGGTTCTTCACATGCATCGCAGCATAAACCGGCTGGGCGATCGGCGCCACGTCGCGCACCGCTTTCACCCGCCCCTCCGCGATCAGGCGCGACGCCGTCTCCTCCAGCAGGAAGGCGGAGCCACCCATCGCCAGCAGCAGTTCCGCCACGACCGCGCTTTGCCCGCTCGCAAGCGGCGGATCGGCGAATCCGGGCAACGCGAGGTCATGGAGCCGCCCCAGCGCCGGCGAATATTCCGAACGGATATGGGTCTCGGGCGTCAGCCCTTCGCGGCTCTCCGTCTCGGTCGAGACGAGGCGGTAGGTCAGCTCACCCAGCGTTTCGAAATGCAGGTCCGGCTGCGCCTGGGGCGTGAAGATCACCCCGAGGTCCAGCACGCCCGCGACGATATCGGCGCAGATCTGCACCGAGAAATCGAGCTCGATATAGAACGAGGTCTGCGGCAGCGCCTGCCTGAACGCTGGCACCCATCGGCCCAGATGCAGGGCCGCCACGTCCTGGGGCATCCCGATCCGAAGGCTCAGGGCGCTCGCCGCCGTCAAGCGCACCGCACGCAGCGACTCGCGCCATTCCCGGCGCAGGCTGCGGGCATGCGGTTCGAACTTCAGCCCCTCGGTCGTCAGGCTCGTGCCCGAACGTGAACGGATGAAAAGCCGCCGCCCCAGAGCCGTCTCCAGGCTGTGGATCCGCGCCGAGACAGTGGATTGCGTGACGCCCAGCCGTTCCGCCGTACGATGGAAACTGCGCGTTTCGAGAAGGTCGAGAAACGTGTCCAGAAGCTCGATCTGCATGTCTGCCTGACCCTGATCGGATTTCCCGATCAATATCGCCGGCAGAGGTGAATTGAAAGCGCCCGAAGCCCGCCGGATAGTCGGCGCCGAAGGGGAGAAGAGAATGACGGAATTTCCAAGCCAGGCGCGGGTCGTGATCATCGGGGGGGGCGCGGTCGGCGCCTCAGCCCTCTACCATCTGGCGAAGGCCGGCTGGACCGACGCAGTGCTGCTGGAGAAGAACGAACTGACGGCGGGCTCGACCTGGCACGCGGCCGGTAACGTGCCGACCTTCTCGGCAAGCTGGTCGATCATGAACATGCAGCGCTATTCGGCCGAGCTCTACCGCGGCCTCGGGCAGGCGGTCGACTATCCGATGAACTACCACGTCACGGGCTCCGTCCGCCTCGGACACAGCCCGGAGCGGCTGATGGAGTTCCGCCGCGTTGCCGGCATGGGCCGCTACCAGGGCATGGATCTCGACGTGCTGGGGCCGGAGGAAATCCGCGCGAAGTACCCGTTCCTCGAAACACACGACCTGACCGGCGCGCTCTACGATCCCTATGACGGCGACATCGACCCGGCGCAGCTGACCCAGGCGCTGGCCAAGGGCGCGCGGTCGATGGGCGCGCGGATCGAACGCTTCTGCCCCGCCACCGGTGTGCGCCGGGAGGGGGGTGACTGGGTCATCGAAACCCCTAAGGGTGAGATCCGCTGCGAGATCGTGATCAACGCCGCTGGCTACTACGCCCGCGAGGTTGGCAAATGGTTCGGCCGCGACGTCCCCATGGCGACGATGAGCCATCAATACATGCTCTTCGATACGATCCCCGAGCTCGAGGCCTGGTCGAAGGAAAGTGGCCACAAGCTGCCGCTTCTGCGCGACGTCGACAGCTCCTATTACCTCCGGCAGGAGAAGATGGGCTTCAACCTCGGCCCTTACGAGCGCGGCTGTCGGGCGCATTGGACGACGCCCGAAGATCCGATGCCGGAGGATTTCTCGTTCCAGCTCTTTCCGGACGATCTCGACCGGCTCGAATGGTACATTACCGACGCGATGGAGAGGGTGCCGCTCCTGGGCGAGGCGCGGCTGTCCAAGGTGATCAACGGCCCGATCCCCTATACGCCCGACGGCAATCCGCTGATCGGCCCGATGCCGGGCGTACCGAACGCCTTCGAAGCTTGTGTCTTCACCTTCGGCATCTGCCAGGCCGGCGGCGCGGGCAAGGTTCTGGCCGAATGGGTGACCGAGGGCGCGACCGAATGGGACATGTGGTCCTGCGATCCGCGCCGCTTCACCGGTTTCGAGGATGCCGAATACTGCAAGGCCAAGGCGATGGAGGTCTATGGCCACGAATACGCCATGCACTTTCCGCATCACTCCTGGCCCGCCGGGCGCGGAAAGAAGCTCTCGGCGATCCATGATCGCACCAAGGCGCTTGGCGCGGTCTACGGGGCGATGAACGGCTGGGAGCGGCCGCTCTGGTACGCAAGACCGGGCGACGATACTTCCGAGGCCGCACAGCAGACCTGGAAGCGCGAGGGGCCGTGGTTCGGCGCGATGCAGGACGAATGCCTCGCCGTGCGCGACGCGGCGGGAATTCTCGACCTGCCCGGTTTCTCGCGCTTCCGGCTCTCCGGGCCGGGCGCTGCGGACTGGCTCTCGGCCCAGATCACCGGGCGTCTGCCCGCCGTCGGCCGGCTTGGCCTGGGTTATTTCGCCGACGAGAAGGGCCGCATCGTCACAGAGATGTCGATCTGCCGGTTCGGGCCGGACGAGTTCTGGCTGATCACCGCCGCAACCGCCCAGTCGCACGACCGCGAATGGCTGGAGCGGCACCTCGCCCCCGGGCTGGGTCTCGTCGACGAGACCGATGACTGGTCCTGCCAGATCCTTACCGGCCCCGGGTCCCGCGCGATCCTAAGCGAGGTGGCGGAGGCCGATCTCGGCCGGCCCTGGCTCACATGGCAGGCGGCCGTGATCGCGGGGCGGCCGGTGAGGCTCCTGCGCGTCTCCTTCGCTGGTGAACTCGGCTGGGAGATTCACAGCAAGGTCGCGGACACGCCGGCCGTCTTCGACGCGGTCATGGCGGCGGGCGCCGGGCACGGCCTGAGGCCCTTCGGGATGTTCGCGCTCGACAGCCTGCGGCTGGAAAAGGGCTACCGGGCGTGGAAGGGCGATCTTTCGACCGACTACACCGTGCTGCAGGGCGGGCTGGATCGGTTCATCGACTGGTCTAAACCCGAATTCCGCGGCAAGTCTGCGCTGGCGGCGGAGAAGCAGGCGGGGTCTGCAAAACGCTTCGTCATCCTCGAGGTTGCGGCCGGCGAGACCGACCCGCCTTACATGTCCACGCTCTGGCTGGGCGACGCGGTGGTCGGAGAGACGACTTCCGCCGGCTGGGGCTTCCGCGTGGGCAAGGGTCTCGCGCTCGGGATGGTGCGGGCGGATCTCGCGGCGCCGGGGACGGCGTTGGAGGTCGAGGTCTTCGGCGAACGGCGGGCTGCGGTGGTCCTCGACGGGCCGGCCTGGGATGCAGGGAACGAGCGGTTGCGCGGGTAGGCGGGGGCACGAGTGGGGCGCTGCCCCGCCCCCCGGGACATTTGGATCAAGATGAAGAAGGATCGGGGATGAGCGATATCCCTTCGAAGGCGCGGGCGGTCATCATCGGGGGCGGGGTTTCCGGCTGCTCTCTGGCCTACCACCTGGGCAAGCTCGGCTGGAAGGACGTGGTTCTTCTGGAGCGTCGGCAGCTGACCTGCGGTACGACTTGGCATGCCGCCGGGCTGATCGGGCAGCTCCGCGCGAGCCAGAACATGACGCGGCTCGCGAAATATTCCGCCGATCTCTACGTCCGGCTGGAGGAAGAGACCGGGGTGGCCACCGGCATGCGGCAGGTCGGGTCCATCTCTGTCGCGCTGAACGCGGGAAGGCACGAGGAATTGCTGCGCCAGGCCACGCTGGCGCGCGCCTTCGACGTCGACGTGCGCGAGATCGGGCCGGGCGAGGTGAAGGCGATGTATCCCCACCTTGAGGTGGGCGATGTGGTCGGCGCTGTGCATTTGCCGCTCGACGGGCAATGCGACCCTGCCAATATCGCCATGGCGCTGGCCAAGGGTGCGCGGATGCGGGGTGTGGCGATCCATGAGGGTGTGAAGGTGGCGGCGGTCACCGACGACGGCCGCCGCGTGACCGGCGTCGATTGGGAGGCGGGGACCGAGAAGGGCCATATCGCGGCCGATATCGTCATTAACTGCGGCGGGATGTGGGGGCGGGATCTCGCGGCGCGCTCGGGCGTGGCGCTGCCGCTGCATGCCTGCGAGCATTTCTACCTGGTCACCGAACCGATCGAGGGCCTTGGCCATCTGCCGGTCCTGCGGGTGCCGGACGAATGCGCCTATTACAAGTCCGACGCCGGCAAGATGATGCTGGGTGCCTTCGAGCCGAAGGCCAAGCCCTGGGGGATGGCGGGCATCCCGGAGGACTTCTGCTTCGACGCGCTGCCCGAGGATTTTGACCATTTCCAACCGATCCTCGAGGCTGCCATGTACCGCATGCCGCTGTTCGAGACCGCGGGCATCCATACCTTTTTCAACGGTCCCGAGAGCTTCACGCCGGACGACCGCTACTACCTGGGAGAGGCACCGGAGCTTGCCGGCTACTGGATGGCGGCGGGCTACAATTCGATCGGCATCGTTTCCTCCGGCGGCGCGGGGATGGCGCTGGCGCAATGGCTCGAGGATGGCGAACCGCCCTTCGATCTGTGGGAGGTCGACATCCGGCGCGCCCAGCCGTTCCAGCGCAACCGCCGCTACCTTAAGGAGCGGGTGAGCGAGACGCTGGGCCTCCTTTACGCCGACCACTGGCCCTATCGCCAGCCCGCCACCGCCCGCGGCATCCGCCGCTCGCCGCTCCACGCAGCGCTTGCCGAGCGCGGTGCGGTCTTCGGCGAGATGGCCGGCTGGGAACGCGCCAACTGGTTCGCCGCGCCCGGGCAAGAGCGGGAATACCGCTACGACTGGGGCCGCCAGAACTGGTTCGAGAACCAGAAGGCGGAGCACATGGCCGTGCGAGAAGCCGCGGGGCTTTTCGACATGACCTCCTTCGGCAAGATACGCGTGGAGGGCCGCGATGCGCTGTCTTTCCTGCAGCGGCTCTGCGCCAACGACCTCGACGTGGCGTCCGGCCGCATCATCTACACCCAGATGCTGAATGCGCGCGGCGGGATCGAGAACGATCTGACCGTCACGCGGCTAAGCGAGACCTGTTTCCTCCTCGTCGTACCCGGCGCGACCCTGCGGCGTGATCTCGCCTGGCTGACCCGGAATCTGGTCGACGAGTTCGTCGTCATCACTGACGTGACCGCGTCGGAGGCCGTCCTCTGTCTCATGGGCCCGAAGGCGCGAGAGATACTTGGCAGGGTCAGCCCCGACGACCTTTCAAACACCGCCCATCCCTTCGGCACGGCGCGGGAGATCGAGATCGGAATGGGACTCGCCCGGGCCCATCGCGTGACCTATGTCGGCGAGCTTGGATGGGAGCTCTACGTCTCCACCGACCAGGCGGCGCATGTCTTCGAGGCGCTCGCCGAGGCCGCGCCGGAGCTGAAGCTCTGCGGCCTCCACGCGCTCGATTCCTGCCGGATCGAGAAGGCCTTCCGCCATTTCGGCCACGACATTACCGACGAGGACCACGTGCTGGAAGCCGGTCTCGGCTTTGCGGTGAAACCGGACAAGGGCACCTTCATCGGCCGCGACGCGGTTCTGCGGAAGCGCGAGGAGGGTCTCTCCCGCCGGCTGGTGCAGTTCCGGCTGGAGGATCCAGAGCCGATGCTCTTTCACAACGAGGCGGTGGTGCGGGACGGCCAGATCGTCTCCATCGTGACCTCGGCGAACTACGGCCATGCGCTCGGCGGCGCGGTGGGGCTGGGCTATGTGCCCTGCCGAGGAGAGAGCGCGGAGGACGTGCTGGCCTCGCGCTACGAGATCGAGATCGCGGGACGGCGGGTGGCGGCGCGTGCCAGCCTGAAGCCGATGTACGACCCGAAGGCAGAGCGCGTGCGGATGTGATTGGCGCCTGGGGGGCAAGCGCCCCCCGGGACCGCAGACGGAAATGTGCGGACAGGAAATGGAGGGTGGTGGGATGGAAACGGTAGAACCGGGATGCGCACCCGAACGGGCGCGGCGGGCAGGGGGACGGGCGGCGCGGGTGAGCCTTCGGGCTGCACCGCTCGCGGAGGAGTTGCGGCCGGTTCGTGCCGGATTGCAGGGCGGGCAGTACAAGCCCCTGACCAACGAGGGCATGGCCCGGATCCACGAGGCGGCACTCGAGGCGCTGGAGGTGATCGGATTTGCGAATGCGCCCAAATCGGGGGTGGAGATCCTTGCCGGTGCGGGGGCGGTCCAGGGCGAGGACGGGCGTATCCGCTTTCCCCGCGCGCTGGTCGAGGACATGCTTTCCAAGGCCGCGCGCAACATCACGCTTTACGGCCGCGATCCGAAGCATGACCTGCATCTCGAGGGCACGCGGGTACATTTCGGCACGGCGGGCGCGGCGGTCCATATCGTCGATCTCGAAAAGAACGAATACCGCGACTCGACGGCGGCCGATCTCTACGCCGCGGCGCGGCTGACGCAGAACCTCGACAACGTGCATTTCTTCCAGCGCGCCATGGTCTGCCGCGACATCGCCGACAATTACGAGATGGACGTGAACACGCTTTACGCCTGTTGTGCCGGCACGATGAAACACGTCGGTACCTCCTTCTCCGACCCGGCGCATGTGAAGGGGTGCTTCGAACTGCTCCACATGATTGCCGGCGGCGAGAAGGCCTGGCGCGAACGGCCGTTCGTCTCGAACTCCAACTGCTTCGTCGTGCCGCCGATGAAATTCGCCGAGGAAAGTTGCATCACGATGGAGCATTGCGTGCGCGGTGGCATGCCGGTGTTGCTGCTCTCGGCCGGTCAGGCCGGGGCGACGGCGCCTGCGCCGATCGCGCTGGCCGTGGTGCAGGCGGTGGCGGAATGCCTGGCAGGTCTCGTCTACGTCAACGCCATGGCGCCGGGCCATACCTGCATCTTTGGCACCTGGCCCTTCGTTTCGGATCTGCGCACCGGCGCCATGTCCGGCGGTTCGGCGGAACAGGCGCTGCTGACGGCGGGCTGCGCCCAGATGCACCACTTCTACGGTTTGCCGGGGGGGGCGGCCTCCGGCATCTCCGATTCGAAGCTTCCGGACATGCAGGCGGGATGGGAGCAGGGGATCACCAACGTGCTGGCCGGTCTCTCCGGCCTCAACATGGCGTACGAGGCCGTGGGCATGCATGCCTCGCTCCTCGGATTCTGCCTTGAGAGCCTCGTTCTGGGCGACGACATCCTCGGCCAGGTCTTGCGCTGCGTGCGGGGCATCGAGGTGACCGAGGACAAGGTCTCGATCGAGGCGATGAAGCAGGTATGTCTTGGTGGCCCCGGCCATTACCTGGGTTCCGAACAGACGCTGAGCCTGATGCAGACGGAATACATCTATCCGGCCGTCGGTAACCGGATGAGTCCAAAGGAATGGGTCGAGGCCGGTAAGCCGGAGCTCCTTGATAAGGCCATCGCGCGGAAAAATGCGATCCTTGCCAAGGCGGGCAACCTCATAGACCCTGCGACCGACGCGGCGATCCGTGCCGCTTTCCGCATTCACGTTCAAAAGTGAAGCGGGCGCAGAAGAAGAGGGAGGTACATATGCGCTACGGGTACATCGGGCTTGGCCATCTTGGCGGGCATCTGGCGGCGAGCCTCATTCGCGCGGGCTACGAGCTCACGGTCTACGACCGCGATCCGGCGCTTGCGGAGCGGCACCGCGCCATGGGCGCCACGGTGGCGGGCTCGGCGGCCGAACTTGCCGGGCAGGTCGACCATGTCTTCACCTGCCTGCCCTCGCCCCAGGTGAGCGAGGCGGTCCTGGCGGAGGTGCTGACCACGCTGAAGGAGGGGGCGACCTGGATCGAGAATTCCACCCTCGGGCGTGACGACGTGGTCCGCTTGGGCGGTCTCGCCAAGGGATCGGGGGTGGAGATGCTGGAAGCGCCCGTGACAGGCGGCGTCCACCTCGCCGCCAAGGGGGCGATCACCGTGCTTGTCGGCGGGCCAGAGGCGCTTTTCACCCGCCACCGCCCGGCGCTGGAGGCGATCGGCACGCGGATTTTCCACATGGGGCCGCTCGGTTCGGCAGCGGTGATCAAGGTGATTACCAACATGCTCGCCTTCATCCACCTTGTCGCCGACGGCGAAGCCCTGATGCTGGCCAAGCGCGGCGGGCTGGATCTGAAGAAGTCCTGGGAGGCAATCGCGGCCTCCTCCGGCACCAGCTTCGTGCACGAGACGGAAGGGCAGCTGATCCTCAATGGCTCCTATGATGTGGGCTTCAGTATGGACCTGGCGCTGAAGGATCTCGGCTTCGCCATGGGCTTCGGGCGCGAGTTCGGCGTGCCGCTCGACCTTGCAGCGCAGGTCCAGCAGACCTTCCTGCGTGGTCGGGCAGCCTATGGCGGCACGGCGCAATCGACCCAGATTGTGAAGCTGCTGGAGGACGTGCTCGGTACCGACCTCCGCGCCGAGGGGTTTCCTGAGCGTCTGGAATAGACGCCTGCGGCGGAGATATTTGGCCTGGGGTTGGAGGCGACTCTCACGTTCCCCGGTGGAACATCCCCGGGGGGCGGGGGAAAACCTGCGGAACTGCGGCGTCAGCGCATCAGCACGTAGTCCCCGGGCGCATCCGGCAAGCCCGCGGTCTTCGCCATCTTCGGCGGCGCGGCCATGGGCCCGGCATGGTGCGAGAGCCATTCCACCCAGGCCGGCCACCAGGAGCCATCTACGGGCGCATGCGCGGCGACCCAGTCTTCCGGCCCGGCATAGGCCTCGCCCTCGGCCCGCGTGGCGATGCGGTAATGGCGGTGCTTGTGACCCGGTTCGCTGATGATCCCGGCGTTGTGGCCGCCGGAGGTCAGCAGGAACGTGACCTCCGTGTCCGACAGAAGCCCAATCTTGTAGACCGAGCGCCAGGGCGCCACGTGATCCGTCTCCGCCCCAACGGCGAAGATCGGCACACGGATGTCGGTCAGCGCGATGGGCTTGCCTGCAACTTCGTAATGCCCCTCTGCCAGCGCGTTGGTCAGGAACAGGTCGCGCAGGTATTCCGAATGCATCTGGTACGGCATCCGTGTCGCATCGGCGTTCCAGGCCATCAGGTCCGTCATCGGCGCCCGCTCGCCCATCAGGTAGTCATGGACCACCCGGCTCCAGATCAGGTCGTTGGAGCGGAGAAGCTGGAACGCCCCTGCCATCTGCGAGGTGTCGAGGTAGCCCTTGTCCCACATCATGTCCTCCAGGAACGCGACCTGGGACTGGTCGATGAAGAGCATGATCTCGCCGGCCTCGGTGAAATCGGTCTGCGCGGCGAAGAGCGTCACCGAGGCAAGCCTGTCGTCCCCATCCCGCCCCATCGCGGCGGCGGCGATGGCCAGCAGAGTGCCGCCGAGGCAATAACCCACTGCCTGCACCTTCTGCCCGGGTACGACACGCCCAATCTCCTCCAGCGCCGCCATGACGCCAAGCCCGAGGTAATCCGCCATGCCGCGGCCGCGGTCCTCCTCTCCCGGGTTCTTCCAGGAGAGGATGAAGACAGTATGGCCTTGATCCAGAAGGTATTTCACCAATGAATTTCGCGGCGAGAGGTCGAGGATGTAGTATTTCATGATCCAGGCCGGGACGATCAGCACCGGACGGGCATGGGTCTTGGGCGTCGTCGGGGCATACTGGATCAGCTCCATCAGATCGTTGCGGAAGATCACCTTGCCCGGGGTTACGGCAACTTCGTGTCCGGGCCGAAACGCCTCCGCTCCTGCCGGGCGCTTGCCCTGCACCGCGCGCTGCCAGTCCTCGACGAAATTGGCCCAGCCCTGGACGAAATTCGCCCCGCCGCTGCGGACCGTCGCGTCGAGCACTTCCGGGTTCGTCACCGGGAAATTGGCGGGCGAGACGGTGTCGAGGATCTGTCGCGCAACGAAGGCCGCCACCTCGGAATGGTGCCGCGAGACGCCCTCGACGTTCTTCGCCGCCTGGTGCCACCATTGCTGGGTCAGAAGGAAGGCCTGCGCCATGGCCGCATAGGGCTGCCGTGACCAAGCCGGCGCCGCGAAGCGGCGGTCTTGGGGCAGCGGTTCGATGACCGGCTCTGCCGCACCACTGGCCGCGCGTGCGAGATAGGCCGCGAAGCTTGCCGACTTGCGCGCGGCGCGCTCGATCAGTTCGGCCTGCTTGCCCGGCGAATTCGCCAGATGCGCCACCAGGTCGAGCCAGGCCGAAGTAAGCGAGGCGGGAGAGATCCCGCCGGTCAGCGCGGCCTCGCGCGCGTGGAGCGCGCGGTCGAGCGCGGGGATCGGCGCGGCATCTGGGGCGGAGGGCATGGGCGGTCTCCTCGGCGGCTCTCATCCTTTTTTGCGGGGCGCGGGCGGGGCCTGCCATGAGATGGATCAAGCCCGGTGTGGGCCGGCCTATCCCTTCTGGTACGAGCCGATAACGTTCTTGGCATGGCGGTCCGGCTCCTCCGTCGCGCTCTCGGCCAGGCCGGTGCGGTAGAGCCGGGCATGGACCGCCTGCTCGACGGAGCGGAAGACGCGCTCTTCGCCGAAGGCCTCGAGCAGCCCGGTGCGGCGGGCGGCGATCTCGGCGCGTTCGTTCTCCAGCCGGGCGAGGGCGAGGTCGAAGCCCCGGGCGCGGAGGCCCACAACCGTCTCGGCCAGGATGCGCGCGCCGGTGAAGTCGATGCCGATCACGCCCTGCGCCTCGATCACGATCAGCCGCAGTTCGGGCCGGGCCCGGGCCACAGCTTCCTCGAGGCGGGAGGAGATCAGCCGGGCGTTCAGGAAGCTCAGCGGCGCGCCGAGGGCGAAGACCAGCGCGCCCGGCTCTGTCTCGCCCAGTTCGCCAGGGCCAAGGGCCCACCAGATCGTCGTGCCCGGCACGCGACGGAGCTCTGTGCAAGTAGGCCGCGCGATCAGGTAGAGCGCATGGGCGAGCGAAAGGAGGATGGCGAGCCAGACGCCCTGGTTGACCGGCAGCAGGATCACCAGCAGCGCCGCCGCGGCGACGAGCGACAGTTCCGCGGGGCTCTGCCGCGCGATCCGGCGGATCGTGCCGGGGTGGAGGAGGTGCAGCCCCACCATCAGCAGCACCCCCGAGAGCGCCGCCTGCGGCAGCAGCGCGAAGGCCCCGGCGCCGCCAGCGACAAGCGCCACGGTCAGTGCCACCGCGATCAACCCGGAAAGCTGCGAGCGGGCGCCCGCGGCCTGCAGTGCCGCGCTGCGGGGCGGACTGGAGTTGACCGCGAAGCTCCCCAGCAGCGCGGAGAGGATGGAGCCCACGCCGATGGCGGCGAAGTCGCGCCCGGGCTCGCCGCCGCCTCCACGCAGGGATTGGCGCACCGCCGCCGTCTGCATCATCACCACCAGCGCGATGACGCCGGAGAGCGGCAGCAGCGCCTGCACCTCGGCAAGGTTGGGCAGCCGCAGCACCGGGCCGGGGACGTTGCGGGGCAGGGCCTCCAGCATCGGCACGCGGAGCTGGAGAAGCGGCACCGCTGCGGCGGAGAGCGCCAGCGCGATCAACGGTGCTGGCAGGTGGCGGCGAAGGCGCATCGTGGCAAGGCTGAAGGCCGCCGTGCCAAGCCCGAGCGCGGCGGTGGCGGGGTCGGCCTTCGGCAGCTCGACGGCGATCTGCAGCAGCCGGCGGGGCAGCGCCTCGGTCGTGACGGGGATGCTCAGGATCGTCGGCAGCGCGCTCGCCATGATGTGGACGGAGATCCCGGCGAGAAAGCCGGTTGTCACCGGCACGGAGAGGAGGTCGGCGATCCAGCCCAGCCTCAGCGGCCGCGAAAGGATCAGCGCGAGGCCGGTCAACGTTGCCAGCATCCCGGCCAGGGCGGCGTAATGGGCAGATCCCGGCACTGCCAGCGTGGCGAGCGTCGCGGCCATGATCGGCGCGATGGTGGAATCCGCCCCGACCGAAAGGGCGCGGGTCATCCCGAATGCGGCGAAGGCCAGCGTGCCGGCGGCGAAGGCGACCAGGCCCGTGATTGGCGGCAGCCCCATCAGGCGCGCGGTGGCGAGCTGTTCCGGTACCGCGATCGCCAGCAGCATCAGCGCGGCCACGACCTCTCCCGGCAGGCTGGCCAGCGTCAGGCGGCGCAGCGTTGGGAAGATCAGGCGTGCCGGCGTCGTGGCCGGGGCAGGTCGGTCGGTGACGGTCATCGGGCTCCCGTCGGCTGGGACAAGCGATGCTACGCGGTTTTCAGGCCTCTGGGAATTGGCTGAGTGGCGCGGCGTACAGTTCCGGACCGAAACAGCGGGCGCCGGCCATCTTTACTCCAAGTGATGGATTCCCTGCGCACCTGAGCTGCCGCCGTCCCCGTACCCCGCTCAGAGCTCGACGCTCTGGTGCATGCGCGGGATGATGACCTTCGTGCCCTTCAACTTCGCGGCCAGCGCGCTGGTGGCCTTCTCCTCTCCATGCACAAGGAAGGTCGTCTTCGCCCCGGCCCCCTTCGCCCAATCCAGCAGTTCCTGCTGGCCGGCGTGAGCGGAAAAGCCATTGATCGTATGGATCCTGGCGCGCACCGGCACCTCGTTGCCGAAGAGCCGGATGGTTTTCGCCCCATCGACGATGATCCGCGCCAGGGTGCCCTGCGCGGCATAACCGACGAAGAGGATCGCGCTATCCTTGCGGGAGAGATTATGCGCGAGGTGATGCCGGATCCGGCCCCCGGTACACATGCCCGACCCGGCCAGGATCACCGCGCCCGAGACACGGTTCAGCCGGGCCGAGCCCTTGGTGTCATGGACCAGTTGCAACCCATCGGGTTCCAGCGGCTCGCGATTGGCGGCGAACATGGCGCGCAGTTCGTCCCGGAAGCCCTCGGGGTGGCTCTCGTAGATCTCCGTCGCGGTAATCGCCATCGGGCTGTCGAGGTAGACCGGCAGGCCGCGCGGCAGTTCTCCCGACCGCTCGCCCTGATGCAGGAAGAACAGGATCTCCTGCGCGCGGTCGAGTGCGAATGTCGGGATCACGGCATTCCCGCCATGGCGGATGGTGTTGCGGATTGCGGCGTAGAGCTCCTCGATTGACGCGTCCAGGGCGCGGTGGTCCCGGTCGCCGTAGGTGGTCTCCATCACGATCGCATCGGAGGGCGGCGCGGGGACCGGGTCGGGCAGAAGCGGCCGGCCGGGCGAGCCGAGATCACCCGAGAAGGTGATCGACCGGCGCTTGGCGCCTTCCTCCAGCTCCAGCCGGATCCAGGCGGAGCCGAGGATATGGCCGGCCTCGCCAAAAGTCGCGGTGATGCCGGGGGCGATCTCGATCGGCTTGCCGATCTTCGCGGTGCGACCGAAGCGGTCGAAGGCGGCCATCGCGTCCATAGTGCCGTAGACTGAGGGCGGGTGGCGGCGGCCGGGGTGGCGGGCGGCGCGGTCCGCCTCTTCCTCCTGCAACTTGGCGGAATCCATCATCACCAGCCGGGCGAGATCCCGGGTGGCGGCGGTGGTGACGATCTCTCCCCGGAAGCCGCGCTTGGCCAGAAGCGGGATCCGGCCGCAATGGTCGAGATGGGCATGGGTCAGCAAGAGCGTATCGATCGCTGCGGCGTCGAAGCCGAAGGGATCGGCGTTGTCCTCCTCCAGCTCGCGCGAGCCCTGGAAGAGGCCGCAGTCGATGAGCACCCGCCGGCCGGCGCATTCGATCAGATGGCAGGAGCCCGTCACGCCCCCGGCCGCACCGTGAAAGGATATCCGCATCGGCTTCTCCCTGTCCTGCCTGCCCTGCCTGTCGCCCGTCCGGCTCCGCCTGCTATCCGCCCGAAGCAGGATCGCTCCGCGCCCGCTCGGTGATGCCGAATGGGTCGGAATGGCCGCGGCGGGTGGGGAGCGTGATGTCGGTTGGACTCATGCTCTGGCGCCTCCTCCGGAGTGGAGTTGCCGCGAGCCTAGCGCGTTTACCAGAAGCTGGGAAGCGGTGCGACCCGGTGTCGCCCTAGGTCCGAAACAGCGGGCGAAGCCCGCCGGGCCAGCGCCCGTCCACCCGAACGGATGGGCGCTTCTGGCGAGTCAGCGCCCGGCGCACCGAAGGGGTTCTTTACGCCATAAACGGACAGATATTCATCGCCACAAGCGCCCACCCGTGGACCGGCGCTGGCCCTCCTCTGCAAGGGGGGCCAGCGGGTGCGCATTCATTGCGCGCCTTGTCGGGGTCGTCCCTCAGGCCCACTCGCCCTTGCGGAAGACCGGGGTGTGGGTGCCGTCCTCGGCAATCCCGTCGATGTCGATCTCGTCCGAACCGATCATCCAGTCGATGTGGATGACCGAGGAGTTGCCACCCTTCGCCGCAACCTCCTCCGGCGACAACTTGGCGCCATCGACGAAGCATTTCGAATAGCACTGGCCGAGCGCGATATGGCAGGCAGCGTTCTCGTCGAAGAGCGTGTTGTAGAAGAGAAGCCCCGATTGCGAGATCGGCGAGGAATGCGGCACCAGCGCCACCTCCCCCAGCCGCCGAGCGCCCTCGTCGCTGTCGAGCACCTTGAGGAGGACCTTTTCGCCCTTCGAAGCAGAGGCCTCGACGATCCGGCCGCCCTCGAAACGCACGGCGATGTCCTCGATCAGGGTGCCCTGGTGCGACAGCGGCTTGGTTGCGCGCACGGTGCCTTCCACCCGACGGGCATGGGGGGTGGTGAAGACTTCCTCGGTCGGGATGTTCGGGTTGCAGATCACGCCGTTCTGTGCCGGTGCGGCACCGCCGTTCCACTCGTGCCCATCGGCCAGGCCGACGGTCAGATCGGTGCCCGGGCCGGTGAAATGCAGGGCCGAGAAGCGGTGCCCGTTCAGCCAGTCGGTGCGCTTCCTGAGCTCCGCGTTATGCGCGGCCCAATCGGCGACCGGATCTTCTCCGGTAATGCGCGAGGCGGCGAAGATCGCCTCGGCGAGGCGGCGAGTCGCCTCCGCTTGGGGCAGGTCGGGAAAGACGAGCTGGGCCCAGGCCGGGTTCGGATAGGCGGTGAGGTTCCAGTTGATCTTGAACGTCACGATCTTTTCCATCGCGGGCCGGTAGGCGAGCGAATTGGCCTTGTTGGCGCGGGCGACCTTCTCCGGGTCCTCGGCCGAAAGCATCATCGGGTTGTCACCGACCACAGCCATCCGGGCGGCGTTGGCGCCGAAGGCTTCCGCCATGCCGTTGTAAAGCCATCCGGCAGCGCGGTCGAAGCTGGCATCCGATCCTTCGCGGAACCGGGCGAGCGTAACCGCCTCGTCCGAGATCAGTGGGGTCACCAGCCCGGCCCCGGCGCGATAGGCATGATGCGCGATGCGGCGGACGAAGGGCAGCGCGCTGGAGGGCGCGGTCATCACCAGGTCCTGCCCCTCCTGCAGGTTGAGACCGACGCGGACGGCGACCTCGGCGAGGCGGTCGAGCATTTCGGGGTTGATCGGGTCGGTGGTCATGGGGGCCTCGCTCCTTGATTTGCTGCGGAGCTTAACGGGCCGAAGGGCGAGGTCAATGCGGGCCCCGGGGGCGCAGCAGATGGGCGGCTGCCCCAGCGCAGCGGGCTTCCCCGGGATATTGGGGACAAGGCAAATGGAGCGTCGGGGTCAGGTGCCTCTGGGCTTGGCGCGGGTGGTGGGGTCGGCCCGGGTCGGATCCTCGGGCCAGGGGTGGCGGGGGTAGCGGCCGCGCATGTCCTTCCTGACATCGGCATAGCTCGAGGCCCAGAAGCCGGGCAGGTCCATCGTCGTCTGAACCGGCTTCTGGCCGGGGGAGAGGAGCGTGATGCGCAAGGGCAGGCGCCGCGGGCCGATGGTCGGATGGCTGGTGACGCCGAAAAGCTCCTGCAGGCGGAGCGTGATCGAAGGGGCCTCGCCATCGTAGTCGATCGGGACACGGCGGCCGAGCGGGGTTTCGAAATGCGCCGGCGCAAGGCGGTCCAGGGCTTGCTGCTGGTCCCAGTCGAGCCGTGCGCGAAGCGGGTCGAGAAGGTCGATCCGGGCGAGGTCCGCGGCGCTACGGCAGGTGGTGAGATGGGGGGCGAGCCAGTCCTCCAGCGTGGCGAGGAGGCCCGCGTCAGAGCAGTCGGGCAGCGTTGTGCCCTCGGAGCGCAGAAGCTCGATCCGGGCGCGGAGGCGGCGCGCGGCGGGCGAGAAATTCAGCGCCTCGAGGCCCAGATCGCGGACGCCCTCAATAGCTGCCCGGGCGATGGCTTCGGGCGGGGCCTCGGGCCAGGTTCGGTCGTCGAGCGCGATGGCGCCCAGGACCTCCTGACGCCGGGCCGTCACGCGGCGCTCGCGCTTTGACCACTCGCAGATCTCGCGGCCGTGGATCAGCGGCGCGAAGAGGGCGCGGAGGGCGGCTTCGGTGATCGGGATCGCCTGGCGGATGCGGGCCTCGCGCGGATCGCCATCAAGATCGGTCGCGACGATCAGGCGGCTACCGGCCAGCGGGTCGGCGGCGTCGAAGACCGCTCCCTTGCCGCCCGAAAGAAGGTAGCGCGGCGCCTCGCCCGGGCGGCGCAGGCCGATGCGGTCGGGGTAGGCAAGGGCCGCCATCTCGGCGGGCTCATGGGCGGGCGCGGATCTCGGCGCGAGTGCGGCAAGGCGGCGGGCCTCGGTTCGGATTCGCTCTAGCGCGTCGCGATCCGGCTCCCACGGGTGGCGGGCCGCGTAGCGCTTCGGATCGGCCAGGGCCTCGAGCCGGAGCGTGAGGTCGGAGGGCGCCGCGCGGGGCAGGGGATCGCGGTCGGCCAGAAGGGCTGCGAGCGGGGCGGCGGCGGGGCCGGCGGTGATCAGCATATGGCCGAGGCGGGGGTGAAGCGGCAGGGCCGCGAGCGCCCGGCCATGCGCTGTGATCGCCCCGGCCGCGTCGAGCGCGCCGAGCTCCGTCAGTAGCGCCCGCGCCTCGGCGAAGGCCCCGGGATTGGGCGCTGTGAGGAAGGCGAGGCCCTCGGCCTCCCGCGCGCCCCAAAGTGCGAGCTCCAGCGCGAAGCCCGTGAGGTCGGCGGTTTCGATCTCTGCCGGGGGGAAGGCGGCGAGTGCGCCCTCCTCGCCCTTGGTCCAAAGCCGGTAGCAGAGGCCTGGCGCGGTGCGGCCAGCGCGGCCACGGCGCTGGTCTGCCTCAGCGCGCGTCACGCGCTCGGTCACCAGCCGCGTCATGCCGGAGGCGGGCGAGAAGCGGGCACGACGGGCGCGGCCGGCATCGACGACCACCGTGACGCCGTCGATGGTCAGCGAGGTCTCGGCGATCGAGGTGGCGAGCACGACCTTGCGCCCCTCTGCGGCCGGAGAGATGGCGGCACGCTGGTCGGCGAACGCCATCGCGCCGTAGAGCGGGCGGAGCGTGCAATCGGCCGGCAGGCGATCCTTCAGCAGCGCCTCGGTGCGACGAATCTCGCCCTCGCCGGGGAGGAAGGCGAGAAGGGAGCCTTCGGTTTCGGCGAGCGCGCGGAGGATCAGCTCGGCCACGTCCGGCTCCAGCCGGGCCCCTGGGCGCAGGGGCGCGTCGAGCCAGCGCGTCTCTACCGGGAAGGCGCGACCCTCCGAGGTGACGGTTGGTGCGCCGATCAGGGCCGCGGCGGGTGCAGCGTCGAGCGTCGCGGACATCACAATCAGCAGCAGGTCGGGTCGCAGTGCGCCGCGGATCTCCTGCGTCAGGGCGAGGCCGAGGTCGGCATTCAGCGAGCGTTCGTGGAATTCGTCGAAGATCACGGCGCCGATGCCGTCGAGTCCGGGATCGGACTGGATCATCCGGGTCAGGATGCCTTCGGTCGCGACCTCGATCCGCGTGGCGGCGGAGGTGCGCGCCTCTCCCCGGATGCGGTAGCCGACGGTCTGGCCCGTCTTTTCGCCAAGGGTTTCGGCCATCCGCTCGGCTGCGGCGCGGGCGGCGAGGCGCCGAGGCTCCAGCATAACGATCCGGCCGGGGGCGAGGTTCGCGTCGAGAATCGCAAGCGGCACCCGCGTGGTCTTGCCGGCGCCTGGCGGGGCCTGCAGCACTGCCGTGCCGCCCGCCCGAAGGGCCTCGATCAGCTCGGGCAGGGCCGCGTCGATCGGCAAGGGGGTGGGCGCGCTCGCCACCGGCCTAGCGCCGCTTCAGGCTGGCCGCGCCGTAGATCGAGGACATGTCGATCTCCTTCACCTCCACCTTGCCCCCGCCGGTCCGGTCGTAGCTCATCCGGAACGGGAAGACGGGGTGTTTCATGTCATCGGCGGAATAGCCCGCGACCCGGCGGTACTCGCCGCCGCAGGCCAGCGTGCCGTCTGGCCCGTCCGCCGGCCAGAGGGTGAGGCGGGCGCGGCGGACGCCGTCGTAGATCACGGTGGAGCCCTTGCAGGCCTCCACCACCGGCATCTTGCGCAGCGTGGCGTAGATCGCCGTTAGCGTGTCGACACTGCCGACCTGCTTGGCCGGGTTCACCGCAAGCGAGCTGAGCTCATGTTTGGGAACCTGCACCGGCGCCGAGGGGACGCCGTTCGCGAAGGTGATGGTCTGCACCTTCTGGTGCCTGCCGGGATTTGTGGTCAGCACGTAGCGCTCGGGCCGAAAACGGCCGCCTTTCACGGTGCCGCTTACGGTCGCGTCATACTCGACATGGCGCACAAGCGCGGCCAGCCCGGCGCTCCGGAACCGGCCGTTGACGGCGTAGTAGTCGCCCGCCTCCACCCCGGCGAAGACCAGCACGCCGACGCGGAAGCCCTTGACGTAGAAGTCGTAGACCGCCTCGTCCCGCCGCTCCTGCGTCGGGGCGGCCAGCACCTGGCCCGCTGCGAGGCAGGCAAGCGAGGCCAGGATCAGGGAACGGCGAAGCGGCATCGGCGGGCACGGGCTTGGGATGGGTCGGGCTGGACATACACTGCCTGCGCGGGGCAAGAAAGCCCGGGCGCGGAGCGCCGGACTGACAATCCCGTCAGGCCATCAGCAGATCCGCGCCGGTGGGCCGGGAGTGGGCGATGAATCTGGGCGAGTTGGCCAAGGGGCTGCGGGCCGGGGACCGGCGGGCGCTTGCGCGCGCCATTACGCTGATCGAAAGCGGCCGGGCCGACCACCGCGCGCAGGCGCTGGACCTGCTCGCCCGGCTCGGGCCTCAGGGCGGCGCGCTCAGGATCGGGCTTTCGGGCACGCCCGGTGTCGGCAAGTCGAGCTTCATCGAGAGCTTCGGGACAATGCTCACCGGGCAGGGCCATCGTGTGGCGGTGCTGGCGGTCGATCCCTCTTCAAGTCGTTCAGGCGGCTCGATCCTGGGGGACAAGACGCGCATGGAGCGGTTGGCGCGCGATCCGAAGGCCTTCATTCGGCCCTCGCCAAGCCAGGCGCAGATGGGCGGTGTCGCCAGGCGCACGCGCGAGGTGATCCAGCTCTGCGAGGCGGCGGGCTTCGACCTCGTCATCGTCGAGACCGTGGGCGTCGGCCAGTCCGAGGTCATGGTGGCGGGGATGACCGATCTCTTCACCCTCCTTCTTGCGCCGGCGGGGGGCGACGAGTTGCAGGGCGTCAAGCGCGGTATCATGGAGATGGCGGACCTCATCCTCGTGAATAAGGCTGACGGCGACCTGAAGGCGGCGGCAATCCGGACCTGCGCCGATTATGCGGGCGCACTGCGCCTGTTGCGCCGGCGACCGCAGGATCCGGAGGGATTTCCGAAGGCGCTCACGGTCTCTGCCCTGGCTGGCGAGGGGCTGCAGGCCGCATGGGAGGCGATGGAGGATCTTGCCGAGGGGCGGCGCGCTTCGGGGGCGCTGACGGCGCAGCGGGCCGAGCAGGCCCGCGGCTGGTTCGAGGAGGAGGTGCGCCAGGGCCTTCTTGCCCGGCTGGAGCGCGACGCCGGTCTGAAGGCGCGGCTTGCCGCGCTCGGGGCGGAGGTCGCGGCCGGGCGGGCCAGCCCCTCGGCCGCAGCGGCCGAGGTGCTGGCGCAGCTCGACTGATCAGTCGGGCAGGCCGATGTCGCGCCGCAGGTAGGGCGGCATTGAGGCGAGGTACCGCGCGATCCGGCGGGCCTTGGGATCGATCAGCCAACGCCAGAGCGCGGGATGGGTGGCGGCCTGTGCGGCTTCGGCCCGTTCGGGGCGGTCATCCAGGCTGGGACGCGGCAGGATTGGGGCGGAGCAGTCGGTCCGGCGAAGGGCGATGGTCATTTCAGCCTCCTTTCGGGCTGTGCCTCGGGGAGAGGTCGGGAGTGCGTGAACCCGGCTGGCGCCGGGGATCAAAGATCGCGCAGGATCTCATGGCGCAGATCCTCGGGCAGACGGGCGAGCGCCCGCCCCACCGCCGGATCGTCGCGGTCACGCGGGCCTGCGGCGCGGCGCGGCGCGGGCGAGGGATGGCGCAGATGCAGGCGCTGCCATAAGGGAAGCTGCGGTGCGGTGTAGGCGATTGCGGTGCGGGTCATCGGGGTTCTCCTGGAAGAATTTCTGCAATATATTTAGCAAATGGGCCTCCCCCGGACCAATCGAACCTCGCATCAAGGCATAAGCTGAATTTATCAATGGCACGCCAACCGCTTCCCCCGCTCGCCGCCGTCCGCGCCTTCGAGGCTGCGGCCCGACATGGCAGTTTCACCCGCGCCGGTGAGGAGTTGGGGATGACCCAGGCCGCCGTCTCCTACCAGATCCGGCTGTTGGAAGAGCGGGTCGGCGGCCCCCTCTTTAAGCGCCGCGCGCGGGGGGTGAGCCTGACGGCGGAGGGCGCGCGCCTGGCGGCGCGGGCGGGCGAGGCGATGGACATCCTGCGAGAGGCATTCGCCGAGGCCCGCAAGGTTTCGGACGAGGTGCTGGCGATCTCCTCCATCGCCTCCTTCGCGATCCTGATGCTGGCACCGCGGCTGGGGAAGTTCCAGCTCGGCCATCCGGGGATCGGGGTTCGGGTGGATATCGACCACCGCAGCGTCGATCTGCTGGCCGGCGAGGCGAGTATCGGCATCCGGGCCGGCCGGGGGAATTGGCCGGGGCTCAGGGCCGATGTGCTGATGCCCTCCATGCTGACGGTGATGATGAGCCCGCGCTTTGCGGCAGAGCATGGGCCGTTCGAGGCGCCGGCCGATCTCCTCCGCGTGCCGCGGATCGATCCGGACGACCCGGGCTGGGGTTTCTGGTTCGCCGCCGCGGGGCTGTCCGAGGCGCCTTCAAAGGGGCGGGTCCTGTCCTCGCTCGGGACCCAGGCCCTGACGGTGGAGGCTGCGCGGGCAGGGCAGGGGGCCTGCCTGCTGACGCCGCTTTACTTCCGGGACGCCCTGGAACGGGGCGAGCTGGTGCAGCCCTTTGACATCCTTGCGGCCGAGGATATGTCGATCTGGCTGGTCTATCCCGAACGCCGACACAACGCGCCGGCCATCCGTGCCTTCCGGACTTGGCTGCTGGGCGAGATGGCTGCGCTCGGCGCGGGCGTCGACACTGCGCCCGATCCGGGGGCGGAAGGGGCACAGGGTGCTTGACCTCTGCCGGGAATCCCCCTACACGGCGCCGATGGAATTCGGCGCGCCGCCCTTAGCGGTGCCCTCTCGCGTTTGAAGAACAAGGAAGAGCACGATGTCGCGCGTCTGCGAACTCAGCGGTAAGGGCCCGGCGACGGGGAACAACGTCAGCCACGCCCACAACAAGACCCGGCGGCGGTTTCTGCCGAACCTGAACGATGTGACGCTGAGCTCCGACGTGCTCGGCCAGTCGTTCAAGCTGCGGATCTCGGCCTCGGCCCTGCGCACGGTGGACCACCGTGGCGGGCTGGACGCCTACCTCGCCAAGGCGAAGGACGAAGAGCTTTCGCCCAAGGCGCTGAAGATCAAGAAGGAAATTGCAAAGGCCCAGGCCGCCGCCTGATCGGCAGCCCTTGGCAATGGGAAGGCCCCGCCCCGGCGGGGTCTTTTGTTTTGGATGCTAGGGTATGCCCCTTGCCCGGATGGGCGGGCGCTTCCGTCCGTCGCGTGACGAGATACGCCACCGACATCGCGGTCGCGAACAGGCGCGCGGAACTCCGCACCCTGCGCCATCAGGCGGCGTGGTTCCGGAGTGTCCCATCCTGCTCGCCCCATATGCGATTGCCGACGCCTTCAGCCAGACCGATTGCGCCCGCATCCTTGCGCTGGCCGCCGAGGCACCGTCACGCGCGGGCGGCCTCGTCGGAGGGGTGGCGAATGCCGACCTGCGGCGCGCAGAGCTTGTCTGGCTCGACGATTGCGCCGGGGCCGAATGGGTCTCCGACCGGCTCGCCCAGATCGTCGCCCAAGCCAACCGCGAGCACTTCGGCTTCCAGATCGAGGATTTCGCCGAAAGCGCCCAGCTTGCCCGCTACGGGGCGGAGGCTCTGGGCCATTTCTCGTGGCATTCAGACATCGGCGCGGGACCGGTGGCGCAGCGGCGCAAGCTGACGCTGGTGGTGCAGCTCTCCGCGCCGCAGCACTACGACGGCGGCGGGCTGGAGATCTGGCCTGATGGAAGCCGGCAAGAGGCCGCCAGAACGCTTGGCGCGGCGGTCGTCTTCCCGTCGTTTACGCTGCATCGGGTGACGCCGGTCACCCGCGGGATGCGACAGTCGCTGACGATCTGGGCGCATGGGCCGGCCTTCCGCTAGCCGACGCTGCCCGGATCAGCCGCCGCAGTAATGCTCGGCCGCGCTGCCGAAATTCGTGTAGCGCTGCCAGAAGGAGTTGTCCGCCGCCGAGTCGGAGGCGCGCACGTCCTGCGCCCGCTGCGGATTGGCGAAGAACCGCGCCGCGCGGCGCTGGTCAGAGCCGGCCAGAGTCATGTCCGCAACCCGCTGGATGCACCCGCAGAGCGCCGCAGAGCCATTGCCGGTATCGGACCGCAGACAGGCCCGCTCGATCGGCCCGGCATGCGCGAGGGTCGTGGATACGATGGCCAGGACCACCGCCGTAAGGATGGATTTCATTGCCGCCTCGTGTTTCGCCGCGGGGTGAGCCCCGCTGTTGCTGCTTCGATGCGGCGAGTGTGCCAGAATCAGCCCTGTTTTTCAACGTGGGCAGGGCGGATTCCGGCTGCGGCGCCCCGTCTCGGGGCGCCGGTCTCATGCGTCCGGGGTCAGGCGGGCTGGGCCGGATAACCTTCCTCGGCCAGGGCTGCGATCAGGGCCGCTGCGGGCGCCGTGCTTTCGACCGAGACCGTGCGCGCCTCCAGATCGACCGCCACCTTGGCGCCCGCATCCTGCGCAGCGATCGTCTTTTCCACAACGGCCTTGCAATGGCCGCAGCTCATGTCGGGAACCGAGAGTTTCAGCGTCTGGGTCATGGCCTGTCCTTTCCAAATGACGGGTCCGAGGGTTTGGTGTGGATATGGGGCTTCCAGCAAGGGGAAGGTCAAGCCCCGCCGGCACGGCCCGCCTCACCAGACGATGCGGAACCCCGACAGCCCCAGCGGCGTCTCTACCGCCTCGGCCGCGACATCAGAGACCCTGGCATGGGGCGGCCCCTCTGCCAGCTGCGCCCGGAACCGCTCCAGCGTCGCCTCCGGCCCATGGGCCAGCGCAAGGACCGCGCCATCGGCCTCGTTTTTCACCCAGCCCGCAAGGCCCAGCCCCCGCGCGGCCTCGCAGGTCCAGGCGCGGTAGCCCACGCCCTGCACGCGGCCCGTGATGCGAAGGCGCACCGTCCGGCTTTCCCGATCACTGTCCATGCCGGAACTCTATCGCAATCCGTGCCGAAGCGGTAAGGAAAGCGCGATGGGCCGGGCGCGACAGCGGCCCCCATTGACCGGCCCGTAAAACCTGCCATAGAGCGCGCCATGACCGAGCTTGCACAGATCCGCAATTTCTCCATCGTGGCGCATATCGACCACGGCAAGTCGACGCTGGCCGATCGGCTGATCCAGCTTACCGGCACCGTGGCCGAGCGGGACATGAAGGCCCAGCTTCTCGACGCCATGGATATCGAGCGCGAGCGCGGCATCACCATCAAGGCCAACACCGTGCGGATCGAGTATCCGGCGAAGGACGGCAAGACCTACGTCCTGAATCTGATCGACACGCCCGGCCACGTCGACTTCGGCTACGAGGTCTCCCGCTCCATGCGCGCGGTGGAGGGTTCACTGCTGGTCGTCGATGCCTCACAGGGCGTCGAGGCGCAGACGCTGGCTAATGTGTATCAGGCGATCGACGCAGATCATGAGATCGTGCCGGTCTTGAACAAAATCGACCTTCCGGCGGCGGAGCCGGATCGGGTGAAGGAGCAGATCGAGGACGTGATCGGCATCGACGCCTCCCAGGCGATCCCGATCTCGGCCAAGTCCGGCCTGGGCATCCCCGACGTGCTGGAGGCGATCGTGACCCGCCTGCCGGCGCCGAAGGGCGAGCGTGACGCGCCGCTGAAGGCGATGCTGGTCGACAGCTGGTACGACCCCTACCTGGGCGTCGTGGTCATGGTGCGGGTGATCGATGGCGTCCTAAGGAAGGGCGACCGGATCCGGATGATGCAGACCGGCGCGCTCTACGGCGTCGAAAAGCTCTCTGTGCTGAAGCCCGCCATGGTCGATATCGCCGAGCTGGGGCCGGGCGAGATCGGGGTGCTGACCGCCTCGATCAAGCAGGTGCGCGATACGCGGGTGGGTGACACGATCACCCATGAAAAGAAGGGCTGCGAGAAGCCGCTGCCGGGCTTCAAGCCCGCCCAGCAGGTGGTGTTCTGCGGCCTTTTTCCGGTCGATGCCGCCGATTTCGAGGACCTGCGCGAGGCGATCGAGAAGCTGGCGCTCAACGACGCCTCCTTCAGCTTCGAGATGGAGACCTCGGCCGCGCTGGGCTTCGGCTTCCGGTGCGGCTTCCTGGGGCTTCTGCATCTGGAGGTCATTCGCGACCGGCTGGAGCGGGAATACGATCTCGACCTGATCACCACGGCGCCTTCGGTGGTCTATCACCTGCATATGAAGGACGGGGAGGTGCGCGAGCTGCACAACCCGGCCGATATGCCGGACCTCACCTATGTCGACCATATCGAGGAGCCGCGGATCAAGGCGACGATCCTGGTCCCGGACGAATTCCTCGGCGATGTGCTGAAGCTCTGCCAGGACCGGCGGGGGATCCAGCTCGACCTGTCCTACGCCGGCTCGCGCGCCATGGTGGTCTATGACCTGCCGCTGAACGAGGTGGTCTTCGACTTCTACGACCGCCTGAAGTCGGTGACCAAGGGCTACGCCAGCTTCGACTACCAGATCATCGGCTATCGCACGGATATGCTTGTGAAAATGTCCATCCTCGTCAATGACGAGCCGGTCGACGCGCTGTCCATGATGGTGCATCGTGACCGGGCCGAGATGCGGGGACGGGCGATGGTGGAGAAGCTCAAGGAGCTGATCCCCCGGCACATGTTCAAGATCCCCATCCAGGCGGCCATCGGCGGGCGGGTGATCGCGCGCGAGACGCTTTCGGCGCTCCGCAAGGACGTGACCGCGAAATGCTACGGCGGCGACGCCACGCGGAAGCGGAAGCTGCTGGACAAGC
Organism: Solirhodobacter olei; assembly: GCF_004010155.1. GTDB lineage: Bacteria > Pseudomonadota > Alphaproteobacteria > Rhodobacterales > Rhodobacteraceae > Solirhodobacter > Solirhodobacter olei. The sequence continues at coordinate 23,040 of NZ_RRYH01000005.1, read as the reverse complement.
AGAAGGCCGGCAAGAAGAAGATGCGCCAGTTCGGGCGCGTCGAGATCCCGCAGGAAGCCTTCATCAGCGCGCTGAAGATGGACAACTGACCGAGGCGGGCGCGAAGCGCCTGTCCCGGGCGGATTCTGCACTTTTGCAACCTTTTTGACCGAACGATCAAATACCGCTTTTGCACCGTAATTGCACCGATTCAGCACCGCCTTCTACCGGCGTTGGAGCGGGCGTGCGGCCCCGGCCCGAAACGTGGTGCGCAGCACCACCGGGCAGCGCCCGACCGCCCGGACGGGCGGGCGCTCCTTCACCGTCGCGGCGGAGAATGGCGTAGGGGGAGCTTCGCCGTAAACGGACAGACCGGCGGCGTCGTCTGCGCTCACCCGCGGTCGGACGCTGCCCTCTGTCGGGCTGGATCAGAGACGGAAAAGGGTGCGCGGCGATTGCGCACCCTGGGGGGCCTTGGCCCGCTTACATCTTCTGCTGGGTCTGCTTGGCCGAGCTGGTCAGCGCGTTGCCGGCCTTCGAGATGTCCTTGCCGGCACCGGCCATCGTGTCGCAGGCGGCGAGGCTGAGCAGGGCGAGCAGGGCGACGGCGGCGGTGACGGGGCGGCGGATGGTCATCGGGAACTCCTCTGTGCTGTTTGGCCTTAGCTTGCCCGGAGATCCCGCCAAGTCAATCACTTGTGCTCTCGCCCGGGCCCATTTCAAGGTTTCGTTAACTCCGTTCCGGGAAGGATGGAGTCGGAGGTTCCGATGCGTCTTTCCCTGCTTCTGCTCTGCCTGGCGCTGGCCGGCTGCGACTCTGCCTCCCCCCGGATGGCGGGGGGAGGGGAGGTGCGGCTGACGCGCGACGGGCGAAACTACGCGGTCCATGTGAAGGGCCGCGCGGTAGAGGTGATCCGTTTCGGCTGGGCCCCGCGGGCCGAGCAGGGCGTGATCCGGGCCCAGATGGTGGCCCTGATCCCGGAGGCGACCGGCTGCCTGCCGTGGCGGGGCAGCGTCACCGGTGACAGCGGGGTGATCCGGGGCCGGCTCCGCTGCCCTCGCGGGAAGATTCCGGTGCCGCCGGGGCTGCGCTGAGCGCTCAGGCGAGGAAGGCGGCGACGGCGGCCTCGAACTCCCGCGGCTTGTCGGCGTGCAGCCAGTGTCCGGCGCCGGGGATTTTTGCGAAGCGGGCGGCGGGGAAGAGGGCGCGGATGGCCTCTCGATACTCTGGGCGGACGTAATCGGAGAGCGCGCCGGAGAGGAAAAGCGTCGGGCCGTCGAAACGCCCCTCGGGTGCGGGCCAGCCGGTGATGCGGGGCATCTCGGCCTCCAGTACGTCGAGGTTCAGCCTCCAGCGCGGCGGGTCTGCCTTCAGGTCCAGCGATTGTAGCAGGAAGGCGCGGGTGCCGGGATCCTCGACCGTCGCGGCGAGGCGGCGATCGGCCTCGCTGCGCGAGGTGAGGCCGGTGAGGTCGAGCCCGCGCATGGCTGCGATCAGGTGGTTCTGGCTGTGGCTGTAGGCCACCGGCGCGATGTCGGCGACGACCAGGCGGTTGACGCGGGCGGGCTCGGTCAGCGCCAGCATCATCGCGGCCTTGCCGCCCATGGAATGCCCGAGGACATCGGCCTGGCCGAGCTCTGCCGCGATCAGTTCGGCCAGGTCGCGGGCGAGGTCGTCATAGCCGTGGCTGGGCGCCCAGAAGGAGCCGGCATGGTTGCGCATGTCGACGGCCAGGACGCGGCGCGTCTCGGCCAGCCTGCGCGCGATCACGCCCCAGTTGCGGCCCGAGCCGAAGAGGCCGTGGACGATGACCAGGGGCGGGTGCGAGGTAGACTCGCCATGGGCGGTGAAGCTGAGCATGGCCCCGGGATAGCGCGGCCGAAGGCCCGGCGCCAGAGGGCGCCGGGCGGGGGCTCGGATCAGAGCTTGGGGTAGAGCGGGAACCGGGCGCAGAGCGCCGCGACCTTGGCCCTCACGGCTTCTTCGACCGCGGCGTTGCCGTCCTCGCCATTCGCGGCAAGGCCATCGACGACTTCAACGATCCAGTCGGCGATCTGGCGGAATTCGGCCTCGCCGAAGCCACGGGTTGTGCCGGCGGGTGTGCCGAGGCGGATGCCCGAGGTCACGAAGGGCTTTTCCGGATCGAAGGGCACGCCGTTCTTGTTGGCGGTGATATGGGCGCGGCCGAGCGCGGCCTCGGCGGCCTTGCCGGTGACCTTCTTCGGCCGCAGGTCGGCCAGCATGAGGTGGTTGTCCGTGCCGCCGGAGACGATGTTGATCCCGCCCTTCATCAGCTGGTCGGCCATGGCGCGGGCATTGGTGACGACCTGGGCGGCATAGGCCTTGAACTCCGGCCGCAGCGCCTCGCCGAAGGCCACGGCCTTGGCGGCGATGACATGCATCAGCGGTCCGCCCTGCAGGCCGGGGAAGACGGCGGAGTTCACCTTCTTGGCGATCTCGGCGTCATTCGTCAGGATCATCCCGCCGCGCGGGCCGCGCAGCGACTTGTGGGTGGTGGTGGTCACGACATGGGCATGCGGCAGCGGCGAGGGGTGCTGGCCGCCGGCCACGAGGCCCGCGATATGGGCCATGTCGACCATCAGGTAGGCGCCGATCTCGTCGGCGATGGCGCGGAAGGCGGCCCAGTCCCAGGTGCGGGAATAGGCGGTGCCGCCGGCGAGGATCAGCTTCGGGCGATGCTCCAGCGCCTTCTCGCGCACGGCGTCCATGTCCAGCCGCTCGTCCTGCTGGCGCACGCCGTAGGAGACGACGTTGAACCACTTGCCCGACATGTTGACCGGCGAGCCGTGGGTGAGGTGGCCGCCGGAGTTGAGATCGAGGCCCATGAAGGTGTCGCCCGGCTGCAGCAGCGCGAGGAACACGGCCTGGTTCATCTGGCTGCCGGAGTTGGGCTGCACGTTGGCGAAGTTGCAGCCGAAGAGCTCCTTCGCGCGCTCGATCGCCAGCGTCTCGGCCACGTCGACGAACTGGCAGCCGCCGTAGTAGCGCTTGCCGGGGTAGCCCTCGGCGTATTTGTTGGTCAGGACCGAGCCCTGCGCCTCCAGCACGGCGGCGGAGACGATGTTTTCGGACGCGATCAGCTCGATCTCCTCGCGCTGGCGGCCGAGCTCGGCGCGGATGGCGCCGAAAAGCTCGGGGTCGCGGCTTTCGAGGGGCTCGGTGAAGAAGCCGGCATCGCGGACAGTGGCGGGGGCGGGGGCGTTCATGCGGTCCTCCGGGGCCAGGGGTTTGGCGGCTTTTATCCCAAGGGGCGGCAGGCCGGAAGCGTGGAATCCGACGCTTTCGCGCGCGGAGGCGAAACACCGGGCGCGGATCGGAAACAGGCGGCAGGATCGGCGCGATGGCGCCGGGGGGCCATCGGCCCCCAGGGACCCTGCCCGAGGATAGTGATCGACGGAAAGTGACAGCGCCCGGATCGCCACTTTCCATCAGGGAAATATCCCCGACGGAAGCCGGGGCCGCGGGTCGCGATCCCGTTTGGGGGCTTGAGTTCCCCGGGCCGGGCGGCGAGGGTGGGCGGGTCGCCTTGGGGGAGGGCAGGATGAGCGAACGTCTGGACATACGGGCCTGCTTCATGGCCAGTCCCGCGCCCGAGGCACAGGCGGCGCTGGACGAGCTGACCAAGCGCTACGGACAGCGCGGGCCCGAGGACGCCGAGGTGATCGTCGCGCTTGGCGGCGACGGCTTCATGCTGCAGACGCTGCATGCGACCGACGAGCTGGACATGCCGGTCTATGGCATGAACTGCGGGACCATCGGCTTCCTGATGAACGAATATTCCGCCGATGGCCTGGTCGGCCGGCTGCAGGCTGCGGAGGAGGCGGTGATCAACCCGCTGGCCATGCGCGCGGTCGACACCGCCGGCGAGGTCCACGAGGCCCTGGCGATCAACGAGGTCTCGCTTTTGCGCGCCGGGCCGCAGGCGGCTCGGCTGAAGATCCTCGTCGACGGGCGGGTGCGGATGGAGACGCTGATCTGCGATGGCGCGCTTCTGTGCACCCCGGCGGGATCCACGGCCTACAACTATTCCGCCCACGGACCGATCCTGCCGATCGGGTCGGGCGTTCTGGCGCTGACCGCCGTCGCTGCCTACCGGCCGCGGCGCTGGCGCGGCGCGATCCTGCCGAAGCGCGCCGTGGTCCGCTTCGAGGTGACCGACCCGGTGAAGCGGCCGGTGATGGCCGAGGGCGACGGCCAGTCGGTGCGCGATGTCGTCTCCGTCGAGATCCGCAGTGAGGAGCGCATCCGCCACCGCATCCTGTTCGATCCGGGCCACGGCCTGGAGGAGCGGCTGATCCGCGAGCAGTTCATCTGATCCGGAGCCTATTCGGCGGCGTCGCCGTTCTTCGCCCAGGCTTCCCGCTTGCGGTAGAGCGTGGAGGGGGAGACCCCCAGGACCCGCGCCGCGCGTGGCAGCGAGCCGCCTTCGCGGGCGATCGTCGCCTCGATCACGCGCTGCTCGATCTCGGCCAGGGTCAGGCCGATCAGGCTGTCGAGGCCGGTTGCGGCCGTCCCTTCCGTCTCCGGTTGCGGCGCCAAGGCCGCGGCATTGGCGGGTGCCGGGGACGCGCCCGTGGGCCGCAGTTCGGGCGGGAGCATGGCGGGGGTGACGACCTCGCCCTCGTTCAGCACCACGACATTGCGCAGCACGTTCAGAAGCTGGCGCACGTTGCCGGGCCAGGGCAGGTTGCGGAAGCGCTCTGCCACCTCGGGGGCGAGACGGCGGAATGCGCGGCCTTCCTCGGCCGAGAACCGGGCGAGCGCGGCCTCGGCCAGCGCCACGATGTCGTCGCCGCGCTCGCGCAGCGGCGGCATGTGGATCGGCACGACATAGAGCCGGTAGTACAGATCCTCGCGGAAGCGGCCGTTGCGGACCTCCTCCATCGGGTCGCGGTTGGTGGCGCAGACGATGCGGACATTGACCTTGCGCGGCCGCGTGGCGCCGACCGGCTGGACGCTGGAGGTTTCCAGGAACCGCAGCAGTTTCGTCTGCAGCGCGAGGTCCATCTCGCAGATCTCGTCAAGAAAGAGCGTGCCGCCGTCCGCAGCCGCCGCCGCGCCGATCTTGTCGGAGATTGCGCCGGTGAAGGAGCCCTTGAGATGGCCGAAGACCTCGGATTCCAGCAGGTCCGGCGGGATCGCGCCGCAGTTCAGCGCGATGAAGGGCCCGTTCGCGCGGGGCGAGCCGTCGTGGATCGCCTGGGCGCAGAGCTCCTTGCCGGTGCCGCTTTCGCCGGTGATGAAGACCGTGGCCATCGAGCGCGCGACCGAGCGGATGCGGGAGAAGACCTCCTGCATCACGGGCGAGGTTCCGGTGAGGCTGCCGGGCGGCGCGGCCTGCGCAGCGGGGCGCGGCCCGGGGCGACTGCGGCCGGCGTTGGCGACCGTGGCGAGGAAGCGCTGCTCGTCGAAGGGTTTGACGAGGAATTCATAGGCGCCCGCGCGCATCGCCTCCACCGCCTTGTTGATCGAGCCATGGGCGGTGATCACGATGATCTGCGTGTCCGGGCGCAGCCGCAGCAGTTCCGACATCAGGTCTATCCCGTCCCGGTCCGGCAGCATGATGTCGAGCAGAACGATGGCGGGCGAGATCTCCTTGAACGCGCGCAGGCCCTCTTCCGCCGTCCCGGCGGAGCGAACCTTGTGCCCGGCGCCCTTCAACAGCGTTTCATAGACGAGCCGGAGCGAGGGTGTGTCTTCAATCAGCAGCAGGGGAACGGTCATCTTGCCTCCGAGTGTGGAGGTACGTGGCCGGAGACGAAATGGATCAGATCATCGAGCAGCGCGAGGGTTTCCGGGGCGACCGCCTTGACCGCATCGGCGTCGCGGGTGCGGCCTGCGGCGTTGAGGCTTTCGGCCGATTTCATCAGCCGTTCGGCGCCGACCGCGCCGGCGACGGCGATCAGCACATGGGTCTGCGAGCGGATCAGCGCGTGATCGGGTTCCGAGCAGCCCAGGACCAGTCCGCGCTCGACCGAGCGCAGGTCGCTGAGGAGCCGGGTCAGCAGCTCAGCCCGGCTTTCCGGCCCGGCCATCTCCAGCAGCGCTTCGAAGCGCCCGGTGTCGAGCGCGCGCGGCTCGCGCGGCTGCGCGGGGTGCGGCTCGGCCGGGCGGGAGCGGTCGAAGAGCGTGGCCATTGCGGCGCCGAAGGCCTCCAGCCCGCCGAGCGGCTTGGCGAGGATGGAATCGGCACCGGCGGCATAGATCGCCTCGCGGTTGGCGCGCAGCACGTAGGCCGTGACCGCCATGATCGGGATATCGGCATGGCGCCCGCCGCCCGAGCGGATGGCGCGCATCACCTCTATGCCCGAGAGCCGCGGCATCTCGATGTCGATCAGGGCCGCGTCGAAGCCCTCGCGGTCGAGCCGGCCGAGCGCCTCGACCCCGTCGGAGGCCATCTCTGCCTCGGCCCCGAGCGCGGCGAGCATGTGGCGCATGAGAAGCTGGTTGGTCTCGCTGTCCTCGGCGACGAGGATCTTCAGGCCGCGCAGGTCGGGCAGGGCGGCGGCGCCGGGCTCTGCCTCGGCCGGGCCGGTGGGGGGCTGCCAGGCGGTCTGGGGAATGGTCAGCGTCACCAGCGCGCCGCCGGCGGGGCGGTTTCCGGTGGCCAGCGTGCCGCCGAGGCGGGTGGCCATCTCCTGCGCGATCTTCAGCCCGAGGCCGCTGCCGGCACGCGGCGGGTGGTGGCTGGCCTGGCCCGCATCGGGGAAGCCGGGGCCGTCGTCCTCGACCCGGAACACCAGCGCCGCGTCGGGGGCGAGCGCGAGGGAGACGCGGATCTCGCCCGAGTCGGTGTATTTCACCGCGTTGGAGATCAGGTTCGACAGGATCCGTTCCAGCGCGATGCGGTCGAGCCGCACGACGCGGGGCAGGTCCGGGGCCAGCGCCATGACGAAGCCCACGCCCTTTTCGCGGGCGCGGCCGGACCAGCGCAGCTCGACATCGCGCAGGAGCCGGGCGAGTGGCAGGCTGGCCGGCGCGTTGCCGGTGGTGCCGCCCTCGTCGATCATCGGGGCGAGCGCGTCCTCCAGCAATCGGGCGAGCACCTCGCTGGCGGCGCGCACACGCTCCAGTTGCAGACGCGGCGCGTCGTCCAGGCGGCCCGCGTCGATCAGCCGGAGGCCGCCGATGATGTCGGAGACCGCCGCGCGCAGGTCATGGCCAAGCAAAGCCAGCCGCGAGGCGTCGGAGCCTTCCGGCCCGGCCGCGGACATCATCAGGGAAGCGGGTGCCGCCTGGGGGGCGGTCCGGTCATTCGGCACGGGCTCAGCCTCTATCCGGGGTTGCATCCGGGTTCAGTCTACTGAACCCGAACGCAATCGCCAATAGCACCGGTTGGCGCGGCCCGCCGCAGCCGGCGGGTCTTAGCCGCCAGCATAGCCGAGGCCGCGCAGCGCCAGGGCGATCTCGTCCAGGATCGCGGGATCATCGATCGTCGCCGGGGTCTTGAAGGCCGTGCCGTCGGCGATCTTCGCCATGGTGGCGCGCAGGATCTTTCCCGAGCGGGTCTTCGGCAGCCTCTCGACCACGCAGGCGCGCTTGAAGGCCGCGACCGGGCCGATCTGATCGCGCACCAGCGCCACGACCTCGGCCACCACCGCCTCGCGCGGGCGGTTGCAGCCCTTGTTGAGGCAGAGGAAGCCGAGCGGAAGCTGCCCCTTCAGCGCGTCCGTCACCCCGATCACCGCGCATTCGGCCACATCGGGGTGCGAGGCCAGCACCTCCTCCATCGCGCCGGTGGAAAGGCGGTGGCCCGCGACGTTGATGACGTCGTCGGTGCGGGCCATGATGTAGATGTAGCCGTCCTCGTCGATGAACCCCGCGTCGCCGGTCTCGTAATAGCCGGGGAAATGGCTGAGATAGGCCTTCCGGAACCGGTCCTCGGCATTCCAGAGCGTGGGCAGCGTGCCGGGCGGCAGGGGCAGCTTCACCGCGATGGCACCCAGCGTGCCGGGAGGCACGGGATGGCCGCCCTCGTCCAGCGCCTGCACGTCCCAGCCCGGCATCGCGACGGAGGGGGAGCCGATCTTCACCGGCAGCGCCTCGATCCCCAGCGGGTTGGCGGCGATGGGCCAGCCGGTCTCGGTCTGCCACCAATGGTCGATGACGGGAACCTTCAGCTTCTCCTGCGCCCATTCGATCGTCGCGGGATCGGCGCGTTCGCCGGCAAGAAAGAGCGCGCGGAGAGACTTGAGGTCGTAGTCCGCCAGCAGCCGGCCTTCCGGGTCCTCGCGCTTGATGGCGCGGAAGGCGGTGGGGGCGGTGAAGAAGCTCGCCACCTTGTGGTCGCGGATCACCCGCCAGAAGGTACCGGCGTCGGGGGTGCCGACGGGCTTGCCCTCGAAGACCACGGTGGTGTTGCCATGCACCAGCGGCGCGTAGCAGATGTAGCTGTGGCCGACGACCCAGCCGACGTCGGAGGCGGCCCAGAACACCTCTCCCGGATCGACGCCGTAGATGTTCTTCATCGACCAGTGGAGCGCCACCAGATGCCCGGCGGTGGGGCGCACGACACCCTTCGGCTGGCCCGTGGTGCCGGAGGTGTAAAGGATATAGGCCGGGTGATCGCCCTCCACCGGCACGCAGTCGGCCTGGGGCGCGCCGTACTGGAAGCTGTGCCAGCCGAAGTCCCGGCCCTCGACCATCCTGGCCACTTCCATCTCGCGCTGGAGGATGACGCAGAAATCGGGCTTGTGGTGCGCGATCTCGATGGCCTCGTCCAGAAGCGGCTTGTAGTGGACATAGCGGCCCGGCTCGATCCCGCAGGAGGCGGCGAGGATCGCCTTGGGCTTGGCGTCGTCGATCCGCACGGCCAGTTCATGCGCCGCGAAGCCGCCGAAGACCACGGAATGGATCGCGCCGAGCCGGGCGCAGGCGAGCATCGCCTCCAGCGCCTCGGGCACCATCGGCATGTAGATGATGACGCGGTCGCCCTTCTCCACCCCCTTCGCACGCAGCGCGCCTGCAAGGCTGGCGACGCGGTTCCGGAGCTCGGAATAGGTGATCTTGTGGGTGCGGCCGGTCACCGGGCTGTCGTGGATGATCGCGTATTGCGGGCCGCGCCCGGCAAGGACGTGGCGGTCGACCGCGTTCCAGCAGGCGTTGACCAGCCCATCCTTGAACCATTCGTAAAGCGGCGCGTTATCGGCAAAAAGCGCGCGGCTGGGCTTTTTCACCCAGTCGATTGCCTCGGCGGCCTGCATCCAGAACGCCTCTGGATCGCGCTGCCAGCTGGCGTAGGTTTCGGCATAGCTCATCGTGGCCTCCCGCACTGCCATTGCGTTCTGTTACGCCGGAGGGGGCGGCTTGCGCAATGTTGTTGCGTGGGGATGCGACAAAAGGCGGAGAGGCCCCGCCTTTCACCCTGGCCCGGATCTGCCTGCCGGCGGCGCGCCCAACGGGGGCGCCCCACTCAGCTGTACTTGGCGACCGGCGTGCCCGCGATGGCGGCGACGTTGAGAAGCCCGCGCGCCGTGATCGCCGGGGTGACGATATGGGCGCGGTTGCCCATGCCCATCAGGATCGGCCCCACCTCCAGCCCGCCTGCACGGGCCTTGAGGATGTTGCGCACCCCGCTTGCCGCGTCGGTATTGGCGAAGATCAGGACGTTCGCCTGACCGTCGAACCGCCCGTTGGGGAAGACGCGGGCGCGCTGTTCGGGGTCGAGCGCAGAGTCGATCGGCATCTCGCCGTCATAGGCGAAATCGGGATCCATCAGGTCGAGGAGTTCCATGGCCGAGCGCATCCGCTGACCGGAGGAATTCTCGAGGTTGCCGAACTGGGAATGCGAGCAGAGCGCGACCTTGGGGGTGACCCCGAAGCGGCGGACATGGCGGGCGGCGCCGATGACGGAGTCGGCGATCTGCTCCGGCGTCGGTTCGGAGTTGATCTGGGTGTCGGCGATGAAGAGCGGCCCGTCCTCCATGATCATGAGCGAGAGCGCGCCGACGGGCCGGAGCCCGCCGCGGGCGAGGATCTGGCGGACGTAGTTCAGGTGCCAGAGGTACTGGCCGAAGGTGCCGCAGATCATCGAATCCGCCTCGTCGCGATGGACCATGACGGCGGCGATGGCGGTGGCATTGGTCCGCATCACCGCGCGGGCGATGTCCGGCGTCACGCCGCGGCGCTGCATCAGGCCGTGATAGGTCTCCCAGTAGTCGCGGTAGCGGGGATCGTTCTCCGGGTTGACGATGGCGAAGTCGCGGCCCGGCCGGATCGGCAGGCCGGCGCGTTCGCAACGCTTCTCCACCACCTCGGGCCGGCCGATCAGGATCGGCACGGTGGAGGTTTCCTCCAGCATCGCGTTGGCGGCGCGCAGGACGCGTTCGTCCTCGCCCTCGGCGAAGACGATGCGGCGCTGGGCGCTGTGGGAGGCCTCGAACACCGGGCGCATCATCAGCGCGGAGCGGAAGACGGACCCGTCGAGCTGGGCCTTGTAGGCGGCCAGATCCTCGATCGGCCGCGTTGCGACGCCGGTTTCCATCGCGGCCTTGGCCACCGCGCCGGCGACGACGCCCATCAGGCGCGGGTCGAAGGGCTTGGGGATCAGGTAATCGGCGCCGAAGCTCATCTGTTCGCCGCGATAGGCGGCCGCGGCCTCGGCCGAGGTGGTGGCGCGGGCGAGCGCCGCGATGCCCTCGATGCAGGCGATCTTCATCTCGTCGTTGATCGTGGTCGCCCCGACGTCGAGCGCGCCGCGGAAGATGAAGGGGAAGCAGAGGACGTTGTTGACCTGGTTGGGATAGTCGGACCGGCCGGTGGCGATGATCGCGTCGGGCGCGACATCACGCGCATCGGCGGGCATGATCTCGGGCGTCGGGTTGGCGAGCGCGAAGATGATCGGGCGCTTGGCCATGCGCGAGACCATCTCGGGCTTCAGCACGCCCGGGCCGGAAAGGCCGAGGAAGAGGTCGGCATCGTCAATCACTTCCGAGAGTTCGCGCTTGTCGGTCGCCTGGGCGAAGGCGGCCTTGAGCGGGTTCATGTCCTCCTCGCGGCCCTCGTAGACGACGCCGTTGATGTCGCAGAGCCAGACGTTCTCGCGCTTGACGCCGAGCTTGAGCAGCATGTTGAGGCAGGCGATCCCGGCCGCGCCACCACCGGTGGAGACGACCTTGATCTCTTCGAATTTCTTGTTCGCGACGCGCAGCGCGTTGGTGGCCGCGGCGCCGACGACGATGGCGGTGCCGTGCTGGTCGTCGTGGAAGACCGGGATGTTCATCCGCTCGCGGCAGAGCTTCTCGACGATGAAGCAGTCGGGGGCCTTGATGTCCTCGAGGTTGATGGCGCCGAAGGTGGGTTCCAGTGCGCAGACCAGGTCGGCCAGCTTCTCGGGGTCCTTCTCGGCCAGCTCGATGTCGAAGCAGTCGATATTGGCGAATTTCTTGAAGAGGACGGCCTTGCCCTCCATCACCGGCTTCGCCGCCAGCGCGCCGATATTGCCGAGGCCGAGCACCGCCGAGCCGTTGGTGACGACGCCGACGAGGTTGCCGCGCGAGGTGTAGCGGTGGGCGGTGGCGGGATCCGCCTTGATCTCCAGGCAGGCCTCGGCCACGCCGGGGGAATAGGCGCGGGCCAGGTCGCGGCCGTTGGCCAGCGGCTTCGTCGCCCGGATCTCGAGCTTCCCGGGCTTGGGGAACTCGTGGTAGTCGAGCGCGGCCTGCCGCGCGTTGTCCTGCCGGGCCTCTTCCATGCTCCGCCCTCTCCCCCGCGAATTGTTTAACGTTAAACTATCGGACGTCCGACCGGAATAGCGCCCCGCGCGCGGCTGTTTCAAGCGGAACTTGCAAATCGGGCCGCGGCGTCCGCAGTTTCGCGCCGCGCGCCGGGGGGTGCAAGATGGCGCGTGGGGGCGGCAGGCGGCGATGCGCCGGTATACCCCTCACGACGCTGTGAGGAGGGCCGCCGGCCGCTGCATCGGGCGGCGGGGGCGAGCCGGGCATTATTTCGAGATTGAAATAGTTTCGGGCGCGCGCTAGCCAAAACATCAAGGCCAGAAGGCCGCCATGCCAGCGGGAGTGGAAAGATGCAGAACATCCGGGCCGAAGTGCGGCTGCCGACAGGCGACCTCGTGGGCGATATCGGCTTCTTCACCAAGCGTCTGGGGATGCGGATGGACCGGATCTGGCCCGCCGACAACCCGAGCCATGCCTGCTTCTCCGGCCACGGCCTGCGGCTGCGGCTGGAGGCGGGGCAGGGCGCGCCGGGCCGCCTGGCCATCCTTGCCGACGATCCGGTGCTGATCGCGGGCGGCGAGACCCACCTGACCGCGCCGGGCGGAACCGAGGTGGTGATCGAACCGCTTGACCCGCCGGTGGTGATGCCGCCGACGCAGCATGAATTCGTCGTGCGCCGGCTGGCCGACAAGGCGCCCTGGATCGTCGGCCGCGCCGGGATGCAGTACCGCGACCTGATCCCCTCGCGCCTTGGCGGCTCGATCATCGCCAGCCACATCCGCATCCCGGACGGCGGGCCGGTGCCGGACATCGTGCATTTCCACAAGGTCGGGTTCCAGCTGATCTTCTGCTACAAGGGCTGGGTCGACGTGGTCTACGAGGACCAGGGCCCGAAGCGGCGGCTGACCGCCGGGGACTGCTTCATCCAGCCGCCGGAGATCCGGCACCGGGTGCTGGAGGCTTCTGACGGGATCGAGGTGATCGAGATCGGCGTGCCGGCCGAGCATGTGACCGAGATCGAGCATGTCATCACCCTGCCGACCCCCGATTTCCGGCCGGAGCGGGAATGGGAGGGCCAGCGGTTCGTCCACAACCTGGCCAAGGGCGCGGACTGGGCGCCGTTCCGGGTGCCGGGCTTCGTCGCGCGCGACACGACCATCAACGCCAACACCCGGGGCGTGGCCGGGGTGCAGGTCGTTCGCCCGGGAGAGGGCGCGGCGCCCTGGACGAAGCACGACGCCGATATCCTTTTCAGCTTCGTCATGGGCGGTTCGATGCTGCTGGAGGGCGAGGGCAAGGACCCGCAGCGCCTGACCGAGGGCGATGCCTTCGTGATCCCGCCGGGGATGGCGACCCGCTATGCCGAGCCCTCGGCGGATTTCGAGCTGCTGGAGGTCTCGCTGCCCGGGGCGTTCCGAACCGAAGCGGTGTAGGCAGGGCGAGCGCCTGCCCGCGGGGTGGCGCGTCCTGCCGTTCGAGCTTCGCCATTTGTGGTGGCCACGTCCTGCCTGAGCCGGAGCTTTGCGGGGGTGTCAAAGCGCCAGCCCGTCCGGGCGGGCAGGCGCTCGCCCTGCGCCTGCGGCGCGTATCGGGCGATGGATCGCATGGCCAGAGGCCCCCTTGCCCCCGCTCGCCCCGCGCATCACACTCGCCCGAAACGCCGGAGGACCGATGACCCTGCTCGATGCTGCGACCAAGGTGCGCGAGAACGCCCATGCCCCCTATTCCCGCTTCAAGGTGGGGGCCGCGCTGCGCTCTGCCGAGGGTCATGTGCATGTCGGCTGCAATGTCGAGAACGTGGCCTATCCCGAGGGCACCTGCGCCGAGGCGGGTGCGATCGCGGCCATGGTGGCGGCGGGCGATAGGCGGATCGCCGAGATCCTGGTGATCGCCGACAGCCCGGACCCGGTGCCGCCCTGCGGCGGCTGCCGTCAGAAGATCGCCGAATTCGCGGCGGGCGACGTGGCGGTGACGCTCTGCACCACCGACGGCAAGAGCCTGAAGACCACCGTCGCGGCACTTCTGCCCGGGGCTTTCGGCGCGACCCACATGGACCGCGCCTGAAATGGATGCGCGCGCGCTGATCGCCGGGCTCCGCCAGGGGCGGCCGCCGTCGGCGGAGGCGCTGGCCTGGTTCGCACGCGGTCTCGCCTCCGGCGAGGTCAGCGACGCGCAGGCTGGGGCCTTCGCCATGGCCGTCTGCCTCAAGGGGCTGGGCGAGGCTGGGCGCGTGGCGCTGACCCGGGCGATGCGGGATTCGGGCGCGGTCCTTGAATGGGACCTGCCGGGCCCCGTGCTCGACAAGCATTCGACGGGCGGGATCGGCGATTGCGTCTCGCTGCTGCTCGCCCCGGCGCTGGCGGCCTGCGGGGCCTATGTGCCGATGATCTCGGGCCGCGGCCTCGGCCACACCGGGGGCACGCTCGACAAGCTGGAGGCGATCCCCGGGTTCCGCGCCGATGTCCCGACGGAGCGGCTCTGCGAGATCGTGGAGGAGATCGGCTGCGCCATCGTCGCCGCCAACGGCGACGTGGCCCCGGCGGACCGGCGGCTTTACGCGATCCGCGATGTCACCGGGACGGTGGAGTCGATCGACCTGATCACCGCCTCGATCCTGTCGAAGAAGCTCGCCGCCGGGCTGGAGGGGCTGGTCCTTGACGTCAAGCTCGGCTCCGGCGCGTTCATGAAGACGCGGGGCGAAGCCGAGGCGCTGGCCCGTGCGCTTGTTGCCACCGCGCAGGGGGCGGGCTGCATGACCCGCGCGCTGGTGACGGATATGAGCCAGCCGCTGGCCGCCGCCGCCGGCAATGCGCTGGAGGTGATCGAGGTGATGGAGACGCTGACCGGCACCTCGGTCAACGCCGCGCTGTGGGACCTGACGGTGGCCCTGGGCGGAGAGGCGCTGGCGCTGGGCGGGCTGGCGCAGGACGCGGAGGACGGCGAGGGCCGGATCATGCGGGCGCTGGAGACCGGACGCGCGGCGGAGATCTTCGGCGAGATGGTCGCGGCACTCGGTGGCCCGCTCGATTTCGTCGAGCGCTGGCCCGATCGCCTGCCCGCCGCGCCCGTGGTGCGCGAGGTGGCGGCGGAGCGCGAGGGTTACGTCGCGACGATCGATGGCGAGGCCCTGGGGCTGGCCGTCGTCGGCCTCGGCGGCGGGCGGCAGCGCGAGGGCGACCGGATCAACCCCTCCGTCGGGCTGGCGGAGATCGCGGGGATCGGCGAGCATGTCTCGCCCGAGCTGCCGCTGGCGCTGATCCATGCGGCGAGCGAGGGGGCGGCGGATGCGGCAGAGGCGCAGGTGCGCGCGGCCTTCACGGTGACGGAGGCGCCGGTCGATGACCCGCCGCTGATATGGCAGAGGATCGGCTGATGGCGCGCGCGTTCTTGATCGTGATGGATTCCGTCGGCTGCGGCGGCGCGCCGGATGCGGGCGCCTTCTTCAACGCGGGCGTGCCGGATACCGGCGCGAACACGCTGGGCCATATCGCCGAGGCCTGCGCGGCGGGCCGGGCGGAGGAGGGGCGGACGGGGCCGCTGCGGATGCCCAATCTCGACGCGCTGGGGCTGGGGGCGGCGATCCGGCTGGCCTCCGGCGCCAAGACGCCGGGGCTTGGCGCGCGGCCCGCCGGGCGCTGGGGGGCGGCGACGGAGGTGTCGAAGGGCAAGGACACGCCCTCGGGCCACTGGGAGCTTGCCGGCGTGCCCGTGCCCTGGGACTGGGCCTATTTTCCGGCGACGGAGCCCGCCTTTCCGGACGCGCTGGTGTCGGAGGTCTGCGCGAAGGCGGGGACAGAGGGGATCCTCGGCAATTGCCACGCCTCGGGCACCGAGATCATCGCGCGGCTGGGCGAGGAGCATCTGCGGACCGGCTGGCCGATCTGCTACACCTCGGCCGACAGCGTGTTCCAGATCGCGGCGCATGAGGAGAGCTTCGGGCTGGAGCGGCTCGTCGCGCTTTGCGAGGCGCTGGCGCCGACGCTGCACGCGATGAAGGTCGGCCGCGTCATCGCGCGGCCCTTCGTCGGCGCGCCCGGCAATTTCACCCGCACCGCGAACCGCCGCGACTTCGCCATCGCGCCGCCCGCGCCGACGCTGCTCGACTGGGTGGCGGAGGCGGGCTTTGCGACCCATGCGGTGGGCAAGATCGGCGATATCTTCTCCATGCGGGGGATCGGAAAGCTGCATAAGGGCAAATCCGATGCTGACCTTTTCGAACAATTGATGGGGCTCGCTGGCAGCGCGGAGCCCGGGTCCTTTACGTTTGCCAACTTTGTCGAGTTCGACAGTATCTACGGCCACCGGCGCGACATCTCGGGCTACGCCGGGGCGCTGGAATGGTTCGATGAACGCGCCGGAGCCTTCCTGAAGCGGCTTCGGCCCGGGGACCTGGCGATCTTCACTGCCGATCATGGCAACGACCCGTCCTGGAGCGGATCGGACCACACGCGCGAGCGGGTGCCGGTTCTGGTCCATGGGGCGGGCGCGGGCGAGATCGGGCTTGTGGCCTTTGCCGATGTCGGGGCATCTGTCGCCGCGCATCTGGGCGTTGCGCCAAGGGGGCCGGGGCGGAGCTTCCTCGGGCCGGCCGCGAGCCATTGAAACGAGGGACTTATGAGCAAGACGTCACCCAAGGTCGAACTGCACCTGCACCTGGAAGGGGCCGCGCCGCCGGCCTTCATCCGCGGCATGGCGCGGGAGAAGCATGCCGATATCGCGGGCATCTTCGACGAGGCCGGGCATTACAGCTACACCGATTTCTGGCATTTCCTGAAGGTCTATGACGCGGCGACCTCGGTGCTGCGGACGCCGGAGGATTACCACCGTCTGACGCTTGCGGTGCTGGAGGAGAGCGCGGCGAACGGGGTGATCTATTCGGAATGCTTCCTGTCGCCCGATTTCTGCGGCGGGCGGGATGTCTCTGCCTGGCGCGACTACCTGAACGCCATCCGGGAAGCCGCTGAAATCGCAGAGAAACGCGACGGGATCACCTTGCGCGCCATCGTCACCGCCGTCCGTCATATCGGGCCGGAGGCGGCGCGGGAGACCGCGCTTTGCGCGGCCGAGACGGCGGGGGATTTCCTGACCGGCTTCGGACTTGCCGGGGACGAGAAACTGCACAAGCCCAAGGATTTCGCCTGGGCTTTTGATGCGGCCCGCGAGGCCGGGCTGCGGCTGACTGCCCATGCCGGCGAATGGGGCGGGCCGGAGAGCGTGCGCGACGCGCTGGCGGATCTGAAGGTGGAACGGATCGGCCACGGCGTCCGCGCGATCGAGGACCTGGCGCTGGTCGACGAGCTGGCCGAGCAGGGCGTGGTGCTGGAGGTCTGCCCCGGATCGAACGTGGCGCTGGGGCTTTACAAATGGCGCGAGCATCCGATCGCGGAGCTGGACCGGCGCGGGGTGAAGGTGACCATCTCGACCGACGATCCGCCGTTCTTCCACACCACGATGACGCGCGAGCACGAGCGGCTGGCCGAGGCTTTCGACTGGGACGAGGGGCAGTTCCTGCGCCTTCACAAGGTTGCCGCCGAGGCCGCATTCTGCGACGAGGCGACCCGCGCCCGTATTCTGAAACAGCTGGAGACCGCCGCATGACCGAGACCGAGCACCTGACCGTAGTCAGCCACCCGCTGGTGCAGCACAAGCTGACGATCATGCGTGACAAGGAGACCTCGACGGCGAGCTTCCGGCGGCTTCTGCGCGAGATCTCGCAGCTTCTGGCCTATGAGGTGACGCGCGGGCTGCCGATGACGACGCGGCGGATCGAGACGCCGCTTTGCGAGATGGACGCCCCGGCGCTGGAGGGCAAGAAGCTGGTTCTGGTCTCTATCCTGCGCGCCGGGAACGGGCTTCTGGACGGGATTCTGGAGCTGGTGCCGGCGGCACGCGTGGGCTTCGTGGGATTGTACCGTGATCCGGAAACGCTCCAGCCGGTGCAGTATTACTACAAGGTGCCGGCAGAGCTGGACGACCGGATGGTGATCGTGGTCGATCCCATGCTGGCGACGGGCAATTCTTCTGCCGCCGCCGTGGACCTGCTGAAACAGTCGGGAGCGAAGAATATCCGCTTCCTCTGCCTTCTGGCCGCGCCGGAGGGGATCGAACGGATGCGGCAGGCCCATCCGGACGTGCCGATCGTCACAGCGGCTGTGGACGATCACCTGAACGACCACGGATATATTGTCCCTGGTCTAGGGGATGCGGGGGACCGCATGTTCGGCACAAAATAGGGTAGCCCCCTCTTTACCGACTCGTCCGCCTCCGGCAAAATGCACGGGGCTGCCAAAGGGGGTTTTATGCGGTTCAGGCTTGTTGCCATGGTGCTGGCGCTCGGTGTTGGAAGCCCGGTTGTTTCCGGCGCGAGGACAATCGCGCAGGTCGGGCCGCCGACGAACCCGCCGCCGGCGAGTTTCACCGGGCGGCAATTCGTCGACAGCCGTGGCTGCGTCTACATGCGCGCGGGCTATGACGGGCATGTGACCTGGGTGCCGCGGATCGACAATGCCAAGCAGGTGCTCTGCGGCTATCGGCCGACGGTGATCCGGGCGGCGACGGTACGCGCGTCCGCCCCGGGCCGGGCCGTGATGCAGGCGCAGGTGCCCGCCGGCGGGCAGGCGCGGACGCAGACGGGGCAGAGATCAGGGCAGGCGGGGGCCGACGGCACGGCCCTTTCGGCGGCGATGGTCGTGCCCCGCGGTTACCGGTTCGCCTGGACCGATGGGCGGCTGAACCCGGGGCGGGGGCCCCAGGAAAAGGCCGGGACAGAGGCGATGTTCAAGATCTGGACCCGGACGGTGCCGATGCGGCTCCGGGCCGGCAACTGAGGCGCCCTCAGCGGACACAGATCCCCTGCAGCGCCACCCAGTCGTCGTCGCTCATCAGCGGCTGCGGCTCCGGCCCCTTGGCGAAGGGATCGTCGGTCACCAGCGGGTCGAGATCGCCCTCGGCGGGGGCGGCGGCCTTGGCATAGGGGGTGCTTGGCACGCCGGCGGCGCGGAAGATCGGCGCCAGCTCGGAGGCGGTGACCGGGATCGGCGTACGGCTGAGAAGCGCCTCGCCATAGCCCTTCATCGCCCCGTCGGGCAGGTTGCCGGTGGTCAGAAGCGTGAAGCTCGCCCGTAATCCGGCCCAGCGCAGGAGCGGCAGAAGCGGGTCCTCGTCGCGGGCGCGGGCGGCCTCTGCCAGCAGGTAGCCGGCGAGCACGTCCGGGCCCTCGTGATCCTCGATCAGCTTGTGGTTCACGAGGAGGATCCCGCCGGGCAGATGCGCGGCGGAGACGGGCAGCTGGCGCATCACCTCGATCAGCGGCGCGGCATTGCCGAAGAGGCGGGTGGCGAATTTCGTCAGGATCCGGTTGGCGGGCGCGGCCTCGCAGGGGGTGCCGGAGATGTGTTCGATATTGGCCAGAAGGTCGTGGCCGATCTGCTGGCGCTTGGCCCAGGGAACGACCTGCGCGGTATGGCTGATCAGCGCGCCGGGCATCCAGAAGATCAGCACCGCCGCGACGGCGAGAAGCGCGCCGCCGAGAAGCCAGCCGCGCATCCGGCCGGGGCGGGGCTGCCAGGCCTCCACCGCCGCGCTTACCGTGGTCAGCGCGCCGATCATGTCGCTGTCGTCGATTTCCAGCGTCTCGTCGGAGTCGGCGCCGGGGCGGAAGATCGCGGGCATCGCACCGGGGTTGGCGCGTTCGACCGCTGGCAGCGACCAATGGCTGAGCGGGATGTCGGAGCGGCTGTCGGAGATGATCAGCGTGGCGTCGCGGAACGAGACGATGACGTCACGCCGCTGCGCCTCCGGCGCATCGCGCCAGAGCCCCGAACATTCCAGCCTTTGGTATTTCTGCAGCGCCGTCATTCGCGGCCCTGGTTCCTGCTTCTGCCTCTGAAAACGACCTTAGACCAGCGAGGCCGCGGCCACAAACGAAAGAGGCGCCCCGGGGACCCCGTATCGGGGCCGCCCGCAGGGGTGCTGCGTCAGGGACGCCGGGCGAGATAGTCCTGGGCGAGGGCGTCGACGATGGGGCCGGCCTGCCGCGCCGTCATGCCGGGGGCGAGGCGGGGATCGTAGAGCATCCTCAGGATCAGCGCGTCCTGCGTCGTCAGATAGGCGAATTCCTGGTCGTCGTTGAAGATCGAGGGCCGCGCCTCGGGGCTGTCGTTCGAGGGGCCGAGGCCCTGGGCCAGTTCCTCCTCGTAACAGCCGTCGCGCGTCAGCTGCGGATGCTCGGCGCGGATCACGGCGACGGCCTGGGTGTCGACGTAACGCCCCGGGGGCGAGAAGGCGAAGACGAGGCAATAGGTGCTGAGCGGCATCGTCTCGATCGTCCGGACGGTGTGGCGGTCGATGCCGGGGATCAGGGTGCGGAGCGTGGGGCCGATGGCCCGGCGTTCGTCCTCATTGAGGACCAGCACGTGGAAATTGCCGGGTTCGGCGCCGACGCTGATCGGCAGGCCGGTGAGGCGGGAGAGCCGCGCGGCGTAGCGGGTGACGAAGGCGGTGTCGCGGCTCTGCTCCTCTGCCGGGACAGTGGCGCCGAAGGTGAGGGCCATGTGGACCGGCTCCTCCCACCGGCGGATGCGGTCGGGGGTGACGTGGCCGTCGTCGGGGCCGTCGCCGGGGCGGTATTCGTCGAAAAGCGCGATGGCCTTGAAATTGCGGGCCAGAAGCCGTGCGTCATAGGGCGTGTCCGGTCCGCCGCCGTCGGTGCGCAAAAGGCCGCGGGCCAGCATGCGCCTTTGGGAGTCCGCATAATAGGCGGCGACCCTGGCGCTGAGCTCGGACGGCTCCGGTGGCGGCACGGGCGAAGCCACGGGCGCGGGCGCGGAGGAGGGCCCCGGCGCGACCTGCGGCGCGCAGGCCGAGAGCGCCGCGAGAAAGAGCGCGGCCCCGGCCCGAAGGCCGAGGCGGAAAGGCGGGCGGCGGTGGATCAGGCCTTGGCCCCCCCGTCCGGCGCCGGCTTCGCGGGCGTCCTGGCGGCGGCGAGGGCGCCGCGCAGGTCGGCCTCCATCTTCGCCAGCTGCGCCTCGGCCGCCGCGCGCTTGGCCTTGCCGTCGTCGGCGATCTTCAGGCTTTCGGCGATCGTTGCGATCAGCGCGTCATTGGCCTTCTGCACCGCCTCCACGTCGAAGACGCCGCGTTCCATCTGGGTGCGGGTCTCGCGGTTGGCGTTCTGCAGCATCTCGGCATTCTCGGTCAGAAGGGTGTTGGTCAGGTCGTTTGCTTCGCGGATCGCCGACGCCGCCTGCTGGCTCCGCTGCACCGTCACCGCCTGTGCCAGCTGACTTTGCCAGAGCGGAACGGTGTTGACGAGAGTGGAGCCGATCTTTGTCACGAGGCTCTTGTCGTTCTCCTGCACCAGCCGGATGGAGGGCAGGGATTGCATCGTCACCTGGCGGGTGAGCCGCAGGTCATGCACCCGGCGGTCGAGGTCGTCGCGCGCCGCGCGGAGGTCGCGCAGGGCCTGGGCCTTGAGCATCTTCTCCGTCTCCGGGGCGGTTTCTGCGGCGGTCTGCGCGGCGGGGATGCTGGCCGTGTCGAGTTCGCCCAGCTTCGCCTCGCCCGCCGCGATATAAAGCGCGAGCTCGTCATAGAAGCCGAGCGCCTTCTGGTAGAGAAGATCCAGCGCCTTGATATCGATCAGCAATTTATGCTCGTGGCGGTCGAGATCCTCGGTGATGCGGTCGATCTGGCCCTGGACCTCCTCGAACTTCTCCATGAAGCGGGCGAGCGAGGTGCCGGAGCCGGTCAGCCGCTCCCACCAGCTGCGCTTGCGGCCGGGCTCCAGCTCCTTGACGGAGAAGCCGCGGATCGTGGCCACGATGTCGCGCAGGCTGTCGCCCGCCGGGCCGAGGTCCTTGTTCTTGACGCCCTCGAGCATGGAGGCGGAGATGGCGGTCAGCTCGCCCTGCGCGGCTGCGCCGAAATGGATGATGGACTGGCTGTTGGCCATGTCGATCTCGCCCATGCGCTTCGCGATCTTGGCGGCGACATCCGGGGCGGCCTCGGCCAGGGGGGGGACTTCGGGGGCGGGCTCGGGCAGGGGGGCGAGGGCGTCCTGGCCCGGTTTTGCGGTGTCCTCGGTCATCGTCTCTCCTTTCAAGGCGCGCGCCCGGGATCAGCCCGGGCGGACCCCTTCCTGTTGCAGGCGCTCCCTGAGCACGTCGATCTGGATGTCGAGATTGGTCTTGTCGTTGGTCAGAAGTGCCCGGGTCTGGGCGCGGAAATTGGTTTCGAGGTCAGAAAGCAGGGCCTCGTAGCTCTCGCGGGCCGCAGGGTCGCGGTGGCGGGCGTAGATCGTGGCGAAGCTCTCGGTCGCGTCGCGGGCGCCCATCAGGTAGACGCCGAGGTAGCGGCGCGCGGCGGCGAGGTCGGCGGGATCGGCCTCGATTGTGCGGAACATCTCGCGTGCGGCGGCGCTGAAGCGGGCGACGTGGTCGGTGAGCCGGCGGTCGCCGGTGCGGCGGATCGCGGCGTCCATGGCGCTGAGATAGGCCTCTGCGCCGTCCACGGCGCGGGCGACGCGGTCCGTCTCTGCCCGGTCGATGCCTTCGGCGCCCTTGTCGGAGAGCGGATCGGGGCCGAAGGCCGCGAAGTGGAGGCCCGCGCCGAGCAACGCGAAGATCAGCGGGGGCAGGAGGCCGCCGCCGGGGTGGACACCGCCGAGCGCGAGGCCGAGGCCGGTCAGCACGGAGCCGATCATCTTGCGCGGCAGGGCCGGGCGGCGGGCCACCGTGCGGGCCTCATAGGCGTCTTCGGCCAGAAGCCCCTCGCGCGTGAGCCAGGCCGCGGCGAGGAGCGTGGCGCAGGCGGCGAGCGAGAGGGCGAGGCCCGTGGGGCTGCGGGTGAAGGCGAGGACGGCGAAGATCAGCGGCGCGAGGAAGAGCGCGTTGACCCGCCCGCCGGCGCGGCTGGGCCTGCGGCCGTGAAAGGGGCTTTGCGGCGCGGTGCCCTCACCCTCCGGCGGCCGGGCGTTTTCCGGGGAATAGCGGCCGCCATAGCGCTGGGCCATCAGGCGCCCCCCGCGACGGCGACATAGACCATGAGGCCGATGAGCAGGAAAAAGGCGAGCTTGCGCAACCCGTTGCCGGACATCTCAGCCACCTCTCCTAGGACCGGTCATCGCGGTCAATATAGGCGAGGGGGCGGCTGACCGGAAGCCTTGGGGGCAGGAAAGCCCTCGGCCGGGGCCCCTAGCCGTCGCGGCGCGGGCCGCGCGGCCTGGACCCGCCGGAGGGGCCGCGGCCGGGCCCCTTGCCCGGACCGGGGCCGCGCCGCGGGCCGCCGGGCTTGCCTCCGCCGGCACCACCGTCTTCGCGCTTCCCACCCTCGCGCCCGGGACCGCGCGGGCCGCCCGGGCGGGGG
>NZ_RRYH01000049.1 GCF_004010155.1 Solirhodobacter olei | reverse complement strand
GCGGCGCGCTTCTCAACGCGCGACTGTCCAGGCGGTCGCGATCCCACGACGCGAACGCGGAGATCCCGATCGCAGCCGGCCACGCGCCGGAGGATCATGACCTTCTCTGGCGGGCTCTGGGTAGGCATGTGATGATCAATGTGGCCGATGCCGACGCCCGCACCGTATCGATCAATGAAACCTTCGCAGAAGCTACGGGTTACGGGCGAGACGAGGTCATCGGCAGGAGCCTGCA
>NZ_RRYH01000048.1 GCF_004010155.1 Solirhodobacter olei | reverse complement strand
AGCGATATCAATCACTTACGTGATTTGCTGATGAACTCGGGCGCACCGTGTCGTTCGGCGAGTTTCCGCTTTTGACCATCCTGTCTCCACGCTCCGGAAACCATCGGGCGTCAGATTCAGCTCCCATCACTGCCTGATTTTCGGGGGGTGCTCAGACCAATGGCAACTGGTGGTCTGCACAAAGAGCCTTGGCTTCGCTCGAGATCGTTTTGGCGAACCGCCCGTCAAGCGTAGACACGGTGTCAAGTAGAATGCGCGCAGTGCGCGAGTCGTGCGCCAGGGGTGACTTCTTCAGAAATGCAAAGCCGCGATCGCGAACTAGGTGGTCGGCTAGGGCGTATACGGCCCCTTCGCGGGCGGTAAGCGCAAGGATGGCTTTTTCTTTCTGTAGGCGCGTCACAGGAGTAGCGCCGTCTGGGCAAAGGCTTACTTGCCAGCGGCGTCTCGTATCGGGATCCGCAATCACGAGGGTCCGCCTGAAGACCCGATCGAGCGCGGCATCGTCGAGCCTGGAAAGGTCGTCAGCAAGGCTTTCCAACTCCGCGGTCGCACCGTGGCTGAAGCCGTGTTTCATCACCCAGCGCGTCAGCCCTATTTCGCCGCGCCGCACGGTGCGATTCTTGTCGTTGGTAAGTCGGAAGCGTTTCCAGAATTGCCAGAACCCGGGATTGGACAGGATGCTTCCCCCAATGCTCAGCGCGTATGACCCATAATGGAAGTTCCGGCGGTTTTTGTCGATCTTCCATTCGATCGACTCGAAGGTTTCGGGGTCGCGCGGTCGCACGGCGCCATGCCACGTCGCTGCGGCGAAATCGACGCCAAGATCCTCAGCGGCGTCCAACCAGTCGCTGGCACCGGGCAATGGGAACCAACTGCTGTCGTTGGCCAGCACTAAGCGCTCGAGCTCGGCCACGCGCGCTCTGCCCAGTGCGAGGATCGCGTCGCGGTAGCCTCCGAAATCGTAACCAAAGTTGGGCCGGAGGATAAGCAACGCCGAGCGCTCCAGCAGTGTCGATTGATCCTCGGCTGACAAGGGAAGGTTGGAGACAACGAGCGGCGCGTATCCGCCCGCGATAAACGCGTCGAGCGCAGCGACATGGGAGCCGGCGACGCCTCCGCGGGGAAATATCATATAGATCGCACTGCGCGGCGAAAGCTGGAGCTTTCCTGAGTGAATTACTCTACGCCGCGCTAGCAAGAAATCATAGTACAAGCGGCCGATAAGAAAGTTCGCGAAGTATCGGTGGGCGCCACGGATCTGCCGCCCAAGACGAGCGACTTCACGCCGGACCTTTCGAGAGTGTATCTGCGTCAATTCCTGCAATCTTCGCCGACATCACGGATAGCTCACGTCTGAGGGGACGGCTCGGAAGTGTCAAGAACCGCTTGATGAAACCGGTCCGGTTGTATCTTCATGTCACTCCCGCGGATTGCACCCCTCGCGCCCTCTTCTAATGCGGCGGCCAACCTCCTCGGTCGTCCAACGGCACCGGTCAGGGCTGGCTTGGTCCGTCGACATGGCGCCGGTAGCTCGAGTCGGCCACCAAAAGCCGCGTCCAAACGAGCGCGTCCTTTGCCCCAAAGCCAGGGCAATTTCACCAGACCATAGCCCAGGCTCCCTGGAGGTCAGCCTACTAGCTATGCCCAAAGGTCGGCGGGCCTCGCGGCGCTAGAGGCGCCCGCCCTGCGCCCGCGCGCAGCAAACAGCCGGTAAACGGGGCTCGCCGAACCGCTGCTATATCGCGCAAACCCGTGGAGGCGAGTACCGGAATCGAACCGGTCTACACGGATTTGCAATCCGCTGCGTAACCTCTCCGCCAACTCGCCTCGGGCGAGCTCTGGGTATGCCAAGTAATTATGCCACGCAAGCTATTTCAGGCTGGCGACCCCGATAATTGGCCAGTAGCAACGGCCGACAACATGCTCCTGGGTCAACGTGAGAGCGCAATGGATATCGCCGCTGCAACGCCAGGGACCGTTGCCTACCTGTACCGGGCATCGGCTGGATCACCACCGATGCCTCCGGCGGGCGGACCGAGGTGCAGCTTTCGGCGCTGAAGACCGGGATGACGCTGCCCGACAGCCTGTTCGACATCCGCGCCGAGACGCAGAAGCGGCTGGGCCTTCGGCTATTGAAATCCATCTCACAACCGCTTCGAAGATTTCGCACAGATTCCATTTCGCTCGCGACGCCATCAAAACGGACGGAAGGATGCTCGTTCTTGCGGGCAACCGTGAGGCCTCGGGTGCCAACCGCTTGAGCGCTATGCCTCTCACAGCAGCCGTCGGCTTGTTGCAGCGAGCCCATTGATGGGCCGTATCGCAGGGTTACGGGCCCCCTTGGCGCCCGGATAGGCGTGCGCAGTCGCGGAGTTGGCGAGGGCTGCCGGCTTAACCCGCAGAGGACAGTTTGATACCGATAGACGGGCCGCCTGCCAGCAGTTCGGGCATTTCGCAGCATAACCGTGCACGCAGAAGGCCACGGCCATCCCGCCGGCAGAATTGCGACGTGACCTTTCCCAATCGGTGTTGCTTGAATTCACAATCGGCGGAGCGGAACCTGCCTTTCGCCCCTTTCCGCCTTTCCCCCTGCCGCCGATCCGGGGCACACTTCCCCCATGTACGCATCCCACGGTTTCCTGCGCTCTGACATCGGCGATGTGGACGTCATCTATCACGATGGCCTCTACCACCTGTTCCACCTCGTCCTGCCCAACCACGACTTCATTGCCCATGCCGTCAGCGCCGACGGCATGACCTGGCGGCGGGTGAAGAACGCCCTCTTCGTTGGCGACCCCGGCGCCTGGGACGACGACATGCTCTGGACCATGCATGTCACCCCCGATCCCGACCGCACCGGCATGTGGAGGATGTTCTACACCGGCCTCGCCCGCGCCGAATACGGACGAGTCCAGCGTGTCGGTCTCGCCCGCTCCGCCGACCTCTACCGCTGGGAGCGGGAGGGCGAGGGCTACCCGCTTGAAATCCCCACCGAGCACTACGAGGCCACCGTAGACGAGGGCCGCCACTGGGTCTCCTTCCGCGACCCGTTCTTCTTCCACGATCCCGAATCCGGGACCCGCCTGTTGCTTGCCGCCGGCCGGGTGAAGGACGGCCCCGTCATCCGCCGCGGCTGCGTCAGCCTCGCCCGCGAGACCGCGCCCGACCGGTTCGAATTCGGCCCGCCGCTCTACAAGCCCGGCCTCTACGACGATGTGGAAGTTCCGAACCTCTTCGAATTCGGCGGGCGTTACTATCTCCTCGGCTCGATCCGCGAGGATACCAAGGTGCATTACTGGTATTCCGACACAATCGAGGGACCCTACGAGAACTTCTACGACAACGTGCTGATGCCCGCCGGCAATTACGCCGCCCGTATCTGCCGCAACTCCGGTCGGCTTCTGCTGTTCAACTTCTTCACCCGGACCGAGACGGTGCAGGGCCGCGAATTCGTCAAGAAGCTGCTGCCGCCTCCGAAGGAGATCGTCGCCGGCCCCTCGGGCAGGCTGCGGCTGAAATCCTACCACGGCTTCGACGACGTGGTGACAGAGACCCGGCAGATCGCTGCAGCTGAATGCCATCCCCTTTACGGCAACCCCTATGCCACGATCGAGCAGCGCAATTCCGGCCTCTTCACCTCCTGCCGCTCAGGGTACGAGGCCTTCCTGATGCCCGGCCACTACGGCGATTTCCGCCTGCGCGCCGAGATCACGCTGGAGGGTGAGGGCAAATGCGGGCTCGTCCTGCGGTGCAACGAAGAGGGTGACGGCTACTACCTCTCGCTCGACCTGGTAAAGGGTGTGGCGCAGATGCGCGCCTGGGGCGCCAACCCGCATCCCGAATTCGAACATGCGTTCAAATACGAACAGTTGCAGGAGGCGCATTTCCGCGGCAGCGGCCACGGCCCCTGGAAGATCGAGGTCGTGGCCCACGGCATGTATCTGGAGGTCTCCATCGACAGCTACGTGACCCTCAGCCTGGTCGACGAGGCCTATACCGAGGGCGGCCTTGGTTTCTACGTGGAATCCGCCAGCCTCGGTCTGCACCATGTCACCGTCGAACATCTCGCCCGCCCGGTGATCGAGCACGCACCCGAAGCCGTCTACACCACCACCCATGTCCCCGATATCGCCGCTCAGGAAGGCACGGGCGCGTGAGCGCCGGGCCCTGGCTCCTGGTCAGCGATATCGACGACACGCTGACCGGCGACGCAGCGGCGCTGGGACGCCTCTGCGCCACGCTGGCCCGGAATCGTGACCGGGTGCGGGTGGCGCTCAACTCGTCCCGTCCCGCCGGCAGTGTGGACCGGACCCTGGCCCAGGCCTTCCCGGCAGGCTTCGCGCCCGATGCGATCATCACCGCCATGGGCACCGAGATCCGCGTCGCCGGCGCGCCGCTGCCCGGCTGGGCCGCCCGCTTCGCCGGCTGGCCGCGGGCGCAGATCGCGGAGCTGGTGACGGGCCTTGGCCATGCACCCCATGCCGCCGAATACCAGACGCCCACCAAGGCCAGCTTCCGCGTCCCCGCTGCCGATCTGCCAGCTGTCGAGGCCGCGCTCGACGCATCCGGCCTACCGCACCGGCGCATCTTTTCCGGCACCAGCGACCTCGACCTGTTGCCTCCTGCCGCCGACAAAGGCGCCGCCGCGCTATTTTTAGCCGAAACTTTGGGCATTTCCCCGCACAAGCTGGTCGCTGCGGGTGACTCCGGCAATGATCTCGCTATGTTTGAAGCAGCGGCCCGCGCGATTGCCGTCGGCAATGCGCGAGAGGAACTTCTGGCCGCCATGCCCCGGGGCACGAGCTTTCATGCCCAAGGCCGCCACGCCGCAGGCGTACTCGAAGGCCTGATCCATTGGGGGATCCTTCCCCCGGGGGCATGACCCGCAATGAGCGCGCCCACCGGTCTGGCCTGCCTCTCGAGCCGCCCGGGCGGGCCGCGAAGAACGGAAAGGCTAATGGCGCAACAAAACGGCTCGCTCCTGATGATCTCGCTTCACGGCTATGTCGCCGGCTCTCCCGAGCTCGGCAAGCCGGACACTGGAGGGCAGGTGATCTTCGTCCTGGAACTGGCCAAGCGCTTCGCGCGGCTCGGTTACCAGGTCGACGTGATGACCCGCCAGTTCGAGGATCAGCCGGCAGAGGACCACATCAACGACAACCTGCGCATCCTGCGCATCCCCTTCGGCGGCAAGGACTTCATCCGCAAGGAGGACATGCACGACTGGTACGGCGATTTCGTCACCAACGCGCTGGCCAAGATCCGCAAGCAGGGCCTCTCCTACGACGTGGTGAACAGCCATTACTGGGATGCCGGCGTCTCCGGCCAGAAGATCGCCGAGGAACTGCAGATCCCCCACATTCACACGCCGCATTCGTTGGGCTGGTGGAAGCAGAAGGATATGGCCGGCAACCCGGAGGAGGAGATGGCCGGCTACCGGTTCGAGGAGCGGATCCAGAAGGAATTCGTCCTCTTCCGCAGCTGCGACCATATCATCGCTACCTCCGAGCAGCAGGCGGAGCTAATCGAGGATCACTACGCCCTGCCGCGCGACCACATCACCATGATCCCGCCCGGCATCGACGAGGGCCGCTTCACCCCGGCCACGCCAGAGACGGTCGCCGCCGCGCGGGCGCGCCTCGGCATCGGGCGGCACGACGTCTACGTCGTCGGCCGCGCGGCAGAGAACAAGGGCTACGACCTTATCATCCAGGCACTGCCGGCGCTGAGGCGGCTTCAGCCCGAGGCGCGGCTGGTGCTGGCGGCGGGGGCGAATTCCGACAGCGACATAGCGCTTCTGGAGCAATGGAAGGCGGTGGCGGCCGAATCCGGTGTCGGCGATGCCATTGACTGGCGCGGCTATGTCGCTGACGAGGATCTCGCCGATTGTTACCGCGCCCCCGGCGTCTTCGCGCTGCCCTCGCGCTACGAACCCTTCGGGATGACGGCGGTGGAGGCCATGGCCTGCGGCACGCCCACGGTGATGACGATCCACGGCGGGCTGCACGAGCAGATAGAGTTCGGCCGCCACGCGCTGGTAGCCGACCCAAAGCGGCCGGAGGAATACGCCGCCATGCTCAACATGCCTATGCAATACGACTGGATGCGCGAAACCCTCGCCGTCGAGGGCGCCCGCTTCGCCCGCCGCGCCTTCGGCTGGACCGGGATCGCCCGGCGGACGCTGAACATCTTCCAGCAGTTCAAGGGCCGCTACGAGGCCTACCAGGTCGAGGAGATCGCCTGAGGGCGCGGCCCGAGGGCGAAAGGCTCATGGGAGGGGCAGGCCCCTGACGGAAAAATGTTGAAAGCCCCGCTGGAGAACCAATGGCGCTTTCTATTTGAGTAGCTTAGCCACTCGAAGAAATATTCAAGGCTTCAGATCGGACTCATTCCGCTCGAGAGCCGCCCGGCGAAATCCGCCCCGCTGACTTGTCCCGAGGCCAGACCCTCCATCATCCGGACGCCCTCGACGCGCGAAGGTCGGAAAGAGTAGCCATTCAGCCGCAGAAAGGTGAGGGCCGTCACGAAGGCCGTGCGGGCCGCTCAGACCTGCGTGTCGAATTGCAGATCGTAGGCGCGCTTGAAGAAGTTCTCGCTCTGCAGCAGCGTCTTGGGCGAGCCCTCTTCGAGGACATGGCCCTCCTTGATCACGATTACATGGTCAGCCCGCATGACAGAGGACAGGCGGTGGGCGATCATCACCGTGGTGCGCCCCTCGCTCAGCCTGATCAGCGCCTGCTGGATCGCATGCTCGCTTTCCGCGTCCAGCGCCGAGGTCGCCTCGTCCAGAAGCAGGATTGGCGCGTCGCGTAGGATCGCCCGCGCGATGGAAATCCGCTGCCGCTGCCCGCCCGAAAGGTTGCCGCCGTTCTCGCCCACAGAGGCGTCGTAGCCGCCTGGCAGCTCCATGATAAAGTCATGCGCGTTGGCGGCGCGGGCGGCCTCCCGCACCTCCTCGTCACTTGCATCAGGGCGGCCGAGGCGGATGTTGTGCATTACCGACCCGTTGAACAGGAATGTATCCTGCCCGACGAAGGCGATGCGCTCGCGCAGCGAACTGAAGGTGACATGGCGCAGGTCGTGCCCGTCGATCTCCACCCAGCCCTTCGCCGGATCGTAGAGCCGCATGATCAGGTTCAGGATCGTCGACTTGCCGCCGCCCGAGGGCCCGACCAGGGCGGTTGTCTTGCCCGGCGCGAAGTCGAGGTTGAGATCCTCGAGGATGTTCTTGGTTGAACCGTAATCGAAGGTCACGTCATGGAAGCGGATCCGACCCGCGGCCGAGTTCAGCTCCTGTGCCTCGGGATGCTCCTCCATCGTGATCGGATGGTCGAGCAGGTCATACATCATTTTCGCGCCGACCAGCCCCACTTCCAACCCTACTCGCATGGAGGCGATCCGCCGCGCCGGCTCGTAGGCCATGATCAGCGCGGTAAGGAAGGACATCAGCTGGCCCTGCGAGGTCTGCACATGCAGTCCCATGACGCTGGACACACTCATCGCCATGATCGCGGCGATCGCGAAGCCCGACAAGAAATCCATCAGCGGCATAGTGGCCGCCTGCAGCCGCGCAATCCGGTTCGACATCTTCTCGACCCGGGTGACAGCGTCGTCCATCACCACCTGCATCCGGTCTTCCAGCGCGAAGGCCTTGATGACGCGGATGCCCACCGTGGTCTCGGTGATTACCTGGATGATTGCGGAGATTGAGGTCAGCTCCCGCGCCACCACGTCGCGCACGGTCTGCAGGAGCTTGCGCATCCCGATGGTGGCAAAGGGTATGACAAAGAGGGAAATCACCGAAAGGACGGGCTGCTGGTAGAACATGACCCAGAGCAGGCCGATTAGTGTGAAAAGGTCGCGCACGAAGGCGGCGACGATCGTGTCGATCACGCTACGCGCGCCCTGCGCCGCCTGGGTGAAACTGACCTGAAGGTCCGAGGCCCCCTGGGCGAAATACCCGACCCCCTGCTTCAGCAGCCGGTCGTACATCTTGCGCTGCTGGGCGGCAACGATGCCGTTGCCCGCCTTGGCCATGAAGACGGACTGCACATAGGTCGCAAGCCCCTTCACCGTGAAGATCGCCGCCACTCCGAAGGCTACGCCGTAGACCTCAGCCGGCGCGGTGCCCGGCGTCAGCGACCTGACGATGTCGTTCATGATCCATGCCGAGGCGGCGGTCGCCCCCGCCACCGCCAGCATCGAGCCGACCGCAATCGCATACCAAAGCCACTGGTCTCGGATATTCTCGGTGATCAGGCGCCAGAGAAGCTTCCGCTCCATCTTCGCCAGGAATTTGGCCAGCATCGGCAGGTCTTTCCCAAGCTCCAGGTGCCGGCAGAGCCATAAAAGGACGCCGGAACGTTGTAAAGTAAGCCTCGCCGCTCCGGGCTTCAATGAGCCGGGCGGGCAGGGTAGGGGCTGCCCGGCGCGCGCTCGGGCGCCTTCCCAGTAATCCAGCCCCTCGCCCTTGCGGCCGACATACATCATCCGGCGCGGCGATCCGTCCGGGTTCGGCGCCATCTCGGCCAGGATGCCGAAGCGGCCGGTCTCAGGGTATTCCGCGATCTCGGGCGAGATCTGGGTGGATACAGCCAGATAGCGCAGCGCCTCCCCGCCAGAATTGACTATCTGATGCGCCGTCTCCGGCCCGCCCGCCGGGCAGCAGATCACGTCGCCTTCGCGGATCGGATAGGTCTCGGCCCCGATCCGCACCTCGCCGCGGCCCGACAGGACCAGGAACATCTCCTCGTTCACCTGATGGGAATGAAACGGGAAAGCGCATTTTCCCGGCGGCACGGCGGTGACGTTGTAACCGAGCTCCCGCGCACCTAACGGGCGGCCAAGAAAGCCTATCCGCGCATCGTATCGCTCCGCCGCGGCGCCCTTGGGCGCGAAGGCCGGCGGTCGCGGCAACATCTCCACTTCGGCAAGATTGAGGATCGGCTTCGGCATCTGGGTCTCCCTCTCCGGGCGAATCCCTGCGCCGCGCCCCCCATCTTTTGTCCGGAAGTATCCTCGGCCCCCCCTCGGGGGCAGACGGCCCCCCGGCTCCGGTCTCTACGCCCGCGGCAGTCGCAGCCCGTCGACGAAGACGTCGAGCAGCCGGCACACCGTTGCCTGCCAGTCCGGCGCCCCGCTCATGTAATAGCCCCCGACCAGGCCGTAGAGCGCGCGCATGATCTCCTCCGGCCCGATATCGGCGCGCATCATGCCCTTCGCCACGGCGCGCTCGATCAGCGCCGTTAGCGCCGCGCGCATCCGCTCGCCGGTCTGGGCGTAAAGCTCGGCCTGCCCGTCGGCGGCCAGCGCAAGCGCCGCCAACATGCCCTTCTTGGTCGCCGTCACCTCCACCGTGGCATGAAGCCAACAGCGCAGCGCCTCCACCGGGTCCTCGGCCTCGGCGAGGCTCTCGGCCAACTCGCCGAGCTGTTCCACCTCGCGCCGGTAGACCGCCTGGAACAGCGCGTCGCGCGTCGGGAAATGGCGGTAGAGCGTGCCGATCCCCACCTCCGCCTTGCGGGCAACCGCCTCCAGGCTGGCCTCCGGCCCGCCGGCGGAGAACACCGCCTTCGCCGCCGCCAGCAGCCGCTCGCGGTTCCTCAGCGAATCCGCGCGTGGCTTCCTGGTTGCCTTCGCCGCCTGTTGACCCATCTCTTTTCTACGCCCTCCGGCGTTGCCGACCCGATGTGAAGCGAGCCCCTTGCAAAACGGAGACTGCCTCCGTATAACTATAGCAGGCGCCCGGCGTGGTGCCCAGTGCAAGCCCCACAACCGGATCGCGCTTTGGCGTTCGTCGCATGGCGATGCCCGCCGCGTCCATCCCAATCCGACCATGACCCGATGGGAGCCTCCATGACCTATGTCCTCAACCTGACGATCAACGGAGCGGCCCAGGCCATCGCGCTCGACGATCCCCGGGTGACCCTGCTCGACCTGCTGCGCGAGCGGCTCCACCTCACCGGCGCCAAGAAGGGCTGCGACCGCGGCCAGTGCGGCGCCTGCACCGTGCTGGTTGACGGCCGCCGGATCAATTCCTGCCTCACACTCGCCGTCAGCCTCGACGGCGTCGAGATCACCACCATCGAAGGGCTGGCCGAGGGAGAGACCCTGCACCCGGTGCAACAGGCCTTTATCGAGCATGACGGCTTCCAATGCGGCTTCTGTACGCCTGGGCAGATCATGTCCGCGGTCGGCCTCATTGGTGAGGGCCAGGCCGGCACCGACCCCGAGCGGATCCGCGAGGGGATGAGCGGCAACATCTGCCGCTGCGGCGCCTATCACGGCATCGTCGAGGCGGTGCTTGACGCGCAGGCCACCTTCCAGGACGGCGTGAAAAGGAAAACCGCATGAAGAGCTTCGACTATATCCGCCCGGCCTCGATAGCGGAGGCCATCGCCGCCGCCGCCGAACCGGGCACGGCCTATCTCGCTGCCGGCACCAATCTTCTGGATCTGATGAAGGGCGGCGCCAGCCGGCCAGATCGGCTGGTGGACATCACCCGCCTGCCGGGCCTGGACGGGGTCGACCGCCTAGACGATGGCGCGATGCGGATTGGCACCATGGTGCGCAATGCCGATCTGGCACATGACCCGGCCTTCGCCCGCGCCTACCCGGTGGTGGCAGAGGCGCTGCTCTCGGGCGCTTCCGCGCAGCTTCGGAACGCCGCGACCGTCGGCGGCAATCTGATGCAGAAGACCCGCTGCAGCTACTTTGCCGACCCCGCCGCGGCCTGCAATCGCCGCAGCCCCGGCGCCGGCTGCGACGCGAGGCAGGGCGAGAACCGCTCACACGCCATCCTCGGCTGGTCGGAGAATTGCATCGCCACCCATCCGTCGGATTTCTGCGTTCCCCTCGCCGCCCTCGGCGCGGTGGTGGAGATCGCGGGCCCGGCGGGCAGCCGCGAGGTGGCGCTGGAGGACTTCCACCTGCTTCCCGACGAGACACCGGAGCGGGAAACCGCACTCGAGCGGGGCGAACTGGTCACCGCGATCCGGCTTCCGCCCGACGCGGCCGGCTTCGCCGCCCATTCCCGCTACATGAAACTGCGCGAGCGGACCTCCTTCGCCTTCGCGCTGGTCTCCGCCGCCGCATTCCTGAAGGTCGAGGACGGGATCATCACCGAGGCCCGGCTCGCCCTTGGCGGCGTCGCCGCTCGGCCCTGGCGCTCGAAAGTGGCCGAAGAGTTGCTGAAGGGCGCGGCGCTGGAGCGTCGAACCTTCGCCGAGGCCGCCACCGCGGCGCTAGCCGAGGCGCGCCCCTCCGGCGACAACGCAGTCAAGATCGAGCTTGCCCGCCGCATCTCCATCCGCGCGCTGCTGCTGGCCGCCGCCGGCACGCCCTCGCGCCTGCCCGCTCTGCCCGGCTCTCCCCTCTCCTCCCAGTACGGAGACCTCGCCAATGCCTGACACCCTGCCGTTCCCACCCCGCATGGGCTCCAATGCCGGCCAGCCGCTCAGCCGCCGCGACGGCCCGCTGAAAGTCACTGGCGCCGCCACCTTCGCGGCCGACAACCACCCCGAGGGGATGCTCTACGCCGTCCCCGCAACGGCGGCGATCGCCCGCGGCCGCGTCACGGGCATGAATGTTGCGGCCGCCCGCGCCCATCCCGGCGTGGTGGAGGTCTACACCCCTGCCAACCGCCCGCCGCTGATGCATGACCCCGACGAGAAGCTCGGCCTCTTCGGCATGCGCATGGAGGCCTTGCAGAACGATAGCGTGCGCTACGCCGGCCAGCCCATCGCCTTCGTCGTCGCCGAGACGCTGGAGGCCGCTACCGAAGGCGCGGCGCTCCTCGCCCCGGAATACGCGGCAGAACCCGCCCGCGTCACCGCCGAGACCGGCGAACGCTACACCCCGGAACGGGTCGGCTTCGGCGGCCCGCTCAGCGTCGGCGCGGGGGACATCGAGGCCGGCCTCGCCGCCGCCGCCCACCGGCTGGAAACGCGGTTCGAGACCCCGGACCAGTACCACAACGCGATGGAGCCGCATGCGCTGGTGGCGCAGTGGGATGGGGACAAGCTGACGCTCGACACCCCGAACCAAGCCATCGTTATGGCCTGCGGGCTCTTCGCCGCCTATTTCGGTATCCCGGCGGAGAACATCCACCTGCGCTCGCCATTCCTTGGCGGCGGCTTCGGCTCCAAGGCAGTGCCGACCGGGGCGCAGATCCTCACCATCCTGGCCGCGCGCGAGCTTGGCCGCCCAGTGAAGCTGGCGCTGACCCGGCAGCAGATGTTTGGCCCGGTCGGCCATCGCGCTCGCACCTGGCAGACGCTGCGCATGGGGCTCGACGGCGCGGGCAAGCTGACCGCGCTGCATCACCACTCCACCGGCGCCACCTCGAGCTTCGACGACTTCATCGAACCGGCGGCGGCGGCCTCGCGCACGCTCTACGCAAGCCCCGCGATCCTGACCACGCATGACGGCATCCGCCTCGACACCGGCACGCCGGGGGCGATGCGCGCCCCGGGCGAGGCCTCGGGTTCCGCCGCACTGGAAGTCGCGATCGACGAGGCGGCCGAGGTCTGCGGCATGAACCCACTCGCCTTCCGCCTGGCGAACTATGCCGAGGTCGAGCCTATCACTGGCAAGCCTTATTCCTCCAAGGCACTGCGCGAATGCTACGAGGCGGGGGCCAAGGCCTTCGGCTGGGCCTCGCGCCCGCTGGCGCCGCGTCAGATGCGCGACGAGGCCGGGATGCTGACCGGCTGGGGCATGGGCACGGCGGTGTTCCACTGCCCGATGTTCCCGGCCTCGGCCGAGGCGGTGATCCGGGCCGATGGCACCGCCGTCATCCGCACCTCCGGAGCCGACATGGGGCAGGGGGCCTGGACGGCGCTGGCCCAGATCGGCGCGGCGGCGCTAGGTCTCGACCCGGACCAGGTGGAATTCGAGTCCGGCCATTCGCACCTTCCCGACGCGGGCGTCGCCGGCGGCTCCGGCCACACCGCCTCGGCGGGCCAGGCGCTGCACAATGCGGGCGAGGACGCTGTGGCGCGGCTGGCGGAGTTGGCCAGCACCGATCCCGCCTCGCCGCTCTACGGCACCGGAAACGCCGGGGTGCTTGCCCGCCGCGGCCGCCTCTACGCCCGCGATGACGAGAGCCGCTCGGAAAGTTATGCCGAGATCCTCGCCCGCGCTGGCAAGCCGCAGGTGGAAGGCACGGGCAAGGGCGCGC
This sequence comes from Solirhodobacter olei, assembly GCF_004010155.1. Classification (GTDB taxonomy): domain Bacteria; phylum Pseudomonadota; class Alphaproteobacteria; order Rhodobacterales; family Rhodobacteraceae; genus Solirhodobacter; species Solirhodobacter olei. The sequence goes on along the minus strand of NZ_RRYH01000048.1, from coordinate 15,560 downwards.
GCGACCCGGCCTCGGCAGAAACCTATGCCCTGCAGGCCCATGGCGCGGTCTTCGCCGAGGTGAAGGTGGATCCCGAGCTTGGCCAGATGCGCGTCAGCCGCATGATTGGCGCCTTCGCCGCCGGACGGATCATCAACCCGAAGCTGGCCCGCAGCCAGTACCTCGGCGGGATGATCTGGGGTCTCTCCTTCGCGCTTCACGAGGAGGCAATCCACGACCGCCGCACTGGCCGCATCGTGAACGCCGATTTCGCCGGCTACCATGTCCCCGTGAACGCCGACGTACCGGAAATGGAGGCGATTATGATCCACGAGGACGACCCGCACGTAAACGTACTGGGCGTAAAGGGCGTGGGCGAAATCGGCATTACCGGCTCTGTCGGCGCCGTCGCCAATGCGATCTGGCATGCGACTGGTTTCAGGCCGCATCGCTTCCCCGTCCGGATCGAGGACGTCCTGCCCAGCCTCTCCTGAGGCTGAGGCCCGGCGCGATGTCGCGCCGGGCCTTATTTCGTTTGCCTTCGAGATTTTGCCACCCGACTTTAGTCGGCCTGCTCTTCGATCTGTTCGGGCAGTGGCTCGTCGGGCCGCGCCAGCCGGTCGTAGAGCGCGGCGTTGAACCGCTCGACGGAGGCCGCGAAACGCGCCACCTCACCCGCCTCCCAGCCGCCCAGCAGACGCGCGATCCGCAGTTGCCGGGTCTTCCGCATCGCTTCCACGCAGTCCGCGCCCGCCTCGGTCCGGACCACCAGCGCGCTGCGCCCGTCCTCCGGGTCGGGGCGGCGGCTGACCAGGCCCTTGGCCTCCATCGCCGCCACCTGCCGGGTGACCGTCGTGGTGTCGAGCGCCAGCAGGGTCGAAAGCTCACCGATCCGCCGCGGCCCCTCGGCCAGGCGCAGCAGCAGCAGGTAATGCGACCGTTCCAACGGGTACATCCGGCGCCGGCTCAGCGCTTCCAGCAGCCGCGCGAGCACCGCCATCTCCTGCTCCAGCCGCGCCACGGCGTCCATCGTTGCTGCCATATGCGTTCCTCCTGCCCGGGCCTGCTCTAACCTGATCGCGGACTTATGCCAACGTTTCGCCGGGGCGGGCAGGCCCGAGCCACGATCACAGGCGCGGGACAGAGGCGCCGGCACTCATGCCGCGAACCGTTCGCGGATCGGGCGGGCGAGCACACGTACCTGGTCGCAGTCGAGGTGGAAATAGAGCGCGATCTCGGCATCGCTCAGCCCAAGATCGACGAAGCAGGTCAGCGTCGCCTCCGGCATCGGGCCAAGGCTGGCCGGATAGCGCCGAACGAAGCCCCGCGTGGGCAGATAGCCCGGGGGCACCAGGCCGGTACCCGCCGGTCCCGTTGGCTTCTGGCCGGGCGCGGCCGTGTCCGGGTGCTCGAACCTCGTCATGTCTGCCTCCCTGTTGTGGGCCCCCGGGCTCTGGCTTGCGGGGACGGGTTTGACGTGGGGACGACCCTCTTCCGGATCAACGCCGGTGGCGTTCACGCCCCAGCGGCACCGTTCAACTCGGCGGGACATCGCCCGGAGCAATCGCGCAGCAACGCCGACGGGATCAGCATCTCGGGCAGGACGGGACACCGCAAGCTCCGGTTGTACAAAATGCAACAAGACTCGCGCCTGCGCGCCGCGAGTCTAAGTTTCAGGCCGAATCGCGCTCGGCGTGTTGATACCGGTCAACGCGCCGGCCACCCGGCGGGGCGGGATGGCAAAATGAGCGGAGTTTCGCCGCGGGGCTTGACAGCAATCAATGCCTGACACGGGGTTGTGAGCGGAAATGGACTATCGCCAGTCGCAAGGCGGTGGGGAGCCATGGACGCGGGAAATCTCTGGATTCTTGTGATGAATGCGACGCGGGCGCGTATCCTGCGGGGATTGCCCGGGGCGCTTTCCCTCGCGGGGACCTCCGGGCTGCCGGGCGGGGCCGCCGGGCAGGCCGAGTTGGTCGTCCGCGCGCGTCAGCCGTACCTGCGCGAAGTGCTCTCCGGCGCCGCTATGGCACCCGCGGCCGTGGTGCCTCGCGGCCATGCCAGCGCGGTCGACTGGCGCCGCCCGCTCGACGCGGACGAGTCACTGTTCTGCCGTCAGGTCTCGATGATGCTGGAGTCCCATCGCTTGGCCGGCGATTTCGACCAACTCGCCGTCTTCGCCGTACCTGATATTCTGGAGCAACTGCACCAGGCCATGCCGGCCGGCCTGCGCGACCGAGTGATGGCAGAGATTGCCAAGAATCTCGTTGCGCTGTCGGAGGTGGATCTGTCCTGGCGCATCGCGGCGAGCCTCGGGCTCGCCTGAGCGGCTTCTGCGTCGGCGTGGGAAAGAGGGCAGGGGTACGATGTCCGCCACCGATGTACCGCGGCCCGGCCGACAGGGCGTTCGGCCGGGCCCCGACGGCCGGTACGGAGACAACATGCAATCGACCGGCACCGAAAAATGCCTACCTGTCCAGGACGCCCGGCCGTCGGTTCTCCCAATCGGCCACACCACGCCTGGCGGCGCGATGACGGCGATCAACCACCGCCGCCACACCGCCGCGACACGATCACCTTTCCGTGATCTAGGAGGAGGCCACCGCCGCGCTCCCGCCCGGCAGCGACATTGGCAGGGACGGACCGGACAAGGCCGCCCGGGCGGCCCTCTGCGCCGCGCCCTCCGAGGCTCCCAGCCCGCGCCGCACCGCGGCAATTCCAGGCCGCTCACTGCTGTTCGGCCGCGCCGGCGACAGCCCGCCCACTTTGGCCAGCCGCTCGCGGTCGAAGATGCGGAAATGCCGCGGGTCGCGGATCTCGATCAGCCCTATCTGCTGCAACCGATGCGTCAGCCGGCTGATCGTCTCCTTGGTGGTGCCCAGAAGATCGGCCACATCGGCACGCGGCACCTCCAGCGACAGGATCCCGCTGCCGTCAGGCAGCGGCTGGTAGGGCATCGTCTCGCAGGCCCGGGCGAGGAAGGCGCAAAGTCGCTCCTCGGGCGTTTGGAGCCCCAGCGACCAGGTCAGCCAGCGCAGCACCTCCAGTCGTTTCATGTGCTGGCGCAAAAGCGCGCGGCGCAGCTCCGGCTCGCGGTCGGCCAGCCGCCGGAACTCGCCCCGCTCGAAGCGGCAGAACGTCACTGCCGTCACAGCTTCCATACCGTAGCCGGGCCGGGTGTCGACGCCTTCACCGACGATCTCCCCGGGGCAGATGATCGACACGATCTGCCGCCGTCCCTCCAACGAATAGCGCGGCATGCGCAGATAGCCGCGCCACAGGATCGCGGTGAAGCCCGGCTGGACGTCCTCGTCCCAAAGCCGGTGATTGGCGGGGCACTCTACGATACGGGAGGCCTCCGCCACCCGGGCGAGAAGCGCCTTCGGCAACTCCGCGCATAATCCGCTCTGTCTTCCTGGGCACACGGCACACTTCGCGCCGCGGCCCGCCATGCATTCCGTTACCATCAGTCGTTCCCCCCAGTGGGCCCGAGCGTATGTCAAAATCGGATCGAAAAAGGCAGCTTGGCAGCTTAAGAAAACTTCAATTTCAGTAGCAGCAGCATAACACACGCAAACGTGACTCTAAGATCAAATGTGGCGTGAAAAGGCCCAGACTATGTCACTCTGCGTCAACTCATTGTTTCACTCAGCGCGGATTTCGGCCTCTGGGTTGATTTAATTATCAGCAGGCCTCCCCTATGGTTGTAATTCCCGTGTAAGAGTAGCCGTGCCGATTCGATGCTGAGCCGCTCCGCCTGGCCCGCAATGGGGGAGAAAACGCGGTCTGCACGGGGCGCGGGGCTCCGCACCGGTTCAGCGGCGCGACGGGGCCTTAGGCTCGCTCGCGGCGGGAAACTCGATGTTGATCTCCAAGCTGGAATAATCCCGGCCTTGTTCCATCCGGATATCGATCGCCTCGCTGTCGATCTTCAGATGGCGGCCGATCACCTCGATGATGTCGCGCTGAAGCGCGGGCAGGTTGTCGGCCACCCGGCCCGCCCTCTCATGCGCCAGTAGGATCTGCAGCCGCTCCTTGGCGGTCTGGGCCGTGCTCGCCTTGCGTGGCCAAAGAGAGCCAAGTCGCATCACGCCCCCCGCCCGAACAGCCGCTGGAAGATCCCTGGCCGACGCTCACCGGCAAGCCGCATCTCGACCTCCTCTCCCAGCAGCCGGGAGACGGCATCCTCATAGGCCGCGCCCGCGGCCGATGGGGCATCCAGCACCACCGGCATGCCGACGTTGGAGGCCTTCAGAACCGCCTGGCTTTCCGGGACGATGCCGAGAAGCGGCACGGCGAGGATCTCCAGCACGTCCTCCACCGTCATCATCTCGCCCTTGCCGACGCGCGCCGCGTCGTAGCGCGTCAGCAGTACCTGCGCCTTCACCGGCTCGGCGCCCTCGGTCTCGGCCCGCTTGGTACGGGAGTTCAGCAGGCCCAGCACCCGGTCGCTGTCACGAACGGAGGACACCTCGGGATTGGTCACCACCACCGCCTCGTCGGCGAAATGCATCGCAAGCTGGGCGCCGCGCTCGATCCCGGCCGGGCTGTCGCAAAGGATGTAGTCGAACTCACCCCTCAGCTCCTCCAGAACGGCCTCGACGCCCTCCAGCGTCAACGAGTCCTTGTCGCGGGTCTGCGAGGTCGGCAGCACGTAGAGCGTGTCGAGCCGCTTGTCGCGGATCAGCGCCTGCTTCAGCTTGGCATCGCCCTGGATGACGTTGATGAAGTCGAAGACCACCCGGCGCTCGCAACCCATAATCATGTCGAGGTTGCGGAGCCCTACATCGAAGTCGATCACGACCGTCTTCAGTCCGCGCTTGGCCAGCGCCGCTCCGATCGCGGCGGAAGAGGTGGTTTTGCCGACGCCCCCCTTGCCCGAGGTGATGGTGACGATCCTGCCCATCGGGCGCTCCTTCTTCAGTTCCGCCGTCATGCCAGTGCCTCCAGCCGCAGTCTTTTTTCGTCCAGGAACACCTGCACCGCGCGGCCGCGCAGCTCCGGTTCCAGCGTCTCGTTGGTCCGGTAGAAGCCGCCGATCGCCAGCAGCTCCGCGTTCAGGCTGCGGCAGAAGATCCGCGCCGCCTCGTTGCCATAGGCCCCGGCCATCGCCCGGCCGCGCAGGGGGCCGTAGACATGGATTGAGCCCGCCGCGATCAGCTCGGCGCCCGAGCCGACCGGGCCGAGGACTATCAGGTCGCCCTCTTCCGCCACCACCATCTGGCCGGAGCGGACCGGGGAGGTGACGATTTTACTTGCCGGGGCGGGCGCCGGGGCAGGGGCGGGGGCCGCCGCTTGCCGAGCCGGGGCCTGCGCGCGCAGCGGCGCCTCGTTGCCGGTGACGATCGGGATCAGCCCGGCGGCTTCGGCCAGCTTGCGCTGCACGGGGCCCGCGTTCTGCACGCCGAAAGGGTTCAGCTTGCGCGCCTTCAGCGCCGCGACGATCGTGGGGAGGGTCGCCATATCGGCCACCGCTTCCATATCGAGGATCACCGGCGCTTCGGCGAAGAACTGTGGCGTTTGCGCCAGCTGCTCGTCGAGCGCGGCGTAAAATGCCTCGTCCGCCCCGGCGCCTTCCGGACGCAGGACCAATGCAGTGAAGACCCGGCCCCGAAGATCGTAGGGCCGTACGGATGCGGGGGCCCGAGGGGCCCGTTCTGAGGGTTCCTGCTGCGGCACGCCGCCTGTCGCTCCTGCTCGTACGAGGTGCGGATTCGATTCCGCGCCGATTTTCGTGACTGGCTACCCCGTCGGGCCGAGTCGGTCCAGCCGAGTCCTTCCGGTTTGGCTATCTCGGCGGAGTCACGCCGCCGAGAGCCCCGCGCCACCTCACATGCGACCCGACCGTAGAGTGCGCATTCATTGCGCACCGCCCCCAAGGACGACCCCTGGCCTCCTCGGCAGCCGAACGGAAGGCGTTGCGCAATTCCCTCATCCACCGTCCCGATATACGGTGTCTTTGCGATGCTAAAACGGAGCTGAATCGGTACGCCGCCGGACGGCGCCTCAGAGCAGCTGATCTTCTGGCAGAAACCGCGGCGTCACCGCCGCCTCCTGCAGCCGCATCAGGCGGTGCGCATTGGCCATGTGCTCGCGCAGGATCCGGCGCACCTCTTCCGGGTCCTCGCCCTGCAGCGCCTCCAGAAGCCGCGCCTGATAGGCCATGCCGGAGGACCACAACTCCGGGTTCAGTGGCTCGTAAAGCCGCCGCTGGACGGTGATCTGGCTCAGCATGTTGGCGATGAAGCGGATCAGAAACCGCAGTAGCGGATTGCCCGACATCTCCGCCAGAAGCGCATGAAAGCGCAGCGAGTCCACGTGCTGCTGGCGCTCCTCCTCGGCCGTGCGGGCCGGCACCGCGTAGCCCGCCAGCACCGCTTCCAGCTGCCCGATCTGCTCGGGGCTCAACCGTCCTGTCAGGCTCGCAGCCATCTCAGGCTCAAGCGCTTCGCGGATCTGGTAGATGTCGTCGATCGAAAGATGCTGGAAATAGAAGTAGTTGCCCAGAAGCGCCGCGGCGCGTTCCTCCGAGACTCGGTGAACGAAGACCCCGCCCCCCGGCCCGGTGCGCGAGCGCACCAGGCCCTGCGCCTCGAGGATTCGGATCGCCTCGCGGATCGTGCCCTTGGCCATGGAGAACCGCTCCATGAGCTCGGCCTCGGAGGGCAGGCGGTCGCCCGGCTGGCAGCCTTCTTCCATCACCCAGAGCTTCATCGCCTCCGCGACCTGTTGCGGGCGCGAGAGCCTAGGCTCAGAGCGGTTGGTGGCAGGCTGCAAGCTGGTCTCCCTCGATGGGCCGCAGCGCAGGCGCTGTGTGGCGGCAGATGTCGGTCGCCTTCGGACAGCGCCCGGCGAAAGCGCAGCCCGGCGGCGGGTCGAGCGGGTCGGGCAACTCGCCCTCTCCCCCCGGAGCCAGCGGACGCCCCACGGCAGGTGCGCTCCGCGCCAGAAGCTGCGTATAGGGATGACGCGGCCGGGCAAAGACCCTTTCGGCAGGCCCCTCCTCCACCACCGACCCGAAATAGAGCACCGCAATCCGGTCGCTGACCGCTTCCACCACGGCCAAGTCATGACTAATGAAGATGTAGGTCAGCCCGAACTCGGCCTTCAGATCGGCGAGCAGATTCAGGACCTGCGCCTGGACCGAAACGTCGAGCGCCGAAACAGGCTCGTCCAGCACCAGTATCCGAGGCGTTGCCGCCAACGCCCGGGCGATGCCGATCCGCTGCGCCTGCCCGCCGGAGAACTCGTGCGGATACCGGTCAAGGAACTCCTCGCGCAGGTTCACCGCCGCCAGCAGTTCCGCTATCCGCGTCTCCCGCGCCGCCCGGCCCATGCCGTGCAAGTTCCTAAGCGGCGCCTCGAGGATCGCGCGGATCGTCTTGCGCGGATTCAGGCTCGATTGAGGGTCCTGGAAGACGTACTGGATGAGCTTTCCGAAGGCTACCGGATCGGCCTTGTCGAGCGCGCGGCCCTCGATCTCGATCCGCCCCTCGGAGGGCGCCAGTAGCCCCACCAGCATCCGCGCCAGCGTGGACTTCCCACAACCACTTTCACCGACCACGCCCAGCGTCTCGCCCTGACGGACCTCCAGCGTCACAGGCCGCACCGCGTGCACGAAGGTCCGCGGGCCGCCAAGAAGCCGCCGCCCGGCGGGGAAACGTTTGGCAAGAGCCTCTGTCTTCAACGCCAGGGTCATGCCACCGGCTCCGGATGAATGCAGCGCCAGCGCCGTTGGGCACCCGAGAGCACGATCTCGCCCTTCGTGCAGGCCTCCGTCGCCTTCTCGCAGCGCGGTGCGAACGCGCAGCCCTCGGGCAGCCTGTCAACGGCGGGCGGCAGGCCCGGGATCGCCGGCAGACGCCGCCGCCCAGCGCCGAGTTCTGGCACGCAAGCGATCAGCCGTGCGGTATATGGATGGGCGGGGGCGGCCAGCACCTCGGCCGTCGGGCCCTCTTCCACGATCCGGCCGGCATACATCACCGCCACCCTGTCGCAGAGCTGGCCGACCACGCCGAAGTCATGAGTGATGAAGAGGATCGCAAGGCCGCGCGCCCGCCGCAGCTCGTCCAGCAGGGCAAGGATCTGGGCCTGCACTGTCACGTCGAGGGCGGTCGTCGGCTCGTCGGCTATGATGACATCGGGCTCATTCGCCAGCGCCATGGCAATGCCCACACGCTGGCGCATCCCGCCCGAGAGCTCATGAGGGAAGACGTCTAGCCGCGCCGCTGCATTGGGCATGTGAACGTCGGCCAGAAGCTTCAGCGCCCGCTTGCGGGCCTCTGAACGGCTGATTGGATGGTGGCAGCGGATCGCCTCTGCCAGCTGGTCGCCGATCTTGTAGAGCGGGTGCAGCGTGGCCAGCGGGTCCTGAAAGATATAGGCGACGCGGCTTCCGCGAAGGCTGCGAAGCCGCTCGTAGGGGGCCCCGATCAGGTCCTCTCCCTCCAGCCGCGCGGCGCCGCCGGTGATCACCCCTGGCGGCGAGGCTACAAGCCCCATGACGGAAAGCGCAGTGACGGATTTGCCCGAGCCGCTTTCACCGATCAACCCGACGCATTCGCCGGGAGCGAGCGCCAGCGAAACTTCGGAGACGGCGCGGTAGACCCGCTTTCCGACGTGAAACTGGGCGGAGAGATCGTCGAGACGCAGCAGCCCCTCGCCGGTCGGCCCAGGCACCGTCTTCCGCCGGACCAGCGTCGCCGCCATAGGCCGGGCCAGCGCGCCGGAGCGCAGCCGCGGGTCGAGAGCGTCGCGGATGCCGTCGCCCAGAAGGTTGATGGACATGACGATCAGGAAGATCATCGCGCCGGGCACCATCGAGGTATGGGGCGAGGTGATCATTGCCGAACGCGCCTCGCCCAGCATGGAGCCCAGGTCGGCCTGCGGCGGCTGCGAGCCGAGGCCTAGGAAGCTTAGGCCTGCCGTTTCCAGGATCATCCAGCCGATCGTCGTGGACATGGCAATGACGATGACGGGCAGCGCGTTCGGTAGGAGCTCGGTGACGAGGATCTTCAGGTGCCCCTTGCCTGACAGCCGCGCGGCGTCGACGAATTCACGATGTGCAAGGCCAACGGTGATGCCGCGGATGTTTCGCGCGAAGAAGGGGACATTGACGGCGGCGACCGCTATCAGCGCGTTCATCAGGCCGGGGCCGAGCACCGCGACAATGGCGAGCGCCAGCAGGATGTAGGGAAAACCCATCAGCATGTCGACAAACCGCATGATGATGTTGTCCGTCCGCCCGCCGAAATAGCCCGCGACGATCCCCACGGCGGATCCGATCGTCCCCGCACCGACGGCGGCGACGACGCCCACGGCAAGGCTCAGTCGCGTCCCCCACATCAGGCGGGACAGCAGATCCCGGCCCAGTCCGTCGGTTCCGAGAAAATGTCCCGGCGAGAGGGGCAGCAGGTAGCGGCTTCCCATATGCGTCGTATAGGGATCCTGCAGGGGCAGCACCGGCGTCAACAGTGCGAGGATGCCGATGATGCTCAGCACCACGGCCCCGGCGGCGGCAAGCCGGTTGCGGAAGAGGAGGGCCGCGAACAGATTCATGTCTTGATCCTCGGGTCGAGCAGACTCTGGGCGACATCGACCAGGATATTGAAGAGAACATAGCAGGCGGCGACGAAGACCACGCCCCCCTGCACAAGCAGGATATCCCGCTTCAGGATGGCATCGACCAACATCCGGCCGATGCCGGGCCACTGGAACACTGTCTCGATATAGACCGCGCCGGAGAGCACGTAACCCGCCTGCAGCCCGAGAACAGGGATGACGGAAACCATCGCCGCGCGAAGCGCATGGCCCCAGATTACGCGCCGCTCATGCACGCCCTTGGCCCGTGCGGTCCGGATGAAATCCTGCCGAAGTACCTCCAGCATCGCGCCGCGCGTCAGCCGGGCGATCACGCCGGTCGCGACGACGGAGAGTGCCACGGCGGGCATCGTCAGATGGCGCAGCAGGTCAATGGGGCCGCCGCCGCCATAGATCTCGTACATGCCGGAAACGGGTAGCCATGACAGCCGCACTGCGAAGAGAAGGATCATCATCATCCCCAGAAAGAAGGAGGGGATGGAGATCCCGATCAGCACAACGAAGGTGATCGCCTTATCCGCCGCACCGTATTGCCGCGCAGCCGAGACGACGCCGGCGAGGATCCCGAGGATCGAGCAGGCGACGAAGGAGACCCCGGCGAGGATCAGCGTGGCCGAGAACCGGTCCAGCACCTCATCGATCACCGGGCGGTTCAGCGAGTAGGAGCGGCCGAAATCGCCGTGCAGCATGTTGAAGAGCCAGATGAAGTACCGCTGCACCAACGGGTGGTCGAGCCCGAGGTCGTGGTTGATCCGCGCCACGTTCTCGGGCGTGGCATAGCTGCCGAGGATGGCGGTCGCCGGGTCGCCCGGGATCATCGCCATAATCAGGAAGACAATGACGGTAATGCCCAAGAGCACGGGGATCGCCGAGATCAGCCGCCGCAGGATATAGCGGCCCATCAGCCGCGCCTCCCGGCCGGGCGGGCAGGCGAGGGCGCGAGGCCGGCGATCCCCATCGCCGGCCTCGGCTGGCGGGGCGACTGCCGGGCCCCATCACGCTCGGCGTCATCGAGAGAGTGGTGGGCTTGGTTCATTCGAGAACACCTTAGCGCCGCTCTCCGCACGTGCCCGCGCGGGGCGGGCCGGACGGGATGTCGACATTTTCGACCGGTTCAGGTCTTGGTAACCTTTTGCAGCTCCAGGAGGAACGACGGCTCCAGAGAGAAGTTGTGGACGAGGTCATCGGCCACCGCGTTCTGCTTCCAGTTTGCCACGAAGACCCAAGGCGCATCGTCATGCACGATGACCTGCATCTTCTTGTAAAGCTCGGCGCGCTTGGCTTGGTCGGTCGAGGTCCGAGCCTCGGCCAGGAGCTTGTCCACCTCGGGGTTGGAGTAATAGCCCGAGTTGAAGCCACCCTTGTCGGGCCAGGCGCCGGTGCGGAGCGCGAGGAAGGGCAGGGTGTCCGGGTCGTTCGTCATCCAGGCCATCTCTGCCATGTCGACATGAGTGCCCTTGTTGTCGAGCCCCGGGTTCACCTTGCCGAGGAAGGTGTTCCACTCGAAGGTCTCGATCTTCACCTTCAGACCCACCGCCTCCAGATCCGCCTGGATCGCGGTGCCCATCGGCACCGGGTCGAGCATGCCGGAACCGCCCTGCGTCACGTAGAAGGTCAGCTCCGCCCCCTCGGCCCCGGCCTCCTTCAGCAGAGCCTTGGCCTTTTCGGGATCGTAGGGATAGGGCTTCAGGTCGTGGTTATAGGCCCAGTTGAACGCGGGCGGCGTCGGCCCGGCGGCGACAACGGCGGTGCCTTCCAGCACGTCCTTGCAGATCGCCTCCTTATTGATCGCGTAGTTCGCGGCCTGCCGAACGCGCTTGTCCTTGAACGGGCCGTCCTTGCAGTTGAGGATAAGGAACCACAGGTGGGGGCCGGAGGCCTCGACGATGTTGAACTTCGGCGGCTTGAACTGCGAGAGTGAGTTCGGCGGCACCTCGACCATGATGTCGATCCCGCCGGAAAGCATCTCGGCGACGCGGGTATTGGCGTCGGTGATCGGGCGGAAGAGCACCGCCTTCAGCCCAGGTTTGCCGTCCCAGTAGCCATCGAAGGCTTCCACCGTCACGCGTTCGTTCGATTTCCATTCCTTGAACTTGTAGGCGCCGGTGCCGACCGGATTGCGGCCGATATCCTTCTTGTACTTCTTGATCGCCGTCGGCGAGACAATCATGCCGGTGGGCGAGGCGAGGTTCGACATGAAGGGCGCATAGGGCTCCTTCAGGGTGAACTTCACTGTATGTGCGTCCGGCGCCTCGGTCTTAACAATCGAGGAGAAGAAGAACGACAGCGGGAAGGGACCGGTGTCGTGATAGGGGCTCTTGTCGTCCAGCATCCGATCGAAATTGAACTTCACCGCGGCTGCGTCGAAATCTGTGCCATCGTGGAACTTTACCCCCTTGCGCAGGTGGAAGGTGTATTCCTTGCCGTCCGCGCTGATGTCCCAGCTTTCGGCCAGCGCTGGTTCAACCTCCAGCGTGCCGTGCTTGTAGCGCAGAAGGCCGTCGTAGAGGTTCACCAGGATTCGGAAATCATTGGCGGCGGTATCGGCCGCTGGGTCGAGCGATTTTGGCTCGGCGATTTGACCGACGACAAGCACGCCGGGCGGCGTAGCGCCGAGCGCGGGCATCGAGGCCAGCGCGGTCGTCGTCAAGAGCGCGCCCGAGATCAGGCCGAACTGACGCCGGGTAAAGGACGTGGCGGACATGTATGGACTCCCCGTGAGTTGTTGTTCTTGTCAAAAAATTATCATGATAAATTGCGCTGGTCAAAATTTTCATGATAGATTCAAAAAATCTTGCCGGAGGACCGCATGACCTTTTCCCTTCTTGCCCAAGATCCGAGCACGGGCGCCTTCGGCGGGGCAGCCACCACGGGAAGCATCTGTGTCGGCGGCTGGGTTTTACGCGGCGATTCGCGTTATGGCCTTTCGGCCTCGCAGGGCGCCGCCCCCTCGACGATGTGGGGAGAGGAAGCGATCCAAAGTCTCGGCCAGGGCATGGGCGCCCAGTCGGTAGTCGACACTGTCACCGGGCCGGATGCGGGTCGCGTCTTCCGCCAGCTCTCGGTTCTCGACGCCGGCGGCGAAACAGCGGCCTTCACCGGCGAGAAAAACAATCCCTGGCGCGGCGCCATTTGCGAGCCCGGGTTGGTCGCCGCGGGCAACCTGCTAGCCGGGCGAGGCGTGCTGGAAGCGGCGATGGAAGGCTTCCGCCGCGCAAAGGGCCCGTTCCCTGACCGCCTGATCGCCGCGCTGAAGGCTGGAGAGACGGCGGGCGGCGATACACGCGGCCTACAATCGGCGGCGCTCTTGGTGCTCTCCGACGACGCACCGCCACTGACGCTGCGCATCGACTGGTCGCGGACCCCGCTCGACGCGCTGACGGAACTCTTGGGCCGTACCCGCTCAAACGGCTACGACGAATGGCTGCCGACCGTCCCCACCCGCAACGACCCCGAACGTGGCAGCGCCTGATTAAATTGGCGTTGGAGAATAGCGCGATGTCGAGTCGGCGCTGGCGCAGTCTTGGCATCGCTCCGCGCGATCGGACGAATTCTAGCGCAATCGGAGCTTCTAGCTAATGGCAGGTGATTTCGTATGTGGGCTTTGGCTTTCTACGGTTGCCGACTAGAAGTGGCGGGGATTTCGCACCAAGGCCCCGAAATCGGGTTCCGGCGTGCGACGTGACGCCGGAACCACGAGAAATTGGCACAACACCTCCCCATGCCTTGGCCCACACCAATGAAGAAATTGCTTGGAGCATCGGAGGCAGGTGTCGTAAGCGAAGCGTCGACAATGGGCGGTTATGCGGCAGCCCGATCCCACACCAATTGGTGGCTGCGCGTTCTGGGGACATAAGATCAAGCAATGACAACTGACTTCACTGCCGGCGAACCCGCAAAGGCCGCCCGTCCAGCGAGGGTTTTCACGCTCGCCCCGGCCGCCATCCTTTCTCTACTCTGTGCGTTGCAGATCATCGTATGGACGGTCGTCCCGGTACTCGTGAACCGTACGCCGCCGACCGACTTTTTGGAGGAGGTGCTCTGGAGCCGGGAATGGCGGATTCTCACCTATAAGCACCCGCAGCTGCCCGCCTGGCTTACGGGCGCGATGCACTGGCTCACGGGATCCTACCTTTGGGGTGGCTATCTTCTGCCGCAGATTGCCGTGTGCCTGACCTTCGTGCTGGTCTATGCGTTCGGGCGCGAGCTGATGGGCCGCCAGGCCGCACTGGCTGGGGTACTGCTGCTACCGGTCACCGGCTTCTTCAGCGCCGGCACCGAGCAGTTCAACCATGACATCGCCCAGCTTCCGTTCTGGGCCGCGATCAGCTGGCTTCTCTGGCGGGCGGCGCGGCAGGACAAGATCGGCCCCTGGGTGCTGTTCGGCCTGGTCGGCGGTATCAGCCTTTATGCCAAGTTCTCCACCGGGCTGATCCTGATCTTCGGCCTTCTCTGGCTGGTGGCCGACCCGACGGCGCGGCGGCGGATGGCGAGGCCGGGGCCCTGGATCGCGATCGCGCTGGTGCTCGCGTTTTCGGTGCCTATCTTCCTCATCATGGCCCGGATGCATTTCATGCAGCTGACCTATGTCATGGGCCGTGATGCCTGGGTGCTCTCCCACCGCGGGATCCTGTACTACACCGGGGTGCAGCTCTTGCTGCTGATCCTGCTTCCCTTTGCGATGTGGAGTGCAGGCCTGTTCTCCCGCCGGGGATGGCCTGCCGGAACCCGCAGCGCGATCCTGCTCGACGACCGGCGCGCCCGTCTCTTTCTGCTCTGGATGGGGCTGGGCCCGGCACTGCTGCTTTGCGTTGTCTCGCTCTTCGCCGGTATAGGCGAGGCCTGGGCCAAGCCCATGTACGATCTCGTCGGCCTCGTCGCGGTGGCTTATCTCGGCCGAAACCTCACTGATCGGGGGATGCGCCGGCTCGTCATCTGGGCTTTCGGGATGGTCCTGTTCACCGCGGCCTTCCACACCACCTTCGTAGAGGTGACCTGCGTCTATAGCTCCCGGCTCGAGAGGATCTGCATGCCCGGCCCGAAGGTCGCGTCGCGGCTCCAGGACGACTGGCACAAGGCCGTCAAGGCGCCGCTCGGCATCGTGGCGGGCGATGAGTTCTGGATGATGGCAACGGGGGCCTTTGCCTCGGATCGTCCGTCTATGTTCACCAAATTCTCGCGAGTCGACGCACCTTGGATCACTCCCACGCGCCTCCATCGGCAGGGTATGCTGATCGTCTGGAACGACACCCCGCCGGGCCCCGACATTCGGAAATGGATCGGAGACTTGCCGATCCGGCATCAAAGTTTCATCTGGCAAGCCGGCCGACCACCGGTAACCGTGAGCTACGTGATCGTTCCTCCGGGGACGCTGGGCGCGCCGAAATAACCACCCTCGGCGTGGGGATTGCGACCTTCAACGAGTAATCCGGGGAACGGGCGCGGGCGATCGCCCAGACCTCCGATTACGCGATCTCATGTAAGCTCCGGAAGAAGGCGGCGATGCTGGTTGCGCATTTGAAGCGCCTCTCGGGCCTTAACCGTCTATGACTGCGGGGGCCGAACGGCGCACGCGATGAATTCCACCTCGCCGCCCAACGTGCAAATTTATGCGCGAACCTACATCCAGATGTGAAGGTTCACACCGGCCCGGGAAAACCTGGGCCGGCTTTTTCCATGCCCGCCCGAAGACATCGATCCTGGCTATGCGATCTCGCCATCGGCATAGGCCTCCACCGCCGCAAGGCATCGCCCGAGGCGCTCCAGCACCGGCCCCGAGATCCGCTCCGGGAAATCGCCCGGAAGCCCGGTCTCGACTTCCGCCAGGGCACGGCGCCCCACCGCCGCGATCTCCGAGACCGCGTCCCAGATCACCCTCTCCGGCACGCGCGCGGCGCGCGCGGTTTGCGTGAAGTGCCGCGGATGGATCTGGTCCATGCAGTAGTGGCGCGAGTTGCCCACCGACATCGCCATCTGGATGT